>NZ_LJYG01000026.1:0-161843 GCF_001440035.1 Bradyrhizobium manausense | reverse complement strand
CGGGCGGGGTGCTCTTCAGGAACATCACCATCTCGTCGCGGCAGGAGCCGAGCCAGAGCTCGACATCGCGCAGAGTCCCATCGGCAAACACATCGCGCGGCTCACGCGGGATCACGCTGCCATCGAGCACGGGCCCGAACACGGTGCCTGCTTCCGTTTCGTCCGCGATGCTGCGGCCGACACGCTCGACGGCTGCAAACAGGTTTGGCAGCGGCACCGATGCGATCGCGCTTGGGTCTTGCTCGATCTCGAGCTCCGCGAGCACCCGACGCGCGATGTGGTCGGCATGATCCGCACTCATGATGTTGCGCCCCGGCGCGCTCAGCGCCAGCGCACGGGTGAACTTGCCCCTCGCCTGCGGCAAAGTCGCGAGTGCAATTACCATCGACGCGCCGGCCGACTGGCCCGACAGCGTCACCTTGTCAGGATCGCCGCCGAAATTGGCGATGTTGGCGTGGACCCAGTCGAGCGCGGCGAGTGCATCCGAGATCGCGAGATTGTCGGCTTCGCTCAGGCCATGGCGATGCAGTTGCAGGAAGCCGAGCGGGCCGAGCCGGTAGTTGATAGTGACGATGACGGCCGGGCCGTGCGCGGCGAGGAAGGTGCCGTCATAATCGGCGCCGCCACCAGTGACGAAGGCGCCGCCATGGATGAAGAACAGCACCGGCAGCGGGCGATCAGCGCCGACAGGCGTCCAGATGTTGAGGCTGAGACAGGATTCTTCCGGCTGATCGAGATGCCCCGGCTGCGGTGCATAAGGGCCGTAATCCGTGCAGCGGCACGGCTCGGTCCACGCAAGAGGCCGCGTCGCCTTGGCAAAGCGCCGCGCCATCGCGAACGGCACGCCCTTGAAGGCACGGACGTGCCCCTGCTCGGCCCCGATGACGGGACCGAGCGTGGTCGGAACGGCGTAGGTCAGCATCGATCCTTGTCCCGTCTTGCACTCACGCGTGCCGCTTGCCGAGATCGGCGATGTCGACCTTGTGGGTTTCGCGCGCGGTCGATGCGGCCGCGGCCGAGGCGACGCAACAGCCCGCGACGAAGATCGCCACCGGGATCCAGCCGTTCGGACCCTCGCCGACGAGGCTTGCGCTTACCAGCGGCGTGAAGCCGGCGGCGAGGAAGCCAAGCTGGGTGCCGATCGCCGTGCCGGAATAGCGCACCCGCGCTTCGAACATCTCGGCGTAGAACGACGGCCAGATCGCGTTGGGCGCGGAGTAGATGATGTAGAGGCCGATCGCGGCGGCGAAGATCGCGGTCGTGCTGCCCGTCGTCACCAGCATGAAGTAAGGGAACAGCAGCACGGCGCAGCCGAGCACGCCGCCGATGAACACCGGCTTGCGGCCGATCTTGTCGGCGAGCAAGGCCCAGAGCGGCTGCGCGAACAGCGCCACGACATTGCCGAGCACGCCGGCCCACAGCATGGTCGGACGCGCGACGCCGAACTTGCTGGTGGCATAGCCGAGCGCGAACACCGCCGTGAGCGTGCTGACGGTCGCGATCAGCGCGCAGACGATCACGCGCAGCACGTCCGGCCAGTAGTCGCGCAGCAGCGCGACGACGGGGAAGCGCGCCACCTGCGCCTTGTCCTTGATGTCCTCGAACACTGGCGTTTCCGGCATGGTCCGGCGCACCAGATAAGCCACCAGCAGCACTAGCGCCGAGAGCAGGAACGGAATGCGCCAGCCCCAGCTCAGCAATTGGTCTTCCGGCATGCCGGCGACGGGAATGAACACCAGCGTTGCGAGGATCGCGCCGGCCTGGGTGCCGCTCAACGTCCAGCTCGTGAAGAAGGCGCGGTTGGAGTTGGCGGAATGCTCCAGCGTCAGCGAGTTCGCCCCGCTCTGCTCGCCGGCGGCCGACAGGCCCTGCAACAGGCGCAGCAGCGTCAGGATGATGGGCGCGGCATTGCCGATGGTCTTGGCATCAGGCAACAGGCCGATCGCCAGCGTCGAGAAGCCCATCACCACCAGCGTGAACAGCAGCACCGTCTTGCGGCCGATGCGGTCGCCGAAATGGCCGAGGATAACGGCGCCGACGGGGCGCGCGATATAGCCGATGCCGAACGACAGCAGCGCGAGCAGCGTCGCGGTGCCGGGATCGACATTGGCGAAGAACACTTTTGGAAAGATCAGCGCCGCCGCTGTGCCGTAAATGAAGAAGTCGTAGTATTCGAGCATGCTGCCGACGAAGCTGACCAGCGCGGCGCGCTTCGGCAGCTTGTTCTGTGTTGTCTCCGCGCTGGACGGCGCGTGCAGCGATGCAGTTGAGGTCAGGCTCATCAATCGTCCTCCCGTATGCGATGGCGACCGCGGCTCGCGTCATGCCCATCCGGCTTTCCGCAGGCTTTTGCTTCTGGTTGCCGCAACCTTGGTTTCGCCACATAATGTACGAACTAGTACGTTTATGCAAGCATCCTGGATCGTCGGATTGGGCGAAATTTGCCTTCACCTTCAAGGTGATCCATAGAACCGGCGGGAGAAATTGTGATGCTCAAGCGCAAGCCGCCCCCATCCAAGCGCACCAACGACCCCGAACGCACCAAGCGCGACATCCTCGAAGTGGCGATGGCCGAATTCGCCTCGGAGGGCTATTCCGGCGCCCGCGTCGACGCGATCGCCGCGCGGACCCGCACGTCCAAGCGGATGATCTATTATTATTTCGGCGGCAAGGAGCAGCTCTACCTCGCGGTGCTGGAAGAGGCCTATCGCAGCATCCGCGCGCTGGAAGACCAGCTCGATATCGAAAGCTGCGACGCGCGCGAAGGCCTGCGCCGGCTGATCGAGGCGACCTTCGACCACGACGAGCGCAATCCGAACTTCATCCGCCTCGTCTCAATCGAGAACATCCACCACGGCAAGCATCTGAAGCAGAATCTCCAACTGCGTGAGCTCAACGCCAGCGTGATCGCGACGCTCGACAGCATCCTCAAGCGCGGCCGCAGCGAGGGCGCGTTCCGCGACGACGTCGACGCCATCGATCTGCATCTGGCCATCTCCTCCTACTGCTTCTTCCGCGTCGCCAACCGGCATACGTTTGGGGCGCTGTTCGATCGCGACCTGAGCGAGCCGAAGGTGCTGGCGAGGAGCAGAAGCCAGATCGTGGAGATGATCCTGGCGTGGCTGGGGGCGAAGTGACGCTTTCGCCGGCCTAGTCGTAGAAGACGTTTGCACACAGCTATCTCAACATCGTCATTGCGAGCGCAGCGAAGCTCAATCCAGACTCCTTCCGCGAGGCTCAAGTCTGGATTGCTTCGCTACGCTCGCAATGACGGAGCAAGAAGCAACAGCATACTCCCTCCCCTCACCCCGCCTTCTTCTGCCGCGTACTCGCCGCGAGCACCAGCAGGAACGACGCCGCCGTCATCAGCGTCGAGATCGCGGCGATGGTCGGGTCGATCTCGTCGCGGAGCGCTGTGAACATGCGTTTGGTCAGCGGCTGATACTGGCCGCCGGAAATGAACAGCGCGACGATGGTCTCGTCCATGGCCGAGATGAATGCGAAGATGCTCCCCGCAATCACGCTCGACTTGATCTGCGGCAGCGTCACCGCAAAGAAGCTGCGCAACCGGTTCATACCCAGGCTGCGCGCCACCATCTCCTGCGCGGGATCGAAGCTTTGCAAGCCCGCGAGCACCGAGATGACGACGTAAGGCAAGCCCAGCATCACGTTGGCCAGCACGAGGCCGGGCATGGTCGCGACCAGGCCGACCTTGGCATAGACGAAGAAGATGCCGACCGCGGTAATGATGATGGGCACCACCAGCGGCAGCAGCAGCGCCATGTGGATCAGCCGCATGATGCGCAGTTTCGACTGGCTGATGGCATAGGCAGCGGCGACACCGCACGGCGCTGCGATCACCACGGTGAACAGCGCCACCGTCAGCGTCACCCGCGTCGCCTGCATCCAGGCCGGATTGGAAAAATACTGCTGGTACCAGCGCGTGGAGAACGAGGGCGGCGGGAAGGTCAAAAAGCGCGCACTGGAAAACGAGATCGGCGCGATGATCAGCACGGGCAGGATCAGATAGAGCAGCACCAGCGCGCTGATCAGGTAGAGGGCAATTCGAGCGGGCGAGATGCGCGTCATTTCTGCCCCAACACGCGATCAAGCGAAATGAAGCGGCTGACGACGAAGAAGATCGCGAGCACACTGAGGAGCAGCACCACCGCGACCGCGCTCGCGGCACCGAACTGGTTGTAGAGCTCGACATTGCGGCTCACCAGCATCGACACCATCACGGTGCGGCCGCCACCCAGCAGCTCCGGCGTGATGTAGAAGCCGAGGCAAAGCACGAACACCATGGTGCAGCCCGCGAGCACGCCCGGCAGCGACAGCGGCAGGAACACGCGAAAGAATGTCAGCGACGGGCTCGCGCCCAGGCTGGCGCCGGCCTGCATCAAGTCACCCGGGATCTTCTGCATGGTGGCGTAGAGCGGCAGCACCATGAACGGCAGCAGGATGTGCACGGTCGCGACCACCGTGCCAAAGGTGTTGTGCACCAGCGCCAGCGGCTCGGAGATCACATCGAGATAGCGCAGGAATTGATTGATCACGCCGGTGCGTTGGAGCAGCGCCAGCCAGGCATAGGCGCGCACCAGCACTGATGTCCAGAACGGCAGCACCACCAGCGACAGGATCAGGATACTCCAGCCCTTCGGCACGGAATTGGCGAGGTAGGCGACGGGATAGCCGAGCAGCAGCGCGATCACGGTGACCGCGAGGCTGATCTCGAAGGTCAGCGCGAAGCTGCGCCAATAGATGTCCTCGGTGAAGACGCGGCGATAGTTCTCCACTGTAAAGCCGTCATGGTAGATCGACTGCCAGGCCAGCCAGCCGACCGGCAGCACGATCAGAGCCAGGATCACCAGCAGCGCCGGCGACACCAATGCCAGCATCAGGCCGTGCTCGCGGCGCTGATGCCTTTGGGAGGGATCTGGCACTGAAGTCGCCAAGGCTGGCCTCACTCACTTCTGCATGAACGACGCCCAGCGCTTTTCGGCGGCTTCGCCCGCCGGCGAGGACCACCAGGCGTAGGACATCAGCGCCTGTTTCGACGCATTCGCCGGCTCGCTCGGCAATTGCGCTGCGCGCTCGGGGTTGATCACGCCTGTCTCGAACGCCTTGGGATTGCCTGGGCCGTAATCGATGTTGAGCGGCAGATTGGCCTGGTGCACGGGATCGACGGCCTCATTGAGGAACTTTACGGCCGTGTCGAGATTCGGTGCGCCCTTGAGGATGCATAGCGAGGTGCTCTGCAGGATGCCCTGGTTGTAGGTGAAGGCAACCTTGGCGCCCTCCTTGGCGACGGCGCTGACGCGGCCGTTCCAGGCCATCTCCATGTCGACTTCGCCGTCATTGAGCAGCTGCGCCGACTGCGCGCCCGAGGTCCACCACACCGTGATATGCGGCTTGATTTCCTCGAGCTTCTTGAAGGCGCGGTCGACGTCGAGCGGATAGAGCTTGTCAGGCGCGACGCCGTCGGCCATCAGCGCCGCCTCCAACGTCGCGAAGGGATGGTTGCGCAGCGCGCGGCGTCCGGGGAATTTCTTCACGTCCCAGAAATCGGCCCAGCTGTTCGGCGCGTCCTTCGGGAAGGTCTTCTGGCTGTAGGACAGCACGCTGGAATAAAATTCGTAGGAGACCGAATAGGGACTGCGATAGGCCTCCGGCATCGCCGCACCGTTTGGAATCTTCGAGAAGTCGAGCTTCTCCATCAGCCCCTGCTCGCCGCCGCGCAGGCAGTTGCCGGTCGGGGTGTCGACGACGTCCCAGATCGGCTTGCCGCTGCCGACCTGGGTCTTGATCGCCGGCCAGGCGTCGGGGATCGAATCCTGGTTGATGGTGATGCCGAGCTTCTTGGCGGAGGGATCCAGGATCGCCACCGTCTGCGCCTGCTGATAGGCGCCGCCCTGCGAGACGAAGGTGATCTGCTCGGCGGCATCAGCCGAGGTGGTCAATCCCATTGCGCCCACCAGCGCACAGCCCAATCCAAAATTCCGTTTCGTCATCATCCTCGCCTCCTTCAAAGTGATTTCACCGACCGATCGCATCGAGAAACTGGTACCAGCCGGCGATCATGCGCACGGCGGGCTCGCGCAGCGGATAGAACGGAATGGGTTTCATGCGGCTGACGTCGAGCAGTCCGACATCGGGCCTCTCGCCGCGCACGAAGGCGGCGAGATAGCGGCCCATCAGGCTCGACATGGCAACGCCGGCGCCGTTGTAGCCGAGCGAGACCAGGGTGCGGTCGTCGATCCGGCCGATATGCGGCACCGAGTCCAGCGTCATCGCGACAAGGCCCGACCATTTGTATTCGAGCGGGACATCGGCCAGATCGGGGAAGATGCCGACCATCGCCTTGCGCAGCGCGTCGAACGCGGTTTGCGAATCCTGCTTGCCGAAGGCGCCGCGGCCGCCGAAGATCACGCGATTGTCGACCATGCGGAACCAGCGCATCATGCGCTTGGTCTCGGTGTAGGTGCGCCCCGTCGGCATCAGTTTGCCCGCGAGATTGCGCGGCAGTTTTTCCGTCGCAATGAGGGCGCTGCGGAACGGGATCAGCGTGCGCTGCATGCGCGCGGTGGCGCCGGTGAGATCGGAATAGCTGTTGGTAGCGATGATCGCCTGCCCGGCGCGCACCGCACCTTCCGGCGTCTCTGCGACGACACCGTCGCCCTCGCGCCGGAGTTTTACGACCGGCGATTCCTGGAAGATGGGCACGCCGCGACGCGCGACGCCGTCGGCGAGGCCGCGCAGATAATTCAGCGGATGGACGCCGCCCGAGCCGGGATTGAGCACGCCGCCGACGAAAATGTCGGAGCCGGTCTCCTCGCGCACGCCGCGCTTGTCGAGGATACGGACCTCGGCCGAGCCCATTTCGCGCGTCATCCAGTTGGCTTCGTCGATGGCAGCCTTCAGCGTCGTTTCGTTGTGCGCCGCCTTGACCTGGCCGGTGCGGGTCAGGTTCGCAGTGGTGATGCCGAATTCGGAGACAAGCTCCTCGACCATGTCGGTCGATTCATGCGCGATCTCGTACATGCGCCTCGCCATGGCGCGGCCATAAGCGGCATCGATCTCGCGAAACGAGAGACGAAACTTCGCGGTGATCACGCCGCCATTGCGCCCGCTCGCTCCCCAGCCCGGCCTGTTGGCCTCGAGCACGACAGGCGCCAGCCCGCTCTTGGCGATGTGGTGCGCGGCGGACAGGCCGGTATAGCCTGCGCCAATGATCACCACATCCGCCTGTCGCTCGCCGGAGAGCACCGGAAAGGCGCGCGCCGGCTCCGCCGTGGCTTCCCACAGCGAGTTGGCCGATGGCAGTGCGCGCCAGTCCCGTGTCATGCCGGCACCCGTCCCTTAAGCCGGGCCGATGGCCGCGTCGGCCAGCGCCTTCAGGGTCGGGTAATGGAAGTCCGGCTTGGTCAGCGTCTCCACCGCCGGCGTGCCGCCGAAACCTGCGATGCCCTGGCGGCGTTCGATCCAGCACACCTTGTAGCCGAGTTTTCGCGCGATCCCGATGTCGTGATACTGGCTCTGCGCGACGTGCAGGATGTCGGACTGCTTGTAGCCGAAGGCGGATTGCCGGCCCTTGTTGTAGGCAAAGAACTCCGGATTCGGCTTTGCCACGCCGGTGTCGTCGGCGCAGACGGTGTCGTCGAAGGGATTGTTGAGCGCATGGGCGTAACAGGAGAGCGCGACGCGGTCGGCATTTGTCATCGCCACCAGGCGAAACTTTGTCCGCAGCCGCTTCAGCGCCTCGACGGAATCGGAGAACGGGCCCCAGCGCAGCACCGAGAGCTGGAACACGTCGCAGGATGCGTCGTCGGCAGGCAAACCGAGCTCGGTGGCGAGATGGCGATAGACGTGGAACATCACCTCGCTGGAGCGCTCGTAATGCTTGTCGCGGCCGCGCTTGTAGGGCTCGAAGATCTGTTCGTCGCTGAGCTCGGCCGCCTTCCTGCCTCCGATCCTGCGCACCGCTTCGAGCACGCCGGTTTCGAAATCGATCAAGGTGCCGACGACGTCGAAGGTGAGAACCTTGAAATTGCTGAACGCGGCTTGGGTCGACATGTGCTTCTTCTCTCAGGTTGCAACAGGGCTTCAGTCCACCCGGGGCACGACGATGGTGTCCTCGGGGTGGAGGGTGACGGTGAGGCTGCCGCCGAGCGGCGGGATACGCAGGTAAGCTTGATGATAGGAAGGCTGGCGTAGGCTGAGCGCGACGCCGCCTTCGAGCGCCAGGAAGATGCGCAGGCTCTCGCCCTGATAGACGATGTCGGTGACCGTGCCGGTCAGCCGGTTGCAGGCGGCATCCTGCGCGCCGTCGTCGATCAAGAGCTTCTCGCTGTGCACGGCGAGCATCAGCGCATCGCTGTCAGGAATGGCGCGGGCGCTGCGCAGCAGCGCGTTGCCGAGCGCGACACTGCAGGCATCGACGCGCCGCACCGGCAGCATCGTCGCCTCGCCGATGAAGCTGGCGACGAAGGCATCGGCCGGGTGGTCGTGCAGGCGCGCCGGCGCGTCGATCTGGATCAGTCTGCCATCCTTCATCACGGCGACGCGGTCGCTCATGGTCAGCGCCTCGCGCTGGTCATGGGTGACGTAGATGATGGTCGCGCCGATGCGCCTGTGCAGTGCGCGCAGCTCGATCTGCATGGTCTCGCGCAACTGCTTGTCGAGCGCCGAGAGCGGCTCGTCCATCAGGATCAGCCGCGGCTCGAAGATCATGGCGCGCGCCAGCGCCACGCGCTGGCGCTGGCCGCCCGAGAGCTGCGCGATGCCGCGCGCCTCGTAGCCGGCAAGGCCGACCATGCTGAGCGCCGCGCGCACCCTGCCAGGCCAGCTCGCCTTCGGCAGGCGGCGTGCGCGCAAGGGAAAGGCGACGTTCTCGCCGACGCTCATATGCGGGAACAGCGCGTAGTTCTGGAACACCACGCCGATGTCGCGCGTGTGCGGCGGCATGTAGGTGACGTCGCGGCCGCCGAACAGGATGGTGCCAGAGGTCGGCAGGATGAAGCCGCCCAAAATTCCGAGCAGCGTGGTCTTGCCGGAGCCGGAAGGACCGAGCAGCGAGACGAACTCGCCGGCGCCGACATTGAGGGACACATCGTCGAGGGCGCGAACGGCGCCATACGCCTTGCTCGCGGACCTGATCTCGACGCTTTCCGCTCGTTTGTCCAACGATCGACCTCGCGCAATCCCGCCATGACGTGCCTGACTGCACGCCATAAGCCTGCTTTATAGACAGGGATTTGCAGCATTCAGAGGCGCGGCGTGCACCGCACCAAATCTTCGCTCGCAGGCCCCTGTCTTTAGGCTGTCATGTCAATGACACCAGACTTGCGAAAATCCGGCAATTGCCAAATTCTCACGCGCCTCATAACATGGGGTTATGCCAGAGCTCCGCCGCATGCTGCCCTCCAGCAACGCCCTGTTCGTCTTCGACGCAGCGGCGCGCAATGGCAGCTTCACGGCCGCCGCCGCCGAGTTGAACGTGACGCAGCCGGCGGTGAGCCGCATGCTCGGGCAATTCGAGGAGCATCTCGGCGTGCGGCTGTTCGACCGCAAAGCCGGCCGCGCGGTGCTCACCGAGGAAGGCGAGCTGCTCTATCGCCGCGTGCTCGAGGGCTTTCGCAGCATCGAGACCGGGCTCACCGAGATCGAGCGGCGCCGCAAGGGCACCGAGACGGTGACGCTGTCGGTCTCCTCCGCCTTCACCACGCATTGGCTGATGCCGCGCATCGACAAGCTGCAGAAGCAGTTTCCGCAGGTCGATCTGCGCTTCCAGCTCATCTCCGGCGCGCTGCGCGGGCCGGTGGAGAATGTCGATCTCGGCATGCGCTTTCGTGATCGCGAGGAGCCATCGTCCGGCGGCACGCTGGTGATGAAGGAAGTGATGCTGCCGATGTGCAGCCCGACCTATCTCGACGCGACCGATCCCGCCGAGGGCAACACCATCATTCGCCTCGCCGAGACGCCGGGCGACTGGGCCGCGGATTACGCCTCGCTGCTCACCGGCCGGCGCGGCGCCGCCAAGGGCTTGAGCTTCACCGACTATGCCGTCGTGGTGCAGGCCGCCCTGCTCGGCCAGGGCATCGCGCTCGGCTGGCTCACGGTTGCCTCGCACTGGCTTTTGACCGGCTCATTGGTGCCGGCGTCCGACCGGCTCACCACCACGCGCCGCATTTGCGAATTCCTGCCGCCGCGCAACCGGCCGATGCGCCCGATCGCCGCCGAGATCCGCGACTGGATCATCGCCCAGATGCACAGCGAGATCGCCGCGATCGACAAGCTCTATCCCAAGCTCGGCGCCATGGCGGCTTGCTATTGAGAGCAACCGGCTGATGATCCCCGCAGCTCGAGGCGCTGCTCGGCCAGCGCCGTGCAGAATTCGACGAGCTCCCGCGCCGGCTCCAGGATGTCCGTGTGCGGATATTCCTTCCAGCAGATCGGGAGGTCGGCATTGTCGACCATCGCGTTGCTGAGATGGGTGTGCGGATCGAGCGGGCCGCCGACCACCGTATCCGGTCCCACGAGGCTTCCGAGAGATGACTGGCATGCTGGCTGCCGCGGGCCAGCCTTTGACCCATAGCGATCCTCACGGGTTGCAAACGTCGATAATACAGGTGAATTCTACCTGCGACTTCGATATGTTGCAGTTGCTGCCAGGTTGAGGGGGAAGTCCAGCCATGGCGACGTCAAATGCCGCCGGCTATTCGAGCAGAGTGAACGAGTATGTCTCCGGGCGTCCCGATTATCCGGTGGCCTTGCTCTCTGACCTGCCGCAGTCCGACACGATCATCGAGCTTGGCGCTGGCACCGGGAAATTCACTGAGCTGTTGGCACTGGGCGGAAAGCACATTCTGGCGGTGGAACCGATCGCTGAGATGGCCGCGCGTATTGCGGTTGATCGTCTGGCGGCAGTTGAAGTCCTTATCGGTAGTGCCGAGAGCATTCCGGCGCCTGATAGAGTTGCGGGTCTGGTTTGTTGCGCTACCGCCTTTCATTGGTTCGACTATGAAAAGGCGACACGGGAGATTTTTAGAGTTCTGAAGCCGAACGGCGCTCTCGCTTTGATCTGGAATGTGCGGGACGAGCGCGTACCCTGGGTCGCGGCGTTTTCCAGGATCATGGATGGGTATGCGGGCGATACACCGCGGCAGTCTACCGGCAAATGGCGCGTGATCTTCGACGATGCCCGCTTCCGCCACCTGGAGAGTAAAAGCTATCCATTCAGTCAAGCTATGCCGCCCAGCGGAATCCTGCACCGCGCCCTGTCGACCAGCTTCATCGCTGCCTTGTCGAGTGAGGAACAAGACCGCGTTCGCACCGCAGTTGATCGCATCATCCAAAATGATCCCGCGCTGATCGGGCACGATATTGTCGCGTTCCCTTACGTAACGGAGCTGCACCTGTTCGTAAAACAGGGCTGACCGGCAATACTCGGGTTCGTCGGTCGTATCCCATCACTTGCTGCGGTGCATGAAGTCTGGTTATGGCCCATAGCGTTTGGGGGGTAGGCCGGACACGACCGCGGTCACAGCCGGTCTATGCGAATGAACGCTAACGGAAGTCGATGGGTCGCCCAATTTGGCCATCCAGGGTCGGTAGGTGTCGTGGCCAATCGCCGGATCGATGCCTCGCGGGTCAATATCCCGGTGCGAGGCAATGTAGTCGATCTCGCCGCGCGTGGTGCCGATGTCCATTAGCTCCATGTCACTTAGCTCGAGCAAAGTGGCGCGCAACTTTTGGCTTTCGCGGCGCTCCTGAAGCGCATCCCGATACTTCCAGATGAAGTTGGCGACATGCCGGATCGATCGGGATGTCTGGTCCAGACACATTGTGCCGTGCGTCGTGTTCATTGCGGTGTCTCACGGGACCGTTTTTCCTTTACCGGTGCGAGGGTGCCGCGAGAACGGCGGGCACGCTTGATCGACCGCTTACATTTTCCTCACCGGCAGCTTATTCTTGCGATGTCCAGCGCGGCCAAAGCCCGGTTATCGGGGAGCTCTCGTCCAAGGAGTTTCGCGTCTTGCGCTATCTCTTCGAGGAGTACGCATTCGACACTGAGCGGCGCGAGCTGCATCGCGGGGCAGACGTCGTCTCCGTGGCGCCACAGGTGTTCGATCTGCTCGAATACCTGATCCGCAATAGGGAGCGCGTCGTCACTAAAGAAAACCTCATCGATGCCATTTGGAACGGGCGCAGCGTTTCGGATGCGGCACTTACGACCCGGCTAAATGTCGCCCGAAGCGCAATCGGCGATTCCGGGGAGGAACAGCGCCTGATCAAGACGTTACCGCGCAAGGGATTCCGCTTCGTCGGACAAGTGCGGGAGGCGCGAGAAGTTGCCGGCCCGGATTCGGGCGATGCGCCCGAGAGCGCTCTTGCGCTCCCCGACAAGCCCTCCATCGCGGTGTTGCCGTTCGATAACATGAGCGGCGATCCCGAGCAGGAATATTTTGCGACGGGATGGTTGAGGAGATCATCACCGCGCTCTCGCGGTTCAAATCGTTGTTCGTGATCGCTCGTAATTCTAGCTTCACCTTCAAAGGCCGAGCCGTCGATATTAAGGAAGTCGGGCGAAGACTTGGCGTGCGCTACGTCCTAGAGGGGTCGGTGCGCAAGGCGTCAGGCAAAGTTCGCATCACTGGGCAGTTGGTTGATGCGGTGACAGGCGCGCACATTTGGGTGGACAGGTTCGAGCGCGACCTGACTGACATTTTCGGTCTTCAGGACGAAGTCACAGTTGCGGTCGTCTCAGCCATTCACCCGAAATTACTTCAAACAGAAATTGCGGAGGCGGCGCGGCGACGACCGAAGAACCTCACCGCGTACGATCTCTATCTTCGAGCCGCGCAACATTACTACCCGATGACTCGTGAAGGAGTGGCCGAGGCGATCAGTCTGGCTCGTCGGGCTTTGGAGCTAGATCCCCGGTTCGGCGTTGTCGCTGCTCTGGCAGGTCTCTGTCACATGAACAACGTCTTGTTCGGCTATGCTGACGATCCTAATTTCGAGCGCGAGGAAGCAATCCGGCTTTCTCGCTATGCATTGAGTGTCGACGATGATGACCCAGACACGTTAGCAATGGCTGCCGCAACCTCGGCATTCATGGTCGGCGATAGTGAACGTGAGATCGAAATCGCAGAGCGGGCGGTCAAGCTCAACCCAAATTCACATCAGGCATGGAATGGCCGAGGCTGGGTCTATACAATTGCAGTTCAGCCGGAGGAAGCGCTCCGCAGCTTTGAACGCGCTGTCCGCTTGAGCCCGGTAGACCCGCTGCTATACCGGCCGTTTACTGGGATGGGTGTGGCCTTGATTGAGCTTCGGCGCTTTGACGAGGCAGTCGTCGCCGGAAAGAAGGCCCTTCGTCAGCACCCTTATTCGTCGGCTTACCGCTGTCTCGCCGCCGCTTTCGCCCATCTCGGACGCGACGCAGAGGCGCGTGAGTGGGCGGCGCATGTGCTTAAAGTCGATCCCGCCTTTACGATATCTGCGTGGATCGCCCGAGGCGGGCAATCACGCTGGAAGCTGTATACCGAGGGTCTTCGCAAAGCTGGGTTACCCGAATAAGCTCGGTGCGCGGGTCCCGACGAGGTGATCGAACTGAAACCCTTGTTGCTGCGGTGCATGAGTCCGGAAATGGCCCATCGCAACATATGGCGCGGCCGCCCGAACTTGTCGCTATAGGGGGCAAAGCGGTCGCGGGGAGAGGCGAAGAGTTCACCTATGCTCCATCGCCC
The DNA here is from genome assembly GCF_001440035.1 of Bradyrhizobium manausense. Classification (GTDB taxonomy): domain Bacteria; phylum Pseudomonadota; class Alphaproteobacteria; order Rhizobiales; family Xanthobacteraceae; genus Bradyrhizobium; species Bradyrhizobium manausense. The sequence continues at coordinate 148,092 of NZ_LJYG01000026.1, read as the reverse complement.
GGATGGCGCCGCGCAGCTCGGCGAGTCCCCGCAGGCGGCCGATTGCGGTGTAGCCGGGATTGGTGCGCTTGGTGGCGGCGAGATCGTCCAGCATGCGATGGCCGTGATCGGGGCGGAATACGATGCGCTCGTCCGGCGAACGCCGTGCGTTCTCCTTCAGCAGCGCCTTCAGCACCGCAATCATGTCGACGTCGCCGTCGAGATGATCGGACTCATGGAACGACAGTCCATCCGCCTCGCGCCTGGTCGCGCGCAGATGGGCAAAGGCGATGCGCGGGCCGAAGCGTTCGGCCATGGCAGGCAGATCATTCTCGGCACGCACGCCGAGCGAGCCCGTGCACAGGCAGATGCCGTTGGCCTCGGACGGAACCGCATCGAACAGCGCCTGATAGTCCTCGGCGGTCGATGCGATGCGGGGCAGGCCGAACAGCGGCCGCGGCGGATCGTCCGGGTGCAGCGTCAGCGCGACGCCGAGCTGCTCGGCGACCGGCGCGACGCGCGCCAGGAATTCGACGAGATGCTGCCGCAGCATCTTTGGCGTGATGTCGCGATAGGCATCCAGCTTGTCGCGAAATTGCGGGATGGTCAGCGGCTCGGTGGTCGAGCCCGGCAGGGCACTGGCGATCGCCATGATGAGATAGTCGATGTCGGCCCGGCTCATCTTGTCGAACCGCGCTTTTGCGCGCGCCTGCTGCTCGGGCGAATATTCCTGCAGCGCCGCCGGACGCTGCAGGATGTGCAGCTCGAACGCCGCAAACCGGTCCTGATCGAAGCGCAGGGCGCGGGCGCCGTTCGGCAGCTCCCATTCGAGATCGGTGCGGCACCAGTCGACCACGGGCATGAAATTGTAACAGATGATCTTGATGCCGGAGGCGGCCACCGCCTCCAGGCTCGCGATCCAGGCGTCGATGGATTTGGTCGCCTTGGCCCCGAGCCGCTTGACGTCGTCAGGAATCGGAATCGATTCCACCACCGACCAGGTCAATGGCGAGCGGCCGGGCTGGCCGTTCTCGATGAAGTTCTTGCGCTCCTCGACCGCCTTGCGCGTCCAGGCCTCGCCAATCGGCACCTGATGCAACGCGGAGACGATATCGCTTGCGCCGGCTTGCCGGACATCGTCCAGCGAGACGGGATCGTTGGGCCCGTACCAGCGCCATCCCTCGCGCATCATCGAGATTCTCCTAAAGCCTTTTCGAGCGAAGTGGGTACCGGTTCGCGTCAAGAAAACGCGTCAAAACAAGATTCAGTTCGCTGTCAGCACGACCTTGACGCTCTGCGAGCGGTCGAGCGCCAACCGTAGCGCCTCGGGCGCGGTCGACAGCGGTCGCTCGGCGGTAACCAGCGCCAGCACGTCGACGCTGCCCGCACCGATCAGTTCCACCGCGGTCATGAATTCGAGCCCGAAGCGGAACGAGCCGCGGAGGTCGATCTCCTTGGCCATCACCGCATTCGACGGCGTCGGAATTTGGCCGCCCGGCAGATTGCCGATCTGCACCACGACGCCGCCGCGCCTGACGATGCCGATGGCACTGGCAAGGCCCGCGGCGGTGCCCGAGACTTCGAAGGCAACGTCATACGGACGCGACGCCGCCTGTGCCTTCAGGCCCTCTTCGCCGCCGGAGACGTTCTCGACATGGGATGCACCGAGCCTGGTCGCGAAGGCCAGCGGCGCCGGCGCGATGTCGGCCACCGTGATATCGGCCATGCCAGCGCGGCGCGCAGCCAGCATGGTGAGAAGCCCGATCGGGCCGGCGCCAAAGATGATGCCGCGCTTGCCCTGGATGTTGCCGGCACGCGCGACGGCATGCAGGCAGACCGCGAGCGGCTCGGCGAGCGCTGCGGCCTGATAGGAGACGTGGTCGGGGATCTTCACGCATTGCGCCGGGACGGCGTCGAAATAGTTGGCAAAGCCGCCCTGCATGTGCGGCGTCTTCGAGGCCGAACCCATGAAGTAGATATTTTCGCAGAGGTTCTGCCGGCCCTCGCGGCAGGCGACGCAATGGCCGCACCAGCGCGATGGATTGACGGCCACACGGTCGCCGACCTTCAGGTTCGCAGGCATACCTGCGATCTCCACAACCTCGCCCGAGATCTCGTGACCGAGCACCAGCGGCGACTTCACCACGAAATCGCCGGTCCGGGCATGGCGGAAGTAATGCATGTCCGAGCCGCAGATGCCGCCGGCGCCGAAGCGGATGCGCACCATGCCGTCGCCGAGCTTGTCCAGCGGATGCTCGATCATTCGCAAATCTTCGGGCCCGAACAGCGTTGCGGCGAGAGCGGTCGAGGTCATCGGTAAAATCCCATTGTGTCTGCAGCTTCGTTCACCCGCCCAAACGAGACGAGCCGTCCAATCTCATTGCCGCCGCGCACTGCTGCTCTTGGCCGGCACGCCTGAGGATCGTTTTGGCTTCGCCGGGTCGCTGCCGGATCGCGCCGTCCGCTTCCGCGCCGCCGGCGCGCCTGCTGATGTCTCGGCGCCAAAGCTCTGCGCAAACCGCTCCTGCGAATGCGCGAGGTGATGGCGCATGGCGTCACGCGCCGCCTTGGGAAGGCCGGCCGCAATGGCATCGCGTACCACCCGGTGCTCGCTCAGCGCCGCGAGCCAGGTGCCGGGGTTTTCGAAATAATGCGCAAGTTGCGCGAAATAGGGATTGAGGCGCTGGTCGAACAGCTCGCCCACCACGCGCACCAGCACGGCATTGCCGAGGCATCCGGCGATCGCGACATGGAAGGCGCGGTCATGGACCATCGAGGCTTCGCCGGAGTGCTCGACATCAGCCATCGCGACCAGCGTGGCGTCGATGCGGGCGATGTCGTCCCTGGTCGCCACGCGCGCGGCCTGCTCGGCGATGGCGCCTTCGAGGAATTCGCGGGCGCGCAGCAGCTCGAACGGCCCTTCAATGACGGCTGATGGCGCCGGGGCGGCATCGGCGGCCTCGGTCACATAGATGCCGGAGCCGACGCGAATGCGAACGCGTCCCTCCACTTCGAGGGCGATCAGGGCTTCGCGCACCGTCGGCCGCGAGATCTTGAGCTGCTCGGCAAGCTCGCGCTCGGTCGGCAAGCGGCTGCCGACCGCGTACTCGCCGCTGTCGATCAGGCTTCGCAATTGATCGGCGACCTGGCGATAAAGCCGTCTCGCCTCCACAGCTTCCAGCGGCACGCTGGCCTCCCCGAACGGGTCTTTCCGGGAAGGCTTGCTGCCCGGCGGCCTCGTCGATTTTGGATAATTGGCCTTACCAATTGACCTGATACGGCCGCCATGTCAAGCAGCGGCCAAACCCAGGGGAGACGACCATGCGGCTTGGTCACGCCAATCTCGACCTGTTACCAGCGGCCATCCGCCGCCCGGCCTATGACCGTTCCCTGATCACGCCAGGCATCGTGCATCTTGGTCTCGGCGCGTTTCATCGCGCGCATCAGGCTGTCGCCATCGACGATTGCCTTGCCGCGGCTAGCAACGCATCGGCCAGGTCTTGGGGCATCGTCGGCGCGAGCCTGCGCAGCCCCGATACGCGCGATGCCCTCGCCCCGCAGGATCATCTCTACACGGTCGCCGTGCGCGCCGCCGAGGGCACCGAGCATCGTGTCATCGGCGCATTGCTGGACAGCGTCGTCGCGCGCGAGAAGCCGGCTGCGCTGGTCGAGCGGATGGCCGATCCCGCCATTCGCATCGTGTCGCTGACGGTGACCGAAAAGGGCTATTGCCACACGCCGCAGTCAGGCGATCTTGACGAGCGACACCCCGATGTCGTGCACGACCTCAACGATATCGACGCGCCGCGCTCGGCGCCGGGCTTCATCGTGGCGGCGCTGGCACGGCGGCGGGCGCTGGGCATTGCGCCCTTCACCGTGCTGTGCTGCGACAATCTCGCCGCCAACGGCCACACCGTGCAGCGGATCGTGACGCAATTCGCCGCGCTCCGCTCAAAGGAGCTCGGCAAGTGGATCGCCGCTAACGCCACCTTCCCCTGCACCATGGTCGACCGCATCGTGCCTGAAACGACCCAGGCCGATCGTGATGCGGTCGCAGCAGTGCTCGGAATGCGTGACGCCTGGCCTGTGATGACCGAGCCCTTCACGCAATGGGTGGTCGAGGATCGCTTTGCCTCGGGAAGGCCCGATCTCGCCGCGGCAGGTGTCGAGCTTGTCAGCGACGTCAAGCCGTTCGAGCTGATGAAGCTGCGGCTGCTCAATGCCAGCCATTCAGCGCTCGCCTATCTCGGCTACCTCGCCGGGTACGAGACCATCGCCGACACCATGCAGGATCCACATTTCGCGCGCCTCGCCGCACGGGTGATGGAAGAGGCCGCGGTGACGTTGACGATGCCTGCAGGCACCGATCTTACCGCCTATCGCGCCTCCCTGCTCCAGCGTTTTGCCAATCCGGCGTTGCATCATCGCACCTGGCAGATCGCGATGGACGGCTCGCAAAAGCTGCCGCAGCGCCTGCTCGGGACGATGCAGGATCGTCTCGCCAGGAACCTGCCGATCGCCCCCCATGCGCTCGCGGTGGCCGGCTGGATGCGCTACGTCACCGCGTCCGACGAGCAGGGCCGCGCCATCGACGTGCGCGATCCCTTCGCGGCCGAGCTGGCGGCGCTGGCGCGCGAGGCCGGTCCCGTCGCGGAACGGCTTGCGCCTGCATTGCTCCGCGTCACGAAAGTGTTCGGGCCGCTTGGCGCCGAGCCGCGGCTGCGCGAGGCGGTGACCGCAGCGCTGGGGCGCCTCTACACGGAAGGCGCGCGGCGCGCGGTGGAGATGCTCGTTTCGGCATGACCAGAAACTGGGCAGCGATGCTGCACTGCGTTCAAAGTCGGACTGAAGTCGCGCTTGATTTTTGCCTTCCATTGCCCCACCCGAGAGAGATGGCAAAGGACAGCAAGGTCATCGCCGCGAACGCGGCTTTTTACACCGCTTTTTCGACGGGCGATTTTGACGGCATGAAGCGGATGTGGGCGGACGACGACGCCATCTCCTGCATTCATCCCGGCTGGCCCGCGATCGTCGGCCATGCCACTGTCATCGGCAGCTGGCGCGACATCCTGCAAAATCCTGAGAGGCCGCAGATCGTCTGCGCCGAACCGCAGGCGATCGTCGACGGCGACAGCGCCCGCGTGCTCTGCATCGAGATCGTCGACGGAACCGCGCTGGCTGCCGCCAACCATTTTCGCCGCGTCGGCGACGACTGGCGCATGGTGCATCACCAGTCGAGCCCGATCGCGCAGATTGTCGAGCAGGCTGAGGACGATAGGGCGAGCCACCGGGTGCACTGAGGGCAACCCTCACGCCGGCGTGATGTACTGTGCATGGGGTTGTTTTCAGATTCTTGACGTGATGGCGAGTTCCGACTGCACGGGAGACGCATGCGGCTCTTTATCCTCGGCCTCGGCTATAGCGCCCGGCATTTCGTCCGCAGGTTCGGCGACGGCTTCTCGCATATCGCCGGCACCGTGCGCGATCCCGCCAAGCGGGACGATCTCGCCGGCGTCGAGCTGCATGGCTTTGCCGGCAGCCGCCCGGCTGATGCGACCGTCAATCGCATCCGCGATGCCGATGTTCTCCTGATCTCGATCCCACCTGACAGCAGCGGCGATCCCGCGCTCGCAGCGCTCGGCGATGTGCTGGCAACAGGCCGCCGCAAGGTCGTCTATCTCTCCACCATCGGCGTCTATGGCGATCATGCCGGGGGATGGGTCGACGAGAGCACGCCGCCGCAGTCTTCCCTCGATCGCGCCCGGCTCCGCGTCGCGGCGGAGCAGGCCTGGACCGAGACGACGCAAGGCGATGTTGCGATCCTGCGCCTTGCCGGCATCTACGGTCCCGGCCGCAACGCGCTGGTGACGCTGCGTGGCGGCACCGCCCGCCGCATCATCAAGCCCGGCCAGGTATTCAACCGCATCCATGTCGACGACATCGCGAGCGCCATCATGGCCGCGATCACCCACGCCAGCGGCGGCACCTGGAACGTCTGCGACGACGAGCCCGCACCGCCGCAAGACGTGGTCACCTATGCCGCACAGCTGATGGGCATCGCGCCGCCGGCCGAAGAAGCGTTTGCGACGGCCGAGATGTCGGCGATGGCGCGCAGCTTCTATGCCAGCAGCGCCCGCGTCTCCAATGCGAAATTGAAGCGCGAGCTCGGCGTCACGCTGGCCTATCCGACCTATCGGCACGGTCTCGATGCGCTGTGGCCGGCATCTCCTCGGAGCCGACCTTGATCTTGCGAGCTGCGGCCGGATCATCACCGGCTTGAGGCCGAGACGATCTGCCAGCCAGCCGCCAACCAGCGCGCCCGCGAACTGAATGCCTCCTGACGGCACTCGCGAATTTCCCGGTACGATTTCCGTGCCCGATTTAACCGTGTGGCCGCATTGCGTCGCAACATCCATTAACCGAAAAATCGGGTTCGCCCGCCCCTTGCCCGGGATCGTTGCCGCAGCAACACATGATGTTGCCCGAACACAGCGGGCCCGCACCATTTGACTGAAATTTTCGGATCAGTTGAGCTTTGCAGTTTACTCGAACTTTCTTTGTGACGCTCTAGTTCCACTCCCGAATGTTCCATCTCCAGAACGGAGAAGCGTCTTCCAAGCGCGGCATGTTCTTTTGGTCTCGCGCGAAGCAACGCTAGACGGCTTCATTCCGAACCCGCAGCGATTGCGCCCCCGAACGCTCAATTGAACAAAGCTTGATCCTATCTGGCATCGAAATGAATTTGGCTCGCGAAGCAATCGAATTGTTGGGACAGGTGGCGCGGATCCTGTGGTTCGAAGGCACCAAGCATGGCATGCGGGATCGCGAGTGGATGGCGCTGCGCTTCCTCTTCCGTGCGAATCGGTTCTCACGGACGCCGTCGGCGCTGGCAAGCTATGTCGGCACGACGCGCGGCACCGCCTCCTTCATCATCGGCGAGCTCGAACGCCTCGGTTATGTGGAGCGAACCCGCTCCTCCAAGGACAAGCGCTCGGTCATGCTTAGCGTGACGCAGCAAGGCAAGAAGTTTCTGGCCCGCGATCCGGTCAACGGCCTGGTCGATGCCTTCGCCGTTCTCGACGATGACAGCAAGCTTCGCTTCCGCGACACGTTGCGTCAAGTGCTCGATCAGGCGGATGCCGCCGAACAGCGGCACCACACCGACATCTGCAAGCGATGCATCTTCCTGCGGGAGGATCGCACAGCTTCCGAGAACAAGTCGACGGTCGAGTTCACCTGCCGGCTGTTTCGTGCGCCGATCGCGGAGGCCGAGATCGAGCTGCTATGCACCAGCTTCGAGCATCACCGACAATAGAAGCCTCCGCCGCTCACTTGCGTGCTGAATAGATGACACCGCCGCCGCTGGTTTCCACGACGAGACGGCCGTTCTCGTTCCTGATCTCCTCGATCCGACCGAGATTCGGCACCTGCTGCCCGAGCACGGCCTCGACGACACCGTTCGGGCCCTGCAGGATCGCGATGCCCTCATAGGCCTGGCGAACCGACCAGCCCTTGACCACTTTGCGCGGCGCCGAGCTGCGCTCGACCGGAGCCACCGAGCCCGTGGTCTCCGGCGCGGCCACCGACGCGATCACCGGCATCGCCGGCGACGGCTGCGCGGCGACTTGCACCGGCGCCTGGATTTGGGCCTGGGCGAGCCTGTCGAGCTTCGCCGTCGAAGACGAACTGACTCGCTCGATACGATCCAGATTTTCGGCAAACCGGCCGAAACGATCGCTGGTTGCCTTGCTTGATTGATCGACCGCGGTGCGCAGGCCATCGAGATTCTCTGATACGCCGGACAATTGCTTGCGGAGCTGGGCGACCGTTTCGCGCAGATTCCTGATCTCCGCATTGGCCGTGGCATTGGTCTGGCCCGGCTGCGTGGTGAGATAGGCAATAACGCCGGTGCACGCGCAGACCACCAGGATGGCGGCAATCGCCAGTGTCGCGAGCGGAACGACCCAAGCCGGGCGCGGCGGCGGCGGCTTGGCTACGATCATCGCCGGCTTGATGACGGCAGGCGCAGGCTTTGGTATCGCCATCTTGTCGAGGCGCGCCTTGGCACGAATGCGCTTCAATCCTTCGAGCGCCTCTTTCGCTGCGGCTTCGTCGTTCGACAATGATGCAGGCTTCGCGCCTGCCGCGGGCTTGGCCGTGCGCGTGTTATTATTGGGCTTGGTATCGCGTGTGTCCGGAGCAAGCTTCGCAGCCGCGGTCAAATCCGCAGCTTCAGCGGGACGCGTTTTTCCATCGGACAACATTTGAAAATGCTCCGTTCGTTTTGATCTGTCGAACGAAGCTAGTTGGCGAAGCTTGCCTGAAACGTGCGCGTCAGAACTTTTTCGTCGCGCATGAAGCACAGGCGAGTCTGGCGCATCATGCGTGACTCAAAAGTGCGACTCGAAAGACACACACTCGCCAAGATTTTGCCAAGCTGGAGTCTCGCCGCCATACATGAGTCGAATTGTCGCACGTGAGTCCCCGGCCAGAGGAGTCAATCCCGGGTTGAAAATCCCCGGTATGACGGCTCAGTGACACGACTCAAAATGGCTTTGTTTGTACGGGCATAGGAACTTTATAACCGCTAAGGTGCAAAACTGGTTCGAATTTCAAATCAACTGATGCGTTCGGACATACAAAGAGACAACTGGAAACAAACCAACAGCATCAAGCACACGTAGCAAACGCTTTGTTCCGCACGCTTGATCGGAAATCGGCAATTGTTACGGTCTGTCTTAAGTGATTCTCGCCCGTTGGCGAGGAGATCGACAGAGTTCAGTGGCGTTCGGACGCGATGAGCAACGTAACGCAGCTGTACTACGTCGCTATCTCAATCCGCCCCGCAAGGTGATCTGTAGACACCCGCCGGGCTTCACGCAGTAAGCGTTCAGTATCGAGTCGAAGTAGCAGGCCCACACATGTGGGCACTGAATGCGTAGGGCTGCCCGCGAATATCGAGACCACAATAACGGTTCGCGGGAGGGAATATCGTCAAACAGCATGGCCGCCGAACCGGGGCATCACAACAAACCTCCCGGCTACAGCAAGTGCGAAACAGGGGCGAAAGACTGATGTATATTATCGTTGATGATCGCGAGAGCGTCACGAACAGCTACGTAGGAGGGCTCGTTCGCGAAGGCGTATCGTCGATCGGCTTCTCCTCCGGAGAATTCTGGGACTGGCTGCAATCCGCGAGTGAATCGGACCTTGCAGCCGTCGATGCCTTCCTTCTGGGGGACTGCGATGCCCGCGGAAGCCTGCCGCGGGCGATGCGCAAGCGGTCTGCGGCTCCGATCATCGCAATGAGCGGCCAAAAGATGCTCAAGAATACGCTGGAGCTGTTCGAATCCGGTGTGGACGACGTCGTCCACGTACCGATCCATCTGCGTGAGATCCTCGCCCGAACGGCCGCGATCGCTCGCCGCCGGGTCGGAGAGTTGCCAAGGCCCTGCGAGACCAGGATCCAGGTCTTCTTCAACGGACGTGACCCCGAAATCGCGGGCCACGCCCTGACGCTGCCCCGCCGCGAGCTGCGCATCCTCGAATATATGGTCAGCAACCACGGCAAATGGATCACCAAGACGCAGATCTTCAACGCGGTCTACGGCATCTTTGAATCCACCTTCGACGAGAGCGTGATCGAAAGTCACGTCAGCAAGCTACGCAAAAAGCTCCGCGACCGCCTCGGTTTCGACGCGATCGTGGCCCGCCGCTATGTCGGATACCGGCTCAACATCCCGGCCAACGAGACGATCGACGAGCCGATGCAGGAGTTCGACGAGGTCGGCATCCTCCTGAACCGGGCTCATGCCGCGCCTGCGGCCTACCCGGCCGGCAACTGACGCGGCAAGCCGGCTCGCAAACGACCCCCGGCCCCTGCGGGAAGCTCCCGCAGGGGCCGGTTGTTTTTGACGGCCGGGAGTCGTCAGGCCTGCGCGGTTTCGCGGACCGGCGCACTACGGCTTCTGCTGGAATTCTTCCTTGGAGACGTAGTTGAAGTCCTCGACCAGGACGTCCTGGACGATGTCGGCCTGCATCCGATCGTTGACGCGCTGCTTGATCGCCGAGGTGAGGACGGAGAGATCGTAACGGGCGAGCTTCCTGAAATCGAGCTTGTCGTCAGCGTAGATCCTGCGGAAGGCCTCGTCGACGACGAACGGCTCCGGCGGAACGGTCAGCTGGTGCATGGTCTTCGCCTCAACTGTGTAGACGAAGCGCGCGACGATGTAGCCCTGCACAGCGCCGCCCTCGACCATGGGCACGCTCAGCGCCCGCGTCTTCTGGTATTGCAGCCCTTCAAGATATTCGTCCTTCGCGGGCAGCAGGCTGCCATTTTCCTTCCAATAGGCAACCCCATAGCTCGTCCCCGCGGTGAGGATGCATACCCAGAGCCCGGCCAGCACCAGCTTGATCATTTTCTGTCCTGCGCTGCGCGACCGGTGTACGTGCCATCCGATTCGGCTTCCTTGATCGCCCTGAGGATGATGCTCGCGACCTCACGTACGGCGTCGTAGTGCATTTCGAGGAGAGAGCGGTTTCGCTCGAGCTTCTCGCGCAGCCGCTGAATTTCGTCGGTGATCTCGGTTTCGCTGCCGAGATGCATCCGCGCCCGCATCAGGCGGACGAATTCGAGCATGCTCCGGCTCTTGCGGGCGCTGAAGTCGTCGAAGTCGACCTTCTGTCCGGTGGCGAGCGCGATAGTCTCCTCCTCGACAATGGTTTCGAGCCGGCGAATTGCGACCAGCAATCCGCGGACCTCTTCGGACCGCACCACCTCCAACCTCGCCGCTTCAGGGTCGTCGGGCGTCATGTCGCTGGCGACACGAGGCAGGAGCGCAGGCAACAGAACGTCGCTCGGCGCAGCCTCCGTCACGGCCTCGATGTCGAGGACGTGTTGCTCAATGACCGGCTGCTCCATCACCTGGGCCGTCGCGCCTTGTTCTACCTGCATAGCAAATCCACCCCTCAACTTTCGTCACCCAGGTCCAATATCCATCAGTCCGACTTGCCCGCGGCCTCCGGGCCTGCCGGATGCGCGGCCGCGAGCTGCTTGGCAATTCCGATCCCCTTGCCCTTCGCGAGCTGGGCGCCGAGCTGCTCGGCCAGCATCGATTTCCAGATGCCGCCCGCGGTGCCCTTGCCGAATACTTCGTCAGACTCCTTCGGCAGCATCGTCTCGACGAAGGTCTGGAGAATGAACGCTTCGAACTTGCGATAGACCTCGTCCGGGCCAGGCTTCTTGATCACCTGCACCGGCGGCCCGTTCACCAACCCCGATTGCGCCTCCGTCACACTTGCGGCGGATTGATCGGCCGCCTTGCTGGCCGTCGCATCCATCGTCGCAGCAAAATCGACGCCCGACGATCTCAGCGACTCCAGCTTCGCCGTCGCCATCCGCTGCGTCACCGGATCGGCGGCGTCGAGGACATCAAGAACGAGGTCGGATGTCGGTGTTACGATCATGTCTTGGCCCGGGTGGTTGGCCGCGGCGTCAGATCGCGCGCGGCGGCGTGTATTCCCATCATGTCTTCGAGCGAGCGCTTCTCTGCGGCGCGCAGCTTGTCGGCGAGCGCCGCCCTGGCGACCTCCTCGAGCTGCTTCACACGCCGGGTCTCCGAGCGGACCTTGTCGAGCTGCATCGCGGCGCGTTCCTGCACGGCGCGAGCGCCGACGCTGGTCCTGTTGAGGCGCCGCGCAATCGAATCGCTGGACGATCCGGCCGGCGTTTTGCCTTCGTTCAGCGTTCCCACCAGCCAGGCCTGCTCATCCTGCATGGTCTGCTCCTGTTGCCGCAATTGTGAGAGCTGCCATTCGGACAGCCGGAGCTGAAGCTTGATCAGCGAGACGATTCGACCGAGCTTGTCCGCGCGCGAGGTCATGACCCAATCATCCCGCCAGCCATGACGACAGGCCCAGCATGAATTGCGCCAGCAGCTCGTCGCTGGTGAGATAGAGCAGCAGGAAACCACCGAACAGGACGAATGGCACCGAGACGAAATAGACCGGTATCGCCGGGGTCAGCTTGTTGATGAGACCAACCGAGAAATTGACGATGACGGAATAGACGATGAAGGGGCTGGTGATCCGCAGCGTCAGCACGAACGCGTCGGCGAGACGGCTCACCAGCTGGTTCAGCGCCATCTCGCCGGTCAGCTTCTCGCCGGGATGCCAGACGTCGTAGGAGTTCATCAGCCCGCGCAACACCTGCCAGTGCTGATCAGTCAGGAAGAACAGCGTGGTGACGGCGGCCATGATCAGCGGCACCACGGGCGGCGCCGGATCGGTGTCGCCGACGGGCGTGCCCGGGATGCTGCTGAGCCCGATCGCGCTCGCCATCACGGTGAGCATGGTCTGGAGCGCGAGGAAGAACACACGCCCGCCGAGACCGATGACGCCGCCGACCAGAAGCTCTGTGCCGATCAGCAGCGCCAGCGAAGGGGGCGAGGCGCCGTCGACGAGCGGCTTCAGGATGGCGACAAGAATCGGCGCCAGCGCGAAGGTCGTGACCAGGGCGACGAACAGGCGGATTTGCGGCGGAACGTTCACGCTGGAGTAGCCAGGCACCAGCATCAGGCAGGCGCCGATGCGGCAGAACACGATGAACGTGACGAGCACGTGGTCAGTGAGGCCGATGATCACGAAATGGCTCCGAGCGCCCGGATCTCGGCGCTGCGAGCGACCTCGACATGCGACAGGATCGGCAGGGTCGGGAACACCCGCTCCAAAATCATGCGCACATAGGGTCGGGCCTCCGGCGTCACCGCCAGCACCACACTGGTGCCGTCCTCGGTGAACTTCCGGACCGCGGCGCTGGCTTCGGTCGCGAACTGCTCGATCAGCCGAGGATCGGCGTCGAACTCGACGACGTCACCCTTGGCGTCGCGCTTCAGGCTCTGATGGAACGCGAGATCCCAGCGATTGCCGAGGCGAAGGACGTTGAGCACGCCGTTGTCGGAGAGGTCGCCGCAGATCTGCTGGGCCAGCCGCATCCGCACGTGCTCGGCAACCTGCTCGGAGCGCCGGACATGCGGCGCGATCTCGGCGATCGCCTCGAGGATCAGATGCAGATTCCGGATCGACACCCGCTCACCCAGCAGGATCTTCAGGACCGCCAGCAGGCCGGAATAGGAGATCTGCGACGGGCAGAGATCGTCGACAAGGCGCTTGTATTCGGGTTCGAGTCGGTCGAGCAGTGCGCGCATGTCCTTGTAGGACAGCAGCTGCGACAGATTTGCCCTCAGCACTTCGCTGAGATGCGTGAGCAGCACCGACAAATTGTCGACCGGCTTGCAGCCCTGCCGCTTGACCTCCTCGGTGAAGGCTTCCGTCACCCACAGCGCCTTCATGCCGAAGGCGGGCTCGATCACCTCGTCACCGGGCACATCGGGCTTGCCGTCCTTGTCCACCAGCACCATCACCTCGCCGATGCGGAGTTCGCCATGGGCGACGCGCGTGTCGTGGATCCGGATCTGGTATCCCTTGGGGTCGATCGCCAGATTGTCCGACAGCTTGATCTCGGGGATGACGAAGCCGTACTGCTTGGCGAATTTCTTGCGGATCTTGGCGACGCGGTGGGCAAGCTCGTTGCGCGAGCCGAGCAGGTGAACCGACAGATGGCTGCCGAGCGACAGCTCGACCTCGGCGGTCTTGAGCGATTCCTTGACCGATTCCTTGGCGTCGTTCTGGGCGCGCTCTTCGGCCTTGCGCGCATCCTCCTTCTGCTTCGCGGCCGCCTGCCGCTTCGGCAGCGAGTAGCCGACGAAGGCCATGACGCCGCCCAGAAGCACGAACGGTGCCATCGGCAGCCCCGGCATCAAGGCAAGCACGAACATCATTAAGGAGGCGGCAGACACCGCGCGTGGATAGCCGCCGAGCTGCCGCAGCACCGCCTGCTCCGCCGAGCCTCTGGTGCCGCCCTTGGACACCAGCAGACCCGCCGACAGCGACACGATCAGTGCCGGCATCTGCGTGACCAGACCGTCGCCGACGGAGAGTTTTGTGTAGACGTCGGCGGCGCGAGACAGGGTCAGACCGTGATGAGTGACACCGATGATGATGCCGCCGAAAATGTTGATCGCCGTGATGATCAGGCCGGCGATGGCATCGCCGCGCACGAATTTCGAGGCACCGTCCATCGCGCCGAAGAAGGAGCTCTCCTCTTCGAGCTCGCGGCGCCGGCGTTGGGCTTCCTTGTCATCGATCAGGCCTGCAGAGAGGTCCGCGTCGATCGCCATCTGCTTGCCGGGGATGGCGTCCAGGGTGAAGCGCGCGCCGACTTCGGCGATACGCGTTGCGCCCTTGGTGATCACGACGAAATTCACCGTGACCAGGATCGCGAAAATGATCAATCCGATGACGAAGTCGCCGCCCATGACGAACTTCGAGAAGCCGGCGACGACGTGGCCGGCAGCGGTCTCGCCCTCTCCGCCGCGCGACAGGATCAGGCGGGTGGTTGCGACGTTGAGTGCGAGCCGCAGGATCGTCGCGATGAGGAGCACGGTCGGGAAGGCGGAAAAATCGAGCGGCCGCTGGATCCACAACGCGACCATCAGGATCAGCGCCGCCAGGGCGATCGAAAAAGCGAGGCCGAGGTCGATCAGGATGGGAGGGATCGGCAGGAACAGGATCGTGAGCATGGTCACGATACCGCCAGCGAAGACGGCGTCCGCGCCGAAGCGTCGCGGATTCGGCAGGCTAGCAGCTAACGTATCGGCCATAGGTCACCGAGCAGCAGGGTCCGCCCTGCAATCTGCCCCGCAAAGCTTACGCGAGGGTGGTGGCCGGCGGATCAGAAGCCGTGCTCGATCCGCGCATAGACCATCTCGGTGAAGGTGGAGAGATGGGCGCCGATGAAGGAGCCGGAGATGGCCACGACCACCAGGATGACGATGATCTTCGGAACGAAGGTCAGCGTCGCCTCCTGGATCTGGGTCAGGGCCTGGATCAGCGCAATGACGATGCCGACCAGCATCGCCGCGCCGACGGCGGGTCCGCAGGCAACGAGGATGGTCCAGATCGCCGCCTGGACGAGGTCGAGGGCGTCCCGCTCGTTCATGGTTAGTTGCTGATCGTCAGACCGGGGCCGACCGCCACCTTGGTGCCGTCCTGGAGGGTCGCGACGGAGCCGTTGCTGTTGATCGAGATCGAAGCGACCTTGCCGGTGAACGTCGCTCCGGTCGAGTCGGTGAAGCTGACATTCTTTCCGATCAGCCCGTCCGCCTGCGACAGCGACTGGGAGGACAGCAGCGCATCCAGCTTCGTGTTGGTTTGCATGGCCTGCTCGACCGTCGACAGCTGGGCAAACTGACTCATGTATTGTGACGTATCCGTCGGATTGGTCGGATCCTGGTTTTTCATCTCGGCGATGAGGAGCTGGAGGAAGGTGTTGTAGTCGACTCCGCTGCTTGACGGCGTCGAGCTGGACGAGGTCGAGCTGGTCGAATTGGTGCTCGTGGTATCGGTCGCGCTGGGAACGTTCATGGGCCTCTCCGCTGTCAGGCAGCCTTGAATGGAGATTTGGTGGTGGTGCCGGCCAGGATCGCCTCCTCGAGAGGGAACAGCGCCCGGATCCGCTTGAGCGCCTCGAAGTAGCGGGTTCCGCCGACCATCTCGTCGATCGCGGCGAGCCCGTCCAGCATCTCGCGGTTCTCACAAACGGCCAGCAGGGCCGCGTGGTGCTGCCCATAGAGGGAGGCGGCGGCGCCGACATCCGTCGGGTTCATCAGCATGAGCTGAACGATGAAATAAAGCTGGCGCATCGCCGTGGTGGCGTCGGCAGCCTGCATCACCTGCCCTTCCAGCAGGAACATCACATCATTGACGAGCTCGAGCGAGACCTTGCGGTCCACGCGCAACACCGCGCCGTTGATGTAGACCCGTTCGCCCGCTCGCAAGGAGATCTTCATTAAAGCGCGTCTCGTATCAGGCGGTTGATTTCGACGAGCTGCGCCACGTCGTTCGATCTTTCCTCGCGAAGGCGATCGGCTTCCTTGACGACCCACAGGCCGATCGAGATGATGTCGGCGCGCAGCTGCTCGGGCAGGCCGTTCTCGGGATGTGCCAGATCCTCGATGAAGATGGTCCACAGCCGCCGGACATAGAGCAGGCTCTGAACCTGATCCTCAATGCTGAAACACTCCCGCTGGAGCCGCTCCAGCCGGTCGATGCCGAGGCTGAGCGCCTGGCGCTCCCGCCCTCGCGCCTCATGGCCGCTGTCTTCAACGACCGTCTCATAGGCTTCAAAAGTCATCCGTAATACTCTGCGCAGGAAACTGAAAGCGTAAGCGGCTCGTGCTCAGAGATAGTTGATGAGACTGATCTTCTGGAGCTGCGAGGTCAGTGCGAGCGCCGTCTGGATCTGGGTCTGCAGCGTGTTGACGCGTACCGACGCTTCGGTCGGATCGACCTTCTCTATGCCGACGATCTGATTGTTCAGAATGTCCTTCTGAGTCTTCAGCTTGTCGGTCGCGTTGGTGATCCGCTGCTGGACCGTGCCCATGTCGCCGCCCAGCGTTGCGAGGTCGGTGATGGCGCTGCCGACGAGGCCGATGGCCTTGTCCACCACCACCTGGAACGTCGACTGGTCGAGGTTCGCGTTCCCGAGATCGGCCATCATCGTATAAGCCTCGGCGAGCTTGCGAAAACCGGTCTGGTTGGCGCTGACGGATGTATCGGCGATCTCCGTCGTCGAGATGCGGCTTTGCATGACCTGGTCGGTGGCCGTTGACCAGTTGGTGTTCCAGGCAGGACTTGCGAACTCGGCGTCGAAGGGACCGTTGAGGAATGTCTGCATCTGGGCCGGCGTAATGGTGTTCACGCTGGCCGAGGATTGCGTGAAGCCGAAGGCCGCAAGGAAATCGGCATCGACCTTGTTTTTGCTGGCCGAGCCGGCCTGGTAAGGCGTGATCGGCTGGGTCTGCGTGTTGATGCCCGAGAACAGGAACGAGCCATTGTAGGAGACGTTCAGTGCGCCGATCAGGTCCTGGAGATTGGAGGACGCCGGCGGCAGGATGATCCGCCCGCCACCATCGGTGCTGCGGGCCGCAATCAGGTCCTTGAGGAAATCAGTAGCGGTCGACCCGAGCTGGGTGATGCGGTCCTGGGTCACGTCCAGGCGTCCCGCGACCAAGCCGTTGGTATCGACGAGCTGGTCGGCGAAGCTGAGGTCCGCCCGCAAGGTGACGTCGCCCCCCGTCGTCGCCCCGAGCTGCAGGCCGACATCGGCGAAGCGGCCGGTGGTCGCTTCCGTCGACGCTTTGCTCAGCGCCGCCTGGTTGTTCGTGATCGAATACCGCAGGGACGAGTGTAGCACGAGGGTGGAAACGTAGTTGGCGCTCATCATCACGGATTCCCCACGGCGGCTAGCAAGGTTTGCAACATCTGGTCAACGGTCGAAATGATCTTGGAGGACGCCGAATAGGTGCGCTCGACCTGGAGCATCAACGACATCTCGTCGTCCATGTTGACGCCGTTGACGTTCGACAGCGCCGTCGTGCTGCGGTCCAGCAGCGTGTTCTGATATTGAGAGCTGTCGTTGGCGGCCTTGCGCTGGTTCTCGATCCAGCTGGTCGACGACGATGCGTAGTCGATCAGGCTGCCGTTCGGCTTGCCCTGCGTTGTCGCATCGAACGGCTGCGAGGCATCCATGTTGCCGATGAGCTGCTGCAGCCGGGCCGAAAAGCCGCCGTTGCCCACAATGTTGTAGTTATAGGCCGGGTTCCCGCTGATGGCACCGTCGCGCAGCAAATTCGGGTTGCCACCCAAGGCGGGATCGACCGACGCCGCGACCGAGATCGCGCCGGCGAGGCCCACCGAGACGGTGGCGCTCGCGGGCATCGTCGGCGCGCCAGGGTACGTGAAGAGACCGGGAACGTTGGGCAGCGCAGCGGCCGTTTGGTCACTTTCCTTGAAAGCATTGATCAGGCCGCGGGCGATTTCGTCGAGCTGGCTCTGATAGGTGACCGTGTCACTGTCGCGCAGTCGGGCGAGTCCGGCAAGCTTGCCGGACTTGATCGGCATCACCGAATTGGCGCCGGTCACCGGCACGCCGTCGATGAAGACCGCGTTACCCGTGATGCTCGCCGAATACGATGTGGTGGGAGCGAAAGTTACCGCCCGCGCCGTTTTGTCGAACAGCACCGCACCGCTGTCGGCGTAGAGGGCTGCATCGCCGTTGGTGCGGATCGTCATCGTGACGCCGACCTCCTGCGACAATTGCGAGACGATGCTGTCGCGCTGGTCGAGATAGTCAGTCACGTCGTCTCCGGCGATTGTACCCTTCACGATCGCCGTATTTACCGTCTGGAACTGGGAGAGCAGCTGGTTGATGTTCTGGACCGACGTTTTCATGTCGGCGTCCGCACCCTCGCGCACCGACTGCACGGTCTCGGTCGCCTGGTTGAGCGCGGTCGCCATGTCTTTGGCGGAGGTGACGGCGGCCTGAGCCAGCGTGGTGTTATCGGGCGCGTTGGCATATTGCTGCAGCGCCTGCTTCAGCGCGTTGAGCTGCGCCGTCGGCGACTGGTCGAGCTGCGGATCGTCCACCGTGGCAGCGGCGATCTTCTGGAGACCGGCATAGATCGCGCTCTGCGTTGCGGCTGCCGAGGTCGCGGTCAGGACGTTGCTGTACAGGCCCGAAGAGGCGGCGCGCTGGATCGCCGCGACATAAACGCCGGCGCCGGGAAGATTATCCAGCTCGGTGATCTTGCGCGAATAGCCGGTCGAACCGGCACCGGCGATATTGCGCGAGATCGTCGAGGACTGGATGCCCGACGCCATGAGCGAGTTGCGGGCCGAATCGAGGGCTGAGGTAAGGGACATGGCGTGCTCTTGAACGTTCTCTTGCCCGGAATCGGCGTTGAGCTACTCAGCGCTTCAGGTTGACGACGACGTCAAGCAGATCTGCGCCGGTCTGGAATGATTTCGAGTTCGCGGTGAAGCCGCGCTGCGCCGAGATCATGTCGGTCAGTTCGCTCGCAAGATCGACGTTGGAGTCTTCGAGAGCGCCGGATTGGATGGTTCCGAGGCCACCCTGCCCGGCCAGACCGACCTGCACGTTTCCGGAATCAAGGTTCGGCGAATAGACATTGCCGACCTCCGGCGTCATGTGATCCGGGCTCGGCACGGTTGCGAGCGCAACCTGGAAGCTTGGCAACTGGGTGCCGTTCTTGAGCACAGCGCTCACCACGCCCTTGCTGTCGATGTTGACTTTCTCGACGGAGGACGGCGCGTTGCCATCAACGGTCGCCTTGAAGTCGAAGCTGGAGGCAACCTGGGTCATGGCCGAGAGGTCCATGGTGAAGGCCGAGCCGCCGGGGACGGTGAACGCGAGCGTCTTGGGGCTCGCTGCGGCCAGCGCGCCCTTTCCGGCCGCCGTGACGTTGAAGGTGAAACTGGTCGCAGCCGAGGGACCACCCGTCAGCAAGGCTGCGCCGTTGTAGACTTCGATGTCCCAGGTGTTCGCAGCGGTTTTCGCGGCATAGACGTCGAGCGTCACGGCGTTGCCGATGTTGTCGTAGGTCACCATCGACGTCTTCGACGTGTAGTTGCCCGGACCAGCGGCAGCCGCCGGAGCAGCGACAATCGCCGCGCTCGGATCCAGATTGGCCGCCACAGTCGCCTTGGTCGAGGGCGAGGCCTGCAACGCCATCTGGTTGACGTTGATGACCTGGAGGCCACCGAAGCCATTGGCGGCCACGTTGGGGACGGCGCCGTTCTGGATGTTGTAGCCCATCAACTGGAAGCCGGCGGTGTTGACGAGGTTGCCGGTGCTGTCGGGCACGAATGAGCCGGCACGCGTGAGGAAGTTGTTGCCGTTCGCATCCTGCACGACGAAGAAGCCGTTGCCCTGGACCGCGAGGTCCGTCGTCGAGGTCGTGAACTGGAGATTGCCGGGATCGGTGATGGCGTAGCGGACCGTGGTCTCGACCGCGCCGGAGTCGTAGTTGCCGGAGCCGCTCTTCAAGATCAGCGAGGAGAATTCCGTCGAAGCCCGCTTGTAGCCGACCGTGTTGACGTTCGCGATGTTGTCCGAGACCGTCGACAGCTTGTTGGACTGCGCGTTCATCCCGGAAACGCCGGTGCGCATAACACCATACAGGCTCATGTAGTGGGCTCCTTTGGCAGATTGGAATTACAATGCGGGGTCTTGCTTGCGCGGGGCTGATGGTTGGTGGCGATGCACAACTTGATGTCGTGCCTCGCCATCTCAGGTCGTCGTTTCATGTCGTCTTGAGCTGACAGAACGAGCGCGCCTTGTCGGTCCACGCGCCGAAGCCGCTGGAGACGAGATGCGCAACGATGTGGCAGACGTAGCGCTTCTGCGCCGGTTGATTGTTGGGACCGGCATTGTAGCGGGCGACCGCCATGGTCCAGCTTCCCTCGCGCTGCTTCAGCTCTTTCAGGAAACGCGCGGCGTAGTCGACATTCTCCGCCGGATCGAACATCGCCCGCACCGACGCGAATTTGTCGCCGTGAAAATAGTGATTGATCTGCATGCAGCCGAGATCGATCAGCTTGATGCCCCTGGCCCGCATCGCCTCGAAATTCGCGATCGCATCGTCCATGTCCTTGGCGAACACGGTCTGCCCTTCGGCGCCCAATGCATAAGGATAGAGCGCGCCGCGGCGGCCGGTCTCGGTGAGACCGACCGCATAGAGGATGCCGAGCGGAATTCCGTGCTGCTGCGAGGCGCGCGCCATCTCGCGCTCGCAAGGGCGCGCAGTGTCAGTCGCCGCCGCGGCGGCGCCGACATTACAAATAAACAGGGCCGCGACGAGTATGTGGCGCCACGTCCTGATCATGGCGTGCCTCCTGGTTGGGCTGCTGGTCTTGGCGGGCTTGCCTGGCGCCGCCGTCGGACTGGCCGGACGTGCCTGCACCGCCGAACGCGCCTTGCGACTGCGATGATTGCTGTTGCTGGCCGGAGAGATGCGGCTGCGACTGGCCAGATCCCGACTGGAACCCGTCGAGCGAACCGTGCTGCACCGGCGCGACGTCGGCGACATATCCTGCCGACTGCATCAGGTCGCGGATCTGATCGCGCTGCTGATCCAGCATCATGGTAGTGTCCTTGCGTTCGGCGGCGAGCTGAACCGAGACCTCGTTGCCGACGAGACGCAGACGCATGGTGACATTGCCGAGATCAGGCGGCTCGAGATTGACGGTGAGGATCTTGAGCGGCTGGTCCGGGGCATTGTTCTGCCTGCCCAAGAGATCCGTCGCGGCGGACGCGGCCGGCGCGGGTGAACTCTTGAGCTCGGACACCACGGCGTTCGCCACCTGTTGGGTCGCACTGAACGGCCCCACGGGAGGCAGATGAGTCTCCTGCTGGACGACCGTGACCTTGGTCGTCTCAGGCAAGGCGTCGCGGCCCGCGGACTTTGCGGCGCGCTCGACATTCGCCGCGACGGCTTCGAAGCCCGGCGTTGCCGGCATGGCATCCGTCGGAGCGGCACTTCCCTGCGGCATCGCTGCAGCCTGTGCACCTGCGGCCGCCTGCCCGCGCGCGAGGGACGTGTCGCCGCCGGAACGCGCCACAAACGAAGGCGCGGCGGTGGATCCGGCGACGTCTGCCGCCGCCCTTGCGTCGCTGATGCCCTGCTTTGCCACTGACGGACGCTCGTCCCGGGCCGACGTCTCCTTCTTGTCGCCGGACGGCTGTGGTGTCTGCATTGCCGCCGCCTGCGCGGCAGCGAGCTCCTGCCCCAGCATCGCGGGGAGGCCCAATCTGGGCGAGACATCAGCCTTCGCTACCGGATCGACCTGCTCCGGCTTGTTCGACGATCTGGTCTCCTCGGTGCGTTCGTGCACCGGTTCATCCTTCGACGTGCCAGGCTCGCTCAACTGTCTCACGCGCGGGCGCGCCGGGGCAACTTTGGTGGTCGCATCGGTGGCCGTATCGGTTTCCTGATCGTCCAAAGCCCGCTTGGCCATGTTTGAGACGGTGTGGAGCAGATCGTGAAACGAGGAATCGTCGGCGGTTTTCGTGCCTGGCGTTGCCACACCTTTCGTCGACCGGGTCACCCCGCGCGCAAGGCTTTCGGCGAGACCGGCGAAGAGCTGTCCGGAGGTTCCAGTGAGCTTGGTCATGGGCGATGATCCCTGGTGAGAAGCTCCAGTTCGCCGAGCTGCGACTTTGCGCGTGCGAGCGTCGCGTTGGACGAGGCAAGATCGATCCGTGCCGGCGTGGGCGGTGGCTTGTCGGCCGTCATGACGGACGCCGGTCCCGTGACCGGCTTGCGAATGTCGAGCGCGAGCTGGAGGGTTGCGTTGAGGAGCAGGACATCGCGCTCTGCCAGCTTCGACCGGTCGAGCGCCCTCAGCTCGGCGAAACCGCCGTCATATTCGTCGGTCAGCGCGCGGGATGCGCCGCGATAGAAATGTGCGCGTTCCCGATCGGGCGCGGCATCGGCGCTGAGCGTCAGCGCCCGCTCGGCCGCAAGGCTGACGACTGTAAGCTTGCCGCGGATCAACGCACCGCGCGCAATCACCAGATACAGCTTGAGGCGGCTGGCGCGGTCGACATGTTCCAGCAGCGCCGCGACGCGTGCAAAGCGACGATCGTCCAGCGCAAGATTCGATTGTGTCAGGCCCGTGGAGAAACGCTGCCAGAAATCGCCGGCATAGACCGAGTTGCGGTAGTGGCGAATATAGGCCAGCGTCAGGAACTCGAACTTGTCGAAGTCCTCGGCCTGCCCGACCAGAAGGACCTCGCGCCGCAGTGCCGCCTCCTCGACCAGCGTGCCGGGCAGCAGCAGGCGTGCGTCGTCCAGACGCTCGATCGCGAGCGAGGCCTCTGACCGGGCGAACAGCACGCCCTGGACCAGCGCCACCTGCCCCCCCATGCCGGACGAAATCGTGCGCGGCTTGACGTCCTTGAGCAGCTCCCTCGCCTCGTCCTGCCGTCCCTCGACATAAGCGAGCGCGCCGTCGAACAGCGCCTTGTCGACACTGATCTTGTCGCGCGGCAGCTTGCGAACGATCTGCGGCGCGCCGCCGGACAGCAGGTAGATCACGACCGCCTGCCCGTTCTGCGGGTTGCTCCACACGTTCGGATCGGCGGCAAGAAATTTTTCGCCGATCTGCCGGATCAGCGCGATGTGGCTGCCATGCGCCGCGGTATCGCCACGGGCGATGCCGTCTTGCACCGCCTGCAGCGCGCGGACGAGTTCATACGGCTCGCCCGACGGAGGCGCTGGATCGGAAAAGGCACGGGTCGCGGCCAGCGACAACAGCACCAACAGAACGGTGCGGAGCAGCGGTCTGGTCAAGGACGCTTCTCCCGGATCAGGATCTCGATCCGTCGATTTTGCGCGGCCGCAGGATCGTTCGGAAGTTTCGGCCTCCGGTCAGCATAGCCTTCGACATGCTCGATCCGCTGGGCATCGATACCGGAGCGGACCAGCATGTAATAAGCCATCTGTGCGCGCGCGGTGGACAGCCGCCAATTGTCGTAATTGTCAGATTTGTAGGGCCTGTTGTCGGTGTGACCACGTACGATGATCGTGCCGCGACGTTTTGCGATGAGCGGGCCGATCTTGTCGATGACGCGAATGAGCTCGGGCCGCGGCTCCGCCGACCCGACTGCGAACATGCCAAAGCTCGCATCGTCGGTGAGGCTGATCAGCAGGCCTTCCTCGACCTGGCGCACCTCGGCCACCGGGCCGGCGCCGGCCTTGATGTCCGACAGCGCGTCGGCAATCGCGGACTGGAGCTGCTTCACGGTCGGCTGCTGGGCCTGGGTGGCATCGCGCGCCTCCGACTCCTTTGGGGCATCGGTCGGGCGCGCCTGCGGCGTCGCGTTGGCCTGAAGATTCGCCTGCGGGCTTGGCTGCATGGCGGCCTCGCGCGCAGACGGTGATGGCACCGGACCCGGCGGCAGCAGCGGCGATATGCTCGTGGACGACGCCTGAGCGTCGGGGGCCATAATGCCGCCGGCATCATCGGTCCTGCCGCGGCGCGGCTCGCCCTGATTTGTGCTGGCCTGATTGTCGCGTGCCGAAGCACTCGCCTTCGGCTCGCCCTCCATGATCCTGTCAGCTTCCTTCGAAGCCTCGGGCGCGAGCTTCCAGTAGCCCGGATCGAACGGATCGCGATAGGCATCGCCGCCCTTGAGGCCGTCCTCCTCCGCAGAGGTCAAAGCCCCGGCGCGCCGCTGGCCCGAGGCCTGGCTCGCGCTGGTCGCGATCTCGGCGAGGGTCGCATAGGGATCGCGAAACAGGACCTTCTCTTCGTAGAAGGGTGGCTTCTCTTCCGTCGGCGAGTCACCGCGGCGCTCCTCGTTCGGCCCGGCCGGCTTGCGCCGGCCGTCCTGCCCCTCGAACGGCGTCGACTCCTTCTTTGAGAGATCCTTGAGCCCCTTGGGCGCGGGCGCGTTCTCGGCGAGCTTGATCGGATTGAAGTAGCTTGCGACAATCTGCTTCTGATCCTGATTCAGCGCGTTGAGCAGCCACATCACCAGAAAGAACGCCATCATCGCGGTCATGAAGTCCGCGTAGGCGATCTTCCAGACGCCGCCGTGCGCCTTCTCGTCCTCGAAGGCGCTCCGCCTGCGGATGATGACCAGCTCGTGCTTGACCTCCTCCATGGTGCGACTACCGGCGCGCCTCGTTCAGCCGGTCGACCCAGGTCGAGATCCGCGTCTCGATCGTGGTCTGATCGGCAAGGACGCGGACCTCGACGGTGTCGGCCGACTGGTATTCGACACCGGTGCGGCCGGCCAGATTGAGTTGTGCCCTGACGAGGTCGATGAGCTCGCTGGGGCCGGTGACGCGGAACACCGACACGGGCGAGTTCGAGGTCAACGCCGCGATCTGCTCGACCAGGGATCCGATCGCCCTGTCGCGGACCGCTTCAGCGAGGAACGGCAGCAATATCCGAGCCACCGAGCTTGCGATGTTGCTCTCGATCTCGCGGCAGGCCGCGTCGAAGCCGTTGACGATCGCGACGGCCTGCTGGTCGGACCATTTGGCCCGCTCCTCTCCCAGCCGGATCGCACTGCGGACCCGCTCTTCGGCGAGCTTGGCTTCACCCTCCGCAACACCGGCAGCATGGCCGCGCCGATAGGCGTCTTCGAGAAGGTTCAGCGGTGCTGCTTCCGGCGCAGACGCCGGCGGCGGCGATTGAAGTTGCGGCTGCGATTGTGCCTGGCGTTCCCCGCGCTGCGGTTGGGGCTGCGGCTCGCGCCGAACCTCCTTCTGCTTCGTCAGCACGTCCTGGACCTTGGGCAGCGGAGCCGGAGGTGACTTGGCCCGGCCGTTGGCGTCGAATTGCGTCAGGAGTTTTCCGATTGCCGCGTTCATGCCGCCTCCTCGCGTCGCATCCAGTCCTTAAGGATTGCTGCCGCCTGCATCTGATCGAGGCGGACGATCTGCTCGAGCCGCTTCTGCGGCGTACGCTGCATCTTGCCTTCGAGGTCCTCGACGAGATTGAGCTCGGGGTCGTGGCTCTCAGCCAAAGCGAGGGCCGTGGCAGCTTCGAGTTCAGCGGCTTCGGCCGCCTCGCTCTGTTCCTGCGCTGCACGATGGGTCAGGATGCCGTTGACCGCCGGCCGGAGCCCGAACCAGACCAGCATCGAAGCGACGGCCAGGATGGTCACCGCGTTGATCACGCTGCCGAGCTGCTTGTTCATCATCTCGACAAAGCTGATCGGCGGCACCGGCGCCAGATCGCGCGAGCCCTCCACGAAGTCGACCGCCGTCACCTGGATCTGGTCGCCGCGCGTCTTGTCCAATCCGCCGGCGGTTGCCGCCAGCTGGCTGATCTCGGCGAGCTTGCTGTCGACGATGGCCTGGTTGGTCTTGTCGCCGAGGTCGGCGACCAGCCGAGCCCGGTTGACCAGCACGGCGATGAAGAGCTTCTTGACCGAGTAGCCGTCACTGACCGTTGTCGTGGTCTTGGACGAGACCTCGAAATTGGTGACGTCCTCGCGGCGGGTCTTGTCCTCGCTGGAATTCTTGGTGCCGCCGGCATTGACCTGCTGGTCCGGCAGGTTTTGCTGGACCGTCGTCGGCGTCGAGCGGTCGGCGTTCGATGACTTCTCGTTTTCGCGAACGTTGCGTACGGAACGCTCGGCGCGTGTCTCCGGATCGTAGACCGTCTCGTTGATCTGGCGCTTGTCGGTCGAGAGCTGGGGCGCGACGCTGACCTCGAAATTGTCCAGCCCCAGATAGGGCGTCAGCGCCTTGCGGATGTTCTCCTGCACCATTCCGCCGACGGTCTTCTGAAGGCTCGCCATCTTGGTCGGCGCGGCGCTGGCCTCGTCTTCCTCCGCCAGCAGCATCGAGCCGTCGGCATCGAGCACCGTGACCTTGTCGCGCGTCATGCCGGGAATGGCGGCCGCGACGAGGTGGCGGATCGACTGCGCCGTCCGCGCCTCGATCGCACCGTCAGTGCGCAGCACGACCGACGCGGAAGGCGGCTGTTGCGTCGCGCGGAACGAGCCGCGTACCGGCATCACGATGTGCACCCGTGCCGCCTTGACGCCTTTCATCAGCTGAACGGTGCGCGCAATCTCGCCTTCGAGTGCACGAAGCTTTGTCACCTCCTGCATGAATGAAGTCAGCCCGAGCGAACCGATCTTGTCGAAAAGCTCGTAACCGGAATTGGCGCTGGTCGGCAGCCCCTTCTCGGCGAGCAGCATTCGCGCTTGCGCGGTCTGGCTCGGTCGCACCGAGACGGCATCACCGGCCGCGCTGATATCGAAGGTGATGTTCTGCTCGCGCAGCGCAGCCCCGATGCGTGTCACGTCTTCGCGCGTGAGGCCGGTATAAAGCGTTTCGTATTCCGGACGGCTCAGATAATAGGCGCCGCCGACCACGGTGACGAGGACGGCGAAGCCGATCAATCCCAAGGCCATCAGACGTCGCGGCCCAAGTTCCAGCAGATTGTTGAGCAGCTGCTGTAGCTGCGCGCGACTGAGCATGTGACCTCGTACCAATGCGGATGGCAAGGACACTCCGCTGCCAACCTTGCCTGAGGGTTGCGCGAGCATGCGAATAAGTCGCTTCGCAGGCGAGGCGTTGCAATTTTGCAGGAAGTTCAGACGTCGCAACCGGCTCAACGGCAACGAGCGAGCGCCCGCGCGAACGACACGTCGCTTTGACGTCTGGCGTCAGGAAATCAATTGCGGGCACGTCATGTGCCGTCACGTCCGCCGGTCGAGGCGGGACCGTGCTCCCAAGGGAGCACGGTCGCTTTCGAAGCCGAGGCTTACTTGAACAGCGAGAGGATGCTCTGGCTATTCTGGTTGGCGATCGACAGCGCCTGGACGCCGAGCTGCTGCTGGGTCTGGAGCGCCTGCAGGCGGGTGGATTCCGCGTTCATGTCGGCGTCAACAAGCTGGCCGACACCGCGGGTCACCGAGTCCATCAGGGTCTTGACGAAGTCGGTGTTGGTCGCGAGGCGGTTCTTGACGGCGCCGAGGTCGGCGGCAGCCGAGGCTACCGAGTTGATCGCGGCCGTGACCTGCGTGATGTAACCGTCGAGCGTGGCCTGGTCGGCTGCCGAGTCGGTCAGCGTTGAGATGCTGATCGTGTCGACCGATGCGCCAGCACTCACCTTGTCCAGGATGCCGCTGGTGGACGAGGTGTAGAGCGAGTAGTTCGAGATCGTCAGCGTGATGGAGCCGATGGTCGGCGTGCCACCGACGCGCGAAAACGAGGACACCAGGTCGAACGTCGCGGGCGTCGCCGTCGTCGTGCTCAGCCAGTTCACGCCGTTGAAGGTCGCCGCCGCGGCGGTGCCCTTCATCTGCTGCTGGATCTGGGTGATGTCGGCCTGGATCTTGGTGCGGTCGATACCGGCGGTCTTGGCCTCCACCAGCAGCGACTGCAGCTTGGTCAGGCCGCCGGTGCTGTCGCCGACAACGGCGGTCAGCGCGGTGTATTCGGTGTCGACGGTCGCAGCCGACAGACCGAGCGAGTCGGAGACGGCGGAGAGCGCGGCGTTGTCGGCGCGCATCGAGGTCGCAATTGACCAATAGGCGGCGTTATCCGACGCGGTGGCGACGCGCTGGCCGGTCGAGATCCGGTTTTCGGTGGTCTGCAGATTGGAGCTGACGTTGCGCAGCGTCTGCAGCGCGGTCATTGCTGCGGAGTTGGTGAGAAGGCTAGAACTCATGTTTGACGTCCCCTGAAAACGACTTGAAATTGTTGGGACATACCGGGCTTGCACCGGTACGACAGGGCGGCATCATGCCTTTGGGCTGCAAAAAAGCGCGCTCAACCTGCCGTAACGGCGGCGATAGCACGCGAAGTTTGCGCGAAGCTTGTGGCGCTGTGAGTGCACCGGGGAGGAGCGACAGTTCGGGGCGCCAAGTCGGGATTTTCCCGGCACGCCAACAACGTACGCAAAGTGAAAGAGCCGCGCTTCGCGAGAAGCGCGGCTCCCTCGGGTCGCGTTCAGGGTTAGCGGAACAGCGAGAGGATGCTCTGGCTGTTCTGGTTGGCGATCGACAGCGCCTGGACGCCGAGCTGCTGCTGGGTCTGGAGCGCCTGCAGGCGGGTGGATTCCGCGTTCATGTCAGCGTCGACGAGCTGGCCGACACCGCGGTTCACGGAGTCCATCAAGGTCTTGACGAAGTCGGTGTTGGTCGCGAGGCGGTTCTTGACGGCACCGAGGTCGGCGGCAGCCGAAGCCACCGAGTTGATCGCGGCGGTGACCTGCGAGATGTAACCGCTGAGCGTGGTCTGGTCGGCTGCCGAATCGGTCAGCGTGCTGATGTCGATCGTGTCCACCGATGCACCGCCGCTCACCTTGTCGAGGATGCCGCTGGTGGACGAGGTATAGAGAGAGTAGTTGGAGATCGTCAGCGTGATCGAGCCGATGGTGGGCGTGCCGCCGACGCGCGAGAACGACGACACCAGGTCGAAGGTCGCCGGGGTGGCCGTCGTCGTGCTCAACCAGTTGACGCCGTTGAAGGTTGCCGCACCCGCGGTGCCCTTCATCTGCTGCTGGATCTGGGTGATGTCGGCCTGGATCTTGGTGCGGTCGATACCGGCGGTCTTGGCTTCGACCAGCAGCGACTGCAGCTTGGTCAGGCCGCCGGTGCTGTCGCCGACAACCGAGGTCAGAGCGGTATATTCGGTGTCGACGGTCGCAGCCGACAGACCGAGCGAGTCGGAGACGGCGGAAAGCGCGGCGTTGTCGGCGCGCATCGAAGTTGCGATCGACCAGTAGGCGGCGTTGTCCGACGCGGTGGCGACGCGCTGACCGGTCGAGATGCGGTTTTCCGTGGTCTGCAGGCTGGAGCTGACGTTGCGCAGCGTCTGCAGCGCGGTCATGGCGGCGGAGTTGGTGAGAAGGCTAGAACCCATTTTGATGTCCCTTTGAAGATCGAGTTGTTTTGGGGACATACCGGACTTGCACCGGTACGACAGGGCGGCGTCATGCCTTTGGGCTGCGCAAGCGCGTTGAGGGCCCAACCTGTCGTACGGCGACCGTAACGCTCGAAGCTTGTGCGGGGCTTGCGGCTCTGTGTCTTCGCCGCAACAGCGAAGCCAAAGTTTCGGCGTGCGCTTGACGTTGCTTCAAACGAAAGGGCCGCGCTTCGCGAGAAGCGCGGCCCCTCAGATTGTCGTCGGACCTAGCGGAACAGCGAGAGGATGCTCT
Source organism: Bradyrhizobium manausense (assembly GCF_001440035.1). Lineage (GTDB taxonomy): Bacteria > Pseudomonadota > Alphaproteobacteria > Rhizobiales > Xanthobacteraceae > Bradyrhizobium > Bradyrhizobium manausense. The sequence continues at coordinate 118,500 of NZ_LJYG01000026.1, read as the reverse complement.
GGCTGCTGCTGTTGGCGATCGAGAGCGCCTGGACGCCGAGCTGCTGCTGGACCTGGAGGGCCGACAGACGGGTGGACTCCTGGTTCATGTCGGCATCGACGAGCTGGCCGATACCGCGGCTCACCGAGTCCATCAGCGACTTCACGAAGTCGGTGTTGGTCGAGATACGGTTCTTCACGGCACCGAGATTCGCCGCGGCCGAAGCCACGGAGTTGATCGCACCAGTGACCTGCGCGATGTAGCCATCGAGCGTGGTCTGGTCAGCCGCCGAGTCCGTCAGCGTGCTGATGTCGATCGTGTTGACCGACGAACCGCCGCTCACCTTGTCCAGGATGCCGCTGGTCGACGAGGTATAGAGCGAGTAGTTGGCGACGGTCAGGGCGATGGAGCCGGTGGTCGGCGTGCCGCCAACGCGCGAATAGGACGACACCAGGTTGACCGTCGTCGGCGTTGCCGTCGTCGTGCTCAGCCAATTCACGCCGTTGAAGGTCGCCGCAGCCGCGGTCGCCTGCATCTGCTGCTGGATCTGGGTGACGTCAGCCTGAATCTTGGTGCGGTCGATACCAGCCGTCTTGGCTTCCACCAGCAGCGACTGCAGCTTGGTCAGGCCGCCGTTGCTGTCACCGACAACAGAGGTCAGAGCAGTATATTCAGTATCGACCGTCGCGGCCGACAGACCGAGCGAATCTGAGACCGCGGAGAGCGCAGCGTTGTCGGCGCGCATCGAGGTCGCGATCGACCAGTAGGCGGCGTTGTCGGAGGCGGTCGAGACGCGCTGGCCGGTGGAAATGCGGGTCTGCGTGTTGGCGAGTTGGGAGCTCACAGACCGCAGGGTCTGGAGTGCGGTCATGGCGGTCGAGTTCGTAAGCAGGCTTGACATTGCGAATGTCCCTTTATGTACGCGTTACATTTTCACGAGGGGACATACCGGGCTTCCACCGGTACGGAGGGGCGGCATCATGCCTTTGGACTGATGTGGATAGGGTCCAACCCGCCGTGCCGCATTGCTAGCACGCCGAATCTTGCTTCCGGATTAAAGCTGGATTGAATTCATCAGCAAAATCATATGGTTAATATTACTCTTTACTAACCTTAACGATTCTCGTGGGCCGGTGATCGCCCTCACGAGAAGGATCGTACCAGTCCGGAAGCAAGCAGATTCCAGCCGTCGATCAGCACGAAGAACAGCACCTTGAACGGCAGCGCGAGGATCGACGGCGGCATCATCATCATGCCCATCGACATGGTCAGCGTCGCCACGATCATGTCGATGACGAGGAACGGCAGGATGATGAGGAAACCGATCTCGAACGAACGCCGGAGCTCGGAGATCATGAAGGCCGGGATGATGACGCGCATGTCGATGCGCTTGTCGTCGAACTTCTTGCGAAAGCTTTCTGCTGCGAGCGAGTCGAACGTCTGCAGATCCTTGTCCCGGACGTGTGCCAGCATGAACTCGCGGAACGGATCGCTGATCTTCAGATAGGCGTCCTCCTCCGAGATCTCGTTCTTCATCAGCGGCTGCACGCCGGTCTCCCAGGCGCGATCGAAAGTCGGTGCCATGACGTAGAAGGTCATGAACAGTGCGAGGCTGATCAGCACGAGGTTCGGAGGCGTCGTCTGAAGTCCGAGCCCGGCGCGCAGGAACGACAGCGCGACGGCGAAGCGGGTAAAGCTCGTCACCATGATCAGCAGTCCCGGTGCGACGGACAGCACCGTCAGCAGCGCCATGAGCTGGATGATGCGGCCGCTGGTCGAGCCGTTGCCCGGCGGCAGCAGCGAGTTGAGGTCCGGGATCTGGGCGAATGCCACTTCGGGCAGCACGACCAGCAGCAATGCGAGCAGCAGGACTCTCAATTTCACTGGATCACCAACGTCTCAATGATCAATTCGCGGACCTTGCCGGACGAGCGGATGCTGGCGCGTTCGGACAGATCGTCGCGCAGATGCTGAAGCCCTCGCGTGCCTTCGAACTGCGTGGCCGAGGCCGAGCGGAGATAGGTGACGATGTCCTCGCTGATATGGGCAGCGAGGATGCCGGCGTCCTCGTCACTCATGCTGTCGGTCACCATGGAGGCCTCGACCCGGGCCCAGTTGTTGGCTGGGGCCGCAAGATTGGTCACGATCGGTGACAGCTTTCTCAGCCGCGCGCTTCCCGAATAGCTCGACGCGACCGGCGGCGGGGTAGCGCCCTTCTTTGCATCGGCGACGCGCTCGGCGGCGGCGAACAGATGCAGGCCAGCAAGCGCGCCGGCGCCTATCGCGATCAAGGTCAGCACGACGATGGCCGCGATCAGGCGCATGACGCCCCCCGCTCCCACGACGCGCGAGCCTCAGAACGGTGCCACTGCATCATAGATCCGGTGTCCCCAACCAGGCTGCTGCACGTCAGACAGATTTCCGCGACCACCATAGGACACGCGCGCCTCGGCGATCTTCTCGTAGGAGATCGTGTTGGTTCGCGAAATATCCCGTGGACGCACGATGCCGCCGACATTGAGCACGCGCATCTCCGTGTTGATGCCGAACTCCTGCGAGCCGCTGATCATCATGTTTCCGTTCGGCAGCACGTCGGTGACGACGGCCGCGATGGAAAGCTTGATATCTTCGGAGCGGTCGATCTGCCCGTTGCCTTTGATCTGCGTATTGGTGTTGAGATTGGCGTTGGCCTGGCCTTTGTCCTTCCATCCTGCGACGTCCATCAGCCAGTTCAACCCGAACTGGATCTGCGAATCGCGCGAGCGATCGGTCTTATTGTCGAGCTTGGCCTTGTCCTGCATCGAGATGATCACCGTCACGACGTCGCCGACGCGGCGCGCACGGGGATCGCGGTAGAGATCGGTACCGTCGTCCCAGGTCGAGCGATAGCTAACGGGCTGGTGCACGCGGGGCGTCACCGGAATAGGCTCGGCCGGCGTCCTCAGGCCGCTGCCCACGGGCGACAGCTTCGGGCCGGTCAGGATTTCTGCCGGATCATGCGAGCACCCGGCGAGAAGCAACAGCGACAGGATGAGGCATGGCGTCTTCATTTACTTGGTCTTCCCGTCATCCACGCGACGCATTCCACCGAGCAGGTCAGCGAGATGCGCTGCGCGCCCGGTCTCCATCTCGTTGAAAATCGCGCTCGAGCTCCTCGGGCTCAACTTTGCAAGAACCGCCGCGGCTGTTTCGTCCGCCATGCCCCCGATCTGGGTCGCGGCCGCGTCCGGCTTCATGCGCGAGTAGATCTCGACGACGCTGGCTTCGGCCTTCTTCAGGAAGTCGTCGCGGAGCGCCATCCACTTCTCATACTCGGCCCGCTTGGCCTCGACTTCGGCGATCCGCTCGCGCAGCAGGTTCTCGGCCTTCTCCAGCTCTTTCAGCTGCCAGGCGAGCCTGGCGTCGACGGCTGGATCGGCGACGTTGCTACAGAACAGCGCGACTTCGTTGTCCGCGGGCGCAGCGGTTTGTGCCGGCACCGGCTTCGGCGGCGCCATGCCGCCGCCTGACTTCGCCGGACGCGCCGGAACGGGAGCCGGTGCTGGAGCGGCCGCTTCGGGCACCGCACCGGTGGTGGCGGGCCCTGAATCCTCGGCCGCCCAGGCCGTGGCCCGCGAATTATCGCCTGGAACAGACGCTGCCTGTGCATGCGACCTCTGCGGCCCGGGCGCGCGAGCGCGTGCGAACGAGAGCAGATTGAGCGGCTTCGACGGCTTCGGTTCGTCCAGCCCGAGCACAGGCGAAGCGTGCGCGAGCACGAACACCGTGGCCAGAAGGAGGTGCGCTTTGTGATCAAGCTTCAGCATCGGCCCGCGTGCGATTCCCGGTCAGGACCTGAGCATTGAGCGACCAAGCTTGCACGACGCTTGCGCATCATTGCACGATGACTTCAGCCTGCAGCGCGCCGGCGGTCTTGATCGCCTGGAGGATCGCGATGATACCGGATGGTTTCAGTCCGATCTGGTTCAATCCGCGCACCAGGCGCTGCAGATCGACGCCGCTCAGGATCGCTACCTGCGATCCGGCCTCATTGGCCTCGACGATGGTCTGGGGCACGACGACGCTCTGGCCTTGCGAGAACGGCGCCGGCTGCGACACCACGGGCAGCTCGGTGACGCGAACTGTCAGGTTGCCATGCGTGACAGCGACGGTTGATATCCGCACGTCGCGTCCGATCACCACCGTGCCGGTGCGCTCATTGATCACGACGCGCGCGGGGGTGTCGGGCTCGACGGTCAGCTCGCCGATCTCGGCGAGAAAGCGAACCGGGCCGACATAGCGCGGCTTCGACAGCACGATCGTCCGGTAGTCGCGCTCAAAGGCAATCTGGGCACGATAGCGGCCGCCGGCATAGCGGTTGACGGCGTCGAGGATCCGCGTCGCCGTGACGAAATCGGGGTTCTTCAGCTCCAGCACCAGGAACTCCATCTCGTGGAGGCTTCCCTGCACCTCGCGCTCCACCAGCGCGCCGTTCGGAATGCGGCCTGCGGTCGGCGTGCCCTGGCTGACGTTCTGGGCCTGGCCCCCGACGCTATAACCAGCAACTGTGACGGCACCTTGCGCCACTGCGTAGACCGCACCGTCCGCTGCGCGCAGCGACGTCATCACCAGCGTGCCGCCGAGCAGCGAGGTCGCATCGCCAAGGGACGACACGGTGACGTCCATCCGTTCGCCCGGCCCGATCGAGGGCAGCAGGTCCGCGGTCACCATCACGGCGGCGACGTTCCGCGTGCGCAGCGTCGTCGGCCGCGACTGATTGTTCGTGCTGCTCGTCTCGTTGCGGACGTTGATGCCCATGTTCTCGAGCATCGACTGCAGCGACTGTTCCGTGAAAGGAGCGTTGCGCAGGGTGTCGCCGGTACCGTTGAGGCCGATCACCAGGCCATAGCCGACGATCTGGTTCTCGCGCAGGCCCTTGATGTCAGCGATGTCCTTGATGCGGACCGCTGCATGGGCGCTGGCGGCGCAGAAGATCAGCAGAAGCGCGATCAAGACCCTGGTCATGACCCGTCCGCGACCTTGACGGTGCCGTCCGGCTGGACGATGGCCCTGATGATCACGCCAGTGTCGGTGTTTCGCACGGTGATGAGCGAACCCGGCGCACCGGATTGCATCGCCGATCCGTACGTCACGATCGACAAGCCGGAGTCTTCGACAACCACCTTCACCGTCGCGCCGCGGGCGATGGTCCAGGGGTCCTCCACCGAATTGGTCGGGATCGGCTGACCCGGCAACAGCGCCCGCCGCGCCATCCGGCCGACGAGGGCCTGACGCCCTTCGACGAACATAGCGACGCCGAGAGCATTCTGGTCAAAGCTGCGTTCGGTGATCATGTCTTCCCTGATCAGCTCGCCGGCGCGGATCGACATCGCGGGCACGGGAAGCCGCTTCTCGTCCGCGGCGGCGTACCCCGCGAAGACGAGAACCAGCAGCGCGGCGGCCAACCCGCGCACGATCAGGCCCACCCAGTTCAACATGGACACACCGAAACTAGCGACTGAGACCCTTCGATACCGTCGAGGCCATGTCATCCGACGCCTGGATCACCTTGGCGTTCATCTCGTAGGCGCGCTGCGCCGAGATCAACTCGGTGATTTCCTTGACTGGATCGACATTCGAAGCTTCGAGATATTGCTGGTTGATCTTGCCGTAGCCTGCATCGCCGGGCAGGCCAACCACCGGGGCGCCCGACGCCGTAGTTTCGCGATAGAGATTGCTGCCGAGCGGCTCGAGGCCTGCCTCGTTGGCAAAATTGGCAAGGTTGAGTTGGCCGATCTGGCGCGGATTGACCTCCGTATCCAGCTTGGCGAAGACCTGGCCGGTCTGGTTCACGGTGACCTGCACCGTCCCCTGCGGCACCGTGATGTTGGGATCCAACAGGTAGCCGTCCATCGTCACCAGCTGACCGGTCGCGTTGGTGTTGAACGATCCCGCGCGGGTGTATTGCACCTCGTTGTTCGGGCCCAGCACCTGGAACCAGCCCCGGCCGTTGATCGCGAGATCGTAAGGATTACCGGTCTGCGTCAGCGCGCCCTGGATGTGCAGCTTGCGGATCGCCGCCGACTTGACGCCGAGACCGAGATTCGCGCCCTCCGGAATCGGCGAGGAGCCGTTGACGTTTGCGACCCCCTGCATTCGGTCCATCTGGTAAAACAGATCGGTGAACTCCGCACGCGCGCGCTTGAACGACGTGGTGTTGATGTTGGCGATGTTGTTCGCGATGACTTCGATGTTGGTCTGCTGGGCATTCATGCCCGTGGCGGCGATGGCGAGCGATTTCACTTAGGTCACTCCTTCAGATCAAATCGACATTCGAACGACTTCCTGGTAGGCCTGCACGACCTTGTCGCGAACCGCGACCGCGGTCTGCAAGGCCTGCTCGGCCGACATCAGCGCCTCAACGACCTTTCGCGTCGATTCCTTGCCCTGCATCGCCGAGATCGACGCCGCTTCGCCCGTCTTCAACGTTCCGATCGCGTCCGTGGTCACCTGCTTCATCACGGAATCGAAGCCGACATCGTCGGCGGACTGGACCGGGGACGCCCCCGTAGGCGCAATGGCTTGTGTCTCGGTCGCGCGAGACGCCGCCTGCGCTGCGGTGATCGCGGTGGATGAAATCGCTTCCAGCATTGTCAGCTCCTCAGCAGGTCGATGGTCATGCCGAGCATCGACCTCACCTGCTTCACGACCTGGAGATTGGCCTCATAGGAGCGGTTGACCTCCCGCATGTCCGCCATCTCGATCATCATGTTGACGTTGGGCATCTTGACGTAGCCAGCCTTGTCGGCAGCGGGATGTCCCGGGTCGTACTCGACGCGATAAGGCGTGGTGTCGAGCCCGATTTCCTTGACCTTCGCCAGCTGCGTGCCGGAGGCCCGATCGAGCGCGGCATCGAAGGTGATGGTCTTGCGCTGATAGGGATCGGCCCCCGCGGTGTGCCCGGTCGAGGTGGCGTTGGCGAGGTTTTCCGAGACGACCCGCATGCGCGTCGATTGCGCCTCGAGCCCGGAGCTCGCAACCGTCAATGATGCCGATAGAGCGTCAAGCATGTCAGTTCACCTCAGGTCTTCGCGCTGGTCATGACCATGCGGTTGAACGAGCGCACAATCGCCGAATTCATCGAATAGTCGCGATTGACGTCGCTGCCCTTGATCATCTCCTGCTCAAGGCTCACGGAGTTGCCGGAGTGGACGACGTCCCAGCTGTCCTTCTTGGCGGTAGCCCGCGTGTCGGTTTCCGCCGGCGACAATTGCATGTGGCCGGGTGACGTGGTGGCCAGTCTCACCGGCACCGCGTCGAGCACCTTATTGAACGGCTCGACATCGCGCGCCTTGAATCCCGGCGTATTGGCATTGGCGACATTGGTGGCAATGGTCGACTGACGAAGCTCGAGCCAGCGTGCCTGCGACGATGCGAGTTCGAAGAGATAAAGCGGTCCCACGACGGCCCCATTATGGTTCATTGGCGAGAACCCTAGGGCGTTAAGCTTTCGTCAAGCTGTTGCGCGGAGCACCATTCCGGCGATTCTACTGAACCTTCGCGGGCCGCGCGGCCTGCTTTGACTGCAGGAAATAGATGATCTCGGCGACGGGACGGAAGAATTCGGCCGGGATCACCTGATCGACCTGCACCGCTTCGTAAAGCGCACGGGCGAGCGCCTTGTTCTCGATCACCGGGATCTTGCTCTGCTCGGCGACCTCGCGGATCTTCAGCGCGATCACGTCCATGCCCTTGGCGACCACGAGCGGCGCCGGGTTTTCGTCGCGATTGTAGCGCAGCGCGATCGCGAAATGCGTCGGGTTCGCAATCACCAGCGTTGCGCGCGGCACGGAAGCGATCATGCGCTGGCGCGAGCGGTCGCGCGCGAGCGAACGCAGGCGCGCCTTGATCAGCGGATCGCCCTCCGCCTGCTTGTGCTCGTCCTTGATCTCCTGCCTGGTCATGCGCAGCTCGCGCCGCCAGTGGAAGCGCGCCCAGGCAAGATCGATCGCGACCAGCACGATCGTCGCGATGCAGATCGCCGACACGATCCGCATCGCGATGGTGAGGATCATCTCGGGCAGCGCGACCGGATCGGTATACATCGCTTCGAACGCCCTCGCCTCCGACGAGCGCAATACGAAGCAGACGACTGCCGTCACCGAGACGAGCTTGAACATCGACTTGGCGAACTCGACGAGCCCTTGAGTTCCGAAGATGCGGTTCCAGCCGCTCGCGGGCGAAATACGGGAGAAGTCGGGTTGAATGCGCTCCAGCACCAGGCGCGGCGCGTTCTGCAGCAGCGACGCTGCGAGCCCGAACACCGCCAGGATCACGACCAGCGGCACCAGGAACCGCAGGGCCTCGAGGCCGACCACGGTGAGCAGGTTCTGCGCGTCTGCACCGGTATGAAGCGGGAAGCCGTCGGGATCGTCGAGAAAGCCCTTCAAGGTCGGCGTCAGCTGCTGCACGCCCTGACCGATCAGGAAGGCCTGAATCACCATCAGCGCCGTCATGGACGCGAACATGGACGCCTCCCGAGAGACCGGAATCTTGCCCTGTTCGAGCGCATCGCGGACTTTCTTCTCGGTCGGCTCTTCTGTTTTGCTCTCCTGATCGGATTCTGCCATGCCCGTTCAGCGGTCAGCGGAAGACCAGCTCATCCTCCTGATCGGGGTTGAGCTCGATTTCACCCTTTTCAGCGAGGTCGAGTGCAAGATCAGTGATCACGCGGCGCGCCTCCAGCACGTCGCGCTGGTTCGACGGCTCGCCGATGGCGAGCTCGGCTTCGACGACGCGGCGAACGCGCGAGGCGACCGCGGACAGGATCAACTCGCGGAAATGCTTGTCGGTGCCCTTCAGCGCCACGACGATGCGGTCGGTCGGCACCTGATCGAAGATCATGGTGCGCGCCTTCGGCGCCAGGTTGATGACGTCGTCGAAGGTGAACAGCAGCTCCTTCAGCACTTCGGCCGATTTCGGCCGCTTTTCCGACAGGCTCTTCAGCATGTCCTCGATATGACCGCGCTCCATCTTGTTGATGATGTCGGCGACACGGGCGTAAGTGTCCGCGCCGAGATTGCGGGCGAAATTGAGCGTCAGGTCTTCGTGCAGCGTCTTCTCGAGCACCTTCATCGCATCGTCGACGATCGGCTTGAGGCTGAGCACTCGCCGCATCAATTCGTTGCGCAGGCTCGACGGCAGCTGGCTCATCACCTTGGCGGCGCAGGACGGCTTGACCTTGGACAGGATCAGCGCCGCGGTCTGCGGATGTTCCTTGGAGAGGTAGGTCGCCAGCGAATTTTCCGACACCGACGAGACGCGATCCCACACCGACCGGCTGGAATTTCCGAGCAGGTCCGACATGATTGCCGTGACCTGGTCGGCGGGAAGCACGTCGCCCAGCACGGCTTCGAGGCCGCCGAGAGTGCCGAGGATGTTGGCGCCCATCGAGAATTGCTGGGCAAATTCCTCGACGATTGCCTCGAGTTCCTGCGCCGTGATCGGCCTCAGCTCGGCCGCGGCCTTGGTGACGACGCGAATGTCCAGCGGTTCGAATTGCGCGAGCACGCTGGCCGCGGCCTGGCGGCCCATGGCCAGCAGCAGCGCCGCGACCTTTTCCGTTCCGCCCAGCGTGGCAACGCCGCGCTGCTTGATGGGAGCGACCGGTGCCGCCATGGTCAGGAATCACCCTGCCCCAGCGGTCCGACAATCTCGGTCAGCGAGACACCGAAGCGGGAATTGTCCTCCTCGACGACGACCACTTCGCCGCGGGCAACGACGCGGCCGTTGACCACGACGTCGACGGGCTCGCCGACGCGGTGATCCAGCGGAACGACGGCACCACGGCCGAGCTTCATCAAATTCGCCACCGGGATGGTCGCCGATCCCAGCACCACCTGCATGGTGACGGGAATGCGCATGATGGCATCCACATTGGCGAACTTGCCGGTCTCCTCGGCGGTGCGTGCGGCAATCTCCGCCAGCCGGTCGAGCGGAGAGGTCTCGGCATCGTCGGATGCGGTTGCAGATTGGTAGTCGAAGGATTGCGCCATCTGGTATCGCCTCTTGGTAGTTCCGCTCCCGGAGCGTCGCGACGTTCCGATCTATCTCTTCGGCCGCTTCCGGCCCTAAAGCGCGATGAGATTGGGTTGAATCGTCATCGCGCTTTAGCTCTTTGTTTGAGCATGATCTTTTCGGAAAACCGCTTCACACTTTTCCGGATCATGCTCTAGTGCGTGTTGGCCTCGGGACCATTCACGGTCACGGCCCCCTGCAGCCCGTTGCGTGCATCGAGTGCGGCGATCGCCTCATGGGCCTGATCGATCTTTGCGGTCAGCACATTGGCAAGCCGGCCCAGATTTGCCGTGGAATCATGCGCCGCGGTAATCACGGTGTCGAAGGCGCCGGCGGTCTCGTGGACGATGGTCGAGAACTCGCCCTGGTAGCTGCGCAGCTTCGCGAGCTCGCGGTGCATCCGGGTCACCCGCATGCTCGTGAAGGCCAGCGCGATCAGCAGCACCGCATCAACGAGATAGGATATCATCGACGAACTCCCGCTTCTGATCGACGGGATCTGCCACCTGCATGGCGTAGTAGCCATCGAGCTGGCCGATCTGACACCAGAACAGCACCTGGTTGTTGCTCTCGAGCCGCGCCAGCGTACGCGGCGTGGCTTCAAGCTCCAGGACCTGCCCCACCTTGAATTTGACGACGTCCTCGAGGGTGATCATCTTCTCGTCGAGCACCGCGCTCAGGGTTACCTCGGTGCGGTGAACCTCGCTCTCCATCTGCTCGCGCCAGCGCGGATCGGCCGCGCCGCCTTCGCTGACCACGACATGGGCAAGCTTCTGCCTGAGCGGGTTGAGCGCGGAGTGCGGAATGATCAGGAACATCTGACCGCCGCGATAAAGCGCCTGCACCATCATGTTCGCACAGATCGACATGTTGCTGGCGCGCCCGATCGCCAGCGACGCCATCGCCGTCTCGACCCGCTCGACGCGGAAGGTGACGTTGGAGGTGCCGGCGAAAGCCGCCTGCAGCGCCTTGGCGAACCGGTCGAACAGCGCCTGGACCAGGCGGATCTCGATGTTCGAGAAAGTGCGTTCGACATCGAGCGGCGGCTCGGCACCGTCGGAGCCGAACATCGCCTCGACCATCGTGAACACGAAGTCACGGTCGAGCATGATAATGACGCGGGAGTCCCACTGCTCGGCGTAGAGCACGGCGGCGACCGCATTGCCCTCGTAGTCCTTGATGATGTCGCCGACACGGTCATTGGTGATGCCGTTGACCGAGAAATAGCAGGGCGTGCCGGCCATCGGCTGCAGGCTGTCCGTGCACGATGCCGCCATGCGATCGAAGATCACATTGAGCATCGGCATGCGCTCGATCGAGATGCCGGCGGCGTCCAGCAGATAGTTCGGCAGCTGCTTGCGCTGATCGACCTCGACGTCTTCCATCGTCATGCGCGTGCAGCCTTGGGTTCAGCGTCGGCCACGACAGCCTTGGGACCTGCGATCGTCTCGTTCTCGACGACGTCGATCGACGGCCGTTCGGAGCTCGCGATCATCTTGCGGCCGTGCTCGACGGCGATCTGCGGCATGGCGCCGTTCATGAACGCCAGCAGGGTCTGCTTGACGATGATGTAGGGCCGGCACTTCTTCTCGCGCGTCATCTTGATCTTCAGCGCGAAGGGCGAAATGATGCCGTAGGACAGGAAGATGCCGGCGAAGGTGCCGACCAGCGCCGCGCCGATGAAGCCGCCGAGCAGCTTCGGCGACTGGTCCAGCGCGCCCATGGCCTTGATGACGCCGAGCACCGCGGCGACGATGCCGAGCGCGGGCAGCGCTTCGGACACCACCACCAGCGCATGATAGGGCGTCAGCTTGCTCTTCACGATGGTGTGGATCTCCTCGTCCATCAGCGCCTCGATCTCATGGGTACGGGCATTGCCCATGATGATGAGGCGCACATAGTCGCAGATGAACTGGAGCAAAGACGGGTCGCCGAGCACGCTCGGGAACGCCTTGAATATTTCGGAGGACGAGGGATCGTCGATATGCGCCTCGACCTCATTGCGGCCCTTGCCGCGCAACTCGCGCATCAAGGCATGAAGCGCGCCGAGCAGGTCAAGGTAATAGCGCTGGCCAGGCACCGCGCCGGAGACTGCCTGCATGCAGGCGACCCCGGTGTCGACGACCGTCTTCCATGGATTGGCCACGATGAAGGTGCCGACCGCGGTGCCCATGATGATCACGAACTCCCACGGCTGCATCAGCACGGCCAGGTGCCCGCCCATGGCGGCAAATCCGCCAAGCAGTGCTGCCACCGTGATGACAATCCCCACGAAACTGCCCAACGCGCCGCTCCATCGCCGATCCCATCGGGAACATCTAGTCGGCCACGCTTGCGCGAAGCTGGCTTGGGCGTCCTTTCGGCCGCGCCAGCCCCGCGCAAGCAATTCGCGGCAGCTTGCGACGAGGTCGCAGCGGCGACCAGAGGGGCGCGTGCCATGCTATCCACCATCGCGGATTACACCAGGCTGACGACGGACATGAGCAAGTCGCTGACTCAGGTCGAGCAGCAGCCGGACGTGAGCCGCGACACCGCCTATTATCTTGCCAATATCGGCAAGGTGAAAAGCATCGACGATCTCCTGAACAACTATAGGCTCTACTCCTACGCGATGAAGGCTTATGGCCTCGACGACATGATCTACGCCAAGGCGTTCATGCGGAAGGTGCTGACCGAGGGCATCGCGACCTCCAACACCTTCGCCAACAAGCTGAGCGACAGCCGCTACCGGGAGTTCGCCGCCGCCTTCAACTTCGCAGCACTCGGCGCCGCCGCGACCCAGAGCACAGCGGCCACATCAGGCACGACCAGCCATTATGCCACCCAGACGCTGGAGCAGAACGCCGGCGACCAGAATGAGGGCCTTCGGCTCGCCCTGTATTTCACGCGCAAGGCTGCCTCGATCACGAGCCCCTACCAGATCCTCGCCGACAAGGCCCTGACCCAGGTGGTGCAGACCGCAGAGGGCTGGTCGTCGACGATCAGCTCGTCCGACATCGACATGCAGGCCAAGATGATCACGGACAAGATCAACCTCGCCGATTTCAAGGACCCGGCCAAGGTCACCAAATTCGTGCAGCGCTTCGCGGCGATGTGGGACGCGACCCAGGCCCAGAACGACAGCTCGACCAACCCCGCGCTGGTGCTGATCACCGGCGCCTCGACATCGTCGGCCAGTCTCGACACCGATATGCTCACGACGCTTCAGAATATCAAGTTCAACAGGTAAGCCATGCAATCGGCCCTCTATGTCGGATTGTCGGCGCAGGTCGCGCTCGAGAAGCGCCTCCAGACGATCGCCAACAACGTCGCCAACGTCAACACATCCGGCTTCCGCACCGATGTCGTGAAATTCGAGACGGTGCTCTCCAGGGCCGGCGCCAACCCGGTCGCGTTCTCCTCGCCCGGCGACAACATCATCTCCCGCGAGGCCGGCAACATCACCGAGACCGGCAACCCGCTCGACGTCGCCGTGGTCGGCCAGGGCTGGATCGCCTTCGCCGGCCCCAACGGCACGGTCTACACCCGCGACGGCCGCCTGCAGATCGCCGCCAATGGCGACCTCCAGACGGTGTCGGGTTTCCCCGTCATCGATTCCGGCGGTGCGCAGCTCACGCTCGACCCGAACGGCGGGCCGGTCTCGATCTCGCGCAGCGGTGCGATCACCCAGGACAACAACGAGATCGGCACCATCGGCCTGTTCAATATCCCTGTCGATGCCACTCTCGATCGCTACGGCAATTCCGGCGTCACGCCCGACCGGCCCGCGACTGCCATCGCCGATTTCAGCCGCGATGGCTTCAAGCAGGGCTATGTCGAGGGCTCCAGCGCCAATCCGATGATGGAATTGACCAAGCTGATGTCGGCTTCGCGCGCCTTCGACAGCACCAACTCGCTGATCGACGGCACCGAGAGCACGCTCCGCAACGCAATCCAGACGCTGGGCGATCCTGGCAAGTAGACTTGAGAGGCGGCTTGCGCGTCGCGCGTAATTGGGTGGATGGTTTCCTTGAACGCTCTTCGGCAACTTGAGTGGGCGCTGCTCGAGCTCGAGCAGAGCACGCCTCTGGCAAGCGTCAGCGGCGCGATCTCCGAGATCGCGCCGACGCATTTTCGTGTCTCCGGCCTGTCGCGTTCGGTCAAGCTCGGCGAGCTGATCGGCGTCAATACCGGGGCCAAGCCCCAGATCGGCGAGGTGGTGCGGATCGACAGCGAGGGCATCGTGGCCAAGCCGTTCGACCGGCACTTCGCCGGCGGGCTCGGCTCGGTCGCCTATCGCATGCCGCCCCTGTCGTTCGCGCCGGATCCGAGCTGGAAGGGCCGCGTCATCAATGCGCTGGGCGTGCCACTGGACGGAATGGGGCCGCTCACGCCGGGGTCGATGGCCGTTTCGGCCGAGGCGGAGGCGCCGCCGGCGATGAAGCGGGCGCGCGTCCACAAGCCGCTGCGCACTGGCGTGCGCGTGATCGACCTGTTTGCGCCGATCTGCGCCGGCCAGCGCGTCGGCATCTTTGCCGGCTCGGGCGTCGGCAAATCCACGCTGCTCGCCATGCTCGCCCGCAGCCAGGGCTTTGACAGCGTCGTGCTGGCACTGGTCGGCGAGCGCGGCCGCGAGGTGCGCGAATTCATCGAGGACGTGCTCGGCAACGACCGCAACCGCGCCGTCACCATCGTCTCGACGGGCGATGAAAGCCCGGTGATGCGACGGCTGGCGCCGAAGGCGGCGATGGCGGTGGCCGAATATTTCCGTGACCGCGGCGAATCGGTGCTTCTCATCGTCGATTCGATCACCCGCTTCGCCCATGCCGCCCGCGAGGTCGCGCTGGCGGCCGGCGAGCCGGCGGTGGCCCGGGGCTACGCACCGACCGTCTTCACCGACCTGCCGCGCCTCCTGGAGCGCGCCGGGCCCGGCGAGGACGGATCCGGCACCATCACCGGCATCTACTCCGTGCTGGTCGACGGCGATGATCACAACGAGCCTATCGCCGACACCATCCGCAGCACACTCGACGGGCACATCGTGCTCTCCAGGCACATCGCCGACCAGGCACGCTATCCGGCCGTGGACGTGCTGGCCTCGGTCTCGCGGCTGGCGCACAACGTGTGGGATCCCGAGGAGCGGGAATTGGTGAGCAAATTGCGCACCCTGATCGCCAAATACGAGGACACGCGCGATCTTCGCCTGATGGGCGGGTACCAAACCGGGCGCGATTCGGGGCTCGACCAAGCCGTCGACATGGTGCCGCGGATCTACCAGGCCATGCGCCAGGACGCCTCGGCGCCGCCGAGCGCCGATCCGTTCCGCGAGCTCAGGGACATGCTCAAGGGCGACTAAAGCCCGATGAGATCAGGATGAATCCTCATCGCGCTTTAGGTTATTGTTTGAGCATGATCCGGAAAACCGCTTCGCACTTTTCCGGATCATGCTTTAGCGGCACGGCGTGCTGCCCGCGTCGGGTCAGCGCCCCTCGCATCCTGACGAGGTGCTGCATGTCGTGGCACAAACTGCACAGGCGTTTGAGCGCAGCGGTGTTAGCCGCCAATCTCAGCCGTCGGGATGAGACCATAGTCCTGAAAGACGACAAGCAGATGATGCTCCCCGCATAGTCCAGCAACAACCGCCACGTGCACTCTCTGCAAGTTCCCCTGTTGCTGTCTTGGCAATTCCCGAAGCAGATCGCGGAAGTTGTGGATGACTCTCGGGGTGCACATCACCCGTCCTGCACAAGCTTCGATCAAACTGCACCAACGACAGACAGCAATATGCGTGCAATCCGCCATGCGTAGAACTACGTGCATCTGGCTTGTTTGACTGTGTATTACGTTCACCTTCATGTGTCCCGACCAGCAGATTGACTTGAACAATACATTGGTCTGCAGCGACATCCGCTCTCGAGTAGTCTCACTACTTGATTTTGTTGAGAAGCTCATTCATCGTTTCGACGGAACAAAAGAAACGTCTGCGTGTGACTTGAACTCAGGGGCTTCGGTTGAGCAATTCCGATCCATCATCCAGAGGTGACGGCAACTCGGGCTTGCGTTCGACGACCTTGTGCTTGGAATGGCATCGGCGGCACCGTTTCTTGCGCAGCATCCTGCGACGCTCATTGGTCCTGGGCGAATATCTCGCCATCCAAGCCTTTGTGTTGGGCATGAGGCATTCATCGGACACGGCTGAGCATCCGGCTTTGCGCGAGATATTCGTGCGCCATGGTGGAAAGCGGCTTCGGGGCGCCGCACACGCGATCCCCGGGGTGAGGTAGGAATTTTATGCCGTTGGCACGCGAAGCAGTCGAACTGCTGGTTCAGGCGGCCAGAGCCTGGTACTTCGAAGGAAATCAACACGGATTGCGCGATCGGGAGTGGATGGCGCTGCGCTTTCTCGGCCGCGCCAATCGCTTTTCGCGTACGCCATCTGCGCTCGCCGGCTTCATTGGCGCGACCAGGGCGACCGCGTCGCAGATCGTGAAGACGCTGGAGAGCAAATCCTTCCTGGTCCGGAAGCCGTCGCAGGAGGACAAGCGCTCCGTCGTTCTGGACGTCACGGCGCAGGGTGAGAAATGCCTGAACCAGCATGATCCGATCAATCACGTGTTGAATGCGGTCAATGCGCTCGGCACCGAGGAATGCATCAGGCTGCGCGACTCGCTCCGTGAGGTTCTCAATCATCTCGATGCGGCGCATCAGCGGCTCGATGCCAGCATCTGCCGCGATTGCATGTTCCTGGCCGAGCGCAACCCCGCCCCGGGCAAGGGCCGCGCCACCGCCGAGTTCATGTGCCGGCTGTACCGCGCCCCCGTCTCGCTCGAGGAGACCGAGCTGCTGTGCACCAGCTTCGAGCGCACCCGCGACCGCCCCAAGATCGAGGAGCATTTCGATCGCGCGCGCGTGGCAAGCCAGGGGTGACGGCTGGCGCGCTCTCTCCCCCGTCATTGCGAGCGCAGCGAAGCAATCCAGAGTCTTTCCGCGGAGGGATTCTGGATTGCTTCGCTGCGCTCGCAATGACGGAGTGTGTGGCAGCAGTATGGTTCTCCAAGTGACCCTGTCATTCCCCGCGAAAGCGGGGAATCCAGTACGCCTCGGCTTCTCGGCTCAATCATTGCTGTCTCGGACTACTGGATCCCCCGGTCCTAGCGCGCAATTGCGCACTGGCCGGGCGATGACAGCGAGTGTGTAGACGCAGTATGAGACAACGGCATCGCTCTTTCGTTCGCAGGTGTCGTAGGGTGGGCAAAGGCGCCAAGCGCCGTGCCCACCATGTGCTTGTGGTGGGCACGCTTCGCTTTGCCCCCCTACGATAGCGTCGCCTGTGGCAAGCAGCTCCAATCGCAGACACGCCTTCGCCTCCTCGCGGCTCATGTCGCCCGAGCTTTGCTTGATCACCCTCTCAATCAAGAGGGCGCAGGGAAGACCGGGTGCCGGCTTGGCACCCGCGGTCCGCTGCGCGAAAATGTAGCGCAAGAAGACCGCACAGCAGCATACAGGTGAAGCCCAACACACGGCCTTCCCTGCGCGATGGGTTGACGGCTTATGCCGCGCTCTCCCGGGAGCCGAATTCCTTCTGGCCTCCCTCGCCCCGCGAATTGACGATGTGGCCAGCCCGGTTGGACGCTCCACAGCTCCGCAAAGGCTTGACCGTAGCGACGACGGCCGGGACCACACGGTTTTGCCGTACGCGCGTTCGTTGGCGCCACAGGGTTCGACGGCATCGTGCACGTAGCCATCGAAATCTTGGCACGACGAACGAACAGCGCCGCTCATCCACACGCGGTCTCGGGCTCACAGGGACTACCCGCCCTGCCCGCACCCTCTCGTGCCGACGCTGCCGCGTCCACCGCATCCCCGGCTCGCGAAGCGTGACGACGTACGATCGCCCCTCAAGGTGAGCCGGGATGGGCGAACCATACGCTATTTCCGAATTTCGGTAAAGTGGAATATTTTTGCGGCGTAGGATTGACAGAGGGCGACACGCCGGCCTCGCCGTGTCATTCCGGGGCGCGCCTCTCGGCGCGAGCCCGGAATCCATTTCACAGCGTGACCTGGGGCCCGATGGATTCCGGGCTCGATGCTGCGCATCGCCCCGGAATGACGATGGGGAGAGTCCGTGAGCCGCTACTGCGCGCCCGATCCGCCCTGCACGATCTTCTCGTTCAGCTTCTGGTCGACGGTATCGACCGTGCGGTCGATCTCGGCATTGGGCGAGCCGAGCTGATGCGAGATCAGCTTCACCAGGAGGTCGACGCGCTCGATGAAGGGCGCTCCGCTCGCGACCGCGCGCGCGGCCGAGGAGGGCTTGAGCAGGCTCTCGGCGGCCTTGGCGTATTTCGCGAAGGGGACCTGGTCCTCCGGATCGGCGCCGAGCCGGCGGGCGATGGCGTCGACATGGTCGTAGATCGTCTGCGAGCGCTTGAGATCGCCATGCACGGCGTCGCGGATCGACTGCGGTTCGTTCGGCGTGATGCAGCGGTAATTGCCGGTGAGCAGCATCGACCATTTCGCCAGCGGCACGAACAGGGACGAGAACACTTTCAGCTTCACCGGCACGTCCTTGCCGTCGAGCGTCACGGCATCGATGTCGGCCTCGAGCTCGCGCAGCACCTTGTTGTGCGTCTCGTCGGCGAAGACCGAGGCCTTGAAGTTGGTGGGCAGGCCGACATGCAGCACGTTCGCCGCTTCCTCTGGCGGACGGAACGCCTGCGGATCGGGCGAGCACAGCGTCACCAGACCGGGCTCGAACCGCTCCCACACCTGCGCATTGGTGTAAGCCTCCTCCAGATCCATATCGGCGAGCGCCGGGATGCGCTTGAGATAAGGCAACGGCGGCATGTTCATGATCGACAGGCAGGGCAGCTTCGCCGCGGCGATCTTGACCATGAGCATGCGAACCGTGTGGTTGGTGTATTGCGGCTCCTGCATCGCAAGGCCAACAAGGTCATAGCGCGAGACGTCCACATTCTGCGGCGTCACCGCATCCAGCTTGCCCGGCAGGTCGCGCGAGAAGATCGCGCGGTGCACCGCTTCGTCGCGCAGCTTGATGCGCACCTCGGTGCCGTCGCGGTTGATCAGCTCCGCAGTCTTGGCGCGGCAGACCAGGGTCACGTTGTGCCCGGCCATCAACAGCTTGGTGCCCAGCAGGGAGCCGTAGGAAGCTCCCAAAATCAGTACGTTGCGCGCCATGTTCGTCCCGTCGATATCTTGTGTGATTTTTGGGCCCCGGCTGTGATCCACGGGTGCGTTGCAGCATCTAAGGCAAACCGATCGGGGATGGCAACTGGGATAATGCATACAAGGAAGGAGCGAATATTCCGTCACGCGGACCGGGCCGGCGGGTCAATTCTCGACCAATTACGGCTTAGCCGAAGTCTGGATGCAGCGCCGATCCCGCCCGCCGTTCCCGCCCGCGGGACTACGGCTTTCAAATCCCAGCAGAAATTCCGCCGTGGGCAACGCGGCGTGTTCCCGGCTGTTTCGCTCGACGCATCCCGCTTCGGTTGATAAGCCCTTGCCGCGAATGACAGGGCTTTGAGTCGGGGACATGACGGTTGCGATCGAGATGGGGCTGACCACGGCGGGCGCCGGGGCGGCCATGGACCTCGAGGAACTCCTGGCGACCCGTCTCCTGGTGCAGGGCAATTCCGGCTCCGGCAAGTCGCATCTGCTCAGGCGCCTCCTGGAGCAGAGCGCACCCTGGGTGCAGCAGGCCATCATCGACCCCGAAGGCGATTTCGTCACGCTGGCCGAGCGCTTCGGCCACCTCGTGATCGAGGCCGAGGATCACACCGAGCGCGGCCTGCAGGTTGCCGGCGAGCGCGCCCGGCTGCATCGCGTCTCCACCGTGCTCAATCTCGAGGGGCTGGACGCCGAGAACCAGATGCGGCGCGCGGCCGCCTTCCTCGGCGGCCTGTTCGACGTCGAGCGAGATCATTGGTACCCGATGCTGGTCGTGGTCGACGAGGCGCAGTTGTTTGCGCCTGCTGTCGCCGGCGAAGTTTCAGACGAGGCGCGAAAGCTATCGCTGGGTGCCATGACCAATCTGATGTGCCGCGGCCGCAAGCGCGGCCTTGCCGGCATCATCGCGACGCAGCGTCTGGCCAAGCTCGCCAAGAACGTCGCGGCCGAGGCCTCGAACTTCCTGATGGGCCGGACCTTCCTCGACATCGACATGGCGCGCGCCGCCGATCTGCTCGGCATGGAGCGGCGGCAGGCGGAAGCGTTTCGCGATCTCGAACGCGGACAGTTCATGGCGCTGGGGCCTGCGCTGTCGCGCCGTCCGCTGCGGCTGAACATCGGCCCGACCGAAACATCCCCGCGCAATTCGACCCCGCGGCTGATGCCGCTGCCCGAAGCGACGCTGGAGGATGCGCGCGCCGTGATCCTGGCCGCGCCGCCGCCGGATGCGAGCCGGCCGCAGCGCCGGCCGGCGCCCGACCTGCTGGAGCAGCTCCGCGCAGCCAAGGCGGCAGCGCCCGAGATCAGCACCGAAGAGGTCGAGGTGCCGATCAGCGCCGAGGAGCTCGCAGAACGGCGCGAGCGCCTCGATCGCACGCTGCGCGCCGTGCTGGCTGCGCCCGATGCCGGCTTCCGCGCCATCGGCGTGCTCTATCAGGAATTCGTGGTTCGCTGCCGCATCGAGGGCCTCGGCACGTCCGTGCCTGACCTCATCGAATTCCGTCGCATGCTGACGCATGCGCGCGCGGGCCTCGGCACCGACATCGCCGAGGACGATGCCTGGCAGGAGGTGAGCTTGCGCGCCTCGATCCTGCCCGACGATATGCAGGGCGTGTTCATGATGATCGCGCGCGCCGCCAAGGAAGGCTGGCCCTGCCCCGGCGATGCCGCGATCGCCCGCGCCTATGGCTCGCACTCGCTGCGCCGGGCGCAGCGTCTGCTCGGCTATATGGAGGAGCAGGGCCTGATCGTGGTCCAGCTCGACGGCGGCGGACGCAGGATCGTGACGCTGGTGGAATTGGCCTGGGCGACCGCGCCGGGTGATCCCCACGGCGACGACCAACCGGCGGAGCCGATAGCCAGCGCGGCGTCGGCTTGACGCCCTCAGGCCGCCGCGAAGATGCGGCGATAGAGCAGGCTCGAAACCACCCAGGCGATCACGAACAGCGCGATCACGGCGAAGCCGACATTGGCAAGCGACGCGTTGAGACGATCGACCAGCGCCCACACGCCGCCATTAAATCCGAGCCGGTCGCTGATCAGGCCGAGCGCCTCAATGCCGCCGATCAACAGCGCGACCGCGACGGATGCGCCTGTGATGGTGAGGTTGTACCAGAGCTTGCGCATGGGATCGACGAAGGCCCAGCGATAGGCGCTGACCATCAGCGCGGAATCGGCGGTATCGACCAGCGCCATGCCTGATGCGAACAGCGCGGGGAAAACCAGGATGTCGGCGAGCGAAGCACCGCGTGCCGCTTCGGTGGCGGAGATGCTGAGCAGGCCGATCTCGGTCGCGGTATCGAAGCCGAGACCGAACAGCAATCCGAGCGGAAACATGTGCCAGGGCTTGGTCACCAGGCGGAACATCGGGCCGAGCAGGCGCGCGAGAAAGCCGCGATGGCCGAGCAGTGCCTCCAAACCTGCGGCGTCGTGGACGCCCTGCTCGCGCGCGGCACTAAACGTCCGCCACAGGCGGGCGAAGATGGCGAGGTTGATCGCTGCGATCAGCAGGAGGAACAGCGCCGACACCGAGGTGCCGATCAGGCTGCCGATATCCTTGAGCAGGCTGTCGCCACCAAGGCTGACCACGCCGAGCGCCAGCAGCATGGTTGCGACCACGACAACGGTGGAATGGCCGAGCGCGAAATAGAGACCGACACTGCGCGGCATATCGCCCGCCTGCATCTGCTTGCGCACCACGTTGTCGATGGCGGCGATGTGGTCGGCATCGACGGCGTGGCGCAGGCCGAACACCCAAGCGAGAAGCGCCGTCGCCATCACCGCGGGCCGGTCACCGAACGCCGCGAAAGCCCATATCCACGCGGCGATGTTGGCGGCGACGAGCCCGCCGAACAGCAGCACCGTTCCGGACTCAATCGTCCGCATAGACCATCTCGTCACGACCCGCATTCCGCCGCACGCCCCATTGCGCCAACCGTATGATCTTTTCAGATAATTGTCACACTTACCAGCCCGACGACGTCCTCACGCCCGGGCTTGTCCCGGGCATCCTCGTTCTTGGCGACAAAGAACGACGTGGATGGCCGGGTCATAGGCGAGCGGAAGCGACGCCGTCCTTCGGACGGCTATGCCCGGCCATGACGATGTGGAGACAGCAGCGGCTACGCGGCCTCGGAGCCGCCGAGATAGGCGTCGCGAACACGGGGATCGTCCTTCAGCGTGCGCGCCGGGCCCGAGAGCACGATCTTGCCGGTCTGGAGCACATAGGCCTCGTGCGCGATCTCGAGGGCGAGGCTGGCGTTCTGCTCGACCATGAAGATCGAGACGCCATCCTGGTTGATGGTGCGGATCAATTCCAGCACGCGGTCGACATAAAGCGGCGACAGGCCCATGGTCGGCTCGTCCATCACGATCAGGCGCGGCCGGCCCATCAGCGCGCGCGCCATCGCCACCATCTGCTGCTCGCCGCCGGACAAGGAGCCGGCGCGCTGCGACAGCCGCTGGCCGAGCTTCGGAAACAGCGTCAGCATCTTGTCGAGATCCTGCGCCACGGCGTCGCGGTCGTTGCGCACGAAGGCCCCCATCAGGATGTTTTCGCGCACGCTCATATCCGCGAACAGCCGCCGCGCCTCGGGCACCGAGGCGATGCCGCGGCGGACAATCTGCGGCGTGCTGAGGCCGATCAGGGAGGCGCCGTCAAACGTCACCTCGCCGGAGCGCGGCTTCACCAGACCCAGGATGATCTTCATTGTCGTCGACTTGCCGCTGGCATTGCCGCCGAGCAGGCAGACAATGTGGCCACGGCCGACTGATATCGACAGGTCGAAATGGACCTGGGCCTGGCCATAGAACGTGTTGACGTCAGTCAGTGCCAGCAGCGGTTCGGCTGCGCCCGTGGTCATGCCGCGCTCTCCTGCTCCGCCGCCCCTGCTAGCCCGTGGCCGAGATAGGCCTCGATCACCTTGGGATCGCTGCGCACCACCTCGCCCGGCCCTTCCGCGATCTTCTTGCCTTCGTCCATGACGATGACGCGATCCGAGAGCTGCATCACCATCTCAAGCTTGTGCTCGATCAGCAGGATGGTCAGCCCCTCTGCTTTCAGTTCGGCGACGAGGCCCTGCATTTCCGCGGTCTCGCTCGGGTTCATGCCGGCGGTCGGCTCGTCCAGCAGCAACAGGCGCGGTTTGAGCGCCAGCGCACGCGCGATCTCGACGCGGCGGCGGTTGGCGTAAGACAGGCTATAGGCCGGCTGGTCAATGCGCGGCAACAGGCGCTCGCCGAAGCGGGCGAGGATGGCTTTGACCTCTTCGCGCAGCCGCTCTTCCTCCTGCCTGACGCTCGAAGGGCGCAGCAGCGCCAGGCCCAATTCCAGCAACGGGCCGATCACAGGCACGGCCGGCTTCACGGCACGCAGGCGCGTATGGGCGCCGATCAGGACGTTGTCCATCACGCTGAGATTGCCAAAGACACGGCCGAGCTGGAAGGTGCGCGCGATGCCTTGCGCGGCGAGCCGCTCCGGCGAGAGGCCGGTGATGTCCTGTCCCTCGAAGCGAACCTGGCCCGCATCCGGCCGGTCGAGCCCGGTGACGAGATTGAACAGCGTGGTCTTGCCGGCGCCGTTGGGGCCGATGATGCTGACGAGTCCACCCTTGGCGAGATCGAGATCTATGCCGTCAACGGCGGTGAGGCCGCCGAAGCGACGCGTCAGCCCGCGCAGGGACAACAACGGTGCGTGCGCTTCCGCCATCAGATCGTCCCCAACAGGCCCTGCGGCCTGAATCGCACGAGCAGCAGCAGCACGATGCCGTAGATCAGGATGCGGTACTCCGCCGCGATCCGGAACATTTCGGGGATACCAACCAGCGCCACCGCGCCGACGATGGCACCGACGATATTGCCGAGGCCGCCGAGGATCACGACCGTCAGCGCCAGGATGGATTGCTGCGTGTTGAAGGTTTCATGGTTGATATAGGAGTAAAGATGCGCGGCGATGCCGCCGCTGAGGCCGGCGGCGAAGCCGCCGAAGATGAAGGCGAGCGATTTGTAGCGGTTCAGGCTGAGCCCATAGGCACGCGCCGCGATGTCGTCATCGCGAATGGCGCGAAAGCTGCGGCCGAGATGCGAGCCGAGCAGGCGCGCCTGCAGCAACGCGAGCACGACCATGACGGCGAATGCGAACCAGTAGACCGAGGCGGGGCTGATCAGATCGTAGCCGAACAGCGACAGCGGCGGGATGCCGGAAATGCCGATTGGCCCTCGCGTGACGCTTTCCCAGTTCAGGATCACCAACGACACGATCTCGCCGATGGCGAGCGTCGCGATCGAGACGTAGTGGCCGCGCAAGCGGAATGAGGGCGAGATCAGGATCGTGCCGAGCGCGGCGCTCATCAGGCCGCCGGCGATGATGGCAAGGCCGACCGGGACGTTGAGCGTCAGCGACAGCAGCGCGGAGGTATAGGCGCCGATCGCGAGCAGCGCGGCGTGTCCGAGCGAGACCTGGCCGATCGTGCCGGCGACCAGCGTCAGGCTCAGCGCGAGCATGCCGAGCAGCCAGGCGTTGATCAGGGTCTGGAGCACGTAGAACGACACCGGCAGCAGCGGCAGGATCGCGAACGCAGCGACCGCGACGGCCAAGGCCCAGCGCGGAATGCGCAACGGTCGGCTCGGCGCAATGAACGTGCCGGTGAGCGGCTCGGGCGGCGCCTGCCGGGCGCTGGCAAACAGGCCGTTCGGCCGCAGCACCAGCACGACGACCAGCAGCAGGAAGGCGAACAGATTGCGATAGCTGGTGCCGAACACGGCGACGCCGTAGCTCTCGACCAGGCCCAGCAGCATGCTGCCGACCACGGCGCCCGGCACGTTGCCGGCACCGCCGACGACTTCAGCGACGACGCCCTTCAGCGTCGCCTGCAGGCTCATCGCGGTGTCGATCTGGTTGTAGTACATGCCGACCAGGAGGCCGGAGACGCCGCCGAGCGCGGCCGCGATGCCGAACACGGTCTGATTGACGCGGTTGACGTCGACGCCCATCTGCATCGCGGCGTCGCGGTCCTGCGAGGCGGCACGCACCGCCCAGCCGAGCTTGGTGTAGCGCAGGAACACGAATAGCAAGAGCGCGCTGGAGATGCCGACGCCGGCAATCAGGAGATCGAGCGGCCCGATCGTGCCGCCGCCGACCTGGAAGCGGACATCAGGCAATTGGCTCGGCAGCGCGCGCGGATTGGGCGAGAAGGTCAGCATGACCAATTGGTCGAGCACGAAGCTGATGCCGATGGTCGCCAGCAGCGGCGCGATCCGCACCGAGTTCTGCAGCGGCCGCAGGCCGAAGCGCTCGATGATCAACCCGACCAGCGCCGCCACCACCGCAACGACGATGATGGTCAGCGGCAGCGGCGTGTGCAGCTGGACCACCGCGACCCAGCCGATATAGGCGCCGACGAGATAGATCGAGCCCTGCGCAAAGTTGATCAGCCGGCTGACGCCGAAGATCAGCGCGAGCCCGACTGCAACGAGGGCGTAGACGTTACCGACGATCAGCCCGTTGATGGTGTAGTCGAGCCAGGAAGACACGCAGGGTTCCTAATGAAGGGAGAAAGGCCGGAACGAGAGCTCCGGCCGTCAGGTCAGGTGGGCTTGCCGTCCCAAAGCGCGAACTTGCCGTTGCGCACGACCAGCTCGGCGTTCATGGCGCCCTTGATGCGACGGGTGGCGACGTCAAAGGTCGCGGTGCCGAAGATCACGCTCGGGACGTCCTTGACCTTGGCGAAGGCATCGCGGATCGCCTTGCGGTCGGTGCCGCCGATCCTGATCACCGCGGCCGCCATGTTCATCGCATCATAGGCGTAGGCGTTGAACGCGTCGGGCTCCTGCCCGTTGTACTTTTTCTTGAAGCCGGCAATGAAGTTCTGCACCTCGGGCCGCTTGTCCTCCGGGAAATAGCGTGTGCCGACATGGACGTCCTCGACGGCGTCGCCGCCGAGCTCCAGGAATTTCGGCGAATAGACGGAGCTGGCGGCGCAGATCACCTGCTTCAGCCCGACCTGACGCGCCTGGCGCGCGATCAGCGCACCATCGGAATAATAGGAGATCAGCACCAGGCCGTCCGGATTGGCATCGCGCACCCGCACCAGCGTGGAGCGGAAGTCGCGTTCCTCGGCGATATAGCCTTCGGTGACGACGATCTCCGCGCCATATTCCTTGGCGGCGTTGTTGAAATAGTCGCGGCTGGTGCGGCCCCAATCGGTGTTGAGATGAAGCACCGCAAGCTTCTTCAGGCCGAGACTCTTCACCGCATAGCGCGCCAGCAGCGGCTGCTCGTCGGCCTGGCTGACCGACGTGCTCCACATGAAGTCGCCGCCCTTGGTGAAGTCGGGGTGCGAATTGGTGAAGCCGAACTGCACGAGGCCGCCGCGCTGATAGATCGGCGAGGCCGCCATCGAGGCGGGGCTGGAGAAATCGCCGAGCTCAAGCACGATGCGGGGATCGGACACGAACTTCTGCGCGATCGCCACCGACTGGCGCGGATCGCTCTGGCTGTCCTCGAAGGTATAGGCAAGCTTGCGGCCGTTGATGCCGCCGGCGGCCGTGATCTCGTCCAGCGCGAGATCAAAGCCCTGCTTCCATTGCGTGCCATATTGTGCATTCGGCCCCGTCAGCGGACCGCTGACGCCGAGCAGGATCGGATCGGCGTCCGCGAAGGCTGCGCGCGAGAAGGCGGCGCCCGCCATCATGGCGAGCGAGCCTTTGACCAGGGTTCGGCGATTGATGTTGCTCATGTGCGGCTCCATCCAGTCAGGTGTTGAAAGCTCTAGTCTTACAAACAAGCAGCAAGTCTCGTGCCGGTGACTATTTCGAGGGCTCGCCCAGCGACAGCATCAGCCGGTTGGCCCAGTTGAAGAACGAGGCGCCGTTGATGACGTCGACGATCTCGGCATCGTCGAGGCCCGCACTGCGCAGCTCCCTGATATTGTCGGGGCCAAACGCGATCGGCGTCGACGCCAGCGCCACCGAGGCCTTGACCACGGCGTTCCAGCGCTCGCCGAGATCGGCCTTGACGCCCTCATCGAGCAGCTTCTGCACGTCGTCACGGCGCTTGGAATAGGTGCTGGCGAAGCGCGCATGCACCGAGGCGCAATAGATGCAACCATTGTAGCGCGAGGTCGCAGCCGCCGCGAGCTCGCGCTCGGCGCGCGGCAGGCCGTCGGCGACGTTGTAAAAGATGTCCTTGTCGGTCTTGGTGCGGGCTTCCAGCACTTCGGGGTCGCGCACCAGGAGACGAAAATATTCCGACTTGGCGCGGGCGCGGTCGACGAGGCCGGCATAGTGCCGCTCGGTCAGCTCGGCCTCGGGCAGCGGCTCGATCCAGGAGACCCAGCCGAGCTCATCCTGGGTGAAGACATCAGGCGGATTGACGGTGGCGTTCATGATAGCGGCCTCCTCTTATGCGTTCACTGCTGCAAGCGTGCGCAAGCCGCTGACGACGCGCAGCTGAAACGACAGGAACGCGACGAGTTGGGAGAAGGTGACGATGCCGGTGGTCGACCAGCCGGCCGCCTGCAGCGCCTTCATGTCGGCGGCCGCGGCATCGCGCGGACGGAACACCAAAAGATGCGCATGTTCGAGCGCCGCGACGAGCCGGGGACCGAGCGCGGACTTGCTATCCGCGTCAACGCGATAAATCAGGCCTGCCGTATTCTCGACCGAGAGGGGGCCCGCCGGGAACGAGCCATACGGACCCGATGTCTTGCCCCGCGCGATCTCGGCGTCGATGGTCCTGACCAGAGCCGCGCCGCCGGCGGCCGCCGCAAGCTTGTCGCGATAGAAGCTGGCAACGGGGGATTCGCCGTGGAGCCCGGTCACGAAGGCCGCGACCGCGGCGCGTTCGAGCAGAGAGAATTCGCCGGCGTCGATCGGTTCGAACAAAGAGAGATAGCTCTTCTGCGCGTTCTCGCGCGCTTGCAGGCGCTTGGCGCGGATGGCGTCCAGCGCCGATCCCGGCTTGATGCCTGCAAGCGTGTCGATGATATCAGGCGTGCTCATCTTGGTGCCTCGTGAAATCCATCAAAGCCCGACTAGCCGGCAAGGGCTACTTCGGGCGCGGTCCTGGTCCAGCCCAGCGCCGGCGCGACCTTGTCGGCCACGAGCTCGATCGAGCGCAGCACGTAGGGGTGCGGCGCATCGACGGAATGGACCTGGAACACCAGATCGGTGATCCGCTCCAGCGTCGCGTCGGTACGCAGCGAGGCGATCACCTCGTCGGCGCCGCCGACATGGGTGTCGAACGCCGCGATCATTTCCTCCAGCGTCTCGCCCGGCGGAAGATGCCCGCTTTTCATGAATTGCGGCAGCGCGCGGCGCAGCCCGATGTCGGCGAGCCGCATCGCCTCGCGATGATCATCGGCGACGAACACGCTGCGCGAGGCCATGATGCGCGGTTCAGTGCCCGCTGGCAGCGCGGCGAGATAGGCGTCGATGATCGGGTTCTGGATCTCGGCCAGCGTCGCATTTGGCGCGTCCTTGGCCCTCGGCTGGGTGCGCGACAGCAACAGGCCGTCGCCGGCCTTGCCGGCGCGGGCGCCGCCCGCGACCGAGAACGTCGCCTGCCAGATGCGCTTGTCCAGTTGCGGCCGCTGCGGGTAGAGCGTGTCGCCGCCCTCGAGCGGCTTGCCGGTCAGCGCCTTGCGGACCACCTCGAGATTGCGCGCAAAGATCTCGTTGCGCTGGGCGCCGTCGAGGCCGAAGGCGGCAAAGGCCGACGGGTTCCCGCCGGTGCCGACCCCGAGCTCGAAGCGGCCGTTGCAGAGCAGATCGAGCACTGCGGCGTCCTCCGCCACCCGCACCGCGCTCTCCAGCGGCAGGGTGACGATGCCGGTGCCGAGGCGGATGCGCGAGGTCTGAGCGGCGACATAGCCGAGGAAGGTGAAGGGCGACGGCAGTCCGCCCTCGCGCTCGTGAAAATGGTGCTGCGCGATCCACGCGGAATCGAGACCGGCCTTCTCGGCGCGTACGATCTGCTCGGCGGCGAAGCGATAGCGCTCGGCCGGCGGGGCCTCATCGAGCAGTCGCGTGAAGAATCCCAGGCGTTTCAGATTTGCAAGACGTTTCATACGACCCCTGTCGGGCGAGGATGGATCCCGATGATGTCGGTTGCCGGCGCTGGAGACAAGCGGGCAAAGCGCAAGGCTGCCCGCCGGGATCGCACCCCTGCGCTAGACCTTTGGCTAAGCAGGCTGCCTACCAACTCGGCAGCACCGCGCCCTTGAACTTGGTGAGGACGAACTCCTTCACCTCGGGCGTGTGATAGCTGTCGACCAGGATCTTGACCCAGGGCTTGTCCTTGTCGGCGCTGCGCACTGCGATCAGGTTGACGTAGGGACCCTTGGGGTCCTCGCGCAGAATCGGATCCTTGACCGGATCCAGGCCCGCCTGGGTTGCATAATTGGTGTTGATCGCGGCGGCGTCGACATCATCGAGCGCGCGCGGCGCCTGCGCCGCGTCGACCTCGATGAATTTCAGCTTCTTCGGATTCTCGGTGATATCGAGCACGGTCGGCTTGAAGCCGACACCGTCCTTCAGCTTGATCACGCCCTTGTCGTGCAACAGCAGCAGGACGCGGCCGCCATTGGTCGGATCGTTGGGGATCGAGACCTTGCCGCCGTCGGGAATGTCGGCGAAGGCCTTGTGCTTCTTGGAATAGACGCCGATCGGGAAGTTCACGGTGAGGCCAACCGCCTCGATCTTGTAGCCGCGATCGGCCTTCTGGTTGTCCAGGTAAGGCTGGTTCTGGAACGAATTGGCCTGGATCTCGCCGGCATCGAGCGCGGCGTTCGGCACCACGTAATCAGAGAACTCGATGAGCTGGATGTCGAGGCCCTGCTTGGCGGCGATCGGCTTCACGGCCTCCAGAATCTGCGCATGAGGACCCGGCGTCACGCCGATCTTGATGGTCTCGGCTGAGCTGGCTGCCGAACACGCGGCGAGCACGGTAGCGAGGATCAGGGTGGGGCGAAGCGACATCTTGGTCTCCATAACTCATCGATGGGAACCGTATTCGCTTCTCCGCCGGACGAAATCAATGAAATGAATATCCATATTGACCGCCGTCCGCGGGCAACACTTCTCCGTTCGCCGGCAAATGGGAAATGAACCAAATTGGGGCTGGTGCAAGCCTTCCTAGGCGCGCGGCTCGGCACGCCAGGTCGACGGCGACAGCATGATCCACACGCAGATCGCAGCGTAGGCGACAAGCGATAGCGTGACCATGATGGCAAGCCCTGCCATTCCCACCCCGAAGCTTGCCACCGCGATCCAGCCGCCGCCGGCCGCAATCAGGATGCGTACGACGGAGCCGGCGAGTGGACCGAGCGCCCGGCCGGTGCCCTGCACCGCGAACGACACGACAAAGCCGAACCCCAGCGCGGCATAGGCCGGCGCGACGATGCGCAGGTAAATCATGCCTTCGCCCACGACGCCGGCGTCATGGCTGAACAGATGCAACCAGGCTGTCGGAACAATCGCGACGATCAGGCCGATCGAGCCGGTCATGATCATGCCCGCGGCGCCGCTGACCCAGCCGATCCGCTGCGCTCGCGCAATCTGGCCCGCGCCCATGTTGACGCCGACCATGGTCAGCGTCGCGGTGCTGAGGCCGAACAGCAGCGGGATCATGATGTAGTCGAGCCGCGAGGCGATGCCGTAGCCGGCAAGCGCCGAGGTGCCGAACAGGCCGACCGCGCCGGTGACGAGGATGACGGTGAGGTTGGTCAGCACGGCATTGAGCGCGGTGGGGATGCCGACCTTGAGCATGTCGCCAAAGATCTTCGTGCGCAGCGGCACGACGTGCAGCCGCAGCCCGGAGGAGCCCGAGGACATGTAGCGCAGCAGGAACAGCATCACCGCGCCGTAATAGAGACCGAAGGCAATGCCGGCGCCGCCGATGCCGAGGCTCGGGACCGGGCCGAAGCCGAAGATCAGCAGCGGCGAGACCGGAATGGTCACGATCGCGCCGATTAACGTCACCAGTGCAGGCACCTTGACGTTGCCGGAGCCGCGCAACGCGGCGGCCTGGAGGTTGACGATCCACACAGGAATCGCGCCGGCGAACAGATAGCTGGAATAGGTGACGGCCGCATCGAGCGCACCGTCGCGGCCGCCGAGCGTTCGGAACAGCGCCGGGCCGCCGAAGTGCACGCCAAGCGTGAACACCCCTCCCGCGATGATCGCAAGCACGACGGCGTGGAACAGCGCCGCATCGGCGTCGTCGCGACGGCCCGCGCCGACCGCGCGCGCCACCGACGAGGCGACGCCCGAGCCGAATCCGCCATTCGACATCATGGTCATCAGCATGAAGATCGGGAACACCAGCGCGGCACCTGCCAACGCATCGGTGCCGAGATAACCGACATAATAGGCCTCGGCGATATTCACCGCGGTCTGCGCCACCAGCACGGTCACCGTCGGCGCTGCGAGCTTGAGCAGCGTCGGCAGGATCGGCGCGGTCAGAAGCGCGGCACGGCGCTGGTCGGCGGTCGTCGCCACGATGCGAGGCGGTGCCGCGCTACGCGCCGGGGCCTCCAGGGCGGACAAGGGCTGCGCGGCGACGTCCTCGACTGACATTGCTGAGGTCCTGTTCTGTTCCGGGGCTGCCGCGGCAGCCATTGCATTATGCTCATAATGTATTATTATGATCGTAATGCAATAGAGAACAGCTCACGATCCCGTGGCCGTGTCTTTGGGCGGAGGTCGGGAGGGAGCTGAGGACCATGCGCTACGATAAGGGACACAAGGACGAAACCCGCCGGCACATCCTCGAGGTCGCCTCCGCAAAATTCCGCGAGAGCGGGATCGCCGCGGTCGGCCTTGCCGGCATCATGTCGGAGGCCGGCCTCACCAACGGCGCCTTCTACACCCACTTCGCCTCCAAGGAGGAGCTGGTGCGGGAGGTGCTGACCGATGCCCTCACCCGCCGCGAGGAGCGGCACAAGGCCAATCTCGAGAATGGCGTCGCGGTCGAAACCGTGATCCGCGACTATCTCTCGACACGTCACCGCGACCACGCCGGCACGGGCTGCCCGACCGCCGCGCTGGTTGCCGAAATCGCGCGGCACCCCAAGGCAACACGCGATGCCTTTACCGACAAGGTCTCCGACCTCGTCGGGCTGATGGCGAAGCAGATCAGGCAAGGCACCCCGGATGAGCGGCGGCGCAAGGCGATCACCATCTACTCGACCATGGTCGGCGCGCTGCAATTGTCGCGCGCCGTCAACGACAGGCAGTTGTCGGACGAGATCCTGGAGAATGCGGTGGACGCCGCGCTGACAATCGCGAACGAGCGCTGACGCGCTCGCATGTCCACCGCCCTGTGTGGCTACACCGGGTCGAACGCCCGGATCGGCGGCAGGTTGCCGGTGAACTTCTCCACCTCCACCGTGGTGAGCTGGCCGGTGCAGCCTTGCGCAAAGGACGAGGTGCCGACGTCGCGGGTGAGCACGTTCGGATTGCCGTGCACACAGAGCGGCGCGTCGTCCTCGGGGTCCATCGGGTCGTACCAGGCGCCGGTCGGCAATTGCACGACGCCGGGCGCGATGCCATCGGTGACATGCACCGCGGCGAGGCACGCGCCGCGCGCATTGAACAGGCGGATGACGTCGCCGTCCTTGATGCCGCGCGCATCTGCATCCCGCGGATTCATCCGCGCAACCTCGCGGCCGCGATGCTTTGCGCCCAGCGAGTGTCCGCCGAAATCGAGTTGGCTGTGCAGCCGCGTCACCGGCTGGTTGGCGACGAGAAAGCACGGCGCGCCGGGCTTGGGCATATCGCTCTTCTCGAGCCAGACCGGATGGCCGGGACAATCCGCATCGCCATGGCCGGCGATCTTCGCCGAGTAGATCTCGATGCGTCCGCTCGGCGTCGGCAGCGGATGCGCGACCGGATCTTCGCGGAAGCTACGCAACCTTCCGCCGTCGTCGGGCTGCTGCGGCACGACCAGGCTGCCGCGCTTCCAGAATTCCTCGAAACTCGGGGCCTCCAGCCCGCGCTTGGCGAGCGAGGCGCGGGTCGGCTCGTAGAGATGCGCCAGCCATTGCTGCGAGCTGCGCCCTTCTGTGAAAGGCTCGCGGGCACCGAGGCGATCGGCGAGATCGGCAAAGATCTCGTAGTCGTCGCGTGCCAGCCCAAACGGCTCGGCGATCTGGTGCATCGCGACCATCAGCGGATCGTTGCTGGAATAGCCGATGTCCTCGCGCTCCAGCGTCATGGTCGAGGGCAGCACGATGTCGGCATGGCGCGCGGTCGCAGTCCAGGCGAGCTCGTGCACGACCAGCGTGTCGACTTTCGCAAAAGCTTTGCGCAGGCGGTTGATGTCCTGGTGATGATGGAACGGATTGCCGCCGGCCCAGTAGACCAGGCGAATGTCCGGATAGGTGCGCGTCTCGCCATTGTAGCGATAGGTGCTTCCAGGGTTGAGCAGCATGTCGGCGATGCGCGCCACCGGAATGAAGTCGCGGATGCCGTTACGCCCCTGCCCTAGCGTCGGCCCCGGCACGTCGTTGACGCGGCGGCCGTAATAGCCGATTGCGCCCAGCGAATAGGCGTAGCCGCCGCCGGGAAGGCCGATCTGGCCGAGCGCTGCCGCCAGCACCATGCCCATCCAGACCGGCTGCTCGCCATGCTCGGCGCGCTGCAGCGAATGCGAGACCGTAATGAGTGCGCGCTTGCCGGCAAGGCGCCGCGCCAGGGTCCGGATCGCGCTCGCGTCGACGCCGCAGATCGCGGCAGCCCATTCGGCATGCTTGGGCTGTCCATCGCTCTCGCCCGTGAGATAGCGCAGGAACACCGGCCAACCTTCCGTGTAGCGATCGAGGAAAGCCTGGTCATGCAAGCCTTCGCTGACCAGCGTGTGAACCATGCCGAGCATCAGTGCGGTGTCGGTGCCTGGCGTGCATGTCATCCACTCGGCACCGGCCTCGGCCGGCAAATCCTCGCGCAGCGGGCTCATCAGGATGAACTCGCAGCCGCGCTTGCGCGCTGCTTGGATCGCACCGCGTTCGACATGCTTGCTGATCGAGCCGCCGGCCACCATCGAGTTCTTCAGCGCCATGCCGCCGAATGCGAGCACAATCTCGGTCTTTTCGGCGACCTGCTCCCAGGTGACGTTGCGCTTGGTGATGTCCTCATAGCCCGCCAGGATCTGCGGCAGCAGCACGGAGGACGCGCCGGACGAATAGGAATTCACCGAGCGGACATAGCCGCCCATGGCGATGTTGAGGAAGCGATGCACCTGGCTCTGCGCGTGATGGAAGCGGCCCGCGCTCGACCAGCCATAGGAGCCGCCGAACACGGCGCCGGGGCCGCGCGTGTCGCGGATGCGCGCGAGCTCGTCGCCGAGCAGGTCCAGCGCCTTCTCCCAGCTGACGGAGACGAATTCGTCGCGGCCGCGCCTGTCATCGGGCCCGGGCCCACGCTCGAGCCAGCCCTTGCGGATGGCGGGCTGCGCAATACGGGCCTGATGGCGCAGAGCGCCGGGGAAATTGTCGATGATGCCGCTCGGATCGGGGTCGCCGCCATAGGCTCTCACTTCCAGCCCGGCCGCGCCATTGCGTGCGGAAAACACGCCCCAATGCGAGGTGTGCGGCTTGAAGCCATCCGACAAATCGAGGCCGGGGTCGGGGAAGCCAATCGTATCGTCCATCGCGTGGCCCTCAATCGCTGGAAGCGCCGCGCAGGCCGCTCCGGTTGCATCGTTCGCCAATATAGTGAGGCCCGCGCGTACAGGGCAACGGAATACCGATGCGCGGAACCGCGCGCATGGCCGCCTCCCGCGGACCGCAGCCCTTTTGAAGCACGCGGCTCCCAACCGCGTCATTGCGAGCGCAGCGAAGCAATCCAGACTGTCGCCGCGGAGGGATTCTGGATTGCTTCGCTGCGC
Organism: Bradyrhizobium manausense; assembly: GCF_001440035.1. Lineage (GTDB taxonomy): Bacteria > Pseudomonadota > Alphaproteobacteria > Rhizobiales > Xanthobacteraceae > Bradyrhizobium > Bradyrhizobium manausense. Next base: position 83,411 of record NZ_LJYG01000026.1, on the reverse strand, counting down.
TCGCAATGACGGAGCAAGGCGCACCGGCATCGATCTTCTGGCTGCGTTCGAACTTGGAGATGCGTCTTCTCGTTCTCTGGATTGACACTACCCGCGGTCCTGGCTCGGCATTTCGTCGCACCGCTTTCCACCATTGTCGGCATTGCTGCCCACACCACGATGCAACATGATGGCTGCGCCGGTGACGACTGTTGTTGTGGCAGGTGGAGGTCATCCGATGGACGAAAACGACATCCGCGGGCTCATCGCGGAGGTGAGGCAGGGCACGCTGTCGCGGCGCTCCTTCATGCGGACGTTGGCCGCAGCGGGGATCACGGCGCCAATTGCGAGCCAGATCCTGCTCTGGAACGACGTGGCGATGGCTAATGCCACACTGGCCTACAAGCCGACGAAAGCCGGCGGCGGCGGTCCGCTCAGGATGCTGGTCTGGCAGGCGCCCACCTTGCTCAATCCGCATTTCGCGCTGGGCACCAAGGACCAGGTCGCCTCACGCATCTTCTTCGAGCCGCTCGCCGGTTGGGACAAGGAGGGCAATCTCATCCCCTGTCTCGCCGCCGAGATCCCGACCAAGGCGAATGGCGGGCTGTCGGCTGACGGCACCTGCGTGATCTGGAAGCTGAAGCAGGGCGTGAGATGGCATGACGGCAAGCCCTTCACCGCCGACGACGTCGTCTTCACCTGGACGTACGCCGCCGACCTGGCGACGGCCGCCTACACCACCGGCTCCTACAAGGACATCATTGTCGAGAAGATCGACGACCACACCATTAAGGTGATCTTCAAGGCGCCAACCCCGTTCTGGGCCGATCCCTTCGTCGGCTCGGTGGGCCAGATCCTGCCGAAGCATCATTTCGGCGACTATGCCGGTGCGAAATCGCGCGACGCGCCGGGCAATCTGAAGCCGGTCGGCACCGGTCCCTACAAATTCGTCGAGTTCAAGCCCGGCGATCTGCTGCGGGCCGAACGCAATCCTGATTATCACGTCAAGAACCAGCCCTATTTCGACACGTTCGACATCAAGGGCGGCGGCGACGCAGTCTCTGCCGCGCGCGCCGTGCTACAGACCGGCGAATACGATTATGCGTGGAATCTGCTGGTCGAGGACGAGATCCTCAAGCGCATGGAGACCGGCGGCAAAGGCAAGGTCGAGTACACGACCGCAGGCGGCATCGAGTTCATCATCCTCAACACCACGGACCCTTGGACCGAGGTTGACGGCGAACGATCCAACGCCAGGACGAAGCACCCGACGCTGTCCGATCCGGCCGTGCGGCGGGCACTCAACCTGCTGATTGACCGCGAAGGAATCCAGAAGTTCATCTACGGCCGCGCCGCCGTCGCAACGGCGAGCTTCGTCAACCAGCCGCCGCAGTTCAAATCGAGCAAGCTGAAATACGAATTCAACATCGAGAAGGCGAACAAGATTCTCGACGAGGCCGGCTGGAAGGTTGGTGCCGACGGCATTCGTACGAGGGACGGCAAGCAACTGAAATACGTGTTCCAGACCTCGATCAACGCGCCGCGCCAGAAGGCGCAAGCCATCATCAAGCAGGCCTGCCAGAAGGCCGGGATCGAGATCGAACTCAAATCGGTCACGGCGTCGGTGTTCTTCTCCTCGGATGTCGGCAATCCCGACACCTACTCGAAATTCTACTGCGACATGGAAATGTACAATGCGACGCAACCCCAGCCCGATCCGGAGCGGTTCCTGAACCAGTGCGTCTCCTGGGAAATCGCGAGCAAGGACAACAAATGGCTCGGCCGCAACGTTTCGCGCTGGTCCGACCCGGAGGCCGACAAGGCCTACAAGGCCGCCCAGAACGAGCTCGATCCCGTCAAGCGCGCCGCGCTGCTGATCAAGGTCGATGAGATCTTCTGCGAGGCCAACATCTTCCTGCCGCTGCTCTCACGCTACATCGTCGGCGGCGCCGTCGATGGCCTGATGACTGACATCTCGGGGTGGGACGTCACGACGTGGAATATTGCGAGCTGGTATCGGAACACGTAGGTTTTGTAGAGCGTGACGAAACCCATCGAAACACGATGGATTTCGCAAGTGCTCTGCCCTCGTGATCCGGACCTGACGTTTTCAGCTGGTCCGAGAGCTCGGGCGGCACCAAACATCCAACCAATTGAGCGAACTGAATTGTCGCTTCAGCCCAGCACCGACGCTCGTTCTCTCCTCTAGGTTGCGATGTCACCCGCAGGAGACCTCTGTTACATGCCGACGTGCTCGAATGGACTTTGCGAAGTCTCGTCGGCCGTCCGTTGACGAGATTGAGGCAAATGATACGATTTAACGGTGCCCGGCCTCGCCGATCGGACCGGGTACCGGAATGACGGCGTGAGGGGCCAGCCTTATCGTGCCAAGCGTTGCACGTGCGTCCTGCCCTTCATGCGTCCCGCACGCGGAAACTAAAGCAACGATAATGGCGCGCGTTGCCGCATCGGAGCGGTCTTGCGGAGGATGAGGTGGGGACCGGGCGAGCCTGTTACGGTTCGGACCTGAACCCGGCGACGGCACGGTCTACGGATATGAATCTCTCATCATTTATGGGCACCGGCTGGGCCCACGGTCCGCAGGTTCTCTGCGACGAAGACGGGATTCTGCTGTGCCGCACCTCCCGCGAACGCATTGACGGTGAACGGCAGGTCGTGCTGGCCGTCGTTCCGGCCGCGGAACATCCAAGCCCGCAAAGCCTCGACCGGCTGGCTCACGAATTTGCGCTGAGGGACGAACTGGATGGTGCCTGGGCGGCGAAGCCGCTCGAGCTGCTGCAGGATCACGGCCGCACCATTCTCATCCTCGAGGATCGCGGCGGCGAGCCGCTGACCTGGCTGACGGACGCGCCCATGGAGACGGGCAGCTTCCTGCGTCTCGCGATCCAGATCGCTGCCGCGCTGGGCAAGGTCCATCAACAGGGCCTGGTGCACAAGGATATCAAACCGGCAAATATCCTGGTGAGCCGCAACAATGGCGGCGTGCATCTCACCGGCTTCGGATTCGCAACACGCCGCCCCCGCGAACGGCTGTCCGCGGCAGCTCACGAGCAGATCGCCGGTACGCTCGCTTACATCTCTCCCGAGCAGACGGGACGCATGAACCGCTCGATCGACTCGCGGAGTGATCTCTACTCACTCGGCGTCACGCTCTACCAGATGGTCACCGGCTCGCTGCCATTCGCCGCTGATGATCCGATGGAATGGGTGCATTGTCACGTCGCAAGGGAGCCCGATGCGCCGGCCAAGCGATGCAGCAACGTGCCCGGCACGGTGTCCAGGCTGATCATGAAGCTGCTCTCCAAGATGGCGGAGGAGCGCTACCAGACCGCCGGCGGCGCCGAGCGGGATCTGCAACGCTGCCTCGCAGAATGGGAGCTTCGGCGTTCCATCGACGACTTCCCGCTGGGCCAGCACGACACGCCGGACCGACTTCTCGTACCCGAGAAGCTGTACGGAAGGACATCCGAGTGCGAGACGTTGTTCGCCTCGTTCGAACGCATCGCCAAGAGCGGCGCGCCGGAGCTTGCGCTGATCGCCGGATATTCCGGCATCGGCAAGTCATCCGTCGTCAACGAGCTGCACAAGGTGCTGGTGCCGTCGCACGGCCTGTTTGCGTCAGGCAAATTCGACCAGCACAAACGCGACATCCCCTACGCCACGCTCGCCAAGGCATTCCAGGGCCTCGTCCGTCCTCTTCTCGGCAAGCGCGACGCCGAGCTGAGCGAGTGGCGCCAGGCCCTGCTCGGCGCGCTTGGTCCAAACGGACAGCTCGTCGTGGACCTCGTTCCGGAGCTGAAGGCCGTCATCGGCGAGCAGCCGCCTGTCACCGAGCTGCCGCTCCAGCACGCGCAAAGCCGCTTTCACCGCGTGATCGAACAGTTCATCGGCGTGTTTGCGCGGGCCGAACATCCCCTGGTGTTGTTCCTCGATGATTTGCAATGGCTTGATATGGCGACGTTCGAGCTGCTCGAGGACATCCTGACGCGGTCAGAGCTGAAGCACCTGATGCTGATCGGTGCTTACCGGGACAACGAGGTGGATTCCGCTCATCCCGTCATGCGCATGCGCGAGGCCATCAAGGCGCGCGGGCGAGGGGTGGTGGAGATCAAGCTCGCGCCGCTCGGTCGCAGGCACCTCGGCCAGTTGCTGGCGGACACGCTCCGTTGCGAGCCGAGTCACGCTGCGCCGCTGATCCAGCTCGTGCACGAGAAGACCGCAGGCAATCCGTTCTTCGCCATCCAGTTCATGTTCTCGCTGGTCGACGAAGGCCTGCTTGCGTTCGACCATAATGCCGTGCGCTGGGCCTGGGACCTCGAGCGGATTCATGCCAAGCGGTACACCGACAACGTCATCGACCTCATGCTGGGGAAGCTCACCCGGCTGCCCCTGGCGACACGCACGGCTCTGCAGCAGATGGCCTGCCTCGGAAATGTCGCCGAGGTGGCAGTGCTTTCGATCGTGCTCGACGCCTCCGATGAGCAGGTCAACGCCGATCTGTGGCCTGCCGTTCGCCAGGAATTCGTCGAGCCGCAAGCTGGCGCCTATCGCTTCGTCCACGACCGGTTTCAGGAGGCGGCTTATGCACTGATTCCGGAGCAAGGACGGGCCGCGGCGCATCTGCGCATCGGCCGCTTGTTCGCAGCGAGAGTCGCGCCTGAAACGATCGAGGAAGACGTCTTCGAGATCGTCAGCCAACTCAACCGCGGCGCAGCCTTGATCACGGCACCGGAGGAGCGCGTCAGGCTGGCGGAGCTCAATCTGCTCGCCGGTCGCCGCGCCAAGGCCGCAACGGCCTTCGCCATGGCGCACGCTCACTTCGCGGCCGGCGAAGCCATGCTGCCCGGGGATCGCTGGGAGCAACATTACACGCTCAGCTTCGCGCTGGCGCTGCAGCGCGCCGAATGCGAATTCCTCGCAGGCGACCACGCCACGGCGAACACGCGCCTCGCCGAATTGGCGGAACGAGCGGCCACCCTGCCCGATCTCGCGGCGGTCACCCGGCTGCGGATGGAGCCAAGCGATCGCAACGTCGAGACCGCGCTCGACTATCTGCGGCGCGTCGGCATCGACTGGTCCGCGCATCCAACGCCGGATGAAGTCCAGCGAGAATATCAGCGGATGTGGCAGGCGATCGGCGACCGTCCGATCGAGGCCCTGCTCGATCTGCCGCAGATGACTGATCCGGTCGCGCGCGGAACGATGGATGTCCTTACGGTGCTGGTTTCGCCGGCGTGGTACATCGATGAGGGCTTGCGACGCCTGATCATCGGACGCATGGCCAATCTCAGCTTGCAATACGGCAACTCCGATGCCTCGTGCCTCGCCTACATCGTGCTCGCCACCGTGCTCGGTCCCGACTTTGGCGACTACGCTGCCGGCTATCGCTTTGCCCGGCTCGGCCTCGATCTGGTCGAGACGCACGGACTGGACCGGTTCAAGGCCCGCGCCTATCTCGGCTTCGGCAGCTGGACGCGAGATGTGAGGACAGGACGCCCGTGGCTGAAGCGCGCCTTCGACGCCGCGCAGCAAGTCGGCGACGTGAACTATGCGAGCTTCACCCGCCATCATCACCTGACGCACCTTCTCGCTTGCGGCGATCCGCTTGCCGAAGTGCAGCTGGAGGCCGAAGCGGGGTTCGATTACGCACGCCGGGCGCACGTCGATCTTGCAGCGGATCGAATTATTGGGCAGTTGCAGCTCATCCGGTCGCTGCGCGGCCTCACCGCGAAATTCGGCAGCTTCGATGACGCCGACTTCAACGAGGCGCAGTTTGAACTTCGTCTCGAGACCGAGCCATACCTGGAGCAGGCCGGATTCTGGTACTGGACCCGCAAGCTGCAGGCACGCGTGCTTGCCAACGATCCCACCGCCATCGCTGCCGCAGCAAAGGCCGACAAGCTCTTGTGGACCTCGAAAGCCCTGTTCGATCGGGTTGACTTTCACTTCTACGCGGCCTTGGCCGAGGCCGCGTGTTGCGAGGTCGCCATCCCAGCCGAACGAGCCCGGCATCACGACGCTCTGACCCGCCACCACCGCGAGCTTCAGCAATTGGACGAGATCAGCCCGGAAGACTTCGCTGACCGGGCCGCTCTCATCTCGGCTGAAATCGCCCGCGTCGAAGGTCGCGAGGTCGATGCGATGCGATACTACGACCGGGCGATCGCCGAGGCGCATGCAAACGGCTTTCCTCACAATGAAGCCATCGCAAACGAGCTCGCCGGACGATTCTACACGACGCGCGGCTTCGACAAGATCGCCAATGCCTATCTGCGCGATGCCCACTACGGATTTATCCGCTGGGGAGCCGAGCCAAAGGTCAGGCAGCTCGAACACCTCTATCCGCGCCTCCACGTCGCCGAAGATACCAGCTCCGGCAGCCGGCCGACCATCCAGCAGATGGACGTTACCACCGTGGTGAAGGCGTCTCAGGCCGTCTCAAGTGAAATCGAGCTGCCGAAGCTGATCGAGACACTGATGAAGATCGTTCTGCAGAACGCTGGTGCCGACCGCGGCCTGCTGATCCTGTCGCGGCACGACGACTTCCGTATCGAGGCGGAGGGCCAATCCAGGGGCGACGCGTTCACCGTCGCGATGCGTCAAACCTCGCTCTCGACACCGGATTGTCCGGAGGCCCTGCTGCGCTACGTCATTCGCGCGCAAAAGCCCCTCATCGTCGACGACGCAACGCGGCCCGATCCGCTCTACGGTGACGACTATGTGCGTCGCCGACACCCGAGATCCATGCTCTGCCTGCCATTGCTGAAACAAGCCAAGCTGATCGGCTTGCTGTATCTGGAGAACACGTTGACGACGCACGCCTTCACGCCGGATCGGGTGGTGGTGCTGGACCTGTTGGCGGCACAGGCCGCGATCTCTCTAGAGAACACGCTGCTCTATCGCGATCTTCAGGAGCGCGAGGCGCGCATCCGCCGGCTCGTCGATTCCAATATTATCGGCATCCTGTTCTGGCAGGGCAGCGGCGACATCAGCTACGCCAACGACGCCTTCCTGAACATGACCGGATATTCCAGGCAGGACCTGGTCTCGAAGGCCATCCGCTGGAACGACATGACCCCGGCGGAATATCGCGACGAAGACACGCAGCGGGTCGAACAGCTCAGGACATCGGGGCAGACCGCCTCGCGGGAGAAGGAGTTCATCAGGAAAGACGGCAGCCGCGTTCCTGTCCTGATCGGGTCCGCCTCGCTGGCCGGGTCGTCCGATCAGTGCGTCTCGTTCGTGCTCGACCTCACCGCGCGAAAGCAGGCCGAGGAAAAATACCGCCTGCTCATGGAGCAGGCGCATGACGCAATCCTGGTGCTTGACCAAAGCGGCCTTGTGATCGAGGCAAACCGCACCGCCGGTGTGATGCTGGGACGGCCGCGGGAGCAGATCATCGGCCTGCCGTTCCGATCCATGCTCGTTGCTGCCGACCCAACCGAGGTCGCCAGATTGCTGGCGCCGGATTCGACGGGTCTGCTGCAGCTTCGCCTTGGTGGCGCCGACGACAAGGGCCTCGATGTCGAAATGTCTGCCGCTCACGTCTCGACGGGCGGCCAGGAGCTGATCATCGTGATCGGACGCGACATCAGCCAGCGGCTGCGCCTCGAGCAGCAGTTGCGCCAGGCGCAGAAGATGGACGCCGTCGGCCAGCTCACCGGGGGCGTCGCCCATGACTTCAACAACATCCTGACGGTGATCACCGGAACCATCCAGATCCTGATCGACGATCTTGCGGATCGGCCTGACCTCGTCGCCATTGCACATATGATCGACGATGCCGCCACGCGCGGCGCCGATCTGACGATGCAGCTCCTCGCCTTCGCGCGCAGGCAGCCGCTGCAACCCCGCAACGTCGACGTCAACAATCTCATTGTCGATACCGCAAAGCTGCTGCGGCCAACGCTGGGCGAGCACATCGAGGTCGGCTCCACGCTGCAGACCGATTGCTGGCATGCGCTGATCGACCCGGGCCAGCTCTCGACTGCCCTGATCAACCTCGCCGTCAATGCCCGCGACGCGATGGCGGGCGGAGGCAAGATCTCGTTCGGCACCGCGAATGTGAGCTTTGGCCCCGACAATCCAGGACCGGACAATGCGCTCGGCGACTTCGTCCTGGTGACGGTGAGCGACACCGGCTCGGGTATTCCGCTGACAATCCGCGACAAGATCTTCGAACCGTTCTTCACGACCAAGGAGCTTGGCAAGGGAACAGGCCTCGGCTTGAGCATGGTGTATGGCTTCATCAAGCAGTCCGGCGGACATATTCGAATCGACAGCGAAGAAGGATCGGGGACGACCTTCAGCCTGTACCTGCCGCGCTCGACCCAGGCCGCAGCCTCCACACGCGTAGTGACGAAGGGCGAGCTGCAACGCGGCAGGGAAACCATCCTCCTGGTCGAGGACGACGAACTGGTCCGCAACTATGTCGAAGCGCAGCTGAAGAGCTTCGGCTATCGCACGATCGCGGCCCCCAATGGTCCGGAGGCCCTCGCTCTCGTCGACCTGGGCACGGCGTTCGATCTGCTCTTTACCGATGTCGTCATGCCCGGCGGCATGAACGGCCGCCAACTTGCCGATGCCGTGCTCCAGCGGCGTCCCGGCGTGCCCGTGCTCTATATGTCGGGCTATCCGGAAGCCGCCATGATGCACGACGGTCGGCTCGACCCTGATATCACCCTGCTGAGCNAAGCCGTACCGGCCGGCGGATCTGGCACATGCCATTCGCCGGGTCCTGGAGTCGCGCGGACGTCCAGTCGCCGCGCAATAGGCAGTGTCCGCTCGCCAACCTCAGCCCGCCGACAGATGAACCACGTTCCATGAGGCCGGCGCGAGCACCGCACGCAACTGCGCGCCAACGATGCTCACGCCCCGTAACGGCTGAGGCTTCACCCGCGCCGGCGCGTCCCTGGTGTTCGTCGCCTGAAGATCGTCGTGACGCAATTGAAAGGCATCAACCACGGCGAGCTCGCCGAAATTCCGTGCATCGATGCTAACCTCGATCTCCTGGTTGAGGTCGCGGTTGAGCATGAACAGCGAAACAGTCCCGGCCTCTCCCGCGACGGCAGCCATCTTGAGGTACGGCACATTGGCGATCGGAAAGGTCAGCTCCAGAGGTCCCCGGGGATCGTAGTAGGTGGTGTCGTAGGCGTCCGACTCGACCTGGATGCGTAGCACCTTGCCGCGACCGAAGCGGCTCATGTGCGCGAACGGGAAGAAGATGGTCTGGCGCCACGCGGCTCCGCCGGTCTCGGTCATGATCGGCGCGATGGCATTGACGAGCTGCGCCAGGCAGGCCGCCTTCACCCGATCGGCATGGTTGAGCAGCGAGATGCAGGCGCCGCCGAAAACCAGCGCGTCCTCCATCGTGTAGATCTCCTCGAGAATCGGCGGCGCCACGGGCCAGCCTTCCTTGACCCGATCGGCCCGGTTGCGGCGGGTTCGATACCAGACGTTCCATTCGTCGAAATTCAACATCAGACGCTTGTCGGATCGACGTCGCGCCGCCGCGGCATCCGCCAATGCGACGACCTCGTCGATGAAGCGGTCCATCAGGTCGGGGCTGGCGAGAAAGGCTGCGCTGTCTCGCCGATAGTTGTTGAGATACGTATGCAGCGAAACGTAGTCGACATGATCGAAGGTTTGATCGAGCACCGTGTCTTCCCAGGTGCCGAACGTCGGCATGCTGCGCCCGCAAGAGCCGCAGACCGCGAGTTCGATCTTCGGGTCCACCCACCGCATCATCTTGGCGGCTTCGAGCGCCACCGGCCCGTAGGCGGCCGCGCTCTTGTGTCCAATCTGCCAAGGGCCGTCCATCTCGTTGCCGAGGCACCAGAACCTGACACCGTGCGGCTTCTCCCAGCCGTGAGAGCGGCGCAGATCCGACCAGGCCGATCCGCCCGGGTGATTGCAGTATTCCACAAGGTTGGCCGCGGCCTCGCCGCCCCTCGTGCCAAGATTGACCGCCAGCATCGGCTCGACATCGGCAGCCTTGCACCAATCCACGAATTCATTCGTGCCGAAGCTGTTGGGCTCGGTGCTGAACCATGCGAGGTCGAGCCGCACCGGCCGCTTCTCCGCCGGGCCGACCCCGTCTTCCCAATTGTAGCCGGAGACGAAATTGCCGCCGGGATATCGGATGATCGTCGGGCCAAGCTCCTTCACCAGAGCGAGCACGTCGCCGCGAAATCCCTTGTCGTCTGCTGTCGGATGGCCCGGCTCGTAGATGCCGCCATAGACGCACCGTCCGAGATGTTCGACGAAGGCCCCGAACAAGCGAGGATCGGTGCGAGCGATGGCAAAATCGCGATCCATCAGAACTCTAGCTTTTCTCATACCCTGCCTTCGAATGTCCTGGATCAAATGACTTGGGTCGTACCGGAGGCATTTGCGCCGCCGCCGGCAATTTGAGGCAACAGAGCGGCTTCGCGCAACTGGCGAGTACAGGGATGCCGCGGCGCCGTCAGCACGGCTCGCGCATCACCGCTTTCGACGACGCTGCCCTTCTGCATGATCAGGATACGATCGCTGATGTAGTAGGCGGTCGCCAGATCGTGCGTGATATAGATGATCGATATCCCCAGCTCGTCCCGTAACGTCCTGAATAGATTGACGATGGATATGCGCAAGGACGCATCGATCATGGAGACCGGCTCGTCCGCCACGATCAATTTCGGCTCGGCCAGCAGCGCACGGGCGATCGCGACCCGTTGCAGCTGTCCTCCCGACAACTCATGCGGGTACCTGCCCCCCACCTCTTTGAGCGACAAGCCCACCTTGTGCAGCGCCGCATCAACGGCCGTCGCAGCCGTGCTCCCCCCTGCCGCGGCGGCAAATCGACGCCGCGTCATAAGCAGATACCGCTCAACCCGCTTCAAGGGATTGAAGGATTCAAACGGATTCTGGAAGATCGGCTGCACCTTGTGCATGAACGCTATCCGACCTGCGCTGCCGCTGATGGCCGCAAGGTCGGTGCCGTCGAGCAGCAATCTGCCGCTGGTCGGCGTCACCATGTTCAGGATCATGCGGGCAAGGGTCGTCTTGCCGCTGCCGGATTCGCCGATGATCGCCAGGATCTCCGGCCGCCCGGCGGCGAGCTGGAGGCTTACCTTATTCACCGCAACGATCTCCTCCCGCGAGAATAGCCCTCCGCGGACGAAGGTTTTGCTGACGTCCCTGACATCGAGCAGCAGATCGTTCATGCCCCATCGTCTCCGTTGACGGCGAAGCATGCCACGCGATGACCGGCGCCCGCTTCGCGCATGACAGGAACCTCACGGCTGCAAATCTCGCGTGCGAGCGGGCATCGCGGATGGAAGCGACACCCCGACGGGGGATCGGCCAGATTTGGCGGCGCGCCGCCAAGCCCCGCGCGCGGCGCGTCCTCGCCGATGCGCGGAAGGCTCGCGATGAGGTTCTGGGTGTAGGGATGTAACGGGTTGCGGAAGATTTCCGCCGTCGCGGCCTCCTCGACCAGGCGCCCGGCATACATGATGGCGAGCCGGTCGGTGATATGCGCATGCACGCCCATGTCATGCGTGACGAACAGCACCGACGAGCCGGTTTCGCGCTGAATGCCGCGGATCATGCCCAGCACCTCCTTCTGCACCACCACGTCGAGCGCGGTGGTCGGCTCGTCGGCAATGATGAATCCGGGACGGCAGATCGTCGCCAGCGCAAGCGCCGCGCGTTGCCGCATCCCGCCCGAGAGCTCGTGGGGAAAGGCTGAAAGCACCGACGGATCGAGTCTCACGCGAGACAGATGGGCGACCACCTGTTGCTCGAACTGCTGTCGGCTGCCGCCGATATGCGGATAGGCGAAATCGGTAAAGGAGCATCGGATGCGACGCACCGGGTTCAGCACATTCATCGAACCCTGCATGATGTAGGAGAGATGCCGCCAGCGAATCCGCTCCACTTGAGCCGGCGGCGCGCGGTGCAATCCGCCATAGCCGGGCAGGAAGGCAAACTCCATGCTGCCGCCGACGATCTCGAGCGGAGGCTTGATCGCGCCTGCAATGCTCTTGATCAGCGTGGTCTTTCCGGAGCTCGATTCCCCGGCGAGACCGTAGATCTCGCCGCGGCGCACGGCGAAGCTGACACCGTCAACCGCACGGATGGCGCGCCTGACGCCGGCATGGCTGGTCCGGTAATAGGCCTGCAGGTCGCGAACGACGAGAAGCGGCTGGACATCCTGCTCCCCGTGCGGCTGCTCGACGCTCGCGTGCATCACGAAGCCTCTCCCACGTTCCAGAGCCGGCTTCTCGGATCGATATGGGCGTTCACCGAGACCGCGAGCAGGAACAGCCCGATGAACGCCATGATCACCGCGATGGTCGGAAAGGCGATCCACCACCAGATGCCCGCAACCATCGCCGTGTGCTGGTTGGCCCAATAGATCATGCCGCCGATCGTCGGGATGTTGATGTCGGTGAAGCCGAGCACCGCAAGCGTCACCTCGAGCCCGATCGACCACACCATGTTGTTCATGGTCGTGGAGAACAGGATCGGCACGACATAGGGCAGATGCTCATCGGTCAGGACCTGCCGCGTGCTCATTCCGGAGAACAGGCTGGTCTGGGTGAACTCGCGTTGCCGCAAGCTCATCACCACCGAGCGGATCAGCCGCGCATCATAGGCCCAGCCGAAACAGGCCATGATCAGCGCCAGCATCAGCCAGGAGATGCGGTCGCGCATCACGAAATAGAACAGCACCAGGACCGGCAGCAGCGGGATGACGATGAAGGTGTCGTTCACCGACATCAGGGCGCGATCGATCCAGCCGCCCTTGTAGCCGCTGACGAGCCCGACCGCGAGCGCGACCAGGCGGCTGACCAGGGCCACCGTGCCGCCAAACAGCAACGTGTTCCTGATGGCGAAGCTCAACTGCCAGAACACGTCCTGGCCGCGCGACGTGGTGCCGAACCAATACGTCAACGACGGTGGCAGGTCGGGCGGCACCACGTAGACGCTGTCGGGCGGATAGGGCGAAAAGCTCGCCAGCACCGACAGCAGCAGGACGACGGCAACCAGCACCAGCCCGATGCGGAATTCGGCCCTGTAGCGCAGCAGGTCGCGGAGAAAGACGACCATCAGCTGACCTTCACCCGGGGATCGAGCAGCGGATACAGCAGATCGATCGCGAGCACGCCGACCGATACGCCGAGGATCGAGATGGTGGTGACGCCGAGGACCAGGCCGTAATCACCGGCATAGACGGCGTCCACCAGCAGCGAGCCGAGCCCGGGATAGCCGAACACCTTTTCGGTGATCACGGCGCCGTTGAAGATGCCGCCGAGCGACATCGCAAGGCCCGTGACCTGCGGCACCAGCGCGTTGCGCATCACATAGGATGTCAGGATGCGCCAGGACCTCACGCCGGCAAGCTCGGCATAGACGACGTAGTCCTCGGCGAGGACATTGGCGACCAGCGAACGCATGCCGAGGAACCAGCTGCCCACGCCGATCAGGATCAGCGACAGCGCCGGCAGGATCGCGTGCTGCAGCACGCTCCAGACGAATTCGGGTGTCAGGGTCTGCGGCAGATTCATCGTCGCCCCGCCGCTGATCGGAAGCACCGGCCAGATGAAACCGAACAGGATCAGCAGCAGCATGGCCAGGATGTAATAGGGGATCGGATGAAGGCCCATGGCAATCACCCCCATCAGCTTCAACCCGCGGCTCTGCCGGTAATAGCCGGCGAGTCCTCCGAGCAGATTTCCAAGCACCCAGGCGATGAGGGTTGAAACCGTGAGCAGGCCCGCCGTCCAGGGCAGCGCGCGTCCGATCAGGGTGCCGACCGGGGTCGGAAATGCCGACAGCGACGGACCGAAATCGGCGCTCAGGATCCGCTTCCAGAACGCCAGATATTGCTGAACGGGCGTGCCGCCGAGACCATAGAGCTCACGCAGGGAGCGGCGCATCTGTTCGATCGCATCGGGCGCGGTGTTGCCGAAGGACGTCACCGCCGAGATCGATTGCTCGACGGGATCGATCGGCGAGGCATGCGTGATGACATAGGCGATGTTGATGCCGATGAAGACGACGAGCAGGAACTGCGCGAGCCGGCGGCCGACATAGCCGGCGTACCCGCTCATGGCAGCACCCGGGACGCTCGGCAAGGTCGCTCTGGCAGATGCGGTCGCCTAGATGTCATCGCGTCCTAACTTGCCGGCTTCAGCCGCACGAACATGTAACGCGAATTGCCCCAGTTCGGCACGGGATTGGTGTAGGGATTTTCCGATGTCGGAAAGCCGGTCCAGTAGGTCTGGTCCATCGCGGTGAACACGTTGTAGGCCATCAGCGGAATGGTCGGCATCTCCTTCACCGCGAGCTTGACGTAGTCCTTGCCGAGCTCGATCGACCTCTGATCGTCGAAGCCGACGGTGCGGATCTCCTCGATGATCTTGTCGAGCGCGGGATTGGACCAGCGCTGCCAGTTGCGCAGCGGCTGCGGCTTGCCCGGCTCGGCGACGAATTGCGAATGCCAGCTGTCGAGGAAATAGGACAGGTCCTGGTGGCCGCCCCAGGTCTCGACGCTCCAGCCGATGAAGCTGTCGAAATCACCGGCGGCACGCCGCGTCGGCAGCGTGCCTTGCGCGACGTCGATCTTGGCATCGATGCCCGCCTGCTTCCACAGCTGCACGATCATCGTTCCGGCCCGCGTCATCACCGGACGCAGATCGCCTTCGACCATGACACGGACGCTGAAGGGCTTTCCGTCGGGCGTGACCCAGGCGCCGCCGCGCTTGCTGAAGCCCGCCTTCTCCAGCAGCTCCTGCGCCGCGACCGGATCGGTCTTCCACCAGCCCCGCCCGAATGCCTTGGCGATCTCTGCCGGATCGGCCGGGATCTGTTCGCCCATGGACGGCCGCAGCATGTCGGCGATCTGCTTGCCGATGGTCGGGTCATACGGCTTGATCTTGCGCTTGCCGGTGTCGATCTCGAAGCTCTTGAGCCAGTCCTCCATCGGCGCGTGATAGGTGGCCGGATGGGTTCCGGTCGGGGGCACGCCGATCGCCGAGATGGTGGCAGCGCCGCGATAGGCCGCCATCGCCACGGCCTTGATGTCGATCAACAGCGCCAGCGCCCAGCGCACGTCCGGATTCTTGAAGTTCTCGTTCTGGGTGTTGAAGATGACAGCGGGAAGCGTCGGATCGGGATGGCCGTACGGGAATCCCTTGAACCAGGCCCGCGTCGTCTTGCTCTGCTTGGCGAGGGCGAACATGCCTTCCGGCGCGATGTCGTGGATGACGTCGAGCTCATGGTTGAGCTGCGCGATCACCCGTTTGTCCGGCGGCCCGGGATCGACATAAGCGAGATATTTCGGACCCGGCTTGCCGAAGCGCGCCAGCGTGGTGCGTTGCCAGTCCTCGCGAAGCTGCCAGATGTACCATTTGCCGTCGGGATCGTAGCTGTGCAGCACATAGGCGCCGAGCGAGACCGGCTTGTTGAAGTCGAATTTGACGGGATCCTCGACCTTGTCGAACACATGCTTGGGCAGGATCCATATCGCGCCCCAGCGCACCGTGAAGTTGGCGTGGAAGCGTGAATTGGGCTTTTTGAGCTTGAACACGACGGTGTGGGCATCCGGCGCCTCGACGGAGGCGACGTTGCTCGTCAGGACCGCGCTGAAGCGCATCGCCGGGTTTTTGATCTGGGTGGTCACGGTTGCGACGACGTCGTCGGCGGTGAATTCGACGCCGTCGCTCCAGAAGATGCCGCTGCGCAGCTTGACCGTCATTTCGGTGAAGTCGGCGTTGTATTGCGGCTTGTCGGCGGCCAGCGAATTGTCCCAGACGCCGTCGAGGCCGCTCTCGGGATCGATGTACCACAGCGTATCAAGCGCGGCCTGCTGCAGCCCGTTGGACTGCGAATTGGCGTTGATCACCCAGATGTTGAACCAGCCGGCGTTCTTGACGGTGCCTTCCGGGTTTTCCAGGATCAGCAGATCCTTCCTCGGAATGTTTTGCGGAATTCCCTGCGCGTGACCGGGTTCCACCGATGCGAACAGCAGGGATCCCAGCACATAACCGGCCAGCAGCAACGGACTGATGCAGCGCATGATGTCCTCGCGGCGAATTTCGTCCCGGTGCCCGTGTTGAGGCGATGCTAGAGGCGTCGGAGTCCGGGGACAACAGGAATCTTGGACGGCAGCGTAACTGCGGACGCGCGCTCGCGTTCTCGCGGCGCATTTCGCCCGAGCCTTGCTCATCGTTCCGCCCTCGTAAATCCAAGAGGGCGCAGGGAAGACCGGGTGCCGACCTCGCACCCGCGGTCCGCTGCGCGAAAATGTAGCGCAAAAAGACCGCACAGCAGCATACAGGTGGTGCCGAACACTCGGCCTTCCCTGCGCAGTGGTTTGACGGCTTATGCCGTGCTCTCCCGGGAGCCGAATTCCTTCTGGCCTCCCTCGCCCGCAGATTGGCAGTGCGCTTCACCCGGTTGGGCTCCCCGCACCTCCGCAAAGGCTTGACCGTAGCGACGACGGCCGGGACCACACGGTTTTGCCGTACGCCGGGGTTCGCCAGTTCGCCGCATGATCGTCCGGCCGTGTCGACGTTGCCGGAAGCATGCCGGCGAGACGAACCTGACAGCGCCGTTCGTCCGCGCGAAGGTCTCGGGCTCACAGGGACTACCCGCCCTGCCCGCTCCTCTCGCGCCCAACGCTGCCCGCGTCCACCGCAAGCCCGGCTCGCAATCAAGACGACTCGAGACCGCCCCTCAAGGATGAGCCGGGATGCGGCGATATATACGCTGTTTCCGAATTTCGGTAAAGTGGAATATTTTTGTGGAGAGGGGTTGACGGGGTGGCGGGTGTTTTGCCCGACGGGTAGCCCATCATCGGCGCGAGGTGGTTAGCCGTCGCCGATTGGAAAGATCGTTACATCGCGCCAATTTAAGATTAGGCCCCAGAGGCCGCGCGGCGCGAACAACATGATCAGGATTCCGAGCGTGCCCAGCAAGATGAGATACCAGGCGCCGAAATCGGCGAGATAGCGCTGCATCAAATAGAAGACGACGGCGCCGATGACCGGGCCTTCCATCGTGCCGATGCCGCCGATCACGACGATGAAGATGACGTAGGCGGTCCAATCCAGCACCGAGAAGGCGGCATCCGGCGAGATCCGCGCCTTCTGGAGATAGATCAACGCACCGATCATGCCGGTCATGGCCGCGGTCGCGACATAGACGGCGAGCTTGATGCGGTAGATATCGACGCCGAGACCCGCGGCGGCGGCCTCCTGGTCGCGGATTGCGCCGAGTGCGAGGCCACGGCGCGAGCGCAAGATGAAGTAGACGGCGGCGAGCGTGGCGACCACGAGCGTCAGCGCCACCCAATAGGAAACGATGTCGCGCGCCGCCGGCGTGCGCACGTCGAGCAATGCCCTCACCTGTTCGATGCCGGGCACGGATGAGGTAACCGATGACGTGAGCGAGGTGCCGGTGCCGCCGCCGAGCGGCTTGATCTGCGCGAAGACGAGACGATAGACCTCGGCCACCACCCAGGTCCCGATCGCAAAATAGGCACCGCGCAGGCGGAACACGATCAGCGCCGTCGGCAGCGCGCACAATGCGGAGATGACGCCTGCGAGCAGGATCGCAAGCAGCGGATTGAGTCCACCGATCAGCGTCAGCGCAAACAGGAGATAGCCGCCGAGGCCGACAAAGGCCTGCTGGCCTACCGAGATCAGGCCGGCATAGCCTGCGAGCAGGTTCCAGCATTGCGCCAGCGCCAGCATGTAGAACAGGAAGATGAAATCCTGAACCAGGGTGCGGCTGGCGACCATCGGCAGCAGCGCCAGCACCAGGACGATGAGGACGGCGATCGACGCGGCGATGCGCGGAGCGCCGCCCGCGGTTTCGATGCGGAAGGTCTGTGCGGGCTTCGCTGCGGAATCATCCATCGCGGTCAATCCTGCGCGCGCGGAAACAGGCCGCGCGGCCGCACCACGAGCACCGCGAGGAAGGCGAGATGGCCGGCTAGGATCTGCCACTCCGGGTCGATGCGCGCGCCGATGGTCTGGGCGAGCCCGAGCACGATGCCGCCTGCGAGCGTTCCCCAAAAGCTACCCAGGCCGCCGATGATCACGGCCTCGAAGGCGTAAAGCAGCCGCGCCGGGCCGATGGTCGGATCGAAGTTCGCCCGCAATCCGAGATACAGCGCCGCGATCCCGATCACGACGAAGGCAAGCCCCATCGCGACGGCGAAGATCCGCCTGTGATCGACACCCATGAGCTGGGCAACTTCGAGATCATCCGACGTGGCGCGAAACGCGCGCCCAACCGGCGTGCGGTAGAAAATGAAATTGAGCAGCACGATCACGGCAATGGCTGATAGCATTGTCAGCAGCGGCACGACGCCGACCGCAATGCCGCCACCAAGCGGGATCGAGGCGGTCTCGATGGGGCCTGAACGCAGCCGCTGGCTGTCCGCGGAGAAAGTCTGCAGCAGGCCGTTCTGGATGATGATCGAGAGCCCAAAGGTGACGAGCAGCGGCGGCAGCAGATCGCGCCCGAGCGTGCGATTGAGCAATACGTGCTGGAGCGCAAAGCCGAGGACGAACAGGATCGGCGTCGCCACCAGCACGGCAACGAAGGGATCGAGGCCGAGTTTCGTCGCGACGGCGAGGATCGCAAACGCGGCGAGCACGATGAGGTCGCCATGGGCGAGGTTGACGAGCCGCATGACGCCGAACATGAGCGACAGCCCGGCGGCGAACAGCGCATAGAGACCACCGAGCAGAACGCCTTGTATCACTGCGTCGATCCAGCCGGTCATCTCACGTCCCGAAATAGGCGCGGTGAATTTGGTCGCGCGTGAGATCGCGCGGGCGGCCGGTGAGCGACAGCCGTCCCTCCTGGAAGCAGTAGACGCGGTCGGCGACCTTCATCGCCTGCACGACGTCCTGCTCGACCAGCACGACGCTGGTGCCCTCCGCCTTTATTCTCGGCAGCGCGGCATAGATGTCGGCGATGACGATCGGCGCCAGCCCCAGGCTGATCTCGTCGCAGAGGAGAATGCACGGATTGGACATCAGGGCACGCCCGATCGCGACCATCTGCTGCTGGCCGCCCGACAGGGTCGGCGTCGCCGAGGATCGCCGCTCCTTCAGGATGGGAAACAGGGCTTGGACGCGATCGAGTGTCCACGGTCCCGACGTCTTGCGGCCATAGCCGCCGATCAAGAGGTTCTCCTCGACGGTGAGCGAGGGAAACAGCCGGCGTCCCTCCGGCACGAGCGCAATGCCAAGCTTGACGATCTCGGCCGCGGGGCGCGCGCCGATCGGGTTGCCATCGAGCAGTACGCTGTCGGCCGAGCCGTGAATGAGTCCTGCGATGGACTTGAGGAAGGTCGACTTGCCCGCACCGTTGGCACCGATGATGGCAATGGTCTCACCCTTCTCCAGCGTGGTGTCGATGCCGTAGAGCGCCTGGAAGTCCCCGTAGAAGGCTGTGAGATTGTGCGTCTCCAGGAGGGCCATGGCTCAAGCCTCGATGCCGATATAGATCTGATGCACGTCGGGCCGCTGCATCACCGCTTTCGGCTCACCCTCCGCGATCTTGCGGCCGAAATTGAGCACAACCAGGCGGTCGATCACCGCGAGCAGCGCGTGCACGACATGCTCGATCCAGAGGATCGCGACGCCGGTCTTGCGGATCTCGCGGATGGTGGCGACGAGTTCGCCGCATTCACCCTCGGTCAGCCCGCCGGCGATCTCGTCGAGCAGCAGGAGTTTTGGGGCGGTCGCGAGCGCGCGCGCCATCTCAAGCCGCTTGCGCTCCAGCAGCGTCAGCGAGCCCGCCAGCGCATTGGCGCGCCTGAGTAGGCCCAGCCGTTCCAGAATCTCGCCGCAGGCCTGCGCGACCTCCCGCTCGGACTTTTGGCGACCATAGACCGCACCGACCAGCAGGTTCTCGAACACGGTGAGTTTTTCAAACGGCTGCGGGATCTGATGGGTGCGGCCGATGCCGGCACGGCAGCGCGCAGGCGGCGCCACACCGAGAAGATCACGGCCATCGAAGCGGATGTGGCCGGCGGTCGGCGTCAGGCCGCCGGCGATCAGGTTGAACAGCGTGGTCTTGCCGGCGCCGTTCGGGCCGATGATGCCGACAGCTTCACCGGGCGCGACGACGAGATCGAGAGCGTCGGCGACGACGATCGAGCCAAAACTTTTTCTTAAGCCCGTGACTTCCAGCAGCATGAGATATCAACGCGCGGCGCGATCAGGCGATGGCCTCCATCTGGCCGCCGACGGGAATCGCGGGTACCGTCTTGTTGTTGGTGATGACAATATCGTACTTGCCGTCCTTGAGCCGCCACTGGCCGCCGACCAGCGGAGTCTTGGCGACGTTCTTGGCGGCGAAGGGCGGCAGATTCGCACCGCCCCACTGCACCTTGCCGACGACGGTGTCGAGATTGGTCGCGGCGATCGTCGCGGCGATCGCCTTGCCGTCGCGATCCGGCGTGCGCTTGAGCACGTCGACCGCGACCTCGAACAGCGCATGCGCAAATCCGATCGGCTGGGTCCATTGCTTCTTGGTCGCAGCCTCATAGGCACCGGCAAGATCCTTGGCGCTCGCGCCGGTCAGCGACGACTTGAAGGGATGGCTCGGCGACCACCACACCTCCGACGACAGATTGTGCCCGTCCTTGCCGAGCGCCTCGACCGCGACGGGGAACAGGATGGCTTTGCCGATCGAGGCGACCTTCGGCTTAAAACCTTGCTGAAGCGATTGCTTCCAGAAGGTCGTGAAATCGGGCGGCAGCACCACGCCGGTGATGATCTCGCAATTGGCGCCCTTGAACGCGCCGATCTGCGCCGAAAAATTGTCGGTGAGGTTCTGGTAGCGGCCGGGATCGGTGAGCTTGTAGCCGCCCTTGTCGAGCACCGGCGGAAAGCCGACGGCCTTGTCGCCCCAGGCGTTGCCGTCGCCGTCGTTGGGAAAGAGACCGCCGACGGATTTGTTGGTCGCCACTTGGCCCCACATGTTGGTGAACACGGCGATGACGTCCTCGAGCCCCCAGAAGAAGTGATAGGTGTAGTTGAAACCCTTCCACGCCGGCGGGCCACCGCCTGGATTGGCCTGGCGGCCGATGAACCAGGGCTGCCACGGCGCCACGGTGGAGATGCACGGCACCTCCTCAATCTCGCACTGGGTCGAGACCGGGTTGGTCGTTTCCGGCGTCGAGGCCACCAGCATCAGGTCGATCTTGTCCTGGACGATGAGATCCTTGGCGACCTCGGCGGCGCGGTTCGGATTGGACTGGCTGTCCTTGACGATGACCTCGACAGGCACGGTGGCGTTGCCGATCTTGAGGCCGGCCTTCGCCGCTTCCTTGAACCCGGCAATGATGAAGTTGTCGGCCTCAGCGAACGCCGCGAGCGGGCCGGTCTGAGGCGAGACGTAGCCGAGCTTGATCGCGCGCGCCTGCGCGATCGCGGGCGCCTTCAGTCCCGTCGCGAGCACAGCGCCGGTTGCGGCCGAGTATTTCAGGAGCGTGCGGCGGTCGATGGAATGACGATGAGTCGAGTTGATCGTGCGGCAGGTCATGTGCGCGTCCTCCCCTCTGGATGCGCCGGATTCTCATCGTGGATCGATTGACACACGGGCCGGCGTTCGATATTCGAACATACGTTCGTATGTCGACCAGTGTCCGCCAGAGCTCAGATGGAGTCAACAGGCCAGCGAATGATGCAAGCTGCAACACCTGACAAAGGCGAGCCGAGCCATCGCAAGGGCGAGCCCGACGACAAGGAATTCATGACGACGCTGGCCAAGGGCCTCGCGGTGCTGGGCGCGTTCGGCCGGCACCGGCCCAGCATGACGCTGTCGGAGGCCGCCCAGGTCGCTGATCTCTCGCGCGCCACCGCACGGCGCGTGCTGCGGACGCTGACCCAGCTCGGCTATGTCGAACAGGACGGCCGTTCATTCTCGCTGGCGCCGCAGATCCTCGATCTCGGATTTGCGTATCTGTCGACGCAAAGCTGGATCGATCGCGCAACACCGCTCATGCGCGAGCTGAGCGAGCGGCTCGGTGAATCCTGCTCGGCGGCCATCCTGCAAGGCAACGACATCGTCTATGTCGCGCGCATGCCGGCCCGCAGAATCATGTCCGCGACGCTGTCGGTCGGCAGCCGCCTGCCAGCGCTGCACACCGCGCTCGGGCGCATCTTGTTCGGCTATCTCGATGAAGCCGAGATCTGGCGGCGGCTGAAGTCGCAGCGCATCGAGGCCTATACGCCACAGACCATCACCGATCTGCAGGCGCTGTTCGACCGCATCCGCGCCGACCGCGCGCAGCGTTTTTCGATCGTCGATGAGGAGCTCGAGCGCGGCCTGCGCGCGCTGGCCGTCCCCGTGCTCGACCGCAGCGGCCAGGCGGTCGGCGCAATCAATCTATCGACCCATTCGACGCGGACGACGCGCAACGAAATGCGCGAGCACTTTCTCCCCGAGCTCAACCGCATCGCCGAGCAGGTCTCCGCGATGACGGTGTGATCGATCCCTTCCCTTGCCAATCGCGAGGGCCGGCCGTATCATTTCGCCAAGTTCGGAATACGGACACTAGTTCGATAATCGAACATAATGGGGAGATGATGCGATGGCAGACAAGGCAGCGGCAATGGCGATCCCGCCGGAGCACATCGGCAACGTCAAAGTGACCAAGCCGCAGACCGGCGCGGAATATCTGGATTCGCTGCGCGACGATCGCGCCGTCTACATCTATGGCGAGCGGGTCAAGGACGTCACCACGCACCCGGCCTTCCGCAACACCGCGCGCATGACCGCCCGCCTCTACGACGCGCTGCACGACGACAAGCACAAGGACAAGCTGCTGCTGCCGACCGACACCGGCAATGGCAGCACGACGCACGCCTTCTTCAAGGCGCCGAAGTCGATGCAGGATCTGATCGCGGGCCGCAATGCGATCGCCGAATGGGCCAAGATCACCTATGGCTGGATGGGCCGCGCACCGGATTACAAGGCTGCATTCCTGGCGACCCTCGGCGCCAATTCCGACTTCTACGATCCGTACCAGGACAACGCCAAGCGCTGGTACAAATTCTCCCAGGAGCGCGTGCCCTTCATCAACCACGCGATCATCCACCCGCCCGTCGATCGCGACCGGCCGCCGAACGAGGTCGCCGACGTCTGCTGCCATATCGAGAAAGAGACCGACGCCGGCCTGATCGTGTCGGGCGCAAAGGTGGTCGCGACGGGATCTGTGCTGACGAACTACACCTTCGTCGCCCATCACGGCCTGATTCCCCTCCAGGACAAGAAGTTCGCGGTCGTCTTCATGGTGCCGACCAACGCGCCCGGCGTAAAGTTCATCTGCCGCACGTCCTATGAGATGAGCGCGAGCGTGATGGGCAGCCCGTTCGATTATCCGATCTCGAGCCGGCTCGATGAGAACGACGCCGTGTTCATCCTCGACAAGGTGCTGGTGCCCTGGGAGAACGTCTTCGTCTATGGCGACATCGAGAAGGCGAACAATTTCTTCCCGCGCACCGGCTTTTTGCCGCGCTTTGTCGTGCATGGCTGCACGCGGCTTGCGGTGAAGCTCGACTTCATCAGCGGGCTTTTGCTGAAAGCGACGGAGGCCGCCGGCACCAAGGATTATCGCGGCGTGCAGGCCAATGTCGGCGAGGTCATCGCCTGGCGAAACCTGTTCTGGAGCCTGTCGGATGCGATGGTCAGAGATCCAAAGCCGTGGATCGGCGACTATGTGCTGCCAAACATGGATCCCGGCAACGCCTATCAGATCATCGCCACCATGGCCTACACCAAGGTTAAGTATCTGATCGAGCAGACCGTGGCATCGGGCCTGATCTATCTCAACAGCCATTCCAGCGATTTCAAGAACGCCGAGATCCGCCCCTATCTCGATCGTTACTTGCGCGGCTCCAACGGTTACAAGGCCGAGGAGCGCGTCAAGCTGCTCAAGCTGCTGTGGGATTGCATCGGCAGCGAGTTCGGGGGGCGCCACGAGCTCTACGAGATCAACTATGGCGGCTCGACCGAGGAGATCCGCCGCTACTGCCTGTTCGGCGCACAGGCGAGCGGCAATGCCGACCGCTTCAAGGGCTTTGCCGAGGACTGCATGGCCGAATACGACCTCGACGGCTGGAAGGTGCCCGATCTCACCGACCCCGGCGAGCTCAGCTACCACATGATGAAAAAGTGACTCTTGCAGACGGAGCGGCAACGCCGCTCCGTCGCTTGCTCAAGGGACTGTCGTGACATGAACATGCAGACCATCGATCCCAAGCTGTTTCGCTCCGTGATGGGCGCCTTCCCGACCGGCGTCGCCATCGTCGCGACGGAATGGCAGGGCGATTTGTTTGGCGCGACCATCAACTCGCTGACATCGGTGTCGCTGCAGCCCTGCATGCTGCTATTCTGCACCAATGAGGGCAGCGCGACGGGTGCAGCGATCCGGCAACGCGGACTATTTTCCGTGAACATCCTCGGCCACCATCAGTCCGACCTGTCGGCGCGTTTCACCGGGAAGCTCAAGAACCGCTTCGACGATCTGGCCATTGCCTTCAGCACTGACGGCTTGCCGCTACTGCAAGGGGCCGCCGCTCAACTCTGCTGCCGGGTTGCCGCCGTGCACAAGGCGGGCGATCACGATATCATTCTGGGAGAGGTGCTCTCGGGCGAGGAAGCGACCTGCAATCCGCTGGTCTTTCACAAAGGCGCCTATGGGAGGTTTCAATGCAATTGAGCGCTCGACCGAGCCGTCGAGTTGCTTAGCCTTTCACGCCTGCACACGCCCGTTCAGCGCCGGTGCGAACAATTCCCCTCCCTTGAGGCAAGCCGGTCTTCAAGCCGGCTGCCGTTCATTCCGTTCTGAAAAACTATCCGGGCAGCCTCGCATCACGCGGCGACGGACTTCGCCTGCGCCTTCGCACTACGGCCGAGGATCTGGCCGAACACGTCGAGCAGCACGTCGGGGGCATTCACTGCCGACTCTCTGGCGCGCCAGGCGACATACATGTCGGGACGCACCAGCACGCAGCCGTCCTCGTCGACTTCGCTCTGGCGGTACCAGTCGGCATAGATGTCGAGCCCATCGCAGCCTTGCGGGCCGATGGTGACGACATCGACCGGCAGGCCGTAGGCCTTCTCGACTGCGGCAGCCGCCGCCTTCCAGCCGTCGCCCCCGATCCCGGTGAGCAGCGTGAAACGGCCCTTGCCGACAAGATCGAGCGTCGATTTGCGCTGGCCCCGATGCTCGACCCAGACATGCGGCAAGTGCGCGCCGGGCCAAGTGGTGGCCTTATAATAAAGTTCGTGATCGCGGCTGAATGCCGGCATCGGCGTGCCGTCGGACACCACGGCGGTCGAGCCATAGCGCTGGTTCATCTCGACGCCGTGGCAGTTGAACTCGTAGCTCTTGATGGCGATGGCCTCATAGAGCTTCTTGCGACGCGCCTTGCCCTCGGCGGTCGGCGCCTTGCGCGCGGCGATCGCCTTGCGCGCCTCAATCGGATCGGTCGAGGCGACAAGTCCTACCGCCTCGAAGATCGGCGGGAACTCGCCGATGCTCTTGTTGGCGCGGGTCACGATCTGCTTGCCGACCGGCTGGCGCTCGGCCGAATAGGTCTCGAGCAGTGACGGAGCCGCATGGCCCTCGAGCACCAGCTTCAGCTTCCAGCACAAATTATAGGAGTCCTGGATCGAGGTGTTGGAGCCGAGGCCGTTGCTCGGCGGATGGCGGTGCACGGCATCGCCGGCGCAGAACACGCGGCCGGACGCGTAGTGGCCCGCATACATCTCGTTCACGGTCCAGGTCGAGGTCGAGCGGACTTTGACCTCCAGCGTCTCGTCGCCGACGAGATTGCGCACGATCGAGATCGCCTCGTCATTGCTGAGCTTGCGCTCGCCCTGCTCGATGTCGTAGCCCCAGATGATCAGCCATTCGTTCCAGGGCCGCACCATGCGGATCAGGCCGGCGCCGATGCCGCCGATCTCAGCGCCCGGCTGCAGCACCCAATAGAGGACGCTCGGCCTGTGCGCGACGTATTTGCTCAAGTCCGCCTGCACGATGATGTTCATGCTGCCGGCGCGGCCCATCTGACCCTCCATCGGCAGCCCGATGACCTCGGCAACCCGGCTGCGGCCGCCATCGGCGCCGATCAGATATTTCGCGCGGATCTGGTAGGTCTCGCCGGATAGCCGATCCTTCACCGTTGCCGTGACGCCGTCGGCATCCTGCACCAGGTCGACGAACTCGGTGTTGAAGCACAGCGAAGTGCCGCGCTGGCCGGCGGCCTCGATCAGGATCGGCTCGAGCAAATTCTGCGGCAGGTCGCAGATCCGGGTCGGGCTGGCGAGATCGTAATCCGCCTTGCGCGAGGGATGATTGCCCCAGGAATAGAGCCGGCCGAACTCCTCGCCGGCGAGGCTTTCGCAGAAAACGTTGTTGGCCATCAGATGCTGCGGCACCGCCTGCGCCACCGCCTTGTCCTCGAGGCCGAGATCGCGCAGCACCTCCATCGCACGCTGGTTGGTGATGTGGGCGCGCGGCGTGTCCGCCAGCCAGCCATATTTCGTCACCAGGATGTGCTTGACGCCGTACATGCCGAGCAGCGCCGCCGCCGTCGCGCCGGCCGGGCCGCTGCCGACGACAAGCACGTCGGTCTCAACAGGTTTGCTGGTCATCATCCTCTCCTTCGTCCTGTTGTTGGTTGCGATCGTCATTCCGCGGCCATCATCGGCCGGGGCACCCGCCCTGCGCCGGGCTTCATCTGGAAGTCGTAAGTCATCAGGTGCCACGGGCCGGAGACCCGCTCGCCGTTCGGCAGCGCTGCTTCGTTGCGCGGCTCGACGGGCGCGATGAGCTCGTCCTTGACGCCGAACACCACGTCGCTGCGCAGATATTGGTCGCCATCGAGGAAGACGTGTGTGATCAGCGGCTCGTAGCCTTCGGCCTTGACCAGGAAGTGCACATGCGCGGGGCGCATCGGATGACGCTGCGTAGCGGTGATGAGATCGCCGACCGGGCCGTCGATCGGGATCGGATAGCTGCACGGCAAGATCGTGCGGAACGAGAAGCGGCCGTCGGCATCGGTGACGAAGCGCGCGCGCAGCGACGGACCGTGGCTCGCGTAATCGGCCTTCTGCGAATCGTAGAAGCCGTCGTCGTCGGCATGCCAGACGTCGATCTCGGCACCGGCGAGCGGCTTGCCGGCGAGGTCGGTGACGCGGCTCTGCACGAACATCGCTTCACCGTCGATGCCCTCGGAGATATTGGCACCGTGCGGCTTAACGCGGTGCTCGCCGACATAGAACGGGCCGAGCACCGTGGTCTCGGTCGCGCCCTCGCGCTCGCGGTGATTGACGGCGTCGACCAGCATCGAGACGCCGAGCACGTCGGAGAGCAGGATGAACTCCTGGCGCAGCGGCGTGCAGGTCTGGCCCATGCGGGTCAGGAAATCGATCGCCTGATTCCATTCCTCGAAGGTGAGTTCGGTGCGGCGCACCAGATCGTGCAGCGATTTCACGGTCTCCTCGATGAGGAACTTGAGCCGCTGGTTCGGCGTGTTGGCGAAGCTGCTGATCACCTCGTCAGTGAGGTTATGCTCGTTGAAATTGGCCATGGTGTTGTCCTTGGATCCCTGAGATTCACTCCTGCGCGGGCGCATCGCCGCGCCAGGCTGCCGCGATCAATTGCTCGATCGGGGCGCGATCAATCGGTCTTGGATTGGCATAGGGGTTGCGCACCGCCATCTCCGCGGCGCGTGCGATGCCGTCCTCGGGCATTCCGAGGTCGGCGAGCGCGCGCGGCAGCGCGAGCTGCCGGGCAAGGTCAAACAGGCCCTGCGGGGCATTGGCGCCGTGCAGCGCGCGCGCGACGCGAGTCATGGCCTCTGGCGCGGCGGTGGCGTTGTAGGCGGCGGCGTGCGGCAGCACGATCGCGTGAGTTTCCGCATGCGGCAGGTTGAACATGCCGCCCAGCACGTGGCAGAGCTTGTGATGCAGCGACATGCCGACCGCACCGAGGCAGATGCCGCATAGCCAGGCGCCATAGAGCGCATCGCGACGGGCGCCGGGATCGGCGGGCGCCACCATGATGCGCGGCAGCCCGCGGGCGAGTGCGGCGATGCCATCCTCCGCCATCAGCGAGGTCAGAGGATTGGCGTCGGGCGCATAAAGCGCCTCGACGGCGTGGGCGATCGCGTTCAGGCCGCTGGCGGCGGAGATGTGCGGCGGCAGGCCGATGGTGAGATCGACGTCGTAGATGACGGTATCAGGCACCAGATCCTGGGATTGCTGCGTGGTCTTGATGCCGTTGCTGGTCTCGCCAAGAATCGGCGTCATCTCGGAGCCGGCATAGGTGGTCGGCATCGCGATATGCGGCAACCCCGTGCGCAGCGAGAGCGCCTTGCCGAGTCCGACCGTCGAGCCGCCGCCGATCGCGACCAGGCCGTCGATGTCGCGGGACTCCACAATCGCAAGCGCTTCGTTGGTCACTTCGACCGGCGTATGCATGCGTGCGCCGGTAAACAGCCCGGCGAGCCTGTCACCGAGCCCCATGCCGAGCCGCCGCCCGAGGTCGTGCTGCTCGCTTGTGGTCAGCACCAGCGCCCGCTTGATGCCGAGGCGCTCTGCCTCCTCGCCGAGTCGCGCCGAGGTGCCGGCACCGAACAGGACGCGATATTGCTGCGAACAGTAGGCAAACGCGCCCTCGCCGGCATCACCGGCCCTCGCAACGGACGCGCCTCCAGCGTCGGCCAGTGCGATGCTCATGGCAATCCTCCCAAGCCGGCGAACCGGCGATCTCATATCGTTGGGAGGAAGCTAGGGGCGGGCTGGCGCGGCGGGCCTGCACGAAACCGAAGAAAATCTGCACAAAACCGGAAAAATTGCACAGGGCCGAATCGGGCCTCCGACCGCCGTGGCCGCCATCAGCGGAACCTAGTGGCTGTGTCGGTATCGTCCGGGTGTAATGCCAGTAAAGCGGCGGAACATCCGCGTGAAATGCTCTTGATGGGAGAAGCCGCAAGCCAGCGCGATCTCGGCCAGACTCAGGGTCTCGTCGGCAAGCAGCGCCCTGGCGCGCTCTATGCGCAGATTGAGCACGTATTGATAAGGCGAGACGCCGTTGGTCGCCTTGAAAAGCCGCACGAAATACTCGGTGCTGCGGCCGCACAGCTCCGCCAGCTGGTCGAGGCGGATATCGCTATCGATATTGGCATCAACGAACTCGCGAATGCGTGCCATCTGCCTGCCACTGAGCAGGTTCGGATGCTTGCCGGCTTCCGTGCTCGGCTTGTGGAAGTTGATCGCCACGAAACGGTTGGCGATCGCTTGCGCGATCGGGTCGACGAAGAGCGACGAGGCCGGCAGACCTCCGGTGATGGTATCACCGATCGCCGCGGCAAGATGCTCCAGCACAGCGTCCTGATCGCCGAGCATCGGCGCGAGGCCGCTGGTCGCGCCTGACGACCCGCCAGGGCCGGCGAACAGGTCGGAACGCAGATAGATGTGGGTGGATTCCAGCGGTTCGCGCAGGAGCACGTTGCATGCATGGCCCGCCGGCAGGAAGAAAACGCCGCCGCGCGGGATGTGCCGGGCAACCGACTTGCCGTCCATCACATACGTGATGTCGACCGGACCGCCCCGATGCAGCACCATCAGATTGTCTGAAAGTGCGTGGAAGTGCCCCTCAAACGGCCGTTCGCGCTGAACCGAGGCAAATGCGGACGACCAGCCGAGCCCTTCGCTCGAGCCGCGGAATTCGGCCTGGAAGCGGTTCAGGACGCCGTGCGTCTCCTGCACCCCAAAATTCGACGTTGCCTGCATCCGACGGACCAAGGGCTCGAGGCTTCGGTGCCGCGGAGTAAATCCCAACGGTCCTCAGTTTTCAATATAATCGACCCTACTTGGTCGAGAGCACCTCCCCGAAGCGCTCCCACTGCTTGCCGGTGAAGCGCATGAATTGCAGCTGCTCGACCGGCAGATGGTCACTCTCGCCGGTATTGACCTTGATGCCGGGCAGTAGCATCGGCAATTCCAGGTCCTTGATCGACAGCGCCTGCCGCAGGATGTTCTCGCGACTGAGGTCGTTGCCGGCGGCCTTGAGCACGTGCTCCAGCACCATGCCGTTGTTGTAACTGTTGACGTAGTTGGAATCGCGGATATCGCCGTCAGGCACGTATTTGGCCATGTAGTCGCGCCACCCCTTCACGCCGGGATCGTCCGCCCATGCCGGATCGAGCGGATCCTTGACATAGGCGCTCGAGATGATGCCGGTGCCGGCGTCGAGCCCGGCGGGCTCCATCACCGAGGACATCCATACCGACACATTGGTCAGGAACATGATCGGACGCCAGTTGATCTCGTAAGCCTTGCGGATCGCCTGCGCAGCGAATTTCGGCGTCGCGGCGATCACGAACGCATCCGCGCCGGTCGATTTGAGCTTCACGATCTGCGAATCGACCGTCGGCTCGGTCGTCTCGTAGGTCGCCGCCGTGACTGCCGTCTCGTAACGATCGCCGAGCACGTCCCTTAGCCCGGCGAGGTAGTCGCGACCGAAATCGTCGTTCTGCGCCAGCACCGCGAAGGTCGCGTCGGCCTTCTTCTGCAGCGCATAGCGCGCATACATGCGGGCCTCGTTGCGGAACGGCGCCATCACCCCCATCAGCGTCAGGGGAAACTGCGCGGGATCACCGAACTTCGAGGCGCCGGAGGCGACGAACAGCTGGGGCACCTTCTTAGCCGCCAGATATTTGGCGATCGCCGTGTTGTGCGCCGTCCCCATCGTCGAGAAGATGAACGAGACATCG
The DNA here is from genome assembly GCF_001440035.1 of Bradyrhizobium manausense. GTDB lineage: Bacteria > Pseudomonadota > Alphaproteobacteria > Rhizobiales > Xanthobacteraceae > Bradyrhizobium > Bradyrhizobium manausense. The sequence goes on along the minus strand of NZ_LJYG01000026.1, from coordinate 52,605 downwards.
TCGCTCTCAACCAGCCGGCGCGTCTGCTCCACGGTCTTGGGCGGCACATAGCTGTCATCGAGCGAGAGCAGGTTGACATTGCGGCCGTTGATGCCGCCGCGGTCGTTGACCATCCTGAAATAGGCGACCTCGCCCTTGCCGAGGATGCCGAAGGCGGACACTGGCCCGCTATAGGGCATCGTCTGTCCGATGCGGATCTCGGTGGCGGTGATGCCGGGCCCGTCTTCGGCTACAGCCGGCGCCGCGAGAACGGACCAGACCACGTACAGCCCTGCAGCTGCGATAGCGCTTCGCATCGACACCTCCCTGATAGGCCGCTCTGAGAGCGGCTGTTTGTCCGGAGGATTGCTTCCCCCGATTCTTGCGACGTCTTTCGAATGACTCGGCTGCGAGCGGACGTCCAATGGAGATGGGCACGGTCCTCGCGCGCCGGATCGAAGTTCTAACCAATGCTCGCAGCCAAGCGCTTGGCCTCCGTCGTCGCTTGCCGGCGCATCGCTTCGAACTGTTGCCGTTTCGGATCGACGTCTCGATCGGTGGGGAACGACTGGAGTATCTCTCCGAAGGACTCTGCGACTTCGTCTTTGAATTCGCCGTGCGGAAGAATGTATGGCTCGTTGCCGACGATTCCTTCGACCACCCGTTCGCCTACGGCGAGAGGATCCATCCCGGCTTCCAACGGCGAACCGCCGGCCGCGAACGGGCCGCCCGCCGATTGAGCAGAAGCGGACGTGTTGAGGTGAAGCGTCGTGTCGACGAGATTGCTGCGAACCAGACCGGGACAAAGGAGCGAAACGCCGATGTTGTGCGGTCCGAGCGCCATACGCAACGACTCCGTCAGGCCGCGCACCGCGAATTTGGATGTCGAGTAGATGCCGCCGGGATTTGGAAGAGCGAGGATGCCGGCCATCGAGGAGGTGTTGACGATGTGACCACCTTCTCCGTGCGCCCGAATCCGGGGCACGAACGTCGCGACGCCGTTGACGACGCCCCCGACGTTGATGTTCATGACAAAATCCCAATCCGCGAAGCTCGCGTCTTCCATAGCCACCATGCTCGATACGCCTGCATTGTTGCAGAGTATGTGGACCTTGCCGAATACCTTCTCGGTCTCCGTCGCTGCCCGTGCCATTGACTCGCGGTCGGTAACGTCCAGACGGATCAGATGGTAGTTCTTGTTGGAGCGATCGAGGGCGGAAGCGGCCGCATCCAGATGCGATTGACGGACGTCCGCGATAACGACCTTCACCCCATGTTGCAGGAACGCGCGGGCCATTCCGAACCCGATCCCACTCGCGCCTCCCGTGATGAATGCGACCTTGTCTTCGATATCTTTCAATTGATGGTGCTCCTGATGCTTGCGCGCGCCCCTCGGCGTCATCGCGCCTCCTCGAGCATGAGCGAGAAGGTGGAGTGAAAGCCCCGCCGCTAGGCTACAGATACTGACCGGCATACTGTGAAACGAATTAGTGTCTCCACCTCCGGCCAGGCTCTTAATCGTAAGTTGCCAGACCCCGCTGCGGATAGCTGTTAGTCCTCGTGGCCCTCGATCATGACGAAATCGGAGGTGCTGGCTTCGTCGCGAATCTTGGCCGCAGCCTGATACTCCGGTGAGTCGTAGCAGGCCTTAGCTATTGCGTAGCTTTCGAACTCGATTACGACGTGGCGACGCCCTTGAAGTGCGTTGCCGTGCACTTCGCATGCGCCGTTTCGGACAAGGAACCGCGCTCCGTACTTCTTCAATGGTCCGGCGTTGGCCGCGATGTAGTCCTTGTAGCGCTCCGGGTTCGTGACGTTGATGTGACCGACCCAATATCCCTTCTTCGCCATCTCACACTCCTCTCGCGCTAACGGTCTGCTGACAAACCTGACCACCTCACTCGCACCTTCCAGCCGCTGCTTCACCACAAGTGCGGCGGCGCGAAAAATTGAAATTATCTTGGTCGTGACCCCACATATTCCGCGATCCACCTTTCCAGGAAGGCAGCGATGTCATCGCTGTTCTTTTCTTGCATCATCAGGTGGCCGTTGCCGCGCAGGCCGTGGTCCTCGAGCCGCAGATGGACGGCGCGCACGCCCGCCTGGACGAGATAATCGACGGTGCCGTGGTCGTGCATGGACCAGGCCGACGCCTCCGATGTCACGACAGCAACGGGCATCGATGCGAGGTTGGGAAGACGCCTCGCCGGCTCTTTCTGAACGAAGCAGTCCGCCAGCCCCGGCTTCGGAGCCTTGCGGATTTCGCGCCGCAGTTCAGTTGGGCCTTGGACGGGCGGATCGAACGTCATCGGGATCGCAGTGAGTCCGTAAGAGAGGTCGCCCAGCCCCATTGGCAATTGGGCGAAAGGCGGCCCCATTGGCTCAACCGCGACAATGCCTTTCACCAGGTGCGGTCGACTATCGGCCACGAGCCAACCGAAGGGCGCCCCCATGGAATGGGTGAGCAGGACCGCCGGACCGATACGATCCAGCAATTCGGCGCCGGCTCGCTGCATCAGCAGTTGGGTCTGTGCCAAAAACACAAGGAACGGACCTTGGGTCGCGATGAATTGGTCCAGGGCTGGATCACCGACGACGCCGGAGCCGGGCCACTGATTGTGCTTTTGCGCGTTCGGCCAGCTGTTCGGCTGCTTGCCGGGCGCGCTAAACAGCGTCATTGCAAATTCGTAGGTCAACGGAGGTGTCATGGGACCCAGAGCCTCCGGATGCAGGGGTGAGCGACCGTGCCCCGGGCGGTCGACGACGTAGACCGCGTAACCCTGTTTCAGAAAGTAAGTGGCCCATCCAGGCCGTCCATCGGCAGTACCGAGAAAATCCGTTCCCTGCCCCCCACCTCCATGCACCATCACGATGGGATATGGATGCCGGATGTGCTCCGGGATCTGATATTGCACGAACATCTGGCCCGCAGCGATGGTGCCATTCGGTGTCTGCTGGCGCACCAAGCCGGTCCAGAAGAATCCCTGGTCTGCCAGCACCAACGGAGCAGGTTTTGCTTTAGTTTGGGTCACGTCCCCCTCCGACTTTCTTCAGAGATCCAGAAAACCGGTCGGCAGCCCGAGATTGCTGCGACCAATGTACTTCGCGAAGGTCATGTATTGGGAGGACATGTGTCCTCGATACATCTGGGCGTCGCCAAAGTATCGAAGCATCCTTGAGCCCTTCCGCGCCGCGGTCGACCCGGCGGTCTGGAACAAGAGTTCGATGGCTTCACAGGCAAGACGTGCGCCGGTCTGCAGCATTCCCCAGAGTCGCAAGTTTTCTTCCACGGAGGCTTGCAAACCCGTCTTCGCCCACCGCTGGCAGTACTCCATGTGCTTGCGCAAGCCCTGGAGCAGCACGCCTTCGGCTGCATCGGTCAACGCTATGGCGCGGCCGTAGTTGACCTGGAAATCAGTCTCGAAGGCGCGCTTGATGAAGGGGGGAACAAATGTGTTTTGCGAGAACAGGATATCGCGATATTCATCGATCGCCGCGCGCGCGGCACCGATGATAGGCGATGTCAGGGACGCGTGATAAGGACCCATGAGAACGCCGAGATACATCGGGTTGCCATGCAATCGCGTTCCGGGTGTACCCTCGGAGAGATCCTGCTTCACACCCAGCGCGTCGAAGAACGCGGTCATGTGCTCGGGCACGAAGACGTTGTCCAGCTTGACGCTGTTCGAGCCGGAGCCGCGCATGCCCAAGGTGCGGTCTCCACCCCAATCGCCCAGAATTGTGTATTGCCCCCGCGGCACAACGAAATGGAGCATTCGTGGCGGAAACGACGTTTGAAGCAACGTTGCGCCCAGGAAGTGCGTGCTGTGCGGTATTCCCGACGAATATGGCCACACACCATTGATGATATAGCCGCCCTCGACCGGCAGGCACGTACCCCCCGGGGCAGCCCGGTGCGGTGACGCGAAATGTCCGGACGACCCGAAGATTTCGATCTGTGCAGCTTCCGACCAGTGCGAGGCTATGACCGGCGCATGAGATGCGGCCAACGTCAAGCACCACCCTGCGGACGGATGACCGCGCGATATCTCCACCATGACGCGAAAAAATGTTTCGTAATCGAACTCGTAGCCACCAAACATTTTGGGCTGCAAGATCCGATAGAAACCAGCATCGATGAACTTTTGCTGGATTTCGTCCGAATAATGTCCCCGCTCATCGGTCTCGTCCTGCGATTCCCGCAGCAGCGTTCTCATCGAGGCGGCGCGGTCGACCAGATCCTGCGGAGTGAGGTGAGGCTCCGGTGCCGGCAGGCTCTTGCGGATGGCCTGAACGTTCATTTCGATCTCCTGATATTTCCGTTGAGCGCGGTTGCAGCTAACCGGCGATAGGGATTCATGCGGGCGAACTCACAATCATTCTTTTGTGGCGCTCGAGCACCCGCGGCGCGGTTTCGTCCAGCATCAGGCAAAGCAAGCCTGCACAGATACAAAGCGAAGCGGCGATCCACATCGAGCTGGACGGACCGAACACGTCGGAAGCGATCCCGGCGAGGGCCGGGCCCGCGAAGCCGCCCGCGACCTCGCCTACCCCCATGATGAAGCCAAGCGCAGTGGCAACATGGGTCCGAGGGATCGTCTCGGAAGGCACGGTGGCCATGAACAATGAGAAGCTGCCAACGGCGAGATGGCCGACGCCCATCAACAACACCAATATTGGCAACGGTCCGTCGAACATGACGATCGCCACCGGGGCTATCACGCCGACGAAGCCTGACAAGATGAGCAAAGGACGGCGGCCAAATCGATCCGACAGCGCCGGCACGATGATCGAAGACGCGACCGTTGCGATACCGGTCGCGGCCACGGCAACGCTCATCACGCTGGGCGACAGACCGCGAACCTGCACCAGGTAGATCGGAAGGAACGTTATCTGGATCAGGAGCCAAGACACCATCAGGCAGCTCACGATCGCGCAAACCCAGATGTTGCGATGTTTCAGCATCGTCGAAAGCGGGATCGTGTTGCGCGCAGATTTAGCCGATATCGGAGCGGCACCCGACGAAGGTTCACGGATGAATGCGACGATCAGCGCCGCCACAACGAAGCCAGGCACCGCCGCAATGTAGAAAGCACTTCTCCAGCCGTAGATCTGCCCAATCGCGACGAGCACCAGAGGGGCGGCAAAATTACTTAGAAGCGCGCTGAAGAAATTCTGCAGAACGCCCATGTTGAAGCCGCGACGGTGCTCCGACGATTCCGCAGCCATGATCGATTGCGCGATCGGAAGTACGGGTCCTTCCGCAAATCCCATAACGAGGCGCGCGGCAAGCAACGTCAGAAACGAATTGGCGAGACCGGATCCTACCGAGCAGATCGAGAAGATCACTATCGCGCAGACCAGGAGCGTTTTACGATTTTGAAAATAGTCCGAAAGAGTGCCGACCGCATAGCCGGCGATTGCCCAGGTCAGCGCCAGGCCACCCGCGAGGGCACCCAGCTGGGTGTTGTTCAGATGGAGCTCAGGCACCAGAAATGGAGAGAGAAAATTCAGCGCCAGGCGGTCGAAAAATACGAAGCCAAACGCCGCTCCCATCAAGACGACAACGAGATTCTCATAACTAAAGATGCGATTCTTGCTCATGAGCCCTCCCTAGTGTTTCCCGTTCTGGTTGTTTGCGGCCGCGTTCTATGCGCATTGCGCCGGCGCGGCTTCTGATATTTGAGGCGCGAGCCCATTGCGCCGGCTCTCATATAGCCGCCGCATTCTCGCGAACTCGACGACCTGCTCGGCCACGAATGCGAGCTGTTGCGCTATGATCGGATCACTGCACGCACCATCAGCGGAAAATGGCCTCTGCGCGGCGTTAATCACCGCTGAAAATGGAGTCGGCCAACCGCGCAGCGCGTGAACAATCGTCCGCAGAGTCCCCAGCGTCGCTCCCATGGCCTGGGCTCCGCCCGCGCATACGATGGCGCCGACAGCGCGTCCGGCAAGATAGCTGCGCGCGTCGGCGCGGAGATCCTCGGTGTAGTCTATTGCGTTCTTCACCAGGCCGGAGATCGAGCCATGATAGCTTGGGGTGGCTATGATGACGCCGTCTGCGGCGCGCAGCGCTTCGACCAGCGACGTCGCACGTTCCGTACGTTCAATGGCGTCGTAGTGAGGGAGATTCAACGATTGCCCGGCGAAGATCTGCGTTTTCGCACCGAGCCGCGCGGCTTCCGTCAAAGCCAGGCGGAGCGCCCTCTCCGAGGTTGATCCGTCGCGCAACGTGCCGCCGATCCCGACGACGAGCGGAGACCAGTCCTTCATCGCAGCGGCCCACTTTCCTGCGCAGCACGATCACCCGAGGTGGAAGGTTCCTCGAGCGAATGCTGGCCAATTCGGATATGCGAGCACCCTCGCCCGGCATCGAACAATGCCATGCGCGTCTCTCCCCATCATCGGCGCCGTGATTGCGTCTGGCGCCTCTTAGTGGGGTGAAAGTAGGACATGCCTGATAGCCAAGCCTGCACAAACCGGACCGGTTTGCAGGAAACTGACACAAACTGCCTGCTTCGTTTACGGGAAACGAGCCAGCGTTCAGATCGGAAAGGCAGGTCGTGGCGTTCTTAATTCATTGCCCGTCGATAAGCGCCCGGCGACAAGCCCGTCATCCGACGGAACGTGTTCGTGAAATGTTGCTGGTGCGCAAACCCGCATTGCCGCGCCACATCCGCAAGGCCAATGTTTGTGTCCGTCAGGAGTCGTTTTGCATGATGAATTCGCACCCCCACAACGTAGCGGTGAGGAGACACGCCCAGCGAAGACTTGAACACCCGTATGAAATACTCGGGACTTACGCCGCAGATCGCAGCCAAATCGTCCAGCTTGATGCAATCGGCGATATTAGCTTCGACAAAATCACGAATCGAGCGGACGCTACGTGTACTCAGCTGGCGTTCCACAGCACCCGGCGCTTTCCGCTCCCGTGCATTGAGCACGACAAGGCGATTGGCTAATGCATGCGCAATCGAATCGGCCAGGAGGGAACACGAGGTATCACCCTCACGCACCATTTCTTCCACCACTGCCAGGAGATTGCTGGTTAGAGGCTCCGGCTCACCCAACAAAGGCAAGAGGCCAAAATCGGAGTTCTGCACTTTACCTTCAGAGCCGGAAAACAGTTCAGGACGCAGGTACACATGGATCGAATTCAACGGCGTATTTAGCGTCACCTCACAGTCGCGGCGCGGCGGCAGGAAAAAGATCCCCTTCTCCTGCAAGTGCCTGGATACGACACGTCCATCGATCCGATAGGTAACATCGACTGGTCCACTAGCTGCAGTCACCAGCAGGGCGTTGGCATTGGCTTCGAAGCGGCCCCTGAACGGCTCTTCCCGCTGAACCGATGCGAACATAGTCGACCAGCCGAGCCCCGCACTGGATGCCTCGCGTTTCACGGCGAACTGTCGCAGCACGGAATGGACCTCGCCTCCGTCAAAAGGCCGCACGGTATGCTCATTTTGCGCTGCGGCTGGCGATGGTGGATCGGAGCGTTTCTGCATTGTCCCTTGTTCAGTTGACGCTGCGACGGTATCGACCGGGCGTTTGACCGGTCAGCCTGCGGAAGGCACGCGTCAAGTGTTCCTGATGGGAGAAGCCACAGCGCAGTGCTATCTCAGCGAGGCCTTCCTGGTCTTGCTCGATCAATCGCTTGGCCCGTTCGACACGTGCCGCGATCACATATTGGTATGGTGACTTGCCGGTCGTTGCCGCAAAAGCCCGAACGAACGACTTTGTGCCGATGCCGCACGCGCTGGCCATCGCAGCAAGAGTGATCTCACCCTCGAGATTTGCCTCTATGAAATCCTTGACGCGCCGGAGTTCGTTGTCCGGCAGCCCAGCGGTCTGAACCTGCCACGGTTCGCTACTCCTGCTGATCGCGGAGACCCTATTCGCAAGCGCCCGCGCGATCGGATCGATGAAGAGATCTGAATTCGAGACGTTCTCGCAAACCGCCTGCTCAACCGCCTGCGCCAGATGCTGTATAACCACATCCCGTTCGACCAGCAGCGGCGTAACATTGTGGACAGGAATTAAGTTTGCGCGGAGATAAATATGGAGAGTATCCAGCGCTCCATGCAATCCCACCTCGCACGCTTGACCTGCCGGCAAAAAAAAGATGCTTCCTTTCGGAATGCAACGTGAAGTGACGTGCCCGCCGGATGCAAAGGTCGTCTGCACGGGGCCGCTGCGGTGCAACACAATGAGGTCGTCAGCAATCGCGTCGAACCGCCCCTCGAACGGATTCTCCCGTTGGATCGACGCGTAAATCGAAGACCATCCATGCCCCTCACTCGTTGCACGGATGTCCGCACCAAACCGCTGCAGAACACCGTGGGTATCGGAGCCTCTAAACTCGCGCTTGGCTTCCATCTCGTGCTCCGCGTGTAGTCAACTGACGGGGCCCGCTGCAGCGCAATATGCGCCTCGTGGTGATGAACGATAGTTCACTATAACCACGATGCTGTAAGCACGCCAGCGCCTTCCATGGCCGGTTTTGCGTCAGACAACCTCCGCCAAACCTGGCAAATTTTTTGCTGGAAGGGGTCTAGCCGGCACGATTGTCGGCGCTGCTCCGTTCTGCGCGTGAGCTGCCGACACGAAGCCGCCGGTCGGCGTCCTCGTCAACGCCGCAACAAGGCTGCACGACGAAGGGAATCTACCGGAGAACGTCGATAACGTGGACCTCGATCGCCGCGACTTCAGGCGACGAAGCGCCGGCAGAATGTCAAGCTCGATGGGGCTATGAACACACAAGCCCGGAAAACTGGATCCCGTCGTTATCCATACTGAAGCAATTCATCGAACCCGACGATGGGGACGATCTGGAAATTGGTGCCTATTGCTGCTGCGAGTTCTTTGACCAAGGGCGAAAGCGATTGCTGCATGTCGCTCTCGCGAACACACCAGTACACCCCTTGCGCAAATCTATTTGTCGCATTGATCTGCTTGAGCAAAAACTCCCTCATAATCGATGGCTCGTTGCCGCGATATCCCACCACGATAAGCGGATGATCGCGCAGCAGCGGGACCAATCGCTGGACAATCGGTGCATCCAGCTGCTCCACCTCGTTGTCCAGGTTCTTATCTGAATAGTGTTCGACGGATCCGTGCAGATAGACGAGTTGCGGATCGGGCGAGGCGGCATTGAATCTGACGAGATCATCAAAGAGCTTTTCAATGATCTTGGGATATTGATCGGCGAGCGGACATTTAGGATCCGAAGACCGACGGCCAGTTGTACGAAATTTGTAAGGGGTAACTTTCGCGTCTATTTAGAGGCCGAAAGAACGATAAAAACTCGTTTGAAATCAGCATGGTAGCGGGGGTCCGCTACACGGCTAGACCCACTATTTCGGAAGCCCTGTTTTCTTACTGGAGAGCAGCCTAACTCGGAAGGTCGGATCTCGATAGTCCGACCCAAACCGCCGTTCGTGCGCGATCCCTCGCCCGCCAAGGATCGTCGGGAGGCGCAACACCCGGTCCTTGCCGAATGGTTCCCAAAACGCGAAAGACAATTCCCTTGGGTCGCCTAAGCAGACATGCCAAGAATCGCTGGTTGCGGGGGAACGCAAAGCCCGATTTTCGCGATTGGTTGAAGGAACCATTCCGCTCTTAGCAGCCTAGAGGGGTCCACGCGGTCGTGTCGTGTCGTCTGCGCGAACTTCTCTTTGCCAAGGTTGCGGCCAAAACGTTCGACTTCCTTCACCCCGAAATGGCGCGATAACAGGCGTCTAGCGTGAACTGGCTGTCGGCAGCCGCCTTCCCTGCCAGCAAATTATCACCTCCATGCCTGCTCAGAATGAAGACGCGGGCACAGAGCCAAACGCGCGGCTGCGCCGGAATCGAAAGGGGCCGCCTCACAGCGACCCCTTGCCGGTTACAATCTTGTTCGGGATGAAATGCCAGCCCCGGCGTTGTCCACCTAAAGGTATCTTTATGCCGAGTGGAATTCCGGATAACTACTGTTCGGAGTGCTGACCTAATTCTCGAGTGCCATGAAGAAAACTCGTTCAACGCTACACTCAGTGAATACCCGCAAGCTCGATCCCCCTGCCGACCAAGGGCATTGTCGTCCCGGCCCGGCCCCGATGGCTCCAAGAAGTGAAGCAGGGCCGATATCGTCCGCCCGAGCGGCTGATCACGCGTGGCGGCCACATTAACTCAACCGCTATCCCTGGATCGTCGAGGCGGCAAGGTCTGCATGAGGGACCATCATGCTTGGCGCCGCATCACCGGTTTCAACGCCCTTCACTCGCCCAGGCACAGGAGGAAGTGCAGTTTTGCGCTTTCGACGTTCCCGTCGAACTCGTGACGACCTTCTCATGCTTCCGTCAATGCGGAAGAGAACTTGGAGCGCTTAATGGCGCGTCGTCCTGAGGGCACTTTCTTAATCCCCTCGAACGTGGCGAGCCTGGGCCTGATAGATTTCGAGTTGCCTGCGACATGGAAGAATTGGCATCGAAATGCCGCGACTGGCCCTACGATGCTGGAAGTTGTCGTTACCGGATCAAAGTGAGGAACTGCACGCATCTGGAATGGAGCGAGCGCTTGACGCATTCGCATGATCACCCTAAGTCGGCAATCACACTGCGTTGATATCAGCGAATGCGCCATCGCAGTTTTCGAGACGGCGGAAGTGAAGATTACGCCAAAGGGATTTTATGACCCGTCATTCCTTGCACTGACGCTGCTAGCTAGCCGCCTGGCGAGCGATCACCGTGCAAACAGGCAGAAGTGGAGCAGGACGCCTCGCCGACCAGGCGCGCCGAACAGGTTTTTAACAAGAACAGCCTAGCTATGGTTGCTACAAAGAGCGGCGCAGGCGTTGCCGCCTCAGACTTCCGCGTAGACGAAAAAGGCTTTACGAAAATTCTCGTCTGCGACCTTGGATTGACGTCGCACGTTATCGGAGCGCTGGTGCAACGGCTGCTGGAGATCGAGACCTACCGTCGACTGGCGCTGCTTGGCCTGTCAGCCGCCCTTGAGCTTGCACCTTCCGTTGATCGCATCGACTGCCGCCTTGTTTAGGCGCTCGAAAAAAAGCAGAGCGGTGAGGGGCTGCAGTTCAACAACGATTTGCTTGCCGAGCCGACTGCGCTGGCCGTCTCCTTCGAAAATGGCGCGACCGGAAGCCTGTTTCGCTTCGGCGCCAGCAGGGCCTACAAACGAGCTGGCAAACGCGACTGTCCATCATTGAAGGCAATGATGTCTCAGGTTATCCAACCTGGTCGTCGTTTCTGGTGCGCCGCATGGCGCCCGCAATGCGAACCTGCGCGACCGTAGAGGATCGTCAGGAGGCTCTGTCGGTCAAGCTCGCGCGTGCCGCCGATCTGTTGCGGATCCGTGTCGACGTCGAAATCGAACGACAACATCGTGACCTATTGCAGGCTATCAACGAGCGCGCGAGCCAGCAAACTTCGGCTGCAATGCACGGTCGAAGGATTGTCGGTCGGGGCGATAGGATATTATGTGGTCAGCTTGTTTAGAGGTCATTCAGTTCTCGTGGTCGATTGGTTGCAGGAAAACAACAAATCAACCTGCCCTGACCTGCCACTGAGTATTTCCTCCAGAAAGAGTGTTAGAGTCCGGCCCGAAGAAGGACGGACACATGAAGCGAGCACGGTTCACGGAAGCAGATTATTGCGGTGCTGAAGGAGCATGAGGCCGGGGTGAAGACGGCCGATCTGGCTCGCAAGCACGGGATCTCCGAGGCGACGATCTACAATTAGAATGCCAAATTCGGCGGCATGGACGTTTCCGAGGCGAAGCGGTTGAGGGCCCTGGAGGAGGAGAACGGGAAGCTGAAGAAGCTTCTGGCCGAGCAGATGCTCGATGCAGCCGCACTTCGCGAGCTCCTTTCAAAAAAATGGTAGGGCCCGCCGCCAAGCGCGCTGCTGTCGCGCATCTGCAGGCCGTCATGAGCCTGTCGGAACGGCGGGCCTGCTCGATCGTGGGTGCGGATCGGAAGATGATCCGCTATCGCTCCAGCCGCCCACCGGACGCAGTTCTGCGTGGCCGATTGCGCGATCTCGCCAACGAGCGGCGGCGTTTCGGCTATCGCCGCCTATTCGTCCTGCTGCGGCGGGAGGGCGAGCCATCGGGGATCAACCGGATCTACCGGCTTTATCGCGAAGAAGGGCTCACCGTCCGCAAGCGGCGGGCTCGCCGCAAGGCCGTCGGGACCCGGGCCCCGATCTGGTCGAGGCCAGGCCCAATGCCCGCTGGTCGCTGGACTTCGTCCACGACCAGTTCGCCATGGCCGACGCTTCCGCATCCTCAACATCGTCGACACGTCACCAAGGAATGCCTGGGCGCCATTCCGGGCACGTCGATCTCGGGGCGACGCGTGGCCCGCGAACTCACGGCGATCGTCGAGCGACGCCGCAAGCCGGGAATGATCGTGTCCGACCATGGCACCGAGTTCACCTGCAACGCCATGCTGGCTTGGTGCAAGGACGCACCCATCGATTGGCACTTCATCGCACCGGGAAAGCCCATGCAGAATGGCTTCGTCGAGAGCTTCATGTATAGACGTATATGGACCCCGCCCGATTGCAACGACCGGCTTGATCAGGATCGACGGCCACAACTGCTGACGTATATCCGGCTTCTTGATGCGGCTGGACAACGTCTCCGCCGCGAGCCTCGATGGTTTTCGCCCGCTTCCACCTCAACGGCCCCGAGACATCGGCGCAAGCCGTGCCGGTCCACACATCAGGTTCGGGAAGCGACGGGGTGACCGTTTCGCCATCTCCTGCCATTTGTTGCAATTGCCGGGTGAGACCTCCTTTCCTTGATTGCCGCCTCGCTTCAGGCCGCCTTCACCGACAGCGCCGGCTCATAAGCTGCGTCGCCCGTGAGCATAGCCCACACGATCCGCGCATTCTTGTTGGCAAGAGCCACGGCCGCGACATTGGGATGGCGCCGTTGCCGCAGCTTGCCGAGCCAGAGGCTTCGCGGATCCTGCTTGCCAGTAGCCCGGCTTAAAGCGGCGCGAGCTCCGTGAATCATCAGCGTCCGCAGGTATCGATCGCCGCGCTTGCTAATGCCGAACAAGCGGGCCCGCCCTCCACTGGATCGCTGCTTCGGCACCAGGCCAAGCCAGGCCGCGAACTGGCGGCCGTTCTTGAAACAGCTTCTATCGCCCACGGCGGCGATCAAGGCTGTTGCTGTCACAGGTCCGATGCCTTCGATTTTGCCGAGCCGCTGGCACTGCTCGCTTGTACGGAAGATTTCCCTTATCCGCCGGTCATAGGCTGCAATACGGTTATCAAGCTCGGACAACTCCTCTTGCAATTCCCTCATGAGCGTCCGGAGCATCTCGCTGAGGCCGTCATTGATGTTCCCTACGATGACAGCGAGGCCGCGCCGCAGCTGCGCGATGTCACGGGCAATGACAATCCCATGCTCGGACAGAAGACCGCGAATCTGGTTGACGAGCCTGACCCGGTCGGCGACCAGGCGCCGGCGAATTCGGTGGACGGCCTGTACCGCCAGCTGATCGGTTGATTTCGGTGGCACGAAGCGCATGGACGGACGGCCGACCGCTTCGCAGATGGCTTCCGCATCGTTCTGGTCGTTCTTGTTCGACTTGACGTATGGCGTCACGAACTGAGGGCTGATCAGTCGGACCTGATGGCCAAGCTCCGTGAGCACGCGAGCCCAATAGTGTGCCCCGTTGGAAGCCTCCATGCCGACCAGGCAGGCCGGTAAATTGGCGAAAAAGCCGGCCACCGCATCGCGACGCAACCTCTTCGCACAACGACTTTCCCGTGGTTGTCGACGCCGTGAACTTCGAAAACATACTTCGCCAGATCTAGACCTATCCGAACGACCTGCATGACATCCTCCTTCACTGCAGTTGACGCTCGAGGTTCCACCGCGGCAAGGGCGGGGTCCATACCATTGGCCCCGCGGATGCAGGGGATTTTTGGCAGCATACTTTGGATACCGGTCGGGTGCGTTCATGTATACGGCCTGTTAGTGCGACCGATGCCATGGCCGCTGGCCCTGATGGAGATCGCGGATCGAGGCCTCATCAACGGGTCGCGCTTGTTGCGCTTAAAGCTCTTCGGGCTTGCTCGATCCCCAGCTCCGCCGGTGTCCATCATCATGCTGTCATTTGCCCTCACACCATAAGGTGGCCAACGTACGCGGAAAGTCAGGCCGCGAGCTTAGGCCGATAGAATTCCCCGGTCGTCATCATCGCCCAGACGATCCGGGCCAACTTGTTGGCAACGGCGATGGCGACGACCATGGGCCGACGCCGTTCAAGCAGGGCTTCGATCCAGCCGCCTCCAACCCGGGAGCGTGCCTTTGGGTACCGAACGACGTTACGTGCTCCGATGACAAGCAAGTGCCTGAGATAGGAATCGCCCTGTTTCGTAATTCGGCCGAGCCGATCCTTCCCGCCGGTGGAATGCTGCTTAGGCGTCAGGCCAAGCCAGGCCGCGAACTCCCGCCCGGAGCGGAACATTGTCGCGTCCGGCACGGTCGCGGCGAGAGCCGTGGCCGTTATGGGACCGATCCCGGGAATCGAGGACAGCAACTTCGCCATCGGATTTACTCGCTGGATCTGAGCCAGCTCAAGCTCGATGGCCCCGACCTGCCGGTCCAATTCCTTCAGTTGGTTCACAAGGACGGCTAGTGCGATGCGGGCGTGGGCCGGTAGCGTCAGTTCCTTGTCATCCAACAAGTCCACCAGACCATCCACCCGTTGCCGGCCTTGCCCGACAATGATTCCGAACTCAGCAAAGTGAGCCCGAATGGCGCAAGCCGTCATGGTGCGTTGGCGGACCAGCAAGCCTCTTGCACGATGAAGCATCAAGAAGCCCTGGTTCTCGACGCTCTTGATTGGAACGAACCGCATATTGGGACGGGTGACCGCTTCGCAGATCGCGGCCGCGTCAGCGGCGTCATTCTTGGCTCCTCTTCGTAGTAGAGTCGAGGAGAGGCGCGGTGATGCGCTTGTTGCGCGTTCCGTTTCCTCTCCCCGCTCATCAAACCGGACGTGCGGTTTTCCCGCATCCGGCTTTCCGACAGGTTTCGTCACAAGGCGCACGTCGGCGACACTTTGCGCACGCGGTTCAGCACAAGTACGCCAGGGTTCCCATAGATCTGATCAGAGAACCGTCTGACGCCACGTCCTGGCGTCTTATGTCGTCTGCGCAGAAAGGCGAGCACGCGGTCAAAGACGTGTCGATCAACGGCCTGATGAGCCGTAGCAAGCGAGCCATAGCTGAAGTAAGCGGACCAGCCGCGCAGAAGGCGGTTCAGTCGTGCTTGTACTTCGGGCCAAGCGCCCTTGTTGCCCGGCGTCAGCAGTTCGCTGACCTTCCTCTTGATCCGCAGCACGCTTTTCTTCGACGGAGCCGCGCCAAGATACCACCGCCCCCCATTGCGGAAGTGGCGGGGTCCGAGCGTGTACCCAAGGAAGTCAAAGCTTTCCAATCGGGCATTCTTCACCGAGGTTTTAGTCTCGTTGAGTGTCAGCCCAAGCTTGGTCATCACCGCTTTCGTCCACGTCAATGCCTCCGCCGCGCGACCGCGGCTGAGAATGACGAAGTCGTCGGCATAGGAGATAATCTGGCCATGGAATGCTTCACGCCGACCGCTGAGACGCCAATGCTTCAGGAACCGGCTCATGTAGGTGACAGAGAGCAGCGGACTGATGACACCGCCCTGTGGCGTGCCACACTTGTTACTCTTACCGCCGCTCATGCGCCGTTTCCCGTTGCTATCCCGCTCCTCGACCGGTACTCGCAGCCATAACTTAATCAGCCGCAGCACATTCCGGTCGACGATGCGTCGGGCCACCGATTTGAGGAGGTCCGAGTGCGGTATCGTGTCGAAGTATTTCGACAAATCGGCGTCAACAACATCTGTGTAGCCCCGGCACATAAGCCGGTGCACTTCCTTGACGGCATCGACCGCGTTGCGGCGCGGGCGATATCCATAAGCTCCGTCCTCAAAATCCGCCTCGAAGATCGGTTCCAGCACGATCTTTGCAGCAGCTTGGACGACCCGGTCCCGGATTGTTGGGATGCCGAGCGGACGTTCGCCGCCGCCGGGCTTCGGGATCATCACCCGCCGCACCGGATCGGGCCGATAGGTCTTCGTGACGAGTTCATCGCGCAGGCCAGCCAACCATGCTTCGAGTCCCGACGCGTCGATCTGTTCGAAAGTTAATTCCGTCCACTCCCGGCGCACCCGCGTTGGCGCGGGCCAGCTTGTAGGCATGGCTCAGAATGTCCTCGCGGCAGATCTTGTCATACAGCACATAGAAGCGGAAGGCAGGCTCCGCCTTCGCTTTGCAATAAAGCTTTCCCTGAAGGCTCCTGATCTTATCGGGCGTTTCAAGGCTCATCGCCAATCTACCCTTTCCCTCGCTATCTTCAAAAGCGCACCTGAAGTCAGGGTCCTTTCCTCCGCCGGAATTACCCGGTGTCATCGGTACCTTTGACCCTGTCCGACTCCCGTCCGGTCCATCGACTACTCAATGCTGAAGGCGCGACCTTCGACCAAGACGGGTCTCCCCCGATTACCCGTACTACCCTTCCAACGTGCCATGCCCATTACCCCGGTGAACCAGACAGGTGCGTGCGTCGATTGCTTCCCTGTCCGCACGGCCTTCCCCGCCATACGATCGGGTCGGCATTCACATCGTAACTTTCGAGGCGTGCTCAGGCTTCACTCACGTTACGGCCCGCTGGATTGCTCGGCCGCCTAAAGCGACCTTTGTCACGAGGCTTCGATCCGTCCGATTGCTCGTCCAAACCGCTCGTCAGCTACCAGATCAATCGACAACTCTCTGGGTGGATCCTTCCTCCACTGGTAATACGCGCCGTCGGGGCGCACCGTAGGGTTTAACATAGGCTGGCGGGATCAATCTCACATCGTGTCCGAACTGCCGAATCTCCCGCGCCCAGTGGTGAGCAGTCGCGCAGGCCTCAATGCCGACCAGGCAAGGTGCGAGCGAGGAGAAAAACGACACGATCTCGCCTCGCCGGAGGCGTTGGCGACCGGCCACTTGGCCTTGGCTATCAACTGCATGGATGTGAAATACGTGCTTCGAAATGTCCAACCCAATTGTCGCGGCTTCCATTGGTGAATTGCTCCTGTTAGCGGGTTCGTCCATCGCCAGTATATCGCCGGCGTCGAGGGAGCGGGGCCGTCTTCCCCATCAATGGCCGGATGCGCGACGAACTGCTCAACGAGACCCTGTTCTTCGAACTTGACGATGCTCGCGCCAAGATCGCGAATTGGGTTGCCGACTATAATTTCCAGCGGCCTCACTCGTCGCTGAAATACCTGACCCCGGCGGCCTATGCCGCCCACCTCACCGCAACGGACGACCGGCTGCGCAACCCCGACCAGCTCCGCCGATCGTCCGTTGCTCCACCCGCGTTACTTGGCGTAAAAAACCCCGAGACTCTAACTGCCACCGGATGAAAACTCAGTGGCAGGTCACGTCCAGCCAGCGTGTGCCGACGTTTTTGGGTTCGGTCGGAATGCCTGCAGCCGGATTGTGGGCGAGACGAAAGCGGCGGGGTGACGTGGTGCGGTAGTCGTGTTCGGACTTCAAGCCCCAGCTGTAAGCCGATCGGATGTAAAGCCGCGAACGTGATCGGCCATGGAGCGTTTGCCGCGCTCATAGATCGGGCGGATGACCTCTTTGATTTCGTCAGGCTCGATGTCGCGGGCAGCGCGGCTGCGGCCGAGAATATCGGCGATCTTGTTCAAGCCCTTTTCGACCTCCTCCAGGAAGGCCTTCCTTCAGCCTTGAGCGAAGCGACGTAGGCTTCGAATAGATCGGCAATGGTACCGGCCCGCGTGTCGCCCGCAATTTTGATGCTTCGGCCCTTCTGGATCATGTCGGCGTAGTCGCGCTTAAATGCACGCGCGCCTGGCTCAGGCTCATCGAGGGATAGGAGCCTTGAGGCGCTTCTGGTCACGCCACTGCTGCGCCATCCGATCCGCTGGTGACGCGGGTTGGCATCGGCTTCATCACAAGGATGAGCCGGCCCGTTCCGTGGCCCTCGCCATCCACAAGGCTCAGCTGCTTTCCGGCCTCTTCGACCTGCTTAAGAGCGCGGGGTATTTCGCCATCTGTAAGGCTCGACACTGGGCTCTCCCGTGGACTTTCGAGTGGGATCTGCAGACGGGTTGCAGGGGTCTGCGACTGGGGTCAAAAAGGGCTTCGATCCCCCTTAATACCGACCCCAATATGCGATAGCGCGACTCTACGACAAGCCAAAAAATCTCGGTTATTCAGTATGATGTGGCGTGATCAAGTGTGATCTAAAAGGCGCGAGTGGGATCGTTGCCCGTAAGCCTTCGTGGCGGGCTAAGCTGAACCATCGCCATGCTGGCTGCCCGATGATGCGCCTGGCACGGCTGCTGCCAATTCGTGCATCATTTGTCGCGCCAATGCGCAAAGCCCAGATTCGTTTGCCTGACTCGCCATTGAGAGTGATGGCGCACCCGACACGATTCGAACGTGTGGCCCCCACCTTCGGAGGGCGCTCTATCCAGCTGAGCTACGGGTGCATTTCACTTGTCGTCTACGTCGGTCGACGAGCGATGGTCAACGGCGTCGGGGTCGCCTCCTCAAATTCGTCTGGCGAAAGCCGATCACCAGATTGGTGCGGCGAGCATCGCGCTAGCCTATCCAGCTCCTTTTGAAACTATGCTCCCTACTGCTTACGCGATGCTTACGCGGACAATTTCGTTATTGGATCGGACCAGCGTTGATCCACAATTCCTTATATTTCAACGTTCTTCGATCTCCTTCGCGACCCAAAAGAACTTGACACCTGCCTTCGAAGAGCAAAGCTAATCCGTCCAAGCACCGAGCAACTATCAAACCTCAGAGGTGACGGACTGAAACAGCAGGCGTATCGAGGCGAGGTGATGATCGTCCGGAAGGGAATCGTTTGGGCGCCATGAACGAGCCAAAAAATGCCGCTTCGTCAACGAAAAAAGCTTCTCGGCGAGATCGGGCGTGCTCGGCGCGGCGGGTTCAGGAGACGCTGTCAAACTCGCTTTCTTCGACGTGGGGAACTGGAACGAATACGTTTGAGTCGAGCCTAACCCGACGACGAGGTTATCTGCACGGTGGAAATGGCTGCCGACTGAAACCGCAGCGCTCAGGAGATGTCACCGCGTTCGGAAGGCGGTGTTCTCGGCAAACTGAAGGTTCGCGACTTGCTAGGTACAGCGGGAGTCGGTCCCCTTCGGATGAACGCGAAGAAACGGCTGACACTAGCGCCGAGGCACGAGCGATCTCAGTGCAGGCTTGACTCATTTGCTTAAGGCACCGGACGTACGTTCCGTTCGCCGCAAAAAAACAGTTCGGCGGGTTGCATGTATGACGTGGTTGGTATCGGAATTGGTCCCTTCAATCTCAGCCTTGCCGCTCTCGTAAAGTCGACGGGCCTGCGGTGTGTGTTTTTTGAAGATAAGCCCGGTTTTTCCTGGCACGCCGGCATGGCCTTTTCCAGCGCCAGGTTACAAGTTTCACATCTCAAAGATTGTGTGTCGCTCATAGATCCAACCAGTCCGTTCTCATTTCTCAATTTTCTGCTTCAGACCGGACGACTCGATGCGTTCGTCAATCGACGGTCCGGCGGGGTCTCTCGCAATGAGTTTGGTCAGTATTACGCCTGGGTTGCAGATCAGCTTCCGTATCTCAGATTTGGACAAAAAGTACTGGACGTGTGCTCCGAAACCACACATTTCCGCGTCTTGACAAGCCAGACGGAATGTCGCGCTCAACACGTCGTGCTTGGGCTCGGAATCTGTCCTGACGTCCCGGATTGCGCGCGGCCGTTGTTAGGCGAACGTGTCTATCACGTAGCAGAGTATCTAAATAGACCGCCGCTAGCCGTGGGAGAACGGGTCTTGCTCGTGGGTGCCGGGCAAAGCGGCAGCGAGGTGATGGAACAGTTGCTCTCCGGCCCACCCCTGAAGCAGGTACTTTGGGTTACCCTCTACGACAACCTTGAACCAATGGATGATTGCGCATTCACGAACGAGCTCTACACGCCCGCCTATTTGCGCCACTTCCAAACTCAGGCCCTCTCGCATCGACGAGAATGGGTGCAGGCCAAGAGGCTGAGCAGCGATGGATTGTCGCGGGATCTCGCAAATCAGCTATTCTCCAAAATATATGAACACCGCTTCGTCGAGAACAAGAACGCCGGCGTCAAGCTGGTTGTCAGTGCTTGCCTTGACAGCCTGCGGCAGAACGATGCGGCTTTCGAAGCTGTCCTCAAGTGTACCGAGACAGCAGTAACGCGCAGGGTGGCGGTCGATCGTGTGATCCTTGCCACCGGTTTTGTGTCAAACACTGCGCCATTTCTTGACCGGATCATGCAGCTCGCCTGCACTGAGAATGGTTTGCCCAAGATCAGAGCAGATTGTTCACTGGAGAGTCGGATTGCCCTACCAGGCAAGATCTATCTCCAGAACAGAACACGCATCCAGCACGGTTTACAAAACCCGAATCTGTCTCTCGTCGCGTACCGCAACGCAACCATCATCAACAGCATCATAGGAAAGGAGTTCTATCCGCTGAACTCGAACCGCTCAATGCTTTCGCGTGTGGCCGAATTGCGGGAGGAGCGATGAAAAAGCTGCGCGACAACGTGGCTACCCGCCACTTCAACGCATCGAAGTTCTCTCTCGAGAGAGGCGAGTCCACAACCTTTGACTGCCATGCCGATCACGAGATGCTGTTCGTGTTCTCCGGCGTCGGCGAGGTTACTTATGGTGACGGAACGCTTTCCACGGAGCAGCTCACCCCCGGAGACATGATACTGATGCCGCCGTTCGCTGCACATCTTATAGAGAACACAGGAGCACAAACCCTTGTGATGGGAAATGTGTGGTGGGAGGACCGGCAGACCATTGACGAACGGGTCAAGGCACCGAAATGCGAGCGCCGTCCGCGCGTGGTTCTGCCAAGCTTTACGACACCCAATGGACGCATGCATCTCGGCCATCTGGCCGGACCGGTCGTCGCTGCGGACATATTTACCCGGGCCCAACGGGCACTCGGGTTCGATTGTTACCAGCTTTGTGGCTCATTGGGCTTTCAGACGCATGTGGGGATAACCGCTGCGCGGGAAGGGCGAAGCTATCGTGAAACGTCGCGAACGTACTCGGATGATTTCCTCGCCAATTACCGTCTGCTGAAAATAGATTTCGATGTGTTCGCGACGCTGGATGAGCTTCCGCGATTCGAAGAGATCGCTCGCGAGTTCCTGACCGCCCTGGACGCCGGCGGCCATCTGATCGAGAAAACCACCCGCGTTCCTTATTGTGAGCATGGGCACGGATACCTGTTTGAAGCAAACGTGCGAGGCTTGTGTCCGCACTGCGGCGAAAAAATAAGCTCGGAATGCGAGAACTGCGGGCTGTTTGTGCCTGATGAAGAACTGGTGGATCCGGTGTGCAATCACTGCCACCGCGCAGCAGCATGGCGCCCGCTAAAGCGCATGTTCGTGCCACTAGAGCCGCATCGGGTCGTGCTCGAGCGGCTCCTGATGTCGGGGGCCTACGTCGGCAAAATGCCGGATTTCGTCGCCAAGGTGCTGCAGCAGAAGCTACCGAACATTCCACTCGGAATCTCTTCATCGGAGGGAGTCGCTCTCCCGTTCCGCGGGCAAGAGGACCTGAAGCTCTATTCGGCTGTTGAGCTTGTCCCCCGCTTCTTGACGGCACAGGATATGCTCGCCTCCAGTACGGAACTCGGCTCGGGCGAAGTAGAGCTTGCGCTGTTCTTTGGCTCCGACAACGCGTATCTGCGCTGCATCATCTTTCCGATTTTGCTGCACCTTTTTGATGCCAGCAGATTTCACATCGTTGGATTTTTTGCCAACGAATTCTACCAACTTGACGGCTACAAGCTCTCCACCTCTCGGGGCCATGTCATATATGCTGATGATCTCATTCGCCAGGGAATTCCCGCCGACTGGCTGCGCTTATATGTTTGCCATACGCGTCCTGCGGTTGCCGCAACGAGCTTTAGCCTTGGTGAAGCGTTCGATTGGATCGAACGGCGCCGCAGACGACTCGCATCCGTCATTCAGATTATCAGCAACGCGGTCGAAACGCATCACCGCGGGACAGTGCCGGAGCCCGGCACTTGGGAGCGCCTGCATCGCGCATTTTATCAGCAGCTTTGCGAGCGCCGGCATGAGGGCCGGCGGCTATTCTCGGTCGAAGGTTTCGAGCCGCGGCAGATCGCAGAGTTAATCGATCGCTTGCTTCGCGATCTTGACAGGTTTGCAGTAGAATCGCTGCACTCTCGCTATCATCCGGGCATCGAGCGCGCCGCTTGCGCTCTCAGTCTTGTGGGCCTGCGGCTGTGGGCGACGCTTGGCTGGCCTGTGATGCCTGAGCTGTGCACCGCAGTCCTAGCGCGCCTCGGGAGCCGAGAAACGCCATGTCTGAACCGCGCCTTGCAGTGGGTTCCCGCCGGGCGATCCTTTGACATTGGAGGCTGGGCTGCATGACGGAGTTTCTACTCTATATCAATTATCGCCGACTCATACGAGAAAGTATTCGTGCATTCGAAGCGGCGCATCGGCTCGGTTACCGCGTTGCCGTGCTTGGTCAGCCGCTGCCCCCGGAACTTGCCAGCTACGTCGACGAGTGGCGTCAATGCAATCCGGCGAGCCTTGACTCGCTCGAGAGCGCGGTCGAGGAGTTCAGAAACTCTATGCAAATCGCCGGTGTGGTCTGCTTTACGGAAACTGCTGTCGAAGCCTGCGCCATCGTTGCCGCGAAATTGCGGCTGCCCGGGTTGCCGCGGGCATCCGTGTCGGGGGTGCGGGACAAATCGATACTGCGCGAGCGGACCCAGTCGGTTTCCGGCGTCACGCACCGCCTTTTGCACAATGATAGCGATCTGGAGGAGTTCATCGGTGTGGCGGGGCTCCCGGTCATCGTCAAGCCGTTGAATGCCTCGGGCAGCACCGGAATTTATCTCATTCGCGAACCTGCCGACCTGGATGTCTTTCATTCCACTAGCAAGAAGATCGGCAATCCGACGTACGACCCGACCTTGCGCCGGGAAACGCTCACGTTCCTGGCCGAACGTTATATCGTCGGGCAGGAAGTGAGTGTGGAAGGATACGTCTCCCACGGTGAAGTCACCGTTGTCGGGATCACGCACAAGCTCACCTCGGATCCTTATTGCCTAGAGGTGCGGCATATCTTCCCTGCCGACCTCGACGGTGAGATGCGCGGCATGATCGAAGAAAAGACCAAAGACTGCGTGCTGGCGCTGCGTCTTGACAATGCATCCTTCCACCTCGAAGGCAAGTACGACGGCCCGCAGTTCACGGTCATTGAGGTCGCTGCCCGGCCGGGCGGGGATTACATCGCGTCGCATCTTGTCCCGCTTGCGTTGCAATATGACTTTTACGAAAACCTTGCTCGCATTGCAGTGGGCACGGTGCCTCTCCCCCCGCCCGCGCCGCAGCGCGTGGCAGGGATCCATTACGTCTTGGCCCAACAGGAGGGGCGGCTGCTCGGCTACCATGGCCTTGAGGCCGTTCTCGATCACCCTTGGGTTGAGCAAGCGATCGTCGAAACATCGGTCGGTACACACATTGTGCTTCCGCCAAACGATTTCCGTCTTCAACGTCTGATCGCGGTGATCAGCACCGCGCCGAGCCAAACACTGCTCACAAAGCATCTCGATTGGGTATCGAAGACGATCACCCCGGTCTTCGCCCGCGAGTGAAACATGCAGGCTGACGTCATAGGCGCTGGTACGATGGGCAGGGGAATGGCGGTGCTGCTGCGCGAAGCGTTTCCGCGGTGGACGGTCCGTCTCATCGATCGCGATATGAGCGCGCTCACAGCTGCGCGAGACGCATGGAGATGCGAGATCTTGTGCACCGACCAGCCGCAGCACGCAGGACTCGCACCCGTCGTAATCTGTGCCGCCACTTGGCCGGTAACGCTCGGCGTGATCGAGAGCCTGGCGGGCCGCGCTGCACGTGGCTTGCTTGTGAGCATCAGTCGGCCCGCTACCAAGGACATGCCACGCGTGCAGCAGGTGCTGATCCAAGCTCCGACTCTTGCGGTGGTTCTGCCCTGCGGGCTGGAGCCGGGGCTGACGGAGATCCTGGCCTGCTATTTGCTGGAATCCACTCAGGAGGTGCAGTCCCTTCGTATGTGCTGCGGTGGGATTGTCGTGCCACGTCCGGCCAATCCTCTCGGCTACAAAAGGCTCTTCGGAACTTCCCACCTCCCGCTCGCGAAGCGCGACGCCTATTGCATCCGCGATGGCGCCCTCTGCGTCGTTCCGCGCTTTTCCGATGTTCAGCAGCTCGCTTGGCCCGACATCGGAGTTCTTGAGCACTGGCATGACGGGATGCAGCCGAGGCTCTCGCAGTATCCGAAATTGTCCCGGCCGGGAGCCAATGCCGACCAACGCACGTTGCGCTGGACGGGACATGCCGAAGTGGTCGCGTTGCTACACCATCTCGGCGTCCTGGCCGAGGATACCGTAGATAAAGATACCGGGCTCACCTCAAAGCAGCTTTTCGAACGCGCCGCTCAGCGGACTCTTGGTCTGGCCGAAGGCGAACAGACAGTGACGCTTCTAGCAATCGATCTTGCCGGGCTTCGGCACGGACGACGTCACATGCACAGCTTGCGGCTTAATTTCACCGACCGCCCCGATATACGCTCGATGGCTCTTGCTACCTGCTTGCCAGTGATCTTCCTAGTCAACTGCCTGATCAGCGCCGGAAACGCCGTTAGCGGATTGCATTACCCTGAAAACATCATCACGCCCCGGATGACGCCAGGCATGCTCAGATGGCTAGCGCATCAAGGTGTGGCGATAACAATGGATAGATCCGGTGACAATGCAGAAAGAATTGCTGGTCTTGGGTGGAGTAAGCTCGATTCAGTCCCGCCACGTTTATGATCAGGCGCGCGCGCAAGGCCTGCGGGTGGTGTTGACGGACAGGCCCGAGCGTCTTGAGCCGGCCGGTCAGCTATCGGATTTCGCCGATGAGGCCCATCCGCTCGATTTCGAGGATGTGAGCGCCTGCCTCGACTGGGTGAGTACCTATCCCCGGCGTGAGCTCCTTGCAGGAGTATTCAGCTTCAAAGAGAAAGCACAGCCGGCGATCGCCGGACTTGTTCGCCGCTTTGGATTCAGGGGCCCGGGTGAACGTGCGCATGAGTGCACCACCAATAAGTCGGTTTGCCGCGAAACGTTGCGGGCAGCCGGATTTGCGCAGCCGGAAATGGTGGTGTGCCGATCAGGCGAGGCGGTCGATCAAGCGTTCGCCGAGCTCTCGCGCCGGTATCGCAGGCTTATTCTCAAGCCGATGACCGGTTACGGCAGTGAGAACGTCTTTCTGCTGGACAGTGCGACGTCTGTTGCCGTTGCGCTGGCGAAGGTTAGGCCGTCGGCCGAGCGACCATTCCTGCTCGAATCGTTTGTCCAGGGGCGAGAGTTCAGCGCGGAAGGGGTGTGTGTCCGTCGCTTGCCGATGGTCTTGAGTCTGACCCGAAAATTCCTGATCGGTGATCGCAATTTCGTCGAGTGCGGCCATGTCGCGCCGGCAGATCTCGCACCTTCCCTGAGTGAGCGCGCGATCAGCCTTGTGCAGGGCGCCGTTCACGCCGTCGGGCTGACTTTCGGCATGTTCCATGCGGAATTCTGGGTTTGCGATACCGGTGAGATCGTCATGGGCGAAATTCATTCGCGGCCCGGAGGCGATTACATTACGCACCTGACCCAGTACGTGACCGGCATCGCGTATTACGGCAGCGTCTTCGCCCAGATGCTGTGCCCGGAGGCCGGCCTGGTGATGCTGTCATCGGAAAGATACGGCGCGGCCGGCATCCGATATTTCCTTCCGCCCCTTGGCAAGGTGCGGCAAATAACGGGATATGACCGGTTGGCCGAAATGCCCGGCTATGTCGGTGCCGAGTTGACGATCAAGGTCGGCGATACCGTGAAACCTGTCTGCCACTCGTTCGATCGTGTTGGTCATGTGCTTGCCACCGGGGCAAGCGCTGGCGAAGTCGATGACCGGCTCGCGCGCATGATTATGACGGTCACCATCGCCGTTCACTAAAAAGCCTGTGCGCCACCATGCCGAAACTGAAACCCGCACAGCGAAAATTCTGCAATGTATTTGCTCTGAATTTCCTCAACAACTACGGCTACTTTGCGCCGCTCTCCGCGCTTGGGCTCTATCTTCTCGATCGATCCCTCTCGGCGGCTCAGGTCGGTACTCTCTTGCTGCTGCTGTCTGCTTCCGGGCGAGCCTCACGTGCCGTGTTCGCTCCGCTGCTTGATCGCACGCCCACCCGTTACGGTTTGGCGATAGCCTATCTCGTGATGGGCGCGGGCCATATAATGGTGGCGGAGAGCGCCGCGCCTGTCGGAACCGCGCTCGGACTGGTTTTGGTCGGCACTTCTTACGGCGCCTGCAGCCTCCTGCTGCGGCTCATTACGGTCCACTTGGTGGAAGATCGATCAGTCCGTTTGACGCTGGCGAAGTTCGCCGTAGGAACGAATATCGCCGCCACGCTCGGACCGTTGCTCTCGAGCCTGATGTACGTGCAAATCGCACCAAACGCTCCTTTTCTCTTCACCGGCGTGGTGATGTTATTGGCTGGACTGCTCTGCCATGCCTCGTTGGGCAAGGGTCTGCACGTTCCGGATCGCCCTGGCAGCTGGTGGAAGCCACTGCTGCACAGCATAACGCGGTCCGACCTCCGTCTGGTATTCGTTGCAACTGCCTTTACTTGGTTCGCTTTGGCCCAGATGTTCTCATTTGCACCGATCGTACTCGGCCGCTTGCTGGCAGGCCCGCAGATTGTTTGGACGATTGCCGCCCTCAATGCAGCCTTGGTAGTTGGGGCATCGATCCCGTTGATGAAGACGCTCGATCGCGCGCATGCAGACGACGTCGACATGTTGATCTTATCGGCCGTCCTGATCACGGCGTGCTTCGCGCTGTTATCAGCCCTTCTGAACTTGTTTACGCTTTACCTCGCCGTCGCATTGTTGACAGTTGTGGAGATTGTCGCCCTGCCATCGTTGTCTGTATTGCTCGTACGGAATACCCCAGGAAGGGATCACCTCGCCTTGTTAGGCATTAACGCTGTCGCTATGGGTGTTGGAGAAGCGCTCGGCACATTTGCTGGCGCTCTGCTCAGCACATCAGGGCTTCAAAACACGTTCGCTTTCGCGGCGATCGCCGCCCTTTATGCCCTGGGCACGATTTGGCTCTACAGCTTTCGCGGTGAGATGCTGGGTCGGAAACCCACGCAGGACGGCGTTGACCACGGGTAGCAGTTGAGGAGAGTCCCTCACCCTAGAATCACAAAGCTGCGCATACAGCAAGCGACACTTGCATATCCGTGCATGCCGACCTTACACAGTCCCGCGGCTCGCACCATGAGTCTTGCTCGCCGGAAGCGCATCGCCGAAGTCGATGAGCAGCTCGATCGTAATAGAGTATGACGTTTACGGTTCTTTCTTCACCTAGCGTCCTGTGTCAATCGCGTCGTTGGCACCAACCCGCTCCTTCTACGTCACGTCCTACTCCAAATGTCTTGCGCCAGCCTTTCGGCTGGGCACATTGACGGTCCCGGCAGCCTACACTGCTCAAACTGAGCTCCTTCTGCACGCCTCCGCCTGTTTTGTGGCTCCGATACCGAGTGAGGTGGTGGTGCGGCTGATCGACAGCGGTAAGCTTGAAACGCTTCTGCGCGAGCGGCGCCTGCAGGCGCTTGAGCGCTACCGCGCGATCCTGCATATCTTTCCGAAAGCCGCAAAACTCCAGTTTCCGGCCTTCTACGGATGGTTGCCATTGCCTCAGGAGTGGTCCGCAGATCAATTTGCCGCCGCCCGCGGTCGCGGCATACTTGTGATCCCACGCATTGCGGCCGCGGTTGGGAAGGGCGACCCCGGCGCAAGCCGCATTTGCCTTGGCGCGCCTAGAGATGTTGTCGCACTGTCTGATGTACTCCAGACTCTGCGGGATATCCTGGCTCGGCACGCATTAACGTTGTTTCTGTAGCCTGACCTGGGATCCGCTACGCAGCCCGTCGCGGAATCGTACTCTCGACCAAACGCAAGAATCGCGTGTTGCGAGCCCCGGCAACCACCAACTCTTGCGTAACCGGCGATGGCACTCCGGAAAAGGCGCCGCTCGCGTCCCGAGTTCCATTTCGCAGCGATCGGGTGTTGCGCCTCCCCGATGCCACAACTGCGCGAAAACCGCCGCAAAAGAAGGATTCCAAAAAGGCCGGGGTCAATTTTGTGACCACCGCCGTTTACCACCAATTCGGCCCGCAACGCGCGGCAGCATCAGAACAGTGAAGCAGCCATGGTAAAACCGTTCCCGTCGAAGACTCATATCGGCAACCATACGCTGCATCCGGAAACCCTGATGCTGACCTATGGCTATGTTCCGCAATTGTCAAAGGCGCCATCAAGCCGCCGGTGTTCCTGACCTCGACCTTCGTGTTCAAGACCGTCGAGGACGGGCAGGACTTCTTCGACTACGTCGCCGGCCGGCGCGAGCCGCCGGAAGGCATGGGCGCGGGCCTGGTCTATTCACGCTTCAACCATAAAACAGCGAGATCGTCGAGGACAGGCTCGCGGTCGACGAGCGCACCGAAAGCTGCGCGCTGTTCTCCTCGGGCATGGCGACCATCGCGACCACGATCCTCGCCTTCGTCCGCCCCGGCGATGTCATCCTGCACTCCCAGCCGCTCTATGGCGGCACGGAAACGCTGCTGACGAACACGCTGGCGCGCCTGTCGATCGGCGCCGTCGGCTTTGCCGACGGCATCGATGAAGCCTCCGTCAGCCAGGCCTCGTAGGAGGAGATGGGTAGGGGGCAGGTTTCGATGATCCTGATCGAGACCCCGGCGAACCCGACCAACGGACTCCTCGACATCGCGATGATCCGCCGCATCGCCGAGTCCATCGGCAAGGCCCAGGGACACACGCCGATCATCGCCTGCGACAATACGCTGCTCGGCCCGGTGTTTCAGCGCCCGATCGAGCACGGCGCGGACCTGTCGCTATATTCGCTGACCAAATATGTCGGCGGCCACTCCGATCTGATCGCGGGGCGCCGTTCTCGGATCGAAGGCGATCATGAAGGGCATCAAGGCGCTGCGCGGCGCCATCGGCACCCAGCTCGATCCACATTCGTGCTGGATGATCAACCGCTCGCTCGAGACGCTGAGCCTGCGCATGGAAAAGGCCGATGCGAATGCGCGCCTGGCGGCGAGCTATCTGCGCGACCATCCCAAGGTCGCCAGGGTGCACTATCTCGGTCATCCCGAGCAGGGCTCGCCCTCGGGCCGTGTGTTCGCGCAGCAATGCCTGGGCGCAGGATCGACCTTCTCGTTCGACATTGTCGGCGGCAAGGACGCGGCGGTGAAATTCCTCAACGCGCTGCAGATCCTCAAGCTGGCCGTGAGCCTTGGCGGCACCGAGTCGCTTGCGAGCCTGCCCGCGACCATGACCCATTCCGGCGTACCCGCCGACATCCGCCAAAAGATCGGCGTGCTCGATTCCACGATCCGGCGGTCGATCGGCATCGAGAACCCGTCGGATCTGATCGCAGACCTCGCGCAGGCGCTGAATGCGGCTTGAGCGGTTGGATCAAAGCGGATTGGACGCGCGGCATGCCGACATGATCGCCGCGGCAGCCTCGTTGCTCTGCGCGCCCGAGAGCTGCCGCACGAGGCAGATGTAATAGCCCTTGCTGGATGCGTTCAGCAGGGAATCGCCTGCAGGCCGTCAATCTCACTCGATTTCGAGCCATTCGGAGACGGCGCGACCTGTGGGCCAACGAACGAAACCAACCGCAATCACCGCCTGATCCCGTGCCTGACCGCGATCACCGTGCTCCTGTTTTCCATCCAGTTGAAGCAGTTCAGCCTCGGCTCAGTTATGGTCCTCACCCTGATCGCCGTCGCGCAATCCAACGTCGCTAGCCAGAAGAAGCGGCCACGGTCCAGCCGCTTGGCGTACAGCGATAGCCCGACTCCGTCGGCTGGCTTTTCACGTGGGCACAAAAGGGGATCTCTTAGGTTGCCGCCATTGTCAGTGCGGCGATTTGCGATGAGAAGCCCACCCGCTGCCTCCAATGCGGCGGACCACTACGCGGCACTAAATGGACACGATATGCTCAGGATGGACGGCTTGGTGCGAGCTTCACACGAAGAGTTGGCTTGAAGTCCAGGCCGCACTGGCCAAACTGAACATTTCACATTCCGATCACATTTCGATCATTCTCATCATCGGCGATGGCGACCGTCCACGTGCGTGCGAGGCATGAAACGCCCGTTGGAGCGAAGGGCGTCAATGGCCGTCAGGCTTGCAAGGCTCCGACGTGGTCTGACACTACCTGATCTGGTAGCTGCTCAAGCCGCCTCGTCGGTGGTTGAGTAAGGCGATGATGAACGAAGTAGACAGAACCGAAACTGAACGACGAAGTTGTGGTCACCTCGTGCAGATTAGGAGGATGCAGAACCGCCTGCTCAAGGCGATCTCCATCTGACCGAACGTCCTCAGGCTATCTGCAGGGGTAGGATGTTTACGCGTGGAGACGCACTGAATGACCGTGCGGGATATGCACTCATCCTTGGCCGGCTCCCGACGGCTTGGCAACTCCATCATCAGGCCGGGCATTCCGCACCAATGTGTGCTCATCGGAGAGCGGGTCTGCCGTGCAGGCCGAAGTGCAGGTCCCTGCTGAGCGGCTACGCGTCTTGGATTCCCCAGCCGATCAGTCAGTGCCTCTGTGTCGATATTTGTTAGGATAAAGTCGAGAAGCAAAAATGTCTGGCGATGCGTTACCTCGCATGGCGAATGTCACGGTCATCAAGACCTTTGATATTCATTGTGGATTGTTCGCGTTTACGATGGTCGCGCTGACGATTCTGTACATCAGCGCGCGTCTGTATCAGCAGGCTTTTGGTTTCTCCATGGGGCTCGATGCGAACTCGCCGGAATTTGACCGATACTGGATGACGCTCTTCAGAATCGAGTTGCCGGTTCTATACGGCGCGGGCGTGCTCTGCTGGTCGTATCTCTTCCTGACGCGTGATAGGAGCATTGAGACCGTCACGCCCGAGACCGAGTTGCGCAGGTACTTCTATCTGACCATGTGGCTCGTCGTGTACAGCTTCTGCATCTTCTGGACGGGCAGCTTCTTCGCCGATGGAGATGGCGTCTGGCATCAGACGACCCTGAGGGACACGCCGCTCACCCCCAGTCACATCATTCTGTTCTATGCGACCATCCCGATCTATCTCTTCTTTGGGGTCGGCAGCTTTGTCTACGCGATGACCCGGATCCCGGCCTTCTGCAGGGGGGTCTCGCTTATGCATGCGATTGCTGTAGTGGGGCCTTTCCTCATATTGCCGAATCTCGGTTTCAACGAATGGGGACATGCTTACTGGCTGACTGAGGAAATCTTCTCGCATCCGCTGCATTGGGGTTTCGTCGTTCTTGGATGGTGTGCACTCGCGTTGGCGGGCGTTTTGATGCAGATCGTCGAACGGTTTAGAGAACTCATACCACTCGTGTTCAAGCAGGATGCTGCGGGAAGCCCGACGGACGCGAACCCGTTTCGCGACGCGTGGGAAAAGTGCGGTCCGGAAGCGCAGCGACAACGATACAAGCCAACGAGCGTTTCTGGACGGCGACCTATCTCCGGGAAGAGTAAGTGAACTCCAGCGGCGAGGGAAGAGTGACCTCAACGGCCGACATCGATGCAGCGGCGAGTCCGAGAGAGAATACCCGCTTCAAGGATAAGAAGGGTGAGACGGTCATTTCTGTCTCTGGTCTAACGCCCGGTGCAGCCAGATACTCTCGCCTGTTCGACGTCCTCGTCGTGGCGGCTGTGGTGACTATCTTTGGGGGAGCAATCCATCTGCATGTTATGCTCACGGTCGGCGATTGGGACATGTATGTCGACTGGAAAGACCGGCAGTATTGGCCCCTGGTCATGCCTGTCTCCATGATCATGTTTCCTGCTGCCCTGCAGGCGATCTTCTGGGTCAACTTTCGTTTGCCGATCGGTGCGACGGTTGGCGCAACGGCGTTGCTCATTGCCACCTGGATCGGTCGTTACGCGAATTGGTGGATATGGACAGGTTTTCCCTTCACGGAAGGCGTGCCGTCACAGGCGCTCGCGGGGGCATTGTTGATGGATATGACCTTAATCGTCCTTCGCAATAGCCTGTTCACATCCATCATCGGCGGCTTTGCGTTCGGTTTCGTATTTTGGCCATCGAACTATTCCGCATTGGCTCCGTTCTATCTCCCTGTCGAGCACCAGGGAATGGTCGCATCGTTGGCCGACATGATCGGTTATACATTTCCGCGTTCGAACATGCCAGAGTATCTGCGTATCATTGAGCGCGGCACCCTCCGCACTTTCGGTAGCTCGGTGAGTTGGGTATCGGCGGCATTCGCGGGCTTCATCTGCATATTCATGCACCAGCTTTGGTGGCGGCTTGGACTTTTTGCGTCCCAGGCAACGTTCCTCAAGAACAGCGATGTCGTCAAATCCTTCATGGGTATAAAAAGCAGCGTCGCGTCCTAAGGACATGAGCACGGGGACTGCAGGCATGCTGCTGAAGCTTATCAAATTCGCTGCCGTTTGCGTCGCATTCATCGCCGGCGTGTCTCATGCGGCGGCTCATGGCGAACGCGCTCAGGAGCCATACCTGAGGACCAGAACAGTGCAGTTCTACGATGTTCATTTCTCCAAAACTGAGGTGAAGGTGAACGAACGTTTCGAACTGACGGGAAAATTCAGGTTGATGCAGGACTGGCCGGATGCAGTGACCCCGCCGGACATCGTTTTCGTATCAAGCATATCGCCGGGGCCGACCATTGCCAGGATCGAAACATACCTCAACGGGTGGCCAGCGAGGCAGTCTTTCGCGCGGCTGGAACTTGGCCGAGACTATGAGTTTCGAATGGTTCTTGAGGGGCGCACACCGGGCAGTAGCCACATTCATCCCTCGATCTCGATCAAGGGCTCTGGTCCGTTGGT
The DNA here is from genome assembly GCF_001440035.1 of Bradyrhizobium manausense. GTDB lineage: Bacteria > Pseudomonadota > Alphaproteobacteria > Rhizobiales > Xanthobacteraceae > Bradyrhizobium > Bradyrhizobium manausense. The sequence continues at coordinate 19,531 of NZ_LJYG01000026.1, read as the reverse complement.
CGGACCGGGGCAATGGGTAAACATCTCGGGTGAGGCGCATTCGTTCGCATTTCCGATCAAGACGATGACCGGTCTGCAGATCGAGGACTTGCAGACGTTCGGGCTGGCTCATGCGGTCGGATGGCATTTGGCTTGGCTGGCTGTGGCTGCGGCTTGGTTGTCGTTCTGGCTGGCTCGACCGCTGATTCTACCTCGATGGCTTGTCCTGCAGAAGGGGCGGGAGGATTTGTTGATTTCGTTGAGAGACACTGGCGCTGGGATCATTGTGTCGGCGATTGTTCTTGTCATGGTCTTCGGTGGCTATGTCCGGGCGAGCGCGGAATATCCATACAATGTGCCCCTCCAGAGCGGCTTGAACAGGGTCGCCCCGCTTCCGGCAAGCCCTGCTTACGCAGAAATCAAGGTCATATCGGCGACCTATGACGTGCCAGGCCGTTCGATGAGGTTGGCGACCCAGATAACCAACAAAGGGTCAGAACCTCTCTCGATTGGCGAGCTTACGACGGCAAACATTCGTTTCCTCAATCAGAGCCTCCCAGTGGCAATGGCCAATGTCGATCCGTCCTACCCAAGAGACCTCATCGCACGCACGGGCCTTAAGCTCAGCAGTGATACGCCGATCAATCCCGGTGAAACGAGAGAGGTGCGCGTTGAGGCAACGGACGCCGTGTGGGAATTGGAGCGACTTGTCAGCTTCCTCACCGACGTGGACTCCAAGTTCGGCGGGTTATTGCTCCTCTATGCCCCCAATGGGGAACGCGTCATAGCAGAGATGGGCGGACCAATCGTGCCCGTATTCACCGAACTCAAGTAGGGTTTGGGTGTGTGAATGTTGCGAAGACGCCAGACGCGAACGGCTGCGAGCCGAAGAGGGGCGTTCCGGACCGCGCGGGTGATGGCACTGGTCGCTCACATTATTCCTGCCGCCGTCCGCGAAGGTCATGCGCACGGAGCGGTGTCCATGGAGGCTGACCAATGCAAGTTGAAAGTGGACAGCTATTTCATGCATTTTACTGGCTATCAGCCGCAGAGCTCGAGAGCCGAATTTTGTGAGGACATACCGGAGGTCGGGCGAACAATCATTGTTCTCGATTTCGTCGACCAGTCCCTTCGAGACATTCCGGTCAGCGTGAATCTGGCTCGAGATGATGGCGCCCGAACAGGGGACACGATGAACACGCCATCCAGCATCCTCTACATTCCACCGAAGAAGTATCCGAACGGAACGATCAAGATCGACGTCAATTTCGAGCAAGCCGGCAGATATATCGGGATGGTGGCGATCGAGAATGGCGAGCGAAACGTGGCGAAATTCCCGTTCGACGTGGGACGAGGCTGGAGTCTGATACGCCTTTTGGCCTGGTGTCTGGTCCTCGTATCAGCCGCCATCGGAACGTTTCTATGGGCCTTGCGACGAAACGCGATAGCACAAAATTTACCTGCGGCGAGCGAGAAGTGAAGGCGCGTAGTTCATTGAAAAGGTTCGTGATTGTGCTGATGGCTGCGCTGATCGGAACGCCGAGTGCAGTCCTCCCTCATGCGCATCTCATTCGCTCGACGCCGCAAGATGGCAGTCGAATTTCAGCGCCGATCAAGGCAATCGTCCTCTCCTTCACCGAAGCGCTCGAGCCGCTGCTCATCAATGTCACCCTCTTTCGCGCTGGTAAAGCCGTGTCAGGGCTTTCGCAGCCCTTGCTAGCCGACAATGGACGAACCGTGACTATTTCGCTGCCCGATCTTTCTGCCGGGCTCTATACCGTCAGTTGGAACGTTGTCTCCATTGATGGGCATCGCACGGAAGGCAAGTTTAAGTTCGTCTACTGGGGACCTTGATGGAAACGGTCCTCTCACTTGCGCGAGGGACTGCTTTTGCCTCCACGGCAGCTTTCGGCGGGGTTTGCTCGGGTCTGGCTCTGTGGCGCGATGGACTTGAAAGCCGCACCCGGTCGCTTTTCACGACGATCGCTTCCACCGCAGCATTCGCGGGATTCGCCCTTGGTGTCCTGTTCTTAACGGTTCGGACCGTTGCGCTTCTTGGTAAGCCGCCCTCGGCTATCAACTTCAGCGACGTGCTTTTCATCATTCTTGGCACCCGGTTCGGGAGAGCTCAGCTTGCAGCGCTTGGATGTGTGCTCGTTGGTGCCGCGAGCTTGCGACTTCTGCACAAGCCAGGTCTTGCCGCGATTGTCAGCGTATTGTCGCTGCTGATGGGATTGTTCTCGAGTCACTCGGCGGCTGGCGGGACTATTGCAGACCTCGTGATCAATATAGCTCACGTTGTTGCAGCAGCGCTCTGGTTCGGAGGACTGTCAGCCCTCGTTGTCGCAATGGCTCACCAGTCAGCGGCGAGGCCTGAAGGGCCGTCGAGGCGGCTCAGTGGCTTTTCGAACATTGCGCTGCCACTGATGTTGCTCGTGGTCGCGACCGGCGTAACTCTAGCGATTGAAAACGTTGGGACTTGGCCGGGTTTGGTGGCGACTGAGTATGGCTGGCTCCTAATGGGGAAGCTCGCCTGTGTCGGCATGGCCCTGATCTGTGCGGCGTTTGTCCGGCTGAAGCTCTTGCCGGTGCTAAAGTCCGAGAAATCAGTTCCGCCGCTCGCGATGGTCTTGAAAACCGAGCTAGCCTTCGCATGTCTGGTCATACTACTTGCAGGGTGCCTGTCTCAGGCGATTCCATCGAGACATGTCGAGATAATCTGGCCGCTTTCGTTTCGTCTGGATCCAGCGGTTGCGTGGCGGACGATTCCGGGAAGTCGCCTTCTGGTCATTGGCGGCTGCGTTGCGCTGTCTGTGGGGAGTATGGCCGCCTTTGTGCTCGGCCGCGCGGGAATGTGGCGATGGGCGACGATTGTTGCTGCCGCTGGAGTTGGCGTCGGAGGTGCTTTCGCGCTGCCTGCGTTGTCAGTCCCGGCCTATCCATCGACCTACGCGACGGTTCCAGTGCCGTATGACGCGGAAGCGATCGGCCAGGGATACGATGTATTCCGCGCAAATTGCGTAGCATGCCACGGCCAAAGGGGCAGAGGCGATGGCCCGCTGGCAAATGATTTGAAGCCGCCGCCTGCCGATCTCACCGCGCCGCACACGACCGATCATACGATGGGAGACATGTACTGGTGGGTGAGCTATGGCTTCCCATCCTCGGCGATGCCGGGATTTGCCGACCGTCTCTCGGACATGGACCGTTGGCGGGTAGTCGAGTATGTGATGGCTCTATCACTTGGCTATGAAGCAAGAGTTCTGGGCCCCGAAATCGCGGCGGGGCAGCCGTGGCTGCACGCGATCGACTTTCCGACGTGCAGCGGCGTCGCTCCGACAGAGAACTCGAAAGGGGAGAGCGATGGGTCCGCAAAGCTTGTGTCGATCTTCCGGGATGGCGCTCGAATGCAGCACCTGGATCAGTTGATGCAACATGAGCGCGACATTGCGCGAGCAGGTGGAGTGATCGTCGCGGTGCTGCCGTCTCCTTCCGAAAAGATCGCGTCTGCCGGCGTTCTGAGAAATGTCTGTGTCGTGTTCGACCTGGATCATCGTATTGCCGCGGCATGGAATCTCTATCGGCGCACGATGATTAACCCTGGCTTCCATGACGACGATTTGCCGCCATCGATCATCGAGTTTCTCATCGATAGATTCGGGTTCGTGCGCGCGCGCTGGCGTTCGGATGAGACGGATGGGTTGGCCTCGCCCTCCCAATTGGTCGAAGCCATGACGCAACTCCGAGCCGAACCAGAGATAAACAAGAGAGGCGTTCATAATCATTAGTGTGCAAGTAGATTTTCATTTCGCATGCCGTCTGGCTCGTTTTTTGCTTCGGTGATTGAAGCTCGCGGTAAGCATGCTCACTCGGGACACCCCGTCGTTCACTTGTGACGGGAGCGGTCTGGGGCCGGCAAGATCTCAGGGCATGACAGGCCATGACAAAGGACCCGACAATCAACCTCCGCGCACTCTGTGGTCCTGTTGGCATTTGGGTGGCAGCAAGGCATTCGAACCATCAGCTGATGTGCGCCACATCCGAAGGGGCCGGCTGGCGTCATACGGCGGATTGCAGGGCGACCAATCTCGGCGGTCTTCAGGAGCCCAATCTGCCTACAAATCAGAATCGCAGATGGACTTGCGCTGATGATTCGTCCGCTGGCGTGCTGTCTCCCCGACCGTGCTTACAGACGTCTCGTGGCTACTCCATCCGCAAGCGTCCATCGGCGATCCCTCAACGGTCGTATTGTCTGACGACCGAGGCTTTGAGGCGAGTGACAATGGCCGGATACAGCGATCACCTCTGCTCATGTGATCTGTCGGTCCGCAAGCAGGCGGAGAATGCCCAATTCGCAGAGAGCAGCTACGGCATCGATAACCAGCCCGTCGGCTGTTTTGGTTGGCCCGGACGGCGCCCGTTGCATAGGAAGACTTCTCATTTCGAACGTCAGAAGAACAAAGTCGTAAGATGGTGACGAAAGAGGACCCTCAACTCCGTTCCGGAAATGTCCCATGCAGCGACCGGAAAGATCCAAAAAGGACAATTGCGACACAGGTTCCTGATCGCCTTCTCCGAACATGGGGGGCAAGCGCAAACGCGAACAGAGGAGGCCCATGATGCGTTGGAAACCTGCGACGTTGATGGCAAGTGCAACGGCGTTGCTTCCGTTGATCCGTGTTGTTGCCATCCTGGCCTTGGTCAGCAGTGCCGCCGCCAGTCATGAGTTGGAGAGCGGAGCACTCCTGATCCAACATCCTTGGGTCGCGGCCAAGGATATGACCCACGCCGCAACGACAGCCTACGTGGTTGAAATCCAGAACAGAGGCGCGAAGCCAGATCGGTTGCTCGGGGCATCACTTTCCGGCAAGAAAGGAATCTTGCAGAAAGCCGTTGCAGGCGCTCGGCCAGCGAGGTTTGCCGCGCAAGATCAGGGCTTCTCAATCGAGCCCGGTGGTTTTGTTCGTCTTCAGCCCAATGGGGCGCGGATCCTGTTTGAGGGACTACACGGCGCACTTAAAGAGGGAGAGATGGTCAAAGGAACGCTGGAATTCGAGAAGGCCGGTACGATAGCGATCGACTTCGTGATAGAGCCGGCGAGTCTGGCTGAAGAAGATGATAGGCCAATCCATCACCATCACGACTAGGCACCAGGAAAGGGGGGAGTAGCGCCGACAGCAAACGAGACAGGCTGAGACTCCGCCGATTTGGTTGGCAATCGCGTCATCACACCTTGATCCTCGAGGTAGGCGATGAACAGCTTGGCGCACTCGAATCCTCGAATCGACCGCGTCCTTGTTGAGGTCGCCGCGGAAGCGCGGCCGATGTCCCGCTTCGATCAAGGCGACCGAGGAGGCGTGCGCCTCACGGATCGCAGGAAGCGTGTAACCTTCCCCGGGCGCCCAGTGCTTCCAACTTGCAAGCAGCCGCATCCTCTCGACGATGGTAAGTGGCGTATATCGGCACCCACGGAGCCATTGAGCAAAGTCGGCCGCGTGGTCTGCGGCCATTCCCGCCTTCAATCGGTCCCAGACCGCGTTCTTACGTTCTTACGGACATAAACACCTGTTGGCATGTCGCCTCCTGCATGTGGAGGCTGGACTATGGCCGAGGTGGTTGCTGTTCTGAACCTCAGTCAGCGGTTGTGCCGGCGCATTCGTGTCATGGGTGTCCGCCTGGAGCCGGGCGGTTTTCCGGACGTGCCGTTTGGCCTGCGTCCATACCCGCCTTTTTCTGGCGGATCACGCGCCACAATACGCTCGCTGCGCTCGCCGACCTTTACCCGCAATGGCTTGTTCGCGATTTTCTTCCCCCTGCCGCGAAGCGGCGGCATTCCTCGCGAGGCAGCAAGATCGCTCAGCCCGCCATCCTCCGCTGACGCCGGGGGCCAAGAGGCTGCGGGTCAGTCGTTGCGGCGCTCAGAGATCGCCATCAAGGCCGCGATGGTCGCGGGCTTGAACACAGCACAGGAGATCCACCATGTCCCAGATCGGTTCGTTCACCCGCACCAACGATGGCACCTATACCGGCACCATCAAGACGCTCGCGATCGATGCCAAGGCGCGCCTCGTCCCTAGTATGTTCATGAACAACTACTGAATGGCGGCGGGCAACATGGTAAGTTCATCCTGTCCAATAGCCACGATCTTATCAACCGAAAACCCGTTGAATCGCGCCATATCCGTATAGGCGCCCACATTCTGGAATTCAATCCAATCGCCTTCGCTCAAATCGCGTGGCAGTGAATACGAGAATCCAAGCCTGTCCATGCTGTCGCAAGTTGGGCCAAAGATGATGAAGTCCTGCCACTCCTCAGTCTGGATCGGCTGTCCCCCACGCCAAGCGCGGGCGGGGAGCAGAAAACATTGTCGGGCAGGTGAGAGCCCGCTGTAGATGCCCGCGCCGCAGTAGAGCGCCTCGCCTTTTCTTAAGATCACGCGGCAAAACAAAGAGATGCTATCGTGAACCAGTGCTCGTCCGGGCTCACACAACAGTTCAACACGCTTTAGTGCATCCGTTCGGCGCACCAGTTTCGTGATCTCGGAGAGCATGCGCAAGGGAGAGTGATAGGGGAAGTTCAGATAATGGCCGGGAAAGCCGCCACCGATATCGAGCGCTGTGGGGGCCGGAGAAGCAGCTTCTATAATGTCGACGGCCGCCCGAATGCCATGCAGATAGGGATCGACAACGATCGTTTGGGAACCTGGGTGAAAGGACAACCCCGTGGTCCAGCGCGATTGCGCGTTGACGAGATCCAGCAGACGGCTCGCTTCGGCGGGCGAGGCACCAAACTTGCCGTTTAAGTCTATGATGGCGCACGTTGCGCTACACTTGAACCGGACGTAGATTCGTATTTCCGGATCATGCAACGGCAAGACTTCAAGGAGCTTCCGCAGCTCGGCTTCGCAATCGAAGACATAGTCGCGAACTCCCAGATCGCGGAACGTCCGTTCGATATCGCGACGAGATTTCACGGGATTCATGAACCATGAACGGGCCCCGGGAATAGTGGAATGGACAAGGTGGGCTTCAGCCAGCGACGCCACGTCGAACCCGGCCACTCCGGCGCGAGAGACCGTGTGAAGAATTTTTGGCAGCGGATTCGCCTTCACCGCATACAGCACGCGTCCCGAGAAATGCTCAGTAAATTCGCGCGTGACGGATGCAAGACGCCCCTCATTGAGCGTATAGAAGGCGTCAACTTCCGCCCTTTCCAATGACCTTACCAAGCTCATATTGGACCATTCCTCTCGCGCCAGACGCTGAGTAGCCAGCGCCGTTGTTGCCTGCTGCGAGAGCAATGACCATGCCAGCGTTCCTCGCGCATTAAACCGCCTGGTTAGCTTTAAAACAGTTCGCCATGCGTCCACGGCGCGCGATGTCTTGGATCTTACAGCTTTTGTACACGGCTGTGAAAAACCAGACAAAAATCGCAGGGCCGACGCATTCGTTCGCCTGCCGCACCAATCCCATTGAAAGCACCTTCGCTACCGTGCGCCACCGCACGATCCGATCGAATGGTTGCCTGTCCAACAGGACGGCGCTCGCGATGGTCTTCAAACTGCTTGAGGCCGCGCAGAAAAGCTGGCGTCGTCTCGATGGCCACAACCAGTTGCCAAAACTCGTTATCGCTGTGACATTCAACGATGGGATCGAGATCATCGCCAAACCGACTGACCGTCAGCCCACAACCGCCGCCGCCTGACGGGCCTGGCCGTCACCAAAATTTGGCGATAGCTCGGAACGAAGGAATGCCGAAAGCCGGGTGAGTGCGACCGGCAGGTCCCGTTCGAGCACGGCATCCTCAAGACACAGCACGGCGGACCGGAGACCATGTACGCGCTTGGCGCCGAGCAACGCATCGGCCAGATCCTCGCGGGTGCAGGGCATACACAAGGAGGCGCCAAGGGAGGGCGGAAACCCGGCTCATGCGTCGTCGCCCAGGCTACGGATAATTGCGACCGCGCGATACTGCGATTCCCCGCCCAGCGTATCGACCGGAATGGCATGCGCGGCGGCGAGATGGAGCAAGTGCCCCACATCGGCGTCCTCGAAATCGCGAACCAGCAGCCGTTCCGGCACCCGCCGCAGCAGGGCGCGCGTCGCTTCGGCTATGCCGGGCTTGATCCGGTTGCGGTCACGCGTTCCGCTTTCCGCCAACAACTGCCGCATCATCGCCTCGCATTCCTGTTTCAGCGCCGCTCGGCGGGCGTCGTGCCCGTCTACCGGTTGCGGTATCGCCGCAGCGGCCAACGGCGCGATCGTGTCCACGAAGGCACGTGAGAGATCAGCACCGGCATATTGCGGGTAGGTGACACAGGCGTGGAAATCGCCCGGTCCCACCAACGCGGCGTTGAGGATCGAGCGACTGACCAGGCCCGAAATGATGCCGTTCAGCAAGCCCGAGGCGATCAGATAATCATCCGCCGTCGCGGCGATGTCTGCCTGTCCTGCAGGGTCAGCAATCACGGCTAAGTCCGGTGTGAAGCCGAATGGCGCATTGGCCAGGGCCGCGCGAAGTTCGCCGGCAATCGCACCCTTGCCGGTCCAGCCATCGACAAACACCGCGTCGCGCGGATCGTGCCGGCCGGCGATATGCGCGAGCGCGACGCGGTCGACACCCCGATCGCGGATAATGCTGATTGAATAATGGGCTGCGCGATGTCCGTGCGCCCGCAAGGTCCGCGCGAGCAAGACGCCGATCGGCGTCCCCGCACGCGCCAGCGAGACGATTACCAGCTCGCGCCCCGGCCTGCGCGCGGCGAGCTGCGCAGCCAGGGTGGCGACATCCTGCGCCAGGCGGGCACTGTTCCGCGCAAGCGCGGCGTGATAGAGGGATAGATAGCTGTCGTCCGGCACCCTCTCCGGCGCGATCATCTCCGAATAGTGGTGGCGGCCGGACTGGATCGCCGCTTCCTTTTCGGCGACGGAAGTCGGGGCCATTACCACTGGCTTGAGCAGGAAGGTGACGTCGGCCGGGTCGTAGCTGCCCGAGAACGGGGGCGCGACCTCAGTCCGCATGGAACATGCCGCCGGCCAGCTGCGAACGGGTGGGCATCATGGCGAAATCGCAAAGGCCCATGAAGGGCGCATCGGTGCGGCTGTCGCCGATGCCGATCACCGGCGCATCAGGGAAGCGTGCGCGGAGGCCCGGTAGGATATATGCCACCGCATGGGCCTTGCCGAGATAGGGTGGCGTCAGCGCCACGTTGTTGCCGTTGCGGTGGTCCGTCCAGCCCTTGGGCAAGGACGGCACGGCAGCGTCGACCACCGCAAAAAGTGCCGCGGCATCCGCATCTTCATGCTTGGCCACGGTGTAGAGCGGCAGCGCGTCCTCGACCAGCACACGGGCGTTGACCGCGATGCCGCGGTCGCGCGCCCTGCGCCTGATCGCCTCCGCCAGGCCAGCAAGCTGCGACGCGAAGGGCGCGGCGCGGTCGGCGATCGTCGCAGCCCAGTCCATGTCGACCTGACCGCTGTCATCCAGCACGACGCCGCCATGCGCGCACACCGCTGCGCGGAATGGAATGCGCGCCCGCCGCAATGCGTCCAGGCTGCGGGCGGTGACGGGGACGAGATGCGTCGTATCGGCCAGCCATTCCAGGAACTGCATCTGCCGCGGGGTCGCATAGCTCAGCGGCGATCCGTCGCGCGCGAAGCCCAGCGGCGTCAACCGGTCGGCCGGCAAATCGGGCGGGCATTTGCGCAGCGTCTGGAACAGTGTGTCGTCCAGATCGACCAGGGCGATGACACGCGTCATGCCGTCCAGCCGATCAGTTCGGCACGAAGAGCGGCAATCAGCCCGGGGTCGATTGTCGCCGCGCCGGTCTCATGCGCGATCCAGTTCGCGCGTCCATCGGCCCGGTCGGCATTGTAGAGGTAATTGGGCACGCCCGTTCCATAATTGTCGGCACAGCGGAGCTTGGTCACCATCGCGGCACCGGGGAGTGCGGGGCTTCGGCCGGTCGCCTGCACGACGACATCATGCCCTTCCTCTGCGAGGCGTTCCGCCAGCAGGAAGGGGGGATAGGTGAACTCGCCGGTTCCGATGATCCGCAGCGGGCCGAGGATCTCGGGCACAGCGGTATCGGGTTCGGGCACGACGGGCCGGTCGAGTCCCAGCCGACCGAAATTGCGATGCGTCGCCATGCGCCCGAGTGAAGCGGCAGCGGTATCGAACGTGCTGTTGAGCACCGTCGTCGTCTCCTGCGTCCACTCCATGCGTCCGCGCAGCAGCGCCGCGATGCGCGTGGGACGGGGCATGCGTGCTTGCCACGCCTTGCCGGCCGACCAGTCGGTCAGCGTCGCTACCGCCATCGCTTCGATCCGCGGCCAGGCAGTGGAGAGCGCCTGGGCGAGGTTGCAAAGGGTCGTTCCTGTCGAGATCTCGTCGTCGACCAATACCAGTGATCGCGGCTCCGGAAGCGCCGGCCTGTAGATCAGATGCGCGGAGGCATGGCTGTGCGGTTCTTCGAAGCGGCACAGCAACGGATGATCCAGTTGCTGTCGCGTCGAATGCAGGAAGTGAATGTCGACCCGGCCCGTTGCGAGGCGAAATTCCTCGTGCACCGTTTGGGCAAGGCACACGGCGGTCTCGGCCAGGCCGACGACGAGCACCGGCCCCGGCAGATCGTCAGGAAGCCGCGCCGCGAGATCGCGGGCGCTCTGCCGCATCATCTGCGGCGTGGCGGGCAAATAGCGCCCTAAGACGCGGGATACGACCAGGAACCCCCGCCGCGGATTTTCGCGCGCCGCAAACGCGCAAAGGCTGTCCAGCGGCCAGGCCGCCTTGTCCACGGCGATATCGAGCCGGCCCGTAGCCAACTGGATCGACTGGCTCTTGTCGGCGGCGGTCAACATTCGCAGGTGACGCGAGCGATCATGTCGCGGGCTTGGCGGACCGCGTCTGCGCGGCCAAGCAGCCGCGCTTCGTGCGCCATCTGCGGCTCGATGCCAAACGAATCGAGGAAGCTGAGCATCAAGTACGCTCCACAGTGCTTGAGCGATAGCTCGCGATCCCCACAACGGCGATTGCAGGGTTTGCTACGGGTACTAATGCGCGTTCTCCCCGGCAGGGATCTGGGACCTAACTAGCAATGAGTGTGCCACCAGAGAATTTGCGCAGTGAATGCTTCAATAGAGATAGAAAGGTGTGCCTCGCCGGTGCGGGTCCAAAGGCTCGGCGTCGAGTTGCGGACGTTGTGTGATCGACCTGGCACTGGCACAGATGAATACGACGACACCGGCATCAACTTGCTGCGACCAGTCTAAGACAGCCGGTTATATGCGAGCTGATAGGGTCGAGCACTTTCAACTGCAGCACACGGCGCTCGCATCATGCCGTTCCAGAACCTACCGACCCGCCACGAGCTGCCTTCGAGTAACCCCAACTGATTGAGCTAGCCTGAGAATGTTGGCAGTCGCACGCGGTTGTCAGCTTTGCGTCCATTGTGGTCGACCCGATGCTCGCCATCCCTGTAGTATCAGCATTTTCGGTCCGGCACGCCGGTTGCTCTGTTTCTGGCACCCTTACCCACCAGCGTGTGGACTGGGTGCGGCAGCAAAGGAAGTGATCGTATGGCAACAGGTACTGTTCAATGTCCAAAACGGGTACGGATTTATCGCTCCAGGTGACGGCGGAACGAGATCTTTGTCCACATTAGCGCCGTAGAACGCGCTAGGCTCTCTGGTTTGGCAGAAGGCCAAAAGATTTCTTACGAAGTCAAAGTCGACCCCAAGCGTGGCAAGAGCAGCGCTGAAAACCTGCGGGTCTGATCACGTCCGCCGGTGATAGGTCTCCGCCAAAAATTCAAGACGAGCAGGGAGCTATCGCTGAAAGTTGGTGACGGCGGGAATCGGAGAGGCGGCATATCATGGGGGTGCTCGACGCCTCCACTTCTCCACCGAAGGAGCGATATGCCGTGTCCAAAGCTAACATCATCAAGCTGATTCAGCCAGGAAACGTCGACGATCAACTCACCGAAATCTTGCGCAATGGGGCGCGTGCTCTGTTGGCCCAGGCGGTCGAGGCCGAGGTCGCGGACTTTCTCGGCAAGCATGCCGATTTGAAGACCGCGGACGGCCACCAGCGCGTATAACGCCCATTTCGCGCTTACCATTCGACTTCGGCTCAAGTTCAATACCCTGCAAGGCAAGCAATTTATCCAGGGCATGCTTTTGCCACAGCGAGCCGACGCGATGCCATAATCGTCCCGCTGGTTGGCAGCTCCGGCATAAGCATCGCCTCTTCCGAAGAGTGGCCCGACGCCTATTGTCCGTCGAACTGCCCAGCACGTTGCCCCGCCATTGGTCACAAAATTTATGCTGGCCTGCTGCAGCGCCTGGGTTCCTGGCAAGACTTCGATATGGGCAAGCCCGTTGCCCGATCGATAGATTTCGAGCTGAGAATTTGGCGACGGCATTCCAATTCCAATGCAATCATTCGTGGCAATGGTCATATGGACGTTGTGATTGGTGCCAAGACAGAGCGGCGTTGCGGCATTAGGCATGGTGATCCCGGTCTGGGACCGGCCAAGACAACGTTACCGAGAATATCATTCGCTACCTTTCCTCGCCGCCGCCGAAAAGCGCAACAAGCACAGTCAAATTTTCCTCGCCGTGAAGCAGCGGAGAAAGCTTCGTTCCAACTCTCGGACAATATCTGAAATTGCCACGAGAGCCGTCTCGCGCGATCTTTCCGCGACACTCGAACGAGCCATTCACGGAGATCCTGCATGACAACGCCGGTCTTGCTGCAAATCTCGTCGATCTGGGAAAGCATCTCCTGGCTCCAGCCATGCTTGCCTCCGGCCGTGTAGGCAGGATGATGGTGTGCGAGGATGAGGGCGCCATCAAACTTGTCGGACTTGACACGATTGAGCGCGGTCTCAAGGTAGGTGAGTTGCGAAGTGCCGATTGTCGGGCTCGCGATAACGCCGGGATCTTCGAGGGTGTTGCTGTAGAGCGCAAGAATGCGGATCAAAGGCGCCTCGAAGGTGAAAAACACTCCGGGCTGGATCTGCGCCGTGCGGGCAAGGCCACCCGCCTCGGAGGTTACCTCGAACGTTTCGGCGCAGAAGTTTTCAAGGAATGCCGCCAGACTCGTTGCGCTTGTGCCCGGCGCTACCATGCCGTCGTGATTCCCGGCGAGCGCGAGAATCGGTGCGGGGTAGTCGCGGTACGGTTCGTAGAACTGATCGTAGTAATATTGTGCTTCGCCGAAGCTATAGATGACATCCCCCAGATGGAACAAGAACAGCGGCTGTTCCTTCTCTTCGTCGGTGAAGTCGTTGACCATCTTGTCCGAAACGAGGTTCTGCGATTCAGGCCCGCGCGTGCTGCCGGTATCGCCTGCCGCATGAAACACGAGCTGGCCGTGGGTTTCGATCTTCTTGTTCAATGTGCCTGCGTCAGTGTCCAGCACGGCGGCCAGCGTGAGCTTCGGTTCGGGCAGGCCGCGCGGCGCAGGAAACGGAAGCGGAGCGATCTTGTGCTCCCGGTTTAACTCATCGATTTTCTTGTAAGCGGGATTATCCGATGGATGCTTGATTTCAAATTTCGCGGGGGCCGGCGTCGGATGCGGTTGGGCAAAGACAGGCTTCTCAAGCTGCGTAACGCCGGTGTTATCGATCGGCTCAGCCTCCACGGCTGCCCTGTGCTTGCGAGTTTTAGTAGTGCGCGCCATTCGGTCCTCCAAATATAACCGTGTGAAATCCGCCCGATCTCAGCCCGGCAAAATAAAGAGCAACTGGGGTGGGAGTAGACCGGCGATCAGACGGGTTCAAGGCTGGTGCTGGCGCACCCCCGCCTTCGGCGGCTGACGGCTTTGACCCCGTCTGCACGCCGGTCTTTGGGCTTGGCATGCGCTCGGCCGAGATCCGAGCGCGAGAAGGCGCGCTCGTCAGGTCATCCTGTATCTTTTCGGATCCCACGTCTCGCCGCGAGCGATCATGGTGTTGAGGATGACGATCAGCTTGCGCATGCAGGCGACGATCGCGACCTTTGGCGGCTTGCCCTTGGCAACCAGGCGTTCATAGAAGGCCTTGAACACCGGATTGTTCAGCGTCGCGGCGCCGATGCAGGGCATGTAGAGGGCGTTCCGCACCCAGCGGCGGCCACCCTTGATGCAGCGTTCACCTCGACGTTTGCCGCTATCGTCGTCATAAGGAGCAACGCCCACCAACGCGGCGGCAACTTCGTCGCTCACCTGCCCCAGCTCCGGTAGCCCTCCAAGCAGCGCCATTGCGGTCCCCTCAGCAAAGCCTGGTACGCTCTGGATGATCTCGGCGCGTTTGGCAAAGTCCGGCGTTGTTTTGATCGTCGCTGCGATCGCGGTATCGATCGCGGCGATTTCGTCAGCCAGAGGGGCCCTGATTGGGGATGTTGTCGACGATGCCCTCGGCTTCAAGCTGCCGCAAAGCCTCGCGCACCGCCGTCCTGCTGACACCCGTCCACGCGCACAGGCTCGCCTTCCTTCAACCGCTCACCGGGTTGGAAACGGCCGTCGATGATTGCGGTTCGCAGATTGCTTGCGACCTGTTGCCGAAGCGGCGCGGCCGTTACCGGCACGCGCTGAACTTTAGAATTCTTCACCCAGCAATTTCCTTGTTTGTGTTCGCTAATTCAAACACATACTTTTACTATAGCATACCTGTTGTCTATTTTAGGAGGTATGGCTTGCTCGGTAGGATCCGTCATCGGCCGTCCTTGAGCGCAAAGAGATCGGGGGGGCGCCGAATCTCTCCGGTGTTAACGCGATCATGGTTCCGCGCGGCATCTTGCGACTCACCGAGCCGGACTGGATCGTCTGTCCGATGTCGGCGAGGATATCGGCCGACTATGTAACGTCGATCTCAGCGAGCGGCTGGTAAACTTGGTTGAGGGGCAATCTGGCCGCGCGCGACCGGTGCACACGAGGCTCTGATGGCGCGGGACAGCGAGAAGAATCAAAAGCTTAGATAATACTCGGGAGGAGCGCTCCTAGCTTAGGGTCGTTCGTGCCATCAGCTTGGGAATTTCCTGTTCAACCAATCGCAATAATCGGGTGTTGCGTGTCCGCGCAGACAGTTGTGCGCGCGCAGTGCGGAGAGGAGTGTTCTCCAAATTGCTTACTTTCTCGAATATGGCGGAGCTGAAGTTTCGGTACGGGCGCGATCGCAGTTCCGCGGACAAAGCGAACGTGCTGCTGGTGGTGTGGCGAGGCTGATCAGACTGTAGAGCATTGCTTCGCGGAAGTCTTTTACTTACGTTCGATCAGCGCCGCGCATGAGGGTTCTTCGCCGCGGGCTGCTTTGGTCTCGATAGATTACCGGAAGGCACTCGGGAGGAACGGTCCGACTCAACTACTTGTTTGACGATGCCTCGTGCTAAAGCATTAGCCGTTTCGAACCGAGCAATTCCACGGCGAATGCGAGCCCTTTCAGAAAACGTCATAGTTCGTTTTACCTTCTGGCCAGTCCGCAGCAGTACGTAATCAAGCACCGATTTGTTATGCTCAGCCATCCTGGCCGCGGCAATCCACCCGGGAGGCAAGCGTGCCTCACGCTTGATGGACCAGTACGGCGCGCGGTCTTGCCTTCCGCACCAGAGGGCGACTCGAATTGAGATGTTGACCGATCCATTCACGCGCAAGTAACCCGTCTCCTCGACGGTTCGGCCGCCGGCCTTTTGGATGACCGTGGCAATTTGCGAGCCGAGCTTGGCCTTTTGCTCGGCCCACAGCGGGCGCGACTCAAGGAATTCATAGTTTCGCTTCGGAGTGTAGCCGATTAGCCGATACACGTTCATCATACTGCCGAAGTGAGTCTGATAGGTGGAGGCGCAGGGAAGGCCTACCGCGCTAGCGATGATAGCAGAGCTCAGACGTCCTTCCTTGACCAGCGTTTTGCGTAGTCGGGCAAGCATCTCCTCTTCAGTGAGGTCGACACGCCGTTCCTCAATGATCTTCTTCACTTTGAGGAAGGTGTCGCGTTCAATGATCGGTTCGATACATCCCTCGCTGGTAATCCAAAGCTCGGGAGGATTGCAGATAGCCTTCCGCCGTAGCTTGCGCGATCGACGGTTAAACGTCAGGTTCCCAATGTAGTTCTCGTTTCTAAGCACCGTGTTAACAGCTGCACGCGTCCACCGACCTTCTGTGCTCGTGAGTATCTCCTTCTGGTTTAGCTCCCGCGCGATAATCACTTCGGACTTTACTTGCAGAAACCGCTCGAAGATCCACCTCACCACGGCTACTTCCTCGGGGATGCCAGGCCGCAGTCGGACGTGATCAGTCGCGAGGTACTTCTGATCCCCCTTCTTCAGCACGCCCCGAGACTGATGGCTCTGATCGACAAGCTCTCGCAGAAGAGCATAGCCAGGGAGACCTCCGAGCTTGAAGCCAAGTCGAGCGAACCGGCATTGCGCCGCGTGGACCTTGGTCGAAAGCTCACGACTGTACTCCGCTGCCATTACGCGCTTGATATTCTTGATGATGCTGGAGAGCACGCTGCCATCATTATCAAATTGCTCCGCACAATACGCGATATTGATGCCTTCCTGTTTGCAGACGAATTCGTAGTACGCGCTTTCGTCAACGTTCTGAAAGCGGCCCCAGCGGCTCACGTCATAAACCAGAATATGACCAAAATCGACTTCCCCTGTTTGAACATCCTTGATGAGCTGGATAAGGCCGGCCCTGTTCTTGATGTGAAGACCGCTCTCTCCCTCATCGCGATAGGTCCGTACAATTGTCAGGCCATGGGCGTGCGCGTATGATGCAATCACTGCAGCCTGATTCTGAATCGAGTATTGCTGCCGTTGTGTCGACATGCGCACGTACTGTGCCGCTCTCAGATCGAGCTGTGATCGCGTCGGATAAGCCTTATAAATGTCGAGGGCGTTCGCCATCACTCTCGCTCCCCAAGGTTACGCTGCCGCGATCAGACATCTATCCGACCATTTCAGCAAGAATCAATTCGATAGTGCCGCAACGACCGGCGCGCAATCTTCAGCTACGTCGCCGGCCTGTATGGCTCCGCCGCTCATGCTGCGGCCGTGATCAATTCCGGACGAAAGTTTGGCAAGGACTCGACGAATAATGATGTCGAAATCGACTTTGTGCTCAATCGGTAGTCGGCTACGGCAAGCCCGGACGCGCCGCGCTCGAGCAGGTAACCGATGTTTTCTTCGACTACCCAAAGGATAATCGATCCAAACGCGATGGGTCTGCCGGCGATCATGTTCCCCGACGTCCTCAAGAAGGCGTGGCGCCCCGTCCGGGACGGTGAAGTCTTACTGCCAAGAAGCGCCGCGCACGGGTGAGGCCAACTTGCTGTGGGCGACCTGACCAAACGATGTCCTCCTCTTGGCGAGGCCTGCGCAGATGAAAAACCCCTACGGGGCCAAATGGGCGACAGGGCTCGCCGTTGGTGGATCAAAGCTGTGAATAAACGTTCTGGTTACAGCGCCACCGCTCGCCGAAAATCGTCATGCTCAAACGCTCATCGCTTGGCACTGGATTGAGGTCATAGGTCGGAGACAGCGACCAGCCGGCCTTTCCGAGCCATAGGAAGTGTGGTTGCGCAGGTGGTCCTCGACATTCGAGATCAGCACGTTGAAGACGGCGCGCCGATAGAGAGCATGGGCGTCTGTCTTTCCCTGCGCGCTATGCTGCGCGAGCGCGTCGACCATCTCGGGATAGCTGCCGCGCTCACCGTCCTTAGCGCCCATCATCGCCATCGCTGAGAGGAAGGTAGGGCAATTCGCCATTCGAACCCACGGACCCGACAGCCGCGCTGAAAAGGTCCGACAGAGTTGAGCTATCCGCGCTTTTCGATCCGGCTATCGTATTCGGTGGTGATCAGGCCAAGACCATTCGGATTGAGCTTGGAGGATGATCTCTTTTTGAGATATTCACCCAGATAGAGCCGCTTAATCTCCTTCACTTCGTAATTGTAGCCGATGAAGTAAAAAGCCTTGTCGAATTTAAGCACAAAACCCTCGCATTCGCGAAAGCTCTTTATCTTGGCTTCTTCGCGCGGCCAAACAAAGTGATTGAAAGTATCAGTGTGCCCCTGGCCTCTCGGCTTTTGAATGACGATGAACGATTTCAGGATGTTGCCGCGCGTGGTCGAATACCGGTACATGAGATAGTAGCTTTGACGCGCCCTTCTGAGGGATCGCTGCCGCGAAAGAAATCACCTTCCTCCGGTCGCTTATTTCGAACCGACACAGCGGTAAGAATTTGGCTGGCGAGAACGAAGACCGGATCAGGCTGCGCTAGATTGAGCGACGCGAGTTGGTCGCCCGCGTCACCCAAAATAAAGTTTGAAGCGTCTTTCGTGACCGGCGATCCAAACATGCGCAGAGAGAGATCAAGCGTCCGAAAGCGCGAATATCGCTCGCCTTGAGGAATGAGTTTTTTAGCGTCGAGCCACGTCAAGAATTCCTTGGGCCCGCTGACCTTGCCCCACGGGCTTAATCCAGTTTGAAGTTCGTTCTGGCCCACGACAAGGACCAGAGCATGAAGCGCAGCCGCTTTACGGAAGAACAGATCATCGGGATTTTGAAGGAACATGAGGCCGGCGTGTCGGTCGCCGATCTTTGCCGCAAGCATGGCGTCAGCGACGCCAGCATCTACAAATGGAAGGCCAAGACGCTGGAGGACGAGAACACGCGGCTGAAACGGTTGCTGGCCGACTCCATGCTGGACAATGCGGCGTTGAAGGACCTCTTGGGAAAGAAATGGTGACGCCCGCGGCCAAGCGGAAAGCTGTCGCGCATCTCGTGGATGCCCACGGGATGAGCGAACGGCGGGCGTGTAAAGCCATCGGCTGCTGCCGCATGACCATGAGATACCAGACGACCCGGGCGGACGAAGCCGACCTTCGCCAGCGCATGAGGGCGATCGCCCAGGAGCGCCGTCGCTTCGGTTATCGACGCCTGCACGTGCTGCTCAAGCGGGAGGGCTATCTGGTCAACCACAAGAAGCTCTTCCGGCTCTACCGGGAAGAGAGGCTCGCGGTACGCCGCCGTGGTGGCCGCAAGCGGGCAATCGGGACCAGGGCACCGATGATGGCGCCGATGGCCCTCAACGATCGTTGGTCGCTCGACTTCGTGTCGGATCAGCTCACCGACGGCCGTCGCTTCCGCATTCTGACCGTGGTCGACGATTGCACCCGCGAGTGCCTGGCGCTGGTGGCCGACACCTCGCTCTCGGGCACCCGCGTTGCGCGGGAGCTGGACCGGCTGATGATTGAGCGCGGCAAGCCGAAGATGGTGGTCAGCGACAACGGCACCGAACTCACCAGCAACGCCATTCTGACGTGGGCCGATCAGAGCCGCGTCGCTTGGCACTACATCGCGCCCGGCAAGCCCATGCAGAACGCCTTCATCGAGAGCTTCAACGGCCGGCTGCGAGATGAATTGTTGAACGAGACGTTGTTCACCTCGCTGGCCCAGGCCCGCGTCGCGCTCGGATGCTGGCGCGCGGATTACAACGACACACGACCACACTCACGGCTCGGATGGAGGACGCCATCCGAGTTCGCCACCACCTGCCATCCGCGGCGGG
>NZ_LJYG01000025.1 GCF_001440035.1 Bradyrhizobium manausense | reverse complement strand
CACCCTACGAGACTGTGAATCTTTTGTACCGCGTGTCGGGCGAATGTGATTCTCTAGGCAGACTGATCTGCTGGAGAGGATGATGGCTGACGAGGGACTTTTTGGCGAATTGCCGGATCAGTCGGCGCCACGAACCGAAGCGGTGCCGCGGGGTGCACCTCGGCTGCGCGAGCCCGTGCGCAATCAGGTCGAATTGCGGGCGGTCGATATCGACAGCCTGATCGGGCAGGATCATCTGGCCCGGGTGATCTGGGCTTATGTCGAGGGGCTCGACCTGAGCGAGCTGGAAGATCGGGTTAAGGCACGGGAAAACAGGCCGGGCCATCCGGCGCCATCACCCCGGCTGCTGCTGGCGCTTTGGCTGTACGCCACGAGCGATGGCGTTGGCAGCGCGCGGGCGTTGGATCGGCTCTGCGACAGTCACGACGTCTACCGCTGGCTCTGCGGCGGCGTGTCTTTGAACTATCACACACTGTCGGATTTCCGGGTCGGCTGCGCGGACCTGCTGGACCGTTTGCTGGTCGAACATCTGGTGGCTCTGAATGAGGCAGGGCTGATTGATCTGGAGAAGCTGACCCAGGACGGGGTGCGGATACGGGCGAATGCGGGGGCCGGCTCGTTCCGGCGGGAGGCAACGCTCGGCCGGCAGATGGCCCAAGCGAAGGCTGTGGTGGAAGAGCTCAAGCGCGAGGTCGATGCGGATCCGGAAGCCAGCAGCCGGCGTATCAGGGCGGCCAGAGAGCGCGCGGCACGCGAACGCAGTGAGCGGGTGCAGGCTGCGCAGAGGGCTTTGGACGAGATCAAGCGGAAGCGCAAGCAACTCGACGAAAAAGGCGGCAATGGCAAAAAGCCGAAGGAGCCCCGGGCCTCCACCACCGACCCGCAGGCAAGGGTGATGAAGATGGCAGATGCCGGCTTCCGCCCCGCCTACAATGTGCAGGTGGCCAGCGCGGCCGGCGAACTGATCGTGGTCACGGTCGACATCGACAACAACGGATCAGATCGCGGCTTGATGCGGCCGATGCTGGAGCGAACGCGCACTCGGCTGAAGCGCTTGCCGCGTCGCTACCTCGCCGATGGCGGGTTCTGCAGCGGCGAGGACATCGAATGGGCGCACGGTGAAGGCGTCGAGGTCTACTGTCCTCCGCCCAACTCCAGGAGCGGTGTCGATCCCTTTTTACCTCGGAGCAGCGACGGTCCTGGCGTCGCGGCCTGGCGGGCCCGCATGGCCAGCGAAGCCGGCAAGGCACAGTACAAAGCCCGCACGATCTGCGAATGCATCCATGCCCGGTGGCGGAACTGGGACCTCAGGCAATTGACCGTGCGCGGCATCGAGAAGGTCCGTGCCGTCGTGCTCTGGTACGCCCTCACCAACAACATCCTGCAAGGACACCAACTGGCAAAAGCATAGACAGCACAGCCATCCCCCGGCGGTTCGACATCGACGGCCCCCGACATCAGCGCGGGCGCTACCCACTCTTTAATATCGAATGCGGAAATGACTCACAGGCTCTACGGCATCGCGATTGTGGAGACCCGCTACTCCACCACCGGCTTGTCGGAGACCTCCCAATCCTTGCCGTTGAAGACCTGGATGAACAGCGTCTTCATCGGCGTGTAGTCGTCCGGTGTGTAGCTGTAGGTGACGCCATCGAGGAAGAAGGGCGAGTGGAAGCCATTGAGGTTTGAGGCCTGCTTCAGCACATTGGCCCGCGTCAGCTCATCGCCGCAGCGGCGCAGGATCTCACCCATGGTCACGGCCTGGCCGTAGCCGGCATAGGCGATGGTGTTGTCAGGAGCGACGTTCGGCAGATATTTCTTGCGCAGCTCCTCGAATGCCATGGGCCCCGGGTCCTTTTCCCAACGGCCAGGCCCGGCATCCTTCGCATAGCTGATCGAGACGATGTCCTTGGCATTCTCGAAGCCCGCGGCGCTGAGGATGGATTTGCCGGTCGAGCCGGCCGAGAGCAGCTGCAGCGGCTTCCAGCCGAGCTCGGCCACTTTCCGGATCGACTGCGACGACGCCTTGCCGGTGGAGATGTTGTAGAAAACGTCCGCGCCCGATTTCGACAGGTTGATCAGCTGGGAATCGACCGTCGGATCGGTGAGATCGTAGGTCTGCTCCATGATCACCTGCGCCGTGCCGCCGGCATCCGCCAGCACCTTCTTGAAGGGCCCAAGGAAATCGCGGCCGAAATCGTCGTTCTGGTAGAGGATGCCGATCCTGGCATTCGGCTTCACGTTGATGACGTGTCGCGCTAGGATGCGCGCTTCGGTCGGATAGAGCGGCAACCCCGCCATCGTCCATTTGAACTCTTTCGGATTGTTCCACTTCGAGGCGCCGGTGTTGAGCAGCAGCTGCGGCACGCCCTTGGAGTTCAGATATTTGTGCACGGCGGTCTGCGGCGCCGTGCCAAGCGAGCCGTAGAGCGCCAGCACCTCCTCCTGCTCGACCAGGCGCCGCGTCGCCTCGACGCATTTCGGCGCGCTGTAGGCATCGTCGAGCGTGAGGAAGTTGACCTTGCGTCCGTTGATGCCGCCGCCCTCGTTTAGCATCTGGAAATAGGCCTCGCCGACGCGCCCCAGCACGCCGTAGAGCGAGCCGGGACCGGAATGCGGCACGGTCTGGCCGATCTTGATCTCGGTATCACTGGCGCCGGCATCGTATTTCTTCTCGGCGGCCCGGACATAGGGCGCGGGCAGAACGGATGCGGCGATGGTGGCGAACGCGGCGGCGCTGACATCGCGCCGCGATGGATTCCTGGTCATTGTTTCTCTCCCTGGTTCTGCGCATTGTGCTGGGAACGCAGCGCAGCTCGCAAGTCCGAAGACGCCGCTTTGCAACGCAATGACGCTGAATTGCAGGGTGTTTAGCGCCTAGACTCAAGTTTTCTCGGCGACGATGACGAGGCCGCTCACCGGCTCGTTGTTCTCGTTGCGCGGCGAGCACGGCTCAAGCGTGACGAGCTTCAGGGTGGCCTTCGCAATCGCACCCCGCACATATTCCGCCGAATGGGCATAGCGCAGGCCTTCGCCGAGCACGATGCCATCGCCGTCATGCGTCTCCAGCGTGAAGGCGAGCACTCCGCCTGATACGAGCACGCGCCTGGTCTCGGTGAGCACAGGCGCGAGATCGGAGAGATAGACGAACGCATCCGCGGCGACGACGAGGTTCGCGCTGGCATCGGGCTTGGTGCGCAGGCCCTCGACCATGTCGGCGACTTCGAGCTCGGCATAGAGGTTGGTGGCGCGTGCCTCCTTGATCATGCCTGATGACAGATCGATGCCGATGAAATAGTCGACCTGCTTGGCAAAGGCTGCCGCGGCAAGCCCGGTGCCGCAGCCAAGATCGATGGTGCGCTTGAAGAAGGCCGGCTTCTTCGCCGCGACGTGCGCGGCCAGCACCGCCTTGAAGATCACGCTAGGAGCGCGATAGCCGAGATCGTTGATCAGCGCATGCTCGAAGCGCGGAGCGTATTGGTCGAACAGCGCCTGCACATAGGCCTTGGGCATTTCCGCCATTTCAGTATCGCCCAGCCGCATCAGATGGAGACCGGCCCCGTGCTGATCCTCGGGGTCGGATCGCCGCGCTTCCCGGAACGCTGCGATGGCCTTGTCGCGCTCGCCGAGCTGCTGGCGGATCTCGCCAAGCGTGAACCAGGCCGAGGTGAAGTCAGGGGCGAGCTCGATCGCCTGCTCCAAGAGATCGGCGGCGGCGGGCAGGTCGCCCTTGAGCTGGAGGTCGCGCGCGAACTCGAAACGGCGGTCGGCCATGAGATCGCCGGAGGTCAGGAACAGGCGGAGCGGCATTGCAGGAACCGATTGTCATTGCCGGGCTTGACCCGGCAATCCATCAAAAAAGACCTCTTTAAGAGGATGGATGCGCGGGTCAAGCCCGCGCATGACGGGTTAATTTGGAGCACGATGTTCCTATATGACGATCATGCGCCCGCAAGACATCCTGCTGCCAACTGCTGACGGCCTGTGCTGCAAGCCCGGCGGCTTCCATATCGATCCGATCCGCCCGGTCGAGCGGGCATTGATCACCCACGGCCATTCCGACCACGCCCGCGCCGGCCATGGCGCCGTGCTGGCGACGCAGGAAACGCTCGACATGATGCGGCTGCGCTACGGCGAGAATTTTGCCGGCTCGACGCAAGTCATCAGCTATGGCGAAGAGCTCCGGCTCGGCGACGTCAAGGTCAAGTTTCGCCCGGCCGGTCATGTGCTGGGCTCGGCGCAGATCGCGGTGACAGCCAAGGACACCTGCATCGTCGCATCAGGCGATTACAAGGATGCGCCCGACCCGACCTGCGCCCCGTTCGAGCTGGTGCCTTGCGATGTCTTCATCACCGAGGCGACGTTCGGCCTGCCGGTGTTTCGGCACGGCGATGCGGCCCTCGAGGTGAAGAAGCTGCTGGCCTCGGTCGCGCTGTTTCCCGAGCGCGCCCATCTCGTCGGCGCCTATTCGCTCGGCAAGGCCCAGCGTGTGATCGCGCTGCTGCGCAAGGCAGGCTATGACGCGCCGATCTATCTGCATGGCGCGATGGAGAAGATCACCGCGTACTATCAAAGCCGCGGCATCGACCTCGGCGAGCTGCGGCCGGCGATGGGCATGAAAAAGGCGGCACTCGCCGGCACCATCACGCTCGCGCCGCCTTCGGCGACATCGGATATCTGGGCCCGGCGCTTCCCCGATCCCGTCACCGCCTTCGCCTCGGGCTGGATGCGCGTGCGCGCCCGCGCGCGGCAGGGCGGTGTCGAGCTGCCGCTGGTGATTTCCGATCACGCCGATTGGGACGGCCTCACCGCGACCATCGCGGCGACCGGCGCCGGCGAGATCTGGGTCACCCACGGCCAGGAAGATGCGCTGGTACATTGGTGCAAGACGCAAGGCCTGCGCGCCCGGCCGCTCGATCTCGTCGGCTATGGCGACGAGGAAGAGAGCGAGCCGCAGCCTCGAAGCGAGGCCGAGGCATGAACCGCTTCGCCGAACTGCTGGACCGCCTCGCCTACGAGCCCGGCCGCAACAACAAGCTGCGTTTGCTGCAAGGCTATTTCCGCGAGGTCGGCGATCCCGACCGCGGCTACGCGCTCGCTGCGCTCACCGGCGCGCTCAGCTTCAAGCATGCCAAGCCTGTGCTGATCCGCGATCTCATCGCATCGCGCACCGATGAGGTGCTGTTCGGCTTGAGTTACGACTATGTCGGCGATCTCTCGGAAACGGTGGCGTTGATGTGGCCGAAGGCGGTGCTGCCCGCCCACAACAACCCGCCGCCCCCGACCCTGACCGAGGTCGTCACCACGCTGCGCACGCTCGGCAAGACCGAGCTGCCGAAGCAGCTCGAGCGCTGGCTGGACGAGCTCGATGAGACCGGCCGCTGGGCGCTGTTGAAACTTGTCACCGGCGCCATGCGCATCGGTATCTCCGCGCGGCTGGCGAAGACGGCAGCCGCGGCGCTTGGGGATAAGGATCCCCATGAGGTCGAGCTGCTCTGGCCGGGCCTCAGCCCGCCCTATCTCGACCTGTTCGCCTGGCTGGAAGGTCGCGCCGAAAAGCCAGTCAATCGCGATCCCGCGCCGTTCCGGCCCGTGATGCTGGCGCATGCGATCGAGGATAGTGATTTTGCTTCACTCGATCCCGCCGATTACATCGCCGAATGGAAATGGGACGGCATCCGCGTGCAGGCGGTCGCCGGCCGCGATGAGCACGGGCAGATCACCGCGCGGCTGTATTCGCGCACCGGCGAGGACATCACGGGAAGCTTTCCGGATCTCGTGCCGTCGCTGCGCCTGCCCGGCGCGATCGACGGCGAGCTCTTGATCCTGCGCGAAGGCCGCGTGCAGAGTTTCAACGTCCTGCAGCAGCGGCTCAACCGCAAAATTGTCTCGCCGAAGCTGATCAAGGATTTTCCGATTCACTTGCGCGCCTACGATCTGCTCGGGGATGACGAGAACGATCTGCGCGAATTGCCCTTCGCCGAGCGGCGCGAGCGACTTGAGACCTTTATCGGCAAGCTCGACGATCCCCGCCTCGATCTCTCGCCCACCATCCCCTTCGCGAGCTGGGATGCGCTCACCGCCGCGCGCGCCGATCCCGCAAGCGCCGGCGCCGGCGAGGATGCCGACGCCGTCGAAGGCGTGATGCTGAAGCGGCGCGATGCGCCCTATCTGCCGGGACGGCCGAAGGGGCAGTGGTGGAAGTGGAAGCGCGATCCGCACATCATCGATGCCGTGCTGATGTATGCGCAGCGCGGCCACGGCAAGCGCTCGTCCTATTACTCCGACTACACGTTTGGGGTCTGGACCGAAACCGACAATGGCGAGGAACTGGTGCCGGTGGGGAAAGCCTATTTCGGCTTCACCGACGAGGAACTGCTGCAGATCGACCGTTTCGTCCGCCGCAACACCACGGAAAAGTTCGGCCCCGTCCGCCATGTCGTGCACGAAGGCGACAAGGGGCTGGTGCTGGAGGTGGCGTTCGAGGGCCTGCAGCGCTCGCCGCGGCACAAATCCGGCGTCGCCATGCGCTTCCCCCGCATCAGCCGCCTGCGCTGGGACAAGCCGCCGCGGGAGGCCGACCGGCTGGAGACGCTGGAGAAGATGCTGAAAGCGGACGAATCCCTACCAACAATTAAGGTCGCTGCGTCCGCAGACGGCCATTGACGGCCTGTTGTGGGTTCCCCATGTCCCCCGCCGTGACCTATAATCGGGGCTAGCCCCACGAGGAGTTTGAGATGGCCCACGACGTCAGAGATTTGCCGGCCGGCCACAGCGATGGCCTGCACCGCTTTCTCGGCGGCTCGCCGCTGGCGGTCGCGTTTCGCCTGGTGCTGCTCTCGATCCTGGTCGGCGTCGTGCTGGCGGCGATCGGCTTCGACCCCTGGAATATCATTTACAGCATTCGCCTGCTGTTCCAGCGTCTCTGGGATCTCGGCTTCGACGCCGTGAACTGGCTGTGGCGCTACTTCCTGCTCGGCGCCGTTATCGTGATCCCGATCTGGCTGTTGTCGCGCATCTTCGGCTCGCCGCGCCGCTGAGGCGCTCTGAATGCGCGGCCGGCGCAAGCACGCCATGCCGGCCGCGATGGTGCATTCGGCGCAGGGCTCGGATACACGCACCTGATGCACGCCCCGGTTCATCCCAAAGTCGGCAGCCGTCAGGTCTTCGCCATCGCGGGTCCCGCGATGGTCGCGAACCTGACGACGCCGCTGATCGGCGTGGTCTCGACCACCGCGATCGGCCGGCTCGACGATGCCGCGCTGCTCGGCGGTGTCGCGATGGCGTCGGTGATCTTCGACTGCTTGTTCTGGCTGTTCGGCTTCCTGCGCATGAGCACGCTCGCCTTCACCGCGCAGGCGCTCGGCGCCGGCGAGACGCGCGAGGAGACCGTGATCCTGGTGCGCGGCTTGATCGTCGCCGGCCTGATCGGCGGCGGACTGATCCTGCTGCAACTGCCGCTGGCCGGCGTGCTGTTCGATGTGATGGGCGGCAGCGCGGGCGTGACGCACGCCGCAAAAACCTATTTCATGATCCGGATCTGGTCGTCGCCCTTCGCGTTCGCCAACTATGTCATCCTCGGCTGGCTGGTCGGGCTGGCCCGCGCCAATCCGGCGCTCGCGCTGCAAGTCGTCATCAACCTCATCAACATGGCGGCGACGATTTTGCTGGTGCTGGTCTACGACACCGGCATTGCGGGCGCGGCGATCGCCGCGCTGCTGTCGGAGGGCATCGGCTTCGTGCTCGGCGTTATCGTCTGCCGCCGCTATGCGCATGGCGGCTTCGCCGTGCCCCGCGCGATGCTGTTCGACCGCGCCAGGCTGATGCGGCTGTTGGCTGTCAATTCCGACATCATGATCCGCACCGCGGCACTGATCGCCGTGTTCCTGTTCTTCACCGCCAAGAGCGCGCGGGCCGGCGACGTCACGTTGGCCGCGAACTCCGTGCTGAACAATTTTCTCCTGGTCAGCGCCTTCTTCCTCGACGGCCTCGCCAATGCCGCGCAGCAGCTCTGCGGCCGCAGCTTTGGCGCGCGCGACGCCAAGGGCTTTGCGGATTCGACCCGGCTGGTGCTGCTGTGGGGGCTCGGCTTTGCGCTTGTGGTCGCGGTGCTGTTCGCGCTGTTTGGGCCCGATATCATCAGCTTCATGACGGCGAGCGAGGACGTCCGCCGCGCCGCACGCGAGTTCCTGCCGTTCATCGTGATAGCGCCGATCCCCGGCGTGTTCGCCTTCGGTTTCGACGGCATCTATGTCGGCGCCACCTGGGCGCGCGAGATGCGCAATCTGATGCTGGCTTCGCTGGCGATCTTCTTGGGCGTGTGGTGGGCGCTGCAATCGTTCGGCAATGCCGGGCTGTGGGGCGCACTGCTCGCGTTCTATGTCGCGCGCGGCGGCTTGCAGGGCGCACGGTATCCGGCGCTGTATCGAGCGACGTTCGCGAAGTCGTAGCCCGGATGCAGCGGTGCTTACATCCCAGGCCAGTCTTCCGCCGTCAGCGTGGCCGCATCGGCGCCGACGATCTCGGACAGCGAATCCCGGCCCGTGCGCAGCAATGTCGAGGTCAGATCGCGCTTGATCTCGTCGACGAGGCCGAGGCCCTTATAGACCAGCGACGAATAAAGCTGGATCAGGCTCGCGCCGGCGCGAATTTTTGTCAGCGCCGCACCGCCGGAGTCGACGCCACCGACCCCGATCAGCGGGAAGGCGCCCTCGACCCGGACGTAGGTCTCCGCGACCATGCGCGTCGACAGCCGGAACAGCGGCCGGCCGGACAGGCCGCCCTGCTCTTTCGCCCGCGTCTGCTCGCGCAACGTGCTCGGCCGCGCAATCGTCGTATTCGACACGATCATCCCGTCGACCTTGCGCGAGCGCGCGACCTGGACGACGTCGTCGAGCTGGGCGAGGCTGAGGTCGGGCGCGATCTTCAGCAGCACTGGCGTGTCGCCGGCCTTCTGCCTGACACGCTCGCGCGCATCGATGACGCGTCCGAGCAGATCGTCGAGCAACGCGCCTTCCTGCAGATTGCGCAGGCCCGGCGTGTTCGGCGAGGAGACGTTGACGGTGAAATAGCTTGCGACGGGTGCAAAGGTCTCGATCAGCTTGACGTAGTCAGCGACGCGATCGGGCGAATCCTTGTTGGCACCGACATTGACGCCGACGATGCCGCCATTGGCCGCGCGCGCGGCGAGCCGGCGCAATGCGACTTCCGCGCCGTCGTTGTTGAAGCCCATGCGGTTGATGACAGCCTCGTCGCGCTCGAGCCGAAACAGCCGCGGCCGCGGATTGCCCGCCTGCGGCTTCGGCGTCACCGACCCGATCTCGACAAAGCCGAAGCCGAGCCGCAGCAGCGCGTCGGGCACCTCGGCGCTCTTGTCGAAACCTGCGGCCATGCCGATCGGGTTGGGGAAGTTGAGCCCGAAGGCGCGCACGGCCAGCTTGTGATCATCGGTGCGTGGCTTCACCGGCGGCAGGAAGCGCAGGCCCTGGATGGCGAGGCGGTGGGCGTCCTCCGGATCGAGCCAGCGCAACACCGGCAGCGAGAATGCATCGAAGGCGCGGATCACGGGGCGAGCTCCGGTGTATCGTGGCCACCATCGGAGCGTATGTTGAGGTTCATCACCGAGAGCACGGCGCCGAGATCGAGCTCGCCATACAGATGCGGAAACAGCTCGTCATTGCGCGAGCGCTCCCAGCGCAATTCGCTGCCGAGCGCATCGCCGTCGACCTCGACCAGGAACAGCGCGCGCTGGCCGGAATAGTGCTTGCGCAGCGTCTCAGGCACCTGGCTCGCGGTCGAGAAATGGATGAATCCATCGCGCGCGTCGTCCGCGCTGCCCCGGTACACGCCCTGCCGTTCCGCCTCGCGCCAGGCCGAGGCCGGACAGATTTTGTAGATCTTGACCACAGATTGCCGGAGCCCTGTTTGCTCTTCGACTCAGCTCTTTGAGTCTCTTGGTTTTTTTCGTCCCGAACGGGTCTTCAAAACCCGGCGCGACCGTAAAGGCGGCCCCTTCCGAACTCAAGTCCTAGAGCCTTTTCCCTTCCGATTTCATCGGAACGGGGCTCTAGATTCTTGTTTTGACGCGTTTTCTTGACGCGAACCGGTACCCACCACTTCGCTTGAAAACGCTTCCGCCGCCCTCTTGCGCGAAAAACGGAAAACCGGTTGATTTGAGGATAGTTTTCCTGAGTTGCGACGGGCTGGACCTTCCATGGTCAAACAGGCCAAAGCGCAGAGGATGCTGACCCACGACCAGATCTGGGCCGCACTGGACCGATTGGCCGCGCGCGCCGGATTGTCGCCATCTGGCCTTGCCAAGCGGGCCGGGCTCGATCCCACCACCTTCAACAAGTCCAAGCGCGTCACCACCGACGGCCGCGAGCGCTGGCCCTCGACCGAATCGATTGCGAAGGCGCTGGCGGCAGCGGACTCGTCGATCGAGATCTTTGCCAGGCTCATCGACGACGAATCCGGCGACGGCCGCACGATACCGCTGCTCGGCTTCGCACAGGCGCCTGCGAGCAGCGCGTTCGACGAGCAAGGCTCGCCGTCCGGCAAGGGCTGGAGCGAAATCGCGCTGCCGATCACTGACGACGTCAGCGCCTTTGCCCTGGAGATCTCCGGGGATTCGCTGCTGCCGGCCTATCGCAACGGCGATGTGATCCTGGTCTCGCCCGGCGCGCCGGTTCGCAAAGGCGACCGTGTGGTGGTGAAGACCAGGGCGGGCGAGGTCATGCTCGCGACGCTGAAGCGCCGCACGGCAAAGGCGCTGGAGCTGCAGCCGCTCGACGCGACGCTAGGCGAGCGGACGATGCCGGCGGGGGATGTCGCGTGGGTGGCGAGGATTGTTTGGGCGAGCCAGTGAGTCAAACTCAATGTCGTCCTGGCGAAGGGCAGGACCCATTACCCCAAGAGGCAAATGCAGCGCCCAACTGTTCACTCCGAGTCTTCGCCAAGCCAGATTCGGTGGTTATGGATCCTGGCTTTTGCCAGGACGACGTTGGGAAAAGTGGTTGCGCCTCCAGCGCAGGTAGGCAGCCCGCATGGAGCGAAGCGCGATCCGGGACAGGTCGTGCATGTTGCGAGAACCCCGGATTTCGCTTCGCTCCATCCGGGCTACAAGTGCCCTCACGCACTCCGTGCCAGCGCGCCATCGATCATGTTGACCGCGTTCTGCACGCCGTAGACCGCGACGAAGGAGCCAAAGCGCGGGCCCTTCTCCTGGCCGAGCAGCACCTGGTAGAGCATGTTGAACCAGTCGAGCGTGACGCCGGGACGGCCGTCCTTGCCCTTCTTGGCCTGATCGAGGAACGGCTCGCGGCGGCCGATCTCGTAGACGACGTTCTGGATGTCTTCGGCCGATGCATCCGCCGGCAACTGCGACAGCGCATCGCGCAGGTCCTGCAACGCGGCGCGCTCGCTGTCCGTGGGCACGCGGAACTGCTTGGTCGGTGCGACGAAGTCGCGGTAATAGTTGATGGCGTAGCCGACCATTGCATCCAGCTTCGGATGCGTCTGCGGCGACACGCCGGGACGATAGCGGCCGATGAAGCCCCACAGCGTCTCGGCGTTCTCCGCATTCGACGACGACACCAGCGTCAGCAGCAGCTGGAACGTGACGGGCATGTCGCCTTGCGGCGGATGGCCGCCATGGATGTGCCAGACCGGATTGCCGAGCTGCTGCTTGGCGTCCTGCCTGGGGAAGCCATCAATGAATTGCTGATAATCGTCGACCTGGCGCGGGATCACGTCGAAGAACAGCCGCTTCGCCGCCTTCGGCTCGCGATACATGAACAGCGACAGCGATTCCGGCGAGGCGTAGCGCAGCCACTCGTCGATGGTGAGGCCATTGCCCTTCGACTTCGAGATCTTCTGACCCTTCTCGTCGAGGAAGAGCTCGTAATTGAAGCCTTCGGGCGGCATGGCGCCGAGCGCCCTGGCGATGGCGCCGGAGAGCTTTACGGAATCGATCAGATCCTTGCCGGCCATCTCGTAGTCGACGCCGAGCGCGACCCAGCGCATCGCCCAGTCGGCCTTCCACTGACACTTGACGTTACCGCCCGTGACTGATGTTTCGACCTCCTCGTTGGTATCAGGGTCGACATAGGTCACCGTACCGGCCGCGACGTCGCGGCGGATCATCGGCACCTGCAGCACGACACCTGTCGTCTTGCTGATCGGCAGGAACGGCGAATAGGTTGCACGGCGATCCGGCCCGAGCGTCGGCAGGATGATGTCCATGATCTTGTCGTAGGCGGCGAGCATCTTCAGCAGCGTCGCGTCGAAGCGGCCCGACTTGTAATAGACGGTCGAGCTCGCGAATTCGTAGTCAAAGCCGAAATGATCCAGAAATGCGCGCAGGCGCGCGTTGTTGGCATCGCCGAACGACGGGTGCTCGTTCGAGAACGGGTCCGGCACCGCGGTGAGCGGCCGTCCCAGATATTGCGCCAGCAGATCCTTGTTCGGCACGTTGTCAGGCACCTTGCGGAAGCCGTCCATGTCGTCGGAGAAGGCGAGGAGCCGCGTCTTGATCTTGTCCTCGGTCAGCACGCGGAAGGCATGGCGCACCATCGAGGTGCGCGCGACCTCGCCGAACGTGCCGATATGCGGCAGGCCGGAGGGTCCGTAGCCGGTCTCGAAGAGCACCTCGTCCTTCGGGCTTTTCTTCAGTCGCGCGACAATGGCCTTCGCCTGCTCGAACGGCCAGGCGTTGGATTGTTCGGCGAGCGCACGAAGATCGCTCGGGCTCATGTTCGGGTCGATAACGGACATCAAGGGGCCTCCGGGCCGCGGAAAATAGCGATTTCCGGGCAGAATGCAAAAATGGTCTCGGTCGTCATTCCGGGGCGATGCGTCAGCATCGAACCCGGAATCTCGAGATTCCGGCTTCGCGCTTCGCGCGCTCCGGAATGACGATGGTTGGCTAGAACGGGCTCACCGAAAAATACTTCAGCCACAGATCGGTGTAGCGGCCTTTTTCCCAGACGCGGAACAGGGCCCAGTTCAGGGCCTGGCGCAGCACGTCATTGCCCTTGCGCACGGCAATGCCGATGCCTTCGCCGAAGAAGCGGCTCTCCACGAAGGGACCGCCGGAGAAGGCGCAGCAATCGCCTGAGTCGGTGCCGTTGATCCAGAACGCCAGCGAGATGGCGTCGCCGAAGATGAAATCGACCTCGCCCTTGCGAAGCGCGGCGCGGAGCGCGTCGTCGTTCGGATAGGGGTGCAGCTCGGCGTCGGTGAACATCGCCTTCAGATAGGCTTCATGCGCGGAGCCCGCGATGACGCCAACCTTCTTGCCTTCGAGATATTCGGGGCGAATCTCCGGCATCACCGCATCCTTGCGCGAGACGAAGCGCGCCGGCACACGGTAATACGGATCAGTGAAGTCGACGCGCGCGCGCAGCTGTGGGCTCACCGCCATGGAGGCGATGATGGCATCGCCCCGGTTGGAGCTGAGCGCATCGACCAGCGTCTCGAAGCGGCGCATTTGCACGGTGCAGCTGACCTTGATCTCCTCGCACAGGCTGCGGGCGAGATCGACATTGAAGCCGGCCGGATTGCCGTCGGCACCGGTGAAGTTGAACGGCGGATAGTCGGTCTCGGTCAGGAAGCGGATCACGGTCAGGCGCGACAGGTCCGGCCGCTCCGGCCGCCGCCGCGGGTCCCAGAAGCCCGGCACCGCCTGGGGAGCGGCTTGGGGTGCGACCGGGGTGGTGGCCTGAGGCGCCGCGGCAGGTTGCTTGGCGGGGGCCTGGGCCCTTGCCGAGGACAAACCTGCGAGCAGGCAGGCCGTGACGGCCAGCCCCGTCAGCAAGCCACGGGCAGATTTCGACGATTTCGCCTGTTGCGATGGAGCCATCGGCCGGAGATGCATGAATTTCGTTGGGATCGGAAGGCCTTATAGACCATCCGGCCGGGAACGCGAGCCGAAATGCACTCCTCCCCCCGCCTGCGGGGTGTCCCTACAGGTACTTCTTCAGATCCGCCGCCGCCTCTTCCGGGGTCCGCTTCAGGTTGAACGGCGAGACGAAGCGGCCGTCGCGATCGATCAGGTAGATCAGCGCGGTGTGGTCCATGGTGTAGTCGCCGTCCTTGGTCGGGACCTTCTTGGCATAGACCCGGTAGGAGGTGATCACCTTGGCGGTCTCGGCGGGATCGCCGGACAGGCCTTCGAGATGCGGATCGAAGCTGGAGAGATAGTCCTTCATGGTCGCGGGCGTGTCGCGCTCCGGATCAACCGAGATGAAGACGGCGTTGACCTTGTCGGCATCCTTGCCCATCGCGCGCAGCACTTCCGACATCTCGAACAGCGAGGTGGGGCAGACGTCAGGGCAATGGGTGTAGCCGAAGAAGATGAGGGTCGGCTTGCCCTTGAGGCTCGCCTCGGTGACGGTCTTGCCGTTCTGGTCGGTGAGCTGGAACGGGCCGCCGATCGCGGCCGGCTGCGCCACCTTGCTGACCCCGCCCATGGCCCAGAATATGATGAGGAGCCCGAGGACGAGACTTGCGGCGAAAGCGGTCGCGATCACCAGCGGACGGGCAGTGGAGCTCATGAGCGGGAAACTTCCTGTCGCGGGTCAGAAGCAGGCGGCAAAGCCAGTCCTGATCATTTCGAAGAACACCTGGGTGCCATAGTGGAACCAGAGCGCGAGCGCGCCGATCACGAGAAGCCCACCGACGCCAGCCCCTGTCCACAGCAGCACAGACGGCGCGCGCCCGGCAGTGGGCGAATTGTCCCTTAGCGGATGCGCCTGATGCAGTGGTTGAGCCATGACAAGGATCGGGTTCCCTGCCTTTGAAATAGGCGCTCGGGCGTGGCCGGACAAGCGGAACGGGGCTGGCGGAGATCAATTGGTGATGAGTTCTCCCGTCATGCCCGCGCTTGTCCCGGGCATCCACGAACCTCCTTTGCGTGGCCAAAAAACGTGGATGGCCGGGACNCCCGGCCATGACGAAGGTGAGCGTGAGAAGCGAGGGACTACCTCGCCGATGGCTTGTTGGCCGAGGCTTGCGCGTCCATGTAGCAGGGCTTGTACATGGCCTGGAGCTGCTTGCCCCGCAGGAACAGCATGTGCGGCGTGAGGCCACCACGCTGTGAGATCCAGCGCTTCACCTGCGAGGGATACATCGCATAGAGCATCTGGGTGGCTTCGGGATTGGTGATGGCGCGGCCGTTGCTGCCGAAGTCCCAGGCGGCGTGGAAGCCGAGCGTGGCGTGCGAGGTGACGCAGATACGGTCGTGCGGGATGGCGCCGAGGACGATGGTGCAGGCGGAGGCGCAGAGACCGTCGATGATGACGGTATCGCCTGACTGCCTGAGGTCCTGGTATTTGTCGACGTAGGTTCCGATCCGGCCGCCACGATCATCCGCGATCCGAACCACCGCGTGAGACGCCCCCATGCAAGCGATCAGGCAAGCCGCCGCAAGCAACCCCGTCAGAAACTTCATTGGCCCCCGCCCCAGTCGTTTTCGAATCTGCGTGTCAGGTGGTGATGCGCGCCTAGCGTCGGTCGTTACCGTGGTTTTGTCTAGGCAGGCCGGCTCGCTCAAAACAAATTCAAATCCAGTGTTGCGTCCGCGCTGCACTCCGCCTGGCTCAATCCCAAAGTGGAACAAGTTAACGATGCCTTACGCGACACGTCCTTGATCTCAGTTACGGCAACGGGCTTCAATTCCGGACAACTACAGGGGGGGAACTCATGACCGACCTTCGGGCTGACCAGGCGGACGTCATTGTCGTCGGCGCAGGACTATCCGGGCTGGTCGCAGCGACCGAGATTGCCGATGCCGGCAAGCGCGTGATCGTCCTCGATCAGGAAGGCGAGCAGTCACTCGGCGGCCAGGCGTTCTGGTCGTTCGGCGGGTTGTTCCTGGTCGATTCGCCGGAGCAGCGCCGGCTCGGCATCAAGGACTCCTTTGATCTCGCCATGCAGGACTGGCTCGGCACCGCCGGCTTCGACCGCGACGAGGACTTTTGGCCGCGCCAATGGGCGGAGGCCTATGTCGCGTTCGCCGCCGGCGAGAAGCGTGACTGGCTGCGCGCGATGGGTCATCGCATCTTTCCCGTGGTCGGCTGGGCCGAGCGCGGCGGCTATGACGCGATGGGCCACGGCAATTCGGTGCCGCGCTTTCACGTCACCTGGGGCACGGGCCCCGGCATCGTCGAGCCGTTCGAGCGCCGCGCGCGCGAGGCCGCCAAGAGCGGGCGGCTGATCTTCAGGTTCCGCCATCGCGTCGATGCGCTGTCGATCACCAACGGTACCGTTGACGGCGTCAGCGGCGCGATCCTCGAAGCGACCAATGTCGAGCGCGGCAAGAGCTCGTCGCGCGCTATCGTCGGCGAATTCGCGTTGAAGGCGCAGGCCGTGATCGTCGCCTCCGGCGGCATCGGCGGCAATCATGATCTGGTGCGGGCGAACTGGCCCAGGCGGCTCGGCGATCCCCCGAAGTTCATGATTTCAGGGGTGCCGGAGCATGTCGACGGCCGCATGATCGGCATCACCGAGAAGACAGGCGCGCGGCTGATCAACCGCGACCGCATGTGGCACTACGTCGAGGGCATCCAGAACTGGTCACCAATCTGGCCGCGCCACGGCATCCGCATCCTGCCCGGGCCCTCCTCGATGTGGTTCGACGCCACCGGCACGCGACTGCCGGCGCCGCTGTTTCCCGGCTCGGATACGCTCGGCCAGCTCAAATACATCATGTCGACGGGGTATGATTATTCCTGGTTCGTCCTGACGCAGGCCATCATCAAGAAGGAATTTGCGCTGTCGGGCTCGGAGCAGAACCCCGACCTCACGGGCAAAAGCTGGCGCATGACCTTGCGCCGCGCCACCAACAAGGGCGCGCCGGCACCGGTGGAGGCGTTCAAGAGCCACGGTGTCGACTTCATCGTGCGCGACCGAATCGAGGACCTCGTCGCCGCCATGAACAAGCTCGCCGGCAACGATCTGCTCAAGCTCGCGCACGTCAGGATGCAGATCGAGGCGCGCGACCGCGAGATCGCCAACCCTTACGTCAAGGACGCGCAGGTGATGAACATCCACAATGCGCGGCGCTACATCGGCGACAGGCTGATTCGCACCGCGCCCCCGCACCGGATTCTCGATCCCGCGCAGGGACCGCTGATCGCGGTGAAGCTCAACATTCTCACCCGCAAGACACTGGGCGGCTTCGAGACCGACCTCGACTCGCGCGTGTTCGGCGCCGAGGGCAGCGTCATTCCCGGATTGTATGCGGTCGGCGAAGCCGCAGGCTTCGGCGGCGGCGGCGTGCACGGCTATCGCTCGCTGGAAGGCACCTTCCTCGGCGGCTGCCTGTTCTCCGGCCGCAATGCCGGGCGTGCGGCAGCGAAAGCGCTGGGATAGGCAGGACGCATGCGTCATCGAGGATGCATGCGCCGCCGGCAACGCATGCGTGCCCGGGGTGGCTCAGCTTGAGGGGCTGGGCTAGACAGGGCCGCCATTCCCTGAAGGAGATTCCGCAAATGAGCATCCAGCGTTTTGAAACCGGCCCGCGCATGAGCCAGGTGGTCGTGCACGGCGACACCGTCTATCTCGCCGGCGTCGTCGCCAGCAATGCGGCCGGCGAAAGCGTGACCAAGCAGACCCAGGACATCCTGAAGACCATCGACGGCCACCTTGCCAAGGCCGGCACCGACAAGTCGAAGCTGCTGTCGGCCACGATCTACATCACCGACATGAAGACGTTCCAGGAAATGAACGCGGTGTGGGACGGCTGGGTGTCGCCCGGCAACACCCCGGCCCGCGCCACCGTCGAAGCCAAGCTCGCGGCGCCGCAGTACACCGTCGAGATCATGGTGACGGCGGCGAAGTAATTTTCGCGGCCCCAACATGCGACAGGAGCGCGATGAGACCCATCGCGCTCTTTTTTTTTACGGGCACATGATCTCCGAGGTAATCGATCCCTGCGCGCGAACCTTCGATAGTCAGGTCAGCCGAACCAAGCGGCCCCATCGCAGGAGAGCACCATGACCGACCCCATCACCATCGCCCGCCGCTATATCGATCTCTGGAACGAGCGCGGGCAAAATCGCCGGCGCGAATTGCTCAGTGAAAACTGGACGGCGGATGCGAGCTATGTCGATCCGCTGATGAAGGGCGATGGCAGGGACGGCATCGACGCCTTGATATCAGGCGTGCAGCAGCGCTTTCCTGACTTCAAGTTCAGCCTGATCGGCGAGCCCAACGGCTACGGCGACCATGTCCGATTTTCGTGGGGGCTCGGCCCTGACGGCGTCGACAGCCCGATCAAGGGGACGGATTTCGCCGTGCTGAAGGACGGGCGGATCAAGAGCATCACGGGATTCCTGGATCAGGTGCCCGCGGGGGCGTGAAGGGGATGTAAGCGCCGCCTCAAACTCAGTGGTCGTCCCGGCCTAGTTGCGCAATTGCGCACCAGGCCGGGACGACACCTGCTGTTTGGCTTGCGCTCGGCTTATCCTGCGAGCCGATACGCAGCCTTGGCATTCACCCCGAACGCCTTCTCGCGCACGCTTGGCCCGAGCTT
Source organism: Bradyrhizobium manausense (assembly GCF_001440035.1). Lineage (GTDB taxonomy): Bacteria > Pseudomonadota > Alphaproteobacteria > Rhizobiales > Xanthobacteraceae > Bradyrhizobium > Bradyrhizobium manausense. The sequence continues at coordinate 22,704 of NZ_LJYG01000025.1, read as the reverse complement.
CGCCAAGCACGCTTCCAGCGCGCTCTTGATCTCGCTGTAGCTGCCGGCGAGCAGGCACACCGGCCAATCCGAGCCGAAGATCAGGCGATCCTCGCCAAAACAATTCGCGACGTGCCGGAGATACGGAAACAGCCGCTCGGCGTCCCAATCGTCCCACTTTGCTTCGGTCGCGAGACCCGAGACCTTGCACCAGACATTGTCGCAGGCTGCGAGCTGCGCGATGCGCTCGGACCATTCGGCGCTGCCGCCAGCTGCGATCGGCGGCTTTGCAGCGTGGTCGAGCACGAAGCGGGCTTGCGGAAAGGCTTTTGCGGTTGCGATCGCGGCGGGCAGCTCGCGGGTGCGGACGAGGAAGTCGTAGGCGAGATCACGGGCGAAGATTTCCGCCAATCCGCGCTGGACCTCAGTGCGGAGCAGCCATTCGGGATCGGCCTCGTCATGAACCTGGTGGCGGATGCCGACCAGCTTGGCGCCGCCCGGCAAGGTGCGCAGGCGATCGAGCGCATCGCCGAGCGCGGCGTCGGTCAGGTCGGCCCAGCCGACGACGCCGATGACGGAGGGCGTGGCATGCGCGGTCGCCAAGAATTCCTCGGTCTCCGCGAGCGACGAGCGGCACTGCACCACGATGCTTGCATCGATGCCGTTCGCCTGCAGCAGCGGCGCGAGATCGGCGGGACCGAAGGCGCGGCGGATCGGCGCCAGCTCAGGCGCCATCATCCAGGGATAGTCGGCGCGCGCGGGATCCCAGAAATGCTGGTGGGCGTCGATGACCATGACTCACGCTCCGCCCGGCAGTGGCGCCCGCGGGTCGACGAGATTCCTGGCGCGCAGCTCCCGCCAGAAGGCCTGCGGCACCGTGCGCTCCGACATCGCGATATTGTCGGCGACCTCGCTCGCGTTGCGCGCGCCCATCACGGCAACGGTCACGGCCGGATGGGCCATGCCGAACTGGAGCGCGGCGGCCTTCAGCTCGGTGCCATGCTTGCGGCAGAGCTGGTCGAGCTCGAGCGCGCGCGCCACGAGGGCCGCGTCGGCGTCCTCATAGTTGAACTTCGCGCCCGTGTGCGGATTGGCCAGAATGCCGCTGTTGTAGATGCCGCCGAGCAGGATGCGGATATTCTTCGCAGTGCAGATCGGGAACAGCGCATCCAGCGCGCCCTGGTCGAGCAGCGTGTAGCGGCCGGCGAGCAGGAAGCAATCGACCGGGACGGCTTCGGCAAAACGCGTCAGCATCTCGCACTGGTTCATGCCGGAACCGATCGCTTTCACGGTGCCGTCGCCGCGCAGACGTATCAGCGCGCGGAAGGCGCCGCTGACGGCGGCATCATAGTGATCGTCGGGATCGTGCACGAGCAGGACGTCGACGCGATCGAGCCCGAGGCGCTCTAGGCTTTCCTCCACCGAGCGCATCACGCCGTCATAGCTGAAATCAAATCGCGGCCGCAAGCTGGGTGCGTCCTTGAAATGATCGTCCTCGACGGTCGTACTGTCAGACGCGCGCAGCAGGCGGCCGACCTTGGTCGAGATCACATAGGACTCGCGCTGCTGTTGCCGCAGGAAAGCACCCAAACGGCGTTCCGCGAGGCCGAAGCCATAAAGCGGCGCGGTATCGAAGAAGCGGACACCGAGCGACCAGGCCTTTGCGACGGTGGCCTCCGCGTCCGCATCGCTGACCGCCGAGAACAGGCCGCCGAGCGGCGCCGAGCCAAGGCCGATTGACGTGACTTCGAGATTGTCAGCTAGCCGCGCTTTTTTCATCTTATTCACCTTGCGGGCTCCCTTCCTTCTCCCCCTGTGGGAGAAGGTGCCTTGCCGAAGGCAAGGCGGACGAGGGGTTCTCTCGGCGCATATCACACGAGCGGGACTCGCGGAGAGAACCCCTCACCCGGCTTCGCTACGCGAAGCCACCCTCTCCCACAAGGAGAGAGGGTGGTCAGCGCAGGAACGTTGGGCTGGTAACGTTCCTACTTCAACAATTGAGCGACGTTATCCTTGGTCACGAGGTCGAGGCCGGTGTAGATCACTTCCGGAACCTTCTGGCCCTTCTTGATCGCGAGCAACGTGTCCATCGACTTCTCGCCCATTTCGAACGGGCGCTGGCCGGTGAGCGCGTTGGAGTAGCCGTCGCGCAGCAACTCGAGCTGCATCTTCAGCGTATCGGCAACGACGAGCGTCAGCTTGCCGCTGTCGATGTCCTTCTTGTTCTTGTTAACGAAGGCCTTGAAGCCCTCAGGCGCGAACATCGGCCAGCCGCCGACCGGAACGATCGCGGCGAGATCGGGCGTCGCGGTGCGCAGGTCGGACATCTGCTGGACCGCGAGCGTGGAATCGTCGTTGCAGAAGGTCGGCGAACCCTGCACCTCGACCCACTTCGAGCCCTTCAACGCCTCGCGGACACCATCGACACGTTCGGCGAGGTTCTTGGCGCCCGGACCACCGGAGACCATGGCATATTTGCCGCCCTCGGGCCGAAGCTGCAGCAATTGCTTGCCGAGCGCCAACCCGAAGTCCTTGTTGTTGGTGCCGATATAGGCGATGCGCTTGGAGCCCGGCGCGTCCGCGTCAAACGTGATGACGGGGATGCCTGCCGCGGTCGCAGCCTCAATCGACTTGGTCATCGACGCGACGTCGGCAACCGAGATCGCGAGCCCATCCACCTTCTGGGTGATGAAGTCCTGGATGATCTGCGCCTGCGTCGCCGGCTCGTGCTCGATCGGCCCCTTGTAGATGCACTCGACATTGCCGAGTTCCTTGGCGCGCTTCAGGCAGCCGTCACGCGCCACGTCGAAGAACGGGTTGTTCATCGCCTTGGGAACGACGGCGAACTTGTAGGTCTGGGCAATTGCCGGGGTCGCCATCATCGCGATGGTCACGCCAGCCAACAGAAGCTTCTTCATACCATTCCCTCCACACTTTGATGCCTATCCATTTGTGATGTGATGCCCCGGCAGGCGGATAGACGATCTTTCGTTGTCCTGCCGGAGTAACTGGTTAAGTGTTAAGTCATGCGCGAGCGGATGCGATCGACCAGCACGGCAAGAATGATGATCACGCCCACCAGCGTCTGCTGCCAGTAGGAGTTGACCTGCGCGAGCACGAGGCCGTTGCGGATCACCTCCAGCAGCACGCAGCCGACGATGGCGCCGAGCGGTCCGCCGAGGCCGCCGGCAAGATTGGCGCCACCGATAACGGCGGCGGCGATGACGTTGAGCTCGTAGGACGTCGCCATGTTCGCGGGCGCGGATCCCAGCCAGCCCGAGATGATGATGCCTTGCAGACCGGCGGCGAGCGCGCAGATCACATAGACCTGGATCTTCACGCGCACGACCGGAATACCAGTCAACTCCGCCGCCTTCTCGTTGCCGCCGAGCGCGAAGACGTGGCGGCCGAAACTCGTGTGATGCAGCACAACCGCCATCACGACCGCGAGGATCACCAGGTAGATGAAGGGCGCGGGCACGCCGTACACGTCACCCGAGGTCAACGCGTAGAACAAATCGGCATCGGGCCCGCCCGGAAAGCTGCCACGGCCGTTCGAGACGACATAAGCCAGCCCTCGCACGATCGAGAGCATGCCGAGCGTGGTGACGAAGGGCGACAGCCCGAGCACCGCAATGCAGAAGCCGTTGAAAATCCCGACTATGAACGCGGTGAACAGCCCGGCAAGCACCGAGATCAGCAGGATCAATCCGGGCACATTGGCGACGACCGTCTTGCCATCGGCTGCCATGTGGACGAAATACGATCCCGGCGCCGACAGCTCGACCATGACCATGGAGGTGATCATCGCGGAAAAACACATCATCGAGCCGACGGAGAGATCAATGCCGCCGGTGATGATGACGAAGGTGATTCCGAGCGTGGCGATGGCGATGAAGGAAAAGTTCTTCGCCACGTTCTGCATGTTGCCCTCGGTAAAGAAGTAAGGGCTGGCAAAACGCATCACGATCATCAGCACCACCAGCGCCAGCAGCACGTAGCCGGTCTGCGAGGCAAAGATGCCCCGGTGCCACCATTTGCTGCGGCCGACATTGGTGAAGGAGATCGGGTTTTCCATGGGTACGGACATTACGCCGCCTCCTTCGCGCCGGTGATAAGGGCGGTGACTTCCTCGGGGGACGTGTCGTGGATCGGCTTGTCGGCCCGCTTCTCGCCGCGGCGCATGACGATCACGCGATCGCACACGGCGAACACGTCGGGCATGCGGTGGGAGATCAGCATCACCGCGACGCCCTGCTCCTTCAGACGGTGGATCAGGCTCAGCACTTGCTCGACCTGGCGCACGGAGATCGCGGCGGTCGGCTCGTCCATCATCACCAGCTTGGCGTTGGAGAGGCGTGTGCGCGCGATCGCCACCGCCTGACGCTGGCCGCCGGACATCTGCTTGACCAGATCATGCGGCCGGGTTTCCGAGCGCAGCTCGCCGAACAGCTCCAGCGCGCGCGACGCCATCGCCTTGTGATCGAGCAGCGCGATGGGTCCGAATTTGCGCTTGAGCTCGCGGCCGAGAAAGACGTTCGCCGCGGCCGACAGATTGTCGGCGAGCGCGAGGTCCTGATAGACGACCTCGATGCCCACCGCGCGGGCATCGACCGGGCGGCTGAAGTGGACGGGATGGCCGTCGAAGCGGATCTCGCCATGAGTCGGGCGGAAATTGCCGGCGATGATCTTGACCAGCGTCGACTTGCCGGCGCCGTTGTCGCCCATCAGGCCGACCACTTCGCCGGGATGGACATGCATGTTGACGCCATGCAGCGCGCGGATCGCGCCGAACTCCTTGCCGATCCCGGTCAATTCCAGCACCGGCTGGCTTGTCGAAGAAGTTGTCATGCTCGGGCCTCGCTCAGACGTACCGGTTGACGAGAGATTCGAGATATTCCTGACGGCCCGACCGCGGCTGCGGATCGAAACCGGGGGCAAGCGCGCGATCAGAGAGATCGGCCAGCGATCGCTTGCCTGCCATGATCGCCTGCCCTTCGCTATCGGTCCATCCCGCATAACGCTCGGCGAGCGGCCCGGTGAGCGCCTCGGCGTCGAGCATGTCGACTGCTGCGAGCAGCGCCCGTGCGCAGGCGTCCATCGAGCCGAGATGGGCGTGGATGAGATCATCAGGGTCGATCGATTGACGCCTGATCTTTGCATCGAAATTGAGACCGCCGGTGGTGAAGCCGCCGCCCCTGATCATGTCGTGGAACACCAGTGCCAGCTCCGGCACGTTCATGGCGAACTGGTCGGTATCCCAGCCGAGCAGATCGTCGCCCCTGTTGATGTCGAGCGAGCCGAACACGCCGAGCGCCTGGGCCAGGGCCACCTCGTGCTGGAAGGAATGGCCGGCGAGGATGGCGTGGTTCTGCTCGATGTTGAGCTTGACGTCCTTGAGCAAGTCGTAGCGCTGCAGGAAGCCGTAGCAGGTGGCGACGTCGAAATCATATTGATGCTTGGTCGGCTCCTTCGGCTTGGGCTCGATCAGAAGCGGGCCCTTGAAGCCGATCTTGTGCTTGTGCTCGACGACAAGCGAGACGAAGCGGCCCAGCTGGTCGAGCTCGCGCCTGAGATCGGTGTTGAGCAGGGTCTCGTAGCCTTCGCGGCCGCCCCACAGCACGTAGTTCTGCCCGCCGAGCCGGTTCGTCACCTCCAGCGCGGCGCGGACCTGTCCGGCGGCATAGGTGAAGACGTCAGGATCGGGATTGGTCGCCGCGCCCGCCATGTAGCGGCGGTGCGTGAACAGGTTCGCGGTGCCCCACAGCAGCCGCACCTTGGCCGAGGCCATCTTCTTCTCGAAGATGTCGCCGATCGCATTGAGGTTGGCGACGGATTCGGCGAGCGTTAAGCCTTCGGGCGCGGCATCGACGTCGTGGAACGTGAAGAAGGGCACGTCGAGCAGTCGGAACAGCTCGAAGGCGATGTCGGCCTTGGCGCGCGCCATCGCCATGGCGTCGGAGCCGTGATGCCATGGACGCAGGAAGGTCTCGCCGCCGAAGGGATCGCCGCCGGGCCAGCAGAACGAATGCCAATAGCAGACCGCAAAGCGCAGATGATCCTCGAGCCGCTTGCCGCGGACGACGCGGTCCTTGTCATACCAGCGGAAGGCCATAGGGTTCTTGGCGTCCTTGCCGCCATAGGCGACGGGGTCGGCGGCGCCGAAGAATTTTGGTAACGCGTTCACAGTGAAAACTCCTTCAACGCGGGGTAGAGCTTGCGCCACTGCTGATAGGCCTCGTCATAGGCCGCAGCGCGCGACGGGTTGGGTGTTGACGTCGCAAGGCGCCGCGGACGCGTGCAGACCTGCGCGGGATTTTCGCCCCTAGCGGCGAGCCGGCCGAGCCGGGCAGCGCCGAGCGCGGCGCCGACCTCACCCTCCTCGACGCGATGCACGGCAATGCCGAGCACGTCGGCGCAGATCTGCGCCCACAACGCCGAGCGGGAGCCGCCGCCGACGAGATCAACTTCAGAGATCGCCGAGCTGGCACTGCCGAGCGCGGCAAGATTGTCGCGCGCGGCAAAGGCGACGCCTTCGAGCACCGCCTGCACGATTGCGTCGCGCCCGGTGGCGCCGCGCAGACCGATGAAAGCGCCGGCCGCGGCTGCATCATTGTGCGGCGTGCGCTCGCCATCGAGATAGGGCAGAAACTTCACCGGGCCTGGCCCGGTTACGGCGTCGCCGAGCGGCGCGAGCAACGAGGCTGTCGGTGTCGCCATCACGCCGGAGAGCCAGGCCAGCGAAGCGGCGGCCGAGAGCATCACGCCCATCTGGTGCCAGAGGCCGGGCAGCGCATGACAGAAGGCGTGCACGGCGAGGGCCGGCGCCGGCGCAAATTTGTCGGTGACGCGGAAGATGACACCGGAGGTTCCGAGCGACAGGAAGGCATCGCCTGGTGCGATCGCGCCGAGCCCGATCGCACTCGCAGCATTGTCGCCGGCGCCACCGGCAACGACGACATTCTTTGCCATGCCCCAGCGCTGCGCGAACTCGCCCGCGAGCGTTGCGCTCGCCTCGCTGCCCTCGACCAGGCGCGGCATGTGGTGCAGATCGAGCCCGGTGGCCTGCAGCAGCTCCGCGGACCAGCGGCGCTGGCCGACATCGAGCCAGAGCGTGCCTGATGCATCCGACATGTCCTCGACCATCTCGCCGGTCAGCCGGTAGCGGACATAGGCCTTCGGCAGCAGCACCTTGGCAACGCGCTTGAAGACCTGCGGCTCGTGCCGCGCGACCCAGAGCAGCTTTGGCGCGGTGAAGCCGGGCATCGCCAGATTTCCGGCGATAGCATGCAGCGAGGAGCAGCGGCGCTCGAGCTCGACGCATTCAGCATGCGAACGGCCATCGTTCCAGAGGATCGCGGGCCGCAGCGGGCGTCCATCGGTGTCAAGCAGCGTGGCGCCATGCATCTGGCCTGACAGGCCGATGCCGCGCGCGGCGGCGACATCACCGGGACGAGCGGCGGCAAGATCGTCGACGGCGCCGATGGCGGCCTCGACCCAGGAATCCGGATCCTGCTCGGACCACAGCGGCTGCGGATGCGACAGCGCAAGCTCGCGCGCGGCCGTCGCGACAACCGCGCCGGCCTCGTTCACAAGCACCGCTTTCACACCGGACGTGCCGATGTCCAATCCGATAAACAAACGCGTCCCTCCTCTTCGTTTTGAGCGTGCTTCGTCCGGACAACCATTGCTTTCCGGATCACGCTGCCGCGGTGCGCGATCTGACGTCGCGCTTGCCGCAATCACTCATTTCAACACACGACCGCCGCGCCCTTTCGGTTACGGCAGATTGTCCCGCATCAGGATGTCGATGCGAATCTTCTCCTGTTCACTCAAGATCGGCTCGTTCCGCGCCAGCGACAGCAGCACGCGCACGGCGGCGCGCGCCTCGTGCCCCGGATTCTGCGAGATCGCGACATCCAGCGTGCCCTGCAGCAACAATCTGCGCGTCATCGCCGTGAGGTCGTGAGCGATAAAGACGATCTGCTTGTCGCGACCTGCCTCGGTCAGAGCGGTGGCCACGCCCTGCGTGCCGGCGCCGACATTGTAGAGGCCGATGATATCGGGGTGCCTGCCGAGCAGCCGCGAGATCAGCTGCTGAGAGCGGTCGTCCTCGTCGCGCCCCTCGAGCAAAGGCAGGATGTCGAGGTGCGAAAACTCCGACGCCATCACCTGATTGAAGCCGAAAATGCGCTCCGCATGGTCGCGCAGGCCCTGCGAGCCCGCGATGATGGCGATCTTGCCGGATCTTTGGCCGACCAGCCTTCCGATCAGCGCACCCGCGGTGCGGCCCGCGGCGATATTGTCGATGCCGACATAGTGGTGGCGGCGCGACGAGGGCACGTCGGACACCAGCGTCACGACCTTGATGCCACCGTCGACGAGATCATTGATGGCGGCGCGCACGCTCGGATGGTCGAGTGCGACGACCGCGACGCCGTCATACTCGCTGCCGGCAAGCTCCTCCAGCGAGGCCGCCAGCACCGACGGGTCGAACACGTCGGTGATGACCATCTCAACGGCGAGGCGGCGGGCAGAGAGCCACGCCGACATCTCGCCCAGATAGGCCTTGATCTGCAGCATGAACGGGTTGGCGCCGACAGGCATCACGAAGGCAAACCGGCGGGCGCGGCCCCGGGCGAGCTCGGCCGCGGCCACATGCGGCTGGAAGGCGTTGCGCGCGATGATCTCCTGGACGCGCCGGACCGTGTCCGGCCGCACGCCCGGACGGTTATGCAAGACGCGGTCGACCGTAGCGAGGCTGACACCGGCCTCGCGGGCGATGTCCTTCAGCGTCAGCGCGGCGGATGCGGTCTCTTCAGCCATGGCTGAAGGCTAGCAGAGGCGTTTTGAGGGGCGCAACTCATTTTGAGGGGCAGGACGCCATTTTCGAGCGCCGGTTGCGCAGGACTTCGCCTAGCTCTTTGTTTTGACGCGCCTTATTGCGCCAACCGTTAGCCATTTCGCTTGAGAAGGTTCTATGCGCCGAGATCCAGCGCGAGGAAGAGACTGTTGCGGTCCTCGACATAGCCCTCGAACGGGGCGCAAGGCACGAAGCCGTGGGCCCGGTAGAGCGCGTGCGCCGGCTTGAAATAGTCCCAGGAGCCGGTCTCCAGGCTCAGCCGTGTCATGCCGCGCCTGCGCGCCTCGGCGATGATGTGGCGGAGCATCTCCCCACCAAAGCCGCGGCGGCGCGTGGTCTGCAGCGTATGCATCGACTTCACCTCGCCGTGCTCTGCCGAGAGCGTCTTCAGCGCGCCGGTCGCAACCAGCGTCTCGCCGTCCCAGCCGGTCCAGAACGCGACGTCGTTGGCACGAAGCCCGGCGAGATCGAGCGCGTGCGCGCTGCCCGGAGCGGTCTGCGCCCGCGCTGCCGTAACGTGATGGTCGAGCAATGCGACGACGCGCGGGTCAAAAGTATCGCCGGTACGGATCTGCATCGTCATGGCCTCACGTCAGTTGCAAGCGTCTTCTGCATGAAGACGAGATCGAGCCAGCGGCCGAACTTGCAGCCGACCTCCGGCATGCGGGCGACCTCGACAAAGCCGAGCGAGGCGTGCAGGCCGATCGAGCCGGCATTGAGGGCCTCGATCCCGGCGATCATGGCGTGCTTGTTCATCGCCGCAGCGCGCTCGATCAGCGCGGCCAGCAGGCTGCGGCCAATGCCGGCGCGGTGATGGCGCTCATCGACATAGACCGAATTCTCGACGGTGTGGCGATAGCCGGGGAAGGGACGGAAATCGCCGAACGAGGCGAAGCCGACGACATCCCTGCCCTTCATCGCGACCAGCACGGGATAGCCCGCCTGCTGCCTTGCGCGGATCCATTCGCGCCGCGAAGAGAGATCGGCCGGCCCGTCGGTCCAGACCGCCGTGGTGTTGATCGCGGCGAAATTGTAGATGGCGAGGATGTCCGCGGCATCCTCCAGCGTGGCGTCCCGTATGATCAGCGGCATCACATTTTCCCGTAAGATGTGCCGCGCCTGGTGATGATGACGTAGCGGGCATCCTGCTTGGTTTCGTTCTCGAACGTCACCGCGCGCATGACGTCGAAGTCGAGGCAGTCGCCCTCGCGCAGGCGCACCGTCTTGGCGTCGATATGCACGCAGACCGCGCCCTCCAGCATCAAGAGCTGCTGGGTGAAGGCGTTGCGGCCCCAGGGGCTGTACGGCACCCGCGCGCCGGCCGGCATGTCGACGACGATGATCTCGATGCCGCTCGCCGCATCGACGGGCGAGGCATGTCGGCGCCGGTAGCCGCTATCGGGATCGCGCCATAGCGGCTGGNCAGCCGCTCCGGCGGCTTCTCCGAGAGTGCAACGACGTCGCTCAGCGAGACATCGAGCGCCGCGCAAAGCTTGTTGAGCAGCGCCGCCGTCGCGCTGCTCTGCGCCCGCTCCACCCGACCGATCATGGCCCGGCTGACGCCGGCTCGGCTGGCGAGCTCGTTCAACGTCATCCCTGCCTGCATCCTCAGAGTCTTCAAGCGGCGACCGATCGCGCGATCGAGTTTTTGCTGGTCCATGGCCTTCCGATCCGAACATCGCCCGGCACAGGGACCGCATCCGCCGGACAGGGGAGAGCTTAGGGCGGAGGAGCGGGGCGTGCCGCGGGCGAGAGGCTAATATATTGGAATCTTTGCGCGCCGGGCAGTAACGTTTAGGATGCGCCCAACAACCATGCAGCGGGGAGGCGACGACATGAGCGGACCGACGCAGCGGATCATCAAGGCCAACGGCATCAACCTCAACATCGCCGAACAGGGCGAGGGGCCGCTGGTGCTGCTCTGCCACGGCTTTCCGGAAAGCTGGTATTCCTGGCGTCATCAGCTCGAGGCGGTGGCGGCGGCCGGCTACCACGCCGTCGCGCCCGACATGCGCGGTTACGGCAAGAGCGACAAGCCCGAGGCGATCGACCAGTACACGATCTTCCACATGATCGGCGATCTCGTCGGCGCGCTCGATGCGTTCGCGGCAAAGAGCGCCATCATCGTCGGCCATGACTGGGGTGCGGGGATCGCCTGGCACGCGGCGCGGCTGCGCCCCGACCGCTTTCGCGCCGCTGCCATTCTCAGCGTGCCGTATCGCCCGCGCAGCGAGGTGCGACCGACCAGCGTGATGCCGCAGACCGAGGAAGCCCAGTTCTATCAACTGTACTTTCAGCAGCCCGGGGTCGCCGAAGCGGAGTTCGAGGCTGATACGCGCAAGACGCTCGCCGCGATGCTGTTCGGCGGCTCCGGCGAGGGCGCCACCGCCATTCGCGCCATGGCGGCCGCGAGCGGACAGACGTCAAGAGGCGTCGGCATGGTCTCGCGCAAGGACGGCATGCTGCCGAAAGTGCCGGTGCCGTTGCCGTCGTGGCTGAGCGCCGCCGACCTCGATTATTACGCCGCCGAATTCGCCCGCAGCGGTTTTCGCGGGCCGCTCAACTACTACCGCAACATCGACCGCAACTGGGAGCTGATGGGCGCGTTCGAGGGCGTCAAGGTAACAGTGCCCACGCTGTTCATGGCCGGCGACCTCGACATGGTGATCGCCTTCCCCGGTGCGGCCGAGCATCTCGCCAACATGAAGCAATGGGTGCCACAGCTGCGCGAGATCAAAATGCTGCCGGGCTGCGGACACTGGACGCAGCAGGAGCGGCCCGCCGAAGTGAACGCGGCGCTGGTCGACTTCCTGCGCAGCTTGCCGGGTTGAGCGGTCGCTAGCAGGTCCCGAGCTTGTCGATGCGCTTTTGATGGCGCCCGCCCTCGAACGCCGTCCCCAGGAACGCTTCGACACATTCCTTTGCGACCACCTCGCCGGTCGTGCGGCCGCCCAGCGCCAGAACATTCGCGTCATTATGCTGTCGGCAGAGCCGTGCGCCGGTGACATCATGCGCGAGCGCGCAACGGATATGGGCGTGCCGGTTGGCGGCGATGGAAATGCCGATGCCCGACCCGCAGATCAGGACGCCGCGCCTGGCCTTGCCGTCCCTGATCGCGTCGGCCAGCTTGTGGGCGAAATCGGGATAGTCGACGGACGCCGCGCTGTCGGTGCCGAGGTCCAGCCACGTCACATCTGATAGCGCGGACTTCAGCGCTTCCTTGAGAGCAAAGCCCCCGTGATCACAGGCAATCGCGACCAAGCGCGTGCTTTCGTCCTCGTCGGCCATTTGCTGTCCCGGGTGATTGGAGCGGGCGAAGGGAATCGAACCCTCGTATGCAGCTTGGGAAGCTGCCGTTCTACCATTGAACTACGCCCGCAATCCCTTGAGATTGCTTGTCTTTTCCGCCTCGATCGAATTACCGCGGCACGGTTTTGGCACGGTCATCGTCGGTCTCTGCGTGGCAGTAGTTAGAGCAAACCGGATCACGTTTTGCAATCAGCATCCGAGGCTGTGCACGGCTGGGCTGCGACAGGCACCTTTTTGGCCACCGATCGGTTCTTATGAAAGAGCGCGACATTGTCGAAGCCACGGATAGCTACATACTCGCCGGTGAAGAATTGGAAATACGGGTCGTGGACCCAACGCTCGCACACCCCCTCATCGGACAGGCCGTAAATGTGCTTGAGCAGCAGCAGCCCGATCACGAAGCGGGTCGCAATCCCCGGCCGACCGTTCTCGCTATAGAGCGGCGCGATCTCGCCGTCGATCCAGTCCCAATCGACCTTGCCGGCGAGCTGAACCAGCTCGTGCTTCATATTGATGATCTGGTCCAGCCTGGCCCGGAACAGGTCATTCGAGCCCGTCGGCTTGTGCTTCTTCGGCCGCATCGTTCGCCCTCCGATGCGCCACAGAATCATGGTCCGCAGCGAAGGGGAATCCACAAATGAAATTGCAGGGTTTGGGAGGCTCGAGCCCCTAATCCCTGCAATCTCAGATGCCGCCACAACCGGAAAACAGACTCCCGCTCAATCGCTTAGGGCCTTGTTCACAGACGACTACATAGACCGCCGCGGCACATTGAAACATTAAGTTCATGAGTTCGGTGGGCTTAGTCATTGTGAGGAGGGCATACGCAAAGAAGCCGAGAGCGAACCCAACTTCGGCAAAGCCGTATGCCCGGCGCCGGAAGTGGCGGAGTGCGTACAGAATTCCAGCAAAAACCAGAAAGATCGCCGCAACCTTCTTCAAATCAGCGTTGTGCGCGTCTAGTGCCGAAACCATAAAGACAACGATCGCGATAAACGAGGCAAGTATGCCGCTTGCCAACACTGCATCGAAGACTAGCCCTGCTACGGATTGCACCCATTTTGCGCGCATGTGTATGCCCCTCGCACACGACGTGTGTCACGCTCGTCGAATCTTCGAAATGGCAAATTAACTGTTTGGCCTCATCGAGATCGCCTCACCTTGGCGGTTGCAGTCCTGGCGACAGTAGCCACTCGGTTATGTGAGACGTGACCTCATATTGCCGGCCCTGTCTAAGCAGACTGTCTCGCTTGTGCCCCGGCGGACACGACTTGGCTTCGTCGCGAAGCTGTTGAGCTTCAAGGTCACGTCGGGCCTTGAGCGACATCTTTTGTCTGAAACGGCAACGCATCGCGGCGATCCATCTGTGGAACCTGCTCCGATGTTTAAACTCGGCGCAATGGGTATAGGTTTCTATCCGATTGACTCTAAGTTCTCATTTTGTTCTTATGACGATACGCCACCTGCTGAGCCAAGAATGCCGACCCTCGAATTCATCCGCTCGGAAATCGAGCACATGCGCACGCAGATAGGCCGCCAGCGCAAGGAAATCCTCCAGCTCCAGCGAGCAGGTATAGCAACCGCCTCGGCTGAGATCCTGCTGCAGCGCATGCTGGAGAAGGTGGAGCGACTTTGCCTCCAGCGCGATGAGTTGAGAAAGGCCGAGCCCGGCCCAGTAAAGGGTAAGGTGTTGGGAGGCCGGAAATGGTGAACGAGCGACCGTCATACTTTTCAGACAGCGAGGATCATTCCGAGTTCGTGAAGGCGTTGGCTCATGTCCGCCGCCTCGCTCCGTTTGAGGGTTGGTGCGCGATGCACGTTCAGGCCATCACGGTTGCAATCGACCAATACGCAGAAGCTGCTCTCGGTAATCGGCAGTTCTTCTGGAACAAGCCGCATAGTATCGGCTAGGAGTTGCCTTGTGCAATGAACTAGGTTGATGGTCGAAACGGCAGGAAGCCTCGGGTCCGTCCGAGGTTACCCAGGCGCCGGGCTTCTGTGAGTTGCGTTGTGGTAAAGCGTACCAAAGCACATTCGGCAATGCCGGGGTTCATCAAACCTCAGCTTGCCACGCTCAAGAGCAAGGCACCTTCGGGCGACCAGTGGCTCCATGAAATCAAGTACGACGGCTATCGTGTTCAGCTTCACCTCGACTACGACCAAGCCAAGGCCTTCACGCACCGGGTTAAACTGGATTAAGCGCTTTTCTGTCATTGCCGGCGCCTTCGCCATTCCCGGTCAGGCGATCATCGACGGAGAAGTCGTGGTCGTCCATGAAGGCCGCACTAACTTCTCAGAGCTGCAAGCAGACCTCGCCAAGGGCGACCAGGACCGTTTGCTGCATTGCGCGTTCGACCTCCTCTGGCTCGACGGCACAGACCTTCGCAAACTGCCGCAGGCCGAGCGCAAGCGGATCTTGAAAGAGCTGTTCGATATCCACGGGCTCGAAGCGCCCGCAATCTATAGTGAACACCTGGTCGGCCCCGGACAGCAGTTTTTTGAGCATGCTGCGAAACTGAAATACGAGGGCATCACGTATACATGGGAAAAGTCGGCACCGGCTGGTCCCGCACGGTCTCGAGCCAGATCCGCAAGCAACTCGATACGGTCGTCACGGCGACGTCTAGACTTACTCGACCGATCAAGAAGCCCAAGGCAACGTGGGAGAGTCTTTCCTGATTGCGTGGAGCTTCCTGGAAAGGTCGGGTGAGCTCGGGGACCGAGATGCGTCCGCGAGCATCCTCCTCGACGCGATCCAGCAGCAGCTTCGCAGGGGTGAACATCGGAGGTTGATGCTCGCCAACCAAGCGATTGCCGCTTACCAGCAGCAGACGAAACGAAAACACGTTTTTCCTCTACGGGAGACGCGCCATGGATAGTGTGACAAAGAAAGGCCGAGCCGACCGCAGCAAGATCAACATGCACGAGGACTACGAGGTCAAGTACTGGACCAAGGAGACTCGGTGTATCGAAGGAAGAGCTGCAACGAGCTGTCGATAAGGTTGGCATTCGGCCGCTGCCGTCCGCAAAGAATTGGCGGTGTAACAGAGAGCGCGCAGTATGCTCGCGATTTCTGGAGCCTCGATCGGCAGCTCTCGACTACACCGCCGGATAGCCGCACGTCATATCGGTGGAGGCCAATTGTGCGGCGCTTAATCCGATTCCACAGGCGCACATGACCAACTGCAATTCGGCGCAAATCGACCCACCTTGACAGATTGTGGTACCATGATACACTCGCTCTAGTTGACTTAGCCGACTTCCTTCCACGACATGCCCGTCCATGAGCGTTATGCTCGAAAGGGGCCCCTAGCTCACCAACCCAAAAAAAGGCTTTTCGGAATAGTCCGGAGAGTTTGGACGAGCAGGAGGGCTCATGACACGCATCATTCTTGATATCTCAGATCGGCAGGCCGACGAAATTGCTGATCGGATAGCTGCTGAACTATTCAAGGTAATTTTTGCGTCTGCTAACCGACAGTATCCTTGGCGCCATCCGATTACGTCGTCTATGGAGACTCTCGGCGAAGAGATACTGGATCGTGCGAGACGGAAGTTTTATGAACGATGTAGTTAGCGGTCCTGCATCAAAGCCCCCGACTTCGCGCCGGGGGTTTTCCTTCGCATCCGCCGTGAACTCAAGAGTTACGATTGAGTTGGCGGCAATTCGTCTTGACGGAACGTCCATTCTCTCAGATTATTGATCACCACAGCCTCGCGGTGCTGCAATGTGTGCTGCAATGTCGGGCAACGTTTTTGACCGTCTGGCGTCATTAGATGAACACTTGGCAACGGCGGGAAAAGACGCAGAGTGTCAGCTCAACAACGGCAGTCCAAAATATTGCCTGCTCGAATTTCGACAATTCGTAGAGCATCTCTTAGCATTTTTGGAACGGCGACACCTTATTCGGGCTCTGCGTCCAGGTGAGGACGAGGGAAAAGGACCACTCCTGTTCCGCATAGATCGACTGCGCGAATTCAAAGTAGACGTTTCTGAGCATCACCTGGAAATGCTCCATAGGATTCGCGAATCAGGCAACGCAGCAGCACATCCAAATCCACTGACTAAGCATCTGGTAACGACCAGCAACGCAAAAAGAATACAAGACTATGCGCATCTGCTGGCGGATTGGGTTTACGAGCAATACGCCGAAGGCGAAATCGGCGAGTTGCACCGGCCCAATGACCCCCCACCTATTGAGGAGCGCCCTCTATCCGATCGAAAATCCAATGTGAAGAGTCCTTTCGCATGGCAATCGCCCCAAACGGTGAGATTGACCGCCCAGCCGCGCCCGGATTTGGGGGAGCCTCCCACGATGCAGGAAATCCTAGCAGATCCCAAGATGCAGGAACAATTCGGCATCATGGTGGAGGCGGCCGGGACGAGAGGCCGTGAACTCGTGAACAAATTCATGGAATGGCAGTACGATCCATCTTCTATGACGGGCCAGGATCATCAGGAGCTTCGTCAGTACCGGCTCGAATTCCAACAGCGCTTGCTTTTTCTCAAAGAAATACAAGATCGCACGACCCCAGAAGATCTCAAATATTTTTTGAAGAACGATCCTGCGCTCACGTTCCTCGGCAACAGCATGACGCCTGCGAGAGCAGCTGAGGTCATCAAGATCCATATGGACAAAGTCTTTATGCACATGAGCGATGCGGAACTCACAAAAATATTAAACGCGAGTCGCGCCAATCACGATGTGCGACAAAGCGATTATTACCTCGAGTTGCGTGAGTCGGTGCAGGCAAAAATAGGAAAGCAGATTGATGAAGTGCCGTCGCTGCGGGACAAATCCGAAAGTGAAAAGAAGAAACTGCTTGAATATCTCACGCCAGGATGGAGCGAACGGTGGAAATCGAGAAACAATCTCACGGGCGAGCGATCGACCAATGTCCTCAACGCGATCGATGAAAACCGCGAAAAAATCATGAGCGTACTCGCAGCGACGATTTCCAACGATCTCGATTTGAAGCGTGAAGTCGCTCTTGAAGCAGCGACTGGTACCAAGCAGGTACGCAAAGTCGGTGAACGAGTATTTAGTCTCGAAGATGCTCAAATAGAAGCCGTTAATGTGATTGGAGCGCATATCGGCAACACCGACGATCTGCGTCGCCGTATTCGCGACGCAGAATTCAGACATAAGGTCGAGCTACGGGGAGGCGGGATATTTTGGAAAGACATGGATCCTGAAACGCGTGAACGGGTGTCGTATGAAGTCCTTCAAGAAGAAGGGAAGTTGCCTGCGCCACGCCGCGGTTTTTTCTCGCTCTGGCTCCGCAGCCTTTTTGATGCAGCATTTCCTGATATCCAGAAGAAATTAGCAAATGAGTTTGAGTAGCTGCGAACGCAAGCCGATGTTAGGTCCGACCAATGTCAAGCCCAGAGGCGTTTGGCAGCCTCACAGTCGGGGAGAGACGTTTGGAAGATCGACTACTACACTCTACGACGTGCTCTGCGAGTTCGGATCGGCCGATCCGGGAAATCCAGAAAAGACTACACGCGTTCTTACCATTATTCTTGCTGACGAATAATATTGAGCAAGAAGTGACCGCCTCCCACTCGACGCAGCGGCTCATCCCTGCTCACCATCCAAAATATGAAAAAGAGCGGGAAAACCAATGATCCTTACGCCCAACAAGTCCTTCGTGTTCCTGACCCGGCTGATAACGTTCATCAATCCTGTAAACGGTCGAACTACGATGCAACCGCGCAGTGGCTCTACACTAAGTGGCCTCTTGATCGCCAGTTCCGCGCATGTGAATGGTCCTCTATCAAACATTCCTATTTGCAAGCCGCTCCCCGACTTCTGCCATTTGAATGGTTGAAGGCGAAACTTATTGTGGTGGCTACGAAATAGTGCGCATGTTGATGCGGGCCTCTACGCAGGCGTGCCCCTAGACACATCCCTGTAGACACCCCTTTAGACCGTCTCTAGGGATACGATCCAGGGCTGCGGTCGAAGCAGCCTCGGCATTTCAAGGTTTTGCCTGCTTTGCTCCGTCACCATTTTCAGCACGACTTTGATGGTTTTTGTTGTTTGTTTTTCTTCCTTCCATCTGCGATGGCCGGGTCGGTGTTGGGACCCGAAGGGTTTGTGTCCTTCGGTAGCTGGGTTCTGGCGAACCCGACTATCCCCCTGCCCGTCGTCCGGCAGAGCCGTCCGACAGGCAGGGGGTGGGTTCTTGAACCCACACTGGAAGGCAACTTGAACCCCGGCCCCGCGATTTTCTCAAATATGAAACAACCTTTGCCGCTCATAGGTTTCCAAGGCCTTGGGAGGGGGAAGGACGGCGGGGACGCGAGAACCGTCATTCACGGGACTTATAAGACTTGTAAGCAATTGATCTTCCTCGCCAAGCAGTTGTTGAGCGCGTGAGCTTTGCGCGCCGCAGTCCGGATAAATTGAGCGCCTAATCGAGAAGCCTCGAACTTTTCTTTCTCAATTTTTGTGTTTTCAATTTCTAAGTGGCGGCGCGCGCCAGGCTATTTCATTGGAGACGGCGCAGCATGGACTGCTGGCATGACGGCGCCCACGCGATCGGCACCAATCATGGACAGTTGCTCAGATTTCTGCTCGATAGCCTCGACCTAATGTAACAGCGCTGAAAGGGCGCGACGGCGTCCCGTCGATCATGAGTTTCAGGTAGATGCGATAGTTGGGAAGTTGCAACACATCGATCTCCTCAAGTCGCTCCTGAAACTCCCGCGCCAGGTACGTTGCATCCTCCGAACCCACTCGGAAACTGATAATCGTGCCAGCATTTCCGAGCACAGCGTGGCGCACGTCCGGTTCAAGCTGATGAAGATATTGGTGAGCGACTGTGAAGCCGACCCGATACTTGCGGAGCTCTGCGAACATGTTCGCGACAGCGAGCGTCGTAAAATTTTGAAACTCATCGACGTAGATGTAGAAGTCTCGTCGCTCATGCGCTGGCAATTCTGCTCGGCTGAAGGCGGCAAGCCCAATCGTCGTGACCAGCAAGCCGCCCAGAAGCGACGAGCTGTCCTCGCCGATCCGTCCCTTGGCTAGGTTTACCAGCAGCACCCTGCCCTCATCCATGATCTGGCGGACGTGGAGATCATGCTTGGGAGCGGTCAGAAGCTGGTTGAGTACGGGATCGGCGAGAAAGGCCCCCACCTTATTCTGGATCGGCGCTGTGCCATCGGCACGGTAACCGAAGGAGAAGCGCTCGAATTCATTGAGGAAAAAGGCCCGAACCGTCTCGTTCTTCAGCTTGTGGGCAATCTCTGTACGGAACTTTCGATCCGACAAGACGCGCAAAACATCGTGCATCGTCGCGTGAGGTTGCTCTAGGAGCGCCATGAGCACGTTGCGCAGGATGTGCTCCATGCGTACGCCCCACGCCTCCGGCCACATCTTCCTGAAGACTTCGATGAAGCCGGAAGCGGCAAGAGCGATTCGATCTTCACGAACGCGACGTAGTGGATTGTATCCATATGGCTGCGATGGGTCGCCAGCGTTCAGATAGATCACATCTGAAGCACGTCTCGCCGGCACCTGAGCTACGATGCGTTCCACCAGATCGCCGTGCGGATCAATGAGCGCTAGCCCGTGTCCGCGTACTATATCCTGGAGCGCCATGGTCTCCATCAATGTTGATTTGCCGGTGCCCGTCTTGCCGATGATGTAGATATGTGAAAAGCGGTCTTCGTTCTTGATACCGAAAACCCTCTCGTGGCCGTGAAAATCGGTGCGTGCGAAGTGCGTGAGATTGGGCGAGTGCATTTCTCTATCATCGGACAATCACTCAACAACCCGAGAGGTGTGGACGTGCCACACTGAGTCGAATGATTCGTGCTTGCGGAAATCGCCTCGAGTATTGGCCCAGACCTTTGTTCTTTCGACGTTCCGCCCCGCGATCCGGGACCTGCGTGCATGTCCGGGTCTCGGGTGACGAGGCGGGCGGACAATCGCATGCGTTCTGTTCCCCCGAGATACGGCACGGGACAGATCAGCAGATCTATCCGTAACGCTCCGAGTCTGCCCGTCCACGATAGACTTCCATTCCTGGACAGAATTGGCGAAGCTGCGAAACCTTCGACTCATCCGCTCGTATCCCGATGTAAATTTCGACAATCGCGTCTTGCGGAAGATGAAAAGCGTGTAGTTCGCGACCACTCGTCTTGATAACCGAGAACGTGCCGCTTTTGATCTGACACTCGTTGCCGTTCGCTCCGCGAATACATTTTACGACCCGAACCTCCTCTTCATACGCCCAATCGATAGGTTTGACCAAAAACAATCGCTGCCATTTTTCAAAGTGGCTTTCTACGAAGTGAAACGTCTCACCGACTATCACCGGCTCTCGGAAGGCCGATTGAAAGGGGCCGCCTGGCCGATGTCGCGTGTAGATTACGCTGCCGTAGTGCGCCGGAATCATGTTGCTGGCAACCTCACAGAGGCCGGCCACACTCGTGTCAATCCCAATCGCGACGCCACGATGCGCGTCCGCATAGTGGGCCCACATCAACGGATTAGTTGCCGCTCTGGTCAAAGACAATATCGCGGTGTGTTGCCCCCAGATGAAGCTTTTGGCGTCGGCGCGAACCCGTGCGAACGCTTCCTCGATGGGGTTGCTGGTAGGCTCCAGGGATACCAAGGGAAGATCGAAAGGATCGTTGAAGAATTCTGGACGTGAAAAACCAATTGTATTGCTCCGAGCAATTTGGAGTGCTGCGTCCATCGAAACATACTTGTACAGCTTCATTGAAGCTTCCTCCTATTCGTGGCCGCCGATTCTAGTTCGCGTCGTAATGCAACGACCATTCGATTGGTGGAGTTGCACTCATCATTAGATGGAATATTGACTACGACGAGACTACGCATGCCGTTATCATCGCCGTGGTAAATCTGTCGACGTGCCCTTGTAGACTATGATACTGCGAGAAGACGCCTTGATAGTCCAACGACAGCGCAACCGTCGCAAGGACTGCGGCTCCAACTAACAAAAATTGATCTTTGCGTGCGTGCCGGAGAGCGTATCGGAGTCTGTTATCAACCACCTTGCCCTTTATCGTAGGAGTCGCAAGTCCATGCTCGTAAACTTCGATTCCCCGAGAAACACTAAGGGTACCAAGCTTTCCCCTTACTCGGTCAGCGCCCAGCAGTTCGAGAATCCGTTCGGCTCCCTCCTGCAGGAGTTCCAGTCTGTTGTGATAAAGCCGGAGAAGGATCATGCCGTTCGTCTCTCGAACGACCATAAAATCTGTGCCAGTATCAGGGTGAGTTGAAGCGAAGATCGTAAATTGCTTCGCTCGCTCAATTCGCTGCTTTTCCTCCTCGTTGCGCCCGGGGATGTGACCTAAAATGGAAGTCGCCTTTTGCAGGAAGCAGTCACGTAGTGCGTCCTCTTCGGCTTCGGTCGTAGGCTATGGCCTTGCCCCACGGGCTTAATCCAGTTTGAAGTTCGTTCTGGCCCACGACAAGGACCAGAGCATGAAGCGCAGCCGCTTTACGGAAGAACAGATCATCGGGATTTTGAGGGAACATGAGGCCGGCGTGTCGGTCGCCGAACTTTGCCGCAAGCATGGCGTCAGCGACGCCAGCATCTACAAATGGAAGGCCAAGTTCGGTGGGCTGGAGGTGTCGGAGGCCAAGCGGCTGAAGACGCTGGAGGACGAGAACACGCGGCTGAAACGGTTGCTGGCCGACTCCATGCTGGACAATGCGGCGTTGAAGGACCTCTTGGGAAAGAAATGGTGACGCCCGCGGCCAAGCGGAAAGCTGTCGCGCATCTCGTGGATGCCCACGGGATGAGCGAACGGCGGGCGTGTAAAGCCATCGGCTGCTGCCGCATGACCATGAGATACCAGACGACCCGGGCGGACGAAGCCGACCTTCGCCAGCGCATGAGGGCGATCGCCCAGGAGCGCCGTCGCTTCGGTTATCGACGCCTGCACGTGCTGCTCAAGCGGGAGGGCTATCTGGTCAACCACAAGAAGCTCTTCCGGCTCTACCGGGAAGAGAGGCTCGCGGTACGCCGCCGTGGTGGCCGCAAGCGGGCAATCGGGACCAGGGCACCGATGATGGCGCCGATGGCCCTCAACGATCGTTGGTCGCTCGACTTCGTGTCGGATCAGCTCACCGACGGCCGTCGCTTCCGCATTCTGACCGTGGTCGACGATTGCACCCGCGAGTGCCTGGCGCTGGTGGCCGACACCTCGCTCTCGGGCACCCGCGTTGCGCGGGAGCTGGACCGGCTGATGATTGAGCGCGGCAAGCCGAAGATGGTGGTCAGCGACAACGGCACCGAACTCACCAGCAACGCCATTCTGACGTGGGCCGATCAGAGCCGCGTCGCTTGGCACTACATCGCGCCCGGCAAGCCCATGCAGAACGCCTTCATCGAGAGCTTCAACGGCCGGCTGCGAGATGAATTGTTGAACGAGACGTTGTTCACCTCGCTGGCCCAGGCCCGCGTCGCGCTCGGATGCTGGCGCGCGGATTACAACGACACACGACCACACTCACGGCTCGGATGGAGGACGCCATCCGAGTTCGCCACCACCTGCCATCCGCGGCGGG
>NZ_LJYG01000024.1 GCF_001440035.1 Bradyrhizobium manausense | reverse complement strand
TTGGGCGTACCGGTGGATCCCGAGGTGTAGATCACGTAGGCGAGATGGCGGGAGGTGAGGCCGAGCGCGCGCGGGTCCGGATCCGATTCCGGCAGGCTGGCCCAGGCCGGTGCCGCCGCATCGAGCTCCACCACGCTCGCATCGAGGCCCACATCGCCCAAGGCGGCGCGGCCGGCCGCATCGGTCAGCAGCAGCCGCGGCGCCGCATCCTCCAACACCTGGCGCAGCCGCGCCGACGGATAGGCCGGGTCCAGCGGCACATACGCCCCGCCGGCCTTCAGGATCGCCAAAAGCCCCACCACCATCAGCGGACTGCGCGCAACGCAGATTGCCACCGGCTGATCCGGCTTGACCCCGAGGGCGATCAGATGATGCGCCAGCTGGTTGGCGTGCGCATTGAGCGCGCCATAGCTTACGCGCTGGTCCTGATAGACCAGCGCCACCGCCTCCGGCGCCTTGCGCACCTGCGCCTCGAACAGCTCCTGGATGCACTGCTCCGCAGGATACGCCGCCGCCGTCCGGTTCAGCTCCTCCAGCAGATAGGTGCGCTCGGCCGCTGGCAGGATGTCCAGCTCCCGCACCGGCGTGTCCGGCGCCCGCTCCAGCGCCTCTGCCAGCTGCTCGAGCGCCCGCTGCATGTAGCCGCAGATCCGATCCGCCGAGATAGGCTCCGCCACCTGCGCCGTCAGCCCGAGCGCCTCGCCAAAATCCTCCACTGACAAGGTCAGCGGATAATTGGTGCGCTCCTCCCCGCCCAGCCATTCCACGCCCACCACACTGTCATCGGTTGCGGTGGCGACCGCCGCAGTGTTGTGGCGGTAGTTCAACAACGCGCTGAACAGCGGCGCCGGCGCCGCAATGGCGCTGCAGCGCTGCGCCAGCGCCAGCGAGGCATGCTCATGTGCCAGCAGCTCGGCCAGCCGGGCATGCGTGGTTCGCACGCTCGCCTCGACCGCGGTCCCATCAAGATCAAGCCGCAGCGGCAGGGTGTTGATGAACAGCCCCATGGCGCGGTCGGCGCCGGCGTTGCCCTGCAGGCGGCCGAACAGCACCGTGCCGAACACCACCTGCTCGCGGCCGCTGCTGTGCGCCACCACCTGCCCCCACGCCAGATGGCACAGGCTTGCCAGACTGACGCCCAGCCGCCGCGCCTGTTCCCGCAGCCGCGCATGGAGCGCCGGCGGCAACAACCGATGCGCCTCACGAACCCCGCCGCCGTCGCCGCGCACCTCGCTCAAGCCGAACGGCGTGGTCGGCTCGTCGATGTCGGCCAGCAGCTCCCGGAAGAACGCTTCGTCCGCCTCGGCATCACCGCGTAGATGCACCTGCGCCACCAGATTGCGGAACGGCTGCGGCGCCGGCAGCTCATGCTGGCGCCCCTCCAGCTCGGCCCGGACCTCAGCATGCATCACGTCCAGCGTGGTGTGATCCCCGATCAGATGATGCTGCAGCTCCAGCAGCAGCCAGCGCGCGCTGCCGGGCTCGCGCGCAATCACAAACCGCAGCAGTGGCGCCCGGCCAAGCTCGATGCGGTGCCGGCGCGGATCAAACCGCTCCCGCAGCTGCTCGGCGCCAGCACCATGAGCGCCATCCAGCTCGACCTCGGTCACCTCCAGTTGTGCCTTCCGCCACACCACCTGGGCCGGCTGCGACAGCCCCTCCCACACAAACGAGGTGCGCAGGATGTCATGCCGATCCACCACCCGCTGGACCGCGGCAAGATAGCGCTCGAGCAGCCCACGCTCGGCAAACGCCATCTGCGATACCAGCAGGTATGGATCGCCCTTTGCCGCCAGCAGATGATGGAACAGGATGCCGTCCTGCAGCGGCGACAGGCCGTAAATGTCCTGGATGTTGCCAACCCCCCCGGGCACCGTGGCAATGATCCGGTCGATCTCGTCCTGTGCCAGCTCGATCAGCGGCAGCATCTGTGGCGTGATCGCCGCACTCCGTTCGGTGATCAGGTTGGCCGGGACCGCCACCTCCTGATGGTGGCCGAGGCTTGCGGCCAGATCCGCCAGCACCGGCTGGGCGAACAGGGTGCGCACTTCGATGCCCAGCGACCGCCGCCGCAGAAGCTCCATCAGCTGTACTGCCAACAGCGAGTGGCCGCCCAGTTCGAAGAAGTTGTCGTGGCGCCCGATGCGCTCCACACCGAGA
>NZ_LJYG01000023.1 GCF_001440035.1 Bradyrhizobium manausense | reverse complement strand
TTCGATATTAAAGAGTGGGTAGCGCCCGCGCTGATGTCGGGGGCCGTCGATGTCGAACCGCCGGGGGATGGCTGTGCTGTCTATGCTTTTGCCAGTTGGTGTCCTTGCAGGATGTTGTTGGTGAGGGCGTACCAGAGCACGACGGCACGGACCTTCTCGATGCCGCGCACGGTCAATTGCCTGAGGTCCCAGTTCCGCCACCGGGCATGGATGCATTCGCAGATCGTGCGGGCTTTGTACTGTGCCTTGCCGGCTTCGCTGGCCATGCGGGCCCGCCAGGCCGCGACGCCAGGACCGTCGCTGCTCCGAGGTAAAAAGGGATCGACACCGCTCCTGGAGTTGGGCGGAGGACAGTAGACCTCGACGCCTTCACCGTGCGCCCATTCGATGTCCTCGCCGCTGCAGAACCCGCCATCGGCGAGGTAGCGACGCGGCAAGCGCTTCAGCCGAGTGCGCGTTCGCTCCAGCATCGGCCGCATCAAGCCGCGATCTGATCCGTTGTTGTCGATGTCGACCGTGACCACGATCAGTTCGCCGGCCGCGCTGGCCACCTGCACATTGTAGGCGGGGCGGAAGCCGGCATCTGCCATCTTCATCACCCTTGCCTGCGGGTCGGTGGTGGAGGCCCGGGGCTCCTTCGGCTTTTTGCCATTGCCGCCTTTTTCGTCGAGTTGCTTGCGCTTCCGCTTGATCTCGTCCAAAGCCCTCTGCGCAGCCTGCACCCGCTCACTGCGTTCGCGTGCCGCGCGCTCTCTGGCCGCCCTGATACGCCGGCTGCTGGCTTCCGGATCCGCATCGACCTCGCGCTTGAGCTCTTCCACCACAGCCTTCGCTTGGGCCATCTGCCGGCCGAGCGTTGCCTCCCGCCGGAACGAGCCGGCCCCCGCATTCGCCCGTATCCGCACCCCGTCCTGGGTCAGCTTCTCCAGATCAATCAGCCCTGCCTCATTCAGAGCCACCAGATGTTCGACCAGCAAACGGTCCAGCAGGTCCGCGCAGCCGACCCGGAAATCCGACAGTGTGTGATAGTTCAAAGACACGCCGCCGCAGAGCCAGCGGTAGACGTCGTGACTGTCGCAGAGCCGATCCAACGCCCGCGCGCTGCCAACGCCATCGCTCGTGGCGTACAGCCAAAGCGCCAGCAGCAGCCGGGGTGATGGCGCCGGATGGCCCGGCCTGTTTTCCCGTGCCTTAACCCGATCTTCCAGCTCGCTCAGGTCGAGCCCCTCGACATAAGCCCAGATCACCCGGGCCAGATGATCCTGCCCGATCAGGCTGTCGATATCGACCGCCCGCAATTCGACCTGATTGCGCACGGGCTCGCGCAGCCGAGGTGCACCCCGCGGCACCGCTTCGGTTCGTGGCGCCGACTGATCCGGCAATTCGCCAAAAAGTCCCTCGTCAGCCATCATCCTCTCCAGCAGATCAGTCTGCCTAGAGAATCACATTCGCCCGACACGCGGTACAAAAGATTCACAGTCTCGTAGGGTGGGCAAAGCGAAGCGTGCCCACCATATGCAGGTGTGCCGGGGAAAGTCTGTCGGTGGGGACGGCGCGATGCGCCTTTGCCCACCCTACGAGAGCGAGCAAATTGATGGATGCCAAAGTACCCAACGCCCGCCACTCCACCGAAGACCGCATCGGCGTGCTCGAAGAGCTGCTCAACGAGCGCTACTCCGTTCGCGCCTTTCTGCCCAAGGAAGTCGACCGCGCCACCATCGAGCATGTGCTGACCACGGCGCAGCGCACCGCGTCCTGGTGCAACAGCCAGCCCTGGCAGGTGGTCATCGCCAGCGGCGAGGCCAAGGAGCGGTTCCGGCAAGCGATCTACAAGGAGGCCTCAGGCGGCCTTGGCGACGATTATGATTTCACCCCGCCGCGCGAATATGTCGGCGTCTATCTCGAGCGCCGCCGCGAGAGCGGCTTTCAGCTCTACAACACGCTCGGGATCGCCCGCGGCGACAAGACGGCGTACGCAAAACAGGCGCTGGAGAATTACAACTTCTTCGGCGCCCCGCATGTCGCGATCATTCACACCCATGAACCGCTCGGCATCTACGGTGCCATCGACTGCGGTGCCTATGTCTCGAATTTCATGCTCGCGGCGCAAGCGCTCGGGCTCGGGACCATCCCGCAGGCCGCGCTGGCGCGCCATTCCGGCCTGATCCGCCGCCACTTCAACCTGCCTGACGATCGTCGCGTCGTCTGTGGCATCTCGCTCGGCTATGCGGATCATGCGCACAAGGTCAACAGCTACCGCACCTCGCGCGCGAGCGTTGCCGACACCGTGACCTTCGTCGAGACGTGAGCCAGACGCGTGCAAAGGCGGCCGCGCAAACGGCCGCCTTCGCGAGCTGTCGCCTTGAGCCTGGTGAGGCGCGCCGCTACCCGCCGCTGCCGCCGATCACGGCGCGCACGGTCTCGTCGGGCCCGAAATCCTCGGCACCGTCGACATAGAGCAGCGCGGCGAGCTTCGAGCGCGCGCGGTTGACGCGGCTCTTGATGGTGCCGACGGCACAGCCGCAGATCGAGGCCGCATCCTCATAGGAGAAGCCGGAGGCGCCGACCAGGATCAAGGCCTCGCGCTGGTCCTGCGGAAGCTTGTCGAGCGCGCTGCGAAACTCCTCGAACTCGAGATGGGCGTTCTGCGAGGGCTGCGTCTTCAGCGTCTTGGCATAGTTGCCCTCGGCATCCTCGACCTCGCGCCGCCGCTTGCGATAATCGGAGCGGAACAGGTTGCGCAGGATCGTGAACAACCACGCCGGCAGATTGGAGCCGGGCTGGAACGAGTCGATGTTGGCGAGCGCGCGGAGCAGCGTCTCCTGCACCAGATCATCGGCGCGGTCGGCATTGCCGCTGAGCGATATGGCGAATGCGCGCAGGCTTGGCACGGCCGCCAGAATGTCGTCACGCAGGGAGTTTGTGAGAGGCATTAGTCCCTCCCAGTGTTGTCGTTGGAGCCCCCAGCCCCATTCTCGTTTGGAGACCCACCCGGCGCATCAAGCTTTTTGATGAGCTCCGCGAACCGGTCCGGAACCCCCTGCCGCACAACGTCATCATACATCGCGCGCAGTTGATGGCCGATCCGGGATTGAATCTCCGGAGTGAGGCCTCCCTTGCCGGGGGTCGTGCTTTTGCTGGCTTGCTTGAGATCTTTCATGACCTGTTCCACGTTTCCCCGAGTTAAGTGACTGCAAAATAGAGAAGTTTTCTCAACCGGGAGCCGTTCCCTGGACGAGTTCAATTCGACGTTCGACAAAAAGTTCCCAGCCAATGGGAACTTTTCTTATGCTGAGGCGTAATCAGCCCCAGCAGGGGAACCCGGGCCTCCCCTCGTATTGCCTGGTTTCTCAAGGTTGGTCCGATGATGAATGGAGTGGGGATGTCCCGTTCACAGCTCGTTGCTGAACACTTGCCGTTGCTGCGCCGGTATGCGCGCGCCCTGACCGGCAGCCAGGCCTCAGGCGACGCCTATGTCGCAGCCATGTTGGAAGCCATGCTGGGAGATCCCAGCGTGCTCGACGAGAGCCATGGCCCGCGGGCCGGCCTGTTCCGGCTGTTCACCCAGATCTGGAATTCGGTTTCGGTCAATGACGATTCCGAGGTGGCGACGTTGCCGATGCCGCCGGAACGCCGGCTGTCCAATATCACGCCGCTGCCGCGACAGGCTTTCCTGCTGCTCTCGCTCGAGGGCTTTTCGGAAGAGGAAGTCGCCTTCATCCTCGGCACCGATGTTGCCGAGACGCGCCGGTTGGCCGATGCGGCCGGCCGCGAGATGGCGGCGGAGATCGCAACCGACGTGCTGATCATCGAGGACGAGACCTTCATCGCCATGGACCTCGAGAGCCTGGTGAAGAATCTCGGCCACAATGTCGTCGGCGTCGCGCGCACCCATGCCGATGCGGTGGCGCTGGCCAAGAACAAGCGGCCGGGCCTCATCCTCGCCGACATCCAGCTCGCCGACGGCTCGTCGGGCCTGGATGCGGTCAACGAATTGCTGCGCACCTTCGAGGTGCCGGTGGTGTTCATCACCGCGTACCCAGAGCGCTTCCTCACCGGCGAGCGGCCGGAGCCGGCGTTCCTGATCTCAAAGCCGTTCCAGCCCGCGATGGTGTCGGCCGTGGCGAGCCAGGCGCTGTTCTTCCAGCGCAACTCGCGCAACCGCGCGCCGAAGGCACCGGCGGCGTAAGAAAACGGGCCGCCATTTGGCGTCGAAGGTTTGATCCGGCGTGCTGCAGGGCACGCCGGATTTTTCGTGTCCGCTTGACGGGCATCGAATTCGCCGCTCATACCTCACCCATTGCCCAAATTGGAGACGAGCCCATGGACCCGCAACTGCTCGACCGCCTCGCCATTCGTGACCTCGTCGAGAACTGGGCAGTGTGGCGCGATGCCGGCGACTGGGAGCGGTTTGCCACCGTCTGGCACGAAGAGGGCTGGATGTCCGCGACCTGGTTTCAGGGGCCGGCACGGGAGTTCATGCGGGTCAGCCAGGAAGGCTTTGCCAGGGGCGTCCGCATCCTGCATTTCCTCGGCGGCACCAGCATCGACCTTTCGGGCGAGCGTGCCATCGCGCAAACCAAGATGACGATCTCGCAGCGGGCCCTGGTACACGACGTGCTTTGCGACGTCGTCTGCACTGGGCGGTTCTACGATTGCCTGGAGAAGCGCAAGGACCAGTGGGGCATCGTCCGCCGCCAGCCGATCTATGAGAAGGACCGGATCGACCCGGTCGACCCCGCCGCGAGCCTTCGCCTCGACCAGCGGGCGCTCGCCGCGCTGCCCGAAGGCTATCGGCATCTCGCCTACATGCAGGAGCTGATCGGCTACAAGGTCAAGCGCGACATGCCGGGCCTGATCGGTCCCGAGGTCGAGAAGCTCTATGGCGAGGGACGGGACTGGCTGGCGGGGAAGGCCAAATAGTCTGCAAGCCAAATAGTCCGCAAGCAAAATAGTCCGCAAGCCAAGTGAGCCCCAGACAAAAGTAAGGCGCGACTGGCATCACCGCGTCCGCGGTGAAATTCCATTCTCGTCCTCAACCGTTCGCCGAGGCTTCTAACCCATTGTAAGCTCTGCTATAATGGCGTCACTCGAAATTCGCCGCCGTTCACGGACGTTCGCCGCCTTCCGCTGCAATCCGTGTTCAATGGTGGGGCGGTTGGTGGGGCGGTAATGGCAAAAAGACAGTTGCACAAGCTGTCCGCTCGGGAAGCTGAGATTATCGTTGAGCCCGGCCGCCACAGCGACGGGGGTGGGCTTTACCTCGCGATTGAGGCTGGAGCACATGCGCGGCGCCAATGGATTTTCCTGTACCGCGCGCGCGGCACGGGCAAGCGCCGTGAAATCGGACTAGGCGCCGCTAAGGGCAAAGGCAGGGACGGCATCTCGCTGGCGGATGCCCGCCTCAAGGCCGCAGACACACGAAAGAAACTGGCCGAAGGCAAGGACCCAGTGGCGGAGCGGCGCGCCGAGGTAATTGCGACTGTCAGGTTCGGAGAATTCGCGGATGCCTTCCTCCTATCGATCAAGGCGGGCTTCAAAGGCAAAAACACGCTGGCTGACTGGACACGGGACCTGAAGGTCCGGTGCAAGCCAATCCGGGATATCGAACTCGCCAATATCACGGTGAACGATGTGTTGCGGATCTTGTCGCCCATATGGATTACGATCAACCGCACGGCGCGCGAAACGCGAAGCCGGATTGAGCGCGTGCTTGACGCTGCGGAGGCCAAAGGTCTTCGGTCGGGTAAGAACCCCGCCATGTGGAGGACTCTGAAGCCGCTCTTACCGAAGTCAAAGCGCTCGAAGCGCCATCATAAGGCCGCGCCCTACAAGGACGTCCCCGGCATTGTTCAGGCGCTACAGGCCAACCACGAAGCGGCGGACACCGCCGTCAATCTTGCGGCTGAATACATCATCTTGACGGCGGTCCGGACCGGAGAAGCCCGCCTGATGCGGGTGCGCGAGGTGGACTTCGCAGAGAGGCTTTGGACCATCCCTGCAGAACGGATGAAAACCGAAGACCATGCAGAAGGCAAAAATTTCCAAGTGCCTCTCTGCGACCGCGCGGTTGCGATTTTAAAAGCGGTCATCCCGAAGGAGGCTGTGCGCGAGGCCTATGTATTCGCCGGGCATTGGTCAAAAGACCATGCGAAGCCGCTCGGTATGAATGCCGTGCTCCATGCCCTCAAAGCCGTCTATCCGAGGATGACAACTCACGGGTGCCGGTCCAGCTTCCGCGATTGGGCAGGTGATGAGACCCGCTTCGAGCGTGAAATCGCAGAGATGGCACTAGCACACAAGGTGGGAGACGAAACGGAGCAAGCTTATCGGCGGGGCAATGCGTTGAAGAAGCGACGGCAGCTGATGGACGCTTGGGGCCGATACCTCGCAAGCAGTTCTAACGTGATCCGACTTCCTCATCGAGAGTCGGTATAACTCGCTGACGATGGCGTGAAGAGCCACTGGCTTCGCCCTTCAACTCTTGCGTTAGCGGAAGTTCAGGTAGTGCGAGTAGTGTTTCTTTGAAGGCCACGTCTTGAACTCATAGAGCTGGGGCGCGCTCGCTTCTCTTCTGGCAGCGGATCGTACCATTGGGTAACAAGCGGCCGGATGGCAGGTTTTCTCATAAGCTATTCTAGGAAAACAGGTGACCTTGCCCCACGGGCTTAATCCAGTTTGAAGTTCGTTCTGGCCCACAACAGGGCAAGAGCATGAAGCGCAGCCGCTTTTTGGACGAGCAGATCGTCGGGATTTGAAGGAGCATGAGGCCGGCGTTTCGGTCGCCGATCTGTGCCACAAGCATGGCGTTAGCGATGCCAGCATCTACAAATGGAAGGCCAAGTTCGGTGGGCTGGAGGTCTCGGAGGCCAAGCGGCTGAGGATGCTGGAGGACGAGAACACGCGGCTGAAGCGGCTGCTGGCTGACGCCATGCTGGACAATGCGGCCTTGAAGGACCTCTTGGGAAAGAATGTATGGTCGGCCCCGTCCGTGCAAGGGTTCGTAACAGCAAAAATGACGCTTTCAGTTGCATAAATGTATCCGGCCTCTCGCGAGTGGACTGCTGTTGCAGCCAGGCCATGATGAGATCCGCGCACGCCGTTCCCAATAAATGGTTCGGGCACGAAGCCCGCTTTTTTGCACAGGGCTTACGGCATGTTGATCCACTGTTTCGTCATCACTGTTCCTGAGCCTTGCAATCGAAGCCAGAAGCGTCAGGTGAAAGCAGGATCTCTGCGGTCGTAGAGAGCTTCAGGCTTGTTCAAGACCCCCCAGACAATGCGGGCCATCTTGGCGGCTAGAGCGACAACAGCCTTGTTCGGATGCATCCGAGCCTGCAGCCTGTCGAGCCAGCTTCCTAGGCGATCGCGCGTCCGGTCCAAATGCCGGAAGCAGGATCGTGCGCCATGCACTAGAAGCTTTCTCACATAACGGTTGCCGCGTTTGCTGACGCCAAGCAACGTCTGTTTTCCGCCGGTCGAGTATTGCCTGGGCACTAACCCCAGCCAGGCAGCAAGGTCGCGGGCCTTGCGAAACTGCAGCCCATCACCCATCGCGGCAAGTACGGTGGTCGCACCCAATGCGCGATACCAGGGATTGTCATCAGCCGGCGCGTGACGTCCTCTCGATCGGCGACCGCTTCGATCTCCTTTGTCACTTCGCGGATCCGTTCTTCGAGGCGGCGGAAATCGGCGAAGAGATCGCCCACCAGGCGACGCATCACTGGTGACAAATCGTTTCCTTCGTCATTCAAAGCGCGCGGCACTCGAGTTTGAATATTCCGGCACCCTGACGCAAAGGTACACCGTACTCGAGGCAGAAAGCCCGCATCTGATTGATCAGGCGTGTCCTCGAGCCGACCATCTGGTCACGGATTCGATGCAGCGCTTGAAGATCGACCTGGCCCTTCTCCTTCACGGCGACGAAGCGCATTGGCGGTCGCGTCGCGGCCTCGGCGATCGCCTCGGCGTCGATGATATCGTTCTTATTTGACTTCACGTAAGGTTTCGCGAATTGCGCGGGGATCAGGCGCACCTTGTGACCAAGTGCCTGTATCTTCCGAGCGAGCCACTGTGAACCGGCGCAGGATTCCATGCCAACTATGCTTGGTTGTGCGCGAGCAAAGAACTGAAGAAGGGTGTCCCGTCGAAAGCGAACTTTCTGAACAGGTGTGGCGTCGCAGCTCAGGCCAACGGCGTGGAACAGGCTCTTGCCCAATGTCGATTCCATAGAAGCCGCCGGTCGCGGCAAATTGCGATGGGCCATGATACTCTCCTCTTTTTGATCTGACCTTTCTATGATGAAGGAGGAGGACGCGCCCGCAGCTAAGCGGAAAGCTGTCGTCCATCTCCGAGGCGCCTTCGGAATGAGCGAACGGCGAGCGTGTAAAGTCATCGGCTGCTGCCGCATGACCATGAGATACCGGACGACCCGCGCGGACGAAGCCGGCCTTCGCCAGCGCATGAGGGCGATCGCCCTGGAGCGCCCTCGCTTCGGCTACCAGAACCGGCGCACGGCGAGAGCGGACTGTCACTTGCCATCTTTGACGAGGCCTTCAACCGCCTTAAGGCCATCGGCCAGTGTTCGGAATTTATGCGTGATCTCTGACTCCAGGTCATGCTGGCTACCCCGACGAAAAGCGTCATGTGTTCATGGAAGTGGTCGACACTGTCGTGAACGTGAACAGGCTGGGCAATCAGGTTATGATCGACACCGGATTCCTGACGGAGAAGGCCCGCGACGCCATCGTTGCCATCGATCCATACCGCAAGGGCTTCGACGTGTTCAAATCCGAGCTGATCGCTGCCGAGAAGGCTGAAGCTGTCCCGCGGGACCAGGCTGCGGAATGAGCGACGTTCGTACGACGGATCCGGGCGTCGAATTCCTCGAGCGGCTGCTGGAGCGGAGCGAGCGCAACCCTGATCGCTCACGGCCGGCAACCGCAGCCCCGGAGTACGACAGGCTCTCGACAGCGCAGCTGGTGAGCCGTTGCGCAGCGGAGACGTTCGGCGCCGTTGAGGTGCAGCGGGGCAAGAGGGAGCGGGACCACCTGATCGAGCGAGTCCGCGCTCGCGATCCTGAGCTGCTCGCCAGGCATCTCGGACGTCCGACTGCGCCGGCGACCGCGCAACGCATCAGAAGACTTGCTTCCTGTCGCAGCGGCCGGCGAACCGTGGGTCGAAACCCTATTGGACGAGATGACCGCTAGCTGGTCTCGCGGCGAGACCGCCTATCGCCTAACAGTCGCTCAGGCCGATGCCACCACGGAGTTCTTCACGTTGCTTGCGTCCATCTCGCGAGAGGAGGCTCGCGGACTGTACGCGCGTACCTTCTCTCTCAAGGCAACGGACGATCCGAAGGCCTTCGATCGCCACGCATCGAGGCTTGCCGCCGTCATCGCCGTTCGGATCGGCCAGCCTGGCGCGGCGGCCGACGTCGTCTGGACGAACATGGGGCTGGAGCGTTTCAGTCATCCTGTTCATATAAGAGGGCCTATTGCCTTGGATGGGGGCTCGGTCGTCTGATCGATAGCTGTGCCAAGCCGTTCGCCTCAGTCCATCCGGAGATGCTCTCGCAGCTGTCGATCTTGGAGCGGCGACCGCCATCCTGACAGTCGAGAATTACGCGAGCTTCAATCGGCAGGTTCGCGAGATCGAGGACGGCAGCCTGGTCATGTACACCGGCGGCTTCCCGACGTCGGGGGCATCGAGCTTCTAGCTAAGGTTCTGAAGCTCCTGCCGGCCGAGGTGCCGTTCCTTCGCTGCGGTGATGTGGACGCCGGCGGCCTGCGGATCTTCAGGAATCTTGAGCAAAATCTGCCCCGCGGGCCCCGTCCTCACTTGATGACCAGGGAGCTGGCCGAGCGAGCGGGCCAGCCGGCAGATGCCGATCCGAGTCTCGTCTCGATCGCAAAATCCGACAGTGCAATTTGTGAGCTTGCGGAGTGGTTGGCGTTCGGATCTGACGTGCGTCACCTGGAGCAGGAAGCGCTGGATCCGGCCCCCTCATATTAACTGGCTTTCACAATCGTGGTGACCCATCGTCATTTGTGCCGGCTGTTGACCGTTCGCAAAGTCCAGGGCCATATCACACGCCAAACCGGCCGCGTAGCAGTCCACGAAACCGGTTGAACGGTATCCTACGGCGTTGGTGCCTTCGTTTGGCGTGAATGCTCGGAAGGCGTCGGCGATCGCTTCTTGTTAGGAATAGAATCCCGGAACCGGGTAGCGGCCGGTCAGGATGAAGCAGCCCAGATCTTTCAGCTTGTAGTCAACCGGATCGTGCAACGAATGGGTTCGTAGGTTGCGCCAATAGCGGTCAAAGCCATGGCGTGCGTGGGTAGCTCTCGCGCCTGTAACCTCGAACAGTCGTGTTGCGATATCGAGCCCCGCCTTCATCGCGGCAACTTTAAAAGTGGCGATTGCCACCGCCGCCTCTCCTCTACCTTCGGCGCCAAGTTTGTCGCCCTCATCCCAGGCAGCCTTCAACTGCGCAAGTGCACGCTCCGAGAGGGCCTCGGCGCCGGCAAGCGCGACATGAAACTCGCCATAGTGTTGTTGAATATAAGCATCTTCCAATGCTGTCTCGACACCCGATCCCGGCCAAGGCCGCGATTGCTCTCGCGTGAAAGTAATCGCCTGCTCAAGCGCTCCCTGCGCAATGCCCAGATAGATCATGCCCAGCACGGTCTGGGCGAGGCAGGCGCGGAGCGACGCACGCGTACCGAAGGGACCAGGCGGCCCCAGCACTTCATGCTGCGCCACTGCAACACGCTCAAAGCTCACGGTGCCGCTGTCGGTCTGCCGCTGGCCCATATTGTCCCAGTCGTCCAGCACAGTGATGCCTTCACGTACCGTTGGCAAGGCAGCGATGTGGAATCCGCCTCGGGCATCATGTGTTGAAACCAACAGGCGATCCGAGTCTCGAGCGCCGGAACAGAAGCTCTTGATGCCGTCGAGGAGGAATCCTGTACCGTCTGCCGTGAGGTGTGTGCGCGCGTCCCGTGGATTGAGCGCGTTGCCCCAAAACCAGCCTTGTTCGACGGTGCCACGCAGCAGCGACGCCTGCTGTTCACGGCTAGCATAGAGCAGGATCGAGCCGATTTGGAGATGTTGGAAGGCGAAGAGATGGGCGAGCGAGGGATCGACCTGCGCCAACTCCCGCACCGCGCCGAAGATATCGATCCAGGATGCGCCGATACCGCCATACTCGCAAGGCACGGACAACAGAAGCAGGCCGGAGCGGCGCAGAAGATCGCGCTCCGCCTTGGCTGTACCTCCGCTGCGGTCGCGAGCGACTGCAGTTTCCGCCAACTGACCACGCACGTTCGACAGAACTGAGCGCCACCCAGCCCCACGAGATTTCACGCTCAAGATTTTTTCCACGGAAGATCTACCCCTACGCACATCGCGTCATGATGCAGTCCACAGTGACCCGTTGCGGCCGCCTGAGGCAGCAACGCAAAGAGCAACTCGGCCACGCGGGGCCGTGTTTCGAGAACGGCTGTGTTAGACCGAAAGCACCAAGGCGTCGATACCCAACGCTTCTTTCATCTGCTTGTTGGTGAAAGCGCAGGTCTATTGCAATGTTCGATCAGCAAGTGATGCTTAATCGAGCTGCTCGCGCATCGGCTTTCTTTCGCGATGCCACGCAGCCTGTGCTCGGTGACATGAATTGATGTGATGCAAGACGAGTTACGCTGTTCATGTTCTGCGAGGCGATGGACCGAGAGAATATCTTTGCCAGAGCCGGACGCAGCAAAGGCTTCATCAGGGCGGTCAATGCAGTCGTTGTCAGCGGCGACAAGCGAGCTGTCCCTCACGAGATCTGCATCGTGCAGTAACAAACGATCCGTTTGCCGCAAATCTAAGGAAGCGATTTTTACGAGTACGACGAAAAAGAGTTGATCTTAGACTCGTGCGCTCGTTGTTTCTCTGAGACTATTGATCGTCGATCAATGGTGCTCGAGAGGGGAGCTCGATGATTTGCAATGATCTCGTCGATGAGGCCGCAGGCGCCGATACATGTGGAACCGTGTGTTGCATGGCCCCGTGCGCCGATCTGTTGATGATGTCAATCTCGCATCGGCTTAACTGCACCGCAGATCGCCAAGACGTCTTCAAATCATAGCCTAGTTTCGAAACAGGCGTGCGATCGTTCGTATCGAACGACGTCCATGCGGTGAGGTGCCTGATTTCCGTCCGTTGTCCACATCGTCGCAAGCTAATTCACCTGAGGTGACAGTTATGACCACGAACAGCGACCCGATCAAATTTGCTTACTGGGTCCCGAATGTATCCGGCGGCCTTGTTATCTCATCTATCGAGCAGCGCACCAGTTGGGATATCGATTACAACCGGAAGCTTGCCCAGATCGCCGAGAAGGCCGGCTTCGACTACGCCTTGAGCCAAATCCGCTTCACTGCGGGCTACGGTGCCGACAAGCAGCACGAATCCGTCAGCTTCTCGCACGCACTTCTTGCTGCGACTGAGAAACTCAACGTCATCGCCGCGATCCTTCCCGGGCCGTGGAATCCAGCGCTGGCCGCGAAGCAGATCGCAACGATCAGCCAGCTGACCAACGCCCGCGTTGCGGTCAATATCGTATCGGGCTGGTTCCGCGGTGAATTCCATGCCATTGGCGAGCCGTGGCTCGATCATGACGAGCGCTATCGCCGCTCCGAAGAGTTCATCAATGCCCTGCGTGGGATTTGGAGCCAGGAGAGCTACACTCTAGGTGGTGATTTTTACCGGTTCCGTGATTATTCGCTCAAGCCGAAGCCGCTCGATCCTCTGCCGGAGATTTTCCAGGGCGGCTCCTCGCGCGCGGCTCGCGACATGGCGGCGCGGGTGTCAGATTGGTACTTCACAAATGGCAACACGCCGGACGGGCTGAAGGCGCAGGTCGACGACATCAGGACCAAGGAAAAGACGTTCGGCAAGAGCTGGCGAACCAAGATCGGCATCAACGCATTCGGCATCGTCAGGCAGACCGAAAAGGAAGCTAAGGATGTCCTCCAGGAGATCCTCGACAAGGCAATCCCTGAAGCGGTGGGCGGCTTCCATCACGAGGTCCAGAATGCCGGAAATGCCAGCCCCGAGCGCGAAGGCAATTGGGCCAAATCCACCTTCCAGGACCTGGTTCAATACAACGACGGTTTCCGCTCTGACCTGATCGGGACGCCGCAGCAGGTCGCCGAGCGCATTTTCGAGCTCAAGCGGGCCGGTGCCGACCTGATCCTGCTCGGCTTCCTGCATTTCCAGGAAGAAGTCGAATATTTCGGCGAGCAAGTGATCCCACTGGTTCGCGAACTCGAGGCCCAGAGCGCGCCACACGTTCAGGCGGCGGAGTAGGGCGACGTATGAGCCTCATTGCGACAGCGCCCGGTAACTCCCTGATCGTGGCGCGTGCGCGCGAGCGCGCCACCGTGCACTCGAATGTAGCGGGGGGAACGCCTCGTGCCGCGGGCGCTGTGCGCGTCGATGCCGGTGCGCCGGTATTGACGCTGCAGAGTATCTCGCTCAGTTTTGGCGGCGTGACTGCGCTTGACGGCATCGATCTTGCCGTTGCGAAGGGCGAGATCCGGGCCATCATTGGTCCAAACGGGGCCGGGAAGAGCTCGCTGCTCAATGTGGTGAGTGGGCTCTACCGTCCTGGTCGCGGCGTGGTGCAGCTCGGCAGCGAACGGTTCAGGCATGTGCCGACCGCGCGGCTCGCCGCGGTCGGCGTAGCGCGCACATTTCAGAACCTTGCGCTGTTCAAGGGCCTGTCGGTGCTCGATAACGTCATGATGGGCCTCGTGCACTGCCGACGGGCCGGCTTCGTGCGGCAGATCCTGTCGACGCCGCAGGCACGTCGCGAGGAAGCCAAGGCTCGCGCCGCTGCCGAGGAAGCGATTACGTTTCTTCACCTCGGCGCGGTCAAACATCAGCTCGCAGGCGGGCTCCCTTATGGAATCCTGAAGCGGGTGGAGCTCGCACGAGCGCTCGTCGCACGCCCACGGCTGTTACTGCTGGACGAGCCGCTCGCTGGCGTGACTCTCGGAGAGAAACGGGATTTGGCAGCACACGTCCGCAATGCGCGCGACGCGTATGACACCACTATTGTGTTGATTGAGCACGACATCGGCGTCGTCATGGGTCTCTCCGATCGAATCGCGGTTCTCGATTACGGCCGCAAGATCGCCGACGGCTCGCCGGATGAGGTGCGGTCCGATCAGGCGGTGATCGACGCTTATCTCGGTGTAGCTCATGAGGGCGAGACGGAGCTCGTGATCTGATGTTCGACTACCAGTTCTTCATTGAGGTCCTCGTCGGCGGGCTCTTATCGGGCGTCATGTACTCGCTGGTCGCGATCGGCTTCGTGCTGATCTACAAGACGTCCGGCGTCTTGAACTTCGCCCAGGGAGCGATGCTGCTGTTCGCGGCTCTCACCTTCGTGAGCCTGGTCGAGCGCGGCGTGCCGTTCTGGCTCGGCGCGGGGGTCACGCTCGTGATCATGGTGGCTCTCGGCGTGGCCGTCGAGCGCGTCGTGCTGCGGCCGCTGGTCAATCAGTCGCCGATGGCGCTGTTCATGGCGACGCTGGGCCTCTCTTATGTCATCGAGGGCGCCGCGCAGCTGTTGTGGGGCACCCAGGTCCACGGTCTCGATCTCGGCATCAAAGATATCCCGTTCGAGGTGGGCGGCGTCCTGATCAGCCAGTTCGACCTGTTCGCTGCGGCTATTGCCGGGACGCTGGTCACCGCCTTTGCGCTTTTCTTTCGCTACACGCGAACCGGGCTGGCGTTCCGCGCGGTCGCCGATGATCAGTTCGCCGCACTAGCGGTGGGGTTGCGGCTGTCCCGCGTCTGGGCGGCGGTGTGGACCGCAGCGGGGGTCGTCGCACTGGTCGCGGGTCTGTTGTGGGGCGCGCGCCTCGGTGTGCAGTTTTCGCTTTCGCTCGTCGTGCTTAAGGCGCTGCCCGTGCTGGTGCTCGGTGGCTTCGATTCGGTGGCGGGCGCCATCGTCGGGGGCCTCCTGATCGGCGCCATCGAGAAGCTGGCCGAGGTCTATGTCGGCCCGCTGCTTGGCGGCGGCATCGAGGCGTGGGCGGCCTATGTAGTGGCGCTCGCTTTCCTGCTGTTGCGTCCGTCAGGGCTGTTTGGACAGAAGCTGGTGGAAAGGGTCTGACCGATGACCACGCCCATTCGTTCCGCTGCTGTGCGCTGGTTCACGCCGAATCGCTTCGGCCTCGCGGTTTTGCTGATCACCGCCTACGCCGTCATTCCGTTCGCGGGCTCCGACTACCTGTTAGATGCGGTGCTGACGCCGTTTCTCGCGCTCGCGCTCGCGGCTCTGGGCCTCAACTTGCTCACCGGCTATGCGGGGCAGGTCTCGCTCGGGTCGGCCGCGTATCTCGCGGTGGGCGCTTATGCCGCCTATAATTTCAATCTGAGGCTGCCTGGCCTGCCGTTTCTCGCCAGTCTCGTGGCCGCAGGCTTTGTCGCTGCTGCGGTGGGGATCGTATTCGGTCTCCCAAGCTTGCGACTGCGCGGCTTCTACCTCGCGGTGTCGACGTTGGCGGCGCAGTTCTTTGTGCAGTGGGCGCTCACCAAGTTCGGCTGGTTCTCGAACAATAATCCATCCGGCGTGATCGACGCGCCGCCGCTGGCGGTGGCCGGCCTGAGCTTCTCCGGCGCAGTCGGGCGCTACGTCTTCTCGCTGACCGTCGTCGTTGTTGCGACGCTGCTCGGGACCCGGCTGCTGCGCTCGCAAGTCGGGCGGAACTTCATGGCTCTACGCGACCACGAGGTCGCGGCCAAGGTGATCGGCGTACCGCTGCTGCGCACCAAGCTGC
The DNA here is from genome assembly GCF_001440035.1 of Bradyrhizobium manausense. Taxonomy (GTDB): domain Bacteria; phylum Pseudomonadota; class Alphaproteobacteria; order Rhizobiales; family Xanthobacteraceae; genus Bradyrhizobium; species Bradyrhizobium manausense. The sequence continues at coordinate 45,061 of NZ_LJYG01000023.1, read as the reverse complement.
TCGCCTTCGGGGTTTCGTCGTTCCTGATCGGCGTCGCCGGGGTGCTGTGGGCCTTCGCCTATCTGCGCACCGTTGAGCCCGCCGGCTTCAACCTGGACCGCTCGTTCCAGATCCTCTTCATGATCATAATCGGCGGCCTGGCCTCGATCCGCGGCGCGTTTCTCGGCGCGGCGTTCATCGTCGTATTCCCGCTGCTGCTCTCGCGGTTTGGCGCCGCACTGCTCGGCAACGTCTTCGATTCCGGCGTGCTGGAGATGAGCCAGCGCATCGTCATCGGCGCACTGATCATTGGCCTACTGATCGCCGAGCCGTGCGGCTTGATCGCGCTGGTCGATCGCGTCGCGGACAAGATCCGGCGCCGAGTTTTCCCTCCGCAGTCCCGTCCCATTCACAATTGAATTGTCTCCTGAATGAAAGGAAAATTTATGCTCCTGTCCAAATCTCTCCGCACTGCTGCGCTTGCCGCGGCGCTCGCCATCGGCGCTGCGCTGCCGGTTTACGCCGATGAGCAGTTTTTTCCGCTGCAGAGCTACCGGGTCGGCCCCTACGCGGCCGGCGGCACCGGCTTTTTCGGCGGCTTCATCGACTATCTCAATCTGGTCAATATCCGCGATGGCGGCGTCAACGGCGTCAAGCTGACCTGGGAGGAGGGCGAGACGCAGTATGAGGTCGAGCGCGGCGTTGAGGTCTATGAGCGGCTGAAGAACCATCCGGGTGTTGCGGCCTGGAATCCGCTTTCGGTCGGGATCGCCTATGCGATGATCGATCGGATCACCAAGGACAAGGTGCCGTTGATCACCATCAACCACGGCCGTACCGATTCCACCGACGGTCGCGTGTTCCCTTATGTGTTTCCGCTTCTGCTCAATCCCTACAGCGAAACTTCGGGTATCGTGAACTACATCGCCACGCGCGAGGGCGGCACCGATAAGCTCAAAGGCAAGAAGATCGTCGTGCTCTATCACGGCTCGCCCTATGGCAAGGAGACTATCCCGATCTATCAGCTTCTCGCCGACAAATACGGCTTTTCCCTGGAGCAGATCGAAGTGCCGCATCCCGGCAACGAACAGCAGTCACAGTGGCTATCGATCCGTCGTGCTAAGGCCGACTACGTGGTCTTGCGCGGCTGGGGCGTGATGAACCCGGTGGCATTGAAGACGGCGCAGAAGGTCGGCTTCCCGGTCGATCACATCATCGGCAATGTCTGGTCGAATTCGGAGGAGGACGTCATTCCCGCGGGCGATGCTGCCAAGGGCTATGTCGCGATCACGACGCAGGCCTCGGGCGCCGAATATCCAGTGCTGCAGGAGATCATCAAGACCGTCTACGGCGCCGGCAAAGGCAATCTCGACGACAAGAAGCGGATCGGCAGCGTCTATCACAACCTCGGCATCGTCAACGGCATCCTCAATGTCGAAGCGATCCGGATCGCCCAGCAGAAATTCGGCAAGCGCACGCTGTCCGGCGATGAGGTGCGGTGGGGCTTCGAGCATCTGCAGCTCGATCCGGCGCGAGTCGAGGCGCTTGGCGCCAAAGGGTTGTTCCATTCCATCAACGTGACCTGGGACAATCACGAAGGCGATGGCCGCGTGACCTTCCAGCAGTGGGATGGCGTGAAGTGGAAGGTGGTGTCGGATTGGATCGCGCCCGACTGGGCTTCACTGCGGCCGACCATCGAGAAGTCCGCGGCGGCTTACGCGGCTGAACACAACATCAAGATCCGCACCTCTGACGACACGGCAGTCAGCGAGTAAAAGGGACCCGAGACGACCAGGAGCCGGTGCGCCGGTTCCTGGTCCAGAAAATCCGGATCATCACCATGAGCGATCATCTTCTCATGCTCGAAGGCTTGGCCGCGACCTACAATCATGCCATTCGTGCCCTGTCCCATGTCTCGCTTACGGTGCGCCGCGGCGAGATCGTGGCCCTGCTCGGCGCCAACGGAGCGGGCAAGTCCACCACGCTCAAGGCGATTTCCAATCTGCTGCATGCCGAGCGCGGTCAGCTCACGCACGGACGCGTCGTGTTCGACGGGCGCGATACCGCCGCGCTCACGTCCGCCGATCTGGTGCGCCTCGGTCTGGTCCCGGTGCTGGAGGGCCGCCACTGCTTTCGTGCGCTCAACGTCGAGGAGAACCTGGTGGCCGGGGGCATTGGAGGAGGCTTGTCGCGTGGCGAGATCGCGGCAGGACTTGAACGCATCTACACATTATTTCCGCGCCTGAAACAGCGCCGGCGCTCTGCCTCGGGTCTCACCTCGGGCGGCGAACAGCAGATGACAGTGATCGGCCGCGCCTTGATGTCGCGCCCGCGGCTCCTGGTGCTGGACGAACCGTCGATGGGCCTTGCGCCACTTGTGGTCGAGACGATCTTCAGCACGCTGAAACGGCTCAACCGCGAAGAAGGATTGTCGATCCTGGTGGCCGAGCAGAACTCGACAGTGGCGCTGCGTTACGCCGACAGCGCCGCCGTGCTCGAAGGCGGTTCGATGGCGCTGTCGGGCGATGCTGCTGATCTGCGCGGGCGCCCCGAGATCAAGGCGCTCTATCTTGGGAGTCCTGAGGAGAGCGCGGCACATCTTGCCGCCTTGCGCGGTCCGTCACCGGCCGATCACGCGGCCGCTTGAACAGTTGTATTGGAAGACAGTGAGGAGGCTATCATGAGCAAGAACAACCTGGCGCGCGCCGCAGAGAACGACATCTATTCGCGCCTTGACGAAGCGATAGAGACGACAGTCAAGCTCTATGCAGGGCGCAATGACCTCGAAGGCCGGTTTCCGAGAGAAAATCTTCAGGCTCTGGCTGCGGCCGGATGGACAGGAGTCCTCAACGAGCTCCGTTTCGGCGGACTCGGATTGAGCCATGGCGACTTCGCGGAGGCTGCTTATCGGATCGGTCTGCATGATGCATCGACAGGCCTCATTTACGTCATGCATGTCGGCGCAGCGCAGACCATCAACCTGTTCGGCAATGATGACCAGAAGGAGCGTTGGCTCAAAGCGAAAGGCGGCACTTTGCTCGGCACATATTCGACTAGCGAACGGGCGTCGGGCGGACATTGGTGGTACAACTTCTCCGAGGCTTCGCGCGACGGCGCCAACTATGTCGTCAACGCAGAGAAATCCTTCACTACGAGCTCGGGTCATGCCGATTTTTATGTGATGCAAACACGCTCTCCCGGCGCCAAGGACCAGACCGATATCTCTTTCTTTATCGTCGATGGCAAGGCGCCCGGAATCGAAGCCGGGCCCTGGGAAGCGCTCGGCGTGCGGGCAAATCATTCCGGACCGATCCGCTATACGGACGTCAAGGTTCCAAGCCGCGACCGGCTTGGCGCTGAGGGGCAGGGCAAGGAGATCATCTATGACGGTGTCTCTCCGGTTTATCTGATCGGTCTCGGGGCCGTGTGGGAGGGGGTCGCACGAGGTGCTCTCAATGCGGCGGTCGCCCATACATCGAGCTTCGTTCACAAGGACAAGAACAAGAACTTGTCGGACTATCAGGCGATCCGTCAGGAGCTCGGCGCAGCGAAGGTGCTGGTCGAAACGTTGCGACCATGGCGCAACGAGCTCGCCGCCAAGCTGGATGAGCTGTGGCACGCTGGAAAGCCGCAGAGCGAGATCCTGATTCCATTGACGGAGTTCAAGGTCCACGCCGCCGAGGTAGCCAACAAGGTGGCGGCTGCGGCGTTGACCGTAACCGGTGGTTACGGTTATCGGCGTGGGCCGATCGAACGGTCGTTTCGCGATGCCCGGGCCGGTATCGCCATGGGGCCGTCCAACGTAATCGCGCGGGACTGGATCGGGAAGTCCCTGGTCGGCCTGCCACTCGAGCTGTTCTACGAGGGAGGCGAATAGTGCAAGTCATGCTCGAGGTGTCATCTTCTGCCTTTCAAGTCAGATAGACGTTGAGCATGACGATGTCAGGGAGCCCGCAATTTCTGGTCGCCGGCATCCGGCCGATCTTGTCGAGGGGGTAGTCGCACTGCTTGGCGAAGTCGCCGCGAAAGCGGACTTGGAGCGCGTATTGCGTGGTGCTATCCTCGTCAGCGCCGACACCCCTAACAGAAATTGTCCGGCTTCGTCCCGCGATGGTGACCATGTCGCTAGAGTGCCCCTGATGCTAGGCGGCCAAATTGAAGGCGAGCTTGGAGAACTGAAGGTCATCAGCCCGCAAAGGCTGATGATAACAAGAGCAAAGAGCCAAGTGTCGCAAGAATTAGGGGCTCGAAGCCTGTCTTCACTACACTTCCGTAGCCTGTTGTGATCACGCGGGCTCAAACTACGTCGCGTTCCGGTCTTGGACCAGCAAAACGGCAAGCCTTCAGTCTAGCAAACCTAACCTCCAGATATGGTCTATCTGATGTTTAGATGGGTTCAGTCCGCTGTGACCGTACTGGACCCGAGCGTCACAAATCGCATCAGGTGATCGGACGCGCGGTCTTGATTGTAGGCGAGGTAGAGATCGCTCTTGGCTTCAGCCGAGGTCAGAGGGCGCCGCACGACATCGCTCACGACGATCTTGCCGTAGCATTTCGGCAGCACGGCAACCCCCAAGCCCGCGGCGACAAGGCCCAGAATGGCACCGCCGTCCTCGGCTTCCTGAACCACCTTGGGCGTGAACCCCGCGCTTCCGCAGAGATGCACGACATGGCCATTCAATCCTCGTCGGCTGGCATTTGCAAAGAAGATGAACGGCAGCGGCTTAAGCGCCTGCACGGCGATAGCGCCGCGCGCGCGCAGTAGCGGATGCCCCTTCGGTGCAAACAACTCCAGCGGGTCGGACCAGAGCCGGCGAACGGTTACGTTCTTGGGGAGCGGATATGTCGGGGAGGGTCGCAGGAATCCGAGATCCAGCCGCCGGCCGGTCAGCATCTCGGCCTGTTCACTGGTGGAAGCATGAAGCAGCTCGAGGTGTATCTCCGGATAGCTTTGCGAAAAATATCGCAAGATCTTCGAGAACGACGCGTGGATGGGAGCTGACCCTGTATAGCCGATGCGAAGCAGGCCCACTTCTCCGCGCGCAGCCCGCTGCGCCGTCCTCATCGCTTGATCGAGCTTAGCAAGCGCCTCGCGCGCCTGTTCAAGCAGGATCTGTCCGGCCTGGCTCAACTCGACGCCGCGGCGTTGGCGCAGAAAGAGCGGCGCGCCCACCTCATGCTCGAGGGCCTTGATCTGGAGGCTGAGCGGAGGCTGGCTGAGATTGAGACGGCGTGCAGCTCTGCTGAAGTTCAGCTCCTCGGCGACTGCGATGAAATAGCGAAGCTGTCGGATATCCATCCTGGTATTTAAGAATCATATGGGTAACGCCGTCAAATCAGTATTGGACGAAAGAGGAACACGGCGGCAATCCTGTGCTCAGCGCAGAAATCGAGGCGCAGTCGCGGCCGCGGTCGCGACTGCGCCGAGCGAGGATAGATGGCAGACCTGCCAAACGAAGTGGAGATCCAGGAGGAGGGCCCGCGCGAAGGCTTTCAGATCGAACCGGGACCGATTGCCTCCGCGAACAAGATTCGCCTCATCGAAGCTTTGGCGCAAACCGGGCTTCGCCACATCCAGGTTTGTTCCTTCGTCAATCCTCGCCTCGTGCCCGGATGGGCGGATGCCGATGACGTTGCCGCCGGCTTTCGGCCGGCCCCCGGTGTTCACTATGTCGGGCTCTGGTTCAACGACAAGGGTCTCGATCGGGCCCTCGCACATTCGGACAAGCTGACGCTTTTCGGGTCGGTTGCGCTGTCCGCCTCCGATGCGTTCACCCGCAAGAACCTGCATCGCAGCCACGCGGAAAACCTAGAAGCGATGCGCAAGCAGACCCTCCTCCATCTGGCGAAAAACGTTCCGGTGCGGCGGATCGGGGTTATGGCGGCGTTCGGCTGCAATTTCCAGGGCGATGTCACACCGGCGCAGGTGATCTCTGCCCTTCGCGACGGCTTTCGCATTGCCGATGAATGCGGTGTCGCGATCGGCAACATTTCCCTGTCGGATACGATGGGCTGGGCGACGCCGCTACGCGTCGAAAAGCTGCTCGGGGAGGTGCGAAGCAGGTGGCCGCATCAGCGGATCACGCTGCATCTTCACGACACCCGCGGGCTAGCGATCGCCAACGCGATGGCGGGCCTGCGCATGGGAGTGACGAAATTCGACTCGACTGTCGGCGGATTGGGCGGTTGTCCCTTCGCCGCGCACAAGGGCGCGGCCGGCAACATCTGCACCGAAGAGCTCGTGCTGCTTTGCGAGGAGATGGGGATCAGTACGGGCGTCGACCTCGACGCGCTGATCGAAGTCGGACGGATGGCGGAAGAGATCGTCGGCCACAGCCTGCCGAGCGAGCTACTCCACGCCGGAAGCCTCAATTCATTTCGGAGCAAAGCGACAGGTGTCCGCTAAGCCGCTTATGGGACTGAAGGTCCTTGAGTTCAGCCACACGATCATGGGGCCGTGCGCTGGCTTGATACTAGCCGATCTCGGAGCCGATGTGATCAAGGTCGAGCCTGCGCCTGACGGCGACCACACGCGCCGTTTGCCTGGATTTGGCGCAGGTTTCTTCGCCGGCTTCAACCGCAATAAGCGCAGTATCGCGATCAACCTGAAGCATCGCGAGGGACGCGCGACGGTCCATCGGCTGGTGAAGGACGCCGATATCGTCATCGAGAACTACGCGCCCGGCACGATGGAGCGGCTGGGATGCGGCTATGCTGACCTGGAAGCGATCAATCCACGTCTGATCTATCTGGCGCTCAAAGGTTTCCTCACGGGTCCCTACGAGCAGCGGCCGGCGCTCGATGAGGTTGTGCAGTTTCAGGCGGGGCTCGCCTATATGACCGGTCCTGCGGGGCGGCCGTTGCGCGCGGGTGCTTCCGTCAACGATATCGCAGGCGCAATCTTCGGCGCCACGGCCGCACTCGCAGCGCTTCGCGAGCGCGACGCGACCGGTCGAGGCCAACGGATCAGCAGCGCACTGTTCGAGAGCGCGGCGTTCTTCATGGTCACACACATGGCCGGCGCGGTCGCGAGTGGACACCCGCCAAAACCCATGCCGGAGCGCCACCATGCCTGGGCCATTTACGACGTTTTCAACACGAGCGACGATCAGATTTTCGTCGGCGTCACTAGCGACAAGCAATGGAACCGGTTCACCGAGGAATTTGGGCTCACCGCCCTCGGCGCTAATCCTGAACTCGCCACCAATGTCATGCGGGCGAGCCATCGCAGCTGGCTCATACCCGCCGTGCAGGAAGCGCTTACCCCGTTTTCGAAGGCGGTGATTGCCGCACGTTGCGAACGCGCGTCCGTCTCTTGGGCGCCAGTCGGTAAGCCGACGGACCTGTTCAACGATCCACATCTGACCAGTCATGGCGGGCTGATAGATGTTGCGATCCACACGGCCGAAGGCACAACAGAGATGACGCGACTTCCCGCCATGCCCATCGAATTCGGCACGGAACGCGAGCGACCTGGATTGGCGCGCCAACCGCCACGTCTAGGTGAGCATACAGACGAGATTTTGATCGATGCCGGCTTCGACGCGCGCGAGATCGAGAGGCTGGCAAGGGAACAAGTCATCGTCGTAATGCCGTAGGTCATGCGTGCTGAACAAGGAAAACAAGTCGAGGCAGAGGGATGATCAAGGGCATGCATGGGCCGGCGACACGAACGACCGCAACACCCGCGGATGGCAGCGGAGTGAGGGCTTTGAACACCGATAACCCATCGGCTGCGGCTATGATCAATGCGCGCCTTGACCGTCTTCCGATGAGCCGGCCGATCTGGAAGCTCGTCTTGATGGTCGGCCTCTGCGCCTGGTTCGAAATCTACGACATCTTCTTCACTGCCTACATCGGACCAGGCCTCGTCAGAAGCGGAATTTTCACGACCTCGACTACGAATTTCTTCGGCTTCGCCGGACTGGGAGCTTTCGTGGCCGCCATGTTTGCCGGCCTGTTCGTCGGAACGCTCCTGTTTGGCCAATTGGCCGATCGCTTCGGGCGCCGGGCCGTCTTCACGGGCGCGCTGCTCTGGTATATGGCAGCAGCCGCCTTGCTGGCCTGTCAACACAGCGCAGGGCGGATTCTCTTCTTTTGGTTTCTCACGGGAATCGGCGCCGGTGCCGAGATCGTTACGATCGACTCCTACACGACCGTGCTCGTGCCGGCGAATTCGCGCAGGAGATCGTTTGCCTTCCTACAGGCTATACAATTTTCCGTCGTTCCGACCGTCGCGCTGGTTGCTTGGTGGTTCGTGCCGACGGCTCCCCTAGGCTTTGACGGATGGCGCTGGGTCATCTGGATCGGATGTCTGGGCGCGGTGGCCGTCTGGTTCATCCGCCTCGGCTTGCCGGAAAGTCCGCGCTGGCTGGCGCAGAGAGGCCGTGTTGCCGAGGCGGACGCGATCGTTTCCCGGCTTGAACACGAGATCGTAGCGCGCACCGGTATGTCTTTGTCCGAACCGGAGCCTCATCCTCCCGTGGTCCAGGAGCAGAAAGTGAGCTTTGCCGAGCTGTGGCAATCCCGATATCGAGGCCTTACCATCATGATGCTGGTCTTCAACTTTTTTTAGTCGATTGGATACTGCGGCTTTGCAAGCTGGATTCCGACCCTCCTGATCGCCAAGGGCATCAACGTCACGGCACAGTCTGCTCTATTCCTTCGTGATCGCGATCGCGAATCCTATTGGACCGCTGGTCTCGATGTCATTCGCCGAGCGAATCGAGCGCAAGTGGATCGTGGTGGGATCCGCCTCATCGATGGCGGTCATTGGAATAATACTCAAGGCAACTGTTCCCCACGCGTATGCGCAGCCGTGCGATTGGTGTGGTCTATTCGATCAGCCGCATCAGCGCGATGTTTTCGGGTTTCCTGACGCGTTTTGCCTCCGCGATTACGGTGTGACCGGTGTGTTCGCCCTGATCGCGGGGGCAATGGTGTTCGTCGTTGTGACGATCGGTGTGTTCGGCCCGCGCACCAACGGACTAAAACTCGAGGTGGCTTCAGGGTAGCTGACGCACAGTGACAAGACGTCGAGAACGAAGCCATTGTGGTCGACATCGAAGGGAGAACACAAAGATATTCTCCCAAGAAATTCATTCAAGACCCGTCAGCTTGCCGACAGCAAAGCTCCTTAGCGTCAGAATGTGGCTATCGAAACTGGCCGGTCCCGCTTGATCTCTCCGCGATCTGGCAGGGGAGAATAGGATGGTCCGTTAACAATATCAGGCGATTCGACGGCCCAGATTCCCTACGGACGTGCAAAGTTCAGGCTGCAACTGCCGGCGGGTGAATTGGCGGCGTGTTCGGCGGACTGTCGCCGTCTGCGACGGCAGCTGTCGGATGCGAAAAGCAAATTCCCTTTGGCGACCTAAGAGGCGGCATTCATGGACACAGGGCGGGCCCAGCGGGGCACTGGCATTACACCCGAAGCTTCCGAGCGAGCCCATCGGCAGGGTTGCCTATGCGGTCTCGCCCGCGCCACAACGGAGTGGGTGGGGGCCTTGACCAGAGCGCGGGCCTCCAGCCCTGCCGGCAATCCAACCAACCCTCAGGCCCCCGCCACCGGAGAGATGTCACTGCACGGGCTCTTGGAAGGCTGGGCTGCCGAAGAGGGGCAGGGCGAACACGAGAACCGGCAAGAGGCGGTAAGACGAACGAGAGCTTTGTGCGAGGAGGTGGTCAATGTCGATCAGGCGCCGCCGCTGGATCTTTCATCGCTGTCCCTGACCACCCTGTCTGCCGCGCTCCCGGCCGGACTTCGATGCCTGAACATCTATAACAATCAGCTGACCAACCTACCCGATACCCTTCCGACAACGCTTCAGAGTCTCGACGTCAGTGGCAATCAGCTGAGCGCCCTGCCCGTCCTCCCGGCCGGACTTCGGCGCCTGAACGTCGACGACAATCAGCTGGACAGTCTGCCCGATATCCTTCCGGCGACGCTTCAGGAGCTCAACGCCTGCGGCAACCGGCTGACCAGTTTGCCCGAGACCCTCCCGGCTGGAATCCGGCAGCTCGACGCCGGCCGCAACCGGTTGACGACGCTGCCCGAAGCCCTCCCAAGCGAGCTCAATTGGCTCAACATCAGCGGCAACGAGCTGACCAGTTTGCCTAACACCCTCCCGGCTGGACTCGTGACGCTCTACGCCGATCACAATGAGCTGACCAGCCTGCCTGAGACCCTGCTGACGCAGCTGGGCTCAGAGTGCACCATTGATCTGGATGAGAACCCGCTGCCAGAGCGGGTGCGAACCAACCTCGCGGCAGCCATGAATGTCGAGGGCTATGCCGGCCCGCAGGTCTTCTTTTCGATGGGCGGCGGAGCGGCGGAAAGTCAGGCGCGGCCCCTCGCCGTGGCAGTCGCGGCCTGGCTCAAGGACGAGCCGGCGCTGGTGGTCGCGTGGCAGGGCTTCGCCGATGAACCGGGTGCCCAGGAATATTCACGCTTTCTCGACAGGTTGCAGCTGCCGGGCACCGTGAACCATGGTGATGCCGCGTTCCGGCAGGCGGTGGCAGACGGTCTACGGCATGCAACGACGAGGCCGCGATTGCGCGAGCAATACTTTCAGCTGGCCATCGGAGCGAACGAGACTTGCGAAGATCGCATCATTTTGACCTGGAACAGCATGCAGACCGCACGTCTGAACGCTGATGTCGAGGACGGGGCCTATGACGAGCGGCTCGACGAGCTCCTCCAACAGGGTCGCGTCATGTTCCGCTTGGACGCGTTGGAGGGGATTGCGCGCGAGAAGGTCCGTTCGCTCCGGTTCGTCGATGAGATTGAGGTTTATCTCGCCTATCAGGTCAAGCTGCGCGAGCCGCTGCAACTGCGGCACATCGCCCCCAACATGCGCTTTTACGCCGTCGCCCACGTCACAGAGCACGACATTGCCGCGGCCGAGATATTGGTGCGAAACCTAGAGACGACGGGATTCACTGACTATCTGGCAACCCGCTGGCAGCCCTGGGAGACGGTGGTGAATCGCATCGCACCCGAAGCCCACGCAGCGACGCAGAGGCGGCTCGCCGATGCGATGGACGGTGAGTTTCAAGGCCGCTTGGCGCAACGGCTCGCCGAATATCAACTGACCGGCGACGCCGATGCAGAGCGGGAAATCGGAGCCCAGATCCTCAAAGAAATCACTTGCGAGATCAAGGGCACGCTAACGCACCAGGTGCTCGCAGACCGGGGCCTCGTGCTGTGAAGCCCGACCCTCATAACTGAGGCGGCTCTCAATCCCTGTTGCACTGGCCCAGTCATGACGTCGGATCGACCATTCGCGCGCATGTAGCGTTGATCTGCCAAATGTCCGGATCTTCGCACCTGGCCGAGCCGCGCTAGTAGGGCCAGCCGTCGGGCCAGCAAGTCTTGCAGGCTATCGCGCGGCCGAAGAAGACCCAATCCTTGCGCTGATCGAACACGACCGGCAGCTTTCCGCAGTATCGTTAACCGCGGAATTGGATGGGCCTGAATTTAATGAGGCTGACGAAATCCGCCGGAAAACGGATGGCTCTCGATCGGCACACGCTGATCTTTTCAAAGCCACTCACGAGGGCGGGCACCCTCGCTCCAACCTGTTACGTCGCGAACCTGAAGGCATGAGGCTGTCTGAGGATCATGAGTGGCATCACGTAAGCCTAGCGGTGCATCGAAATATTGAGTGCGGCGCAAACGGCCGGTGGGCTCGTCCGAACGACGTCCAGATGTCCCTTGTCGTGCGATCAAGTTCGACCGATACACAGATCACCGTTTGTGACGCGGTAGGACCGGCTGCCGCGCCATAGAATGCTCCATTGCCGTTTCTTGGAAAGAAACGGTGCATTGATACAGCTGTTACTCAAATCCAATGGTGCGGTTGTCGGTCAGGTCGTCTAGGCCCCGTATAGCTCAAAGCTCGTAAGACCTGCCACCGTCAGTTCGCCGTCAGCCTTGCTGCCTATCATTCGCTGTGATGGGACGGTGCAACCTTCATGCGAGGCGAGAATCGAGATGCACAATCGAATCGGCCAATCATCAACTCTTCCGCGCCAGAATGACGAATTGGACAATTCATTCAACAGCGACGGCTTTGATAAACAACTTAGCGATCTTGCACGCTACAGGAATCTACCGCCTGGGGATCTGCCCGAAGGAATGGGGTGCTGCGCAAGTAATCTGGCCAACGATACATCCTCCCCTGCAAGGATGAGCACCTCTGTGTTTCAATACAGGACTGCTGAATTGCGCGATGCGAATGTCCAAAACATTTGCGTTGGGCTCGTGGCTGGATGGCTTCCCAATCTCGCGCAAAGCCCAAGATCACGAATGACTGCGCTGTCACGCGGATCGAACGGCCACCACTCGGCGGCCAGCTCTCAACAACGGTATGAAGATAACTTTAGATCGTTGCGAGAGGACGGCGTAGAAGGCGCTGAAGCCAATTTTAGGGCACGGGCAACCTTGTTGAGGCAAGCGGGCTTTTTTCCAGCCAACGACGGTATCACGTACGCGTTCGGCGATACCGAGCAATTCTTGGAATTGAAGGACAAGATCGTGTCCGATGGGAGGACGTATTTGCTCAGCTTGGCTTTCGAGCGCGATGGGCGACAGGAACATCACTTAGTTGCGACATCAGCATCGGACGAGATAGTGACGCTCTTCGACCCAAACTACGGAGAATTTACCATTGAACCGGCGGATGTGGGTGAGTTCTTCAGAAGCCTCGCAAATCGGTACAGAAGTCCCCCCAACAGAATGGAACTGCTCTGTATCACCACACAAAGGGTACGGCTGACTAGGGACTAGCCGATGTGAAATGACTTCGATCCGCAAGGCAACAAGACCGGCCTCCTGACATTCGTCGAGAGTGGATGCCCCCGTCTGAGATAGCCGGGGCTATTTTGCGGGTTGCGGTCCGAGATGTGGTGCGTATCCGGAACGGCGCAATCGACGTCATTGTGAAGCCGGTTGGTTACGTCGTCAGGCTAATTGGCTGAGCGATTGACCTTGTGGCGTTCAGGACAGTCCGCTTTGGTGCGAGAAGCTGATTTTTTACGACGAACGAAGCGACGGAAAAAATTACAAAGTGGGCGATCGGCCTCCGCCACTGCGGGATGTGTCGGCGCCCATTCTGGCTGCGCCGGAACGGTGATCGCAGCCAGTGGCACCCACGCTCGTTCGAGCGTCACTGGATCGCGCAGTTGGGCGACTGTCTCGGTGCGAATGTCCAGCCACTCGAACGAGCGACCGTGGACGGCGACAAGCTGAGCGGGCCTGAGCGCAGCGAAATCATCTCGATGGAAAATCCTTATCACTCGACGGACTCGACTTGGATGTTGTCGAAGGGGTTCAAGATCATGTTGCCGACTTCATCAACTACAGGGAGTAGGGGGTTGACGGCCGCGAAGCCGGCAATTCAAAGGTCGTCCCACACAGAAACGCTGAAGGACGGGAACTCCTGCCGAACTATGTCGAGTGCGTTTTTGGTCCACAAGGCTTCGTGCTGCGCGCCTGCGTCACCCAGCGGATCGAATCTCGGCGTGTCCGCGCCAGAGTGCTTCGCAGCTCGCAGCAAGACATGCCGCCGTCAGCGGCGGCGACCAACCGCTATCGTGAAGATGGTGTCGCCATGCCTGCCGGCCTCCCTCACCAGCAGGAAGTTTGGAGCCCGGCCTGATTTGGGAATTCCAAATGCTTCCGGTTGGTTAGTGCGTGCGCCCAATCACCAGTTACTCCTTAGGCGCTACGGTGGCAGAATGGCGGAGCAATGCTGCAGCGAGCAAGGCTGAAAGAGCATAGCCGAGCCCCGGCACTATCAGCGTGACCCCATAGCCCAATCTCGCCGCTATAAACCCACTCGACGCGAAGCCCGCCAGTGCGAAAGCCGACATTGCCGAAGTCAGGAACGTGACATCGGTCCCCGCTTTGCCTGGCCGGGCGAGTCCGAGAAACCAATTTGTGAATGTGACATGCTGGACTGCGAGTGCCGCGAATACGAACCCAACACTTCCTACAGCGCTCACGCGAACGTCGACATAACGATCGATAATCGAAAGCGCTCCAAATCCGATGGCAAGGACTGCGCAGCCCCAGATCAAGCCCCGCTGTGGCGCCATTCGGGCCAGGATCGCGCTGGTCAACGGTGCCATGATAGTATACGTCACTACGTTCGAGAGCGCTCCGATCCATCCGATATCTGCCGCGGCAAAGCCGAGATCAACGAGCCGCAGCTGCACCGTTGCGAACGCCACAGCGATCCCGATAACGCCGGGCGCGATCAATGCGGCCGTCGTCCACAGGCCGTTGTTACGTAAGATCGCGAAGATAGACAGGCGCTGCGGCGAACGCGATAGGTCTTTGCAAAGGAACGGTTCAGGAATCGCAAACACCCATCCAGCGAAAGCGGCTAACACCACTGCTAAACTCAGCAAAGCCGGGCGCCAACCGACAATCTCGATCAATTGAAGGCAAACCGCGCCACCGATCACGTGGCCGATGACCCTGCCCCAGCCCAGCAGCGCAGCGCCGAGCGGACGTTCGCCGGAATCTAGGGCTTCCGCTATGTAGCCCAACGTTGCGATCCGCTGTGTGGCGGGCGAAGGTCGCAAGCGCCAGAGAAACTAGAAAGATCGCCACAAAATCGGTTCTCGGATTCAAAAATGCCATCGCTGCAAGCACGGCGGTCGTGGCGACTTGGGTCAACAGGATCCATGAACGCCTCAGTCCGAGACGGTTGAGGCTCCGTCGATCCACGACCGGGGCCCAAAGAAAGTTAACGGTGAAGGCAAAAAATGCCGTGCTGTACAAGCCGACCGATTCGAGGCTGGCGCCGTTGCCTCGAAGGATCACAGGAATGGCCGAATAGATGAACGCGATCGCCAGATACTGCTGACTCGCCAATGCAACCATGCCGATATGTGGCATGTAACGGTTTCCCATGCGCCTTTTCCTTCGAAAGAGCAGTTTGGCGCGTGCCCCAAAAGCACGGCTAGAACAGAGCCGCGGATCGATCCAGCGCAGGCAGCGCCTCGCACGGCCGGGTGTGCAACTCTCAAAAGGGTTAGAAAGCGCCGAGGCCAGCGACGGCTCGCTCGTTTCGATCGATCGTTCGAAGTCGCCTTGAAAATTGCAAAGTCTTCCGTTTGCGGCCGATTTTCCTCGTGCCTTAAAGGATTCGCCCCCGTTCCCGAGTGTCTCGCGCGATATCATTGCAGAGCACTCAGATTGAGGAGAGGGCAAGCGTTGTCCAATTCAGCCGCGTTCAGGCCTGAGCTTTGGTGCTTGCGGGACCGTGCAGTCGCAACGAGCCGCAACATCGTTATTCGTCGCCGGCGCCGCGTCGGGCTGGATCGGAATCCTTAGTACGGAGTGAGGTCCGGGCGGTAGTTGCTGCGTTCGCATCAGGCCGTACTCAGCGACGAACACCTGCAGTTGCCCCATCTTGTCGACCAAAAATTACTTGCCACGAGAACACGGTGGTCGAGGACGTTGCCATGGGGGCAAATACGTCCGGTAGTAATCATCCGACCTACGTGGCCATATATATTCCGATCAGCTCCACAGAGGTGGCGGCAACTTCAATGCTGGCCCAAAGCCCACCGAATTGGCTGCGCAGCTTGCGAAGGGCGCAATCATTGCGGCTCCGCAAGAACGAACTCCATATCTCATTATGTACTCCGCTGCGTTTTCCCGTTTTTCAGCCAGCGCCGTGAAGTGGCGTCGGGCGACGGCGGTGCGTATGAAGCAAGCAGCGTGCCGCTTGAAAATTACCTTCTTCAAGTGCCCCGTATCGGGTGAGCGCCTCGAATGCAGAAATTTGTCTCAAACCCAACAATCGCGTGGTTGGCGTATCGACGATACGGACTGTGTCGAACCACACGCAATCCGGTGTCATCACCGAGGGAGGGACCAGGGACAGCAGGTCCACTCCTTACACATCACCGTTCCGCCTCATCGCAGATGCCAGAGGTACAGAAGCAAACGACGGGCCGAACGCAGAAGATTTGCGTCTGCGCACCATGCGTCGCATTGCCGACATTTGGTTCGGCGCGGATAGTGCAGAGGAAAGAGTCGATTGCCGTCACGGCCGAATCTGCCAACGGCATCACCGCAATCCGCAGCAATATAGCTTTCTGGTGTGGAACACAAAACGGGTCGAGTTAAACACGCCGCTTGATCACGTCATCTATGCAAAATCCCGCATAACTCATCGCCGTTGCCGAGCTGAAACCTCTCTCGTGGTGTGCAGTTTGTCAGAACGGGCTCTCTTTTCCCTTCCAAGAGCAAAAAAGTTTCTCTGCCTAAGCGCAATATGAAATCTCCACATCATGGCCGCCGTCGGCCCTCGATGGACAGGGCTCCAGCTAACAAAACTACTTGCGTGTGCAGTGCGGTGGCGTATTATTGCAATGCGGTAGCACTTTGCTATCCTGCCCTCCTTGGGCGTTTCCTCCCTGGACTTGGGCCGCTTGTGAATCAAGCGGCCTCTTTTTCTTGCTCATTAATCCGAGGACTTGACTCGATTAAGCGAGAACTAGAATTGCGTTTGGTCAGTCGGCAGCCGCTGCTTCTTTAACTCGAACGTCAAATACCACCCGGAGGCGTCTTCCGCGGTCGCACTCGAGAGCGCCCTCTCCACCAGATCCATGTTCGAGAGAGAGTGGGAAGTGGCGACGGTGCCGTAGGTCGGCTCGCCGATGGCGTCGCCCGCCTTCTTCGCCGCGCGGAAGAGCCTAGAATTCAGCGCCTCGATGTCGGGCCGCGCCGCTTCGTACGGGAGAGCGGGTGCGACGACCGCGGACGTTCCGAACTTGCGGTTCTCGGCCCGCCTTCGCCTCGACCGTCGCGATCTCCGGAAGCACCGATCTCCACGGGGGCGGACATCACGAAGCTATCGTCCTCGGAGAGGACGATGCCGGACTCGACTAGACCCTCGATCGACCGCCTGACCAGGTTCGCATCGTAGCCGAGCTTAGAGGACATGGTCGCGAGCTTGGCCTTGCGTGCCGTCCTTAGATACGCGAGGAGCGCTCTGGACCTGGGGTCCTTGTGGTCGAGGGCGACCACTTCGGGTGAGCAGCCGGCCAAGATGATGTCCGGCTTGCCGTCACCGACGGGCGCCGAGCCGGCCCTCTAGCCGAGCCGATCCTGTTGAGGAAAGAGATCCCGCAACCGTCCTTCCACGGCCCGCTGCAGGGGCGCTTCGGGCCCCTTTTCCCGGCGCTGCGTATTGGATCATCTCGGATGTGTACATCTCTTCCCTCCCGGTCGAGGGTTATAGGGCGATTGCTGCATAGAAGCAGCAGCGTCTTAAGTTTTCCTGACGGTTCCGAGATGCGCTGTCTTGCCGGAAGCTTGACGGTCTCCAGCTTGCAACGCCGCCTCCCCGCGCGATTGCGTGCAGGTTGTTCGGCGACGTTATAATATTGCGGGTCGACACGTCGCTGCACTGCGTGGTACTCGGTTGTCTGCCGATGAACCGGAATGCCAAGTGGCCCAGTCAGCCCTTAAGTTTGGCCATGTTTTGCCGCGCTCGCTGCGGGGTGCGATGACCACTATCGTGCTGGCGATGTACCTGGTCGCTGGCGCGCTGCACGGCGTGTGCGACTTGGACGTCACGAATTCGTCGTCCAAATCCGTCATCTCGCTCGCCGAAAAAGGCGCCGGTCATTCCGACAAGGGCTCCTTGCCGGACCATCATTGTCACGGCTGTTTCTCCGTCTCCGTTCCGGCCCCTGTAGTTGCGGCGGTAGCCCTGATGCCCACCGTCAAGGTAGTACCCACGCTGCAGCTCGAGAGACGTGGGTTGCCGCCCGGAATCGATCCGCCGCCCCCGAAGTTCCTGACCTGAGACTGACCGCCGGGCGCGCCGCGCCCTGATTCCGTCTATTGTCAGGTTTTCATCATGTTCTCAAAGTGCGTCACGCGTCTCGCGTGCGCGACGGCATTGCTGGTCAGCCCTTGGCTGACGGCGGTGTCGCAATCCCAGAGCCTCAACATGGGGGCGGCGCTGCAGCGGGCTCTCGCGACCAGCCCGCGCCTGACCGCCGCCGAGCGCGACATCGGGATCGCCAGCGGTCAACGCATCCAGGCGGGCGCGCTGCTCAATCCGGAACTGTCCTATGAGCAGGACAATTCGTTCGGATCAGGCATCTATCGTGGCACGAAGTCGGCCGAGACGACGCTGCAGATCAGCCAGCTTTTCGAGCTGTTCGGCAAGCGCGAGGCACGGATTTCCGCCGGCCAGGCGGGCGTCGAGGGAGCTGCGATCGAGCGCAAAGCGGTACGCCTGCAGATCCTGTCGGAGACGGCAATCGCTTTCCTCAATGTGCTCGGACTGCAGCGGCGGATACAGATTTTGGACGAGCAGGTCGCCGCTCTGGAGCACCTGACGCCCTTGCTGCAGCGCCGAGTGGATGCCGGCGCATCATCGCCTGCCGAGACCGGCCGCGCGGAAGTCGCAGCGGCCTTGGTGAAGGCCGATCGCGAGCGCACCAAGGCAAGTCTATCGAGCGCCCGCCGCGAACTGGCGGTGCTCATGGGCGACACGTCGCCGAAATTCGCCGGCGTCTCCGGAAGGCTGGATGCCACCACCCGGGCGCCGTCGTTCCAGGCGGTGATCGCCGCCATCGACGCGAACCCGCAACTGGTTAGGTGGAACGCGATCTACGCCCAGCGCAATGCCGAACTCCTGCTGGCGCGGCTGAAACCCTACCCCGACGTTCGTCTCGCGGCGGGATGGCGTCACTTCAACGAGACCAACGACGACGCCGTGCGGCTCACCCTGTCTGTGCCGATCCCCGTGTTCGACCAGAACCGGGGCAACATCCTTTCCGCTCAGGAAAGCCTCGCCAAGACCCGGGCAGAGCGAGAGGCTAATCGCAACACGCTGATTGTCGTCGCAGGCCGAGCCTACGACACGGTCCAGGGCTCCCTGAAGGAGCTCTCGATCTTGCGCGAATCCGGCATCCCGAAAGCACAGGCGGCCGCGAACGAGATCGAACAGGGCTACGGCGCCGGCCGCTTCAGCTTGCTCGAAGTGCTCGATGCACAGGCCAATGTCACTCAGGCGCGTCTGCGCGAGCAAGAGGCGCTGCAGAACTATCACGTCGCCGTTGCCACGATCGAAGGACTCCTCGGCAATCCCTTCGCTCTGGCGCGGGAGAGCTCACGATGAGAAATTTAAGCGCAATCGTCCTCGCATTGGTCGCGGCCGCCGCAGGTGCCTTCGGGTATCGCTGGTTCACACCCAAGGACGCGCCCGCTGCGACCGAGCAGACGGCGAAGCAGGGAGGCAATGGGGCCAAGGGGGAGAAGGCGGGCAACGAGCACGTTGAGAAGGACGAGCACGGGGCCGACCGCATAGTGATAAGCGACGTCAAGCTGGCGGCCGCCGGTGCTACCTTCGCCGAAGCCGGGCCGGCTACCCTGACCGAGACCCTGTCGTTCAACGGCGTGCTGCGAGCCAATCAGGAGACGGTCGTCCAGGTAACCCCGCGCTTCCCCGGTATCTCACGCGCAATCAAGAGGCGGATCGGCGAAATCGTCGGCAAGGACGAACTGCTGGCGTCCATCGAGAGCAATCAAAGCCTGACTGTGTACGACCTCAAGTCGCCGATCAGCGGCACGATCATTGATCGGCAAATCTCGCTGGGCGAATACGTCTCAGAGCAGAAGCCGGCCTTCGTCGTCGCGGACCTCTCGACGATCTGGGTCGACCTGTCGATCTACCGTCAGGATCTCAGGCGCGTCCGCATCGGGGACGAGGTGCTGATCGATCCGGACGATGGCGCCGGCGACATCAAGGGCTCGATCTCCTACCTCGCGCCGGTCGGCGCGAGCGAGACCCAGACGGCCGTAGCGCGGGTGGTTCTGCAGAACCGGGACGGACGGTTGCGGCCTGGTTTGTTCGTGAGCGCCCGGCTGGTGTTGGCCGAGCGGAAGGTGCGCGTCGCCATTCGCGCCGGCGCGATCCAGACCTTCGAGAACAAGACCGTCGTGTTCGTGCGCGAGGATGACGACAAACTGGAGGCACGCCCGGTCGAGCTCGGCGACGCGGACCAGAAGTTCGTGGAGATCCGGGCCGGCATGTCGCCGGGAGAGAAGTACGTGGCCGAGAACTCGTTCGTCGTGAAGGCGGAGATGGGCAAGGGGGAGGCCGAGCATGATTGAGCACATTGTCGGATTCTCCATCCGCCAGCGCTGGCTTGTGGTCCTGTTCGCGCTCGGGCTTGTGGCCTTCGGCGGCTGGAACTTCACGCGGCTTCCTATCGACGCCGTGCCGGACATCACCAACGTCCAGGTGCAGATCAATACGCGGGCGCCCGGCTATTCGCCCCTGGAGACCGAGCAGCGCATCACTTTCCCGGTCGAGACGGCGATGGGAGGGCTGCCCAAGCTCGAATACACCCGCTCCTTGTCGCGCTACGGTTTGAGCCACGTGACGGTCGTCTTCCGGGACGGGACCGACATCTACTTCGCGCGCCAGCTCGTCAACGAGCGGATCCAGCAGGTCAAGGATCAGCTACCAGCCGGCGTCGAGGTCGCCATGGGGCCGATCGCCACCGGGCTTGGTGAAATCTTTCTCTACACGGTCGAGGCCAAGCAGGGCGCCAAGGCGCCCGGCGGCAAGGAGTTTACGCCGAGCGATCTGCGGACGATCCAAGACTGGATCATCAAGCCGCAGCTCCGCAACGTCCCCGGCGTCATCGAAGTAAACACAATCGGCGGTTTCGAACGGCAGTTCCACGTGCTACCGGATCCGGGCAAGCTGATGGCCTACAAGCTCGGCTTCCGCGACGTCATGACGGCCCTCGCCGCGAACAACGCCAATGTCGGCGCCGGCTACATCGAGAAAAACGGCGAGCAGTACCTCGTCCGCACTCCCGGCCAAGTCGCGAACATCGCCGAGATCGAGGACATTGTGATCGGATCGCGCGGCGGCGTGCCGGTCCGGGTCAGGGACGTGGCGCAGGTAACTGAGGGCAAGGATCTCCGCACGGGCGCCGCCACCCTCGACGGAAAGGAGACGGTCCTCGGGACCGCCATGCTGCTGATCGGCGAGAACAGCCGCGCGGTTGCCCAGCGGGTTGCGGCCAAGCTGAACGATATCGCCAAGTCACTTCCCGACGGCGTCGTTGCCCGCACCGTCTACGACCGGACCCATCTCGTCGAGGCGACGGTCAAGACGGTCGAGGAGAACCTGGTCGAGGGTGCGATCCTCGTCATCGTGGTTCTGTTCCTGATCCTCGGCAACTTCTGCGCGGCTCTGGTGACCGCCTGCGTCATCCCGCTGTCGATGGCGATGACCGTCACCGGCATGTTCGAGACGAAGGTCAGCGCCAACCTGATGAGCCTTGGCGCCATCGACTTCGGCATCATCGTCGACGGCGCGGTCATCATCGTCGAAAACTGTCTCCGTCTGCTTGCCCAAGCGCAGCATGACAACGACCGCCTACTGAGCCTGAATGAACGGCTCGACACGATCCGCCGCGGCTCGGCCGAGGTCATCAAACCCAGCCTGTTCGGAACGCTGATCATCGCGGTGGTGTATCTGCCGGTGCTGACGCTGACGGGGGTCGAAGGCAAGATGTTCACGCCGATGGCGCTGACCGTTCTGATGGCGCTCGCCGCCGCCGCGCTGTTCTCGATCACCTTCGTGCCCGCTGCCGTCGCCATCCTGGTCACCGGCAAAGTGTCGGAGAAGGAAAAACTCTTCATGCGGGCCGCCAAGCGCATCTACCTGCCGCTTCTGAAGCGGGCGATAGCCTTGCGTGGCGTCGTCGCGTTCGCGGCAGTCGTGATCGTGGGCGCGAGCGTGTTCGCGGCGGCCCGCATGGGCGGCGAGTTCATACCGAGCCTCGATGAGGGCGACGTCGCTCTGGCAGCGATCCGAATCCCCGGAACGAGCCTGACGCAGGCGCTCGACCTGCAGATGGCATTGGAAAAGCGAATCCAGCAACTGCCCGAGGTAAAGGAGTTCTTCGCGCGTACGGGGACGGCCGAAGTCGCCACCGATCCGATGCCTCCGTCGATTTCCGACGGTTACATCATGCTCAAGCCGCGCAGCGAGTGGCCCGACCCGGAGAAGCCGAAGGCGGAACTGATCGAGGAGATCGAGAGGGCGGCCAACGACATCCCGGGCGGCAACTATGAGGTTTCGCAGCCGATCCAATTGCGCGTGAACGAGCTGATCTCGGGTGTCCGCAGCGACGTCGGCGTCAAGATCTTCGGCGACGATCTCGACGCGCTGCAGGGATCCGCCAAGCAGGTTCAGGCGGTGATCCACGGCATCCGCGGCGCCACCGACGTGAAGACCGAGCAGGTTGCCGGGCTGCCGATCCTCACCGTCAAGCTCGACCGGAGGGCCCTCTCTCGCTATGGCCTCAGCGTCGGGGATGTCCAGAACATCGTCGAAATCGCCGTTGGAGGAAAGAGCGTCGGCAAGCTGTTCGAAGGCGACCGACGGTTCGACATCGTCGTGCGACTTCCGGAGCGTCTGCGCGGCAACATCGAGGCCATCCGAGCCATCCCGATACCCTTGCCAGCCGAGGATCCCGGTTCGGCGACGATCACGAAGACGGCCTGGTGGGGGGCTCTCGGAGCGCAGCCGCGCTACGTGCCGCTGGCCTCGGTTGCGACCGTCGAGTCCGCCCCGGGACCAAACCAGATCAGCCGCGAGAACGGCAAGCGGCGCATCGTCGTGACGGCCAACGTGCGCGAGCGCGACCTCGGTTCGTTCGTGTCCGAGGCACAGGATGCGGTGGCGCAGAATGTGAAGCTGCCAGCCGGCTACTGGATCGGCTGGGGCGGCCAGTTCGAGCAACTGGTCTCGGCCACCAAGCGGCTGACCATCGTCGTTCCGGTGGCGCTGCTGCTGGTGCTGCTGCTGCTGTTCATGAGCTTCGGATCGCTCGCCGACGCGCTTCTGGTGTTCAGCGGGGTGCCGCTCGCTCTGACGGGCGGCGTGTTGGCGCTCCTTCTGCGGGGCATCCCGTTGTCCATCAGCGTGGGCGTCGGCTTCATTGCGCTGTCCGGCGTCGCGGTGCTCAACGGCCTCGTCATAATCACATTCATCGAGCGGCTCAGGCACGAAGGGAAGCCCGTGATCGAGGCCGTCCATGAGGGTGCGGTGACGCGGCTCCGCCCCGTGCTGATGACGGCGCTGGTGGCTTCGCTCGGCTTCGTGCCGATGGCGATCGCGACAGGCGCCGGCGCGGAGGTGCAGCGGCCGCTGGCGACCGTCGTCATCGGCGGCATCATCTCCTCGACGATCCTGACGCTTCTTGTGCTGCCGGCCCTCTACGTACTCTTCCGGAAGGATTCCGGGCTGGCGCTGCTTGCCGAGGAGCCGGCATGAAGAGAACTGCGGCAGACCACGACGCTTTGCTAAGGACGGCAAGATGCCCGACCCGGGCGCCACCGTGCTGGTAACCTTGAACGGGCTGCGAATGCTCAAGCCGAACGGAGGTTAGTCACCCAGAAAAGGAGGGCATCATAGGCCGTGCCGCAGAACAGACGCAGAAGTTGGCGACGCTTCGGGCCGTATCACGCAATCCTGCCTTGCCGGTTGTCGAAGTCGAAGACGTCGAATTTGGCTATGCAATCGTACAGCGGTCTATCGAAACCATCGAGGACGGAGCGGCCAAGTACATGGTCGGCAGCGATTCCGAAGCGCTTCGTAATGCCATTCTGCGGGTCATTGAAAAAGCAGGCGACAAAGGCGTTGCTTACTCAGACCTGACGCGTGCCAAGGGTGTTAATCGGGCTATCGAAATTCGGCAGGTGACATCCTCTTAAGCCTAGTTCGGTACGGTACGGTACGCTTATTTTTTTGAGGGTACGCAATTGCAGCAACAAATAAGCGAGCTTCGCAGGCACATCGAGGACCAAGAGATTCTACTCGATGTACTCGAACACGATGGCCACAACGTTGAACCCGAACGCGCGAAGCTGGCGATTGAAAAGGCGAAGCTAGCCCGGCTGGTAGGCGACCAGCCCGTTGATGCTGGCGAGCTGCGTGATGCGCGGCGCTAACCTATGATTAAATATTTTTGTTCATGCTACCGTAGGTAATTGTGCAGGCCGGCAATGTCTCAAGTGATTGAGCTATTTTCCACAACGAATCGGGCCGATGTTCGCCGCCGAGCAGCGCGCCGGCTGGAAAACATTTCTAGTTCATTGAGGTTCTTGGACCTATCCAGTTTGCAAACCCAGGACGATGCCCGACGAGCGTGACGCCGCAACCTGCTAATGACCTCTCTGAGGTCGTCGTATGCCTCGATAGTTCGGCGCGCCTCTAGGAAGCGTACCGCTCGGCCTGAGCTAGTTGCTGTTAAAGCGTTGCGGTCCATTGCCAATAACGCAATGGACGAAAGTTGGTTCTGGCCGCTGAAGCCGCCTTACTGCACCTGCTTGAGATTGCTAGCCAATCTGTCCTCGTTGTTGGCCAACAGGTCATAGTCGTCGGCAAGCCGCAAATATGCCTGCCGTAACGGCGTATCAGGTGTACAGGAGGCCATCGTTCGATATTCCTCGGCTACGTGCCGATGCCGTGCAGCTTCTGCATTGTAGTCGATGGTCATCACGCCATCCTTGAGGCTGCTGTGGGAGGACGGTTGCGGTAGATCAAGAAATCACGTGATTTCGCGGCACGGCATGCAAGGCGACAGGAACGGCAATGTCGCCGCCGTAGTTGTTAAGGTATGCGACGGCTCTGCTTTGGCCTCGCGGCTACGATCTTCACCTAGGTTTTGCTGGTCCTGTGGCTGGGAGAACGTGAGCGACAGGCTGGCGCTGAGCGCCTTGAAAGGTATGAAATTCATCGCGATTCACGCGTTCGGTAGCGCTTGAGTCCGGTCTGTCACCCTGCGAGCGGGACCGTCATCCATGTGTGGTCAGGGGGGCTTCGATCTTAAGGAAATGAGAGGCTGTAACCGGCCCATGGGAAAATTCGTATGCAGGGGTCCCGCGTTGAATCAAGATTTTTAGAAAGGAAATTTAATGACGAAATCGAACGGTACGGCGCCCAAACATCTCCGAAAAGAGTCGGGCGAGTTCTTCAAGCATGTCATGCGCGACTTTGACCTAGACGAACATCACGTCATTCTGCTGACCAAGGCTTGCGAAGCTCTCGACCGGATCGAGGAGGCACGGGCGGCGATCAAGACCCATGGCCTTACCTACACCGACCGCTTTGGGACGCCTAGGGCGAGAACAGAAGTCGCGATTGAACGCGATAACCGGCTCGCTGTGGCCCGTCTCTTCCGCGAACTTGGTCTCGACCTTGCCGCCGATGGCAAGACCGCGCCGCCCGCATTGCCGGCCAATCGCTAATGCCCGTTCGTAAACGCAAACTGAACAAGCGGCAGACGCTATCAGCGTCCGCCCAAGCTTGGCTGCGCGGAGAGCCTTGCGGCTTCTTTGCCTATAAGAACGCTGATGAACTGGAAGCGTTGTGGAACGAACATGGCGACAAGGAAGCCATGTTTTGGCAACGGGGCATGTTGCGGCCACGATGGCCTAGCTTGTTCTTGGATAGGTTCTTGCAACCTTTGGCGGCCGGTCTAGGATAGATTCTCAAGATCGGAGGGGCGCATGGCAGGGGAAGCTTGGGTTGTACTGGGGACCGCTGTAGGGACAGCGGGTACGCTCCTTTCAACGTGGCTCACCGCTCATCTCAAGAAAAATGAAGATGAAGCTTACGATGGAAGCGCAATGAGCCTTCTGAGGGCGCAGCTTGAACTTCAGAAATGGACCGAAATAGATATGCTTGCCAATTTGATCGGTTTAGATGAGGACGACACGAGGCAGTATCTCATTTTGTTAAAGGCGCGCGGGGTTCTCGGAAGAAAGGCAGTAAGAAGTGGGGACTGCTCTCACGTAATCCTATGACTCAGGTAGACGATGAATAGCGTCAAAGTCACCGTTTCAGTTTTAGCGGCGAACATGTCCTAACGGTATACCAAGGGCAATCTTTTGGCGAAACGATCCTTCCGTTCTCTTCACCGTGAGTACGCGCGTAGTTGCTTCACATCATCTGCACTTATTTCTAAGTAACTTCCTGAGAAGATCGTGCTGGTTGCAACACGCTTTGTCTGTGATTGTCGACTACTGGTCAAAGCCATACTTATCGGGGCAAGGCAAAGATGAGCAAGTCGCAAGGCAATGCCATTTCGCTGTCCGCCACGCCGGACGAGATCCGGGATGCGGTGAGCCGCATGTTCACCGATCCCGACTATCTGAGGGCATCCGACCCTGGACGTGTCGAGGGCAATGTCGTGTTCACCTATCTCGATGCGTTCGATGAGGACGAAGCTGCCGTTGCCGAGCTCAAGGATCGTCACCGGCGTGGTGGTCTTGGGGACAGCGTCGTGAAAACCGGCTGAATGAAGTTCTTCAAGCCGTCCTGGCGCCGCTCAGGGATCGACGACGTGTCTACGGAAGCGAACGGAGCTATGTTCTCGATATCGTCAAGCAAGGTACCGAACGGGCGCAGGCGATAACCGACACGACCTTGGGGGAGGTTCGTGCCGCCCTCGGGCTCTTTAGCCTCGCGTGATGCGGGTGCGTCTTAAGGAGTCGGGAGAGTGAGAATCGATCCTGTTGGCGCGTCCGCTCGCGGACCAGGCTCTATGCGCTGCGCTTACCGACCCCCCAAAAGAAAATGGGGGTCTCGGCCTTTCAGGTAACGATCCTTCGCGCAAGAAGGGGCCTGCGGCCCCCAGGCCGTCAAGGCCAAGCCCCCACGAAGGGTGTGGGGGCGGAAAGCGGCTGGCCGTGTAGTCGGCTCGCTTTGCTCACCTCCGGCCCGCACCAGCTCCCGCGCGCTTTCCGGCCTGTGACGGCCAACCCCCGCTCATTGGCGCAGGCCTAGTTCCGGTTGCATGCGCAACCGGCAATTAGGAAAGAGCAGATGAAAACCGATCTCTATCAGAAGATCACCAACCAGATCGTGGCGGAGCTTGAGAAAGGCGTCAGGCTATGGGTCAAGCCGTGGAGCGCCGAACACACTGCGGGACGCATCACCCGCCCCTTGAGAGCAAACGGCATTCCCTATAACGGCATCAACGTCCTGATGCTGTGGTCGGCGGCCATTGAGAAAGGTTACGCCGCACCCATCTGGATGACGTACAAGCAGGCAAGCGAGCTTAAGGCCCAAGTCCGTAAAGGCGAGCATGGCAGCCTCGTCGTCTATGCCGACAAGATGATCCGCACGGAGACCGATAAAGCGACCGGCGAGGAGGCCGAGCGCGCGATCCCGTTCCTCAAGGGCTATACGGTTTTCAATGTCGAGCAGATCGATGGGCTTCCTTCGCACTACTACGGAAAGCCAGCGCTACACGTTGACGGCATCGAGCGCATCGAACGGGCCGAAGCGTTCTTCGCGGCGACCGGCGCCACCATCCGGCACGGCGGCCATATGGCCTATTACAACATCTCGCAGGATTTCGTGCAGATGCCGCCCTTTGAAAGCTTCCGCGATGCCGAGAGCTATTACGCGACTCTCGCGCACGAGGCGACCCATTGGACCCGGCATGGCTCGCGGCTTGACCGGGAGTTCGGACGCAAACGCTTTGGCGATGAAGGCTATGCCATGGAAGAGCTTGTCGCCGAGCTTGGCTCGGCCTTCGTTTGCGCTGACCTTGATCTCACGCCTCAGCTGAGAGCGGATTATGCCGCTTATATCGGATCGTGGATCAAGGCGCTGAAGAACGACAAGCGCGCGATCTTCGCGGCTTCATCGCACGCGCAGCGCGCGGCCGATTACCTGAATGGCGTGCAGCCGAATACCGACGAACGGCAAGGGGAGGCCGAAGCCGCCTGATTGTCGATACCAATCCGCGTTAAAAAACCGGCGAGCGTCACCGCTCGCCGTGTTGATTTTCGTACACGTGCACGCGACGTGGAAGGCTGAAGTTTTAGTGCGTGTAGCCCTTCACGAGAACCGGGCTCTCATTCAGAAAATCGTCAGCTTTCAGACGGTTCAGATCATAGTCGGATTGAGCGACGATGATCGGGCTCTGCACGAGGTCCGTGTCTGAGATGCTCCGGTCGATGCCGACAAGATGGCCGGCCCACACCGAACCATCCTTCGAACGCAGGAGGCTCAACTCGCCCATCACGACGCCCTTTTCGTTGCGATAGGTCAGCATGGCGCGCTTTCCGTCCGAACGGCCCGTGAGGTACCACCAGCGCGGATCGGGTTTGCCGTCTTCCGAATAGCCATGGAAGCGGCCACGAACCACGCCGGCACTATCGAGGTTCGAGACGCGGAATTCATACTTGAACTTGGTGGTGGTGTTGATTTTGCCCTGGCCGGGGGGCTGTTCGCCCGGCTCGTTCGTAAACGCTGCCATATCCTGGCGCAGATACAGGTATTCGGCGGCTGGATCGACCCACTGCGGCGCGTGGGTGGCCGCGACCTGCTGAATGCCACCGGCCAAGACACCCGCGATGCCAAGCGTCTTCGCCAGCACCAGCCACCGGCGAACCGCCGGATTCCGGATGAACTGGCTGGCGCTTGACTTTGCCCAGGCAAGCAACTGCTTGAGCGGCGAAATCGTCGGCGCGGCTGGCACGGTGGCGGAAGCTGCGGCGACGTCAGTGACAAGCGCAGCGTTCGAAGCGGTCACGGCAGCGTCGTGCGAGATGCGCGACGTAACCTCGACCGACGCGATCGCAGCGGCATCGTGCGAAATCCGCGCGGCCGTATCGTCCGTTGCGATCGCGGCAACGTCGTGAGAGATGCGCGCGACAGCATCGTCGGACTGCGGCGCCGCGGCCTCTCGGGGCAGCGGCACGACCACGGCATCCATTGCCGCGGCGTCATGCGAGATGCGCGCGTTGGCATCACCCGGCGCGCGCGCCGCAGCATCGTGCGAAATGCGCCCGACCGGCGCGGGGGTGTTGGTGGAGAGATGCGCCGGTGCATCGTGCGAGATGCGTGCGGTAGAAGACTTATTCCCAAGCTTGGCCATGGCCAATCCTATTAGGGCGGTGTTGAACCCCATACCGCTGCCCTCGACGCGTATGAGGACCACGCTCCAAGGTTAAAGGATCGATTCTGAACGCAGGCTGTCCGCATCCTTAACGTGTGGTAATGATGCGCTGGGCAGACGCTCGGATTTCTGGCGGCAAGTCATTGATCCAGCGGCATCAAAGTCCTCGTGGTAAACCCCGGGGAGGTGGCGAGCGCCATTGTGTCGCATGCCACCGGGCTACCGACCACCGCAGGAATTGGCGCAGGCAATGAGGGCGTCGCGGTATCCGCTTACGCGGTCACGATGTGAACCCGCTGCTCTCGCGCCACCGGGCAAAAGCTCCGGATTGATTCGCACGCTTGCTACGCTAATGCGAATTTGTTGCGTTGCTACCGGCACAAACTCAACAGCATTGACCCGCCTGCTTGCCGTGGCAGTCTCGTCGCGAAGGCAGAGAAAGCCAGCCTTCGGGGTGTGAGAACCTCTCGGTTAGCGTAACGGTGTCACGTCACGATGCCGCCTTTCGACCCTATGGGCCGGGAGGCGGCGGCGGAGTCTTTGCCTAGCATAGACTCTGGATGTCCAAGCCTCGCGGCCAAAGGCCGTCGCAGTCGTCTAACCGCGACTTCTCAACTCCCGCGCTCGCCAGTGGAAGGTTCTCTTCCCGGTGTCTTTCCGAGCTTTCCGGAAGGGAGTTCTTGTGAAGCGTTGCGTTTGTATCCTTTCGCTTGTTTTGCCCCTGCTCACTCATAATGTTGCAGCAGCCGATCAGTCCAAGACAACTCAGCCGCAAATCAATCCCATCGGCGGCATGGTGTTCTCCGGCGCCAACCATTGTTGCGTCGGCATCGGCACAGCTTCGCGTAACGCTAATCTCGACGTGTATCGGGGCGAGCTCAAGATTGGCTCATCGGGTGCAGGGTGTTCAGAAAAGAACGCAGGCTCGCTACGCTACGGAAATAAGCACCTTCAACTCTGCGACGGGACAAGCTGGCGAAATGTCAGCCTCGATAAGGCTGAATGAAGCCGTGCAGGCGCAGCGCGCGCTCGGTACCGCAGTTGCTCTTTTGGCCATTCTGGGCTCGATGCCTACGCTGGCGCAGTTCGCCAGCAAGCCGGGCGATGCCGTCGGCGCCGCAGGCGGCGCCTGCGACAGCACCATCATGAATTTCGGCTGGCCCGACGCCAACGGCAACATCCTGAAATGCGTTTCGAACGTGTGGCAAGCCCAGGGCATCACCGCATCCGCTGGGGCTCAAATGGGCAGGTGCAGTATAACAGCGGTGGTGCTTTGGCGGGCGATAGCGGCCTGACTTACAGCAACCCGAACCTCACCATCGGTTACGGCAGCCTGTATATCGGCACGAGCTTGGCAACGGCGGGCAAGCCCTACATTGGTGGGCTGAATGGCATAAGCTACCCGAGTGCAGATACAAACTGCATTGGCTGCTCGATCGAGGAAACGACAACCGCAACGATGTCTATTCAATCGTTCGTCGTCAACGTGCAGGGTTGTCTCGACAATCTTGCATGGATTTGGGCTTTCGAGATCGATCAGAGAGATAGGCAAGGGAACGAATTCGATCGTCGTTTGGTAAGGTCGGTAATATTCGGTCTGGAGCCGCTTTACTGCCTCATGATGCTCTTGCGGGAGATCGGCCGGCACCGGACTGCCGAACAGTCCTACATGGATGAGGGCGTAGCTCTGCTGACCATTGCCAAGGATTCGGTGCGCCTCTTCGAGAAACGCCCTGCTGCGGACAAACGTCGCCTTCTGAATTTTGTACTTTCGAACTCGACGTGGCGCGATGGGGAGCTTACAGCGACATTCCGTCAACCGTTTAATATTATTGCGGAAATGAGCAATGGGCCGCCTGACGAGGATGGCGATGGCGGACCAGATCCAGCTCCGCGTTCTGGTTGGTGGCCCCGGCAGGACTCGAACCTGCAACCAGACCGTTATGAGCGGTGGGAAAAGGGATGCGCCCTCTGATTTTCTTGATCTTTTGCAGCCTTTTGGCGGAGGGTGACGCTCCTGGTGACGTCGTTTCTGGTGCGAAACTGGTGCGGTTACTCGACGTCACGTCGGGCCATACCTCAAGGTGCTGTTGGTTCTGGCCCGCGCTCAGCTTAGTAGTCTTGAGCTATTCGACATGCGAGAAGTCGTTTGCAAAACTCGCGTGACCCGCCCTGGTCCGTTGCCTTCTGCCAGCACGCCTCCGGTACTCATCGACCTCGCTGGGCTCGACCGAATTCGCGTTCCGGCCGCTGCGAGATGGGACCTGCGATCCAGCGGTTGATGTCAGATTCATATCCCGATCTTCGCGCCGTGACGTATTCGACACCATCGCAGACCTTACGGCCCGACCGCAGTTCCAAAGGAATCGTGATTTGGATAGTGGATGATGTATGCTGCGGCTGTGAATCCAATCAAGGCTTGATCGACGGTCAAACCTTTCAACAATCGGACTAAAGAGACAATGCCTCGGGCGGGGGCCATTTTCGTATATGACAAAACGCTGGCTTTCGATCCTTTAATCGATGAGGAGCGTTCGCTGTTGCTTGGCATACGTGCACGTCGCTTTGGAGATTCGTTTCCATTCGAGCTATTTCCAGATCGGCACAACGCAATCAGCACCAAACTCCGGGTTGCGGAAACGGACGGCGGCTTTCAAGTCAACACGCTAGAAGCCAGTGGTAGAGCCTTACAGGGGCTTAAGGTAACGGCCAGGAGCGCGGATGACGAACAGTCTATTATTTTCCCAAGGCTTGGGTCTGAGCATGAGGTGCGGATTGTATGGCAAATCAATTTGGAATCGAAAGAACCAGTAGCCGTCGTAAGAATTAAGGAGCCGGGCCGTTTTTTGACGAAGTTAGAACGTGGCACGAGTGCGCAATTCGACCTAGCAGAAACCAAAACTATATCGCTGAATGTCAAACTCGGAGATGGAATCCGTCTCAATACGCGGGGTGAGGCATACGCTCATATCGTTCTTTTTAGGCTCGTCGACTGCAGCGAAGCGTCGATAGATCTTCGTTGCCAATATATCGATAGCAGTCTTACGATCACGGTGGAAACCGCTCGCCGTGTAGAAGCGACCTTTTTAGTTCGGCCGTCAGCGCGTAAAGACCTGCAGTTTATGTCGGGTCATCCGAGCGTATCGCGCCGACTTTCGGAAATTGCTATCGTTGTCGGCCCGCCATTCCAGCCACGTTTCTCCCTCGACATCTGCAGTGCTTTGACAGCGTCGGGGGATGTTCCGCTATCCATGAGGCCAGTACTTGGCCCTCCACGATCGTCCTTCCCACTCGTCACTATCGGGACCGCCGACAAGGCAGTGTGGCCTGTAGTCGGTCGTGTTTCGGAGGACATACTGCAGCGGTCGGTTCGAGGCATCATATACGTAGGCGAAGCCCCACCTTCAGCCATTGATGAATGCCTCAATTCGGAGAACATAGAGTTTGTCGGTGTGATTTCCGAGTCACGCCGCAAGCTAAGGCGTCTTTTGCGAAATTCAGTTCTTCGAGACCAGAACTTTGCCAAAGACCGGCCAGCCTTTGGGCGGCATGGTCAGAAGGACGTTGGAGCCTTATTCGTACAGAGTGCGGCCAGGAGCTGGAATGCGCTTGACGAGTTTGTCGTCAAAGCCGTTCAAACCAGACTCTCTGAGTTTTCCGAGCAGTTCGTTTCATCCTGGAAGGATCACCTCGATGCGCGGTTACCGGCGTTGCCATTTTGCCGGGATCTAGGGGTCAGCATGATGCTCTCCGTCGCGAATCGACACCGCGGACGCTGCATGCGCGATTCAGGATCTACCGAACTGGATTACAACATTCTACTCGAGAAGAAACTGTGGTTGTTCGAAGATGAGCAAACAGTTATCGACGATCGGGAGGACCTGATCTTGGATATTGCTCTGCGGACGACCGCCGAATACCTTGCAGTGCGTTCGTACGTGGACCTTTTGGATTACGCGAACTCGGAGGATTTGGAGCAAGTTGCTAGAGAAGAGCAGTCTTCGGAGTGGCCTCGCGCCGACGCCGACGCCTACGCCGAGGCGTGGTTAGCCGGTGCAGCAGGAAATCGCGAGAAGTTCACGAATGCAGCGAGGCCTTTGGCCCGTCGGGCTCTAGCCGACAGCCAGAACGCTCAGCAAGTACTTCGCTCGATTGCGACTGCCCTTCTTCATAACTATCGCAACGGATCGCCCGAGGAGCGGGCACGACGCGCAGGTCTCGCTGCTATCAATCCGCTGGTGATAGTTCTTGCCACCGGCGGCAACGACGACCGCGACTTGGGGTTAGAGATCTCTGGGACATACTGGGCTTCATACGCCGCAAGCTTTTCCGGAAACAAGCCGGGAATCTTATTGCCCACACTTGTGCGGCGGCATCAGATAGCAGAAGCGTTGCGTCACCAAAAAGCCATCCGGCTTGCAATCGGCATGATGGATGAAACGGAAGAGGCACAACAACTAGATCTGCGTTTGAAGCGAACGAGTCTTGGTCAGCTTACGGCTTCGCAACTCTGCCCGGCAGTTCTGAAAGTGCTGGCAAACGCCAACGCCGATCGAGTAATCGCATTTTCACCTTTGAACCTCGATTTCATGCCATTCGACACAAGCATCCTGGGCCTAGAACGACCGTTGGTGCGCCTTCCGGTTTCGACAGATATTGTCGGAAATTTTTTGCTTGTGAATGCCGCAGCGATCTCAGCAACGCTAAGCGAGGGAAGTAATTCAGCCGCAATACTCGTCCCCATCGGGCGCGCTACCGCAGTAGAAGCCTGGGCAGCCGGCGTCGGTGACCAAATTGGAGAATTGGCTCCGTTGTGGGGATTTACGCCGAACACTGTTCGACCTACCAGCACTGAACAAGAGTTGCTGGAGCTCATACAATCAGCAGAGTTGGTATTTTTTATTGGGCATGCAACTGCGGGTTATGGAGTCGCTCCCGGTGCGCTTGATCTCGGCCATCTCGAACTCACTTTCGCTCGGTTGCAAGAGCTTGAATGGACCGGCAAGTTGGCGTTCTTCTTCGGCTGCGAAACCGGTGCAATTGATGTTCCAGAAAGCGATCTCGCAGCTATGCTCTTGAGCCGCGGGGCTCGGGCAGTGTTAGGAACAACGGCTGAAATAAACACTGATATCGTCAATGCATTCTTGGGATCTTTCTTATCCGACGCTAGCTCGGGTGTACCATTGGACTATGCGTTCTTCGCGGCGCGGCGAGAGACGGTGATTGCGGAAGCCCTATTGCACGAGGGAATGGACTGGGATGCCGCCTTGATACGCGCTCATGAGGTGACGAGGGCCCGGCCAGGGCACACGCCATTCGCGGCAGTGTTGGCCGACGTAGGAATATCCTGGGAGGATGCATACGCGCGAGCCGTGTTCAGCCTTTCAATCACCATGGCCGGGGGCGCTGCGACTCGGCTGCGTTAAGCATAGGCGATGGATACTGGACGATGTGCATCTGGACAGCGGGTCGTTCTTAGCCGCAAATTTGGGAGCCGCGTCGTGGCCGGTTGGCAAGTCACTCGCCAGCCGATGGAGGCGAAGTCGGCGGGCGGCTTCTACTAGCTCGGCGCCCCACAATCTGATGGACCATCGAAAAATGGGTCTGTGCAGGCGGTGAATCGTGGCAGCCGCTTTCTCACGGAGAGCCGCGCCAGATGGAGAGCCAAGAATGAGCGAAATGCCCCCCGAATTCGTCGTGGCCCATTTAGGAAAGCTTCTAGCCGTCCGTACATGGAAGGGCCTTGGACAGATCGTAGCCGACAATCCGGTGTTGTTGACGCCTGCGCTGGAAGAAATGCTGGCATTGGGAGCGGGCGTTCCTGGCACGCCTAATGGAATCAAGGATCACCTCGAAGAAGTTCATAGATTCATTATTCGCTGTCGCACGGTAGGTATTGACGAGGCGATCCTCGAGTACGACGAGGAAAAGCTCATTCCGGCCGAGCTGAGCGCAAAGTACAAGTTCGCAATTCAATCTACTGGAGCCGATCCTTGGAGGGCGTGCGTTCTAGATCAGACGTTTAGTCGAGCGCCCCGATGGTTCCAAAGATCGCTACTGCTCAATACCGGTGTCATATTGCTCGGCCAACAATCCCCGGAGAAACAGCCGGGTCACTTGAAAGAAGCCGAAGAGTTGCTGAGTCGCGGTCTAGAAGGATGCAAGGACAGCCCAACCAAGGGCATGTTACTCAGTACACTAGGCGGATGCCTTGATCGACAGGCCGACGAAGGTGACCCCTCACTCCGCGCACGGGCGGTCGGAATCCACGAAGAGGCGCTCCGACTAACGCCGATACACTCGCCCCGTCGAGCACTTCATGCGCAAGCATACGCTTTATCGATTCACAACCTCGCCCTTAAAAGCGAAGAACTTGGCGACCTCACCAAAGCTGTTGATGCGTGGCATCAGGTCATATGTCTCGCCGCTCCGTTCACGTCAAATGATATGCATATAAGCGTGAATACCAATCTAGCTTCTCTATTGGTGCATATCTGTTCTATCACCAAAAGCATCTCACATTTAAACGAGGCCGACCGGCTCGTGAGTGAAGCGTTTGCGTTGTCCACAATTCGCTCAGCATCACTTCTAGCTATCGCTGGGAATATCGCATGGCGAAAGCTCGAATATTTCGGAGATGAAGATGCCCTCAACTCGGCACAAGCTCTGCTGGAGGAAGCGCTAAAGGCGGCGGATCATCAAGATCTGGAATTGCGACTAAGATGCCTCTGGTCGCTCGGCGACGTCTACCAATCCATGATAGTGCGTGGCTCGTCTGAGAAGATTCGCGCAAAGTGGCTACAGACTGCCGAAATGGCGCTAACAATTTCCGTGGGACCCAATAAACGAGCAAACAGCATGGGCAATTTCGCGCGTTGCTTGCTCCATCGATACAGGAATTCCCAGCGCCGAGAAGACATAGATCGAGCTATTGCATTGGCCAGAGATGCCTCGACTCTGGCGCAAAATCGAGCGCTATTAGTGACGCTTTATGCAACACTAGGGCATTGCCTTCATGATCGTTACAATCGAATTGGTGACGACCTCGACCTCACGGAGGCAGAGAGTGCAGCTACCAAGGCCGTTTGTTTATCTGATGATGGACAAATCGAACGGGCGAGACTCCTGAACGATCTTGGCGTCGTCTTGCGAGAGCGTTACGATCGGACCCGCGACATCAAGGTTCTTGAACGAGCAATTTCATGCCATATGGAATCAATTAAGCGTTCCACACCGGACAGATATAACTTATCTCTTTTTCATCACAATGTGGGCTTTTGCTTGCGCCAGCTCTACGAGCACGACAACAACGACGTTGCTGCCCTTGAACGCTCGATTTCTGAGTTAGAGTTGGCGATTTTGAACTGTCCTATCAACTCAGACCACCGCCCTTTGTTCTTGGCAAGTCTAGGAAGCAGCCTATTTGAACGGTGCCGCCGTAATTATCGACCTGTCGACGTTCAAAGAGTTATTGATCTGCGCCAGGAGGCATTTGACTCAGTTCCACCTGAATCTCCTGATCGAATTGCTTTTGCACACCAGCTCGCAGGTGCTTTCGTGCTGCGATATGTCGAAGCGGAACATAGTGAGTCCGATTTGGCCCGTGCGACTGCTCTGTTTGAAGAATCGTGCACTCGCGGCTTGATGTTGCATACAGAAGAAGCGTTGGTTTCAGCACTCAATTGGGCAGAATTTGCGTTTTCACGCGGCGCCTGGGACGAGGTCGAGAAGGCCTATCTTGCATTTGAAGACGCAACGCAACTCCTGATGAACAGACAAGTGAGGAGGAAAGCAAAGCAGGGATGGCTTATCAACTCTCATGCAATTGCCGCTCAAGCGGCTTATTCGTTTGCAAAACTGGGAAAAAGGCGCGATTGCGTTCTGGCCTTAGAGCGCGGCCGTGCGCGGATTTTTACTGAAGCGTTATCGCGGAACAACCAGGATTTGACTAAACTCAAATTGCAGCAGCCCGCGCTTTACGAGGAATACGTTCAGCTCGATGTTGAGTACGACCGAGTGATCGCGGAAACGGAAGCTACAAAGGAGCATCAACTGGAGGTGCTTCGCTTAGCGCGGCAGAAGCTTGACGAGATAGTTGAAAAAATACGAGCGCTTCCCGACTACAACACGTTTCTATCGCCGACGACGTTTGCCGATATCGTTGCTGCTGCTGCCGATACGCCGCTCGTTTACCTCTCTACGACCGGTGTCGGTGGTATTGCGGCAATAGTGAGAGAAAATCAGATCGACGACATTTCAATCGTCTGGTTGCCGCAACTGACTGAAGAGATATTTCGCTTGAAAATCTCCGCAAGCTCAGAGATCCACGTCTATTTCGCTTCCTACGAGAAATGTAAAAAAATTCCGGACGACAGCGAAGCATTCGACTCTTGGCGGGTTGCTATCGACTCGCTCTGTTCCTGGCTATGGGGAGCTGTCGTCGGTCCTGTGCTTGAGGAAATCGATGGTGCGCCGCAATTAACCGTCATCCCGACAGGGCTTCTCTCGATGCTGCCATTTCATGCCGCGTGGGCAACTGATCCAGTTAAAGGACGCTTATATGCTGACAGTCGCGTCCGGATTGGATACGCGACGAATGCTAGATCTCTTCGCCTCACTAGTCCTCGGGTCGGTTGCCACGAACCTTTGGATACATTGATCGTGGTTAGTGATCCTAGACCGACGTCGCTACCGCCCTTAAAAGCAGCTGAAAGCGAGGCTGAGATAGCTTCGCTTGCATTCAATAAGGTCGTTCGGCTCGACGGCGAACGGGCAACTCGTTTCAATGTGATCGCAGCGCTTAATGATAGCGCGGTCGCGCATTTTGCCTGTCACGGAAAAGCATATCCGGAAACGCCTCTCAAAAGCGGGTTGCTGCTCGCGAACGATGAGTGTTTGAGTGTGCAGGATTTTCTGACGCTGAACTTAACTCGTTCTCGCTTAGCTATCCTCTCGGCTTGCGAAACCGGACTAATTGGATGGCAATTGCCAAATGAAGTCGTCGGCCTTCCCTCTGCTTTGTCGGAGGCCGGGTTTCTCGGTGTGGTCGCTTCATTGTGGGAAGTTGACGATCTCGCCACGGCGCTCCTGATGACGGCTTTTTATCACGCGTGGAGGATCAAACGCCTCGATTCATCGTCTGCCCTATGGGATGCCCAGCGCTGGGTTCGTGATACATCAGACCGAGAAAAGTTTGAGTTCTTAACAGGCTGCTCCGGGGCTCAGAAAGTTCGGGATTACTACGCCGAAGTACTGGGTTTGATCGGAGCAGATGCCGGCAAAGATATCTTCTCCTTCTCACATCCATACTATTGGGCAGGTTTTATATATATCGGACACCCCTTGGGGGCGGGTGCCGACCGCCATATGTGAAATTCTCTGATCTCTTTTGCTGCATGCAGATCTTTAGCAATCGGTCATGACTGATGTGCTGAGGCAACACAGTTCCAGTGTCCCAGACGAAGTCAAGAGAAAAGTGCGCTGGCCCGGCACTTGAGCGAAGCCGGCGCCGATTTCCTGATGCCCGGAAAGAGCGTCCTGGGAATAGATTGGAATGGAA
This sequence comes from Bradyrhizobium manausense, assembly GCF_001440035.1. GTDB lineage: Bacteria > Pseudomonadota > Alphaproteobacteria > Rhizobiales > Xanthobacteraceae > Bradyrhizobium > Bradyrhizobium manausense. The sequence continues at coordinate 6,540 of NZ_LJYG01000023.1, read as the reverse complement.
GTAAGTCAGAGCCGCGGCCGCTTCGGACTTTATCGTCTGCCCGGTTGAAATCGCAGTAGAGAGTCTGGGAGTCGGCTACGAGCGATTCCTCTGTGCCCCGATCGCGGTAGGCCGCGCATATCCCTTGAGGACCGAGCGGTCGTGTGTCGATCCGTTGGCCGCTTCGGAACAGGAATGACGGCTCGCGCGCCACGAAATATGAACTAAATCATACAATCACGGATATTGTGTGATAGTCTGGTACGAACGCTGGGCGTGTGCGGCGAGGGCTCAATTGTTTGCTTTACTAGCCTTGTGCTCGCACGTGACGATTTCGAGCTGCGCGGGGCAGCCGGGAACGAGTGGAGGCGTGCCCATCACTGCTTGTCCCAGTGGAGATGGATCGAGCCTCGTGACATGTTAGCGGTATGTGAACAGTCACAAGGTACGTTAGGCGACCCTTGCGGATTGCAATAGGCCCTCTCCGAGTCAGTGAAGCCGCTCGCGGCTGCCGACACACATTTGCCTTGGCGTGCGCACCGTTGTTTCCAAGGTGTTCAAATGATCGATGCAGCACTACATGGGCGAAGAATCACGCTCCTATCGTTGTCGCCTCGAAAGCAAGAAAAATGAACGAAAGTCATCATCCAATTTACCGCGTCTCTCCACGATGAGGATTTGAAAGTGTGCAGCTATGGGTAACTGTCTTCGGCAGACTGTTTCGTTACGCTGTTCCTGCGGTGAAGAATATAGCGCCAACATCGTTCTGATAGTCGATCCGAGTGAGGATCCTCAACTGGCGCAGGCCGTGCAGAGCGGTACCCTCAATTTTGCGGTCTGCCCACGATGCAACAAATCCATGAGTGCCCCTTACCCTGTTCTCCTTATTCAAGAAGACGAGATCCCGCCTATTGTCATGGCATCCCCTTTCCACGTGAGCCAAGAGGAAGGGGCATCCATGTTCGAATCTTTGCTAGGCCTTTGGGTATCTCGGATTGGACCAGATGCACCAATCAAAGTGAGTTCCGCTGCTTTTCAGTTACATCCTTTAATAGTGCCCTTTGAAGATCTTTCGCGGTTCACGGACGGCTTCGGAAAGCGGCCAAGAGGCGTCGCCTGGAAAGCGGCCTTTCGTTCTTTGACCACGACGCCAAATCTCGCAAAGGATGCATTTGCCGAACTGGCTGCTAAGAGCCTCACGCTCTGGACTCCCGACGAGCCTTCAGACGAACTAGCCTTTCTGAAAGGGCGACTTGGTACCGCAATCGATGATTCCGATAAGGCCATTACGTATCTCTCGGAAGCGCTTGCTGTCTTGAAGCCGAATGAGTTTCCTCATTGGGGGACCTGGAAATACGATTTGGGCTGTCATTACGCTGAGCGAGCGACCGGCGAGCGAGGGAGCAATGTGGACCTTGCTGTGGCGTGCTTCGAAGATGCGCTTGGCCACATTTCTCTCACTGAGGATCCCTTAGCTTGGGCGATGTGCAGCAGCAACCTTTCTGCACTCTATGGAGAGAGACTTCTCGGCGACCGAGCGGAAAATTGTGAGCGTGCCCTTCATCACGTCCAGAATACATTTGCTGTCTTTACCCCTCAGTCCTACCCCGAAAACTGCGCGCGAAGTCATATAATGGCGGGACAGGCATTGAGAGATAGACTACTTGGAGACAAGAATGAGAATATTGAAAGAGCGATAGAACACTATCAACGCGCACTTGATCACTTTCATTCGGTAGGAGACCCAGACGAGTCTGCCACGATTCACGCATTGCTTGGGCAGGCATATCTAATCAAGACAGGAGGAACCAGTTCTCCTTATGCGGCGGATGCAGTACGGCACATCGAAATCGCCTTGCATGCGATCACAAAGGAGCGTGACGAATTCAGATGGGCAGGCAATGTTCTTAACCTTGCGCTCGCGTATCAATGCCTACCTGGCGACATATCGATGAGTTTGGAACGAGCAATTTATTACTACGGGGAGCGATGAGCATTCTTACGCAGGATCGCTTCCCTGCTGCCTGGGCGGATTGTCAGGCGAACCTTGGAAGGCTCGTTCCTAAACTCTATGGCGATAGCGACGAGGACTGGCGAGTGAAGGCTATTGCGCATCTTAGGGCGGCTCTAACCGTGTACTCGGAGGAAGAGGAGCCCATCAAATATATGCAGGTCCAAGAAACTCTCGCCGACATCTATTTTTCTTCGCATCAGCATCAGGAAGCACTCGAAAGGTATCTGGCAGTACTTCGAGTGAAGGGGAAGCTATTTGATCGAGCCTTCACTGAGGCAGGTCGATACTTAGAGCTTGAGTCCGTTGCAAAGGCGTCTTCCCGCGCGGTCAGTATTTTGATCCTTCTGGGTAGGGCGCATGAAGCTTTGCAAGAACATGAGCGCTGGCGCGCAAAACTGCTGAAGGAGGCGGTGGAGTGGGAACGTGTGGCCGACGTGCTCATGGAAGACACGGAACGATCGCTTCTGCGAAATACTGCGCGTGAAGTCGAACGGATCCAAGCGCAGCTACGAGCGCCCTTGGACCCCACGATCAGTCCTCGGCGCCTTTCCTACCAGCTGCAAAAGACTCATGAATCCTACAAAAAATTATTGAAAGAATCTCACGGAAGCTCAAACGGCGAAATGTCGCCGATGCAAATATTCTCCCACATACCCGTTGGAGGAGCACTTGTCGTTCCGGTGCGGAGCAAGGAATTATTCTTGTTCTTTTTTGTTGTCAGACATGGACGACAAGAGGTCTCTAATGAAGATGTCGTAATAACGCCGCAGCCGTCCTTCACTATGAGCCGGGGGAGAATAGATCCACTATATAGGGTGGATCAAGCGGTCCATATGGAGCCCGAGAAGTTTGCTCAGTATCTGTCTTATATTGCCTCGCATCACATAGATCATCTAATTGATAAGCTCGCGGACTGCGAGCTTGCGGCGGGGTCGACGATCTTAGTGTTGGGTACCCCATTGGAGGTTCTAGGACTGCATACTGCCACCGTCTGGACCAAACGAGGGCGATCCGAATTTCTCGATCAGTACAGTATTCGTTACGCTCCGGGCAGCGAGTTACTTCATCTCTGCGAAGAGCGCTTGATTCGTCGTGGGCGACCCCGGTCATCTTTGGTTGCTATCATAGACCCCTCTGAGGATCTCCCATTCGCGGGTTTGGAGGTAGAGATGGCAAAGGGGACGTTCGATACCAGCGAATGCCTGTACGGACGTGCCGCGACAAGTGAGACGATGATGGATGCGGTTTCCAAGCATTCGTATTTGCATTTTGCCTGCCATGGATTTTCTTCGTTGGAAGATCCTCTCGATTCCGCGTTGACTCTTGCGCAAGGTAACCAGTTTTCGGCAGCGCAGGTGATCAGAGACCTCGATTTGAGTAAATGTCACTTGGTCATTCTGTCGGCGTGCCAAACTGGGCTTGTGAATTCGACAACCCTCGAAACTGAGTATCTTGGGTTACCGATCGCCTTTCTTCAGGCAGGAGCGCCAGCGGTGATAAGTACCCTTTGGAGTGTCGAAGACGAATCGGCGATGCTTTTGATGCATCAATTTTACAAATTGCATAGACGCTCACGACTTCCCGCCTCTGTCGCCTTGGGAGAGGCGCAGCGATGGCTTCGTTCTGCAACCAATGCCGAAATTGCAGGAGTTTTCGAGGAGATTTCGACGGCTGCGATTGATCGCGGAGAAGCTAACGGTCTAGTGGAAGAGTCATTCGAGCGGTACGCAGCGGCACATAATAATGGGCGGCCGTTCGAGCAGCCTCATTACTGGGCACCTTTCATATACATGGGTGCCGAGATCTTGCCCGGGTAGGGACCTGTCGAAAGCAAAGTCCAGGGAAGGGACATCCTGTCATCCAGGATGGACGGAAATCCGCTCCTCTTGGCGGAAAGCAGGTTGTGCTTTCCTGCATAGATGTCTATAAATTGTGCCGGAGTTGGCTATCGGCGAGCGAGGAGTGGGCACGCTCATTGACCTCTTTAGCGTTCTCGACGAGAGTGATAAAGATCGCTTCCCGAACCGGCTCGCGATTAGTCCGGACGCGTCGATACATGCAGCGAGGCTAGCTTTGCGTGGCTTCGGTGATCCTCAAGGGGCGCTCACGGGATTAGAGGAACAGATCAAGCTGGCGCGGATCTTGATGCGCTCAGTCCGCTTCGATGTCGTTGAACGCGTAGTCTCGGAGCGCGGCTGGTCACCTCAGAAAATCTTTTCGCTGGGTGCCGACCTGCACCGGCTCTCCGCTTTGCTCAACGTTCAACTGCACCAGCTCGACACTGCGCGCGGACACCTTTTGCGCGCGATCGCGTGCAGGCCTGACGATCCCAATCTCGCTTTCTACCTTGTCGACGTGTATTGCCAGGAACGCCGCTTCGTAGATGGATTCACCCTACTCGATCGGACCTTCGAGGCCTTTGCGCCGGGACGGCCGGAACACCTCCTAGGCCTGTACAGGCTTACGCTCGACGCCCATACCGCGGGCGCGCTCACGGATGCAACGCAGCTCTACGAGTCGATCCTCCGTAAGCCCAACATTGGCGTTTTTGCCGAACTAGCAACACGACAGCTCCACCATATCGAGATCGGCGCCAACGCGCTGCCAGCGAGCAACGTCCTAAATTACCACTACGCGCATGGGTGGGATAAGTTGAAGGCTAGCGACTTCGAGGGGGCACTCTCGTCGTTTTGCGATATCCTAGCATGGAGGCCCGATCACGAGGCAAGTTGGTTCGCCGTAGGAGACATCTTCACGCGGGGCGTCAGCCAGAAGGGGCTATCCGGGGAAGGGCAAGATAACATCCGGATAAACATCTGCCCGGATCTCGACGACCTCAGGCGGGGCGAGCTCTTAAATGCCGTCCAGTCGCTTCGGATTGCCTCGTCCTTCGATAATGATCCGAACGTCGCGTGGGAATCTCACCAACTGCTAACCGCATGTTACCTAGAGCTAGCCGAACCCATGCAGGCGGTCCGGACCGCGACGGTCCTGACGGAGAAAGATCCCGATCGCGCCGCGTCCTGGGCCACTCTTTCGATGGCTCGTCTCGTCAACCTCGAGTTCAAGGGGGCAGTGGATGCTGCATCAAAGGCGTTGTCCATTGATAGCAGCGATTCGGCAGCCAAAATGGTCCTCGCCACGCTCAAGACAATTGTCGATAGCGCGTGAAACGCGATGGCGGGCCATGATGAAAGGGTTTTGGAAACTTCTACCGGCACGGATCAGCGGCCGGAGTCCTCGCTTGAGCCGGAACTCGAAAACGAGTTGCATCGCTTTGGTCTCTCGGGCGATCTCGCCGCCGCGGTGCTTAAGAAAGATGCGACCGAGGTCGTCAGCTTTGCCTCCGCGGTAATCCTTCTGCCCATAGATTTCTTCGCGTCCTCGACGAGCCGCGGGTTCGACGAGGAGATCCTAGGCTTGGGCCTGCGGCACTCGGTTCAATTATTGCGCCCGCACGGACCTTCGCAAATCCTCGGCGAAACTCTGTTGAGCTTAGAGCGTTTCACATTTTGATTGAAGCATAGCCTGAGTTTGCGAAGTAGTTGGCGCATTCGCGAGGCTGGATGTCCTGGACGAGGTGACCGATATGGCGCCAGGTGTCCTCGATGGTGCGCTTCTGAGCTTGCCGCATCCAGTGTTTGATCTTGGAGAAGGCTTGTTCGATCGGGTTGAGGTCGGGCGAGTATGGCGGCAGGTACCAGAGCCTGGCGCCAGCCGCCTTGATCATCTGTCTGACAGCGTTCGACTTGTGGCTTCCGAGATTGTCGAGAATGACGATATCGCCCTCGCGCAAGGTCGGCAGGAGGAGGTGCTTCACGTAAGCGCGGAAGCATTCGCCATTGATGGGGCCGTCGAAGATGCAGGGTGCCGTGAGTTGGTCATGGCGGAGCGCACCGAGGAATGTGAGGGTACGCCAGTGACCGTGCGGAGCAAAGCCGCGCAGACGCGCCCCTTTGGGTCCCCAGCCTCGCAAAGGGGCCATGTTGGTCTTGATCCAGGTCTCATCGATAAAGACGAGCCGGCCCGGATCGAGCCCGGCCTGCCAAGATCGCCAACGCAGGCGCCTACGAGAGACGTCGGCGCGAGCCTGTTCGAGGGCGAACAGTGTTTTTTTTGAACCGCAACCCTTCCCGGCGCAGGAACAGCCAGACCGCATTGTGTGAGACCTTGACGCCACGGGCTGCCAGTTCCGCCTTCAGACCGTGCAGCGTCAGGTGCGGCCTCTCGGTGATCCGCTCGACGATGAAGGCGCGGTGCGGATCAAGCACGGGCTTGCGGTGGCCACCCATCTTGCCAGGCGTTACCGAGCCGGTCGCTCGATAACGCTGTGACCACTTCACAACTGAGGAGACCGCAACGCCAAACCGTTCCGCCACAGATCGGCAGCTCTCACCTTTGGCAACAGCGGATACTGCGCGCTTACGCAAATCGTTGGAAATTGGTCGGACCATCGGATGCTGGCCTCCAGCCCAGCCAGCATCTTGAATCATATTCGCCCCAGATCCGGAATCCCTCCCGATTCAATAAATCTGTGAACCGCTCTA
>NZ_LJYG01000022.1 GCF_001440035.1 Bradyrhizobium manausense | reverse complement strand
GTATCCTCCGAGCCGCGCGATCTTGACGACGTAGTGGGAGATCGTGGTTCGTTGAGAGCGGTTGGCACCCCGATCTTTCACCAAATGATCGAGAAGCTTGATTTCGGTTTCCGTCAGCGCCGTTTGCGGCGGCGCATTCGGCGTGGAGCGATTGAGCATCGTCATCCAGAAGACGCGCCAGCTCACAATGCAGAAGACCGCGATCAGATTGACCAATCGCTCAGCGGTTCGCAATTTCGACTCCTCCGCCTTGCAGCCCGATTTGAGGATCTTATGGAAGACTTCGATCTTCCACCGCAGCGCGTACCACTCGAGCTTCTCGATGGCGTCCTTGCGCGATTGGACCGGGAGATCGGTGAGAAGCTTCCACTCGATTTTCTTTCGCCGCTTCGGCGTTCCGCGCTCTTGAGCATGGATCACGGTCAGAGTGAGTGCAGGATATTTCTTCTGCTTGCCGATCGGCGGCAGAATTCGAAGCTTGCGGAATCGAATTTCAAGAAGCGCTTCATCCGGATCACCTTTGTCATCCTTGACAGCCACCCGGTGCAGACCTTTGACCGCGACCTCGTCCATTTCGTCGGCAATTGTATGATTGCCGTCCCCGGCGAGTCGATCAACGCAGGTTCGCACCAGGAAATGCGTTCCAACCTCTTCGGCCAGACAGAACAGCTCATAGATGTCGCTCTCGCGATCGCCGATATGAACGCATTGTCCAGGGGCAGCGAGAAGGTCGGTCGATTGTCGTAAATTCTCCAGCCAGCGGATGCTCTCCTTCTGCTCGATCGGAACCCGTGTCGGATTGATCTTTCGCTTCAGGGCCGTCGTCCCCTTGAACTTCTTGCGTGTCCAGAACTTGATTGCCGCCAGTCCGAGCGGAAGCCCCTCGGTCGTCACGGCGAGGCTCGAATGCATCAGGATGCCGCACTGCGTGCGCCCTGCCGTCTTACCTGTAAAGCCAATCAGATCCGGCTTCTCTCGCTTGAAGCTGAATTCCGTCGTGTCATGGAGGACAAGGATCGGCCCCTCCGTTGTCGTCGCGCGCCCGTGCGTCGCCTCAAAGTGGCCGCCAAGAATATCCGCCTCGTTGACCCGTTCGTTGGAGAAGAAGCGATACGCGGCCTTCGTGTTCGCCCAGTCCTGACAAACCAGCGGGATGCTCTGACCCATGTCGCTCCCGATCAGCCCGAGCAACTTGCAAAATCGGCGGCCGAGCCGCTCATCCTTAAACTCGCATCCCGCAACTTCCCGATCAACCCACGTCTCGATGCCGGTCGTCAATCGCTGAGCACGCGCTTCCGCAAGATCCTTTAGTACCAAGCCCACCAAGCACCATCAAATTCGAATCAGGTGCTCGACAACGAATCACAAGAGATTCTGCCGATTCAAGTTTTCGCCGCGGACACGTCGTCTAAATCGACCGCAAATTGTGGGTAATTGGAAGCTATTGGCCTTGGCCAGCCGTTTGTTTATCACCGTGGCCGGTTTTGCTCCCTCGAATAGCGTTTCGACCGGGTGCGTACGGCGGCGGTGACCAAGGGGCACGGAAAATGATCACTTCGTTTGCATAGGGTAGAATTTGCCTAACGGAAACTCTCAAAGGCGGGTCGCTCTGATCACTGGCGTGACCGGGCAGGATGGCGCCTATCTCTCCGAATATCTCCTGTCGCTCGGCTATGTCGTGCATGGTATTAAGCGACGGTCATCTTCCTTCAACACCGCGCGCGTCGATCACCTCTATCAAGACCGGCATGCCGGCAATGTGCCGTTTCTCATGCACTACGGTGACATGACCGATTCGACCAATTTGATCCGCTTGGTCCAACAGATTAGGCCAACCGAGATCTACAATCTGGCCGCCCAGAGCCATGTCGGCGTTAGCTTTGAAAGCCCGGAGTATACCGCAAACGCCGACGCGATTGGCGTGCTACGCCTGCTTGAGGCGATCCGGATTCTTGGCCTGGAGAAGGAGACGCGCTTCTACCAGGCGTCTACGTCGGAGCTTTACGGTCTGGTTCAGGAAGTCCCCCAGAAAGAGACCACGCCATTTTATCCGCGCTCACCCTATGGCGTGGCGAAGCTCTACGGCTACTGGATCACGGTGAACTACCGCGAAGCCTATGGCATGTTCGCAAGTAACGGCATTTTATTCAATCACGAAAGCCCAATCCGCGGCGAGACCTTTGTGACCCGCAAGATCACTCGCGCCGTCGCCCGCATTGAGGTCGGTCTCGAGGACACACTTTATCTTGGCAACCTCGAAGCCAAGCGCGACTGGGGGCATGCTCGCGACTACGTCGAAGGCATACACATGATCCTGCAGGCGGAAAAGCCCGACGAATTCGTGCTCGCAACCGGCGAGACGCGGTCGGTGCGCGAAATGGTCGAGCTCGGCTTTTCCGAGGTCGGTCGCCGCATCGAATGGCGCGGCAAGGGCGTAGAAGAAACTGGGGTCGACACCAAGAGCGGCAAGATCGTGGTCAGGATCGACCCAACCTATTTCCGCCCGACGGAGGTTGATCTTCTCATCGGTGATTCCAGCAAGGCGCGCGAACAGCTCGGCTGGAAGCCGAAGCGCAGCTTTGCAGAGCTCGTGCAGGAGATGGTCGCAAGCGATCTTGCCGAGGCGAAACGGGAAGCCGAAAATGGCAAGCGCCCCGTTTGAGCTGAAAGGCAAGACGGTCTGTGTCGCCGGCCATCGCGGCATGGCCGGGGCCGCGCTGATGCGCCGGCTCGCGCGGGAAGACACCCGGCTCGTCATCATTGAGCGAAGCGAGGTCGGCCTGCGCGACAGGCCCAGGTCTTCGGCTGGTTCGCCAAGACGCGGCCACAGGTGGTATTTTTGGCTTCCGCCAAGGTCGGCGGCATCGTCGCCAATGATACACTGCGCGCCGAATTTCTTTACGACAACGCGATCGCCGCGAACGTGATCCATGCCGCGCATCTAAATGGTGCGGAAAAGCTGATGTTCTTGGGCTCCTCCTGCATCCACCCGAAACTTGCTCCCCAGCCCCCGCGCGGAGACATGATTCTGACCGGTCCGCTCGAACCGACTAACGAGCCCTATGCGATCGCCAAGATCGCCGGCATCAAGCTGGTGGAGGCTTATCGCAGTCAGTACGGAAGTGACTTCATCAGTGTGATGCCGACCAACCTCTATGGTCCCGGCGACAACGACCACCCGGAATATAGTCATGTGTAATCCGCCGCTTTCACGAAGCCAAGGTTTCCGGTGGAAAAAGCGTCCCGGCTTGGGACACCGGCACACCCCGCCGCGAATTCCTCTATGTCGACGACATGGCGGATGCCTGCGTCCACCTGATGAAGACCTATTCGGGTGCAGAGCTGATCAATATAGGGACTGGCGAGGACGTCACGATCTTGGAATTCGCCCGGCTTGTCGCGGAGGTCGTCGGCTATCGAGGCGAGATCGCGTTCGATGCCTCTCGCCCCGACGGTACGCCGCGTAAGTTGCTCGATGTCAGCCGTCTAGCAGAGCTTGGCTGGCACGCGAAAACCTCGGCGTTCGCTTCCGCCACACTTTGAGGCCACCGTGGTCCTCGAGAAGCGGACTGCTTTTAAGCGATCAGGCATGCAATTCTGGCCACGGGCAAACATAATCTCGAATAGAGCGTTTTGCGGAGCGCGAACCGATCCGGTTTGAACGCGCAAGCGCAGCCATTATTTTGCGCCAGGCATTCGGCCCCGCGCACTCCATGCGCATTCGCTATGAACGTGTGGATTGCAATCGTGGCGGCCTGGAAGACCTAAATCATTCAAGAAGTGATGACCTGCCACTGAGTTTTCATCCGGTGGCAGTTAGAGTCTCGGGGTTTGACGGTCTCGGCGCGCCGACCCCGCGTACTTGGAATGAGACTCTCAGGACATCGGCGCACGCTCCTGATGCCAGAAGGACAAGTCCGAACGCAACATTCAAAGCTTTGTCTTTGTCGGACGCATAGGGCCGAAGACGCGGAAAAAATTCGCCGCTCCTCGGTGATATTCCTGAGGGCCACAGCACGGCCCACCCGCCTCTACGCTCGTCCTATTGAGGGACCAACTCACCCAACCCATCACGTCAAAGGCGTGTCATGTCTCGAGGATGACGGCGATTAGCGCTCCCTATAGAACTTGAAGCTAAATCTATCGAATTCTCGCAGTCAGCAACCCGCCTGAGCACAGGCGTCTCACCACGACCTGCCGAATGGTAATCTCGGCTTCAATAAAGCGTCAGAACGAAATCATGTGCGCGATTCGATGAGAGCAACATTATTCTATCGCAAGGCCATTTCGTGGACGAAGTCCTGGTGGATAAGGCTATCGGAACGAAGGCGAACGCCGCTTAAATTACGAATCGACGTAAAAGTGCCACTTGCTCGACATCCAACTTCAATGCGCACTTAGATCAATTGCACGCCTCAATTGTTTTTGATCTAGTGTGTCCTGTGAGCTCTATTTTCGAGCGCATAAGAAGAGTAGGTACGTTTCCGCCGGAGTGGACATCGACTGTGCGCGTGTCGGCCAATCTAGATTTGCCGGGGAACAACACCATGCAAGTAAAAGAACAACTCGCTCGAGCGGTTAGTGACTTCATCTGGAATATCGTCGAGGTCCATTCCCAGCTCGAGGAAATACACAAGACTTGGGCTCAGCTATTAGGCATAACGGAACCGCAATGGCTGATCTTGATGGCTGTTGACGAACTCGATGAAGGCCGAGGAGTCTCGGGAATAGCGGTTGCGAACAAGCTGCGAATTCATCCCGCCTTCGTCACCAACCAAACAAAGAAACTCGAGGCAATGGAGTTCCTTTCCCGCGTGACCTCGCCCGATGATGCGAGATACCTGCGGATATCGCTGACTCAAAAAGCGCTAGCGGAAATCAGGAAGCTGTCAATCAAAAGACAATCCCTCAATGCCACAATGCTTGAAGGGCTCGACGAGGAGTCTCTTCACTACGTCAACAAACGGCTCATCTTGATTGCGAAGAATAGCCGATTGGCATCTCAAAAGCTCAGTATTGGAATATTGTAGATTACTTGTCCTGTGCAAGCATCACAGCTTGCTCGCCTGGCACCATTTGGAACGGGGAAGCCCTTGCGGCTGCGACCTCCAATCTCGTAGTGGGCACGTGGTGTCCTGCGAGGATGGACGCGGCAGCGCAATTGGATTGGAAGGCGAGGCTAACCTCGGCAGAGCCTCCACCAATCGAGGCGGGAATCTGGTCAGACAATCGGGACCAGCTCAGTGGCCGGTCAGACGCACCTGCCGGTCTGAATTGGAATGCACGTTGGTCTCGAGCCAATGTTCGTTTTCTTGTGGCTATTGAGGTCGTAGAGGATGACGTGAAGCTTTCAAAGGCCGCAGTGATGAAGTCATCGAAAGCCGATAAGGCTAAATTCGTGCGTGCCTTAACACGAAAGATCGTATCAGTCGGATAACATTGTGTCCAAAGTCGTGCGGATCTTGGTTGCTCTCGAAGCCTCGATAGAGGCGCTATGTTTAAGGGGGCCTCGCTCGACAGCAAAGGCTTCGAGCCGTTCGGCCAACGACTCCGTTTTGGGATCGCGTCTGCTGCTGCTTACATCTTCGTCTTTAATACCAGCTTGGTACATTGCGACCTCCTCGATGACTCCTTTCGAGTGGGAATGCTTATAGAACAACGCTGGAAGAAACATTTCCCCATGAAACAAGCGTATGTCGGCAAATTCCAGCATGGCGTCGGGTGAGGGAATGTAGTTGTTGGAATCGTCCCCCTCATCGGCAATCGTTCCGTGCCGATGAAGATTGCTATGCCAGCCGTCGAAGATGGACAACTCTTGGTGTGCTGCCAGCGCAAACTGCATGTCGAATATCACGCAATCGGCGGAAGATTTTTGTGCACCAACTCCAATAAATGCCCATTTCGGCTCTGTGCCCAGCTGCTGTAGCGCTTGCCTTCGCAATCCGGAGTATGGGGTCAGGAAGGTGTAGAGGTCGGCTGGCTCCATCACGATAACCGTCGGCGGTGCTCCGGCGCGGGTTCGCACATCAGCAGCAAAGTGGTGCATCTCGCCGTCCGCCAACCGCACGATAGCACGCCAAGAACTGTCCGACGACCGGTCCGCCAACGCGCTAAGTAACTTGGCGGGCGAGTCCATATACTTAAGATTGAGTTTCGGATAGCGCTTGTTATAGCTGTCCGCCAGGCGATGAAGATTGGCGATATCAAGGGACAACAATTCCTGGTCGGGCTGTCTGTCGGCAGACATATAGTGAGCCACCTGCTGACCATATTCCATGAGACCGGACGAAATTCCCGCTTGGTTGGCACGCTCAAGTGTTTGCCCAAGTAACCGAAGCTTCTGGTCAACGCGGGCCGGAATACAATGCGAAGCGGCTGCGTCACCGGCCTCGCGAGATGATCCGGGCGCGTGCAGTGATTCAATACTGGATCGAGGCGGACTCGATCGCACCAAATCTAGCTGAGTGCCAAACTCGGCCTCCAGGGCGTGTCCGTCATCCCGAGAGGTTTCGTGCCGTACGCTCGGTCGTGAAATGCAGCAGCCCATAATCTATACTCCTAACCAAAAGGATCAATCATCCGACCAGGGACTGAAGTCGTGATGGCGCATTGAGCGCGGTCTTTAGCGATCTGCGCAACGAATCACGAGGGAAGCAATGGGCCGCGTAGCCCGATATTCGTCGGCAAGCGAAGTCAAGGCTGGGCAAACCGCACTAGCGTTGACAAGCAAGAGGCATCCGGTCATTGACCCGCCCCTAACAGCGCAGAAGCGCACTCCGACAGCGGAGGATACCGGCGAGATTGAGCCTCTTGATTGGTACCGGGGCGATAGATCCTGTAGGGATTCGGTTGGCTTCCCGTCCGATAGTCTTCCAGATTGCCGCCGAGAAACAAGACCTCCGTCTCTTTCGTCGGTATTCCATTCACCCACTCCCGCAATTTCGAATCTTCGGGATCGCTTCCTCGCGCCAGAACACCGTCGATTCGACTGGTTGACCAAGCGGCAACCTTCGGTACCGTGTAGGTGTGCAACTCCTTAGCTCTCTGGGCGATTGCCTTCGCACGAGCATCGCCATCCGAAACGAGCAGTTGTGAGGGATCCTGAGCCAACGACACGAAAGAAGACAATTTGGCATAACCGTAGGCGTGCATTGCAGCCATGCGTGCCATATCGATTTCGTCGATGTCGTCGTTGCAGAACGCCTTAGCAACATGCGCTCTAGTGTGACAACGTAAATCCGCCATGGAACGTACATGCTCCATTGCCGCTACATCGACGTCCATACGCGGCTTGCAGTGGTTACGCTTGTTCTGAAAGCGGTGCAGCTGCGAATATGACGACGCCAAGACATCATTTAGAATATCTCTGCCATCGACGCTGCCGGCGGAAGACTCAGCCGTTGTTGGCCACTGTGCTGTTCGTCGCTCAGCCAGCCCGATCTCGTTGCTGAGCGCCTCAACGCTCGCTCCGACCAGCGATGCGGCAAGTTCGGCGCGTCCCCTGACAAAGACTGCCGCGGTACATCGTTCGCTCTGCAGGATAGTGCGCGGTGGCGTATTGCTATTTGTCACATTCGCAGGCGATTCCCGCTCGAGGTTGGCCGAATCTGAATGATGGGCTGACCGCAACTCACTTAGCTGCTGATCAAAGTCCGCTTGATTCGGCGACGGGCATGATAGGGGGGTTTGCGCGCTCATGTCGGCCGGTAGCTGTCGGGCGAAGTCAGCCGGGCTCCATGAGTCGTTATTCATTCCGGCTCCCACCTTGGGTCGTCTTGTTCTAATAGGGAGACCAGCTTTCGAGAAGCTGACGAACCCTGCGCTTTGGAAGGCGTAGAGGTGTCCTTCTCGGCACCCGGCATGGACTAGCTCAACGCCTGCTGTTCACCTAGCGTCGGCACTGGCCTTGTCTACGTCGCTGTCAGGCGAGTACGACAGCCGCCAAGCCCGATCTCGATTATGCCGGCTCTTGCGCGCCGCGCAGGAACCGACGACGGCGGCGGTGGAGCGCAAGTTGACGCCGGATTGGGCGTAGGATCTCGATTGGAACGCGCGTTTGCGTGATGAGCCGCCAGCGCGGCCGTTCCTTTGAACTTGCTGCGGGTCCAGAACTTTACGGCCGACAGACCGAGCGGTGTCCTACTGGTGGTGACGACCTCGAATGCATCAACACACTGCACAAGGACGGCTGCTGGTTTGTCCGGCTTTGTAGCACCCAGCGGTGATGGTTTTTGTGGAGCCGATCTTGCCGGGCGGGAACTCGGTCGTGTCCTGCAGGATCAGAACAGGCCCGTCGCTGCTTTGGAAACGCGCTCCAATCGCAGCGAAATTCCCGCCATCACGCTGTTCGGTAACGCTGCGGATGGTCGAATACCCTATAAGCCGTCTTCGTCGCAGCCCAATCCGCCGCAGGTTGCCGGAACCGGCTTACTCGAGGCGCCGGAAAGCTGCTCCAGCAACCGCCGTCGAAGGACGTTGCAGACGTTTAGCCTCAGGACTCGCCACCCCCGACTCGGCAAGTTGCCAGCCGACGTGGCCGGGCTCCGATCCAACATTCACGCGACGCCGCATTGATTCGGCGTCGCGGACAGAACAACGCCCCATTCAGATTGGGAGCAAGCCTGCTCGAGAATGTCCATAATTGAAACTACGCCGGAGCGATACATAAGGACATCGCCTATGGCTTGATCGCCATACGGCAGCCCGGATCACAAAGGCTTCCGCTGCTATGCGACTCAAGACTGGTTAGAGAGCGTATTCCGCACAAGTTTATGCTCAAGCCACCCGAAGATGCGGTCGTCGGCAGTCACAAAATTTTCGAACTCTTCTCCGTCAATCGTCAGCATTCTCGGTATCGCCAACTGTAGATCAATAGGTGCAGCGGCGCCATCAACTAGTAGTTTCATCGCTTCCGCTGCACTGATGATGCCGCGCCCACCAGCCACCACGAGAACTGGGCATCTTAGTTGCCGGAGCAAGCGCAAGCGGCGGGCTGAGATCACTTGCTCGTCCTGCACGTCGGCTGTTCGGGTGAGCCAGCCGACAGACGCCAGCATTCGAGCCAAATTCCAAAGACCGCCGTCACACACTGCTGCGGCCACACGACTGTCAAATGCGGCAAGGTCGGTTGCCAGGGCAGCGGACAGCCCATCTCCGTATACGCCAATACGAGCCGCATCGACGTCAGACCGAGTTGACAAGTAGTCCACACAGCAAGACAAGAACAGGTCCGATTGGCTGCGTCCTGTATCTGAGAGGTCGTCATGAGCGACTACAAGGACGGACATGCCTCTATGCATTACGACAGGCAAGAGCCTTCCGAGCAGTGTCGTTGCTGTTTCCGCTTCCGTGCTGATGCAAATAATTGCTGGGGCGGCTGAACTGCGATCACGAGCAGGCAAGAAGTGCGCTGAAATCTCAAATTGATCGCAACACTCGATTTGTACCCGCTCGACCTTCGGTCCCAGCTTTCCGAGTTTTTGAATGACGACGTTGATCTTCGCCGAAACGACTTCAATTTTCGAAGCGTCTTCACAAGCTAGTCGCCTGGCAACTTCAAAGGCGGTTAGCGCGCATAGCCAATCTTCTGCCACCTCATCAAAGTATCCTTTCTCTTTATTGGTATCACCAAGAACGCAGTGGGCGTCTCCGATGTTTAGCCATCTTACGACCCATTCTGTTCGACTTATGGTTGTGCAGGCAGTTTCGAGATTGTTGAGGAACGCCGCGGCGCCCCACCGTGTGGATAAAAGATCGCCCCTCACCTGAGGCCACGCAGCGCCGTCCATCCCATTTCGCCCCTTAGTGCGGATCTCAATGGATAGCCGGTTCTGCGAATGCCAGCTTAGCTCCACGTGTCGCAGATTGTACCTGGCAACGCAGGAGAAAACTTGCCGGTATTGCGCCATGTGTCGCCGAAATTCTGCTTTGGTCGCGCGCGTGCGCAGTTTTTCGTCGGATTAAACGTCGGCCCTCCGCTGCACGAGACGAGTCAAAACTCAGTAGGTTCGAGAGAACAGCTCGCACGCCTTGCAAGAGTGGCTAGACTGCTTTCGCCAGGAGTTGCAAACGCGAATGATGCCTCCTGAAAACTTGGCGTCACCGGCGCGCGAACGCCACGATGAACTGGACCTAATGCTCGAATTAGAAAAACGAATGACGCTGTGAAAATCATTCCGACGATGCGTTGGAGAGTTAAGGACCAGGCTGCCTTTGGAGGGCTGAGGACTGACATTCGAGCCAATCGTCTTGCGGAAGCACTCACACAATTCGCCTCCTATTGCGAAGCACGCCTACTCACAGCGTCAGACAAGGAAACGGCCTCAGCGGCTCCAGGGGATATGATGAGGCCGTACCTACGCCTCGCGGACAAGCCGGGGAGGAGCAAGAATGACGAATGTTAGGACTGCCTTTTATTTTTGCGCGAGCGAGCTCATCCAAGTCGAAGATTTTCGGCAGAAATTTTGCCAGAAGCTCCGACCCTTGTCTCGTAGCTGATCTTCGCGCCCTCTGCCAACTCGGCATAGCCGGCCTTTTCTACGGCGCGGATGTGCACGAAGACATCGGGGCCGCCATCATCTGGCTTGATGAAGCCGTAGCCCTTAGTCGGACTGAACCATTTCACTATACCAATTGTCACCAAAAGTAACTCCAGATTGAACGCGCGGGATATAGCCAGAGTTCCTGCTGAGCATCAAGACCGCCGCAATGTACCAGCTGCGTGTTGCTGGGCGAGGACAACGTAGCCGGAAGGTGTTGCATGTCGAAGATGGAGAGCGGGAAGACGCTGCACGGCGTGGAAGACTCTTACGGGGACGGTTTTGATCTCGGAGAGCGAGCTCGGCGCCGACATCTACCCCATTTTCACATCAACGGGGCGCGACCGGTCTTTCTGCAAACGGAAACGATCGAAATCGCTTGCTTGTATTACAACATCACGACGATCCCGCGAACGCACTCGCGTAATATTCCGCCGTAACGGGTGATAAATCGGCAAGAAATTCTCTCGAACGTTGCCGTCGTGGGCCATGATCCGTGGGCAGCCGAAGATACTGCCAAGCGGGTCTCCTTTCGGGTGAAGCACACGAAACAACTCATGCCACGACGACGGAGGTGAAAGCGAGCGGTCGCAGCCGGTTCCGGGCGGAAGAGCACCTTACGATTTTCGTGTCGGACTACGTCCACCACCTCCCGTCGTCGGCGGTCGAGAAGCGCGAATATCGCGGCGACCATAAAGTTCACTATATTTGGCTAGTCGTGAAGGTTGACAATCGCGATCTCTGGGTCGGCGGCTCACCGCATCGATCAATTGGCCCATTGCGAGAGCGGCAACAGAGACGATATTCGACAGAACATGCAGGCGCACCTCGGTGCCGCCGGCTGGCAGGCGCACGTTGAGCCGAATGCTAAGATCCGCGTCGTGTGCCTCCCTTCGCGGTGCTGGCAGATGTTTGCCTAACATGACGTCGACAACAAGCCGCCTCAACCCTGACCCCACCGGCCACTGGTTCCCTCGTTTCGCTATTCACCGCTTCGTTGTCTATAGAGCGAGGACAGCAGGCATGAGCGGACAAGCGACCGTCAGCATTGATCGTGAGAGTCGCCCAGCAGCACGGTTGCGACACCTCTTTGACGGCTCTGCCGCACAGTACCGAAAACGGTTGATCGACGTGACGGAATGAATCGATCTCGGGAACCGGGCAGCCGTCGGACCGGCGTTGAAGTGACCTGTGAGCAGCGATGAACGGTGGTGCTCAGAACTGATTGATCCTCTCATTAATAAGAAGACGACAATGATGAGCGATATATCAGCCTACGGTGTGGCCGACCTACTGTCGAAGATGTCTCTGCAACTTCGCGAAACGTGCTCAAGGAACAGTTGGCTGAAAATTCCAGTCGGCAGCGACCATAGCCGGTGACAGGCAGCACCCATGATCAGCGCGCCCCGTGACGCCGCCGGCAACTCTGTCCGCCGTTCCTCTCAAGCTTACGCGCTGGGAAGTCCAGCATTGGCTCGCCTTCGCCCATGAGACTCTCGATGAGACTATCGGGCGCTTCATCAGCAATTAGCCGATCCTTGAAGCTATCCCGCAGCGAATAAACCGCGTGTTCTTTGGTCGGCCGCAATCCATTCTCCAGACGATACTTATTCAACGCCGCGGAAAGGTTGGAAGACTTGTCACGATAGCGCGGGACAACCTGCGGCCGCTTTTGCATGGCGGCGAACGCGTCGCTAACCAGCGGTATCTCTCGCTGCGAGTCAGCTGTCTTGAGGCGGCGTCCTTCGGATAGGATCTTCACGTGAGATATTTGCCCTCCAGAACGATAACGTCTTCCTGCAAGCTCACGACCTTTAAGGCAGTACGCCCGTGTCGGCTACCACGTACAAGCGTAAGCGAGCATCCTCGTTCAAGCCGGTCCAGACCGTTTGAACTGGCTCGGCCCGACGCATCCCGATCCAGCTACCTCCGGCTACGTTGTGAGCACCGCGCTGAATCAGTCCGCTACCAGCGTGTATCGCTCGTCCCCATCGTTGTAGGCTCGCCGTCAGGTCAGGACTTGAGGCGCGATCGCGGGTCGGTGTTGCTTTCGAGAAACGCACATTGAGATCCAGACTTGACTAGGGCATCGGCGCCGGCCTCCAGCACCAGTGTCAGGCAGGCGATAGGGACGCGGCGGCCGTCGAAGACAAGCGCAGAAACGCGGCTCAGTCAGCAAATCCGGATCGTGGTAGCCGAACATCGCCGCGAACTGCTCTTGCGCCGTGCGGAACGGCGGCACCTCCGTGCGCGGTGGCGCCCCATTGATACAGCAGGCGTGAACACTGCTGTCGCGAATGGCGGTTAACGCCGCGAGGAGCCCGCCATAGCTGTTACCCCCTAGCCCGATCGTCTCATCAAGCGAGCGCATTAGGGCAATCTGGCCGCGAAGCGTTTCGTCACGGAATGGCTCGAGCTCGTGGCAGAGAACCCTACCGGGACCGCTGCCCTCCCCGCCGCGCCGGCGCGGCGCGCGAGCTTGGCGCGCTCTCGTTCTCGAGGCAAATCCGAAGGATAGCGATCCGGGCTGGACGCCCTGACGTGCCGTTCACCACCTTGAATCTGATCAGCCTTATCTCCCGCGGCATGGACGCATTTCGAAACCCGGGAACTCGACCTATTCTCCCCCTTCGTAGAAGAGCTCAAGCGGTAGTCCGACCAAAGATTTTCCGATCCAGTCCCGAGCGATAATGTTCGATGGGCCCATTGCAATGGCCGCGCGCGCATCGCGGAAGAAACGTTCGATCGGCCCTCGGCGATAGCCGTAACCTCCGGTCACTGTTAGTGCAGCGCCTGCAACCTCGTTCGCGACCTCGGCGGCATGCACCTTAAACTCGGTTAGCGGGATCAGGATTTCGCTTTGCGGTTTGCCGGCGCGCCAGAGTTCGTCCAACCTCGTTGCCAATTCGAGCCGCCACGGGCGCACCGACTCGACGAGCACCTTGGCCGCGCCGAGCTCCTGCCGGATCGCCTGATAATCTGCAAGTCTCTTGTTCCGATCCTTGTGCACGAAACTTTCAGTGTGCTTGACAGCGGCATTTAGCGCGCCACGGGCCAAACCTTCCCAGACGGCACCGAGCCCGATCAGATTGACGGGCGAGACACCGTTGTAGATGATTTCCTTTCCTTGCCCTTCCGCGCCGAGCCGGTCCCGCCGCGGTACCCGCACGTTGTTGTAGCGGATGGGTCCTGAGTGATTGGCGCGCACGCCGAGCGCGTTCCAAGGCTTCGATTCGATCCCGGGAGACTTTCCGTGCACAATGAAGAAAACAATGTCGGCCTGGTCCTTGGCGCCGCGCGTGCGTGTCTGGACCACATAGAAATCGGCCTGACCGGAGCTCGTTGTGAATGATTTTTTGGCATCAATCAGATAGTCGTCGCCGTCGCGTGACGCTTCGGACAGATTGTACCACCAGTGTCCACCGGTCGCGCGTTCGCTGGTCGAATATGTGCCAAGAAGGGTGCCGTTCTTCGCCTTGAGCCATCGCTCCTTCTGGTCATCGTTGCCATACAGGTTGATGGTCTGAGCCGCGCCGACGTGCATAACGTAGACAAGCCCGGTCGATGCATCGATCTGACCAAGTCGATAAGCAGCTTCGGCGAAATCGACATGACCGAGGCCAAGACCGCCAAAGCGGGTTTCGCTCAAGACGCCGGTCCAGCCCACGTCCGCCAACGCCTTCAAATTTTCTTTGGGAAAGCGGCTTTCGAGATCATTGCGGTCGGCGTTGCGCCTTACGGTCGCATCAATGGCAGCATCCAGCCGAGAATAGAGCTCGAAGTTGTGTGCCAGCCCGGCTGTAATCATGGTCAGTTGATCCTTTGCCGACGAATTCAAACAGCGGCGTGCGTCAGCATTTTCCTCTCTGAAGTCAGTTTGCGGTGAGTCGCCAAGGTAAAGCGCCTTGATGTCGTCGCGGTTACGCAAGTGCGCTGGTGCACCGGACAGGACGCTATGGCCGTTCGAGGGGACGACTGCATGGGCCCCGATAATCGTACCGCGACCTTCGGATTCTGTTCAGCTACCAGGATTGAGAGGCCTCGCTTTTTGCTGAGCTGCTTGAACGCTCAGCCGATCGATTTAGAAAGTCAATGCGACCTTACTGCCGGACATGGTAGGGAGAGACTGTCTTCACTTTGAGATACTCTGTTCTGGCGACGACCCGCTCGCAACCAAAACGCGGCGGTGGTTAGAACCATGAATCGCGACCTGTGGATCCGCAAGCTTTCGAGAGAGAAGATTCTGCGGAGAGGATCATGAAAACGCGATTGGCAGGCTATAGAGGCGATCATGCGTGTCATATGCCGCTGAGCAATCTGGATGTAAGCGAAGCCAAGCGCTTTCAAGATGACAGCATATGGAGCTGCTTCGAGCGATTGCGAATGGAAGATCCCGTTCACTACTGCCAAGACAGCCGTTATGGTCCATATTGGTCCATAACGAAATACCGAGATATCGTCGCGATAGATGCAAATCATGAGACATTTTCGTCAGAGCGAGGCGTCACAATTGTCGATGTGCCGGATAAGCACTGGACTCAAAGTTTCATCAAGATGGGGCCTCCCAAACATGGCGAGCAGCGCGCTACTGTAAGCCCGATAGTCGCGCCGGAAAATCTGACGAAGCTCGAAGGCTTGATCCGCCGTCGGGTTAGAACGATTCTGGACGGCTTGCCGCTGAATGATACCTTCAATTGGGTGGATATGGTCTCCATTGAGTTGACGACGCAGATGCTCGCGACGTTGTTCGACTTTCCATTTGAGGATCGCCGGCTCCTAACCTATTGGTCGGACGTAGCTGTTTCTGTTCCGAAAGTAGGTCATGCGATCGACACCTGGGACAAGCGCAGCACGATCTTGTCCGAGTGCTTGGAATATTTCACGCGGCTTTGGAACGAGCGCGTGAATGCCGAGGCCCGCATGGACCTGATTTCCATGATGGCACACTCGCCTGCAACTCGACACATGGAGCCGAGCGAATTTCTCGGGAATCTAATTCTGCTGATCGTGGGCGGGAATGATACCACCCGCAATTCGATTACCGGGGGCCTCCTGTTCATGAACCAGCACCCCTGCGAGCTGCGAAAACTACGCGATAACCCCAAGCTGGTGTCGAGCGCGGTGTCGGAGATTATTCGGTATCAGACGCCCATCGCACATATGCGGCGCAACGCCGCGGCCGATATCGTCGTGGGTGGAAAACAAATCAGGAAGGGCGACAAGGTCGTCATGTGGTATATTTCTGGTAACCGCGACGAAGAGGTCATCGAGAACGCTGACAGCTTCGTCATCGACCGCAAGAATGTGCGGCGGCATCTCTCCTTCGGATTCGGTATCCATCGTTGCGTTGGCCGACATCTTGCGGAGCTGCAGTTGAAAATCCTCTGGGAAGAAATCTTGAATGCTCGGCTGGAGATCAGGGTTGTCGGCGAACCCCAGCGAATTGCGTCGAACTTCGTGCACGGTTATTCCGCTCTCCCTGTGCAGATTAGAGCTTAGGCTGTGATGATCCGGCTTGAGAGTCACCCAGCAGCACGGTCCCGTCCCCTCTTGTTTGCTCGCCGTCAGGCCAGGACTTGAGGCACGACCGCGGGTTGGTGTTGCCTTCGCGAAAAGCACTCTGAGATCCAGGCTTGACCAAGGCATCGGTGCCGCCCTCCAGCAGCAGTGTCGCGCAGGCGATAGGGACGCGGCGGCCGTCGAAGTCAAGCGCGGAAACGCGCTCAGTCAGTAAATCCGGATCGTGGCAGCCGAACATCGCCGCGAGCTGCTCTTGCGCCGTGCGGAACGGCGGCACCTCCGAGCGCGGTGGCGCCGAATTGATACAGCAGGCATGAACACGGCTGTCGCGGAGATCGGTTAACGCCGCGAGGAGCCCCGCCATAGCTGTGGCCCCACAGCCCGATCTCTCAGCAGAGAGCACATCAAAGGAAGATCGACGAAGCGGCTCAAGCCGCCTGCAACGTCGTCATCGGCAAGGCAGCATATCTCGTCCACGGCTCGGCTAGAGCGTTTCACATTTTGATTGAAGCATAGCCTGAGTTTGCGAAGTAGTTGGCGCATTCGCGAGGCTGGATGTCCTGGACGAGGTGACCGATATGGCGCCAGGTGTCCTCGATGGTGCGCTTCTGAGCTTGCCGCATCCAGTGTTTGATCTTGGAGAAGGCTTGTTCGATCGGGTTGAGGTCGGGCGAGTATGGCGGCAGGTACCAGAGCCTGGCGCCAGCCGCCTTGATCATCTGTCTGACAGCGTTCGACTTGTGGCTTCCGAGATTGTCGAGAATGACGATATCGCCCTCGCGCAAGGTCGGCAGGAGGAGGTGCTTCACGTAAGCGCGGAAGCATTCGCCATTGATGGGGCCGTCGAAGATGCAGGGTGCCGTGAGTTGGTCATGGCGGAGCGCACCGAGGAATGTGAGGGTACGCCAGTGACCGTGCGGAGCAAAGCCGCGCAGACGCGCCCCTTTGGGTCCCCAGCCTCGCAAAGGGGCCATGTTGGTCTTGATCCAGGTCTCATCGATAAAGACGAGCCGGCCCGGATCGAGCCCGGCCTGCCAAGATCGCCAACGCAGGCGCCTACGAGAGACGTCGGCGCGAGCCTGTTCGAGGGCGAACAGTGTTTTTTTTGAACCGCAACCCTTCCCGGCGCAGGAACAGCCAGACCGCATTGTGTGAGACCTTGACGCCACGGGCTGCCAGTTCCGCCTTCAGACCGTGCAGCGTCAGGTGCGGCCTCTCGGTGATCCGCTCGACGATGAAGGCGCGGTGCGGATCAAGCACGGGCTTGCGGTGGCCACCCATCTTGCCAGGCGTTACCGAGCCGGTCGCTCGATAACGCTGTGACCACTTCACAACTGAGGAGACCGCAACGCCAAACCGTTCCGCCACAGATCGGCAGCTCTCACCTTTGGCAACAGCGGATACTGCGCGCTTACGCAAATCGTTGGAAATTGGTCGGACCATCGGATGCTGGCCTCCAGCCCAGCCAGCATCTTGAATCATATTCGCCCCAGATCCGGAATCCCTCCCGATTCAATAAATCTGTGAACCGCTCTA
>NZ_LJYG01000021.1 GCF_001440035.1 Bradyrhizobium manausense | reverse complement strand
TAGAGCGTTTCACATTTTGATTGAAGCATAGCCTGAGTTTGCGAAGTAGTTGGCGCATTCGCGAGGCTGGATGTCCTGGACGAGGTGACCGATATGGCGCCAGGTGTCCTCGATGGTGCGCTTCTGAGCTTGCCGCATCCAGTGTTTGATCTTGGAGAAGGCTTGTTCGATCGGGTTGAGGTCGGGCGAGTATGGCGGCAGGTACCAGAGCCTGGCGCCAGCCGCCTTGATCATCTGTCTGACAGCGTTCGACTTGTGGCTTCCGAGATTGTCGAGAATGACGATATCGCCCTCGCGCAAGGTCGGCAGGAGGAGGTGCTTCACGTAAGCGCGGAAGCATTCGCCATTGATGGGGCCGTCGAAGATGCAGGGTGCCGTGAGTTGGTCATGGCGGAGCGCACCGAGGAATGTGAGGGTACGCCAGTGACCGTGCGGAGCAAAGCCGCGCAGACGCGCCCCTTTGGGTCCCCAGCCTCGCAAAGGGGCCATGTTGGTCTTGATCCAGGTCTCATCGATAAAGACGAGCCGGCCCGGATCGAGCCCGGCCTGCCAAGATCGCCAACGCAGGCGCCTACGAGAGACGTCGGCGCGAGCCTGTTCGAGGGCGAACAGTGTTTTTTTTGAACCGCAACCCTTCCCGGCGCAGGAACAGCCAGACCGCATTGTGTGAGACCTTGACGCCACGGGCTGCCAGTTCCGCCTTCAGACCGTGCAGCGTCAGGTGCGGCCTCTCGGTGATCCGCTCGACGATGAAGGCGCGGTGCGGATCAAGCACGGGCTTGCGGTGGCCACCCATCTTGCCAGGCGTTACCGAGCCGGTCGCTCGATAACGCTGTGACCACTTCACAACTGAGGAGACCGCAACGCCAAACCGTTCCGCCACAGATCGGCAGCTCTCACCTTTGGCAACAGCGGATACTGCGCGCTTACGCAAATCGTTGGAAATTGGTCGGACCATCGGATGCTGGCCTCCAGCCCAGCCAGCATCTTGAATCATATTCGCCCCAGATCCGGAATCCCTCCCGATTCAATAAATCTGTGAACCGCTCTAACGGCGGTGCCGGATGCGGTGATGACAGCTTGCATCTTGATGCGCTATTACTCGCACTCTTGGAGAAGATACGAGCCAGAAAAGAGGTGGCCTGCGGCTCACCGTCTTCGATGGTTCAAAACGTTCGCCATGAACGTAACCCAAGTTCTACGACGGGGAACGATCAGCCGGTTGAAATGAAGATTGAAAAGGACAGGCCACCGACTGTGGCAGCCTTGCTTTTCAGCCTGAGCTTCTTCAATTACGCGTTCCAGTTCGCCACGCTGCTGCATCCAGCTCTCGATTGCCGGGGGTGACACTTTCGACCCGGCCAAATCGGATCAGCGCTTCCGGGTCGTACTGTCTGACTTCATGGCGTTGGTGTTCTTCCGGACCGTGATTGCGCGTGTCGGGCGCGAGGCCCCTGGCATCACGTTCGAGCTGGTTCCGCTTGACGATCAACCGGTCGAGCCGCTGCGGCGCGGCGAGGTGGATTTCCTGATCTTTCCGGAAATGTACATGTCAAACGCGCACCCCAAGGCAAAGCTGTTTGACGCTACGCTTGTGTGCGTGGGCTGTCACATGAACAAGCAGCTTTCACGCAAGCTCGCTTTCGAACGGTACATGTCGATGGGGCACGTTGCGGCGCAGTTCGGACCAACGGGAAAGCCTTCGATCGAGGCGTGGCTCCTGCTCGAGCATGGCCACAAGCGGCGTATCGAGGTTGCCCTGCCGAGCTTCAGCATGATCCCACCGCGGCTGCTGGGCACCGAGAGGATCGCGACCATGCATTCACGGCTGGCTCGGCTTTTCGCAACGACGATGCGGCTGCGGATCGTTGATCTTCCGCTGCCGCTACCGGCCTTTACGGAGGCCGTGCAATGGCCGGCGCTTCGCAACAATGATCAGGCAAGCATCTGGATGCGGAAAATCTCTACAGGAGGCGTCCCGCATGGCGTGACGCCCGCGATCTTCGCGCCAAGCTACCCGAAGGTTATCTGAAAAATGTTAGTCTCGCCTAGTTTGCGCCGACGTGAGTGTGGCGACTCCGGGCAAGATCGGGTCAAGCTCCTCCTGCTCGAGCGTCTTTGCGCCATCTTCGGCCAGGTACGCTGCCAGCGCTGCGATACCAGAGTCCGGTGGGCATCGAGCGGGGGCGGACTTTTTGGACGGCACCTGTCCCGAGCGCTCGGCGATTTCGACGCTCATCAGGTGCGGACGGATCGGCCGTCCGATGGCGCGCTCGATCGTGTGGAAGATCCAGGTGCCGTCCGGATCGATGTCCGACCAATGAAAGATCGGGGTCTGTTCGGACACCATTCCTCCGATCGTCCGCAAGGCCTGTTGGGTGGCGAGCGAGGGATATCCGCCGACGTACATCGTCATTCCCAGTCGACCGGGGTCGGCCTCGGCGATGTGCCTGTTGAAGCTTGCGAAGTTTTCGATCGTCAAAACGTAGGCTGGCGGCTCCCGGAAGCGGACGCGATCTGCCTCCTTGGGTGCGATCCCGAGATAGAGCGGAGCGATTGTGGACAGATCGGCCCCTTGGAGGTCGATCTTGCCCGCGATCAGCAGCGGCGGTGCGAAGCGCTCCAGTCCGATTGCCCGCAGTGCCTCGCGGGGCCGCGCGCCCGGCGGAAATTGCATGATGCCGCTCAGGAGCCGGACCACGGCACCCTCGATGCGTTCAAGCGTCTTGCTGTGCCCCACTGTCCGTCGCGAGAAGGTCTTGTAGTCGACATCGAGATGCTTGTTGTCTAGAATCGCTTGGGCGAGAACGAACGCGTGGCGCAGCGTGTCGACGTCGGACGAAGCGAATCCGTGCCACGTCTTGCCCCGCCCCCATAACTCGGCGATTTGAGAAGCGCTGTTCTTCAGCTGGCCGTGCAGCGCCGATCCGGCGACAAGCCGCGCGGCGGCGTCCTCCGCAATCCGCGACGCCGGGGTGCGACCGAGGTATCGGTATAGGATCTCCGCCGAGGCCAGCCGCACGTGTGCGACTTGGTCCCGCTTGGCGCCGCGGCCCCAGCCAAGAAAGACCGCGCCGGCACTTTCGACGTCCCTGATCTGTTTCAGGAAGGCGTCCGCCACGACCACCGATGGGAACGCGGCATAGTCCGGGTGGGCGATTGGACTTGCGGCTCCGGCCTCGAAGCGGTCGACCAGGTCGTTCAGCAGCCCGTTCGCGTCCGTGAAGCGCCGCGCCATGGCTACTCGGCGGCCAGACGGGTGGCGAGTTCATCTTCGGACATCAGGTCCGGATCGATTGCCATCAGTTCGCGCTTGGCCTTCTCTTTCAGCTCAACCACGGTGGCCCTGGACTGTTCGCCGATCCGATCCACCTCCACGATGGTATCCATGTGCTCGAGCACGGCGACCCGCTTCTCGAACGGCGCCGCTATCACGAACTGAAGGCCGAGGTTCTTGTAGAAGCTCATCATCTGCCGCTGGTTCTTGCCGTCCATCTTGGAGAAGGCCTCGTCGAACATGGCGAGGGCGAAGCCGGCGGGCTTGCCGGCACGACGCTCGGCGCTGCCGTAGACGGCGGCCAGCGAAGCGCCGATGGCGACGTAGATGGGCACCTGCTGTTCGGCGCCGGATCCGGTGCCGCGCCGCTGCTCCCAGCGGGTCGAGCGGCCGGTTGCGACATCCTCCATGTGGATTTCGAAGGTATAGAAGTTGCGGTAGTCCTCGAACTGGGTAAAGTCCTTGTCGGGGTCCTCGAGCAGCGCCTCGAGCGCAAGGATCGTATCCTTGTGCGGAAAGTCGTCGGGCACGTCGCCCCGAAACAGCATGTCAAGCGCCTCCGGAGACGTCTTGGCGATCTCGATGATCTTCAGGATGGGCTGGAATTCCACCACCTGCGTGCGGTGGAACGAATATCGCTCGTTGTGGAAGGGATGTGCGTAAAGGCTACGGTTCAACGACTGCAGCTCCCGCTCCATCTTGCCGATCCGGGCCGTGAGCGCGTTGATGAACTCGCCGCGCAGAAGGGTGGACGCCTTTTCCGCCGCTTCCCGCGCCTGCCGTTCGTACTGGTGTAGCTCGTTGGATTCGATATCCGAGATGAGCTGCTCCATCCAAGGCTTCACCTCCCGTAGCGGCTCGCTTTCCGCGCCGACTTGCGAGCTCATCCCGAACTGGTCGAAGTAATCGTAAAGGAGCTCGCGGACCCGTCGCTCGATCCGAGAGCGCTCGGTGTCCGAATTGTCCGCATCCTTTAGCGCCTTGTCGGCGATGGCGCGGTGTTTCTCCGCGAAGCCTTTTTGGGCCACGGCATCGAGGCGCTCGCGGTAGACGACCCTGCCCTTCGCGGCGGAATAGAGCGGAAACGTCTTGCGGTAGATCGACCGAGCGACCCGGAGGTTCAGCTCGGAGCCGGGCACGTTCTCGCCCTCTCCGAGCCTCCTCTCCGCCGATCTGACCTCGCCGTCATGCTCGCCAAACACTCTCTGCTGGGTCTTTCTCTCGCCGAGCCTCTTGTCCTTTAGCTTCTGCTGCGCTCTCTTCTTGTCGCCAAGCCCGCCGTCGCCCACGCCGTCGAGCGCATCGAGCATGGCCTGTGCTTCGGCGATCTCGGTCTGCGCGGCCGCGAAGGCTGCGGCGCAAGCATTCAGATCGTCTTGTCCATCGCAGATGTTCTTCAGAGCGGCAAAGGCCTGCTCCGCGGCCTGGGCCTCCTTGCTCTTGTCGGTCAGGATCCGGTCTAGTTCCTCGGCCCGATCCTGCAGGGCGCGCAGGGCGTTCGCTTGGGCCGCCTTTCCGATCTTGTGCTGCGAGGCTTCGATCCAGCGATGGGTCCTGACGAGTCCGTCGTCATAGAGGCCGTCCTTCATGATGGCCCTGCCGGGCCTGTTGAATTGGTCGAGTGTGTCGGCGAGACGGACCGTGCCATAGCGGCGCATGATGAACGCCATCGCGTCCGGATCCTGGCTCCGGAAAATGGACGGGAAAGTGCCGCGTTCAGGCTTGGCCCTAAACTGCTCGAGCTTGTTCAGGCTCACCAGGGATGCGTGGCGGAACTCGCGGCGGCCTTCCTTGAAAATCGCCGTGGCAGCGCTGATGACCGCTCTGTCCACGAATACGGCCTCCCGGTCGCGGCCGAGGAGCGCCTCGGCGGCTCCCGCCCATTCGGGTTCGGCGACTTCGATCATGTCGCAGAGCACGCGCGGGGCCATTCCCTTCTGCCGGAGCCTGCGGCAGAGCAGTTCGGTGTCATCGCCGAGATAGGCCCGCGCCCCTCCGGAGGCATGCTGTCGGATGCGTTCGAGCACCTCGTCGCGCCGGCCTCGGAGCCCGGAAAGGTCCGCAATGATCATCTGACGCGCTTCGTCGATCTTCGGTAGCCATTTCGCGCCGCTGACCGCGAAGGATTTCTCGGCCGCGGAAAGCTCGTCGGAGGCGAGCGCGATGTCGACCCCGGTGGCGACGGTCAGAAGCCGCTCCAGCGCAGGGACGAAGTCCTCGAAAGCGTCCGCACACATCGCCCGGAGCGGATGCAGGCGATGGATGTTGTCCAAGCGCGCCTTGAAGTCCGCCGAGGCGCGGTGCGCCGCCTGCGCGGCCACATCGGCCGTCTGCTGCAGCGACTTTCTTCCGGTCTTGGCATCGTGCTCGGCAATTGCGGCGGTGAGGCGTTCGATCTCGTTATCGATGGCCCTGACGTCCTCGTCGATAGATTCGAGTTCGGTTGCCGCGGCATCCCGGCGCGCCATCTCGGTACGCCGTTTGGTCTTGAAGTCCAAGTTCGTCGCTCGGGCGGCGAGCCAGGCCGCGCGTTTGGCGATCCACTCCTCCCTGAACTTGGTCTCGAGCGCCTCTTCCAGAGCTGCGAGGACGACCCGAAGCGCCCTCAGGGCTTCGAGTCTGAGGCGCATCTTCCTGATGGTCTCGCTGATGTTGCGGTAGGTCTGGATCGACTCGCGCAGCTCTTTGATGCCGATCGAACTTTCCTCGAGGATGTAGTTCCGCACGAATTGCGTGGCCGTCTGGTTGTGATCGAGCGTCATGGCGTTGACGATCGATTTCTGCAGCGCGCTGGCGTTCTGCTCGCCGTAGGGCGAATGCGGCAGGAGATGACGCATGTACTCGCGGACGTAGTCGCCGGCCCGGTCGCGGTGATTAACGAAGTTGCCGTCGCCGACCATCGCGACGACCCGGGCGCGCACTTCTTCCCACTGCGCCGGGAACTGCGACTGTCCTCGCTGTTCGATGAAATCCTTGGAGCTCAGAACGGCCCCGATGACGACGAACAGCGCCAGCACGGTCTCCCTGCTGTCGGACTTGCGCGCCTCGAGCGCCATACCGATCGTGACCGGCGGCCGAGCGCCTTCCGTGTCTTCGAAGCCTAGCGCGATGTAGGTGCGCGCCTCGTCGCGCCGGCGCTGGTCTTCGCCGAGCGTCCCGAGGCAGTAGTCGACGACGCTGCGCTTCGAGCCGCTGCGCGACTTTCCGCTGTCGCCGGCGACTGCGTTCAGGCGCAGGAACCGCCGGCTTCCGCCGGTGAGAACGACCTGCGCCATGTCGAGGATCGTGGATTTGCCGGACCGGTTCTCGCCAAGGACCCCGACGTGTCCAGTCACGTCGATATCGGCGATGTCGAATAGGTGCCAATTCACCATTGTGACGTGGCGTAGCTGCATCATGCCTCGTGTCCCGCGGGCTGCGGAAACCGGGCCTCCTCGCTGCGGACATAGCGCTCGAGCCGTTGGAGGGCGTCGCCGCCGCTGATCAGCTTGATCATCGGGCGTATCCTGATCTCGCAGTCCTGCTGTTCGTCGTCGAAGTCGCCGATCTCGACCAGGCTGCGCTGGGCGGCCTCGCGCAGGATGTCGCGGAAGCGGGCGGCCGAGATCGCGCCTCCGCCGCCATGTTGGGCCATCTCGCGGTAGCGGTCGAACAGGTCATTCAAGGTGGCGACCACGACGGCACGGTCTTCGACCGCTCCGACGTTCACCTCCTGCTGCCAATTTGCTGCCAGCACCAGCATGACGATGGTTCCGTCGAGCTTCATCCGAGGCAGCGGCACGTCCTCGTCCATGGCGACAATGCCGGCCCACTGCGCCTCCGGATCGCGATGGACACGGTATCCGCAACTGTCGAAGAACCCGTCGACCACGTCGCGGAAGCGACCGTCCATGAGCATGTTGTAGACAGTCCCAGTCCGGGGATCTCCCGCGAACACGAACTGCCGCCGCAGCAGGAAGTGTAGCGCTTTGCGGAGGTCGGCCGCCTTCTCCGCGCCGGAGGAGCGCTCGATGTTTTCGAACTCACTGAGCATGGGCCGCCCTCGCGTTTCGGTGTGGGCCGGATCGCTTGACCACGAAGTTCGCGCACCTTAGCCATTCGCTGTCGTGTGGCGGCGTATCCGGACACGGCTCCAGATCGAACCCGGCCGCGATCAGCGCCGGGACCTCGCCCGTCAGTGCGTATCGGCGGGCGCAATCGAAGGCGAGGAAGTCGTCCACGGAATCGATTTCGATGAAGCGGGCTTCTTTGGTCGCGAATGGCGGCACCTGGCCCTCGAGGAATCGTCTGACGTCCTCGGGGCGGGGTGCGATGCGAGCGATGTATTCGAGACGGAGCTTCTTCCGCAGCTCGTAGAGCGGGTCCGAGGGCGGCCCGGCGAGTTCCCTTGTCTCGACGGGGCGGCGCGGTTGCCTGGCCGGCGCCTGATGGTGCTCCGACCAGGGCGACCGTAGCGGCTCGATGCTCCATTCGACGGTCGCCTTCTCGTGCCTGCCGTCCCGCAGCAGGGCGTCGAGTCGACGGACGAGGTCGCCGGCCCGGCCGACGAGTCCCTGCCCGCCTCGCTCGGCGTACTTGATCGTGTTGCGGACCCGAGCTTCGAGCTGCCTGCGGAAGGCCTCGATCCGTTCGAACATTTCACCGATCTGTTCGAAGATGTTTTCGATGGCGAGCAGGTCGTCCGCCGCAGCCATCCGCCCATCCTCGACGTCCGCTGCCATGCTGGATGCGGTGTACTCCTCGGCAAGGACCTGCATGGTGTCCGGGGTGTAGGAGATCCTCCGCGCAAGATCGACGATTGCGTCACGGAAGCGGTACGGATGGTTGACGGTGAGGATGGACTCGAAGTCCTTCAGCAGGAGCTGATCGACGAACTCCTCGAAGAAGGCCTCCAACCGGGTAGCCACTGTCTTCGAGTCCATGACGGTCCGTCGGATTCGCTTCAGGTCGGCCAGAATGGCCCGCAGGCTCTTGGTGAACTGGTCAGCCTGGTTGCGCGCCTCGCGGACGGCGAGCGCGGCTTCGCGCTGCTTGCGGTCGGTGATCTCGGGCCTCAGCTTTTCGACCGCTTCCAGGTTCAGGCGGATCTGCACGATCAAGCCGCCGAACCGCTGCGAGAGATCCTTGTTGAGGCTCGCCAGCCGCTGGATGATCAGGAGAGGTCCCATCGCCATATCCACGGTGACCCGAAGGCCATATTCCTCTTCTTCGAGCCATCCCCAGGCGAGCAGCCGTGCGTAAAGCTGCCGTGCCAGACCGAGCGCTTTGTCGCCCTTCTCGGAGGCGAGCGCGACATCCGCCTTGCGGATGCGGCGGCGACCGGCCGAGATCATTTCCGGCAGGTTGCCGAAATCATCGCCCTCGCTCCACAGTGCGGGATTGGCCCGCATGACGTCGTAGATGGCGTGGACAACCTGCTGCGGCGTCGGGAACGCTGGTGCGCCCGAAAAGAAGCGTTCGTGGAGGTCGAGCAGACACGCCGCGTACAGGTGCTTGTGATCACGCGAAAAGGCCAGAAACGCGTCGTCATGCAAATGACGGAACAAGGACAATGGACACTCCTCCTCGGGCCGACTGCGGGTCGGCCCCTTATACTCATGATGTGCCGGAGAATATTGGTTATTGAGAGCGAGTTCGAAAGGGTACAACCGGAGGAATGGTTCTTAGTATGTTCTTATATAGCCTTCTGGGCCGGGCACTGTCGAGCCCCCGAAAGTCGCAAGGTGTCAACGCAGGCTGGAGACGGTTCCAGTTCCAGCGGAACAATTTCATCGCAAGCCGTTGAATTTGTTGTTGTTACCATTCTGCCAAAGTGGCAACAAGCCTTGTTACCATTTCGGCAGAATGGATACAAAACATTTGTTACCACTTCGCCAAAATGGTAACAAAGACCTATGAAGCAGTTTTCAAACATCGACCAGGTGATGTTCTCCGACCTGGTTCAGAAAGCGACTGACGCGGACTTCGACGAGAATTTCCCGGAGAACGGGACCTTTCTCAAACAGAAGCGGGCCAATCGCGACTACTATTACTACAAGGCCTATCAGCCGTCCGGCGGCGAGGGACCAACGAAGACGGCCCTCAAATACGTGGGACCAGCCGACGATCCGGAGATCGCCAAGCGCGCCGAAGCATTTCAGCGCACCAAAATCGGCTATCGCGCTCGTCGCGAGCTCGCGGCCAAGTTGAGGCGGGCTGGCTATCCCGCCCCTCCTCACATGGAAGGTCTCGTCGTCAATGAACTCGCGCGCGCGGGACTTTTTCGACTTCGCGCCACGCTCGTCGGTTCGATGGCCTATCAGACGTATAGTGGCGTCCTCGGCGTCAGGCTCCCCGACGAACTCGTCACGACCGAGGACATGGACATCGCAAAATTCTACGGCATCTCGATCTCCATCGATGAAAGCATGCCGGACATCGAAGACATCTTGAAAAAGGTGGATCCGACGTTTGCGCCCTCGTTCTCTCCCGACGAAACCAAGCTATTCAGCGGTTTCGCCAACGCCACCGGCTTCAAGGTCGAGTTCCTTACGCCAAACCGCGGCGACGAGGACTACTCCTCCAGGCTGACGCCGATGCCGTCGTTGGGGCCGTCCGTAGGGGCGCAGGTGTTGCGATTCCTGGACTACCTGATCCATGAGCCGATCCGCTCCGTGGTCTTGCACGACGCCGGCGTGCCGGTTCTTGTGCCGGCGCCGGAGCGCTACGCCATCCACAAGTTGATCGTCGCCACCAAACGAAACGTGTTCTTTGCGGACAAGGCCAAGAAGGATATCAACCAGGCGGGCGCACTCATTCAGGCATTCGATGCCGTCAAGCGCAACAGCGACCTGGGTTTCGCGTGGATGGAGGCTTGGGAACGCGGAGCGAGATGGCGACGTCGCCTCGGCGTTGGCGCTCTGCGTCTTTCTGACGACACATTCGCCATGCTCTCGAAGGGAGTAGCGGAAGCGGCCAAACTCGACGGGGAGCCGGCAGACGAGTACGGACTCACGGGCGGCAAGGATGGTCTTCTCGCGCGCGTCTCTATAGCGAGACCGACCGCCGCGCCGACGCAGTGACAGCGGCTTCGTCGACATGTCGACGCCCGCCTGCTGCGGCTCCCGTCCCGATCTGCCGCTGCTGCTGCCGCTGATCTCGGCATCGGCGGCATGGCGTATCACGGCACCGGCATGATCCCCGCCGACCATGCCGATGCCGATCATGGTGCCGGTCATGATGTCGATCGCGCTGCCGATCGCGACCACGCCGATCGCGGTGATCGCGATCATCCGCCCTCGTCGCTCAGTGGGCGGTTCCGCTGAAGCAATTTCGTCGCAGGGTCGCGCGAAAACCCGATCTCCGCGAGGAAACGGGAGAACCTGCTGTAGGCTACCTCGCACCCTTCCTTCTCCTTGAACTCCGCCCAAAGACGGTTGGTGCTGCGCGCCGGATCCGCCTCGGTCATCGCAGCGATGCGTTCGGCGTAGGGATCGAGTTTGCCGGCGGGCTCGATCCGACCGGTCTTGGCGAAGTGTTCGACCCATTTGGCGACGTTCTTGTGGTGGATCCCGAGGCGCTTTCCCACCTAGTGCGCCGCGAGCCCGCTTCGACGGCTTGCCTCTTCAGGTCTGCGGAAACGCGCGCGCCGACGCGCGCGGGATGCTCGATCTCATCGGGCCCCGGGAGCTGTAGCGCGAGCGCCGCTTCGACCTCTCTGCGCGGGAAGACGGAAATCCGACGGTCGCGCAGCGTGGGCACTGGCCTGTTTTAACCCCCAGTGGCCTAAATTGGATTTCGCACTGGCCTAGAAAAAGCCCGCCAACCGGCGGGCTTTTTCTATGGCTAATCAGCCGAATTTGAGCATCTGAACTGGTTCTTCCGGAGTTGGCTGCGGAATCGGGCGTCCCATTTCATGGGCGGCCTCAATCCAGCATGCGATAGCGTCCTGAGCGTTTGCCATCGCCTCTTCGGGCGTCTGGCCGTCGGACATGCATCCGGGAAGATCGGGAACCAGAGCGATAAAACCGCCCCCATCGGCAACACGAAGCGGTCGGATTGTCACAGCGTATTCAGTCGAGATACTCACTTGATCCCCCTGACCACTTCGAGGAACTTCACTAATCTGCGTATATATACAGGCTTATGGGCCTTTTAGAGGGAAGGGTTTGAATGTGATCAATACGCGGGTGTGACACCTTATAGTGTGATCCACGCCCCGTTCCGTTGGCGGCTTGCAGGACACGTTATGTTCCGCGCAAACCGTTTCCACATCCTTAATGGTCCAGTCCCCCCTGAGGTTCCGGGTCATTCGCTCTAAGAGGTCGTTGGCCATTGGGAAGGTAGCATTTCCGGCGGGAATCGAGATTCAAAGACTCCTTGAGCTATACTATCTGGCCAACGGCCTACTTTGGAATACGCGGTGGCCTATTCGGCCAGTACCCGCAGCCCAGAGATCGTGAATAAGGCTTTCAGACGACGCACCGAGTCTTGAGAGCCCTACTTTGAATTGAGGCGCACGTTACATGACTTCATCGCCCACAGAAAGGTGACCCGCAGTCGGCCACCTGTTTGTGGTGGATCAGCGCTCGGTCAGCCAAGTGCCCGCTTCATTTCGGCGGGCGACACTCCGCCCCGTCAATCGGAGCCATTGGCGCTCGACGACTTGCGTTCCTCGAACGTCGCATCGACGATCTGATAGAACGCCATTGGGCTACTGGCGATTTCCCACACAGCCAAAATAACCTGATAGCCCGTGCGCTTTGGCAGGTCGCACATGTGCTCGGTGGGCTCCGGGGGAATAAGGTTGGCATTCGGATCCCAAAAGGGCTGGCCGGGATTCTGAACCGTGCAGAATGGCTTCGCTTCGAACTGCGCGCGCGTGAGCGGCGAGGACGGATTCCACCCCATCCGTGTGATGAAGTAGTTCCAACGCCTCGTCAGGTGAACCGCCCCGTATTCCCACTTGAACTTCTGCTTCGCGCCGGGGCGCAGAACAATCTTCTCCCAGCGCGTCGGCGTCTGCTCATTGAGCAAGGGCACATCACCGCGTACGCTGCTGCCGGCGATGTGGCCGTCCTCTGGTGGCGCCGCATTCTGCACATCGGTCGGCGCGGTCAAGTCTAACAGCCCTCCCTTGATTGCCGGGAAGAACTTACCGCTCTCCATCGAGCTTGCCCTTTGCAGATCAATTGGACAATCCTTATTCCTGTGTTCGGCACACAACACGACGCGTGAGGCTGGCTCGGTGAGGCGACCTTGCGCCAACGCGCTCGCAACGACGAACAGCGATGCCGCGCCGCCCAAGAGCGCACTGGACCAGGGTCGAAATTCATGCCTCGTCGTTCTCCTTGCAATTGTCGGATTGTCGGTCGAAGAAGGGCCGTGAGACCGAACCAGGTGACTGCCATCAGGCACCTCGGCCCCGTAGGCGGCCACCGAACAGCCCGCTGCCAGGCAGCGCTCACTTACACCTCGCTCTCTCCAATACCCAGGGCTATTCCAATGACGGCGCGTATGCAGGCCAACTGAGCTGTAAGGTGGTGGCCGGTTGATTATTTCAAGTCGTTTCGCTTTAGACATGAGAAACCTTTTCATCCGCTCTCCTTGGCACCCCGTTACGCTTTCTGCTTGCGGGCAGGGCGTGCCATGGAATGTAGCAAGTCACCTAAGATGTCGTGGTGCAGAAGCTCATGACGCGCCACCAATCCATCCAGGCCGACGGTTAGCTTAAGTTTATTCGCGCGCCTCGAAGCCATATCGAGCTCCGCGAGGCCTCATCTCGGCGTGACAGGCAAAGCCCCTGCCTTCCAGACGGGACAGAGTCCCAAGCGATTGGGAGCGCGCCTTGGCAGCGCGACGGATCTGCAAAACTTCAAGCAGCGGGATCCATTTCATACTGTAGCGTCTGTGACATTGATTGGGATCCAATTGCGCAACCTTCATCTGACCTCGCGAGACAGGTGCCTGTGATGTCGCGGTGTGATGCAATTGACGTGCCGTTAGAGATACGGTTCTGCCTTCTCGAAGAGCGGCAAAACTACATCCTTCGTGCGAGGCCGACGTACTTGTGTCGAGCTACTGCCAATGTGTCACGAAGCGGACATCTAGCAGGAAAACTTGCAGCGCGATAATTGGCTCAGTTTCTGCATGGTTGCAGGCATCATGTAGTGAGTGCCGCCCTGAAGAAGTATTGTTCGGTAGCGGCGTCGAAAGAGCCGGAAGTCTCACATGATGCGCAAGTTGTCTATTGCTACCATTCTCGTGCTCGTCTCATCATCCCATGATATCGCGAACGATGATTTGATGGTGGCAGCCAAACAGATTTTCAAACCGATCCCATCTGCTATTCCCGCGGTAAAAGACAATCCTGTCACGACCGAGAAAGCCGAGCTCGGCAAGATGCTGTTTTTCGACCCTCGGCTCTCGGCGAGTGGAGTCATTAGCTGCAATACGCGCCATAATCTCGGCACCGGCGGGGTCGACGCCGGTCCCACATCCGTTGGTCACGGCTGGCAAAAGGGGGCGCGTCGGGCACCAACCGCCTACAATGCGGTGTTCAATGTCGCGCAGTTCTGGGACGGACGCGCGACGGATCACAAAACACAAGCCAAGGGTCCCGTTCAGGCGAGTGCCGAAATGAATGCGACTCCGGATCACGTGACGAGCACGTTGAATTCGATGGAAGATTATGTCGGTAAATTCAAGCAAGCCTTCCCGCGTGATATACCGCCGGTCACCTTCGACAATTTCGCGAAGGCGCTCGAGGCTTTTGAAGCTACTCTCACGACCGGCGGCTCCGTTCGACCAGTACCTGAATGGCGATGCCAACGCTCCGAACGACCAACAAAAGGCGGGATTGCGGCTGTTCATGAACAAAGGGTGCGCCTCCTGCCATAGCGGAATCAATATTGGGGGACAGGATTTGTTCCCGTTTGGTGTAATCAAAAAGCCTGATATCAAATTGCTTCCTGCGGCCGACAAGGGACGGTTCGCGCTCACCAAGGCCTTCAGCGACCAATACGTGTTCCGTGTCGCCCCCTTGCGCAATGTTGCCTTGCGGGCTCCCTACTTCCATTCGGGTCAGGTTTGGACTCTCAAGGAAGCCGTAGGAATTATGAGCGAAGTCCAGCTCGGCGCCAGGCTCAGCGAGACGGAGAACAACGATATTGTTGCGTTTCTACATTCACTGAGCGGGCGCCTACCCAACATCGAGTATCCGATCTTGCCAACGCGCACAAAGGAGACGCCGCCACCTTCTCTAGGCAGATAGTGTCGTTCTTCTACAAACGGGATCGTCCGGCGTCGGCCCGATCTTGCCTACGGTTTACTTGCGGCGCGGCTGCTGCGCTTGGCGGCGGTCGCGATCCGAGCGCATTGAGGCCCATGAAGTTACCCCTAAGCATCGCGACCCGCTCTATGGCGGCCGAAAGAGGCGCTGGATCAGGGTGACAGGCAGCATCCCGCGATCGGCCTGAGAGCTGTAACGGAGGTCAGATGTCGACAGTCATTCAAAATCTGCTCGCCCGAAAGCAGAAGCTCATTGAGCAACTTGATTTGACCCAAGACGTTGAGCAGCGCCAGGAGATTGAGCGTCAGCTTCAGCAGGTAAACACTGCGCTCGACCTTCTTGATCGACCTAAGCAGGCTCGCAAGTGAGAACGCGAGACTAAAGCCCTGCGCGATCTGAATGTAGAGCGGCTGGTTTTCCAACAATGAATTGCTCTGGATCCTGTTGCCGGGCCTCAGCGTCGCGCCCTCGCTGAAACGTCAGCCAATGTCTGCGCAAAATGGCGGTTCCAGAATTAACCTGCAGCAGCGACATCAAGCTTAATGCAAGGGTTTGATTGCTGTGGCGCAGCGCGGCGTCTAGGCTCAGCGCACCGGACATTGCCCTGTCCGGGTCCACCCAAGGCGAAGACGTCGCGCCAATATACTCGGCGCGGCGCTTCATTTGGTCGAAAGGCGTTATCGTGCGCGTAAGCTGCTGTCCGCCGGTTTCTGCGACTGTCTCTGGACCACTTTGCTCGCGCTAGTCGTTGCTGAGTTGACCCTTCTGGGCGTGGAGGCCATGGACCGACGACGACACCAAGTAGCTCGGCTCCACTGAACGATCAACCTTCCTCACTCTGGCGCGATCGTCGCAAGCCCAGCTTCGATGATTGCGATTTCTTGGCTGACTTGCTCGACGGCTCGACTTGGATCGATGCCGGTGACACTCGTTAGTTGCCTCAGCAGCTCCCGCCGATGTGCAAGAAGCCTCTCCAGCGCGGCACGATCGTTTAGTCTGACATAGCCGTTGACGATCAACTCAACCGAATACGACATATATCACCCAAACAAACAACGCTCCCAAAAGATCAATCTAGCAGATCACGACAGCGCGCGGAGCATTGCGCGGCGAAAAACCTTGATTGATAACACTAACGAGCAAAGCTTCTTGTCGCCATGCGCCAACCGCGCCCATTCTGGTAGCGGGCGCGAAGGTGCCGATGTTTCGCGTAACCGGGGCCTTCGCGGCAAGGGGCCCCCGCCTAGAAGCGACGGCCCCACCCAACGCGGGCGACCAATGCAGAGCAGCTGCCAAATGGCAGGAAAACCTTCACTGTATCATTGGCGGCTTTCGTTCCGAAAACGCTGGCACACATCTAAATGGAACAATGATCCGTCCTGGCATGCTCGTTTTTACTCGAAATGATCCGGCAAGGAGCCGTGAAACACGAATAGCATTTAGAAACGTTCACGCCGGACCATCGTACGCAACAACTTATGACGAGCCCAGACAGACGCTCACTTGAATGCATCGTTCAGGATCGCCGCAATCCTGGCGCCGGCGAGCGCAATCCGCTGGTTGGCGATCCTGTGGGCCCTCGATTGATAAGCCTGCGTGAGCTTGTACGGGCCGTCGCCGCTGCGGATCGGCGGCGCGTACACTGACGTCTTGGCGATCTCGAAGCTCTCCTGAATCCAGTCATTCTCGTCCGTTGATCCGGCATCCACGGTACGAAGATCGGCCGCGGCGTCGATGGCATCTTGTGGTGGCGCGCTGGTCGATCCCAACAACCCATCCCAAAAGGCATGGAGCTCTCTGGAGCTTCCACATTTGGTGCAACTGATCTTCACGTCGTTCCCGCCGGCATCGCCATCCTGCTCGGCGTGCGTGAAGCGGGAGGTCGCATGCAGCGGTTGGTGCAGGTCACCTATAAGATGCAGCAGCCAGGAAATATCGTATGAGCGTATGTCGTCCGATACCGTCTTATCCGTAAGCGTCTTCTTGAAGACAGCGACTTGAGTCTGCGCGTTGGGCGATTGCGGCTGCTGCAATGGGGTACCATCTGTCGAGAACGGTTCGTCAATGAAGTGCCAGTACTTGTGGCGGAAGTGATCGGCATAGCCGATATTTTGGGACGCTTCGGGTGTCTGCGGCGCAACATCGCCGTTTCTGTCACCATCGTTGTGATAGTCGCTGAGCGATTTGATCTGGTCCGGCCAGGTCGCCGCCTTGACGAAGGCGACTTGGTCGCGCTGGCTCACCGGCACGCCCTGGATCCAGCCATCGTATTGAGGATTGAGCTTTAAAAGGCGCGTGGCTTCCTGCTTGGCGGCGGGCGTTAGCTGATTCCAGGCCAGCGCAGCTGCCTCCATATGTCCGAAATTATTCCAGGCCTTGGCGGGCGCCGCAAAGAGCACTGCACAGCCCAGCGCGATCCAGACGCGTGTTTTCATGGAAAATCCTCACTGAAGAATTGAAAGGACTATCTTACATTGCGAACACTAATTTATACACGTAATTTATGTCTTCAAAAAGGAAGGACCGCTCATGCCACGCAGACCGCAAAAGCGAGCTCAAATCAACGGGGATCGTATTGCCGGGGAAGTCTTGCCTTAACTGCCGCCCGGTCGCCGTCCACCATCGCGCAAGCTCCCAATCACTTCAATCAGCGCTCACCACCGCCGTGAAGCGCGCTCTGAACGAAACCTTAAGAGCTTAAGCCGACGGAGGTCTTTCAGACCTAGAAGGCTCGCCGGAATGCGCCGCGCTGTTGACCCACGACATTGTGGCGACCCCAACCTGAAGCCAGCATGACGCGGCAGTCAGCAAGGCTGCGAGCCCAACAGGAACGAGATCTTGCGTATCGCGCCCAGGGAAGGCACGCGTGTTGCGGTAAAGGAAGGCGACGTTGGCTAAGTGACAGCATCGGTAACAATGGTAGCCGCAATATTCTCTCCGCGTTACTACATCTCGCAGGTAGCCAGGACCTAACGGCCGAGAACAAATCGTGCAGGTTCGCTCGCCGTGCGGCGTCCGGTGATTCACCAGGATGAATTTTCATAGCATAGGCCCGTTATGTGCTCCGTCCGGCCTTAAGATTTTGCCCGCGATTCGAGTTTCCAAAGGGCACCGATCTCGGGCGACCGCAGATCACATGCGAAAGCGCCGGGCCGAATGCGACGAATATATCTGGACTCGCAGTCACAACTGACTATGTCCCGGTTGGTCACTCGAGACACAGATCCAAAATGAAGAAACGCAATGCAATCTTCTTCAAGATCTGTCTGATACCCGGCGGTATTAGGCGGCTCGCAACCAGCGAAGCCATTTTTGATCGGCCTCCCGCCGTGCCTTGAACCGGTCGATGCATTTCTTGGAACAAAGAGCCGTTCGCCAGTAATAGTAGCGGATCAGACCGAATCTTCCACCACAGATCGCACAGCACTTTGCTGAACCATGCTCCGAACTATGGAAGCTGTTTCGCATTCCCGCCTCCTGTTGGCGTCACCTGACTTTTCCTTCGGCGCAGCTACGCATGCGACGTACGACTTCGGCCGGCGTCCAGCTCGTCCGGCTTGTTCAGACACCGCGCAAATCACTTGATGTGCACCGATTTGACGAAGCAACGCTCCATTAAAGGGCTTCGCCAAGGCTGCTCACAATAAGCCTAGTTCAATCTTGATTAGTGCAATCAACAACCGTCTAAAGCCTAAATCCTGCGCTCTGCCGCCAATTTCTGACGAACTCTGGCTGCATTGATCCGATGACGCGCATTTGGCAGCGCTGCGGACCGTTAGCACCGATCCGCACTGCCAAAAGGCAAGCGGTTCCCGTCTCGACCTGCTCGATCAACATGGCCACTGCGGGCTGAGGTGTGACCTTTGCGTTTGCGAGCTGACGTGCTGCGTTACTTTAAGAAGGCGGACGGCATGTCGCATGATATTTTAGTATCTGCGTTTCGATATCGCACTCCCTTCAGAAAAGGTGGGTTGCGCGGGCGGCCGGCAACGCACAGCCACCACACGACGAGACCGGTCGTACCGGGCAGAGGCAGGATGGCGGTCGCTCGATCGGCCGTTGTTTCTATGCGCTTGTGACGTCGCGGTCGTGCTCAGCAGTAAGCGTCGCGCCTAGAGGGTCATGCCTTTTTACTACGCACCGTCGCCCGCTCGATGTAGTCGCTAGAGCTTGATCGCGTATTCCGCGTTCGTTTCCGGCCTAAGAATTAGGTTATCGATCAGCCGCGTCGAGCCGACGTAGGCCGCAGCACACAGGGCTGCAGGATGACGCAAGGGACTTAGGGCCGGCTCAAGCGTGTCGGAATCGACGATCTCGATGTACTGCAGACGGTCGACTCCATCCAAATGCTGCCTAGCGATTGCGATAAGCTTCTCGCATTGGCGCTCGCCTGCACGAAATTCGGCCTCCGCAGCGAATAGACCGCGACTGATCGCAAGAGCTCGCTGGCGCTCTTCTTTATTGAGGTATCGATTGCGGCTGCTCATGGCGAGTCTGTCCGGCTCCCGAACTGTTGGCACGGTGACGATCTCGATCGGGAGATTGAGATCAACTACCATCCGACGCACGATGGCACATTGCTGGAAATCCTTCTGTCCGAAAAATGCGATATCCGGCTGCACCATGTTGAACAGCTTGCAGACGAC
The DNA here is from genome assembly GCF_001440035.1 of Bradyrhizobium manausense. Lineage (GTDB taxonomy): Bacteria > Pseudomonadota > Alphaproteobacteria > Rhizobiales > Xanthobacteraceae > Bradyrhizobium > Bradyrhizobium manausense. The sequence goes on along the minus strand of NZ_LJYG01000021.1, from coordinate 22,513 downwards.
GGTTGCGACACCGCGAAAGTGTCCGGGCCTGAACGCCCCGCACAATGATTTTGCGAGTTCGCCGGGTTCGAGGAAGGTCTCAAACTGAGCCGGATAGACCTCGCGCGCATCTGGAGCGAAGACGATCGCGACACCGGCCTCGCGGCACAGCTTCTCATCGCGTAAAAAGTCGCGCGGATAAGTGCTGAGGTCCTCGGTTGGCCCGAACTGAGTGGGATTGACGAAGATACTTACGACGGTGAGGTCGCATCGCGCACGACTCGCCTCGATCAACGCCATGTGGCCGTCGTGCAGATAGCCCATTGTCGGTACAAAGCCGACACGTTTGTCACGAGCTTTTGCAAGAGTGCTACGAAGCTCAGATACCGTCGTAATTGTTTGCATGTTTAAGCTTTACATCAGGTTGGATTGGAAGGCACCCAGTTTGCGATCGCATCGCTCAACCCTTCCGGAAGTCGATAGGATTCTTGTGGCGTCGGGAATGCACCGTTCCGGACATCTGCGGCCCAGCGTGACAGCGCCTCCTGCAATAGCGGAAAACCCTCGACATAGGTGCGAACGAATTTTGGCCGATGACTTTCAGTTAAGCCAAGCACATCGTGGAATACAAGCACCTGGCCGGAACAGTTGGGGCCCGCTCCGATTCCAATCGTCGGTATTGTCAGTGACTTGGTCGCTCGGGCGGCGAGCTCGGCCGGGATACCCTCCAGGACGAGAGCGAAGCATCCGGCCTCCTGCAGACAGTGGGCGTCGTCGAGCAGGCGCAAGGCATTGTCGGCGTTCCGGCCCTGCACCTTGAAACCACCCATAACATTGACGCTCTGCGGCGTCAGGCCGAGATGGCCCATCACGGGAATCTCACAATCAACCAAAGCACGTACGATTTCAACGCGCTTGGCCCCGCCCTCGAGCTTCACGGCGTCGGCCCCTCGCTGCAGAAAGCCTCCCGCGTTGCGGATCGTCTCCTCGGGACTGAGGTGGAAGCTTAGAAAGGGCATGTCGGCTACAAGCAAGGCATGAGGCTTTGTGCGCGCCACGGCTTCGAGGTGATGGTTCATCATCGCCATGCTGACGGGCAACGTATTATCGAATCCGAGGCAGACATTGCCAACGCTATCGCCCACAAGGATGATGTCGACGACGGGGTCGGCGATGCGTGCCGTCACCGCATCGTAAGCGGTGGTCATTACGACACGCCGCCCCTCCCCCTTCCACCGCTGCAGCACTGGAATGGTAACGCGCGCGAAAGGCGGGTCCGAAATATGGCTCATCTAAAGTCCGATCGGTCGACTTACCCACACCTAGGGTCGTCGCTTCCTAAGGAAGGCGAGAGAAATTTGTCAACGGTGAAGAGAAAAAAGAAAGCTGTCTCTCCAAAGTTAGCGGCGCGCGCACAGAAACATCCAATGATCGCGCAATCATCGAACAAGACCTTCCAGCTCGTCAGCGACATACGGACCAATCGCGCGGCGGGTGCGCGCCGGTCTGCCGGCTGGACGACCTTTCTCATCCTGCCATTACCGGGAAGATCCCGGCAACGCGGTGACCGTCGACCCCAGGGTATCGGGCTCACGCCTCGCACATCAACAGCCAGCTGAGAGCGCTGGCAATCAAGATCAAACGGTTGCCGAAAGCAGAGCAAACCAAGCCTGCCGAACGCATCCAACCCAGCGCGGCGGCGCCCGCTGGCAAAAGCCCCCAGCACTCGCCCGCTTGAGGCGCCAACCTAATCGCGATCACGGGGTCAAGAGCGCATTTTCTTTGCGATCCTGTGCTCTGCGAAATGTCGGACGCGGAGCCAGTCCGCACGAAATATCCTCTTCATGCTGCGTCGATGGCCCATATCATTCTTGCAATACAAGCAAGACGAGGTTACGCAGCCGTTCCTCATCAGTGACGGAATTTCGGAAGACGCACACGACCGTTGCCTGATCTTCGTTTACGACTAGATCATAGTCGTCGGAGTGGCGGGTGCCCTGTGGGAAATCTTCCGGATCGGCGAAATCGCACGCCGATTGGGCAGGTGCGGATATCGTCGAGACCGTCCGCGCAGGGAGGCGATCGAGGAGAACTCTCCACCAACATTCCCGCCGAATGAGATTGTAATTCGCCGGACACGACGAGGGTGCCGATGGCTGCCTGTTCAACATGGCGGAATCTTAGGCCGGTAACTTTGCGCCGCCGTCAACTACCAACGCTAGTGATTGATCGAGATGAAAGATAGGGGGACAATCGGTTCACGAATGTTGGGCTGACCCAACCTCTGTGCAAAGAATCTCGCAGCAACCAAAGTCCGCTCTCGAAAAGCGGACGATGCGCTGACGTGCCCTCGGCAGAAATAGAGCGTCCTCAGGCTCGATCCTGCCGAGTAAGAGCTCGCGCCCTTCTCGACCGATGGAAAATCCCAGAGAAGCCCAGAAAAGCACGGCATCTACAGCAACGCTCGGTCATTCCGCTGCCCCTCAGCGCAGCTGAGAGTTCTCCTTTCGATGGGATTAGCCCGTAACAGGCAATGAAGATGGCAGCAACCGAGAGAGGCTTTGAGAGATCGGTGATCCTGATCGACAACTTCGACTCCTTTACATTCAACATTGCCCAGATGGTCGGAGAGGTGAATGGTAGGGAAGCCATTGTCTTGTGTAACACAGTGCCAGAGCGAAATTCGTCTTGGGCGTGTGCTTAAGACATCAATCCATCGCCCATTTTCATGGGGCATCCGTTGCCTTGAAGAGATTCTCCTCAAGGCAGGCCAGCCGATCCGTGCGATTGTCGAGGCTATCACCGGCAACCCGGATCATAGCGTCGAGATCCATGGAGCGGGTGACGATGTTGCCGACGAGGCGGTACCCGATTCGGTACATCGTCTCCGCTTGGCGACATTCGAGGACCGGAACACGATCGCACAATGTGTCGATACGCTTCTCACGGAGCTCCGAGGACCGGGGCCGCAATTCGATCCGCAAGCAGCGGTCAGCGTCGCTGGGCAAATCGCGACGGATTCACGGCTTGGCTTCGCCTTGATCATGGAGGATGTGCTGACCGCCGAAGTGATTGGCATTGCGGTCGTCTCGCAGGTCACCGCGGTAAGGGCGTCCGGCCACTATGGCATCCTGCAGGAGCTCTGGGTCGATTCGCGCTATCGCTCGGCTCAAAATGGGAGACGGCTTCTCTCTGCGGTGGACCGCGAGGCGCGGGCGCGGGGCTGGCCCATGATCGAGGTATCTCTTCCAATCGCCGACCGTCCCGACGCTGAGAGGCTGGTCGCATTCTATGAAAGCATGGGCTTCACATCGGCTGGAGAGCGGCGACGAAGGAGGCTTCCGCGACCTGGCTAACCTTACACATGACACCGGCCTTATCCAACCCTGGGGCTCTTATCGCAAATGCGGCCGGAATGATTAAGCCCTCAAGGAAGGTGGAGGATAGGCTCAACGAGATCCGGACCGGATTGGAGAGCGCACCCGATAACCAGTTTATCTTGCCCACTGAAAACGTCCCAGACATGGTGGTGTCAGTCCTGGGAACTCTTCATGATCCGGACTACGTTGATGCATTCCGGCTCGGGCCGCATCCACAAGAGCCGGAAATTTACCGAGCTTGCCAGAAGATATGCCGCGCCTGGTGTGCCGCAGAACACATCCGTAGACACAGGAACCTATCTGCGCGCAATTTTTGTCCGCCGCTACTGGCTTCGCAGCCGCGACCACTATCGCGTCAAAGCAACGCCCGGTAAGTTACGCAAAAGCGTTCCGTCCTCACCACTGAGCAGCGCCCCACCTGGCGCCTGCAATAGGGCGAGCCTTCGGCACGGCAGCGGCGGCGCAATTAAGGAATATAGAAGACTGCAAATAGTACGATCGCGGCAAGAGCGCAGAACACCAATGCCTTGCTAACCAGTGCGCGTCTCTCGATTTGCTCGGCCGCATATCCGAAACTTCGCGCGAGATTGAGTAAGCTGTCTCGTTCGAGCTCTCCCGTCGAGTGCTCAGCCTGTAGCAAGTAACTCTGCTCCAGCCGCCGAAACACTTTCGCATCTCGCATTCTGCGCCCATGCACAGCCATACGCATTGTCCCCATCACAAATGCCGCTCACGTCGCCACGAAGTAATGTCGCCGTTATGAGATGTGCGAAATCTATCAGCGGAGTGCGCGATGGGTGTGACTGTTAGCCCACCAAATCAGAGAGTTGAGACTACAGCATCTTGCCAGCAAACTCCGACGAATCTGGCGTAGCCGTACACGCGGAGGAGAGCCAGAGGTTTGATGATGCGAAAAGAGAAGGAGGCAAAAAGGGAGCGATGACGGGCGAAGGCACCAATTTTTCGTGGTGAATATGACCAATGACGAGCTCAAGAGCCATGTTTGTGGAAACGCAGCCGTAATGAGGGCAAGCTCGACATCAATGACCTTGAGCCTGGCAGGGGTACACCGCGAAAGTCCTGTCCGGCAGTAATCGGGATTATTGGCGCTGGTCAAGGCGAGATAGAGAGTACCAGCTGAACTGTTACGATCGCGACACCTACGCAGCTATAACCATTCGCGGCTGCGGAATTGGAGTCCTTATCGATACGAGCCATGGAAACGGTAGCATGAACGTCAACGATGGCTGTGCCCTATTCAGCTTCGGCGGAGGAAAATCGCACGCTCTCTTCCTGGACTCCCGATAGTGGCCGTGTAGTTCACGCCTTGAATGGTGAGATTTGTCTGCGGCTCAGCCACGCTCGGCAGCACGTTATGCAAGCGCATCCCGTGAATGAAATCCTCCGTCGCCCACTGGTCGCCGTGCTGCCAGCCCTGGGGAAGGTACAAATTTAGATTCGGCACCGCAAGCGGCGCGTGAACCGGGAGATATGCCGGATCGGAGGTCGATGCCCCGATGTCCCACAGCGGAGAAGGATTTACTTGATTAACACTGTCCGCCGGCGAATGGGTGGGTGAAGCCAATATTTCCAAGAGTTCCGCTGTGTCTAAACTTTCAGTTGGTAGCTGATTTGCTTTATCCGCTATCCGCCAAATCTCCTCGGGAGAGACAGCCTGGACCGATAAGGGTAACGCTGGGCTTGGCTGATCAACGCTGTCCGCCCGCGAATGCGTGGGTGAAGCAAGAATCTCCAAAAGCTCTGCTGTGTCCAAACTTTCGGCTGGCAGCAGGCCAGTTTGATCCGAGGTAGTCCGAAGTTCCGCAGAAACGCAAATTGACCGTGAGGGGATGGGTTGATCATCCAGCCGCCGCAGAAGCTCCTCTGAGTTGACACTTGGCACCGGTGACTGCACGGTCAGAGCCTCCGCGTGTTGATAGCTGTCCGCGGCGGAGCCTTGCGCGTTGCGGTAATCGCGGATGATGTTCAACCCGGTGATTAGATTCTTGTTTTTTGAGGATAGGCGTTTCGCCCGCCTGATCAGAGACTCGTGATCTAACTTAGCAATTCCTTGGCCCTCATCTTTGAGCACTCCAGCGAACCTGTAAAGTTTGTCGGTATAGTGTTTGACGGTATGCTCGGGTCGCCCGCTGGCAAGAATCGCAGTATCGATGAGATTCTTGTCCTCCGTTGATGGAATATATTCATCCTCTCGACGAGGGACACGAGCAGCTAAAATATCGGGCTCACGGTACTCGCGAAGCACCTCCAACACGGAGGGCATTTTCACGTCATCCCCGAAGTACTCTTTCACGTAAGCGACCAGCGAATTGTGATCGCACGCAGCAATTGCTCGCCCCCGAGACTCGAGACTTTTCGCCAATCTGCGAAGAAGCTTCTCATTGTTCTCGGCGGTAATAGGCGTCCATCTTCGACGTCCAGCAGCTGCGCGGATGGCTGCCTCGATCAGGCTAGCATCCTCTACAGAAGGAATATAACGTCGACAGCCGTCTGAAGCCCTGGGCTCACGGTACTTGCGAAGCGCATTCAATGCGGTAACCATTGATCCATCAGCCGGAAAGAACGCATTAGCGTGCCAGACCAACGATTCGTGATCCAGCGCGTCAATCGTCTGGCTGCGAGACCCAAGATGATTTCCAAGTACGCGAAGAGCCCAAGTATAAGTGCCGACCGTGTTTGATTGTAAGTTCCTCGCAAAGTGCTCGGCGGCCGCGTCGATGAGGGTTCGGTCTTTTTCTGTTAGATGAGGATAGCGGGGGTCTTGAGTTGCGCCCACGGCCAGAGCGGCATTGGCCTGGCGCCCCTCGGCCAAGCGCTGCTCAAAGTCATCTTGCCCGGCCTGTCGCGCTTGCTCATGCTGCAACACGGCGTGATGAGCCTCCAGCCGGCCTGACACATCGAATGGATCAACGTTGTTTGTGTCCACGCTAGCCTTACCTTCACGAGATCGTCGAAAAGGATCGAACTACCAGGGTTAACTTTCGAGAAGCTGACTGAAATAGAGCCCGAGCGCGGGACAAGCATGGCCGACGGAGGGATCCCTATTCTCTAAGTCAGTGCTTCTGTCTGCTCATGTGTGCGTTGATCTCTCCTAAACATCCGCTGGCCATGCAATCGGCTCATCTGACGCGGATTTCCGTCCGTCGAAAGGGCAGCCCTCGCGCCGGCGCTAACCTAACGGGCGCGGTGCCTGTGTCCCGCTCGCCGGAACGGCCGCTGGGCCACACAAAGGAGAGAGGAGATGAGCAAGGAACGTTGCGACACCTCACCAAGCTCTTCGCGACAGACCAAGAGAAGATAAGATGCGTTGTCGAAAGGTGCATCCAGAGCAGGCCGATTCGGCCGCTCCACAATGCTGCCTTCCCCGCGCCGTCATCGCCGCAGGTGGTTAGCGAACTCGCTTAAACCCCACGCTATTCTCACATCCCGGCCCTGACGCAAGCTCCAGGCCGACGAAGCAAAGTGCGAGGATTGGATGTACGCTCCGACGATCTTACGCGCTTTGCCGCTCGTCTGAATTGAATCGGGTGGGTCCGTATTCCGCAACAATCCACTTGCTCGTCGTGACGTTGCGGCCCATTTCGTTCTCTGTTGCCAAGCGGGCTGCTTCGAGCCTGGCCTCGGCAACGGCCAAATTATCAAATGTGCCGATCAGCGTTGTGTTTGGAAGCCGATACCGAACGTTGTTTGAGCTAAGGATCCACAGTTTCCAGCCCTGCGCCGCTGCTTGCTTCAAAAAGGTTGGGTGTGGATCAGGCTTGGTCTCCTTCAAATCATACGACGCAACATAGGCAGGCATTCTCAGACCCTCAATCAGAGCAAATAATTACACCACATCATCTAATTTTCCTTAGGAAATTTAGATGGTCACGACCTGACTCCAGCGAGAAAGCCATCGACCTCGAGTTTGAGACGGTGGCTGCTTTGGGCCAGCGCATTCGCAGATGTCAGCATGTGGGAGGATGAGGCCCCTGTACTCGAGGCGCTCCCTGCAACCTGCCGGATGTTGGTTGCTACCTGCGACGACATTTCTGCCGCATGTTGAATATTCTCCGCAATGTGCCGAGTTGCTGTACCCTGCTCTTCTATGGCAGCAGCAATCGTGGACGCGATTTGCGAGATCCTACTGATGTTGCTGCCGATCTCCGCGATCGCAGTAACCGACTCCTCGGTGGCCGCCTGAATATCTGCGATTTGTCCTGCGATGTCCGAGGTCGCCTTGGTAGTCTGCCTTGCCAGCGACTTTACCTCGTACGCCACAACGGCAAAGCCGCTGCCGGCCTTGCCCGCACGCGCAGCCTCGATCGTTGCGTTAAGAGCCAAAAGGTTTGTTTGCCTGGCAATTGCGGCGATCAACTCGACCACGCCACCAACCTTTAGCACCGTGGCGGATAGGTGTTTTACCCTTCGGTCTGTTTCTTCGGCTTGACGCTCCGCTCCCCTGGCGATTTCTGCAGATTGCTCGACCTGGCGTCCAACTTCCATTGCAGACGCCATCAACTCGGCGGTACGTGCAGCGACAACCCGAACTCCGCCTGAGCTTTCCTCCGAGGCTAAAGCTACCTTGTCAGAGACTTCCTGTGTATCGTGCGCCGTATCCGCCAGGCTGCGAGCGGAAGCCTCCAGCTCGGTCGAGGCGGATGAGAGTGTGTCGAGGACGCCGCTTACCGCATCTTCAAATGTCCTGGCAAGCTTCTCAAGCTCCGCCTTCCGCCGCATCCCCGCCAAGCGGTCCTGTTCCAGATTCGCTGCAAACTCGGCCTGAGCCTTCTCACTCAATTTGAGCTTGAACGATTCCATGGCCTGCGCCATTTCGCCGATCTCGTCAGAACGGCTAAGTCCGGGTAGAGTCACCTCGAACTGGCCGGCCGCCAGTTGGCGCATCGCTTTGGTCATGCGTGTGATCAGCCCGGCCATTGTCTGCCCGACAACGATGGCAACGAACCCGATGACGAGCGTGGCAAGCCCAATTCCCCAAGCCAGCATATGGCGGATTCGCGACGCGCGCTCTTCCGCAGCGGCAGCGCTGGCATCAGCCGCCGCAATCGCTTTCAACAGCAGGGGACGATTTCGACCGTAGATCTGTCCGAGATCATCGACCTGCTCGTCCAATGCTTGTTGCGCGACCAGGAACGCCACGAAGCTCGATCGGTAGGACTCGATAAGCTTGTTCAGTTCTGATTTGGCGGCTGACGCCAACTCCAAAGCAGCAAGGGCGGTCTCGAACTCGGCGGCGCGCTTATCCAGCTCAGCCCCGTACTTCTCATCACGCCGCAGCATGAAATCCTTTTCGTGTCGTCGCATCATCAGCATCAACACAGTTAGCTGCGGCTGATTGATCTGCGTAAGGTAGGATTCAACGTGATGCACGGCATTTCGCAGCTTGCCCTGCAAGCCATCATTCTCAGTGAACCCGAGCACGCGCTGCGCCGAAACGATATTGTTGAAACGTGTTTCATAAAGGCCGATTCCGGCACGCAGGAAAGACACATCTTTCAGAGGATCGCTCTCCAACAAGGAAGCAACATACGCCTCGATCTGGTCTAGGCTGGCCAGCTCCTTCCTCATGCCGCCTGATTGGCGCGCGATCAACGCTTCATCGTGGCTGCGCAAAAACTCCAGTGCAAGCTGCTGTGACTCAAGAAACGCTTCTGAAATCGCCGCCAAGTGAGCCCGAAGGTGAATGCTCTGGTCTGCCTCCCGCTGAACCTCTGCAACATAATTGAGCCCAAGAATGCAAGTCGTCCCTGTGACGAGCACGCCCCCTATTCCAAGCATGGCAATCTTGGTTCGCAGGCTTGGCCGAAGCCGACCAAAAATTGGCAACATGAGCCGCAGCGCAACGACTGGAGCAAGCATCAGATTGCCAATCAATCCGTTGTCATTTCGGCATTTCTGATCAGCACGATCGAAACGATGGCTCGGCGAGATGCTGACCATTCGTAGCCTCTAATTTGGGTTTGTTACACGAGATTGACGGAGAGACTGGGCTCGATGGGCATGCCGTGACAAGCGCGGGCAGGCGGTTGTTTGCGTTCTTTGTCCTTCGGCTTGCTCTGCGCGGTCTATCGGCCTACTCGCCGATCATCGACAGTCGAAAGACTGGTTACGATATCAGCATATCATGCCCCTGGCGCTGCAGACTCGCGGCGCAGGCGGCAGCCCGCGCCTAAATTACGCGATCTTAGGCGCTATTGCGCCGGATTCACGCGTCGAGATCGGTAACACTCATCGCGGCGGGAAGGCTTCGTTTTTTCCAATTCCTTTTTGATCTCAGCTTTTGCCTGTTAGCCAGCGGACTTTTCGAGGAATTCGGCCAAACGAACGGGCTCATTCATTCGGCATTGGGACTGGTCCGTTGGCTAGCCTCAGCGAGGAATCGCGAACAATGTCTGTGGAAACTGAAACGGATTGAACAAAAGTGGGGCACCGTCACCGAGGACACGTTCAATAACTAGGACGACGCCGACGCCTTCGCCGCCGACGCGCTGGCGTGACACCAAGAGCTTGGCAAGACCTCGCACCCGTCCGCCACCTACTGGAAAACATAGAACTGGCGGCCTTCACGCCTCAGGGCCTTCGGCGAACGGCAGCGACAATCGTGCAATCAGCACGTCTGCCGGTCGACTACGTCAAGGCCCTTCTAAACCACAACGACAAGGGTGTGGCGGGTAAGCGACCATCGCGCGACGAATTAGGCAGCGATGCGCTCCAGTGACCGCAAGCCTGCCGAACACCAGTTAACAATCCGCTAACCAATTCGGGCCGCCCCTAGACCAATCAGCGGCTAGAAATCGGCGGCCTTGCGTCCTCCGGCAAGCTCCGCTGTAATCGGCGTCGATGGAGCGTGACCGGGGGCGCCTACGATGTTGGGATGGGGACGATCAAAGAAGCCGGCCTTGCCTTCGGCCGAAGGGGCTCTAGGCAACCTCTTCGAACCTCTGGCGCTGCTGTCAGCTCTCGATAAGCTGCTTCCATGGTACCTGAAAGAGACGGATGAAGGGCGGCTAGTCTATCCGGCGTGTAACCGCACGCTGAACGATGCCGATGGAAATGTTCGGGCAATTTGGGAGCACACTCGGCTTGAGGCCTGCCGCTACGTCATGATGGTGCCGAGGCGCGACGTAGAGCTTTTGGTTAGCGCCGTGCGCCAGGCCGAAATGATGGATGCCTTTCTCAGGCAGCTTCCGCACGAGGAAACTGTCGTCGACTTCAGGGGCGTTCCTTTTGACGATTATCCGACCGCGATCATTGCCGGCCTAAATTGGCTCGATCACTGCGCATTCCTCGCCGGCGTCGACCCTGACAAGTTCAGGCGAACGGGCCGAGACTTCCGCCATTTCGTGGTGCTCGCGCAGCAGTGGTGGGCGATCGAAAATGCGGGACCGCGCTGCTACGAGATGCTCGCGAACCGCCAAGTCCCCCCGCTGATGTTCTATCTCATGTGGCAGAGCTATACGCGCCTAGCAAAGGAAATTGCTATTGCAGCGATCTATGGATCGTCGCTCGATCGCGCCACAGAGCAGCAGCGACAGTATTTTCGAACGACGCTCAGTTCGCAGCCCAATCAAATGCAAGCCGCGCTCTCTGCTCTAACCGAAACCACAGCCAGATTGAAAAGCGCTTCGGATCCAGACGATTTGGTCCGATCCTAGCCGCGACGGATCGACGCGGCTCACGCCAGCTGTAACACCATACTGGCGCGCTGCATCACGACTTGAACTTAGATCGGGACATCTTTCTCGCGCGCGGAAAGCTCGCTGAGGAATGACCTACGCCAACGACCGCGAGATTCTGACTGAGAACTTCCTACACGGCATGAAAAAAGTCGGCGGCAAGGAAGTCGAGAAGGACCGCGTCCTAACGCTCGACGAACTGAAGGCGTTCTTTGCGATCCTCAACGATGAGGAAGCGGGCATCACGGAAGGGACGCGCTTGGCACTGAAAGTCGTGTTGCTGACAGCCCAACGCCCGGGTGAGGTAGCTGGCATGATGCGTTCCGAGCTTCACGGGCTCGAAGGCGACAAACCGCATTGGATCATTCCGGCTGTCAGGACGAAGAACAAGAAGGCGGAGCATACGGTCCCCCTCTCCCCGACCGCGGTCAAACTGATCGAAGCGGCCTTAGAGATCGGCAAGCCGGAAGACGGAGAAGACAAAGACGACAGGCCCGTATTCGCCAGCCGCTTCGAAAGCGTCGGAGTGCTCGCGCGCCACTCAATGAGCCAAGCCGTCCGCCGCCTGTTGGAAGATAAAGAACTCGCAGCCTTCACGCCCCACGACCTTCGGCGAACGGCCGCGACAATCGTGCAGGCGGCACGTCTGCCTGTAGATTATGTGAAGGCGCTGTTGAACCACAACGACAAGGGCGTAACGGGCGTCTACGCCCGCTGGCACATGTTCGAGGAAAAACGAGAAGCGGTCTTGGCCATTGAAGTGCAAGTCGGGCAACTCGTCTGAACTGGAAGCGGGTGCGCGGCCAATTTTCGTTTCATGTGTTAGGATCAATGACAGCCGAATTGAACCGATTACGGTGGCAGGCCATGACCAAGGTGGAGCGAACAACCTGCGATAAACTCCTAGACATATTGTGGCCGCTGCTCTGGCTATTGATCATTGCCATTGTTGTAGTCTTGACTAGTCGACTTCTCATCAATGCCTATCCGACGACTGAACCTTACTGGTTCGCGCTCTTTGCTTTGCCAGCTGCATGGGCGCTCTTCGTCCTGAGAGTATTTCAACGATCTATCTATGGCTTCGCCGAAGTCGTCATTGGCATATATACGGTCATAGAGACGTTCCGTGCAGCCGTTACAAGCAACACGGGCGTTATGAGCGATACAAAAACGCTTCTGGCATTAGTGGCGGCCATTTACGTCGTAATACGCGGGCTCGACAATATTGATCAAGGACTGAAGCAGTACTGTGCGACGTTCCTCAATCCAGACGACGCATTTGCGTTCACCTTCTATTGGGAAGTTAGCGTGAAGGGCAGATTTTTGAACAGGAGACTAAAACGAGGCATATATTTGAGGATGGTCCGTCCGCTCTTCAAGAAACTATGGATCGAATTCGAGCAAATGAATCGCGGTACTGACAAAGATGCGTGGGAAACGCCCTATTGGTGGGCACGAAAACACTATGTGCTTGCGCTTTTGAGCGAACGTGCGGTCAATCTATGCCGCCCGCAGAAGCATCTTTCGCGCGGCAGCCAGCCCACCACGGAGCCTCCAGTTTGGGTTTAGAGCACGAATAACCGCGAGCTTTCGAGGTTATGGCCGAGCTGACGGGACTAGGAGAAAAGCCCGCCGCCATCGGCACTACGACGACGGTTATCCGCTGTGCGCTCTTCGAGAATTTCCGTCCACAGCTCGTAGGTTTCGCGGACCATTTGATCGAGTTCTTCGAAGGTGAACAATTCGATCTTCTCATCCGTGAAGACCACGGGCGTACGTGGCCCCTCGTCTGTGCGGGTGAACTGCACAACAGCTAACGCTACGTCGGCGTAGTCTGGGTCAGCCGCTCTAATGCGCTCGTGCATCACCGAGAAAACGAAGCGGCGGCCATTAGCGGTAAGACCCTTTGCTCGCCGCGGGTCCAAAAACGGAATGATCGCACGGTCGTTCAGGGTCAGTACCACCGACTGCCAGTAGACAACCTTCGTGCCAATTCCCAACTGAAGCGGGAAGACATCTAGGCGCCGCCCGACGATCTGCCGGGCTTGCACGAAATCGAACAAGCCCTCTGCTACGCGAAGGTTGGCTTGTTCTTCCGCGTCGGACCGCGACTTTTTCTCAATCGTCTGCTTGATCTTTTCCCAGGGCGTGGCAGGCATTGGCCCAATGAGATCGGACTGTACATTCAAGACATCGGATATCGTCGCTCGAATGGGAGCATACGAATAAGGCGGACGGCCTAGCTTGACTTGCTGTAGTGCTCGCCGCTTTTCGTCTCTCGACAGAGGCGCAATACGGGCGAGATCAATTTCAGGCAAAGGGCGCATCTTCACTGGGCTCTCCGGCGGAAGGTTGGCTACCGACTGATACCTTGTGGTGTTTGAAACGCTCCCGAATCACCTCATCGGGAATCCGCATCCCAAATGCCAAAGATGTTCTACCTTTGTCCACCACAAAGTGCCAAGGAGCCCCCTTCGCGTGCGAGATATCCACCAGTCTTCCCGGCGTCATTCGGCCGTACGACTGGATGATGCGACTAATGTGCCGAACGATCTCTGGATCAGTGGGCGACGCAATCGGTTCGCGCGTACCCTTGACCACATTTAGCTTCGTAGCCCTAAACGTGATCGGCGCTGCGCCTGCGCTCTTGAAAGACTGATAGGCGGCCGGATGAACGGGTCCAAACTCCCACGCCTCGAAGTAGCCGGAGACCAACGGCCTACCTTGCTCGATTAGAAACATCGCATGCGCGAAATACAAAAGTTTCTGAAGCGCCAAATTGGTCAAAGGCTGACCAATCCGAGCACTCTCATCAAGCATCAGATTCGCGATGCAGCGCGGGTCGTAGACCTCGTTCATCGAAGGCACTTCAATCGAGAAAAAGACGCGCTTACTTCGGGGGAGCCGGTATTAGCCCAACGTCCGCAAGCGATGACAGTGCAATCTCAATTGTACGATCTTCGAACAGTCTAAGTTTTCGTTCACCCGCAGCCTTTCCTCCGGGCCAAGTTGCGAGCCTCTCGCGGATCGCACGCACGTTCGGTTCGACCGCACCTTCATTGACGAGCCAATCAACTGTCGCAAGAAGCTCCATGCCCAGGGGAGATTCGAATCCGTCAATCAGCTCCGAGGTCTTTTCAAGCGCGGTACGAAACGCTTTGACATCGGGAGATGTAAGGTAAGCAGCCACCTTGTCCTTCTTCGAGTCATCGAAGTGAATAACGTCGAAAGGACCCGCGTCACCTAAGCGCTTGTCACAGTGCAAGTAGCTTCCGTCCAGCCCGTTCAAAAGATGCTTGAGATTTTCCGAGTACGGCCCAAACTTGTTCGCAGCGAACTTGAAGTTCATCTGGTTGTCGAGATTCAACTTCACCACAAAGCGCTCTAGGAAATAACCAAGCTTCTGTATTTCGAGAAGAGTGCAGTCGAATCCCAAGATCGAATATCGCCGAACCAACTCAGCAATAAGCGCACGGGTGGCGGTCAGCTTCTCAACGCCCGTTCTCTTCGCCACATTTTGGTACTTGGCTGTCGGCTCGTACACGATCACGTCTACATCGTTCAGCTCACCGAGAGCGGCTTCGATCTTGGGGCGGACATCATTCCAAGCCAATCCGCCATTGCCTGCACCCAAGGGCGGCAGAGCAACCGACTTGATGCCCTTTTCCTTGATGACACGCTTTAGGTCTTCCAGCCCCTGGACGATCCACTCAATTCTTGACGGGAAGCGCCAATGGGCTTTCGTTGGAAAGTTCACAATCCATTTGGGTCCGAACATTTCACGCCGTTCGGTAACGAACACTTTGCCGATCTGTACTTCCTCCGACCGACACGCCGCTTCGTACGCGTTGAAATTCTCCGGATAAGCTTCCTTGAACATCAAAGCGACACCCTTGCCCATGACGCCCACCGTGTTGACGGTGTTGACGAGCGCCTCGGCGTCCGCATCTAGAAGATTGCCTTGCGTAAAGCGGATCATGTCAAAGGAACCAATTGCGGCGAGTGACGATCTGCAACTTGTGACCTTTCGAATCGCACAACTGCTCGACTTCGGTCTTTACCGCGTCGTTAAAGCAAGCGATGCCCATAAGCGCGTTCAGGGGCAATTTTTTATGCACCAAAGCCTCCGCTTGGTATTTCTCGAACTTGTCCATATCGTCCTTCTTGAAGTCTCTCACTTGCAAGACTGGCCAAATTATCCAACTCAGGTTGCTTAGATCGTTCGAGAACTGAGCCAGCTTCAGGTATGCGTGTCTGTCAGTGAAGACGAATGGAACACCCTTCTGCGTCAGATAGTGAAGTGACGTGATCAGGATTACGATGTCCTCGATGGGCTTCTTCGGAATGCCGTTGTACCCTGTCTTGATGTTGTAAAGCATCGGGCTGTAGGGCGTGAAGTAGAACGGCACGTAGTCGCCAAGGGTTCCACCCGGCCCGCACGGCACCGGGTGCGCCTTCCGCTTGGAGATAAGCTCTTGGTTGCCTATCTCCGCATATTTCGAGTTCTGGGCGTCGTTCGCGCATATGCACCCGCCATCGTTCAAAACCTTTTCGACGTTGCTCTTATGGCAAATCCGAAAAATGAACGCGTTCTGGGGGTTTAAAAGTTCCTTGGACATCGAGCGACCATACGCCGAGGCCGCTTCGAGACGAAAGACGGCTTTCCCCCGTATTCACAGTGTCATCACCCCACCGGCACCTTTTCGGTTCGGAACAAACTACGAACAAGTTAAGATTCGGTCAATAGGGAACCGCGGTTGGCCTCTTTCCGCGCATCGCATTCCATATGACCAGTGCCGCCCAGAAGCCACCCCCGCTCAAGCTGCAATCCAACGCTGAGGCGCTGGATGCCGCGGCCGATCAGGCCATAGCAGCTTGCGGCGGCGACGCGCGCGAAGCCGTGAAGGCGCTGTTGATTGCAACCGAGTTCTTAGAGCGCGAGATGGAAGAGCGCGTCTCGCGCGGGTATGTTCGAGGCGTGAAGCACGGGCGATTCAACACGTATTCCGGCTAAGACCCGGCTCGTAACATGGCATCTTTGCACGAGTACTTCTTGAAGGATGGATCGAACTATTTGCGAACCAACGAACAATGGTCCTTGAAACATGCTGATGGGACCGTTTTGGCTCCGGAGATCACAGCAACTCTGTGCATGGACTTCGAGACAAATGCCAAGTTTGTTTGGTTTTATGTACCCGACATAACGGGCGTTGATTGCTCGGAGATGCTACTGCTCAACAAGATCGAAGAGATATTGGATTGGCCGCGTACGAAGGTGGGCGTGATCGGTGGTTTCGAAGGTGAGCAGACCCACGGCACTGACCTGACGTTTACGGGCAGGATCACCTTTTATTCGGAAAAGCCAGTTCGCCCCGAATGGAAGGAGCAAATGATCCGTGAGGCTCAGCGCGTCGGCCATCACCTAACGTTTCGAAGCATCGATTATAGGGACATGCGCAACAAACTCGAAAAGCCACTGGCTTTCAACTCTCACGACAGCAGAGACAAGGACCTCATCGCGGGACGGCTCGCGATTCAGCTTCAGAAGTTTATGTGCCCCGTTTGGTACGATGACTTCTCGCTGAAAGTGGGTGATAGCCTTCGCGAAAGCATCGAAGCGGGCCTTAAAGAGTGTCCAAAGTGCGTCTTGATATTGACGCCCAATTTTTTAAGCAATGAAGGCTGGACGAAGCGCGAATACGATTCCGTCTTCACCAGAGAAGTCGTTGAAAAGCAGAAGCTTATTTTACCTGTATGGCACGATGTCAGTCGAGATGATGTGTACCGCTATTCTATGATCTTGGCAGATCGCGTCGCCGCTCAATGGTCTCTCGGTGTTGAAGAGGTCGCGCGGCGGTTAGTCCGCGCGCTCAACGGTTAGGCGTCGTACCTCACGAGCCCTGAAAGCGCAGCCCTCTTGGGATAGCACTTCAACAGCGCTCTTGCCCGCGACCGTCCCAAGCAACGCTCTAAGAATAGTGGACCGCAGTAAGTGACCACCGCCTGCACAGCTGCATGCGGCACATACCGTCGCCGCGACGCCACATAGGCAAGGCCGGGCAAGATCATTTCGGGTAGGCCGTCGAGAAGGACAAGCGCGCTCAAGGTACCCTCGCACTCGCGGAGCTTCGCGAGCGCGGGGACCAAGATGTCTAGCGACGGCTCATAAGTCGCGCCTTGGCGAGGCGCGTATTGGATGCGCTCTATCATTGATCTTCCCTCGCCCTGCCGAGTTGCACGACCGTCACTTCGATCCGCGAGACGCCATCGGGCTGCACGTCCTTGACCTCATACAAAGCCTGATTGCAAAGCCGCCTAATTCGGTAGCCCTGCCTAAGTGGGAACGTGAGGACCCCATAGCCAAATGTGAAGATCGGCTCGGACGTGCTGACGATTGGGCAGACAGAGTGACCGGAAGAGATCCGCCCACTGTTCTCGCCCATGATAATTGACTTTGCTCTGTTCGTGAAAACCGCGGTGACCGTCACCGCCTTGGACGGATCAGGCACCGCGGGGAAGTTGGGCAGCGGCGTTCCGACGTAAGGCGTCACCTCCACCAACTCCCCCATGCTCTCGTCAATTGCGGCGGACACGTCCTGCATGCCCGCGCGCCAGGTGTTCGTATTTGGAAAAAGCATCAGTTTCCTGTTGTATTCTAGCGGCTATGGAGTGACCGCGGGTTGCACCTTGGTGCAGAAGATCGTTCCGTTTAGTCCCGAGCCGATACGCGCGCCGACCATGACGCTGCCGGGCTCGCATTTTTGATCTTCTGTTCCATTCCAATGGTCTACCGGTCTTGATGTCACGGGGCTGACGACTGAAAGTTGTTGCGCCATACGATCGACTTTCTTTTCCAGGCTATCGATCCTTCCAATGAGATCGTGAACGTAGATCGCGGTCGAGACGAGCGCGGTAATGATGCTTACGGCAGCGGTGCCGACCGCCCATAGTGTCTTGGCCCTGGTCGTGATCTGGCCGAGATCAATTGTCGAATCTGTCATTTGGCTTTTCTCCTTTAAGTATTGGAGTGTTCAACTAACAACCGGACAGCATATCGAATGGGCCATTGTTCCGTCTAGTGGTTGTCGCGCACCGGTAGTGCCTGAGACGGCTTTGTATTGTTGTCGCCGGGGCCTTGCATGCTAGTACCAAGCTTGCCATTGAGGCCCATGTTCGCCACGTTCTCGGCGCGCTGAACGAGCCGTTGAAAGTATGCGGACGGGTTGAGCTCGACCTGCACATTGCTATGCACTTCGGCCGAACCCGTCATCGTGCCCGACACGCTGACATCCTTGAAGCCGGACGACTGACCGACGTTGCGAATTGAATCCTGCCAACCGGACGAACTGCCCGCCCCATCGTCCGACGCGCCAAGCTGGCGAAGGTACTCGCTAGTTGCCCCGCGCTGCCGCTTCCACGGGCTTGCAGGCTGATAGCGATCAAACGGCCCTGAGTCGTCGGCGATAAGGTCTTCAAACTCGCCTCCTCGTGATGCGCGGAGCCGGGCTAGGTTTCGCCGATAGTTCGCGGCGCCCCCGCCCTTGGCATCGTCAGTACCGGCAGCCTCTTTGCCGATCTCGTCCCACAGCGTGGGACCGAATAGCGCCCCCAGCGAGAGCCAACCGAGCCCCTTGGATGCGGCTCCCAGTACCGAGGCAGCACGGGAGCCCGCCGCACCAGCGGCAACGCCTCCTGCCGCGCTGGCAGCCGTTCCCACCGCGCCCCCGGCAGCCATCCGGGTCAAAGCCGCAGACGCCACGTTGGCGCTTGCTGCGAGGCCCGTGAAGCTCGATATAACGGAGGCGATGGTTGCGCCCGCTGCCGCTAGGCCGGACAGAGAGGCAAGCCCCGCTGAGACGCTGACAGCCTGCTTCTGAGCGTCTGAGAGACCAGCAGCGAAGCCTGCCAGCTTCGCGCCTGCATCGGCGAGCGGCGTCAGCCAACCTTCGTTGGCCTTGACCATTTGCTTTTCGGCGCTGTCGATTGAAGCGCTGAGCCTGTCAACCGCCGCCGCTAAGCCCTGCATGCGCTCTTCGGCAATCTTCTGCGCGAAGCCTTCGCCGTGGTTGAGCTTTTCGAGGTATTCGGCGTATTGATCCTTGGCCCCCAGCAACAGCGACGCCCTGCCGCCCTGCTTGTCTCCCAGGATAGCTTGGATATCCCGTGCGCTGGCACGTTGCAGGATTGCGTCAAAGAGAGCACCGCCGTTCAACGAACCTTTAGCTAGGTCGTATTGACGGAGCGCCGTGTCGACCAAATGCTTTTGGTCCATCTTTGACAGCTTCTCGCCGCTCGCTTCAACGGCCTCGCGAACGGCCGCCGTGAAGTCCTCCCGGTTGCCGAGCACGTTCCGGCTCTCATCCCCGAACGTCTCAGTTAGCCGCGTCTTGCCCGCCTCAGAGAGGCCCTTGCCATATCGACGACGGAGCGATGCATCGATTGCGTCCGGGCTGACATTGCCCTGGGGGGCATAGTCGGCATAGTTGATCCCCATAACGTACAGGACGCACCTTCCGAGCTGTCAGCGTCATC
Organism: Bradyrhizobium manausense; assembly: GCF_001440035.1. Taxonomy (GTDB): domain Bacteria; phylum Pseudomonadota; class Alphaproteobacteria; order Rhizobiales; family Xanthobacteraceae; genus Bradyrhizobium; species Bradyrhizobium manausense. Next base: position 2,925 of record NZ_LJYG01000021.1, on the reverse strand, counting down.
AGTAATGCGGTAGCCCAATTGTCGCGCCTTGACGCGGGACATAGAGCCCCTGTCTGTGGTCAACTCCATGTCGTGATCATGCTTGTGGGGGATGGCCGTTTTGTCGTTCATTGGATCGTTCCTTAGATTAGCGGCAATAGCGGTAGCCGCGTGCGACGTACGGGCCAATCGTACCCGCGTTCCCCCAGCTTCGCTTCGAGCGTTGAGAGCCCGTTCTCGATTTCGAGTATGTCAGCCTGTGCGGCCTTGAGCGGATCGGCAACCGGCTTGCCCTCGCCACGCCAGACCGCGTTGCTGTACGCGTCCGTCGCCTCCCAAAACGCGGGCGCACCCTTCGGAAGCTTGATCCGCCCCGTCTCGCACGCCTCTTCGAGCCACGCGACGAATGAGCTGCTGCCGGTTTGATGGACACCCAGTTAAGCTAATCCCACCTTGCGCTCGAACTCAACCGGGCTGAGATAGCCGATGGTCGAATGCCTGCGGGTCGTGTTGTAAAATCTCTCGATGTAGTCGAACACATCGGCTCGCGCCTCATCTCTGGTCCTGTAGGTTTTGCTCTCCGTCCGTTCGGTCTTGAGCGACGAGAAGAAGCTCTCCATCGCCGCATTGTCCCAGACGTTGCCGGAACGGCTCATGCTGCAGACGATGCCGTGGTCGGCCATTAGGCGCTGGAACTGCTCGCTTGTGTACTGGCTGCCCTGGTCCGAGTGGTGCAACAGCGCATCCGGCTTACCCCGCCGCCAGACTGCCATCAGAAGTGCGTCTGTTACGAGCTGTGCCGTCATGGCGGCGCTCATCGACCAGCCCACCACCCGGCGTGAGAACAGGTCGATCACCGCTGCGACATAGAGCCAACCCTCGGCCGTCCAGAGATACGTAAAATCGGCGATCCACTTCTGGTTCGGCCGCGCTGCGGCGAACTGCCGGTCAAGGAGGTTCGCCGGCACGGTCTCGAGCTGCCGATCGCCGCTGTCCTTTGGCAAGCGCCGGCGTCGCGGCCGCGCCCGCAAGCCTTGCAGGCGCATCAGCCGTTCGATTTGATGGAGGCCACAGTCCGCCCCATCGGCAAGCAGATCACGCCATACTCGGCGCGCCCCATAGGTGCGATCACTCGCCATGAAGCTGGCCTTGACCTTGCCGCCGAGCTCTTCGTCGCTGCGGGATCTGGCGCTGGGAGAGCGGTTCAGCCAGGCATGGAAGCCCGACCGCGAAACCCCAAGCGCATCGCATAGCCATGCCACCGGCCAGATCGCCCGGTGCTTCGCGATGAAGGCGAACTTCATGTCGCTTCCTTCGCGAAGAAGGCTGCGGCCTTCCTAAGAAACAGCCACCTCAGGGCCGCAGGGAACAGCTTGCAAAACGAAGCCCAGCGATTTGGCGCGCCGCTTCAGATTGGCGAGGACGCGGCTACGATATTGTTCCTCATAGTGGTCGGCACCCGGATCTCTGTAGGATATGCCATGCCGGACGGTGTTGTAGAACAGGACCGCAATTTTGCGAGCGGTCGCCGTCACGGCCTTCGCTTTACCCGCACGAGAGGACAACCGACGATAAAATGCGCCGAGCGCCGTATCGCTCCGTCCGATGGTGGTGGCCGCCAGCCGCAACAGCGCAGCTGCCCGACTGGATGATCTCCGAGTACGCGAAGAGAGCACCTTGCCGCCCGAGATTTTGTTGCCCGGTGCCAGGCACAGCCAGGAGGTGAAGTGCTTGGCGGTCGGCCAAGCCCTCAAATCGGTGCCGCACTCGCCAATGAGCTTCAATGCAAGTGATGGACCTAGCCCATGGATCTCGGTCAGATCGACGCCGAGGACGCCGTATAGAGCGGCCCTCACATCGAACGATGGTGTATTGACCTGCTTGGTCTTTACCCGCGGTCTGGGGAGCTTGCCGACTGGCTTGGCCCCTTTGTCCGTCAGCGCCGTTATCAAGGATTCCAGCTTGCGATCGCAGTCGAGCATCTTGGCCTGGTAGGTGTCATAGAGTTCCAGCGACTGGGTGAGCGCGAAGACGTGTTCATCCCGATCATTGCCCACCAGTGCGGCGCGGATCGTCTCAATCGAGGAATGGCAGCGTACATCACGGTAGGTCGCCAACACGTCGGGATTGCGTTCGCCCGCGACAATCGCTCGGATAATTCGCATCCCGGTCGCACCGGTGATGTCAGAGACAACGTGATGAAGTTGCAGATTCATTTCCATCAGGGCCTTTTGCATGTGCTGGATGTGAGCGGCAGCGTATTCCACTAGCCGCTCGCGCTGACGCAAATAAGCCCGCAGGGTTGCGATCTCGGCATCAGGGCGGAAGCTCCCGCGCAACAGACCATAGGAATGGAGCTGGCGCAGCCATGCGGCATCGCTGACGTCTGTCTTGCGCCCAGGCACGTTCTTGGCGTAACGCGCATTGACCAAAATGACCTCGAACCCGCGCTGCTCGAGAATCTCGTAGGCTGGGATCCAATAGACCCCGGTGGATTCCATCGCGACGCTAGTCACGCCGCAGGCTTTGAACCAGTCTGCCAAATCATGCAGGTCCTGCGTAAATGTGCCGAACGCACGTACCGGAGTGTCGGTGCAGATCGGGTCGACCGCTGCCATGTGTATTTTTGATCCAATGTCGATGGCGGCTGCGCCAACATTGACGGGATTCAATTCCGGGCGGTCACCGGTCGTCCTCTTGGGCATCGCAAATCCTCCATCCGATTGTGGGCAGGAGGGTCTGGGCTATGCCAATCGTCATCTTCCTAATCGGGATCGCCGCAGGAACGGCGTCACCACTCTCAAGTTCGCATGCACCCATGGACCACGTTTTTTAACGGGGACTAGTGCCTCCAATAAGCTGACGGCCGCTACCCTCCGAGATACGAGGATAGCACGGGCTGTTTCTACCGCGCGCAGGCGGGCAACGGCCCGTGACAGTTTTTTA
>NZ_LJYG01000020.1 GCF_001440035.1 Bradyrhizobium manausense | reverse complement strand
GGTAGCCGCTCGGTGAATATCCGACGCGGGCATTGCGGATTCGCGCATCGAAACCGTCGCGCGTGAAGCCGGATTTCGACAACCCGCCCCTGCCACGGAAGATCGGCTAAGCGTCGCACGTAGTGGCTGTGGACGCGACCCGTCTGGTAGCCGCAACAGGGACAGAGTGAGACCGCTGACTTCGGCCGAGCCACGAGCACCACCCCGTCGGTCTGGGGAAGAATCTTGACAATCGAAAGCTCGGAGGAAATCAGCGAGCGGAAGGTATGGAGCAAGGCGAATCACGGGCGTCGACTGCGATTCCGACCTTATGCCCTTATTCGAACTGTCCGTGAATCCCGCACCCTGCACCAAATATGCGGAAGAACCCAAACAGGATGAGAGCGAGTTCTCACCTTGATCGCCGCCGCCCAGTCAGTACCGGCTGTTGCGGGCGAAGCGCGACCTCGCGGGCGCAAACCGCACCAACGTTGCCAAGGCAAACCTCCGCTACCATTCGCTCAAAACCAGCGCGTTGTATGCCGCCGGCGACTGAACGACCGAGATCATCATCGACCACTTCAATCTCTGACTACCCGCCGTCAGCCGGTCTCGCATGGCGTATTGCTGGGCGCCGCTCTCGCGATTGTGCAACACGTGATGGGCCGAGGATTTGACGCATTTAAAGAATTGCCTCGCGTTCCAGATGATGAGGCCTGACCTTGTCAGAGATCATGATCGACGTTCTTCGGACAGCGTTCCTGTCCTCACAGCATGGTCTAGGATCAACTGCGTCATCAGGTTCATGAGGACCGCCCGGGCTTGCGCCGGCAGCGATGGCGCCGTTCGGCAGGCCGCTCCCGAACAGATCCATCTGCGGCTGCGGCCGGGGTTGTCGATTGTGTCGGTTATCCCCCTGGCATCGCCGTGTGCCGTGACATGAGCCTCTCCCCGATTCTGGTCGTGAGAGGCTCTCGATGCGACAGAAAGCAGGGCAGTTGACGGCGTTGATCCTTCGACGCCAGGTCGAGAAGCGGAGAGAGCGCCGCAAGTGCATCGTTGCTAACAAACGGCTGAGCTGCTAAACCTTGGCGTCAGGACTGCTGCCCGAACATCCATGCTGGAACCTCCAACCCTCGATCCGATTGCGAGCTATGCAGAGAGCAGCGGAAAGCGACATCATCAGCCTTCCCGACCCGTTCCATGAACGCAAACTCGGCGACGAGCCAGGGATGAAATCAATAAAGAACCTCGCGAAGAACGGTTTTGTGGGCGTTCTTGAGCCAGCAAGCTGAAGGAATTCAAGCGGGTTGCGATGCGACAAGACAGACAGAGCTTTTGAGGCGATGATCTACCTCGCCATGGGCGCGAACGGAAAGGCTGCATTCGAAAGGTCGCAGCCTGACAAACGCTCAAGCAACGGCCGCGCATTTGGACCCATAAGACCAAGCATAGGCAAGCCCGGTGTCACGTCCCGGATAAACAAGTGTGCGCCTTCCGGAGTGTTGCGTCGCAGCCAAGTGGAAGTCGTGCGCCTGTGACATCGCCGCTGTCACGAACAGGTACGACTCTTACGCCAGCCGGTGACCGGTCCGCCTCTATGCCGCCCCGCTCGTTCAGGCATTGCGTGTAGACAAGCTTGCCAACAGTACATCCACGTTGTTGGCGCAGATCCGGTTAAGAACCGCACAAGCACCTCGGCCGGCGACCACGTACTTGACGAAGCAACTCTGATCGAACAGCGCGACGTTCCGCGCTGTGTTGGCCACACTCTTCACCAACGATCTCGAACCAGTTTTGCCGGCCATATGAGTAGTCGATTTGCTGGGCTTTCCCGTCCAGGCAAAAGTACCCGGTCTCTCTCATCCGGCAGCCTCCGTCATAACCGCGCCAAAGCGCCTTCAATCGATCATGGAAGATGCTCTGACGAACATTGCGCGCAGAGTGTACTGCCGGTAGGACCAATGCATATTGAATAGGAGTGCCCGGCACCGCCGATAAACGCCACTCTCGTCTCGGGAACTGAGTGTATTTCCAGGTTCATATCCCGCTAGACTTCCACAGTGAGCACATCAGTCACGGGTCGGCGAGAGAACTCCGCCGACCCNCCCGCGAATTCATCTTGTTGCGCTCTCGCTCCTCATGTCGTACATCTGACATGCTAGAGCATGATGTTTTTGACTGGAATCGGGGTTCCCAGAGCGGGCGATTTCTGATTCAAGCTCCAGCTGGAGTGCGGAGGCCAGCATGGATGACGCGCCCCTATTCGGAAGACATCCGTGAACGTGCCTTGGCTCGCGCTGACGCGGGCGAGACGGTTCGTTCGATCGCGAAGGCGCTACAGATCAGCCCCTCGTGTGTGACGAAGTGGAAGAACCTAAGGCGTGATACCGGAGGCCTGGCGCCCGGCCAGATCGGCGGCCACAAGAAGCGGGTTCTGTCGGATGCCAACGCCGACTGGCTGCGCAAACGCATTCGCTCGGGGCCATTCACCTTGCGCAAGCTGACGCAGGAGCTGGCCGCACGGGGGATCAAGACAGACGTGCGGGCGGTGTGGACTTTTGTTCACGCCGAGGGGCTCAGCTTCAAAAAAA
>NZ_LJYG01000019.1:17779-57543 GCF_001440035.1 Bradyrhizobium manausense | reverse complement strand
CGATGGAGAGCAACATGTCGTCACTGAGACAAATCGCATTTTACGGCAAGGGCGGTATCGGCAAATCGACCACATCACAGAACACGCTCGCAGCGCTTGCCGAGATGGGTCATAAGATCTTGATCGTCGGCTGCGATCCGAAGGCCGATTCGACCCGCCTGATCCTGCATGCCAAGGCACAGGACACGATCTTGAGTCTCGCGGCGAGCGCCGGCAGCGTCGAGGATCTCGAGCTCGAGGACGTCTTGAAGGTCGGTTATAAGGATATCCGCTGCGTCGAATCCGGGGGTCCGGAGCCAGGCGTCGGGTGCGCAGGCCGGGGCGTCATTACGTCGATTAACTTCCTGGAAGAGAACGGCGCCTACGAGGACATCGATTACGTGTCCTACGACGTGCTCGGCGACGTCGTCTGCGGCGGCTTTGCGATGCCGATACGCGAAAACAAGGCGCAAGAGATCTACATCGTGATGTCTGGCGAGATGATGGCGATGTACGCCGCCAACAACATCTCCAAGGGCATTCTGAAGTATGCCAATTCCGGCGGCGTGCGGCTTGGCGGCTTGATCTGCAATGAGCGGCAGACCGACAAGGAGCTGGAGCTGGCGGAAGCGCTCGCCAAGAAGCTCGGCAGCCAGCTGATCTACTTTGTCCCCCGTGACAACATCGTCCAGCATGCCGAGCTACGCCGCATGACGGTGCTGGAATATGCGCCGGACTCCAAACAGGCGGAGCACTATCGCAATCTCGCGTCCAAAGTCCACAACAATGGCGGCAAGGGCATCATCCCGACGCCGATCAGCATGGACGAACTTGAGGATATGCTGATGGAGCACGGCATCATGAAGCCAATCGACGAAAGCCAGGTCGGAAAGACCGCTTCCGAACTCGCCGCAATTTCGGCATTACATAGTAAGGGCCCCGCAAAAAGGCCGGCATTATAATGAGGGCCTAACGATGGAGTTGTCGGTAATTGTAACGGAGGAGCGGCCATTCGATGCGATCTCAATTCCGTCGGGCGGCCTCCCCGCTGATAGACGGCAGGCCGGAATCGAACTCTACCGTCTTCTAATTGGCTGCGATCCGGCAGACGCCGACGTCAGTGATAACGCAGATTTTGATCGGCATGTGCTCGCCTCAGTTCTTTGCGCCGCTGTGATGGATGGCGGACCACTTCCCGGCGGGGCGGGCCTGACCACGGAGGATCTCAATAAGCTGCTGGCGCGGTGTTTCTCATCAGCGCCCGTACGCAACCTCGTCTCGACGGAAAACGTCGTTCCGACCAGCGACGAGGAGATCATGGTGCGTGACCTTCTGCTTGCACAGCGATCGACGGAGGGCGAGACCAGCCGCTGGTTGGCAGCCATGATCGCGCGGCGAGCGATGGAGCCGAACCATTTGTGGGAAGATCTCGGGTTGCGCGAGCGGCTTGAGTTATCGCGCCTTTTGGCGCGTCATTTTGCACCCCTGGCAGCGCAAAATACCAAAAATATGCGCTGGAAGCGCTTCTTCTATCGCAGATTGTGCGAGGAGGAAGGATTGGTCATGTGCACGACGCCTGTGTGCACACAATGCAACGATTTCAATCACTGTTTCGGCGAGGAGACCGGCGAGAGCAGGATGGCGGAGCGCCGCCGCGACTATCTGCGCGGAGTGGAGGTCACGTCGGAGCCACCAGCAATCCGCAGGCGCAAGTGAAAAGATTATGGATGGGCTTTCCGCCAACAGCCTCGCAGGACCGCCGGCGGCTGCGCAGGCTGAACTCGCGCGACGGCTGTATCGGACGTTCCGCGAAAGCGTACACGCGGCGGCTACGAGAGGTTGCCGTGCGGTCGACGCGCCAACGCGCACTGCTGGCTCAGTTACTCTCCGCAAGGGCCGATCGCCATGTCACCGCCGAAATGCTGTTCAACGAGGCGATCGAAGCCAACATCAAGCTATCGATTGCGACCGCATACAACACGCTAAATCAGTTCGCGAAAGCTGGCTTGCTGCGCCGAGTCATGCCCAACCGCTCAAGACTGTTCTTTGATACCGATACCAGCATACATCCGCATTTCTATCTCGTCGGCGAAGGCATTTTGACCAATATTCCCGGAAAGCTCCTGTTTGCGCAGATGCCGAAGGCCCTGCCGGCCACAGGATTTCTCGGCTCGACGTCATCATTTACATCCGTAGGACAGTCGACATGTGATGCGTCGCAAGTCCTACATTGGTGTGTTTATGACCAACCCAGTTACTGCCTTGAAGCACTTTCATTTCAGGAGGCTGCCTCACCGGTACGCGTGGCACAGCCGTTGCTCACGATTGAGCGGGGAAGGCGGAAGCCGCCATGGCCTTTGGAGTAACCGTGTCTGGAAAGTTGCAGACAAGACAGATAGTCCTGAATGACACCACATTACGCGACGGCGAGCAGGCTCCCGGCGTGGCCTTCACAACAGCGGAAAAGCTATCGATTGCACGTGTGCTAGCAAGCGCCGGGATCACCGAAATCGAGGCCGGCACGCCGGCAATGGGCTATGAAGAAGTCAGCGCGATCCGCGCAATTGTCGAAGCTAGCTTAGAAGCGACAATCATAGCCTGGTGCCGGATGAAACGTTCTGATGTCGACGCAGCAATCGAATCTGGCGTCGCAATGGTTAATATTTCGGTCCCATCCTCCGACCTGCAAATAGCCGCCAAGCTCGGCATCGGTCGGGTCGCCGCGCTCGAGCAGCTGAAGCGGATCGTGGGCTACGCTCGCGACAGGGGGCTCGATGTCGCGGTCGGAGGCGAAGACTCCTCGCGCGCCGACGTCAACTTCCTAATCGAGCTCATCACCGCGGCAAAAAACGCCGGCGCTCGGCGCTTCCGTGTCGCTGACACGCTCAGCGTGCTCGATCCCGATGCGGCCTTTGCGCTGGTGGCGGCGCTGCGTGCCAACACAGACCTCGAGATTGAATTCCACGGCCACGACGACCTGGGCCTTGCAACCGCCAACACGCTCGCCGCAATCAAGGCCGGTGCAACGCATGCCTCAGTCACTGTGATCGGCCTCGGCGAGCGGGCTGGGAACGCGCCGCTGGAAGAGGTCGCAGTTGCGCTCAAACAACTGTATGGACGCGATACCGGCGTCGTGCTGCCGGAACTCGAGAATGTCGCTGCCCTCGTCGCGGCCGCCGCCGTCCGTACCATCCCGCTCAACAAAGCGATTGTCGGCGAGCACGTCTTTACGCACGAATCCGGTATCCATGTCGATGGTCTCCTGAAGGATCAGCGCAGCTATCAGGCGCTCGATCCACAACTGCTCGGTCGCTCCAATCGATTTGTAATCGGCAAACATTCGGGGATCGCGGCGATCACCGCGCTGCTGTCCGAATTGCGGCTTTCCGTCAGCGCCGAGGAAAGCAGGGTGATTCTTGCGCGCGTCCGCAAGCATGCCGTTGAGCACAAGGGTGAGGTGGGGCGCGAGACCGTGATGACGATCTGGCGCGAGCTCTGCGAGCGCTCCCTGCCCAAGGGGGCGTAAGGCCGCCATGTCCAAAGTAGTCGTCATCTCTGTTCTCGAACGCGTAGCCAGGACCGCACGTCAGTGCCTTGGGCTCCGATGACGAACATGTGGTAGAAATACGGATGGAAATGATGTCAAACGGTATCCTTTATCAATTAGGCAAGGCCGCAGCGGCCGAGGAGTTTTTTGAGCTGCTCGGTGTCAAGTACGATCCAAAAATCGTCAATGTGGCGCGGCTCCACATCCTGCGACGCATGGGGCAGTATCTCGCGGCTGAAGACTTGAATGCTGCAACCGATGTGGAGGTCGCTGAACGGTGTAAAGCCGTACTTGAGCGGGCATACGCCGACTTCGTAGCCTCCTCTCCAATCGATCAACGCGTTTTCAAGGTTCTGAAGGAGGCCGTCGCACCACGGCCGAAGAAAGCGCTACCCCTCGTGAAACTCGACAGGTTGAAGTGATGACGCTTCACTTCACCTCGCTTTCGTTCGCTGCCTCTTCGGTCTTCCCGGGCGGCGCGGCTGCTGCGGGAAGGTGCGAGTCCGGCTTTGCTCGAAGGGGTGTCGTGATTGCGACCTTCCGAATTGCGACGTCATGCTAACCCTCCTTGTCGTGGCTAAGTTCGCCTGTGGACGAGCATATGCGTGGACTTAATGCCGCTGTTCGGTTTCCGACGTATGGTCGCCGAATCTTTTGTCGCGTCGGGCCCCGGCCGGCCGAGGGGAATGCCGCTGATTTTGTAAGCCTCTGTATTAACACCGAAATTCGAGTGCCCGCCCATTTGGTACGACACTTGCTGACTGGATTGGCAGCAAAGCCTTGGAGAAGCGCATGCACATCGTCGTCTGCATTAAGAAAGTTCTCGTTTCCGCGCAGATGAGCGTGCACGCTGTGAGCAAGACCATCATGCCTCAAACGGGAAAGTCCGACCTCCAAGATCTGTTTGCATTCGTGCCGTGCGACCTCCGTGGCTCGCCGCCTGTGCCGAACGCTAATTTGGGCCGGGGTTACACAGCAAGACTGTTCTAATCGAAGTTCGGCGAGCAATTCGGGGAGTGCCCCTCGGGCGCCAAACGAACTCCGAAAAGCCGATCTCGCGATTTTGGCGCACGGCTAGTATAGCAAGGAAGACTAATACCATGAGCAGTACCCCCAAAAGCCGCGCTCCGGCCGCCGCCTCTGGCCGTGCCGCGACCAAGAAGGAGTTGCCCGAGCGCTTTAAAGCCTACAAGCACGTTTGGGTTTTCGTCGAGCAGGAACGCGGGGTTGTGCACCCCGTGTCCTGGGAACTCATGGGCGCCGGCCGTAAGCTCGCCGACAAGCTCAAGGTTGATCTTGCTGCGGTCATCATCGGCCCGCAAGGTGAGGCGACACAGCAAGCGGCTGCGCAGTCTTTCTGCTACGGTGCTGACCTCGTATACATGGTTGCCGACAATCTCTTGGCCGACTATCGCAACGAGTCCTACACGAAGGCTCTGACCGACCTTGTCAACGGCCACAAACCGGAAATCTTACTCTTGGGGGCGACTACGCTCGGCCGCGATCTCGCGGGCTCGGTCGCAACTACGTTGCTTACGGGACTGACTGCCGATTGCACAGAGCTGGATGTCGATGCCGACGGTTCCCTCGCCGCGACGCGCCCAACCTTCGGAGGCTCGCTACTCTGCACGATCTATACGCTGAACTTTCGTCCGCAGATGGCAACCGTCCGTCCACGTGTGATGCCGATGCCAAAGCACGTCGCGCGGCCGGCCGGCCGAATTATCACCCAGTTACTCGGACTCGTCGAAGACGACATCGTCACAAAAGTTCTCTCTTTCCTGCCTGACCGCAACTCAGCAAAATCTAACCTTGCTTATGCCGATGCCGTTGTCGCGGGCGGCCTTGGGCTCGGATCACCGGAGAATTTTCAGCTGGTGCACCAGCTGGCGATCGCGCTTGGGGCCGAATACGGCAGTTCGCGGCCGTTGGTACAGAAGGGCTGGGTCACTTCCGATCGCCAGATCGGCCAGACGGGCAAGACGATCCGACCAAAGCTTTATATCGCCGTCGGCATTTCGGGGGCGATCCAGCACCGAGTTGGCGTTGAGGGCGCCGACCTCATCGTTGCTATCAACACCGATAAGAACGCGCCGATTTTCGATTTCGCTCATATAGGCATCGTCACCGATGCCATTCATTTCTTGCCGCCGCTCACCGCCGCGTTCCGCGAGCGGCTGTCGCCACATTCCAGCGATCGGATAGCAGGTTAAAGGAGTACGATCATGATCGAGGAAAAATTCGATGCCATCGTTGTTGGCGCGGGCATGGCCGGCAATGCGGCCGCGCTCACTATGGCCGAGGGTGGCATGAAGGTGTTGCAGCTCGAACGTGGCGAGTATTCGGGCTCAAAGAACGTGCAGGGCGCGATCCTCTATGCCGACATGCTCGAGAAGCTGCTTCCCGATTTCCGTGAGGACGCCCCGCTTGAGCGGCATTTGGTCGAGCAGCGCTTCTGGATGATGGACGATCGCTCGCACACCGGGTTGCATTATCGCTCCGAGGATTTCAACGAGGACAAGCCGAACCGCTACACCATCATCCGCGCTCAATTCGACAAGTGGTTCTCGCAAAAGGTTCGCGAAGCGGGCGCCACAGTACTATGCGAAACGACAGTCACCGACCTGGCACGAGACTCCGATGGCAAGGTTATCGGTGTAAGGACCGATCGCCGCGATGGGGAGATCCACGCCGACATCGTCGTGCTGGCGGAGGGCGTCAACGGCATGCTCGGCACGCGGGCTGGCTTGCGCGAGCGGCCGAAGCCCGAGAAGGTTGCGCTCGCAGTTAAGGAAATGCACTTCCTGCCGCGCGAGATCATTGAGGCGCGTTTCAATCTGAAGAGTGACGAAGGCGTAGTGATCGAGGCCGTAGGCACGATTTCTCGCGGCATGACCGGCATGGGCTTTATCTACGCCAACAAGGAATGCATCTCGCTGGGTATAGGCTGTCTGGTCGCCGACTTCCAGCGCACGGGCGAGACGCCTTACGGCCTGCTCGATCGTTTCAAACGGCATCCTTCGGTCGCCCCCCTTATAGAAGGCTCCGAGGTGAAGGAATATTCTGCTCATCTGATCCCAGAAGGGGGATTCAAAGCGATACCGCAACTCTACGGCAATGGCTGGGTCGTGATCGGCGACGCCGCGCAGCTCAACAACACAATTCATCGCGAAGGCTCAAATCTCGCGATGACCTCGGGCCGGATTGCGGCCGAAGCGATTCTTCGGATCAAGTCGCGCAATCAACCGATGATCCCGCAGTACCTGGCGCTCTACAAGAAGATGCTCGACGAGTCCTTCGTGATAAAGGATCTAAGGAAGTACAAAGACATGCCGGCGCTGATGCACACTCGCTCGCAAAACTTCTTCCTGACCTATCCGCAGCTCGTTTCCAAGGCCATGCAGAACTTTCTGCGCGTCGACGGCACGCCAAAAATTGAAAAGGAAAAGCTCACGCTTAGATCGTTCACCAGCGCACGCTCGCGGAGAGGTCTATTTGGCGATGCCTTTCGCCTCGCGCGCGCGTGGCGGTGAACGGAGAAGCAGGAAGTGCCAACGACGGAGACCGAATTATGTCGATCGAACTAGCCATGCGTGTCGAAGATAAGCTATTCAATAACCGCTATCTCGTCGATACCGGCCGCCCCCACATCAAGGTGCGGCCGCATGCCAAACCATCGCCGCAGCTTTTGTCGATGTTGAAAGCTTGCCCAGCGCGCTGCTATGAGCTCAGCGAACAGGGCCAGGTCGAAGCCACCGTCGACGGCTGCATCGAATGCGGCACTTGCCGGGTCATTTGCGAGGAGAGCGGTGATATCGAATGGAGCTATCCGCGAGGCGGCTACGGCGTGCTATTCAAATTCGGATGAAGCAAAGTGGAAGGTTTCCCAGAGAGGGGGCGATCCTGCAGCTATCACCGAGGTTCGAGGCGTCTTCCCCGAACTATCCGAGGGCTATGAGAGCATGATCGGGTTTTCGGCGAGGCCCCCTGCACACGATCAGAGCAGATCTAACTAACATCGCAGAGGATTGTGATGCGGACAGAAGATCTCCCCTCCCACGTTCTAAAGGGTGGAGAGGAGGAGCGGGCGCGTCTTGCAGTGGTTGCCCGGGTGCTGGCGGAGCCGACACGCTTGCTGCTCGATCGATCCGAACCGCTCGACGGGTGCACCGCCATCGATGCAGGCTGCGGCGGTGGTGATATCACGTTCGAATTGGCAAAGCGGGTTGGCAGAGCTGGCCAAGTTTTCGGTCTGGATCTCGATGAAGACAAAATCGTTTTAGCACGAGCGGAGGCTAAGCGGCGTGGCATCCCAAATGTGGAATTCTGCCGCGCAGATGTTACACATCATTGGCCGGTGCGGGGGGTATCAGTGGTGAGTGTTCGGTTCGTCCTTACCCATCTCGTCGATCCTGGTAAGGCGCTCAAACAAGCCTACGAGGCGCTCCGACCTGGGGGTATGATCGTGGTCCAGGATATCGATTGCGACGGCGAGTTCTGCGATCCGCCGTCGGCTGCATTTCGTCGCAAAGGCGAACTCTTCATTGAAGCCGTGCGCAAGCGCGGCGGAGATCCCTTCATTGGCCGTAGGCTCGTCGCGCTCCTCGAAGCCGCAGGCTTCTCTGACGTTCACTCCTCAATGGTCCAGCCTTACGGGGGCGAGGGTGACGTCAAGCGGGTACCATTGCTGACTTTCGCCGCAATTCGCGACGCGCTGATTCAGCTAGGGCTCACCAGCATCCAGGAGATCGGCGGCATTACGGCCGAGCTCGAAGCGTTCCTTGATCGGCCTAATACGACTGTCGGCCTACCGCGCATCTTCCACGCCTGGGGACGAAAGCAGTGAAGCTTGTGGCTGCCGTTTGCGAACAAGACGAAGTTTCGGCTGAGTTTTCTCATCAGCGTATATGCACACAATCAAGCACGCGAGGATAAGGGCGTGAAGTCGGTGATAGATGAGGAGTTTGCTGCCTTGCGCAGTCATCGGGACCGCATTCATCGTTATCGCCGTTTACTTACAACGCAGCCAACGGGACTCGAGCGCCAGGATCTCGAGCGACGTCTGTACGAAGAGCGTTGTGCTTTCGATGCCCTAATAGCCAGTAGGTTCCCGCTCGTTTTCAATAGTCCGCTTGTGGCTGATCGGGAGAAGTCCGTTTCAGTCACGACGGAGGAGTGTGACTAAAGCCGCCCGGCCCCTCCGCCGTTGTCTTCGTTACCCCGATGATGCACATATCGCAAGCCAAGGCGTTGTGGTGTTCGCAGGATTGTTCGCCTTGCCGAGCCGACGCCGCTAGCTATCCTTCGACCTGATAGCTGAGCGTATCATCGTGCGTCTCGTGGCCCGCGTCGCGTTTGACATCTGAGGGCTCTGCCAGAGGTCAAACGCTGTAAGCAAAGTACGAGTCTTCGTAGTGGTCAAACATGTGGGCTTCACGACGCTCGACTTTCACTGAGAAGTAGGAAGACGTGTCGTGATCAAAACCGTTGTATGCCCCCGAGCCGTTCGGCACGAGGGTGAAATATGAATCCTCTCCGTGGTGATAGACGTTCGCTAACTCGCCATCAACGTAGCAATGGCCGATGTAGCCATATCCACTAACTCTGCCGTTCCGAACGCAGACGCTGATGCTATTGTATGCGCTGGTCTCGACTTCCTACACCCCGGTGACAAGACGCCCGAGACTGTCAGCCAAAGCGACCGCAGCTGCGGCCACCCGAATACAGGGTTTCACGTTGCCTCCTTACTGATTGATCGGAGAAACCTGAGGCGAGCAGTGGCTTTGATGCTCGCCCGAAGACGCGCCGTGCCCACCTCTACATGGCGCGGTGATCTCGTGCCGCGAGAAGCAAGCAGTATGCCGAACCGGAGCTGAAGCGGCTGCAAGCATTCCGAAGGACCGCGCTCGAAGAATCTGGCGTCCGAGCCATGCTGCGCCGAATTGTCGACGTGGCAGTGATAAACGCCTGAGGCGGCGGTGGTCCTCACCCAGGAATGTGAGGAGGACAATCCCTTCCGAAGAGGGCTTGAATCGGACGTTGCGTCAGGTTGTACCAGGGGCGAAAGCCCTTTCCAGAGGACTAAACTAAGATGACGCAATCCTTCCTTGCTACGATACTATGTTCCGTATTCGGTTTGATTGGGATGGCCGGAGTTTCGCTCGCTGGTCCAATCGGAGGCTACGACTGCGCCATAATCGCCACAGCTCGATACGTAGTGGGTGATCGCAATGAACACGACGTCGTTAGCTTCCAATATACGTGCAACGGCGCCGATGGGGTATTCAAAAATGCCGTGGTTACAGCAATATCTGTCGTGGAGCTCGATAACGAGGAGGGAACGTTTCTGGGTTCGTTTAATCTTCACCGCTCGCCTGATGGTTTTGCAGCCGAGCAGCTTCTAGAAGGCATCGGCGACATCGTCGTAGAGGGCGACAACGCCGTTGGAATTGAAGCGTACGGTAAGACGTCGTTTAAATTCGCATCCGGTGCCTTGGAGTGTCTCGCAGAGAAGACTGTCAAGTTCACGGCCAAGCCCACGGGTTTTGGAAAATTCAAGCTGGAGTTTATGGACTGATCGTTCGTCAACAAAAGCTGGCGGCGTTCTTGTGCAAACGTCGCGTTATGTAGCAGAATCTCTCTGACCATGCCCTTCTTGTTTAGCTTGATCTGTCGACCGGGACGCTGAACCACCGCACGACAGATGCTCCTACACATAGAGCGTGAGCCTTAGAGGGGGAGCTGTGTGTGCGACATCCAATGCTTCTCGTATTGAGCTGCTGGCACGTCACAGGAGTTAGGTATATCCGTAGGTGAGGCTGTGCTGTCCACCGCCGTTCCGCGGGGTCGCAAATTCGCAGCGGTCCAGAACAAGCTTTCGAGGGGAGGCATGTTAAAGCCGACTCAGGTGCAAGGCGCTCCATATTTCGCGCGCCCTTAAGCCATCAAAGTGGCAATGGCCGCGTTAGGATATTGATCGTTTCTGATACGACAACTCCAAAGCGTCAAACCAACACATCGATTGCAGCTAGAAACGCCCGGTGCCGTGCCCTGGGACGGGATGCCCTTTGTGCGACCAATCAAGCCCAATTCGCTCAAGAGGGAACGAATGTCGCGGCCCGAGGCGCCTGTTCAGATGCCGTGAAGCGTTACGCGCTCCTGCGTCATCCAACAAGCGGAGATCGGAGCAGAGGAATGCAGGTCTGAACCTCCGACAATTCGCTGACCTACCCCGCTGAATCGCATTAAAAGCCAACAATGAGCGATGACTTATCCGGCGAGACATAGCCACTACCGCCGCCTGAACCAATGATCCGGTGCGAGCGCACCTGGCTTGCGAGAACCGCGCGGATCCTTTTGTTCGATGTCGTACATCTGGGTTCCCCGACCGCGAACGTGCCGATGTCAACAAGTCATCAATCCGTCGGCAGACGCGACATTGTGCCGGAAAGGCAACACGCGTGTTCGTGTATCGCACTGGCCCAAATCCTGCACCGCACAAAAAGCAGGACGCCAAGGCTTACGAAGCGGAGGCCTATTTGAAACTCTACGTATCAAAGCGACGATACCGACGCGGCTCCACTGCTGGTGAGCAATGGCGGCAGTTCGCCGAAGAGGCTGGACGGCGCAAAGCTGATGGCCCCCATGATTTCAGCAGAAGCCTCGATGACCTCATTCGAGATCGATTGGCTGGCGCCGAACTGGGGCGCGCAAGGACTCCTTCGCGAGCTGAGGAGCGTCAATCTCCCCTTGATCGTTTGCTAGCGGGTCTACCGATTTGGCGCCGCCGACGATGCGGCTGGCGGTGATACTGGACGTTGCGCGCTTGGGAGATATCGATGGTCGACCAATTGGATTTGGCATCATTCAAGCTGCATCCCGAGCGGGAGGCCGTACTCGGCGAAGTGCATGCACGCCCATTTTCCGGTCTAGTTTCTTCGCTTGGGATGGTGCGTTTCGTGTTTCTCGCGAAGGGCGAGGATGCCGCAAGCGATCGCCGCCGATTTATCGACTTCTGTCGGGAGCGCAATGTAACCCCGCCAGAGCCATCGGCAAAACATCATCAGATCGGGTTAGGACCGGTGGTGCTACGCTGGGAGCAACATTCGGAATTTGCAACGTTCACTTGGATCTGGAGTACCGCGAACGGTTCAGCCGCCCGTCAATTCGGCGACGTCTGTGACTCCGCTCAATCATTGATCCGTGCACTATCGCAAGCTGGAGAACTACTCGCCGCGATCAAGTTAGAGGCAGAGCAGGGCGATTGTCCGATCGAGCGCGCCGAACAGATTTTTGACAAAAATAGCCTCGCGATGGTCAACGTCAAGGACGGGGCAGGCCTTGTAGCCTCCGACTTTCGCGCTGACGACAAAGGTTTCACGAGAATTCTAGTCTGTGATCGCGGACTGACGCCGCCCGATCTCGGTGCGCTGGTGCAACGCCTGTTAGAAATCGAAACCTACCGCTCCCTAGCGCTGCTCGGTCTATCGACTGCGCTCGAGCTTGCGCCATCGGTCGATCGAATCGATCGCCGCCTCGTCGAGGTCCTCGAAAAGATGCAGGGCGCGGAAGGGCTAAAAGTCAACAACCATCTCCTTGAGGAATTGACGGCACTGGCAGTCTCGTTCGAAAGAGACGTGACCGGCAGTTTGTTCCGCTTTGGTGCCAGCCGAGCGTACAACGAGCTCGTGCAATCGCGATTGTCGATCGTTGAAGGTGAGGGCGTCGCGGGTTATCCGACTTGGTCGTCCTTCCTGGCGCGCCGTATGGCGCCTGCGATACGAACCTGTGCGACGATGGAGGAGCGTCAGGCAAATTTATCGGACAAGCTGGCACGCGCCGCGGATTTGCTACGAACACGCGTGGATGTCGAGATCGAGCAACAGAATCGCGACCTTTTGAGATCGATCAACGAACGGTCGAGGCAGCAGCTTCGCCTGCAGTCCACAGTCGAAGGATTGTCAGTCGGGGCCATTGGATACTATGTGGTCAGCCTGTTCGGCTATCTCGCGAAAGGCGCTCACGATGTTGGGCTCCACGTAGAGCCCGCGTCCGTAACCGCGGCTTTCGTGCCGATCGCCGTCGGCGTGATTTGGCTGGTTAGTTACAATATTCGGAAACGACACCTCAAGCCAGAGGACGCATCGTCCAGAGCTCGCGAATAGAGTTTTCTGAGACAATATCGATCGCGCGTTCCTGCAGCTTGGCGAGCCCGGCGAGAGGATATTCTACGGTCGCGGCCCGCCCTTGCGTGCTGGCTTTTGAAAGACGATAGGTTTGGTCGGTAACTCTCATGAGAGGTGTCCTCTAGCTAGTTGCCTGTTGAAAAGCGGACAATTGCCGGACCGAGTGCTAAAAGTTTCTCGAACGCCGGACAGCACTGGATTCGACAGTTCGATAACGCCCAACAGACGTAGGACCATTCGGTCGGAGATTTCGTCGTAGCGATGAAGGGCGTGTTCTGGGCACTGAAGCTAAGCGTATGCAGGCTGTAGCGATGTGCAATGTGGACGCCTTCGAGCGTGATCCCGATAAGCGCTGCTTGCCTAAATGCGGCCTCCGTCTGGCACGCTGCTTGCTCTGCCAGACACACAACATCACCAGGCCCCCCCCATGGTGGTGTTGGGGCGGACTCGGCGTATCCCAGGTCCAGGCGTCGGGGCCGCCCCGCTGCGCATGTTCGGGTATAGGCGGAGATACACCTCTGCACAGCCCTAATGTTGATTGCACCACATCTCAGAGAATTTTGATAGAGATTCGACCCACACAGAGCCGATACCGTTCACATCGGCAAGCCAGAGTGTCGGTCGTTTAGAACGTCACTGCCGTCTGTAAAAGGGGCCTGCAGTCCCGTTCCATGGCGCATGCCAAGCCGCCGATTTGGAGGAGATCAAGCAAGGGACGTGAAGCAAAGTCGCCATTCATATGGCTGACCGCGTAGTTTTCCCGCGCCAAGATATCCTTGCATCGCCTGCATGACCAATGTTGGGATCGGCCGATTGCCATTCGCCGTGCTCGTTTGTCGTGATTCCGACGTCGTCGTGCGCCTATGATTTGGTCGACCAAATTCCTAACAAACGGGAACGTCTTCAGTTCGCGCACACACCGAGCCATTGGCCTGCTTCTTGCTGTTCGCTTCATCGATAACTTCATCAATCGGCATAATCGCTGGGGAGGCTCATGGGAGCAGCGACGGAAACGTTCTATGGCGTGATCAGACGGCAGGGTATCACCCGTCGAAACTTTCTTAAATTTTGCAGCCTGACCGCGGCAAGCTTCGGGCTTGGGCCGCTGGCCGTTAGTCGCATTGCGAATGCGCTTGAAACAAGGCCACGCATACCTGTGATCTGGATGCATGGGCTCGAATGCACCTGCTGCTCCGAGAGCTTTATCCGCTCCGCCCATCCCTTAATGAAGGATACAATGCTGTCGATGATCTCGCTTGACTATGACGACACCATCATGGCCGCCGCTGGCCATCAAGCGGAAGCGATCCTCGAAGAGACCCGTGCCAAACATAAGGGGCAGTATGTGCTCGCGGTCGAGGGCAATCCACCGCTGAACGAGGGCGGCATGTTTTGCATTCACGCCGGCAAGCCATTCGTCGAGAAGTTGAAGATCATGTCCGAGGACGCGATGGCCGTCATCGCCTGGGGTTCCTGCGCTGTATGGGGCTGCGTTCAGGCGGCCAGGCCCAATCCGACGCAGGCAACACCCATCGACAAGGTCATCACCAACAAAACTATCATTAAGGTGCCGGGTTGCCCGCCGATCGCGGAAGTGATGACTGGCGTTGTGACCTTCATGGCCACCTTTGGCAAGCCCCCCGAACTCGACCGGCAGGGCCGGCCGAAGATGTTCTACTCGCAGCGCATCCACGACAAATGCTACCGACGCGCGCATTTCGACGCAGGCCAATTCGTCGAGGAATGGGACGATGAGGCGGCGCGCAAAGGATATTGCCTCTACAAGATGGGCTGTAAGGGGCCGACCACGTACAACGCCTGTTCGTCGGTGCGCTGGAACGGCGGCGTCTCCTTTCCGATCCAGTCGGGTCACGGCTGCATCGGCTGCTCAGAAGATGACTTCTGGGACAAGGGCTCGTTCTACGACCGCCTGTCCAACATCAAGCAATTCGGCATCGAAAAAAATGCCGACCAGATTGGTATGGCGGCGGCCGGCGCCGTCGGCGCTGGGGTCGCCGCACATGCGGCGGTGACAGCTTTTAGGCGCTATGCCACCAGACGGGAAGATACGAACCGGCGTCACTGAGTGTTTTGAGGTAAGGCAAGAGTGGACCTTCACACCCCAGACGGGTTCAAGCCCGGCAAGCGCATCGTGGTCGACCCTGTGACCCGGATCGAAGGTCATATGCGGATCGAGGCCAATATCGACTCCGACAACGTGATCCGCAACGCGGTCTCCTCAGGCACAATGTGGCGCGGCATCGAAATCATCCTGAACGGCCGCGATCCGCGCGACGCCTGGGCCTTCACCGAGCGGATCTGCGGCGTCTGCACCGGAACGCACGCGCTCACCTCGGTCCGTGCGGTTGAGAACGCGCTGGGCATCACCATTCCGGAGAATGCCAACTCGATCCGAAATATTATGCAACTCTGCCTCCAGGTGCATGATCATCTCGTGCATTTCTATCACCTGCACGCGCTCGACTGGGTCGATGTGATGTCGGCATTGAAGGCCGATCCAAAGGCGACCTCGGTGCTGGCGCAATCGATCTCGTCCTGGCCGTTGTCCTCTCCCGGCTATTTCAAAGACCTCCAGATCCGGCTGACAAAGTTTGTCGAGTCCGGTCAGCTCGGTCCGTTCAAGTACGGCTATTGGGGGCATGCCGCCTACAAGCTGCCGCCGGAAGCGAACCTGATGGCGGTCGCGCATTATCTGGAAGCGCTCGATTTCCAGAAGGACGTCGTCAAGATCCACGCCATATATGGCGGCAAGAATCCGCATCCAAACTGGCTGGTCGGCGGGGTGGCCTGCGCGATCAATGTCGATGGCACCGGCGCGGTCGGCGCCATCAACATGGAGCGATTGAATCTCGTCTCGTCCGTCATCGATCGCTGCATCGAGTTCACCGAAAAGGTCTACCTGCCCGACATCGTCGCGATTAGCTCCTTCTACAAGGACTGGCTCTATGGCGGCGGGCTCTCTGGCAGAAGCGTGATGGCCTATGGCGACATTCCGGAGAACGCCAACGACTATTCTGCGAACAACCTGAAATTGCCGCGCGGTGTGATCATCAACGGCAATCTTAACGAGGTGCTGCCGCTCGACCATGCAGATCCCGAGCAGATACAGGAGTTTGTCAGTCACTCCTGGTACAAATATGACGATGACTCCAAGGGCCGACATCCCTGGGACGGCATCACCGAGCCAAACTACGTGCTCGGTCCCAATGCGAAGGGCACCAAGACCGACATCAAGGAGCTCGATGAAGGCGGCAAGTATTCTTGGATCAAGGCTCCGCGGTGGCGCGGAAATGCCGTCGAGGTTGGACCGCTCGCCCGCTTCATCCTGGGCTGCGCGCAGAACAAGCCGGAATTTAAGGAGCCGACCGAAAAGCTGCTTAAGACGCTCGGCTTGCCGGACAAGGCCTTATTTTCTACTCTCGGCCGTACCGCAGCACGCGCACTGGAATGCCAATGGGCTGCCAACCAGATGCGGTATTTCCAGGACAAGCTAGTGGGACGCATCAAGGCGGGCGACTCTTCGACCGCCAACATCGACAAATGGGAGCCGGAGAGCTGGCCGAAGGAAGCAAGGGGCTATGGCTTCACCGAGGCGCCGCGTGGCGCGCTCGCGCACTGGATCAAGATCAAGGAGACTAAGATCGACAACTATCAGTGCGTGGTTCCAACCACTTGGAATGGATCGCCACGGGATCCCAAGGGCAACATCGGCGCCTTTGAAGCGGCGCTGATAGAGACGCCGATGGCGGCTCCGGAACAGCCCCTGGAGATCCTACGCACGATCCACTCCTTCGATCCCTGCCTTGCGTGCTCGACCCACGTGATGAGCCCGGACGGTCAGGAAATGGCAGCCGTCATAGTCCGGTAAAGAGGCAGGAACCTCATGATGAATACAGCTAAACGTCGGGCGGAGACCGAGCTGGCCTCTGCCCCAATCGCGGTCGATGCCGCTGGCGAACAAGCCGCCGCTCGGTCCCCTATCTATGTCTACGAAGTGCCGGTGCGGATCTGCCACTGGGTGAATGCGCTGTCAATCGTGTTTCTTATGGTGAGCGGCTATCTGATCGGCACGCCGCCGTCGATGGTCGCGGCGTCCGGCAAATTTGTGATGGGCTACATTCGGTTTGCTCATTTCGCGGCGGCGCAGGTGCTCGCGATGTTCTTTCTCGCCCGTATCCTATGGGCCATCTTCGGGAACCGTCACTCACGGCAGATTGTCTACATTCCGGCGCATCGCAAGCAGTTCTGGAAGGACATATTGCACGAGATTCGTTGGTACGCCTTCCTGGAAC
The DNA here is from genome assembly GCF_001440035.1 of Bradyrhizobium manausense. Taxonomy (GTDB): domain Bacteria; phylum Pseudomonadota; class Alphaproteobacteria; order Rhizobiales; family Xanthobacteraceae; genus Bradyrhizobium; species Bradyrhizobium manausense. The sequence goes on along the minus strand of NZ_LJYG01000019.1, from coordinate 40,519 downwards.
ACAAACCGAAGGTGTATGTCGGCCACAATCCCCTGGCGCAGACCGCGATGTTCACGGGCTTCACCTTGTTGGTCCCCTTCATGATCATCACAGGTTTTGCGCTCTTTTCAGAAGGCGCGGGGATCGACAGCTGGCAGCACGCGATGTTTGGTTGGGTGTTCGCCCTTTGGCCGAACAGCCAGGACGTTCACACTTGGCATCGTCTCGGCATGTGGGCACTCACCATATTCGTGATGGTCCATATCTATGCCGCCGTCCGCGAAGACATCATGTCGCACCGGAGCATCATCTTCTCGATGATCTCGGGTGTACGTCAGTGCCGTTCCAACTGGGGAAGCGGAGTGGTGCCGACATGTTCAAAGCCAAGGCGCGTCCTCTTGCTCGGAATCGGCAACATTCTTTGGGCAGATGAAGGATTTGGGGTACGTGCCGTGGAAGAATTTCATCATCGCTACGTCGTACCCGATGAGGTCACAATCCTGGACGGCGGGACGCAGGGGCTCCACCTCGTAAACTATCTTCAGGACTCCGACCACCTAATCGTATTCGACGCGATCGATTATGGCCTAGAGCCTGGACAGTTGAAGCTCGTGCGCGACGAGGAGGTGCCGCGTTTCACCGGCATTAGGAAGATGAGCCTGCATCATACTGGATTTCAGGAAGTTATCAGTGCGTGTGACCTGCTCGGGCATTGCCCAAAACATCTCGTGTTGATCGGTTGCCAGCCGCTTGATCTCGATGACTGGGGTGGACCCCTGACGCCGGCAGTGCGTAATCAAATTAGCCCTGCGGTCGAGCTTGCCAGATTTATTCTCGTGGAGTGGGGCGTGCGGGTGACGCCGCGCATCACACCATTAGGGGAATCTGAATGGTTGCTCGCCAATGGTATCGATCACCAGCGTTACGAAATGAGAGCGCGAACATGAACGGATCGCGAGTTGTCGGAGACGTCGCAGATGTGTCTTGGCTTACCAATGACGGTTATCGAAACCGACGGTATCTCTGCGCTTTGCGAGTTTCGCGGAAAGCAGCGTCGTGTCTGGGTATTCTTGCTCTCCGATCCGATTGCCTCCGCCAAGGTGCTTGTCCATGTCGACACTGCGATCCGGCTCTTGGATGATGAAGAGGCGCAGCTAATTGGCGATGCTATTGATGGCATCGGCGCAGCGCTCAACGGCGACGATTGCGACTGCTTCTTCGCCGACCTGATCAACCGTGATCCGACATTGCCCGTGCATCTACAGCGCGATCAGGCCTCTGGCCACCTTCGACATCCTAATACGAGCCACGAAGCAAGCACCGACCGTAAGACAACGACTGCGAGGTTGGAAGACAAGTTTGTGATCTAAAAAGATGACTATCAGTCGTTCATGACAGCCATCGTTTCCAACTAAAACTCGGCTTTGTCGGACAATTGATCTGGCTCAGATCTGGAGGATTGATGGATTTCTGCCTCGCACGACGCGGCCGGTCCGCGCTCGATATCACTGCTCTTGATCGTTCTCCACTCTTGTCCCGTGAGGCAGGTGGGGGTTTCTGCACAGCGGCTGACGAAAAGGAGCAGGCGATGCGCACCGGGAAGAGTCCGAGCGCAGCGGGGCACAGCCGGAGCGCCGCGGGCGCATTGCCAGAGCTTGCCAAGCTCGATGTTGCCGAGCTAGCGAAGAGCTGCCCGAATGCTATCGAGCTCCTGTCGAATATAGCTGAAGCCATCGCGAGCCAGAAGGTAGATGCGCCCACGCGGCTGTTCCGGCTTGACGATCTCAACCATCTCGAACGCGAGCTCGTCGCCGGCATCATCGGTGAAGGCGAGGTAGCCGGCGTCGTCGCGCTACCGGGCGGATCGCTGGTGCAGATCCGGGAGGCGGTGTTCGCAGGCCTATGGCGCGTGCGGATCCAGACCGATTCTTTTCACGAGTATCTTGAGATCGGAGCGATCCCAGAGATCGTGAAACGGGCAGCCGCGGATCTGACAATCGCGGACTTCAAGATCGGCCAGCCGCCGCAAGGCGCCATGAACGTGCTGCCAGTGCTCGCCGAAATCCGCGCGCGGGCGCTTGCCTGGCGGCCTGGTATGCCATCGGGGATCATCAACCTCACGCTGCTGCCGATGAGCCCGATCGACATGAGCTTTCTACAGGAGACGATCAGGAACGGACCAATCCAGCTTATCTCGCGCGGTTACGGCACCTGCCGCGTGCTCGCGACCGGAATCCGCAATGTCTGGTCGGTGCAGTTCTTCAACGCCATGGACACCATCATCCTCGATACGTTCGAGGTAGGCGGCATGCCGACGGTCGCTGTCGCAGCTGACGAGGATTTCGAGGATTCGGCCGAGCGGCTTAGGGAAACTATCGAGGCCTATTTCAAATGAAGAAGGTTGATAATTTCGGCGTGCGGCAGGATGTCACTGAGCTTACGCCGCTCGAATGCAGCATCTGCTGGACCGCCTATGACCCCGTCGGCGCGTTCGCGACAAGCGCGTTCGACGGCCGTAACGTCCCCTGCGGTGTCCTGACGGAGCAGCGCGCATGAGCCTCGCCTTCCGGAGCGAGATCGAGATCACGGTGTGGCTCGCCGGGTGCTCGATTGTCGACGTTGCGATCCTACCGCGCAGCAGGCCGGCCGTCATGCGCCTGTTTGCGGGCAAGCCAGCATCGTCAGTGCTCTCAGTGCTGCCTCGGCTGTTCTCGCTTTGCGCGGTCGCGCAGCAGGTGGCCTATCTGTCGGCGGTCGAAGCTGCGCGGGGTGAAGACGCCGCCGCGGAGACGGTGCAGCGCCGCGTTACCGCAGTCGTTGCAGAACGATTGACGGAATTGGTGCGGGGCCTGTTCGTCAGGCAGCTCGCGTTTGACGGCACCGGCGCTGAGGCGGTGCGCGCGCTGATGCATGCGGCCACAGTTCTTGGCGGCGTCGCCAGCGAAGGTGCAAGAGAGGGAGCGATGCGCGAGGCGGTGTCGCAGATCAAGTCCGCGGTGACCGCGCTCGGAACCACGCGCGAAACTCAATGTCCGGAACCAGGCCGTGCACCGGCGGCGGCGCACCTTGCACGCTTCAATGCCCAGGCGCTGTCGCTTCCTGCCATCGAGCAGTCATTCCTGTCGGTTGCTGATGATCCCGACGTCATTGCGCGGTTGCTCACCGAGGGAGCGAGCTTTTCCGGCGCGCCCGAACTTCACGGTCGGATTCCGGAGACCGGCGTCTGGGCCCGCAGGGGCGGCCGCGAGCAGATTTTGGCGCTGGATGCTGGCCCAGCCGAGCGCCTCAAGGCGCGCCTCGCCGAAGTGGCTCGTCTCCTCGCCTGGCTTGACGACGCCGAGCGGGATCTCGAGGACGGCGTTATCGCCAGCTATTCCCTCGGTAACCAGAGGGGAGCGGCCGCGGTCGAATGTGCACGCGGCCGACTCTACCATGCGATCGAGCTCGACGACGAGGACCGCATCGTGCGCTTCCAATTACTGGCGCCGACCGAATGGAATTTCCACGCGCGGGGGCCGCTGGTCCAGAGCCTCAAGGGCTCGCGGCTCGCCGCCGGCCCGCGCGGACAGGACGCGGTTCGTACTTTCGTCGGGTCGTTTGACCCTTGCGTTAGCTTCAACCTCAATTTCCACGAGGCCGGCCGTGCATGAGATGGCGCTGTGCCAGGGCATCATTGGGATTGTCGAGGAAGAGGCGCGAAATCGCTCGTTCTCGAAGGTGAAGACCGTGTGCCTCGAGATCGGTGCGCTCAGCCACGTCGCACCGGAGGCGATCAAATTCTGCTTCGAGGCGGTAGCTGCGCGGACCATCGTGCAGGGCGCAAGGCTGGAGATCATCGCGACGCCGGGGATCGCATGGTGCATGGCTTGCTCGATGAGCGTCGAGATCAAGCAGCGTTACGAGCCGTGTCCAACCTGCGGCAGCTATCAATTGCAGGTGACCGGCGGTGAGGAAATGCGCGTGAATAAATTGGAGGTCGCCTGATGTGTACGGTCTGCGGTTGCAACGACGCCAAGACGTCCATCGAGTGCGTTCGTGATGCGCATCATGAGCATGACAACGATGGTCGTCATCACCATCATGCCCGGCATGATCATCCTCACGGGGGCGGATACCACGATCATGAGCACGACGTCGCCGGGCTTCTCGATTGCAGCGCCAAGCCCGCGGGCCAACAGATCGCGGGCATGAGCAGCGACCGTATCATCCAAGTTGAACGCGACATTCTTGGCAAGAACGACCACCTCGCCGCCGAAAACCGCACCCGCTTCCACGCCGACGACGTACTTGCTTTCAACCTTGTCTCGAGCCCCGGCGCCGGCAAGACTTCGCTGCTGGTCCGCGCCGTGTCCGAGTTGAAGGACAGCTTTCTGATCGGCGTGATCGAAGGTGATCAGCAGACCTCCCACGATGCAGAGCGCATTCGCGCTACTGGCGTGCCGGCCATCCAGGTCAACACCGGAAAGGGCTGTCACCTCGATGCCGGCATGGTCGCTAGGGCCTATGAGCGGCTGCGCCGGCTTAACGGCGGCATTCTCTTTATCGAGAACGTCGGCAACCTTGTTTGTCCCGCGGCGTTCGATCTCGGTGAAGCCTGCAAGATCGTGGTGCTTTCGACCACGGAGGGCGAGGACAAACCGCTGAAATACCCGGATATGTTCGCCTCCTCTTCGTTGATGCTGATCAACAAAATCGATCTCGCGTCGGTGCTCGATTTCGATCTCCCCAGGACCGTCGAATATGCGCGGCGGGTCAACCCGAAAATTGAGGCGCTGACCGTGTCGGCGCGCACAGGGGAAGGGCTTCCGGCCTTTTATGCCTGGATCCGCAAGCAGGCGGCCAGGATAGGACCGGCCGCGGCGGAATGACAATGGTGGACGAAGCCACAGCCCGCGATAGACGACGGCTGCGTCTGCATGTGCGCGGCGCCGTACAGGGCGTCGGCTTTCGTCCCTATGTCTATGGTCTGGCCAGGCGCTATCGCCTCGGCGGCTTCGTCGCCAATGATCCGCATGGCGTCGTCATCGAGGTCGAGGGCGCGCGCGCATCGGATTTCGTGACCGCGCTACCGCTCGAAAAGCCGCCGCTGGCACGGATCGACGAGATTTCAGTGCAGCCGGTCAGCGCGGCGGCGAGCGAGGAGTTCTGCATTCGCGCCAGCGAGCAGGGCAGGGTGTCGACGCGGATCGTCGCCGACGCCGCAACCTGCCCGGCGTGCCGGGGCGAGCTGTTCGATCCGGCCAGCCGGCTCCATCTCTATCCCTTCATCAGCTGCACCCATTGCGGGCCACGCCACACCATCACCGAGCAGCTGCCATATGATCGTGCGGCCACCGCAATGAAGCGCTTTACCATGTGTGAAGCCTGTGCCGCGGATTATGCCGATCCCAACAGCCGCCGCTTCCACGCCGAGGCGATTGCCTGCCCGCAATGCGGCCCGAGGCTTAGCCACCCCGTTGCGGAGATCGCGGCCGCAATTGCAGTGGGGAAGATCGTCGCGATCAAGGGGCTCGGCGGCTATCAGCTCATCTGTGATGCGCGCGACAACGAGGCCGTAAAACGCCTTCGGAAGCGCAAGCAGCGCGATCAAAAGCCCTTCGCCATCATGGTCGGCTCAATAGACTTGGTTGCCGAGATCGCCGCTGCCAATGCTGCCGAGCTGGCGTTGCTCCAGACGCTAGCGCGGCCAATCGTGCTGATGACGTCGCGTCATCGTCTCGCGCCTGCGATCGCGCCGGGGCTGTCGCGGGTCGGGGTTATGCTGCCGGTGATGCCATTGCACTATTTGATTTTTGATGCGCTGAAGTCGAGCCATCCGCAGGACGGCAAAAGCTGGGCGATCGTCACAACCAGCGCCAATCTCAGCGGCGAACCGCTGCTGACCGACAACGACCAGGCGAGGCGGCGCCTCGCCGGCATCGCCGATCTCGTCGTCACCCATGACCGCGACATTGTCATTCGTGCGGACGATTCCGTCGTATCTGTCGTGGCCGGGCGGACCCAGTTTATCCGCCGCGCCCGCGGTTACGTTCCAGAGCCCGTGCGCCTCCTACGATCCGTTCCGTCGATCCTTGCCGTTGGCGGTAGCCTGAAATCGACCGTAACGGCTACGCGCGGCGACGAGGCCTTCGTCTCCCAACATATCGGTGATCTCGACACAGCGGAAGGGGTCCGCTGCTTAGAAGAAACAGTGCATCAACTGCTTTCAACGCTCCATGTTGAGCCGGTCGTCGTCGCGCATGACCTGCATCCGAATATCGCCTCGACCCGTTTTGCCGAAGCGAGCGGGAGGAGGCTGGTTGCGATTCAGCATCATCATGCCCATGCAGCGTCCGTGATGGCCGAACATCGCGTCGAACGTCCTGTGTTGGCGCTGGTGCTTGACGGGTTCGGCTATGGCGGCGACGCCGGCAATTGGGGTGGTGAGCTTCTGCTGTGCGAAGGGGCGCGCTTCCGCCGGCTCGGACATCTCGCCACACTCAAGATGCCCGGCGGCGACCGCGCCGCGTGCGAGCCGTGGCGGATGGCAGCGAGCGTGCTACACGGATTGCAGCGCGGCGACGAGATTCCGCGCCGCTTTGCCGCGCAGCCGCAAGCGGTGCGTTTGTCCGCCTTGCTGGATCAGCGCGACGTGCCGATGACGACGAGCGCCGGCCGGCTGTTCGACGCCGCGGCAGGACTGCTTCGGCTTTCCCTGGTGCAGAGCTACGAGGGCGAGGCCGCGATGAAGCTGGAAGCGCGTGTTCGCCAGCCCCGCGTTGCCAGGGACGGCTGGGTGATCGAGAACGGCGTGCTCTCACTGTCTCCGTTGCTCGAACGGCTGGCGAGCGATGCGCTCGATCCGACCGACGGCGCCGAACTGTTCCACGGCACGTTCGCGGCCGCCTGTGCCGACTGGATCGTTCGTATTGCGCGGAAGACCGGCATCATGACCGTCGCCTTGAGCGGTGGCTGCTTTCTCAATGCGATCCTGAGCGCCGAGATCGAGCGGGGCTGCCTCGCAGCCGGTCTTACGCCGCTGCTGCCCCGCCAGGTGCCGCCCAATGATGGCGGCCTGAGCCTGGGGCAGGCCTGGATCGCCGCGCTCCAACTCATCGAACACCAAGGCCTGGAAGGAACCGCCTGATGTGTCTTGCCATACCTGCAGCAGTAACAAAAATTTTGCCTGACGAGATGGCCGTCGTCTCCATCGATGGCGTCGGCAAGGAGATTTCCGTTGCCCTGATCGAGGATCTCGCCGTCGGCGACTACGTGATCATTCACGTCGGTTATGCGCTCACCAAGATCGACCCCGAGGAAGCCAGACGCACATTGGATTTGTTGCGCGAGCTCAGCGTCGAGTGACAGGGAGCTGTGCAATGAAATATGTTCACGAGTTCCGCGACAAGGAGATCGCGCTGGGGGTGGCGAAAGCGATCGGCACCGAGGTCGATCTGGCAAGACCCTATCGTTTCATGGAGTTTTGTGGCGGCCATACACACACGATCTCGCGCTATGGCCTCGAGGACATGCTGCCGAACAACGTGCGGATGGTCCACGGCCCTGGTTGCCCGGTCTGCGTGCTGCCGGCCGGGCGTATTGACATGGCGATCCATCTCGCGATGCGGCCCGAAGTCATCCTCTGCGGCTACGGCGACCTAATGCGCGTGCCGGGTTCGCAAGGCGCCTCGCTGCTCAAGGCAAAGGCCCGCGGCGCGGATGTCCGCATGGTGTATTCCACCATCGATGCGATCCGGATCGCAGAGGAGAACCCCGCGCGCGAGGTCGTGTTCTTCGCCATTGGCTTTGAGACCACCACGCCGCCGACGGCTATCATGATACGTCTGGCCGAAAAGAAGAAGCTCTCAAACTTTAGCGTGTTCTGCAACCACGTGCTGACGCCTCCAGCGATGCAGAATATTCTAAAGAGCTGCGGTATACGCAATATCGGACACGTCGAGATTGACGGTTTCATCGGGCCAGCCCATGTCTCGGTCATCATTGGCACGACGCCTTACGAGTTTGTCGCGGAGGAGTTTGGCAAGCCGATCGTGATCACCGGTTTCGAGCCGCTCGACATGATGCAGGCGATCCTAATGCTTGTCCGGCAAGTCAACGAGCATCGCCACGAAGTAGAGAATCAGTATCGCCGCGCGGTGATCCGCGACGGCAATCTGCGCGCTAAGGAGGAGGTCTCCAACGTTTTCGAGCTGCGAGACCGGTTCGAATGGCGCGGCCTCGGCCCAGTGCCCTACAGCGGGCTGAGGCTGAAGCCCGCTTACACCAAATACGACGCGGAGCTGCGCTTCGACATGGGCGAGCTGTGCGTTGCCGACAATCCGGCCTGTAAATGCGCTGCCATCCTGCGCGGGATAAGGAAGCCTGTGGATTGCGAGCTGTTCGGGAAGATCTGCACGCCCGTAACGCCCATGGGATCCTGCATGGTCTCCTCGGAAGGCGCCTGCGCCGCTCATTGGACCTATGGCCGTTTCCGCGATCATCAGCAGAGGCCGGCGTCATGAGAGGTCATCAGGCCAAGCTCGACATCAGCAATGGCTGCATCGACCTGTCTCACGGCTCCGGCGGCCGCGCGATGGCGCAGCTTATTTCGGGACTGTTCCACGAGGCCTTCGGCAATGAATGGCTGGCGCGCGGCAATGATCAGTCGGCCTTCGACGTCGGCGGCGGGCGCATGGTGATGACGACCGATGGCTACGTCGTCTCGCCGCTGTTTTTTCCGGGCGGAAATATCGGTACGCTGGCCGTGCACGGCACGGTCAACGACATCGCAATGGCAGGGGCGCGGCCGCTTTACCTGTCTGCGGGCTTCATTATCGAGGAGGGATTTCGTTTGTCCCACCTCAAGATGATCGCGGAGTGCATGGGGGAAGCGGCGCGATCGGCCGGCGTTCACATTATCACTGGCGACACCAAGGTGGTCGAGCGCGGCAAGGCCGACGGCCTGTTCATCTCGACGGCTGGCGTCGGTGTAGTGCCTGTCGGGCTCGATCTCTCCGCGGAAAACGCGCGCGTCGGAGACCGCGTGCTGATCTCGGGCACGCTCGGCGATCATGGCATCGCCATCATGTCCAAGCGGCAGAACCTCGCCTTTGAAACCGACATCATCTCGGATTCGGCGGCGCTGCACGACCTCGTTGCGAAGATGGTTGAGGCCGGAGGCCACGGAATCCGCCTAATGCGCGACCCTACGCGCGGCGGGCTTGCCGCGACCCTGAACGAGATCGCCCGGCAATCCGACCTCGGCTTTCGCCTGCAGGAAGAGGCAATCCCGGTGAAGCCGGACGTGGCGGCGGCCTGCGAGCTCTTGGGGCTCGATCCGCTCCATGTCGCCAATGAAGGAAAGCTGGTTGCCATCGTGTCGCCCGAGGTCGCCAATGCCGTGCTTGCTGCCATGCGGGCGCATCCGCTCGGCTGCGATGCCGCCGAGATCGGCGAGGCAATCGCCGATGACCATCATTTCGTGCAGATGGCGACCAGCTTTGGCGGCGGCCGCATCGTTGACTGGCTGTCGGGCGAGCAACTGCCACGCATCTGCTAAGGCTCAAACATGCAAAGATCGGAACGTTGCTGTTACACAGGATCCACTAATGGTTCATTACAGTGACTTTGACGTTTTGATACCGAGCCATTCGAGGAGGCAAGTTTTCGGGTGGCAGGAGAATCTCGATGCTTCGGGGAACGCCGGGCTGACGGCGAATGAAACCGTTTCGTTCGAGGGTGACGATCATCTGGTGGACTGAGGGCGGGCTGACGCGGAAATGGCGCTGAATGTCGGCCTCGGCGGGCGGCTGTCCGAACATTACGAATAGGTATTGATGAAAGCGAGGTAGTGACCCTGTTTCTCGGTTAAGCGCGCCTGAAGTTTGACTCATGGATCAATTCGTTACGGCCTCCGACAAGGAGGCGAAGCATGAATGTTACGTTATCGGGTCGATTGAGCCAAGCCGAGCGGGACGAACTGACGGCGATGCTCGGCGGCGGCAAGCGCACCGCCCGCAAGCTCAAGCGGGCGCAGATTTTGCTGGCGGCCGATGGAGGTCGCCGCGACGAGGAGATTGCCAGGACCGTGAGTGTCAGCCTTTCCACCGTTTATCGGACCAAGCGCGGCTTCGTAAAGGCAATCTGGAGCGGGCCTTGAGGGAGCAGCTGCGTCCGGGCGCAGAGCGCAAGCTGACCTTAAATCGTTCATCAGGCCCGCTCCCAATGCCTGAGGCTCGGCGCCGGACCATCCGGCAACCCTCGATAGGAGCTTGCCGCGGGGCGGGCCGCCCTCACCTCAGAGAGCAAACATAGAGTCGAGTTGAATTTTGCACACTGCCGCCGCGATGCGGAAGGGATGCTCCGGCTCTCGGTGTCGGTCGGCTTGCCGAGTCTGAAGAAGTGAGGTCCCAATTAGACGAAGACGCCCGCCCCTTGCGGAGCGGGCGCCCCTTAACTATGCCGCGAGTACAGACGGAAGGTCCTTAAGCGGCAAAAGGGTCGCGAGGTCCGGAGGGCGGCTCCTTAAAGCCCGGCACGAAGTCCCGAGGGAAGGAAGGAATATCCTTGAAAGCGCCAGCGGGATGATTTTGCACCACCCGTGGCTGTCCATTCGGCTCCTCTTCCGACAACCGGCCGGCTTGGGCGAGCTGTTGCTCAAATTTAGTTTGTGCCGCGCCTCCAGATTGCCCTTGCTGCTCAGACGCGGTGCTTCGATTCGCGCCGATCGACCCAATGTTGGCTAAGCTCACCTTGATCTCCTATCTAGGGTTGGAAGAACAACACCACGCTACCTCGCCAGTCTGACCAAGAGCTGACGACCTGCAAGCAGAGGCAGTTCTATCTTGACCTATTGTTTTAGCAGAAGGCCACTCATCATCGAACTCGCACACGCAGCAGAGATCAGCAACGTTCGGTCGCAACGGCCGGGCGTTCGGGCGCCGACTAGTGGTTTATCACAGTGGTTTTGACTCTTTGGACGTCGTTGGATAGGCGTAGCCGAGTTTGGCGCTGGCTTTAGTTGGGTGTGAACATCCATTTGATGCGGGTCCGTGGCATGGACTCGGCCGCGCGTATCGCAATTCTGAAGAAACTCATAACTTTCTGCGTTGAATCTATTGACGCGCAAAGATCCGGTGTTTCGCTAGACAGCTACCCGCAAAGCTCTCAAGCTTGATTTCCGTTATTCGCGCCGCAAATCAATAAACCGTGGTCAAATTGCGCCGGAAAACTGCACTTCCTCCCGGCAATAGCAGGATTATTGCGACAAATTCGAATAATCATTGATGTATCAGCCGGTCGACTGGACCAACCAGGACAGTCACTTTCCCTCTGCCGTGCAATCGAGGGCTGTACGATGAATAATCATGACCTCATTTCCAGCAGCCTGCTGGCGCTAACCGCGACAGGCCTTGCGCTACTCTGCTCGAGCCTGCTAGCTTTTGCACTCATTTGAAATCAACGTACTGTTCGCGCCGTGCTGTTTCACGATTGGGCCCGCAAACGGTCGCTAGCTCGCGATTGACTAAGATCAAGAAGAACGCAAATCGGATCCATTAGCTAGTAGGAAATCAAGTCAGACGAGGGTCCCATGCGCCATCATTTCCTGTTTGCTGTTGCGCTCGCAGTCCCCACCTTGGTTTTCGCTCAGACAGGTTCGATCGCCGCTCCGCGAGACCGTTCGGGATACATGCCCCCGGCCCAACAAGACGTTTACTGCTTGCAAGGACGTACCTGGGGATACCCAGGTAATTGCCAGTTCTCGAGCTATAGCCAGTGCATGGCCACCGCATCCGGCACAGACGCCTATTGCGGTATTAATCCGGTCTACGCTTTTGAGCGCCGCAGATCGCACTCACCTGACGGCGTCGCGAGGCTAAGATAATAAGGCAAATCCTACGGTGAGCGTTGAAACCTAGAGATGCTGATCCAGGAAAGAGAAGAATCGACAAGTGGTTGCAGCGCTCCTCGTCGGCCTCGCCGCGGCGTGCCCGAGCGGCAGCGGTTGAGACGCTGAGGTCCACCGGCACAAGTGACCGCCTTCATGCTCAAGCACGTTCGAACCTGTTCTTGCAGGACTCTCTCGATACGGCGGTGGTAGCTGTTTCGTGCCGTTCGACGTGAGCGAACGTGGACGTTCGGTCGATCGCTACGAACATATGAAGCTTGTGTTCGGTCCGTACGTCGGCGATATCGATGCGGAAGAAGCCGATCGGATAGCTCTTGAACTTCTTCCTTGCTGGTCTGTCGCCTTCGACATCCGGCAGTCGGCCGGTACCGTGGCGCTGTAGACGGCGGTGCAGTGATGAGCGTGTCAGTCTCGCGTGCTTGGGGCCGGTCGGGAGGTCGGCGACTGAGGTCCACTTCCTCCATGTCGCGCACACGGCGCGGTGATCCCGGTACGAAACGGAGCGCGGCCGGTAACTCAGCCTGGCGTCGCTTGCAGGGCAATAACCGGTTCAGTCGGCTCCGCGAAGCAGTTGCGTGGCGTGCTTGCGATGAAATCCGGTGATGACGATGAGCTCGGCGAAAATCCGCGCTTCTGCGCACGGTTCGACGACCTGTAACGCTGGCTGACAGTCGCCAATAGCTCCTTGCGCGTCGCCTGCCTCAATCGCCCCATCGGCGCCCCCCCGACCGCCGGTCTCGCACGAGGAGCAAATTATTCGAGGCAAAGACGCGCTATTCGGGAACATTTCTGGCGAGGTAATGCGTAATGCAACCCCTTGAATCGGACGTGGCGTTAAATTGTACGGTCTCAACTGGGTGAGAGGCCTGACCACACAAAAGCTCTCCAATGACTAACAAGGATTGCGAGTGTCTCAACTCTTAGACTCACGCCGCACGGATCTCGTCAGTTGCGAAAAGCAGGGCGGTTTTTTGGGCGGATCCGCCCTTTGGACCGCGTCAACAGATTACTAGCGTTTGATGAACGAAAATAGGCGCAAGAGGCCCATCATGTCTAGCTCAAACCATCTGGACGGAGCATAGCTTGAACACCGGAGGCCGTCGATGTTTGACGCAGCACTACGTGGCTTGATCGATAAGGTAAAGAGCGGATCTATGGATCGCCGGGCCTTCGTCCAGCGCATGATATGCATCGGCATCACCCCGCCGATGGCAACGCAGATCCTCGCCATCGGCGGCGTAGCCACAGCCGCGCCCCCATCAACCTACAAGCCAACTAAATGCGGCGGTGGTGGACCGCTGAAGATGTTGTGGTGGCAAGGACCAACCCTGCTCAACCCCCACCTTGCAACGAGCATGAAGGACCAGGATGGCTCGCGCCTCTTCTATGAACCGCTCGCCTGTTGGGATCCGGACGGCAACCTCCAACCCGTTCTTGCCGCAGAGATACCATCGATCCAGAACGGAGGGCTTGCGCCCGACGGCAAGTCAGCGACATGGAAGCTTAAGCCCGGCGTCAAATGGCACGATGGCAAGCCCTTTACCGCGGACGATGTAGTGTTCAATTGGGAGTACGCCAAAGATCCTGACACGGCAGCCGCAACCACAGCAACATACCGCAGCACAACGGTTGAACGGATTGATGATCTTACCGTGCGTATCCTCTTCAGTAAGCCGACTCCCTTCTGGGCCGACGCATTTGTCGGAGCTCCCGGCGCCATCATCCCAAAACACCTGTTCGCGGATTATCGGGGCAACAAATCCCTTAAGGCGTCGAACAACTTGTCGCCGGTGGGAACGGGCCCTTACAAATTCATCGAGTTCAAGCCCGGCGAACTCGTCCGCGGCGAGATCAACCCCCAATACCACATGACTGGCCGACCCTATTTCGACACAATCGAGATGAAGGGCGGAGGGGATGCCGTTTCGGCGGCACGCGCAGTGATCCAGACCGGCGAATATGACTTCGGTTCGAACATTCAAGTCGAAGACGACGTTTTGTTGCGTATTGAAAAAGGTAGCAAAGGCAAGAGCATCCGTGTGGCCGGCGCAGATGTTGAGTTCATCGCGCTGAACTTCACCGATCCTAACACCGAGGCCGATCAAGAACGCTCGAAGACCAAACATCCGCTATTGTCGGATCCCGCGGTACGAAAGGCGATTGCGCTGCTCGTTGATCGAGAGACGATCAAGAAGGCCATTTACGGCCGCGCCGGCAACACCACCGCTAATTTCCTTAATGGCCCCGAGCAGTTCGTTTCTAAGAATACCTCGTGGGAGTTCAGTATCGAAAAGGCTGCAAAGCTGCTTGACGATGCCGGCTGGAAACCCGGCTCGGACGGCGTTCGCGAGAAGGACGGAAGGAAGTTCAAATTGCTTTTCCAGTCATCAACGAACGGAGCGCGCCAGAAGACTCAGGCCATCATCAAGCATGCGTGTCAGAAGGCAGCCATCGACGTGGAGCTCAAATCGGTCGTCGCATCCGCGTTCTTTTCGTCCGATGTTGCAAATCCGGATACCTACACGAGGTTCAATGCAGATATCGAATTGTTAGCGTCCCTAAGTACCCAGCCCGACCCGGAGAGGCGTATGCGTACCTTTCATTCGCGCTACATTCCCAGCGAGGAGAGCAAGTGGCAGGGATTCAATATTCCGCGCTACGCAAGCCGCGATTATGACGCGGTGATCGATGCTGCTGAGGTTGAGATCGATCCGGTTAAGCGCGCAGCCCTCTTCGTCAAGGCCAATGATATCCTGTGGCAAGACACCGTTCTTATCCCCGTGATTCACCGTATGAGGGTCGCCGCGTGCTCGAACACGTTGCGCCCGGTCATCAGTAGCTGGACGACCGACATTGACAATTTACACGATTGGTACCGAGAGGTCTGACTCAACGTCGCACAATCAGATTCACGTCGCATCTAGAAACGCCTTGTTTGCAGGCTCCGACGCTGGCGCCGATCAGTTTTCTTTATCGTTTTCATCCCTGGGTTCATTGCCGCGTTCGCGTTCATGGAAAGGTCGAGAAGGCTGATGATGTTGGTTTCTGCCGCTCTCTGTATGGATCGCAACAGATGGATTGCTGGAGGTTCCAGCATGGATCTTCGAGCGGACGGCATGCCCTAAGGCTGAGATTTTGGTAGCTCGGCCATTGTCAATTTGAGCTGATGCGCCAGCGCGAGCAAGAGACACTGATGAATCGCCGAATGCCTGTTGTAAATTCATCGACTGCGGTGTTCGCTACGTATTGAAGATTGCCGGCGGAATGTCGGCTCAGGCGAGCGCCAATTCTCCTGCCACAAATCCTTGTTCACGAAAAATCCCGACCTATTTCGGCTGCGCTGGCACTCGCAGCAAAGGATGTTCTTTGCGTTTTCCACGCGGGGCTCGTCAGCTTCTCGACAGCTGGCCCGAGTAGCATGAGAGAGCCGCCTTATTGCTCCTGACGGGGCGGTGGCAGGATGATTTTCAGGCCCGTTCCTCCCAGAGACTGGCCCGCTGCCAAAGGTGGCCGGGGCTTTTTGGGGGGCCTCACGCCAAGAAATTCGGAGCCGCCGAACGGATTGCGGCCGCGGCGCTGGGTGTGGCGCCTCCGCAGGCCCATCCACGAAGTTGTCGTTAACGTGACGCCGTCCAACCGACAGGACGAGTAGCACTGCAGGGCTTGGTGCGGGGGCAGTCGCATTTTCTTTGTGTGCTGCTGGGGACCACTAGCGATCGCGGATGCTTGAAAAGCCCAATGATTCGAAGAAAGTTGACTGAGTTTGAGAAGCCTCAAATTGTTGCACAGCACAGAGCAGAACATCTGCGACAGTTTTGGTTTTGGTACAACGAAATCGAAGTGATTGTGGACGACTACACGGATGAAGGAGGCAATCCTCGCGTGACCATCCGCGTAAAGAGTTAAGAGAGCAACATATGAACCCTCTCGGATCATCCGGCAGGATCCTGCTTCAGACCACGAGCAGTGATTATTGGGCAGACGCCGAGGGCTAAGGGTCGGCACAGTCGCCTTCCGAATCGCCGGTCTCGTCTACAATGGTCGCTGGTGACCGATGCAACGCCCATAGAGATGCAAAGCTGGCGCGGCGGCGCGCCTGAATCCGCTTACCGCTAATATGCTGGGACAAAAAAACATGTAGCCTTGAACACTGGGCTCGAAGCCGCGTAGATTGGTGCCGAACATCCTCGTAACCGCCGAAGATGTGTCCGTCGCTTTGTCAGAGGATGCAATGAGCCGGCCGGGTAGCGACAAACCACATAAACACCGCACCAAGTGGCAGATCTTGGGACGGTTATCTGGATTCCCGGAAACATGGGTATGCCGTATTAGAATTATGAGGACGTTCCAGCGCATCTAGGGCGTCGCCTCTTCACGTTATATCGTCGGATCCACGTCGCTCTTTGCTGAAGTCCGCCGAACCCGAAGAAGTGCGCTCGTAACAATCGCAATTCAAGTGTGCTTTCCATTTGGTGCAAGGGTCGATCGATTATCTCCCGCGGCTCATAACCGACGGCAAGACGGCTAAATCTATGACCTTGAGCGCGCAATGCTTTAGCAGAGTGTGATACGCCACAGATGAGCGCCAAACGCATGACGCTCTTTAGCGTGGTAGGCCCGGCCAAGCCAACGCGAACGTCGTCTATTGTCCCTCGCACCTGCAAACGACGGATATGGGCCGTTATGTCGTCTGGCTCGAAACAAAACTGGCTCACGACCCACGGCGTCATCCCTTGCCGAACGGTCAACGAAACCTTTCGATCGAGTTCGCCATCTAGCACATCAGTGGGGATGTGCGGATGGGGCTGCGGATAGGTGGCGAAGCCAAGACGTTCAAACCCATAGCGAGCGAATAGGCCCGTCTCAAGCGCCGCTCGACTGGAAGGAAACGGTCCGGCGACGCGCGCAACGTCACCCGCTAGCAACAATGCTCGATTGACGCCGGCCTCCTGCAGTCGGGCCAGTGCCGTCTCGAGCTGATGATGACTTTCGTATCGACGTGCAACCCAGTGAGGCACTGGAACGAAGCCTGATGTCTTGAGCTCTACCGTTCTTGCAACCAACGTCTCCAGCGGCTCTCCTGATATACTCGCAAGATATATCTCCGTCCCCGGTGAGAGGGCGCGCCTTGCCATCTCAACAGCTCGAGTATCGCTTGGTGTAATTTCGATGGAGTACTGACCTAGAAACTGCTGGCAAGCGTCCCCCTCGTTGCAAGCTTGGGCCCTTGACCCGGTCATGAACCGATCCTTTTTTGGCCGTAACGCGGCCTGAGGCTCGACGTGACCAGCCGGCTCTTTTGAGGTTGGAAGCGAGCGGTAAAAGTCCCGCGCCTCGGCGGAGGCTGAACTATTTCACGGCTTGTGATTTGCGGGAGATGACGTAAGTTTCGTCCCAAAACCAGAGTCCATTATGCTTGCGCAAAATCTCCCTAGTGCATGCTAGGTACTGATCGTCCGTCATCGCCCGGGCCAGTCGCTCGTCCTCAATCTGTGCCACGTAGTTGGTATTATTCCAGGCCGCGAACATTGTTGACGTGCCGATGGACGTGGCGTCCGCGTCGATTTCGTTTGGCAACGTATACATCACATACTTGAATCTAGACTGCTTATCGCTCAGTGCATTGAAGTTGTATTGGTGTGCCTCATGCCCCATCGCGACTTCGTTTCGCGTAAGATGTCTCGTTGATCGTTTGCGAACGGCTGTTCCCCCGGCCACACGCTCTGAATGATTTCAAGGCCTGGATCATTGCCGCACGAATGAATGCCGACCAATCGACCTCCCGGAGCAAGTGCGAGCGCTAAGGGCGCAACGACTTTCCTTGCCTTAAACTCCGCCGACGCCCGTGCCCGATAGGGCTGCGAGGCGATGACAAGATCGTAGTCCGCCGTGAGCGCGCCTTGCCTGGGGATGACCTGGTTCAACAGGAACTGGCAGCTCTGCAGATACGGCACCAGAACGACCGGGCGCTCGTACACCGGGTTGCCGGATTTCTTGCTTACGCTCGCCTTCCAATGTTGAGCTAGAAACGGCTCCAGATCATTGATCTGGCGCTCGTAATCGGCCGCAGTTCGTCCGCTCAGGGCGACTTCATGCCAGACGAGCCTGGATGTCGCTAAAGCCGAGCTTGACGAAAGATGTGGGGCCTCGTGATAGTAAGGTTGGTCAGGGCGATGACCATAGAAGGGTGTTCGTGAAACCGATCAGGTAGTGTTTCGAGCGTCAAGCGAATGTCTTCGAGGCTGATCTCTTTCCCGACGACATAGTATGGCAAATGCTCGTAGCGTTGATGCATCGAACGCAGTACGCGCGCCAGCACCGTCCCGTCACCGACGCCCGCATCAAAGACCCGCACAGCAGGCGGACGTGGATGGATCTGATCGAGTTCGAGCGCTATTCGTTCTGATACGACACGCTTCTCGCTGCACGTATTGACGAACATAAGGTACTTTTGTCGATTGTCGTAAAATCGAAAGCTTTTCTCTGGTGCAGCTTCTTTGATCGCTTCGTGCGCAAACTTATTTTGTGCGACGGATGACACGTTAACCCCTTCCTTGATAAGCTGGCATTTTATGTCGCTGAACTCTCGGCAGCGCACTGCTCAACGTGCTGCCCCCCGGGGGGCTAAGCGGATAAGCAATTGCGCAGCGGCCAACGGGGACGACGGCGAGCCGCCGCACAAGAACAATTGATCGCAATCGACGACTTTTAAACGAGTTCGATGTCCGCTTCGTGCGCCGCTGAGCCACTGACAATCAGAAACCAGTCCCCTCGAAGCGATCAACACGAAGATTTCAACCTGGCAAGGTCGCCCCCCTTCGTATTTGCTTAGAAACTCGTCGATCGTCAGCTTGCGAAAATCTGTCAGCGATACCCGCAGGATTTCATGATCCTCATCCCACCACGCAAGCCTGGCGAGCCGCCCGGCGATATCGTCCGAGAACCGCGGCCTGACGGGGCGTGCCGGATTCCCAGCGACGATCGTGTAGACCGGTACAACCTTGCTAGCGATTGCGCCGCAACCACGGCACCAGTGCCGACGTTGCGGCCGGAAAGTACGATGGCCCCGTGACCTATCCAGACATCGCGGGCGATGTGAACCTGATGCTGCCTTCGCCAATCGAAGAAATCTGCCACGTCACTTTCGCTGGGAAAATAGGCACTCGCTCGATAGATGAAATGTGACTGACTCGCGCGGTGCATCGGATGATTGCCAGGGGTAATGCGTGTCATTGCCGCAATCGAGCAGAACTTTCCGATCGTGATGTAGGTAATCTGGGAATCGTTCTCGACGTAGGAGTAATCGCCCATCGTCACTTCTCGCAAGATCGTGTGCGCACCGACGTCGCAGTAGGCGCCGAGTGCGGTATCGTGCATCAGAGCGCCGAGGTTGACGATCGGTTGGACTGAGAGAGTTCTTGTGGCCATGGTGGCTTCGCAAGTTGAACGGTGGGCACTTGTCTAAACGGGGTGAACACGGTTTCGGACGGATCGAGACTGGGGTGCTGATATCCAGGCAACGGCGAGCATCGCTGAATGCGGCCCCGGCAAGACGTCAGTCCGCCTCAAAAACATTATCAGCAAGAAGTTCGGTTGGAGTCCGCTGCGCCACGATCTGTCCCTTCTGGACGACCAGCGCTCGGCCCACCAGCGTGGCCAAGAAACTGAGATCTTGATCGGCAATGATCATGGCTGTCTTTTCCGACCGGTGGATCGACAGCAGGCATTCAGCGATTTCGTCGGTCACCGAAGGCTGAACGCCCTCTGTCAGTTCATCAAGCAGAAGAAGCCGGGGCGAGCGAACCATGGCGCGCGCCAAGGCCAGCAACTGCCGCTCCCCTCCACTCAAGGCACCGCTAGGGCGCGGAAGAAGCTTTTCGAGTCTCGGAAAGAGACACAATACCTCGGCAATCGGCTTTGCTCTGCCAAACCCGGGCATCATGCCCGCAAGCAACAAGTTCTCCTTTACAGTGAGGCCAGGAAAACCCGCTCCGCCTTGCGGCGCGTAGCTGAATCCGAGATGACTGCGTCGATAGGCTGGCAGAACTTCGATGGCACCACCGTCCAGCACGATCCGGCCACCTTCCACCGGCAACAGTCCCATGACAGTTTTGAGCAATGTGGTCTTGCCCATACCGTTGATGCCGATGATCCCCAGGATCTCATGAGCGCCGAGATCGAAGCTTAAGCTGCGCAGTACCTGCGTCTTGCCGTAGCCCGAGATCAACCGTTCACCCTTCAGCATGAGCGGCCTCCTTCTTGCGGCCGAGATAAATGTCGCGAACAATCTCGTTTGCCTCGATCTTGTCCATGGTGTCCTCAACCAGCACCTTTCCCCGGTGTAGGACAGTAACTCGCTGCGCAAGTCTGGCGATGAACTCCAAATCGTGCTCGACGACGATTACCGTGGCGCTGGCGTTGAGACGTTTGATGACGTCGACGGTCTTCAACATCTCCTCACGCGTCATGCCGGCGGTGGGCTCGTCAAGGAGGGCAATGCGCGGGCTGCTCGCGAGCAGCATGCCGAGCTCGCACCATTGCCGATGGGCGTGCGAGAGGGTCGCCGCCGGCTGACTGGCGAGACGTTCGTCGAAGCCGATCTCGTCCAGCGTCAGCTCGACAACCCTGTTCAGCTGGCGCTTTCCCAGCCACCTCCGCAGGCCGGCGAGGCGGATATTCTCACGGACGTCAAGATTGGCGTAGATGCTGGGAATCTGGTTCTTAATGGCGATCCCAAGCCGAGCAATGCGATGGGTGGCCAGCCCTTGCAGATCCCGGCCCTCGAACAGAACATGGCCGCTCGTCGGCTGATGCTGATGTGTAAGGCATTTGAAGAGCGTGCTTTTGCCGGCGCCGTTCGGGCCTATGAGGCAGCGGATTTCGCCGGCGTCAACGACAAGGTCGACGCCATCAACAGCGGCGACACCCCCGAACCGCTTAACGAGACCGCGCGCCGCAAGAATGGGAACCTTGCTCATGCCGGTTTTTCCTTCCGTCGCAAAATGCCGAAGCGGTGCGGGAACTTCAGGCTCGATAGGCCAAGAAGCATCGGCTGCAGGCCTTGCGGCGCGAGCATGACGAACAGGATGATCGTCGCGCCGAAAATGAGCTCCGTGTTGAAAACCTGGTTTGCGCCGAGCTGGCTGCTCAGGAGCTGGAAGCCGAAGCTGGCTACTACGGGTCCGACAAAGGCCCCGAGTCCGCCGGCGATCACCCACAGAACGAATTGCGAGGCTTGCGAAAGGTCAAAGACGTTCGGGCTGACGTAGCCCATCACCGCCGTGTAAAGTGCCCCGCCAAGCCCGGCCATGGCAGCACTCACGGCAAAGCCGACGAGCTTGTAGAAGCGGATGTCGTAACCAAGAAGCTCGCTCCGCAACTCGCTCTCGCGGATCGCCGTCATGATCCGACCTGCATCGCTCGAGCGCAGGAGCGAGAGCAGAACGTAAGCTCCAGCCAGTGAAAGCAGGCAGATCGAGAAAGTCGCTTCCGTGGATAGAAATGCCTGCGGATCGCCTGGCATATTAAGCGACGGGACTGCGGTGATCCCGTTGAAGCCGCCGAGCGGCACCGGGCCGATGTGAAACGAGGGATCGGCGGTCGAGGTCATGAAGGAATAGAAGATCAGCGTCACGCACAGCGTGATAACGCCGAGATAGACGTCACCCAGGCGGCTGAAGAACAGGAAATAGCCGAGGACAAGCGAAAATGCGACCGCCAGCGCGATGCCAATTAACGCGGCAAGCGTGCTGTCGCCGAGATTGGAGACCGCGATTGCATAGGCGTAGGCACCCAGACCAAAAAACGTGCAATGTCCTAGGTTCAGGATCCCGAGTGTCCCCCAGACGAAGGCAAGACCGAGTGCTGCGATCGCCATGGCCGAAAAGGCCGATAGATTGACGAGATCGAAAGGCTCCAGAATGAATGGCCCGAGAGCCGCGAAGAGCACAAGGGCGACTGGGAAAAAGGCCTGTTTGACTTGACGTACCATGGCGTTATCGACCTCCAATCCACAAGCTGGAGACACCCGTTGGAAACAGGCGCAGGATGATCACCGCCAAAAGCAGCAGCGAGGCCTGACCGAGGACCGGCGTTGCAAAATAGGAAAGTAACGCCTCAACCGGCCCGAGTATTGTCGCGGCCGACAGAAAGCCCGTAATCAGGGCTCCGCCCCCGCTGATCACCGTGACGAAGGCGCGGGCAACATAGGCCGCGCCCATGTGAGGAAGGACACCGGATATCGGGGCAAGCAGCGCTCCGGCCAAGCCACTGATTGCTGCGCCGATGATGAAGGTGGCCGCATATACGCGATCACAGTTGATCCCGAGGGTCGCTGCCATCTCCGAATTTTGCATTGCCGCCCGCGCGATTAGTCCATATTTCGTCCAGTGCAAAGCAAGGAGAGCACTCACGACCAGCAGAGCTGTGATTCCAATCAAGAACAGTTGGTAAGCACCGATGGAGTAGGCACCGATCGGAATATTGCCCAGCGGTGCGCTCACGCCCATCGTCGTGTTGCCGAAGATGGCGGTCACCGCACCTATCAAAAACAGGCTAAGACCCCAGGTCGCCAACATCGTCGTGACCAGGTGACCATACAGCCGGCGAACGATCAGTCGCTCCGCCACGGCACCGATCAGAGCGACGAACATTGGGGCGACAACGAGCATGGAGAGCCAAAGATTGAGGCCGCAATGATTGGCGATCACGGTGGCATATCCACCGAGCATGATGAACTCGCCATGAGCAAAGTTGATGACGCGCATCATGCCGAAAATGACCGCGAGTCCCAAGCTGATCAGGGCGAGAAGCGCAATGGAATTGATCACCGCGAAACACAATATGACGAGATTGTCCATGAACTGTCTCGGCTT
>NZ_LJYG01000019.1:0-17723 GCF_001440035.1 Bradyrhizobium manausense | reverse complement strand
CCGCCTAGTTCGGCATCAGAAAATCCGTCTGGTTGGGATTGGTGAAGACGTTGCATTTGCCACCATACGTATCCGGCGGAATCTGCTCCTTCTTGTCGATCAGGCTCCAGACGCGGTTCTCGACCTTGATGATGTGAACGTCTTGGGTCGTGTTGTGGCTGGGGCCGTTCGTGGTCATGACGCCGGCCGGACCCTCCCAGCGGATGCCGCTTTCGAGGGCAGCCAGAACCGCCTCCCGCTCGAAGCTGCCGGCAAGCTTGACCGCTTCGGCCCAGAGCATGACGCCGCTATAGCCGCCGAACACCTCGCCATTGATATAGGGGTGGTTCTTGCCGGCAACGGCTTCCACCTTGGCCAGAAATTCCTTGTTCTTCGGCGTATCGAGTTCTTGGAAGTAGTTGTAAGCGACGATCGTGCCGTCCGTTTCCTCCGGAGCAAGAACCTCGTGCTCATTGCCAGCGGCAAACACGATCGAGATGATCGGAATCTTTTTTAGCATTCCGGCCGCTGCCCATTGGCGGTAGAACGACATGGCCGGACCGCCAACGAGGCAGGAATGCACGACATCCGGTTTGGCGGCCTGTATCTTTGTAATGGCCGCGGTGAAATCCGTGACATCGAGGGGATAGTAATCATCGGCTAACACCTGGCCGCCTTCGCGCTTGGCCATTACGTGATTCCAGATCCCGAAATTGCGGGGGGCGTTATAGTCCGACGCAATATAATAGAGCTTCTTTCCGAGATTCTTGAATGTCCATTCGAGCAGAGGAACAACCTGCTGATTACCGCCCGTGTTGACGCAGAATGTATTCTTCTCGCAGAGCCCGCCTTCGTAGAACGAGCCGTAGATAAAAGGTATCTTGTACTTGCGCAGAACGGGGCGCGTCGCCTCGCGCGCGGCGCCGCTGAGCGCCCCTTGTACCATGACGACCCGATCGGTCAGCGCCGCCTTCTGCGCGTATTGCGGGTACTTGTTAATGTCGGACTGGCCGTCATAAACCTTTAGCTCGACCTTTTTGCCGAGCAGGCCGCCAGCGGCGTTGATTTCCTCGACGGCGACTTTCATGCACAAATTCGAGGGTACGCCATAAATATCTAGCGGCCCCGACAAATCATGGAGCGAAGCAATAGCGACGCTGTCGGATGCGGCCCACGCGCCTCCGGCAAAAGAGCCGGCGATGGATGCAGCAGAAAGCGCTGCCGAAGTGCCGAGAAACGAGCGACGGGATAGTTTCACCAGAATTCTCCTTTGATTGCTCGAGAGAAGAGGCGTGCTCTCCTGTCGAGTGACGACGGCGAAACAGTAAGAAAATGAGTCTGCGGCGCCGCTTGAAAGACGCAGCGTTGGGAGCGCAGCCGCCTACATCTGTGGCATCAAGAATTCGGTCAGGTCAGGTTGGGCAAAGAAGTCGCACCCGTCCCCATAACTGTCCGGCTGGATCTGTTCCTTGGTTGCAACGAGGCTCCAGACTCGGTTTTCGACCCTGATAATGCGCACGTCCTGGGTCGTGTGGTGGGTGGCCCCGTCGGTAACCATTTTCCCGCCGGGCCCTTCCCAAGTGATGCCGGTTCCCCAAGCCTTCATGACTGCGTCGCGATCAAAGCTGTTCGCGCGATTGACGGCCTCAGCCCCACGACATGACTGTATTGTGTCCACCGATCGCCTCGCCATTGATGTATGCATGACTTTGACCCATCGCTTGAGAAAAGCGCGCCAGGCTTTGTTTCGCGGCGTATCGAGCTCCTCGAAAGAGTTGTAGACTGCGTAGATGCCATTGATCTCCTCAGGCGCCAGAATCTCGTGCTCTTGCCCGCCACCGAATATGATCGAGATGAGGGGATTTTTCTTCAACATCCCCGCTGCGGCCCATTGGCGGTAGAAGGACGTTGACGAGCCACTAACCAGAAAGGAATGGATGAAATCAGGCTTTGCCGCCCGGATCTTGGCGATTGCCGCAGTGAAATCCGTAACATCGAGGGGATAGTAGTCGTCCGCAAGCGCCTTGCCGCCTTCGCGCTTTGCCATCACCTGATTCCTGGCTCCGAATGTGCGCGGCGCGTTGTAATCGGAAGCGATGTAATAGAGCTTGTTACCGAGAGTTTTGAACGACCGCTCGACCAGCAGAACGACCTGCTGGTTTCCTTCGGTGTTGCAGCAGAAGATGTTCTGTTCGCAGGCATCACCTTCATAGCTCGAACCATAGAAGTACGGCACCTTGTATTTGCGCAGAACCGGTCGCGTCGCCTCTCGGGCAGCTCCGGTCAAGGCGCCCACCGCCATCACGGCGTTGCGGAGCGCCGCCTGCTGCGCGTATTGCAGACCTTTTTTGATGTGGGACTGGCAGTCGTAGGCCTTCAGGACGATTTGTTTGCTAAGCAATCCTCCTGCCGCGTTTAATTCCTTGACCGCGAATTCCGTGCACATGTTAGATGGGGCGCCATAGACATCGAACGGTCCGGATAGATCGTAGAGTGAGGCGATGGCTACTGTGACTGAGGCCGCCGACGCGGCGCCGGCCCGTGAACCAAAAACGGACGCGGCTGATAGTGCGGCGGAAGAACAGAGCAACGTGCGACGCCACAAATTCATGAGGATCCTCCTTCAGGGCTCGCAAATAAGAGTCCAACGCAGCGTGCAACTGCGGTGGCTAGACGAGGAACGGGCAGGCGTGATGGTCGTCGGTGGGAAGCGGGCCCTCGTCGCGAGTGGGTTCTGGATTATCTTCGCCGCGCCATTGAAACGACTTGACGTTCGACGGGCAGGTCAGGCTCGTATAGGTACTTTGCGCTTGTATCGAGAAAGTCGTGGGTGTGGATCACCACCGCGTCCGAGTTCAGGAACGCGATCGCATAGGCTGGCGGCTCCATGCTGCAAGGAATCCCTCGCTCGTGACCGAAATCGAGCCACAATTGGTGATTGAGCCCCCGCAAGGTGGAAAAGGGAATGTTCTGCCAGCTTCCGGCGATTGGGCGATGCACATGCCCGAAGAACAAATGGCGGATGGAGTATCCGCTGAGAAGCTGTCCAAATCTTGCAGCATCGTCCAGCATGATGTCGTCAGCCGGCCGGAAGTGAACTGGAAGCGGCGGGTGGTGCATGAAGAGATATACAGGGCTGCCTTGCGACTCTCCCAGACGCGAGCGCAACCATGTCTGGCGCTGCTCACAGTAGAGGCCGGCGTGGCGGTCGGTTTGCTTTGTGTCGAGGAAGAGAAAGCGTCCCGCCGCCGTGTCGAGCGCGGATTGAATGAAGCCGAAATCGTCGGCGGGAACCTCGGGAAACACGCTCCGGAAATGGGCGCGATTGTCATGATTTCCCATTAAGAGCCGCACCGGCATAGGCAGGACCTTTAGTGCCTCGCGCAGGCGAACGTAGGCGCTTTCTTCGCCATGATGAGCAAGATCACCGGTGATGACGCAGAGCTCCGCATCTGCATGCTGCCTGGCGATATCGGCCAGGCAGGCGGTCAGGCGCTCGCCAGGATCGTTGTCGAACAAGCGATCGCCAGCTGGGACCAGGTGAAGGTCGGTGATTTGAATGATTTTCATCATTGCGGGCTACTTGTCAGGAAGCAACGGCTTGAACGGAGGGCCTGGCGTTCGCGTTCCAGAGCCGGCGAGATGCAATCTCGGCGCCCTGCACGAGCGACTCGAGCTTGCGCCAAGCGATGTCCGGATCAACAGTGTGGAACGTTGCAAAGCTGGCAAAGCCGCAGTCGGTGCCGGCGATCACTCGCTCCCGTCCGACCAAATTGGCGTATTGTTCGATGCGCTGGGCGACCACCTCGGGATGTTCGATGTAGTTCGTGCAGGTATCGATGACACCCGGAACGAGAATCTTGTCGTCGGGAAGCCGCGTCTGTTTAAATAGACTCCATTCGTGCGAGTGACGTGGATTCGCCGCCTCCAGCAGAAGTGCCATCGGCCGCGCCTTGATGATGATATCGAAGATCTCGTGGAGATCGATATCGTGATGGTGTGGCGATTCGTAATTGCCCCAACACAGATGCAGTCGCATCCGATCGGCGGGAATGTCGCGCAGGGCATGATTAAGGACCTCGACGTGAAGCGCAATTTCCTTGCGAAACTCCGCGACATCCATCGGCTTCGCCCGAAAATGGCGTCCAAGCGCCAGATCAGGGCAGTCGATCTGCAAGAGAATGCCAGATGCAGCGATGACGTCATATTCCGTCTTCATCGCGTCGGCCAAAGCATAGAGATAGGCCTCCTGCGAGGGATAATATTTGTTTGGCATGTAGTGAGCCATAATTCCCGGAGACGAGGCGTTCATGAACGCTTCCTCAACAGGAACCATATCCAGTGCCGCTTTGAGGTTGGCGATATCCGTGGCCACCGCCGCCTCGCCTTGGTACGCGATAGGTCCCACGCACGCAGGCGTCTTGATATCTAGATTGACCCGCTTCGCGAAATTCGAAAAATCCGCCAGTTCGGACAAGGCAAGCGGCTGATCAACGCCCGTCAGACCCGTCATGCGCTCGCGCGCATAGGTCGAATAGGCGTATTTGCTCATCTCGCCATCATCGATAACCGAAAGCCCAATGATCGATTGCTTTTTTACGATGTCGAGGACGGCCAAACTGACGGAGGCGGCCAGCAACGGATTGCGGTCAGCGTCCAGTTCGCTCTTCTCTTTTGCCAGGAGCATCTCCTCCAATGCAGAGGGCCTCGGCAAACTGCCGACGTGGGTCGTGAGGATACGGTCGGTGCTTATTTTCATTCGCCTCTTCCATTAATTCGTACGAGGTCGGCCCCCTCTCTTTCGATGGGGAGAGGATCACCTCCTCGAAAGCCTGATTTCGTTGTGCGTGAGCGCTGCGCTCCCGATAGGCCTGGTTGATAGTGGTTTGTGGCCTGCTTCCGGAGACGAGGCGTAGCAAGCGCAGTTGACGTAGAAATGTCTTATTATTAGCTCTGCTAATAGTTGAAGTATTGCTGCAATTAAATAAGCTGGCATCCAATCAGCGCGTCTTTCGCCGGTGCCGATTTTATTCTGCACGACAGCCTCAATTCGCGCAGTAAATTATGTCACATCTTGCTGGTCTTGCTGAGAAACGTATCCAGCAACCAAGTTGAATGGTCGAGATGAATTGTGAAAAAACAGCGCGCAACTGGCGGAAAATCAAAGTCGTGTGTTCAGTCGCGCACAGAAAACGCTCTCCAAGCGCAGGAGCCCTTGTTTGCCTATGCTAGCGAGTACGCGCCAGGCTCGGCCTCAAGACGCAGCAGAAGTTTGACATTTCGGATACCGTGTGATGTTCATTTTCAACTACGAAGCAGGAGGTTCTACCGCCAGTTGAGGTAGTAACTTGCGTCTTTCGTCGATTCGCGATCTTGAATGCATGCTTGGGGAAGGGCGATATGGGGTAGGGCGTCGCGACAGTAAGTTGTTTCGATCGTCGGTCGAGACAAAGCGGTGATCAGCAAGCATATCGAGAAGAACGCCAAGGCCGCGTGCCTCACTCTCTGAGCCTGCGGCGTTTTGATCGCGTTTAGGCCGCTCAGTACGTACAACCGAGCCAGAAGGCCGGGGCGAAAAGCCTTGAACCCGCTGCGGAATGCGAAACTACGGCAATATGAGGAGCAGACGTCGAAGGCATGAAAATCAGTTCTCACCAGATTGCGGCCTTTACAGAGGTCTTCCGGCAGAGAAGCGTTTCAGATGCCGCAGCCGTCCTCGGTGTCACCCAATCGGCCGTCACCCAGCAACTTGCCAAGCTTGAGCAACATATGGGGACGACGCTCTTTATCCGTCATCGCAGTGGGCTCGAGCCGACAAAACCGGCCCAGGAACTGTTTGCACTAACTGATCGCGTTCGAGTCCTCGAGCAGCTCGTCGCGGAGAAGATTAATGCCTACAGTGACCTATCGGCCGGACATCTAACGGTGATCGCGAACGCCCCGCGCCCGGCAATGCCACTTATTTCCGAGTTCAACCGGCATTTTCCCGCAGTCAGAATCACGTTCTGCCTGGTGCCCTGGGAGCTTGCTAAGCAACGGCTTGAAGCGCGTGATGTGGATATTGCTATCATCACTGAGCCTGATGACATTGCCAACCTATTCCACGTGCAGCTAAGCAAGACTCGGCTTATGGCCCTCATGCGGCGCGAGCATCGACTCGCCTGCAGACCGACACTCACTCTTGCCGAACTTGCCCAAGAGAGAATCATTCTAACCGAGGATGGTTCGCTGACGCTCCGCGAAGTGGAAAAAGCTTGCCTTGAGAACAGTACAACTATGCCCAATATTATCAAAATTGCGACTTATCCTGTTCTGAAGGAGGCCGTTCTGCACGGAGTAGGAATCGGCGTCCTTCTTGAGGACAGCGTATTTCCAGCAGAGGAGCTCGTCTATAAAACAGTCGACGAACTCTGTACTGACTTCAAAACATATATTGTCACGACATCGGATAAAAGACGGCTACGCGGCGTAAAATCGTTCTTCGAAACCGTTGAAGTGTCTTTAGAAAATCAAGGCAATACGTCTCCCTGCTAGACGTGGAAATCGCATCCGCGAAAGCCACTCGTGAGGGGGCTCGACCGAGGTGGGTGCTGAACTGCATGAAAACGCTACGTCGGGCTTAGTAGGCCGACTTCGCGGGATACAAATGCTCGAGCGCGGCAGCTAGAATTTCGAGCCGGTCCCCCGTGGAGAGCTCAGGAGATCGCAATCATTTGCAAGGGCTACTGCTGCCGCCCCAGCCGGATCGCCATGATACTCAAGCGGAAGAGAGTGGCTGGCCTAGACTGACCAGGGAAGCGAGTAGGTCTTCAACTGCGTGAAGCTCCGCATCGCCTCCAGTACGCCCTCTTTGTGCCCGAGTCCGGACTGCTTGATTCCCCCGAATGGGGTCAATTCGGTGCGATACCCGGGGACCTCCCACACGTTGACAGTACCAACCGCGAGACCGTCGATGAGCTTCGTGACATGATCAAGCCGGTTGGAGCACACACCAGCAGAAAGTCCAAACTGGGTCGCGTTCGCAATCGCTATGATCTGATCAACATCATTAGGACAACGGATGATTGGCAGCACCGGCCCGAATGTTTCTTCAATAACAAGTTCAGACGTCGGTGAGACGTGGTCCAATAGGGTCGGCGGATAGGACGCGCCGGTAGGCTGGTTACCGAGCAATAGGGTAGCACCAGCATCGACGGCATCGGCAACCCGTCGAGCAATGAGCTGGGCAGCCTCTCGACTTATGACAGTGCCGATGTCAACTGATGGATCGCTGGGATCGCCGATCGAAAGCGTCAGCATGTGATGCAGCGCCCTCTCGGCAAATTCGTCGGCAACGGAGTCAACCACCAACGCTCGCTTGACGGCTGTACATCGTTGACCCGAGTTCTTGGTTGCTCCTTGAACCGCCAAATAAGCTGCCCGATCGACTTCGGCATCCTCAAGTACGATGATGGGGTCGTTCCCACCGAGCTCCAAGATGAGCTTCCGGTAGCCGGCTCGTTCCGCAATATGGTGCCCGACTTGAACGGAGCCAGTAAATGTGACGAGCTCAGCACATGGATCGGTAAACATGGCGTCTCCCAAGGGGGTGGGTGCCCCTGTCAGGATCGAAAGCATTCCCTCGGGCAGGCCTTGCTCGTTCAGAATTCTGCCAAGCGCGAGCGCAGTCAACGGCGCTCGCTCAGACGGCTTCAGGACGACGCGGTTGTTTGTTGCAATCGCGGGCGCAAGCTTATGGCTGACGAGATTAAGAGGATGGTTAAACGGGGTGATAGCTGAGATCACACCGGCGAGGGGCGTTCGCATGGAAAAGATACGCCGGTTGTGCGGTGTTGCACCAATGTCAGATGGATAAACCTCGCCGTCACTCTGGATTAGCATATGGGCAGCAAATGACCAGACGTCGCATGCACGCCCGGTTTCATGCAAAGAGTCCTTCAGGCAGAGCCCTGTTTCCGATGTGATAAGCCGAGCAAACCGGTCTCGATCTCTCCTAATGGCGCTCGCCGTCCCAAGGAGGATATCCGTTCGTTCGCGACGCGTGAGCCGAGGGCAAATCCGCGCGGCTGCTTCAAATGCCTGGCGTGCATGCTCCGGTCTGCCCTGCGGGACTCTGCCAAGAAGCATTCCCGTGAATGGATTGTTTACTTCGATCGTTGCGTCCGAGTGAGCGGGCATACCTGCGATGAGCATTGGATGATAGTCTTCATCGGTTTCGTACATGCTGTAGTTCTCGTTGGGTGTGAGATCCACGACTGTGATCGCGTTTCTTCGAAACGGACGCGGTAGGGGGTCGGAGCACCTCTTTGACAAGCTCGTTTACGTTCAAACCAGAGCGATGAAGATCAGCCCACAGTCGGCCATCGAACTATGAGACAAGACCCATTTTGTCGCTTGTCGCTATCTCACTGCCGCGGATGCCGATGTCGCGCTGAAACATGTTCTTATTCTGAAGCGGAGAATATCGGCTTGTGACGCGCGCAAGCTGAGAAGGATGAAGGCGGTTGACCTTGCAGACCACGAAATGAGGGCCGCTGCGCCAGGCGCACTGTCGCAAGGCGGTCGTGATATGCTCGGCCCGCTCGCAGCGGGTAGCCGTTCGATAACCGCAGGCGGACGCAACGGCCTCGAGAGATGTCGTTCGTGACGTCGACAACTGACCGCCCGTCGAAACGTATCCTTCGTTGTCCAGCACCACATGAATGAAATTCTGGGGGGCGGCATAGCCGATAGTCGATAGGATACCCATGTGCATCAGCGCGCTGCCGTCTCCATCCAGTGCCAGGATGGTTCGGGTGGGCGAAGTCAGCGCAACCCCTGCCGCAACCGCGCTGCAATGTCCAAGAGAGCCCTGCATGTAGAAGTTAGTGGGACGATCCCGGACGCGGAACAGCTCACGAGAAATGTATCCGGTCGTAGAGACAATAAGTGTATCGGGCTCGAGCTGCTGGTAGATCAACTCAATGGCTTGTCCGACACTGACCCCATATTGAACGGCATCAGCCTGTCTTTTGTCGGGGCAGCACACGGATAGTTGACCCGTCCGAAAGAGCAATGCAAACGGCGCTGAGCGATGAAATGCAGCGTCGCCTTGTGCGAGCGCGTGATCCAGGCCGGACAGGGTCCCATCAAAGTCACAGCATTCAATAGAAAGCTGATTCAGGAGGGCTTTTGTGTTCGCGCCCATGATCGTGTGTTGCGGCTCGTCGGCAGGTTCATCGGGGTGGCCACGAACGGATAACAGGAGCAAGATGGGAATTTTGTTAACCATCAACAGAGATGTCAGTGGGTTGATGATATTTCCGAGCCCAGAATTTTGAAGCGCAACGACCCCTCGTCGACCTGAGAGCGCCGCGCCAGCAACTAGCGCAACTGCGCTACCTTCGTTGGCCGCCGGCACACTCAGAAATCCTGAAGCTTCGGCGACAAGGCCGAATAGATCACCAAAGATGGAACAAGGAACCCCTGAGAAAAACGAATACCCGGCCGCCCGAAGCTTAGATAAGAGAACATAGGTTGGAATAGACATGCCGTGCTCACGAGATTCATTGAGAGCCGCGGCCGTGGAATGAGCCGTTCCTGAAAAGCGGAAAAGTCATTGGCTTCAGGCGATCTTTCTCGCAACGATGAGGCTGCGATTGCAGATTGATTTGTGGAATTCAATCTCCTGGAAGCCGGTCCTCTCAAGCATGACCCGCATGTCCTCAAAGCTGTAACAGCAGCCTTCGTATCCGGTGGTCAGGAGCACGGAGTATTCTGCTTCGGCTGCCGGGGATGGGCGTCCTCCGCGATCATCAGGGTGGCAGCCGTAAATTGCTATCCGACCATCGCAAGCAATGCTGTCAAAAGACTTGCTTAGGAGTAGATGAACCTTCTCTGGTCCCCAATTGTGAAGCACGTGCGAATAGAGGTGGAGACTAGCATTCCGAGGCAGAGGATCAATGAACATATCGCCAGCTATGACATTGGCGCGACGCGGGTATAGATTCCGGTCCGTCAGGCACGTCCTTGCAAGATGATCAACGGGGGGGCGCTCAAGGATGGTTGCCGAGAGTGAGGAATAGCGCAGCAACAAATGCGCGGAATAGACCCCCGATCCACCGCCTACATCGAGTACGCAAGTATCATTCGTACAATCAAGCAGCTCCGCAAGGTGCGGTGCAAAGATCCGCCCGCGTTCCTCCATCCCGCGTGTGTTCAGATCAGCGAACTCGTCCGATTGCATCAAGGCGTCCCAGGTCTTGGTTACGCCGCGCTCAACGTGCCAGGTGTCCGAACCATCCTGTCGCAGGATCTCATAAAGTTCTCGCACAGAGGACTTATATTTCATCGTTGCAACGTATGACGCGACGTTGTCCGGGGAATTTCCGCTCAGATACCGAACGGCTGTCGGGGTTGCATGCAGTCGGCCGGATTGTCTGGAGATGAGGCCCCACGATTCAAAGAGTCGAAGCATGGTCCGTGTTGGCCGCTCGCGAAGAACGAAATGAGCTCGCAGCTCCTCTTCCGTTACCGGCTGGTCATCCAGGTAAGTAAAAAGATCAAGCCATGAGACTGCGGCGATATAGAGATCGGCCGCATAGGAGCTGTCGCGCCACTTGATAATCTGAGCAATATCGGGACAGCAGATAGGCGCGGTTTCAGAGATCCGGGCGTGTGACGTCAGTGGCGACGAATGCATTGCAAGTCCTTGTCTCGAAGCAAGTTTGTATCTCTGAATGAGCTATTGCTGGATGTCGGCAAGCTCCAGCCAGACGCTTATCAGGCAATCAGTGACACGCGTCTGTTATCTGGATCAATTGTCATTGTTGGTAGTTGATCGCTCGCAAAGTGGCTCGGTCACGGCTGGGAGGAAGGCAGGTCGCCTCAGATCGCACACGGTTTGCGGCATCCTGATGCATTCGAGCCTCGCGGTTACAATCGAGGGGGGGCCGCTGGGGTTGGCGGCCGTTAAGTTCTGGACCCGCAAGAAATTCAAGGGGACGGCAGCGCTTAAAAAGAAGATCAATCCGACTCGGATTCCCATCGAGAAAAAGGAAAGCGTCCGGTGGTTGGAAAATCTGAAGCAGTCTACGCAACTCTTGGATCATCCGGGACGATGCATCCATATTGGCGATCGCGAGAGTGACATCTACGAGCTCTTCTGCGCAGCACAGGAGATCGGAACCCATTTCCTGATCAGGACCTGCGTCGACCGCTTGGCTGGAGATGGCGATCACACGATCGCCGACGAAATGGACGAGGTCGCCGTCAAAGGGCTCCATCGCATCGAAGTCAGAGACAGCAACGGCGATCCTGACCAGGCCATTCTTGAGATCAGGTATCGCAAGATGCGCGTCCTGCCGCCGATTGGAAAGCAGAAGCGATATCCCGCTCTGACCCTGTCGGTGATCCATGCCGAAGAGCGCGGAACGCCGAAAAACAGAGAGAAGATCGATTGGAAGCTGAACACCGACCTGCCTGTTGGTTCCCGCACCGACGCCATTGAAAAGCTGGAATGGTATGGTGTGAGATGGAAGATCGAGGTGCTCCACAAGCTCCTCAAATCGGGCTGCAAAGCTGAGGAGTCGAAGCTCAGGACCGCCCAGCGTCTGACCAATCTGATCTCGCTCTTTTGCATCCTGAGTTGGCGGCTCTTCTGGATGACGATGCTCAACCGTTCCGCCCCAGACGCGCCACCAACCCTCGCGTTGACTGCGACTGAAATCGGCGTGCTCGACCGCCTCGTCAAAGATAAACCAAAAGCAAGACGGAAAACGCTCTCGCACTATCTGATCAAAATCGCCCGTCTCGGCGGTTACCTCGCCCGCGCCAGCGATCCGCCGCCCGGCAATATGGTCATGTGGCGCGGGCTGTCACGCCTCACCGACATCGCGCTGGGCGCCATGGTCGGAGAAGAATTTGTGGGTAATTGAAAGCCGGCGTAGGCCGCGAGCTTGAGCGGATTATGCGGTCGACCAGCGTTTGATCAACTCGGGATTGTCTTTATAGACTTGGATGAGCTCGATGAGGCGTTCGATGCCGAAGTCGGTGAACGCCTGGACGCCGTCTTCGCCAACGCCAAAGGCCCAGATGGCTCCGTCCTCGATCTCCATTTCGTTTGCAACGTCTCGCAGCCAATCTTCGTCTTCGCCGAGGTCCCTCGCGACCTTGGTGATGGTGGTGACGTAATGGATTTTGTTGACGTGGGTGGTCATGCCGCGCGAGCGGAGATCGCTGCCGCTGGCGTCCAATTCCAGGGCAGAAGTTCGTCCAGCCGATGAACCAGATGGGCGGCGATCCGGGCGAGGATATCCGTAAGCCACGCCTGCAGGTCGATGCCGTTCATCTTTGCCGTGATAAGGCTGTACATGGCTGCGGCGCGCCGCCCTCCGCGATCAGAGCGCTGCAATGTGCAGAAGGCCGCCGCTGCATCGAGGACGAGATAGAGAGGGTCATTGAAACCTGGACTCTCACCCGCAATGCCGACCAGGCGATGTCGAAGCAGTTGCGGCCGGCGTGGCCCGGCAGCCAACTGATCTGCTCAGGGACCCACATCTCGGGTCGCGTGGCTTTTTACAGGAGGTGGAACGCGCGTTCGTGGGTTTGCATCCACAGCCGTCGATGCCGATCCGCGACGGGTCGGGGCCGTTTGCGGTCCGCACAGCAGCACCAACGCTCGGAGAGCATAACAGCGAGATACTATCGGAATTTCTCAGGCTCTCCGACACCGAGATCGCTCAATTGGCGTCGGAGGGCATCATCGGGGCGTCGATGGCCTCCGAGAAGCTAGCAAAGTCATCGTGTCGCGAGCATGTATAGTCGACAGGCGCCGCTGAGATAACTCTTGAAGCTCCTTGAAACCTTCAGGCCCCAAGTGACTGGGCGAAACGCACTGAGCTCGAGGCATGGATGCCGCAGCGATCGGCGATGGCGTTTACCGACAGGACCGCGACATCATTCGGATTCTGGGTTAGATAAACAGCTACCCTTCGATACGACTTGCTCAGTCATCGTAGTGGTCGTGGATGACATGGATCAATTCCTCATAACTTGACCACGTCCCCATCGAGTCGCGCGCCAACATTAGTTTCAATGTCCTGGATCACTGGTCCGCTGGGTGGGGCAAAGAATGGAAAAGAGTAGAACCAATTCGGGCTTGACATTGGTATCCCCTCGACCATCGAGATGGTGGCGTTCTTCCTCATATTCCAGCAATTGGCGTTCCACTGGATCAGGTTATCGAGGTCGAATGTTCGAGCCAGCTCTGGCGAGTGCCGCGGAGGCATACGCATCGGCGGATCAGCGCGCTTCTTAGTGCTGTCGGCGGGGGGGCGGACAAGGCGCCCCCACACTTCCTTTCAGTATCGCTTCTGCCCGCAGACATTTGGTGAAGGAGGGATGAGGCTGGGGCGGAGCTTCATCGGTTCGCCTGACTCGGACGACTAAGTCGTTAGCCGGGCCGACATTGAATTCTGTCTATCCAGGGAATGCTCATGGACCGTCCTGCGATACAGTCACCTACCAATCTTGGCAGTTGATAGAGAGGACGGACACATGGCTATCGTGGCCGATCAACCGTCACGGAAACCGACGCGGAGCGGAGCCAAAAAGACAGTCCACTGCAAGTTCGATCTAAGGCCCAGCAAAGTTCGGTCGACAATTTATAGGATGAACGTTTGGCAATGGCCCGGCTCTTGCTCCACTGCTTAACCGATACCATGCAGCTCTTCCCGAGGGGTTGAACAATGCAGAGTGTGTCAAACACATGATGATCGAAAGCGCATCCTGCCCGTCGCGCCACAAACGAGAGTCGAATCCGCTGCAGCCTGAAACGCAATTGTCAACTTGATACTTGCGACACATCATCCTGAGAGAGAACATGACGGACGCCAGTGAGATCAAATCGAAACGTTCGCCCAGCCGAAAGTTCGTAGGTCGTCAGCTGTTCTTTCTTGAGGTGAGTACCAACCGCATACAAGCCATGAAGCCAGACGGCTCCGATCGAAAAGTTGTCGTCACCAATTGTCAACTTCCTGACGGAATCGCCATCGATGTCAGCGCCGGCCACATCTATTGGACCAACATGGGTTCCGGTGTCGCCGTTAACGATGGCTCGATTGAGCGCGTCGATATCGATGGAACGGCTCGCAAGGTCATCGTCCCGTGCGGTGCCACTTTCACACCGAAGCAGATTCAGCTCGATCAAAAAGGCGGCAAGCTCTACTGGTCTGACCGGGAGGGAATGCGGGTCAT
The DNA here is from genome assembly GCF_001440035.1 of Bradyrhizobium manausense. GTDB lineage: Bacteria > Pseudomonadota > Alphaproteobacteria > Rhizobiales > Xanthobacteraceae > Bradyrhizobium > Bradyrhizobium manausense. The sequence goes on along the minus strand of NZ_LJYG01000019.1, from coordinate 3,509 downwards.
GCGGTGCAATCTCGACGGCTCCGAGATCGAGACGCTCATCGAGGCAGGCCGCGGTGAGTTGGACCGACGCGACCCGACCAAATGGTGCATCGGCATCACCATCGACACCGATCGCCGCCAAATCTACTGGACGCAAAAAGGTCCGGACAATGCCGGCAAGGGCCGGATCTTCCGCGCGGACATGGACATCCCGAACGGCGAGAGTCCGGCAAACCGCTCCGACATAGAAGTGCTGTTCGACGACTTGCCGGAGCCGATTCACCTTGAGTTCGATCTGGCTAACCGCGTCCTCTATTGGACAGACCGCGGTGATCCGCCGCGTGGCAACACAGTCAATCGCGCGTGCGTCGATCTAAAGACGGAGCCGGAAATTCTGATCACGCATCTCATGGAGGGAATCGGCATCGCACTCGACGTTCCCGGCAACCAGATGTTCATTACCGACCTCGCCGGTTCGATCTATACCGCAAATCTTAATGGCAAGAGCAAATACAATCTCCTCTGGTCCCAGGGCAACTTCACCGGCATTGCGTATGCCGAAATCTAACCCGTCGAAGGACATGACTGGGGTCACGCAACGCCGTCGTCGACGCCCACCTGTCGGAGCGAGTTGGACAGCTGTCTTCGACTACGAGAGCACGGATCGTCGCGAACGACCTAGCACCGTACACAAAAGGTGCGCTGAGGCGCACCCTTCCGCTCGAAAGGTTCGCGAACTCATTCGCATGAGCGAGCTGCTGTTCCCCAACGCGAGCACCCGGCTGAGTCGTGACGGTTCTCAATAAGCAGATCTGTTCTGAATGCCAGGTGTTGGAGGCTGGAGCCTGTTGAAGACGACACTTGCGGCCCTTACGACTTGTTTCAAGTCGTTCCTCAGCGGGTACGTAAGGACCCGCTATGAATACCCAAGTCGGCGATGACAGGAGACGCAGTATGAGTTTTAACGGAAAAGTCATTGTCACGATTGCTCCGACGGGAGGGGTGGTGAAGAAATCGCAGAACCCGCACCTGCCGACCCAGCCAAACGAGATCGCGGAGGATGTGTATCGATGCTACGGTGCGGGGGCGTCTATCGTGGCGCTGCATGCGCGCAGGCCGGACGACGCCGCAACCTGTAATCCGGAAATTTATCAGGATATCAATTCCCGGATTCTGGCAAAATGCGGCATCATCATCAACAACAGCACGGGCGGGGGCATTGATGGAGACATGGTCCGATCCCTGGAGGCCGGTCTCGATGAGGTTATTTTTGAAGAGCGCCTAAAAGGTCTTGAGGCGGGCGCTGACATGGCGACATTTGACGCTCACAGCGTTCTGGCCAGCTTTGGCGGCCGCGATGTTGTCGTTAACACGTCGCCGAGCCGCTGCGATATCATGGCAAAGCGATTCCAAGAAACGGGCATCAAACCCGAATGGGAATGCTTTTCACTTTCCCACCTTCTCCAAGATCCGATACGTCTCATCAACCAGGGGTTCGATAAGCCTCCCTATTGGATCAATTTCGTTCTTGGTGCCGATCGCGCAATTCAGGGCGCATTGCCGTACAGTCCGCAGATCCTCGATTTGCTGATCGGCAATCTTCCCAAAGGAGCCATGTTTTGCGTTAGCGGGGTCGGTCGAGCACAGCTGCCCGCAACCACTCACGCGGTGCTCGCGGGCGGCCACGTGCGTGTAGGTCTGGAGGACAATCTCTACCTCGAACCGGGCATGCTTGCCACGAACGTGCGCCTGGTCGACAAGACCGTAAAAATTATCCGAGAACTTGGGTACGAGCCTGCCACCACAGTGGAAGCGCGAGCGATGCTTGGGCTTGCGCCACACAAACAGCCCGGATAGCCCATTTGCCGCTCTCAATCGGAAGCGGCGGACGATGGCTCGCTAGTTCGATGACGGGTCTAGACAAGTCATGAACGTGGGACCAATAGCAGAAAGTGCCGTCGATGGTTGAAAATGTACGATCGGGCACTTGGGGCCGTGATTCCCAGGTTTCAGCCTAACATCCTGGCATAGCGTCAGAAAAAATGGACGGCTGGTCAGCGATTAGTTGTAGGAGCAGAACGAATTGGTTGACGCCGTTGCTGCGCAGCGTCATACGGACGAAAAGGAAAGGTGTGGCTTGGTTGCGAGCGCTGTCGTCAAGAACACGCGGCGGCTCGTGCCGCTGTTGGGCGTTGCCTATCTTTTCAACAACCTCGATCGGACCAGTGTCGGCATCGCTGCGCTGCAGATGAACGAAGCCATCGGCTTAAGTGCCACGCAATTCGGATGGGGGGCTGGGATCCTCTTCTTCAGCTACTGCCTGCTCGAAGTACCTAGCAACATGATGATGTATCGCGTGGGAGCGCGCCGCTGGCTCGCCCGCATCATGATAACCTGGGGCCTTGCAGCCGCGGCGACAGCGTTCGCCGTTGGACCATACAGCTTCTACGCAATCCGTCTTCTTCTGGGAGTTTTCGAATCGGGGTTTTTTCCTGGCGTCATCTGGTACATTTCCATTTGGTTTCCGGCGCAATCGCGGACCGGCGTCCTCGCCTGGTTCATGACGGCAACGCCGGCGTCCTCGTTGATCGGCAATCCACTATCGGCTTCATTATTGAGAATGGATGGAGTGTGGGGACTAGCCGGCTGGCAATGGATGTTCCTGATCGAAGGCCTTCCGGCCTGCTTGCTTGGAGGCTTATGCCTCGTTCTGCTGGCCGACACGCCGGTCAAGGCCTCGTGGTTGACGCCCCCGGAACGGGACGCGCTACTGGACGAGCTCGCTAAGGAAAAACACGACAAGGTCAAAACGGATCTCTGGGCCGCGATCAGGGATGTCCGCGTGCTGATGCTGACAAGCATCAGCTTCGCTTTCACGGTCGCCTCCTACGGGATAGGCATCTGGCTCCCTCTGATCTTAAAGAGCCACAACTTGAATAACATGCAGATTGGTTGGCTCTCGGCCGCGCCTTATTTCTTTGTGACAATAGGCTCGTTGTTCTGGGCGCGCCTTGTCGATTGCAAGGGGCAAAAGATCTACAATCTGGTCGCCGCACTGATGCTTGGCGCCATCGGACTTGTCTTTTCGGTAGCGTTCACCTCGTTCATACCGGCGCTCATATGCATGACGCTTGCGCTGATTGGCACTATTTCGGCGCGGACCGTCCTTTACACGATCCCACAGAGTTTCCTCACCGGGCCCGCTGCCGCTGGTGGCATAGCGTTCATCAATTCGATTGGTGCCTTTGGGGCCTTCGTCGGCCCGTACATGGTCGGCTTCCTCAAGGATTGGACGGGATCTTTTCACATTGGCATGATCGGAATGGCAATCATCCTCATTGTTGCAACGGGCGTCGCCTGCAGCCTTAGACTCGTCGTGACATATAACGATGACGCTCCTGCTTAGACGGAACGCCTAGAGCATGATGTATTTACACGGAAACATAGCCTAAGTTTTTGAAGTAGTTGGTGCACTCCGCCTCGGAGAAGAGATCGAGGAGTTCACCAACCTTCCGCCAGGTTGCCTCGAC
>NZ_LJYG01000018.1:19959-29744 GCF_001440035.1 Bradyrhizobium manausense | reverse complement strand
CAAGCAACTCGACCGCTTCCGGGATCGCTTCACGGTGGCCGGTGCCAAGGATGATCGCCGCGACGCTCATGTGCTCGGAAGCTCATTGCGTACGGACTGTGCGGCCTTCCGCCAGCTTGCGGCCGACAATCCGGTGGTGATCGAGCTGCGCGAGTGGTCGCGCATGGCGGAGGAGCTGCAGCAGGAGCGCACGCGGCTTGCCAATCGCCTGCGTCAGCAGTTGTGGCGGTACTATCCCCAAGCGGCCAAGCTGACCGACGATGTCGCCGACGACTGGTTCCTGGCACTTTGGCAAAAGGTGCCGACGCCGGACAGCGCGGCCAAGGCCAGCGACAAGGCGATCGCGCGCATCCTCAGCGCCTATCGTATCCGCCGCCTCGATGCGGCGACGGTGCTCAAGACTTTGCGCGAGACACCCCTGCTCGTGGCACCGGGCACGACGGAGGCTGCGTGCGTGCATATCCGCAGCCTCGCGGCCCGTCTGCGCCTGGTCAATCAGCAAATCAAGGAAGCGCAGCACAGCCTGGACCGCCTGTGCGCCAAGCTCGAAGAACAGGAGAGCCCCGCGGGGCAGAATCCCGAGCAGTGTGACGTGGCGATCCTTCGCTCCTGGCCGGGAATCGGCAGGATCGTTCTTGCCACACTGCTCGTCGAGGCCACCGAGCCTCTGCGCAGACGAGACTACCACGCCTTGCGCGCCTTGGCAGGGGTCGCACCGGTGACGCGGCAAAGCGGCAAGCAACGCTTCGTGATCCGCCGCCTGGCCTGCAACAGGCGGCTGCAAAGCGCCGTTCATCACTGGTCGCGCGGCGCGCTTCAATACGACGCCGCAGCCCGGCGACGCTATGATGCTTTGCGGCAGCGCGGACACGGCCATGCGCGTGCGCTGCGTGGTGTGGGAGATCGCCTGCTCTTTGCCTTGTGCGCGACGCTCAAGCACCAGACGCCCTACGACGCAGACCACAACAGCGCGAAGATCTCGGCAGCAGGCTGAGCCGTTCCTTTGTTCGGCCGCATGCGACCGTTCCTTCGTCCCGACCTGCCGAACGCAAGAGCGCCGCGCGCAGACGCTGTCCAGGATGCCATAGGCACCGGCAAAGCCGGCGCGAAGCGTCCTGGATAGCGTCGAGCACGGTGCTATGGTTATCTGTCAGGGACTCCCACCCTTGACGAAGGGTAGGAGGTCCTACGAGACTGTCGGCAGTGCCGTTCCAGTCGCGTTGCTCCGAGCGCCCGTTATGCAGGAGCCGGCACCGCCGGACGCTTCACCAGCGTAAAGGCTGCCGCAGCGAGCAGGCAGAGGATCCCGGCGACGAGAAAAGCTGGCACGTAAGTCCCCAGCGCATCCCTGCTGACGCCGGCGGCAAAGGCCATCAGGCCAACGCCAAGCTGATGGGCCGCAAAAATCCAGCCGAAGATCACCGGGCCCATCTCCCGCCCGAACGCGCCGACCGTCAATTTCACCGTCGGCGGAACGGTCGCGATGAAGTCCAGCCCGTAGAGCATCGCAAAAGCGCTCATCGCGCCCAGCGTTGCGTTCGACTCCACCAGCCAGATCAGCGCAAGCCCGCGAAATCCGTAATAGATCGCCAGCAGCCATCGGTTGTCGAAGCGATCGGACAACCAGCCAGAGCCGATCGTGCCGACCAGGTCGAACACGCCGATCATGGCGAGCAGGCCTGCCGACGTCACGGCCGGCAAGCCGAGATCGCCGCAGAACGGGACGAAGTGGGTCGAAGTCAGCCCGTAGCTCGATACGCCGCAGATCAGGAAGGTCAGCGACAGCACCCAGAACACCAGCCTGGTTGAAGCAAGGCGCAGGCCGCGGAAGCTGATCGTCGCAAAGCTCTGTGTGGGAATTGCGGGGATCGGCGGCATCACCGTCTCCCCGAGCGGCGCCAGGCCCAATTCCTGCGGGCGGTCCTTGCCGAGCAACAGAAACAGGATGATCGACAGCAGAAGACCGAGTCCGGACGGCAGCAGCGCGACACGCCAGCCCCAATGTTCGGCGATCCACGCGCCGAGCGGCATGAAGATCAAGGTGCCGGTTGCGATCGATCCGTTGAGGAGACCGACCACCAACCCGCGATGGGTCGTGAACCAGCGTACCGAAATGACAGCGGCGAGCTGCAGCGCAGTCAGCCCCGGCGCCAGGCCGAGAATCAGCCCGAGGCCGAGCCACATCTCGAACCGGTTGGTCATGACGATCGTCAGTAGCAATCCGGCCAGCGCCAGCGTGCCGGCGATGGCCAGCATCATCCTCGGTCCGTAGCGGAGCATGAGGCCGCCGGCGAACGGTGCCACGAGGCCAAACAGCGCAAAGCGAAGCCCTTGCGAGGCCGACAACTCGCCCATGCTGACGCCGACGTCAGAGGCGATCTCCCGCATCAGGACGCTGGGCACGCCGAGGGCCGAGCTTGCAAACAGGGAGTAGAGAAATCCCACGGCAGCCATCACCCAGCCGTAGTGGATGTTTCGAGCAGCGGCATGTCGTGCAGCAAATTCCGCAAGCATGGCCAAATTCCCTTGATGGAAATGAATTCTCTGGAAACCGGACAAGCCTATGCCGGAGGGGGTGTCCTCTCAAGGCGAAATTGAGGGCAGGGCAGAGGAGCGCCGCGCCGAGTTTGCCGGCGTCTTTCGGATCACCTGAAGCAAGCAGACCTCGCATCGCTGAGAGCTAGGCCATGGCCAAACCTCAGGCTACGAAAGCGTATCTGAGGCGCGCCTCACGGCCGTGACGCAAAGCCTCACACGCGTTCAGCCTTACTGGGGACCGCTTCGATGACCTGGTAGAGCGAGCCCGCGCGAGCCGTGCCGCGCGTCTCGAATCCGGCCGTACGACACAGCGCGGAATACTCGTCGTACGTTCTTTCCAGCGCACCGAGCATGACGAGCATATTGAGGTCACTGAGTTTCGAGATGAGTCCCTCGTTCGGCGGCTCCACAACACGCTCAACGAGCAGCAATCTGGCGTCGTCAGTCATGGCGCGGCGGCAGGTCTTCAGGATGGAAATCGCGTCCTTGTCGTCCCAATCGTGGATGATCGCCCGCATCACATAGGCGTCAGCCCCTTCCGGGATGCTTTCAAAGAAACTGCCAGCAACGATGTCGCACCTGTCGGCGACACCATGGCTGTTCAGAACTGCGGCCGCCTTGCCGACCACGTGCGGCTGATCGAACAGTGTTCCGCGCAGGCCCTTGTTTGCAGCGAGAATTCCCGCCAGCAGTTGGCCTTGACCACCCCCGATGTCAGCAACGTGACGAAAGCGGCTGAAGTCGCAGGCGGCGATGATGGCCTCGATGGCGCCGCGAGAATTGGCCGTCATGGCTCGGTTGAAAATCGCGTTTTCATCCGGACGGGCGCTGCGATACTCCCATACGCTCTGACCGTTGAGATGCCGAAAGGCGTTCTCGCCGGTGCGGACGCTGTGTTCAAGATGCGCCCAGGCCTGCCAGGCATAGGGACGGCCGACATAGGCGGCCCAGCCGTCGAGTGGAGTGGGCGAGTCGGACCGAAGACACTCGCCCATCGGGGTGAGCGAGAACGTTCTGTTCTCAGCCTCGTGGAAAACACCGGCTGAAGCCAGCGCGCGCAACAGCCGATAAAGCGTTCTCGGATGCGATCCGCTAAGCCGAGCGAGTTCGTCGCTGCTGAGTGGCCCGTGACTGAGGTGGTTGGCGATGCCGAGCCGGGCCGCGACGTGAATGGCTTGCGAAATCTGATAGCCGTTAATCAGCCGCGTAAGATCCGAGAAAGCATTGGTCGTCATGGCCTCATCTCCTCCCTGGCTGTGCGCATAGTAAAGATGCATCGGGCGGGCATTCGTGCAAACAGATGATATCGGCATAAGTTGCGGTCGCACGCTGTAGCACAACGAACGCCCTTCAACGATCTGTGACATGGCGATGGCGACAATTCGACTTCGGAGCAGTGATCAGACACCAATGTCTGTTCTGGGTCCGACAGCTGAACTTGTCGGCCGGGTACCTGCTCAATCCGCCTCTCACGGTACGTCGCGTCGGCCCTAAGGACGGCCCGGTACCCGGTTGCGAGCTTGACCTCCGGCAATTTGCTTCACCAACTCAGCGATCTGGTCGGCGCCTGCGAAGCCAAGGTCGGACAAATGAGAATTCAACACGCCAGCTTCGGGCGGGTTAGCAAGCCCCGGCTGATGATCCTGGAGACTTGATCGCATAAGCTGCGTGATTTTGCTGCCATAATGATTGACTCATAGATGTAGCTGTTAACCGCAACTAGACCTTTAGAACGCAGTCGCTCCAGTTCTGCGGCGTCGAGTACGCAGGTTGGCCATTGTATAACATCAGCAGCGGGCTTCGAGTGAACCTGAGCATTCAGAAATTGGCCGCGGTTTTGCGGCGGCAAAAGCAGCGCCGGGGCCGATCGACATCACTTGCAGAATTGTAGTGCTACCTGGCGAAAGCGGCTCGCCCGCGCCCACTATTGCTTGTTTCGGTTCTTGCTAGCCCCTCTGAGCGGCGGCGTCGATGCCAGCGCAGTTGCGGTCTCGGCCATTTGGATGCAGGTGAGCAAATCGACGTAGCTTTGGGTTCCTCCTGTTATGGCCTCACCTTCGCAGGCATCGCGGACAGCGGGCTTGGCCGACAACCACACCGTGCCGAGCTGCTGCTGCGCTGTCGTTTCATCGCGCATGCAATCGGTAAAGCTTTGCGCCAACGCCAGCCCCATCGACTTGTCCGTTTCGGACGTCGCCTTGCAAAGCGCTTCGACCTTCAGTTCGGGAACGCGATCAGAAGCCGGTATGACCATTGAACCCGCAAGCAGTGCAAGTGAGAGCAGGGCGCTGTTCATCTGTGTCTCCTTGCTAGAATTGCCCCGGCTGAGCCGGCGGTGGGGACCAATCGGACCTGAGATTGTTTGGATTGGCACGATCAAACAGATCCTGCCGCAACACGAAGCCGCGCCAGGCTGGAGAAACAGGGGACGGTGAACGCGAGACCTGAGCCTTTGCACCAGTTGGACGAACGTAATGGTCCGCTGCATGGGCAGGCTGAGCGAGCCCAATTTGAAAAGTCGCAAGCACGGCAAGAAAGCGAGCGCTTATCATGGCTGTACTCAACGATCGACGCTGCAACCAATATGGGACAGGGAGCCACGGCATTTCGGGATCGACGTTGATTCAAATCAACCCAAACAACGGCGCCTGACGATGCCGCGCTGTCACTTCGTGATGATGTGCTTTGTCGGCGTCACAGCCGGGGGCGGCGCCGCAGGCGAGATGACAAAGGTCACCCAGGCGTTCCAGCCCTCGGGCCGGTTTTCCGCGGCGAACTCCTTGTAAGCCTTCAGGTTCAGATAGCCCTGCATGTCGCCCACCGGGAAGATGAAGCCGACCTGCGGGCCTGCGGCCGCGACCTGCGAGCGGAAGCAACCGACGCGATCGGCAAAGCCGCTGTCGCAGCCGAGTTGCTTGTAGACGTAACCTACGAGACCGACCTGGACCTGCTTGGTCAGGAATTGTGAGGCGCCCCAGTCGAAATGCATGTCGACGCCGCTTTGATATTGCGTATCCGTGTTCTTGAAATTGTATGTGAAGCCGAGCACGCCGGACAGTTCATGCCCCGTCTGCGGATTGAAATAGGTGTATCCGCCGCCAGCGTCGATCGTCCCGTGCCCTAGCCCGATATTGGCGAGACGGGTCGACTGGTAAGCCCCGACCGGAATATCGCCCGTGATGTAAGTCATGTAGTTGTTGACACCGGCATTCCAGCGCAACGCGAACTGTGGGATCAGGTCGCCGAAGCCTGTCACGGAGTCGCTGATGGAATCGAAGCGAGAGAAGGGAATCGAGCCGCCCGGCAGTGCCAGTGTGCCCGTGACCAATCCGTTAAGCGAGGTGGTATTCGCCCCGTAGATGCCGATCAGGCTGGCAGAGGCCTGACCGCCCAGCACCGGCGTTGCAAACACGTAGGTCGCGTTCAACAACCCGAGATCCACATTGGCATTGACGTTTGCGTTCAACGTCGCCGTCAGATTTGCGGGGATGCGCCCGATCTGAATCTCTCTCGCGCGGGCTACGTCGGCTCCGGCGGACACCGAGGTGTGATAGTAGATCGCGGCGGCCGTCCAGCCCGGCTGCTGAGGGGTGGCAGCGAGGCTGCCGAATGTGCCGGGAATCCAGAAGCTGATACCGCTTTCATCGGCCGAGGCCTTGGTCGGTACTGATGCGACGGCTGCAATTGCAATGACCGCAAACGCCTTCATCATCCCCATGATGACTTCTCCCGAACCACAAGCTTCGCTCAGTGGGAGCGCCTGGTACGATGCCGACGATATGACAAAGGCGTCTACGCTGGCCACAACTACCTAAGGCAGCAGGAATATTTGGCAATCGAATGTAGCAAACGAAGCACAGTACAGCGCTATCTTACCTCCAGGGAGAAAGAACGGTTCAGGCTGTCTCGGCGACGCGCCCATCCGCTCACGTTGCGCAGAAAAGTCGCTCCGAACTTGAACCACCATTTGATGCGTTGATCTACATCAAGGCCCTTTTTGATGCCGTGGGCAGATCATGATTTTTCATTTGGAGGGAGGAATTGCAATGAGCGCTGCCCGATCCTTCGTCTCTGCATTTGCGCTTACACTTGCCTTTTCAGCGCCGTCATTTGCGCAGCAGGCGCAACAAACCGCACCGCCACCCGGTTCGCCGGCCGCGACGATCACCATTCCCGGCAATCAGCTTCCGCCGCCACCAGAGAAATTCGGCGGGAAGATCGAGCGCGATGCCCGGGATTCGAAACCGTATTGGCCGGCTCGCGTGGTGCCCCCTAAAGGCGCGCCGAATGTCCTCCTGATCATCACTGACGACGCGGGTTACGGCGTGCCCAGCACCTTCGGCGGCGTGATCCCGACGCCCGCGCTCGACCGAATTGCACAAAACGGACTGCGCTACACCAATTTCCATTCGACCGCGCTGTGCTCGCCGACGCGAGCTGCGCTGATCACGGGACGCAATCATCACTCGGTCGGCTATGGCGTGATCGCCGAGCAGGCGACCGGCTATCCCGGCTATGACAGCATCATCACCAAGGATAAGGCCACGATCGGGAGAATTCTGACCGACAACGGCTACCATACCGCCTGGTTCGGCAAGAACCACAACACGCCCGAATATCAGGCGAGCCAGGCCGGCCCGTTCGACCAGTGGCCGACCGGCATGGGGTTCGAATATTTCTACGGGTTCATGGGCGGCGACACCAACCAGTGGGAGCCCGGCAACCTCGTCCGCAACACGACGCCGATCCATCCCTATGTCGGCAAGCCTGGCTGGAACCTGATGACGGCGATGGCCGATGAAGCCATCGACTACGTCAACCGCATGAATGCGCTGTCGCCCGATACGCCGTTCTTCGTCAAGTTCGCGCCCGGTGCAACGCATGCCCCGCATCATCCGACGCCCGAGTGGGTGAAGAAGATCAGCGACATGCACCTGTTCGACCAAGGCTGGAACAAGCTGCGCGACACGATCTTCGAGAACCAGAAGCGGCTCGGCGTCATTCCGCAGAGTGCGAAGATGACCCCATGGCCGAAAGACCTGATCAAGGAATGGGACCAGCTCTCGGACGACGAGAAGAAGCTCTTCATCCGCCAGGCCGATGTGTTCGCGGCCTATGTGGCGTATGCCGACAGCGAGATCGGTCGTGTTATCCAGTCGATCGATGATCTGGGCAAGCTCGACAACACCCTGGTCATCTACATCGAGGGCGACAACGGCACGAGCGCGGAGGGCCAGCCGACCGGTACGCCCAACGAAGTGGCAATGTTCAACCAGGTCACCCCGTCAGTCGAGGATCAGCTCAAATATTTCTACGACGTGTGGGGTACTGACAAGACCTACAACCACATGTCGATCGGCTGGGCCTGGGCATTCGACACGCCATTCTCCTGGACCAAGCAGATCGTCTCGCATTTCGGCGGCACGCGGCAGGGCATGGCGATGTCCTGGCCGGCTGTCATCAAGGACAAGGGCGGCATCCGCGCCCAGTTCCATCACGTCATCGACATCGTGCCGACCATTCTCGAGGCCGCACAGATCAAGCAGCCGGACATCGTCGACGGCATCAAGCAAAGCCCGATCGAGGGCGTCAGCATGATGTACACGTTCGATGCCAAGAACGCGAATGCGGCAACGACACACACGACGCAGTATTTCGAGATGTTCGCCGATCGCGCCATCTACAACGACGGATGGATCGCCAGCACGAAGGTCTTGCGGCCACCGTGGGTGACGGTCGCGAAGCTGCCGAACCCGGGCGACTACCCTTGGGAGCTCTATGACCTGCGCAACGACTGGACCCAGGCCGAGGACGTTGCTGCCAAGAATCCGGACAAGCTGAAGGAGTTGCAGGCGCTGTTCTGGAAGGAGGCGGAAAAATATCAGGTGCTGCCGCTCGATTCGACGGTGGCGTCGCGCATGATTACACCGCGTCCCAGTCTGAGCGCGGGCCGCACGAACTTTGCCTGGACCCGACCGATGACCGGCACGCCGAACGGCGACGCGCCGAGCCTGCTCAACGCCTCCTATAACTTCAAGGTCGACGTCGATATTCCAGATGGCGGCGCCGAGGGCATGCTCGTGACGCAGGGAGGGCGTTTCGGGGGCTATGGCTTCTATGTCCTCAAGAACAAGCCAGTCTTCACGTGGAACCTCGTCGACCTGAAGCGCGTGCGTTGGGAGGGACCTGATCTGACCCCCGGCAAGCACCTGATCGAGTTTGACTTCAAGTACGATGGTCTTGGCGCGGCCACGATGATGTTCGGCGATTATACCGGCATCGGCCAGGGCGGCACCGGCGCGCTGAAGGTCGACGGCAAGGCGGTGGCCACGGAGAAGATGGAGCAGACGCTGCCGTTCATCCTGCAATGGGATGAAGCGTTCGACATCGGCTCCGACACCGGCACGCCGGTGGACGACAACGACTATCAGACACCGTTTGCCTTCACCGGCAAGATCAACAAGCTCACGCTCGACATAGAGCGGCCGAAGCTGAGCCCGGACGACGTCAAGCGTCTGCAGCAGGCGGCCCGGGCGGCCGGTGACGGTCCGTCCGCCGACACCGGAAAGACGGGTTCGGCCGAACCACAGGTCGGAACCGTCGGCCTGAGCCTGGTAGACAAGATCCAGTTGCGGATCGACAAGCGCGAAGCCTGCCGCAAGCAGGCCGAAGCGAAGGACCTCGGCATGGTGGAGCGAGTCAAGTTCGTCCAGCAATGTGTCCAGCAGTGATGCGAGATGGGCGGGAAGCCAGCCGGCTTCCCGCCGGGTCCAATGCAGAGGATGGCGGGATGGGGTTCTTGAAACGTAGTTGCTCGATGTGGCTATCGACCGTTGCACTGATTGCAGCTGTGGCGTTCGCCGGAGCGGCAGCGCAAGCCGCCGAAGAGACGGTCCAGGGGATGCTCGCCGCGCAAATTCGCATGCAGGGCTTCGCCTGCGACAAGGCGCTCGGCGCGACGAAAGACGCGAAGCGTTCGCGGCCCGATCATGCGGTATGGATGCTCAGATGCAGCAATGCGAACTACCGGGTGAGCCGCGCGCCAGACATGGTTGCCAAGGTCGAGCCGCTTCGTTGACGAAGTCAGCAGTCCAGCATCGATTGGCGGAAACATGCAAAGCGTGATCGATCTGATGCCAGTCACGCCCTCGATTGACCAGCTTGGCCGCATTATCGCACGACAATGACCTTCACGTTTAAGCAACTGACGTTGAACGGGACCGGTGAGCGGACGTGGCAAGAGGCTC
>NZ_LJYG01000018.1:17368-19937 GCF_001440035.1 Bradyrhizobium manausense | reverse complement strand
GCTCGCGCACAAATGCCCGAGCCAGTTCGATCCATACCGCAGCTTGCGCCGCAGGGCACGACGAAGCGGGTGGTCGTCGCTGCGAGCGTCCTGGCCTGCGTGATTGCTGTCGGACTGTTCTGGTACGAGACATCGAACGCCCCGATCGAGCCTCCCTCGCATGCCAAGCTGGCGTTCGTCGGCAGCGAGTCCTGCGCCGGCTGTCATCAAGCCGAGACGAAGCTTTGGCAGAGCTCGCAGCACCGCCATGCCATGGATCACGCAACCGCGCAGACCGTGCGCGGCGACTTCAACGACGCGACCTTTGACTACGCCGGCACGCACTCGCGCTTCTTCAGCAGGGACAACAAATTCCTGGTCGAAACCGACGGACCTGACGGCAAGCTCGCGACTTTCGAGGTGAAATACGCTTTCGGCATCGATCCGCTGCAGCAATACCTGATCGAATTTCCCGATGGCCGCATCCAAGCCCTGTCCATCGCCTGGGATACGCGAACGAAAGAGCAGGGCGGACAGCGCTGGCTTCATCTCTATCCCGACAGCGCCATCACCCATAACGATCCCCTGCATTGGACGAAGTTGAACCAGAACTGGAATTTCATGTGCGCCGAGTGTCACTCGACCGGCGTACTCAAGGGCTACGATGCCGCCAAGGACACGTTTGCCACCACCTTCGCCGAGATCAGCGTCGGCTGCGAGGCGTGCCATGGTGCCGGCTCGCGTCACGTCGCCTGGGCGCGCGGAAAGCCGGCGTCGCGCGGCGTAGACGACGGCCTGCTGGTCCGTTTTGACGAGCGCACCGGCATCACGTGGTCAGCCTCCGCCGGGACGCCGACGCCGACACGGAGTGCGCCAGCAGCAGCGCTGCGCAAGGAGGTCGAGACCTGCGGGCGCTGCCATGCCCGCCGCGGACAGCTTTCGGAAGATTGGACGCCGGGACGGCCGCTCTCCGAGACGCATCGCGTGTCGTTGCTCGACCGCCAGCGTTTCCATGCCGACGGCCAGATGCGCGACGATGAGGAGACCTACAACTACGCCCCGTTCAAGCAGAGCAGGATGTTTGCCAAAGGCGTAACTTGCAGCGACTGCCACGATCCGCATAGCGCAGCGCTGAAGGCGCCCGGGGACGGCGCCTGTGCGCAATGCCATGCGCCGGACAAGTATCAGTCGCCCGCTCACCGGCATCATGCTGACGTCTCCCCGCCGCCGGCTTGCCCGTCCTGCCACATGCCGGAGCGTCGCTATATGGTCATCGACCGTCGCCACGACCATGGCTTCCGCGTTCCGCGCCCTGATCTTTCCGTGCAGACGGGCGCACCGAATGCGTGCAACGACTGCCATCGTGACAGATCCGCGAATTGGGCCGCGCAACAGGTCGAAACTTGGCTTGGCCCTGGGCGGCGCGGCTATCAGACCTACGCGGGCGCATTTCACGCCGCTTGGAGCGAGGCGTCCGACGCGCAAGCGTTGCTGGCGGCGATCGCAGCATCGGAAGACGTTGCCGGAATCGTCCGCGCCAGCGCGCTGGCCGAGCTTCCCGCGCCGATCATAGATCTGACCCGGCGCGGACTTTCCGATTCTGATCCGCTCGTGAGGCTCGGCGCGCTCGATGGGCTAGAAGGAGCCCCAACCGATCAGCTCTGGTCGCTCGCCGCGTCGCAACTGACCGACCCCGTGCGTGGCGTGCGCATCCGCGCCGCCGAGCTTCTCGCCGCCGTGCCCGCTGCACGCCAGCCTGCGGCCGATCGCGACAAGTTCACACGGGCGGCTGCCGAATTCGTCGACGCGCAGAAGCTGAACGCGGATCGGCCGGAGGCGCGCACGGCGCTCGGCAATTTCCTCGCCCGCCAGGCCAGCGCCGATCGGGCGGAAGCCGAATACCGCGCCGCGCTCAAGCTCGATCCCTCGTTTGCGGCCGCCGCCATCAATCTGTCTGACCTGTATCGCCAGCTCGGACGCGACAGCGACGGCGAGCGGGTCCTGCGCGAGGCTCTATCTGTGTCGGCGCAGGAGGCATCTCTCCACCACGCGCTCGGTCTGACGCTGGTGCGCCAGAAGCGCAACGAAGCAGCAATCGAAGAGCTGCAGCAGGCTGCGGCGCTGGACCCGGGCCAGCCGCGCTACGCCTACGTGTATGCAATCGGGCTGCATTCGGCCGGCCGGCGCGATGATGCGCTTGCGGTCCTGAAGGAAGGTCTGCGCGGGCATCCCGACAATCTGGAACTGCTGTCAGCCGCACTGAATTTCAGCCGTGAGAAAGGCGACGCCGTTGCTGCTCTGGAGTATGCCGAGCACATTGGGCGCCTCTTGCCTGGCGACACGCGCTTGGCGGACGTTATCAGGGAGCTGAGGCGATAGGGCAGGGCATCAGGAAGAAAAGTCTCGATGATAGCCTTTTACCGCTGTTTTGCCCGACGAGTCAAGAAAAATTCGCTAAATACGAAATTTGTTCTTGGCCCGGCGAGGTTGGCTACTGTGCATGGGGTTGTTTTTGGTCTTTGGCGTGTGCTCGCAGCCGCACGGTCTTGCTGATGCAAAAAGGGCCGCCCCGAAGGGCGGCCCTTTCGTT
>NZ_LJYG01000018.1:8594-17329 GCF_001440035.1 Bradyrhizobium manausense | reverse complement strand
CGGGTCGAGCGCGCCCGACTTGTGGATCTCGGCGACCTGGTGATCGGAGAAGCCGAGAACGCTGCGCAGGATCTCGTCGGTGTGCTCGCCGAGCAGCGGCGAGCGGGTGACGTCGCTCGGGCTATCCGACAGCTTGATCGGGTTGCCGACCGAGAGGTACTTGCCGCGGGTCGGGTGATCGACCTCGACCACGGTGCCGGTCTTGCGCAGCGACTGGTCCTCGGCGAGCTCCTTCATCGACAGGATCGGGCCGCAGGGGATGTCGTCCCTGTTGAGGATCTCCATCGCCTCGAACTTGGTTTTCGTCATCGTCCATTGTTCGATGCGAGCAAAGATCTCGTTGAGGCGAGGCAGGCGGGCCGCCGGCTTGGCGTAGTTCGGATCGGTCTTCCAGGAGGGCTCGCCGATCACGTCGCAGATCTTCTCCCAGACCGGGGCCTGGGTGATGAAGTAGATGTAGGCGTTCGGGTCGGTCTCCCAGCCCTTGCACTTCAGGATGCGGCCGGGCTGGCCGCCGCCGGAATCGTTGCCGGCGCGCGGCACGGCATCGCCGAACGGAATGCCTTCGCCGTACTGGCTGTATTCCTTGAGGGGGCCGTGGGCGAGGCGCTGCTGGTCGCGCAGCTTGACGCGCGCGAGGTTCAGCACGCCGTCCTGCATCGCCGCGGTGACGCGCTGGCCCTTGCCGGTGTGGGTGCGCTGATAGAGCGCGGTGACGATGCCGAGCGCGAGGTGCAGGCCGGTGCCGCTGTCGCCGATCTGCGCGCCGGTGACGAGCGGAAGCCCGTCGCGGAAGCCGGTGGTGGAGGCGGCGCCGCCGGTGCACTGCGCCACATTCTCATAGACCTTGCAGTCTTCGTACGGTCCGGGGCCAAAGCCCTTGATCGACGCCACGATCATCTTCGGGTTGATCGCCTGGATCTTCTCCCAGGGGAAGCCCATGCGGTCGAGCACGCCGGGGCCGAAATTCTCGACCAGCACGTCGCACTTCTTGATCAGCTCGGTGAGGACTTCCTTGCCCTTCGGGTTCTTGGTGTCGAGCGTGATCGAACGCTTGTTGTGGTTGAGCATGGTGAAATACAGGCTGTCCACGTTCGGGATGTCCTGCAACTGGCCGCGGGTGATGTCACCCACGCCGGGGCGTTCCACCTTGATCACGTCGGCACCGAACCATGCCAGCAGCTGCGTGCAGGTCGGTCCTGACTGGACGTGGGTGAAGTCGAGAATGCGAACGCCCTCGAGCGCTTTGGTCATCTTGTATGCTCCGTACTCTGTCTGCCCCTGCACCCGCAGGGAATAAGGGTTGAGGGGGGACTTACTTCTTCTTCTGCAGAACGCTCTGCGGATTGAGGTTGCCGATGCGGCCGCTCTCCGAGCCCGCGGCCGGATCGATCACGGCGTTGATCAGCGTCGGCTTGCGGGATGCCATGGCTTCGTTCACGGCGCGCTTCAGTTCATCCGGTGAGGTCGCGTTCACGCCGACGCCGCCGAAGGCTTCCATCATCTTGTCGTAGCGTGCACCCTTGACGAACACGGTGGTCGCGGGATCGGAGTTGGCGCCGTTGACGTCGGTGCCGCGATAGATGCCGTCATTGTTGAAGATGACGACGCAGATCGGCAGGTTGTAGCGGCAGATGGTCTCGACCTCCATGCCGGAGAAGCCGAAGGCCGAGTCGCCTTCCACTGCAAGAACGGGGTGGCCGGTCTCGAGCGCAGCCGCGATCGCCTGGCCCATGCCGATGCCCATCACGCCCCAGGTGCCGACGTCGAGACGCTTGCGCGGGCGGTACATGTCGATGACGCCGCGGGCCAGGTCGAGCGTGTTGGCGCCTTCGTTGACGAGGATCGCTTCGGGATGATCCTTGATCACATTCTTCAGCACGCCGAGCGCGCCGTGATAGTCCATCGGCGATTTGTTGTTCATCAGCTTCGGCGCCATCTTGGCGACGTTCTCTTCACGCTTGGACGACACCGCCTTGGTCCATTCGGCTGGCGGGGCGGTCCAGCCCGTTCCCATCGCCTGGTTGAAGGCGGAGACGACCGAGCCGATGTCGCCGACCACGGGCGCGACGATCTCGACGTTGGAGTCCATTTCCTTCGGCTCGATATCGACCTGGATGAACTTCTTCGGCTGATCACCCCAGCTCTTGCCCTTGCCATGCGAGAGCAGCCAGTTCAGTCGCGCGCCGATCAGCATGACGACGTCGGAGTCCTTCAGCACGGTCGAGCGCGCAGCGCCGGCGCATTGCGGATGCGTATCGGGGAGCAGGCCCTTGGCCATGCTCATCGGCAGGAACGGCACGCCGCTCTTCTCGACGAAGCTCTTGATCTCCTCGTCGGCCTGCGCGTAGGCCGCGCCCTTGCCGAGAATGATGAGCGGACGCTTGGCGCTCTTGAGCACGTCGAGCGCGCGCTTCACCGACGCGGGTGAGGGGATCTGCGCGGGCGCAGCGTCAATCACCTTGACCAGCGACTTCTGGCCGGCCTCGGCGTTCATCACCTGGCCGAACAGCTTTGCCGGCAGGTCGAGATAGACGCCGCCCGGACGGCCCGAGACGGCGGCGCGGATGGCGCGGGCAAAGCCGATGCCGATGTCCTGGGCGTGCAGCACGCGATAGGCCGCCTTGCACAGCGGCTTTGCGATCGCGAGCTGGTCCATCTCTTCGTAGTCGCCCTGCTGCAGATCGACGATCTCGCGCTCGGAGGAGCCCGAGACCAGGATCATCGGATAGCAGTTGGTGGTGGCGTGGGCGAGCGCGGTGAGACCGTTCAGGAAGCCCGGGGCGGACACCGTGAGGCAGACACCGGGCTTCTTGGTGAGATAGCCGGCGATGCCGGCGGCGTAGCCGGCGTTCTGCTCGTGGCGGAAGGAGATCACACGAATGCCGGCGGCCTGCGCCATGCGGCCCAAATCCGTGATCGGGATGCCCGGCACATTATAGATGGTGTTGATGCCGTTCAGCTTGAGCGCGTCGATGACGAGATGGAAGCCATCCGTCAGTTCCTGCTCGGTGCCCGGTGCTTCGGACTTGGTCGCGGTGTTCAGCATGGGCCTTGTCTCCCTGATCTCAAGGTAGTGGGGCGAATGGTTCGCCCTTCTGGTGAATGTCGCTAGGTGAACAGTTAAGTAAACAGTTCTTGGCCGTGCGCTTCGACGTAAGCGGCAAGGCCAAGGGTGTGGTCGCGGGCGCGCTTCTCGGCGAGTTCGGTGTCGCGCGCTTCCAGCGCCTCGATCATGCCGAGATGCTCGGGCAGGGAGGTCGCGGTGCGGTCCTTGCGGCCGATCGTCAGCTGGCGGTAGCCGCGCACGTGCAACAAGAGGTCGTTGGTGAGATCGACCAGGACGGGGGACTCCGACAGCGAGATCAGCGCCTGGTGGAAGGCGATGTTCGCCTTCGAATATTCCTCGACGTGATCCTCGGGCAGGCGGTCCTTGCCGAAATCCTTGAAGAAGTCGCGCAGCGCCGTGATGTCCTTTTTGCGCGCGGTGGTGGTGATCAGGCGCGCCGCCATGCTCTCCAGCGCCGCCCAGGCGCGGATCATGTCGACGATCTCGCTCTTGGTCCGGCGCACCACCATGATGCCGCGGCGCGGCACGGTCTTCACGAAACCATCCTGCTCGAGCATCGCGATCGCTTCACGGATGGGCGTGCGGCTGACGCCCAGCCGTTCGGACAGCGCGCGCTCGTCCAGCATGACAGGCTCGGGCGTCGAATAGATGTCCATCTTGAGGATGGCTTCCTTCAAGGCGTCATACGCCTTGTTCTTGAAGCTGCTCTCCGGGGCAATACGAACGATTGTGATGTCTGCCTCGGCCATGTTCGGCAACGCCTTGGTTGGTTTCCGCAGTGACACGACGATTCTCCTCCAGTGGGAGTCGTCTTTTACAGGAATATTTGCCGGAAAGTTTTTGGCATACCACATGCCAGAATGTCAAGCTGCCTATTTTTTGCGGCGTTATCGACCGTGCTCCGGCTTGACAAGTTGGCTCCTGGCATACCAAATGCCATCGCTAGCCATTTTTGATCCAAGCTGGCGGGAGTCATCAAGGCCTTTCAGCCCTCCGTTCCGCTAGGTGGAACAGGGCGCGGCGATGGCAAGTATCACGGGCAGCCGCATCACGCGCGCTTTGCAAAGTAAGAACTGAAGGTCAAGGGAGAAGCTCATGTCGAATTCCAAAGACGTCGTCCGCAAGGTCCTTGACCAGGTCAAGGCCGACAAACGCACCAGCCTGACAGCGCCGGAAGGCAAGGTGGTCTGCGATGCCTACGGCATTCCCGTGCCGAAAGAGGGCGTGGCGAAGTCGGCCGGCGAGGCCGGCAAAATGGCGTCGTCGATGGGCTTCCCGGTGGTGATGAAGATCGTCTCCCCGGACATTCTCCACAAGACCGAAGCCGGCGGTGTCATCGTCGGCGTCAAGACGGCTGAGGATGCCGAGAAGGCCTACGAGACCATTCTCGGCAACGCCAAGAAGTATAAAGCCGATGCCAAGATCGAGGGCATCCAGGTGCAGCAGATGCTGGCCGGTGGCACCGAAGTGATCGTCGGCTCGATCACCGACGGCTCGTTCGGCAAGCTGGTCGCCTTCGGTCTCGGCGGTGTGCTGGTCGAGGTGTTGAAGGACATCACCTTCCGCCTCGCGCCCGCGACCAGGGAAGACGCGCTGTCCATGCTCGACGGCATCCAGGCGCATGAAATTCTGAAGGGCGTGCGCGGCGGCGAGCCGGTGAACCGCACCGCTCTGGCCGATGTCATCGTCAAGGTTTCGCAGCTCGTCACCGATTTCCCTGAAATCGTCGAGCTCGACCTCAACCCTGTGTTCGCCACCGCCAAGGACGCGATTGCGGCCGACGTGCGTATCGTCGTCGACTTCGCCTACAAGCCCAAGCCGAAGCCGCGTCCGACCGAAGAGATCGTCGCAGCCATGAACCGCATCATGCAGCCGAAGGCGGTCGCCGTGATCGGCGCCTCGGCCGAGGACGGCAAGATCGGCAACTCCGTGATGAAGAACCTCATCAACGGTGGCTACAAGGGCGAGATCATTCCGATCCATCCCAAGGCAGCCGAGATCCTCGGCTACAAGGCGTACAAGAGCGTCAAAGACGTGCCCGGCGTGATCGACGTCGCGGTGTTCGCGATTCCCGCGAAGTTCGTCGCCGGTGCGCTCACCGAGTGCGGCGAGAAGAAAATCCCGGGTGCGGTACTGATTCCGTCAGGCTTTGCCGAGGCCGGCGCGCCGGAGCTGCAGGCCGAGATCGTCGAGGTTGGCAAGAAGTACGACATCCGCCTGATGGGACCGAACATCTACGGCTTCTATTATACGCCCGCCAATCTCTGTGCGACGTTCTGCACCGCCTACGACGTCAAGGGCCACGCGGCGCTGTCGTCGCAGTCGGGCGGCATCGGCATGGCCATCATCGGCTTCTCGCGCTCGGCCAAGATGGGCGTCTCCGCGATCGTCGGCCTTGGCAACAAGTCCGATATCGATGAGGACGATCTGCTCGCTTTCTTCGAGCAGGATCCGAATACGAATCTGATCGCGCAGCACTGCGAGGACCTCAAGGACGGTCGCGCCTTCGCGGAAGCCGCCAAGCGGGTCTCCAAGAAGAAGCCGGTCGTTGTGCTCAAGGCCGGCCGCACCTCGGCCGGCGCGAAGGCGGCCTCGTCGCACACCGGCGCGCTCGCCGGTAACGACAAGATCTATGAGGACGTGCTGGCACAGTCGGGCGTGATCCGCGCCCGCAGCCTGCGGCAGCTGCTCGAGTTCGCCCGCGGCGTGCCGGTGCTGCCGACGCCTAAGGGCGAGAACGTGCTGATCATCACCGGTGCCGGCGGCTCGGGCGTGCTGCTGTCGGACTCATGTGTCGACAACGGCCTGTCGCTGATGTCGATGCCGCCGGATCTCGATGCGGCCTTCCGCAAGTTCATCCCGCCGTTCGGCGCGGCTGGTAACCCTGTGGATATCACCGGTGGCGAGCCGCCGATCACCTACGTCAACACGGTGAAGCTCGGTCTGTCGGACGAGCGCATCCACTCGCTGATCCTCGGCTATTGGCACACCATCGTCACCCCGCCGATGGTGTTCGCCCGCAATATGGTCGAGGTGAAGAAGGAGATGGAGGCCAAGGGCTTTGTGAAGCCAATCGTGGCCTCACTGGCCGGCGACGTCGAAGTCGAGGAAGCCGCCGAATATCTCTACCAGAACGGCATCCCGGCCTATGCCTACTCGACCGAGCTGCCGGTCGAGGTGTTAGGTGCCAAGTACAAGTGGGCGCGCGGGGCAGGGCTGCTCTGAGCCTAATCTCTCCGGTCATCCCGGGGCGGCGCGAAGCGTCGAACTATGGTGCGCACTTGTGCGCTTGAGGATCTCGAGATTGCGGGTTCGCGCTTTCGCGCGCCCCCGAATGACGCCAGCCACAGCGGCAGGTCGCGATGGGCAAGAACGTGATCCGGCGCAAATCGCCTGAGACACGATCGGCTGCGGAGGCCGATCGTGACGGCGGCGTGCAGTCTGTCGACCGCGCGCTGTCGATCCTCGAGACGCTGGCCGAGGACGACGAAGGTTATCGCCTCAGCGATCTCGCCGTTCGCACCGGCCTGTCGGCCTCGACCGTGCACCGCCTGCTGGCGACGCTGGAAAGCCGCCGCTTCGTGCAGTTCGACCGCGCCGAGTCCAAATGGCATGTTGGCGTCCGCAGCTTCACCGTCGGGGCGAGCTTCGCGCGGCGGCGCAATTTCACCGCGCAGGCGATTCCTTATTTGCGCAAATTGCGCGATCTCACCCGCGAGACCGCCAATCTCGCCGTTGTCGACGACGAGTTCATCATCGTGCTGACCCGCATGGAGAGCCGCGAGATCATGCGCTCGCTAACCAAGGTCGGCGGCCGCGTCGCGATGGTGACATCGGGGGTCGGTAAGGCCGTGCTCGCGACCTATTCCGACGAGGATGTCGGCGCGGTCATCCGCCATCACGGCATGCCGAGACTCACGGAAAAATCCATCGTGCGGCCCAGCGACCTTTTTAGAGAACTCGCGGCGGTTCGCAAGCAGGGCTTTGCAATCGACGACGAGGAGGCTCAGATGGGCCTGCGCTGCGTCGCCGCCGTGGTCTACAACGCGCTGGCCGAACCGCTTGCGGCAATCTCGGTGTCCGGGATGACCAGCCGCATCACCGATGAGCGATTGCCGGAGGTTGGCCGCATGGTGCGCGAGGTAGCGGCGGAACTAACGGCCGCACTCGGCGGCGTCGCGCCGGAGCCGAAGGCGTCCTAGTCGACCACGGCCATGATCACGCAGACATACAGAACGAACGTCGTGATCGAGGCGCTGCCACACGTCATCCCGCGGCGTGTTGACGAGGACGTTGAATTCCAGGTTCAGCCGGTTGCGCGCCCGCAGCGTGTCGAAAAGGCCCTGTAACGCATAAAAGGCGATCCGCAACATCTCGATGGGAAGGGCGAGGAGTCTGAGCATGGCCTGAGTTGGTCGCCGCGGCGCGGGCGAAGTTCATTTCGGGCTGTAACGGATGAGGGAAGGGCGGCCGTAGCGGCGCCGTGCTATGCTTCCGCGGCCATCGATGGGCTGTGCCGGCCACGTGCCACCGGCCGGTCCTGCCCAATGCGTAAGCAGAAGTGCCGTTTTAATTGAGTTGCCCCTCCTGCATGAGGGCGCAACCATTGGCGGACGAACCACGTCCGCCGGGAGCTCCGATGACCAAACTGACCCGCTTTGCCGTCGCGCCACTGCATTCGATGACGCGACGTCTCGCCGATGTCGCCTCTGCCCGGCTCGCACCCGAGCTCGTCATCTCAGGTGCAAGGCTGCTCTCGACCTATTCGGAGCGGATCCATCCGGGACGCGAGGTCTGGATCACGGGCGGCCGCATCGCCGCGGTGAAACCGGCCGGAACGGCGAAGAAGATGTGGAGCCACGTGCCGCTGTATGACGCCGCGGGCGGCATCATCGCGCCAGGACTGGTCGATCCGCATATTCACATCGAATCTTCAATGGTGACGGCCTGCGCCTACGCCGAGGCCGCGCTGCTCAACGGGACCACCACGATCTTCTGCGATAGCCACGAGATCGGCAACGTCATGGACGTCGCCGGCGTCGAGGCGATGCTGGAGGACGCCCGTGAGGCGCCGCTGTCGATCTTTCTGACGGTGCCGAGCACGGTGCCGGCAACCTCGGCGGAACTGGAGACCGCCGGCGGCGACCTCACGCCCGACAAGATCGCCGGTCTGTTCGACCGCTGGCCTGAAGCCGTCGCGCTCGGCGAAAAGATGGATTTCGTGCCAGTGACCATGGGCGACGAGCGCAGCCACGCGATCCTCGCGGCAGCCTTGAAGCGCGGGCGACCCGTGTCCGGGCATATCTACGGCCGTGAATTCGTCGCGGCCTATGCGGCTTCCGGCGTCACCGACACGCATGAAGCGATCGACCGCGACATCGCCGACGACCTGCTCGATGCAGGCGTCTGGATTTTCCTGCGCGGCGGCCCGCCGACGACGCCCTGGCATTCGCTACCGCAGGCGATCCGGACGATCACCGAACTCGGGGCCTCGCACAAGCGCACCGCAGTCTGCACCGACGACCGCGATGCCGATGATCTCCTGCTCTTTGGCCTCGACTGGGTGGTGCGCGAAGCCGTGAAGGCGGGGATGTCGCCGGAACAGGCCTGGTCGATGGGTTCGCTGCACGGCGCCACCCGCTTTGGCATGGAGGGGGAGATCGGC
>NZ_LJYG01000018.1:0-8589 GCF_001440035.1 Bradyrhizobium manausense | reverse complement strand
GATCTCGTGCTGATGGACGACAATCTCAAGCCGCAATCGACCTGGTATGGCGGCGAGCTCGTGGTGGAGAACCGCAAGATCACGCCGCGCCTCGATCAGGCGCTGTCGCAGCGCTATCAATATCCGAAGGCGGCCTACGCGACCGTGAAGCTGCCGGAGAAGATCAAGCTGACGCCGGAGCTACCGACAAAGGCGTGCACCGTCAACGCCATCAAGACCGCGCTGCCCGGCATTACGCTGATCCACGAGAAGGTCGCGATCGAGCCGGCCAAAGATTGGCCGTCGCTGTTCGCGCGCTATGACCTGTGCTTCGTCACTGTCGTGGAGCGTCATGGCAAGTCGGCCGGCAATGTCGCCTATGGTCTCCTCAAGGACTTCGGGCTGAAGCGGGGCGCAGTTGCCTCCAGCGTCGGCCACGACAGCCACAACATCATCGTCGCCGGCACCAACGAGCGCGACATGCAGGTCGCGATCGCTGCGATCAAGGGGCAGCAGGGCGGCGTCTGCGTCGTCGCCGACGGCAAGGTGCGGGCGCTGGTGCCGCTGCCGATAGCGGGCCTGTTGTCGGACAAGCGGGTGACGGAGGTGGCCGAAGAGGTCAAAGTGTTGAAGAAGGAATGGGCCGAGGCCGGCTGCACCATCCCCTACATGGGATTCAATCTGATTCCGCTATCGGTCATTCCGGAAATTCGCATCACCGACAAGGGCTTGGTGCTGGTGCCGCAGATGGAGCTGGCGCCGTTGTTCGAATGACCAGCTTTCACGTATTTCTCGATCTAACCAATTGAGACCGCCGCGTTTTTCCAGCGGCTGCCGCATCGTGGAAAAAAAATCGATCTCGTTGAGATGTGCATCTGCGCACCTGATGATCTCGCTCGCTGAATTAAACTTGAGCGAGGTCCGATATGGCGAAGATGCGAGCCGTCGATGCAGCCGTGCGTATCCTGGAGAAGGAAGGCATCTCGACCGCCTTCGGCGTTCCTGGGGCGGCGATCAATCCGCTTTACTCGGCGCTGAAGAAGCGTGGCTCGATCCGCCACATCCTGGCGCGCCATGTCGAGGGTGCCTCGCACATGGCCGAAGGCTATACACGGGCCAAGGCCGGCAATATCGGCGTCTGCATCGGCACCTCGGGGCCGGCTGGCACCGACATGATCACAGGCCTCTATTCGGCGATCGCCGATTCCATTCCGATCCTCTGCATCACCGGCCAGGCGCCGCGGGCGCGGCTCTACAAGGAAGACTTTCAGGCCGTCGACATCGAGTCGATCGCAAAGCCGGTGACGAAATGGGCGGTGACCGTGCGCGAGCCGGCGCTGGTGCCGCGCGTCTTCAGCCAGGCGTTTCATGTGATGCGTTCGGGCCGGCCTGGGCCGGTCCTGATCGACATGCCGCTCGACGTGCAACTCGCCGAGATCGAGTTCGACGACGAGACCTATGAGCCGCTGCCGGTCTACAAGCCTGCCGCGACCCGTAAGCAGGTCGAGAAGGCGCTGGAAATGCTCAACGCCGCCGAGCGTCCGCTGATCGTTGCCGGCGGCGGCATCATCAATGCCGACGCCTCCGACCTGCTGGTCGAATTCGCCGAGATCGCCAATGTGCCTGTGGTACCGACGCTGATGGGATGGGGCACGATCCCCGACGATCACGTGCTGATGGCCGGCATGGTCGGCCTCCAGACCAGCCACCGCTACGGTAACGCTACGCTGCTGGAGTCCGATTTCGTGCTTGGCATTGGCAATCGCTGGGCCAACAGGCACACCGGCTCGGTCGAGACCTACACCAAGGGCCGCAAATTCGTTCACGTGGATATCGAGCCGACGCAGATCGGGCGCGTGTTCAACCCCGATCTCGGCATCGTGTCGGACGCGAAGGCCGCGCTCGAACTCTTCGTTTCCGTTGCCCGGGAGTGGCGACGTTCCGGCAGGCTCCGCGAGCGCCAGGCGTGGCCCGCGTCCTGCCGCGACCGCAAGAAGACCATGCTGCGCAAGAGCCATTTCGACAACGTTCCGATCAAGCCGCAGCGCGTCTATGAGGAGATGAACAAGGCGTTCGGCCGCGACACCACCTATGTCACGGTGATCGGCCTGTCGCAGATCGCCGGCGCGCAGTTTTTAGGCGTCTACAAGCCGCGTAACTGGATCAATGCCGGGCAGGCCGGGCCGCTGGGCTGGACCCTGCCGGCAGCGCTCGGCGTGCGTGCGGCGTGCCCGGATCGCGACATCGTCGCGCTGTCCGGCGACTACGACTTCCAGTTCCTGATCGAGGAGCTCGCGGTCGGAGCGCAGTTCAATCTGCCCTACATCCACGTCGTCGTGAACAATTCCTATCTCGGCCTGATCCGCCAGGCCCAGCGCGGCTTCGAGATGGATTATCACGTCCAGCTCTCCTTCGAGAACATCAACGCGCCGGAGATCGGCGTCTACGGCGTCGATCATGTCGCGGTGGCCGAAGGCCTCGGCTGCAAGGCGATCCGCGTCACCGATCCCAAGGACACGCAGGCCGCGTTCGCGACCGCGCGCGAATTGATGGCGAAGCACCGCGTGCCCGTGGTGGTGGAGTTCATCCTCGAACGCGTCACCAACATTGCGATGGGCACCGAGATCGACAACATCGTCGAGTTCGAGGAGGTGCTGAATTTGCCGCTCGACGAGGTCGGGTCTGCGCGCGCGCTGCAGCCGGCAGAATAGGGGACAGCATCATGCCGAAATTCGCCGCCAACCTCACCATGCTCTTCAACGAGATGCCGTTCATCGACCGCTTTGCCGCGGCGAAGGCCGCGGGCTTTGTCGGGGTCGAGTATCTCTTTCCCTACGATTTCGACAAGGCGCAGCTCCGCGAACAGCTTGAGGCCCACGGGCTGACCCAGGTGCTGCACAATCTCCCCGCCGGCGACTGGACCGCCGGCGAGCGCGGCATCGCGATCATGCCCGATCGCACCGCCGAATTCCGCGACGGCGTGTTTCGCGCCATCGATTATGCCAAGGCGCTCGATTGCGAGCAGCTCAATTGCCTCGTCGGCATCGCACTTGCGGACGCCGATCCGCGCGAGCTTCAGGAGACGTTGGTCGGCAATTTGCGCTTTGCGGCTTCGACGCTGGCGCGGGAGAACATCAAGCTGCTGGTCGAGCCGATCAACACGCTCGACATTCCCGGCTTCTTCCTCAATGGCACGGAGCAGGCGCTACGGCTGATCTCCGAGGTGCGGTCGAACAACCTGTTTGTGCAATACGATATCTATCACATGCAGATCATGGAGGGTGATCTCGCTCGCACCATGCAGGAATACCTTCCGCAGATCGCCCACATCCAGCTCGCCGACAATCCCGGCCGGCACGAGCCCGGTACCGGCGAGATCAACTATCCCTTCCTGTTCCGCCATCTCGACGCGATCGGTTATCGTGGCTGGATCGGCTGCGAATACAAGCCGCGCACCACGACGCTGGAAGGCCTGTCCTGGCACGCCGCGCAGACATTTGAGACGTGAGACGCAGCCGCAGCGGCGGTGCGCTCCCTCTCCCGCTTGGGGGAGAGGTGAGCGAGCGCGCGGATCGACTTACCTGATCGAGAGGAAACGAGACCATGATCGACATCGGATTCATCGGACTTGGCACCATGGGACGGCCGATGGCCGGCCATCTCCTTGCTGCGGGCCATCGCCTATTCCTGCACGACATTGCGCCCGTCGCGCCCGAGTTGATTGCCGCAGGCGGCGTCGCCTGCAAATCGGCCAAGGAGGTCGCGGAGGAGGCCGATGTCGTCATCATCATGGTGCCCGACACGCCGCACGTCGAGGCGGTGCTGTTCGGCAAGGACGGCGTTGCGGGCGGCCTCTCCAAGGGCCAGATCGTGGTCGACATGAGCTCGGTCTCGCCGCTGGCGACGAAGGAATTCGCCAGGAAGATCGAGGCACTCGGTGCGGACTACCTCGATGCGCCGGTGTCCGGCGGTGAGGTCGGCGCCAAGGCCGCGAGCCTCACCATCATGGTCGGCGGTCCCGAGCGGGCCTTTGGCACCATGAAGCCGATCTTCGACAAAATGGGCAAGAACGTCACGCATGTCGGCGCCAATGGCGACGGCCAGACGACCAAGGTCGCCAACCAGATCATTGTGGCACTGACGATCGAGGCGGTGAGTGAAGCGCTGCTGTTCGCCTCCAAGGCCGGCGCCGATCCTGCGCTGGTGCGCAAGGCGCTGATGGGTGGCTTCGCCTCGTCGCGGATTCTCGAAGTGCATGGCGAGCGCATGGTGAAGCGCGATTTCGATCCCGGCTTTCGCATCGAGCTGCACCAAAAGGATCTCAATCTCGCGCTCGAAGGCGCGCGCGCTCTCGGCCTGTCGCTGCCGAGCACGGCAGTCGCGCAGCAACTGTTCTCGTCCTGCACCGCACATGGCGGCAAGGGCTGGGATCATTCGGCGATGGTGCGTGCGCTGGAACTGATGGCGGGCCACGAGATCACAGCCAGCTGAATTGTTACGGCGTAACACTCTCAAGGTTTAATGCAACTTTCGTCACAGGGGAACCGGAACAATGGTCCGCCCTCGCGGGTTGAAAGCGCACCCAACAACACTGGAGAGTGTAGATATGAAGACCCGTCTTGTGATTTCGTTGGCTGCCGCGTCGCTGCTGGCGTCGAGTGCAGCCTTTGCTCAGTCGACGACCGAAGAAGGCGCCAGGAACGGCGCACGCACGGGCGGTGAAGTCGGCGGCCCGATCGGCGCGATGGTTGGGGGCACCGTGGGTGCGGCGGTCGGCGCCGGTCTCGAGATTCCGAACGCGATCCTCGGCGGCATCCCGCGCGATGATTCGGTCGTGATTCACGAGCGCGTCGAGGTCGGCGAGCCGCTGCCCCCGACCGTGGTGCTGCGCCCCGTGCCGAACTACACCCAGTATCGCTACGCAGTGGTGAATGATCGCCGCGTGATCGTCGAGCCGCGCACGCGCCGGGTGATCAAGATCATCGACTGATCCGGTTGAACGTCAGGAATTGAAATGGCCCCCGGAGTGACGCTCCGCGGGGCCTTGTCGTCGACCATTGAATGTCAGAGCGGCTCGCGCACGCCGAGGCCGTGCATGAAGCGCTCGCGGATCTGCACGGGATCCCGGCGGGTGGTGCCGACGCCGGGTTTGTCGTCGATGCGGAGCGCGATCAGGCTGGGCTCGTCAGCCGACATCGCCTGATCGACCAGCCGCTCGAAATCCTGTTCGTCCGCGGCCCATGCGCTGTTGGTGAGGCCCGAGCCCTGTGCGATTGCAACGAGATCGGCGACGCCAGCGGCGGGCGTCGGCTGCGCACCGGTGATCTGGTAGATGCCGTTGTCCATCACGATCATAGTCAGGTTCTTCGGCTTCAAGGCCGCGATCGTCGAGAGCGCGCCGAGTTGCATCAGCAGTGAGCCGTCGCCTTCCAGCGCGAATACGCGTCGATCGGGCTGCGCCAGCGCCACGCCGAGTGCGATCGGGAAGGCGAGCCCCATGCTGCCCAGCATGTAAAAGTTCTGCGGGCGGTGGCCAGCGGCCCAGAGGTCGAAATTGGTATTGCCGATGCCGCCGATCACCGCTTCCCCCTGCTTGAGTTTTGCGATCAGGCGCGACGTCACATCGAAGCGATTCATGATCTTGGTATTGGTATTGTTCATGACGGCGCTCACTTCTCGAAGACCTTGCCGCCCGTGAGCAGCGGGCTGAGGATCAGCGCCACCGGCGCCTGTGTCGTGACGGCCTGCTTGATCGAGCGGTCGACGATGAATTCCAGCTCGTCGAGCCGGGTGATGGTGTGGTGCTCAATCGCCAGCGAATCCAGCACCGGGCGCATGGTGCGGCAGACCAGCGACTGGCCGTAGTTGAATTCGCCCAGCGTACCGCGCTCGGAGACGAACATGATCAGCGGGATCTGGTAGGGCACCGCGAGCGAGGCGAGGGTGTTTGCCAGCGTTGCAAAGCCCGAGGTCTGCATCAGCACCGCGCCGCGCCGTCCGCCCATCCAGGCGCCCGAGACGATGCCGACGGCCTCTTCCTCGCGGGCGGTGGCAAAGGTCGTAAAGAAAGCATCGGCGTGCAGATTCTTGATCAGCGGCGTCAATACCCGGTCGGGCACGTAGGGGATGAGACGGATTTCATTCCGCTTCAGGGTTTGCAGGACGATGCCATGCCAGCTCGTGTCGCCGGATGCCTGCGTCGAATTATGCTGCTCCGCAATCGCCATTGCGTTCTCCCTCGCGCCGCACATGCTTCTTCTTTGGCCGTCTTCTTTTGCCGTCCCGGCGTTTGCCGAACTTGACGGAGCGGACGGGATTGTCAACATGTCCGGGCCGGCACCGTGATCTGCGCCAGACGGGCTTCCGTGGCCGGCACCGCCGTGCCACAAGCGGGATAATGAGAAACGGGAGGAACGCTAGGAACGGACGCGCATTGCGCTGACCTTGCGAGCCTCCGCGACAGAGCCGGAAGGGTCCTGATGTCGGTCAACAGCAAGCGCGTCTTCTACGTCAAATACCTGGCCAACCCTGTTTACATCGACATCCTGAAGGCGCGGTCCGACGTACGGCTCGACCGCATCGAGAACGAGAGCCCAGAGGATTTTTACGCGCCGATCCTGAGCGCGGCGCATGTCTATCAGATCGGTGCCGCGCGCGACGAGTTGGCGCCGCACTTCCATGTCGACGCCGCCTTCCTGAAGCGCACACCAAACCTGCTCCTGGTCTCCAGCAACGGCGCGGGCTTCGATCCCGTCGATGTCGAGGCCTGCACGGATGCAGGCGTGCTGGTCGTCAACCAGTCCGGCGGCAACGCGCATTCGGTGGCCGAGCACGCACTGGCGATGATGTTGACCCTGTCCAAGCGTATCATCCAGTCCGATCGCCGGCTGCGCCGCGAGGCCAATGTCAATCGCAACGAGCTCGTCGGCAACGAGGTCGAGCACAAGACCGTCGGCATCATCGGTCTCGGCAATGTCGGCCGCCGCATCGCCGCGCTCTGCAAGGGCCTGCTCGGCATGACGGTGCTGGCTTACGATCCCTATCTCAGCAAAGAGGTGATGGCCGAGCGGGGTGGCGAGAAGGTCGAGCTTGACGAACTGCTGCGCCGAGCCGATTTCGTTTCGATCTCCTGCCCGCTCAACAAGGGCAGTCGCAACATGATCAGCGTGCGCGAATTCGGCCTGATGCAGCCGCACGCCTATTTCATCACCACCGCACGCGGATTCATCCACGACGAGGATGCGCTGCTCCAGGCACTGCGCGACAAGCGCATCGCCGGTGCCGGTCTCGACGTCTGGTCCAAGGAACCGCCGCCGCCGGAACATCCGCTGCTGCAGTTCGACAACGTGCTGGCAAGCCCGCATACGGCGGGTGTGACGATCGAAGCGCGCCGGAATATGGGCCGCATCGCAGCCGAGCAGGTGCTGGAGACGCTCGACGGCAAGCGGCCGCCGCGCATCATCAATCCCGAGGTCTGGCCCGTCTATGCCGAGCGCTTCAGGCAGGCCTTTGGCGTGACGCCGGGGTAGCGGCGAAGCGCTCTCTGCGCTGGTTACGCGGATGAAAACGGAACGCAACGGATTTTACTGATTGCGTCAGTGAACGCGTATGACTTGTCCTGTAGATCAGGGCCCATGAGCATCTCTTCGATTGCGACGTCAGGACTTTCTGCGGCGAGTTTGCGAGCGAACGTGGCCGCCCGCAACATCGCCAATGTTCGAACGACGGGTCCGCTGCCCGCGTCAAGCGGATCGGGCGCACCGGCCGGTGCGGGCAGTTCGGGCATTGCTCCCACGTTTCCGGCGGCCTATGTGCCGCTACGCGTCGACCAGGTCGACCAATCGAGCGGCTCGACGCCGGGCGGTACGGTCGCGACCGTGTCGACGGTGTCGCCGAGCTATATTGCACAGTTCGACCCGAGTGCTCCCTTCGCAAACCAGGATGGCCTGGTCGCAGCGCCTAATGTCGATCTTGCTGACCAATTCGTTCAGCTGGCGACCGCAAAATACAGCTTCATGGCCAATTCCAAGGTCATTCAGGCCTATTCCGAGACGGAAAAGTCCCTGCTCGACATCACCGCCTGATTGCTGACGGACTGTATCGGTGGCGGGAACCGCCGCCTTGCCTTGATCCGCGTCAAAATCTCCCTCCCCCAACCGGCTTAAATGGGATTAGAGTGCCGGCGGCGCAGCAGGAGGTCCCATGTCAACTTATGTCGTCAGGTTCATGAAGGACGTGCTCGGGGAGTACGGCCGGCAGAGCGAAGTTTGTCAGGGTACGCTCGAGATCGACGCTATCGACGAGATCGAGGCCACGGAGCGAGCGAAGGCAAAATTCTGCAAGGACCAGGCGTTGCATCACTGGTCGTTGCATGCCGATCGCATCCAGGTCAGACCGTCCGATTTTCCGTCGTGAGGGCTAGCGGCCCGGCGCTGTGACCGGCGGGGGAGCCGTCGTCCCCGCACCGGGCGAACGTTGCACCATGAATAGCCATGGCATGTCCCGAATGTGCGGAGACGGATACGTCTCTGCAGTCGTCCGTGAAGAGCGGCTAAGCGATTGAGCTGGGATCGCAATATTCGTTGTGGCCTGTTTTGGGATTGCAGGGTT
>NZ_LJYG01000017.1 GCF_001440035.1 Bradyrhizobium manausense | reverse complement strand
ATAGCACCGTGCTCGACGCTATCCAGGACGCTTCGCGCCGGCTTTGCCGGTGCCTATGGCATCCTGGACAGCGTCTGCGCGCGGCGCTCTTGCGTTCGGCAGGTCGGGACGAAGGAACGGTCGCATGCGGCCGAACAAAGGAACGGCTCAGCCTGCTGCCGAGATCTTCGCGCTGTTGTGGTCTGCGTCGTAGGGCGTCTGGTGCTTGAGCGTCGCGCACAAGGCAAAGAGCAGGCGATCTCCCACACCACGCAGCGCACGCGCATGGCCGTGTCCGCGCTGCCGCAAAGCATCATAGCGTCGCCGGGCTGCGGCGTCGTATTGAAGCGCGCCGCGCGACCAGTGATGAACGGCGCTTTGCAGCCGCCTGTTGCAGGCCAGGCGGCGGATCACGAAGCGTTGCTTGCCGCTTTGCCGCGTCACCGGTGCGACCCCTGCCAAGGCGCGCAAGGCGTGGTAGTCTCGTCTGCGCAGAGGCTCGGTGGCCTCGACGAGCAGTGTGGCAAGAACGATCCTGCCGATTCCCGGCCAGGAGCGAAGGATCGCCACGTCACACTGCTCGGGATTCTGCCCCGCGGGGCTCTCCTGTTCTTCGAGCTTGGCGCACAGGCGGTCCAGGCTGTGCTGCGCTTCCTTGATTTGCTGATTGACCAGGCGCAGACGGGCCGCGAGGCTGCGGATATGCACGCACGCAGCCTCCGTCGTGCCCGGTGCCACGAGCAGGGGTGTCTCGCGCAAAGTCTTGAGCACCGTCGCCGCATCGAGGCGGCGGATACGATAGGCGCTGAGGATGCGCGCGATCGCCTTGTCGCTGGCCTTGGCCGCGCTGTCCGGCGTCGGCACCTTTTGCCAAAGTGCCAGGAACCAGTCGTCGGCGACATCGTCGGTCAGCTTGGCCGCTTGGGGATAGTACCGCCACAACTGCTGACGCAGGCGATTGGCAAGCCGCGTGCGCTCCTGCTGCAGCTCCTCCGCCATGCGCGACCACTCGCGCAGCTCGATCACCACCGGATTGTCGGCCGCAAGCTGGCGGAAGGCCGCACAGTCCGTACGCAATGAGCTTCCGAGCACATGAGCGTCGCGGCGATCATCCTTGGCACCGGCCACCGTGAAGCGATCCCGGAAGCGGTCGAGTTGCTTGGGATTGATGGCAAAGACCATAAAACCATGCTCGAGCAGCATCTCCACCACTGGGCCATGCGGCGTCTCGATTGCCACCGCGATCTGTCCCGGTGCGGCCTTGGTCTTTTCGACCAGCCAATCACACAGCTCCGTCAGTCCGGCTCCACCATGCGCAAAGTCGCGCTGGCCGGCCGGCCGTCCTTCCGCATCCAGCAGGCAAACGCAATGACTCCGCGTTGCCCAATCGATCCCGACGAACCATTGCACGTCCTTGACCATCGTTGGATCTCCTCGCTCTCAAAGCGGGCCAACCGCGATCCTGATCGATCCCTGTACTGGCGCTCTCGGCGCAATGACCTCCTACTGGATCTCGATCGCGGACGTTCCGCTGGGGCGCGGTTCCTACGTGGGTGCTCAAGGCACGGGTGGACAAGGCTGCTCCCGACGGATCGGCCCGAATGGCCAGTCTACACCTCTAGGCCGGCCATGAACGTCAGAAGGGTACAGGGTGG
>NZ_LJYG01000016.1:252922-273678 GCF_001440035.1 Bradyrhizobium manausense | reverse complement strand
CAAGCAACTCGACCGCTTCCGGGATCGCTTCACGGTGGCCGGTGCCAAGGATGATCGCCGCGACGCTCATGTGCTCGGAAGCTCATTGCGTACGGACTGTGCGGCCTTCCGCCAGCTTGCGGCCGACAATCCGGTGGTGATCGAGCTGCGCGAGTGGTCGCGCATGGCGGAGGAGCTGCAGCAGGAGCGCACGCGGCTTGCCAATCGCCTGCGTCAGCAGTTGTGGCGGTACTATCCCCAAGCGGCCAAGCTGACCGACGATGTCGCCGACGACTGGTTCCTGGCACTTTGGCAAAAGGTGCCGACGCCGGACAGCGCGGCCAAGGCCAGCGACAAGGCGATCGCGCGCATCCTCAGCGCCTATCGTATCCGCCGCCTCGATGCGGCGACGGTGCTCAAGACTTTGCGCGAGACACCCCTGCTCGTGGCACCGGGCACGACGGAGGCTGCGTGCGTGCATATCCGCAGCCTCGCGGCCCGTCTGCGCCTGGTCAATCAGCAAATCAAGGAAGCGCAGCACAGCCTGGACCGCCTGTGCGCCAAGCTCGAAGAACAGGAGAGCCCCGCGGGGCAGAATCCCGAGCAGTGTGACGTGGCGATCCTTCGCTCCTGGCCGGGAATCGGCAGGATCGTTCTTGCCACACTGCTCGTCGAGGCCACCGAGCCTCTGCGCAGACGAGACTACCACGCCTTGCGCGCCTTGGCAGGGGTCGCACCGGTGACGCGGCAAAGCGGCAAGCAACGCTTCGTGATCCGCCGCCTGGCCTGCAACAGGCGGCTGCAAAGCGCCGTTCATCACTGGTCGCGCGGCGCGCTTCAATACGACGCCGCAGCCCGGCGACGCTATGATGCTTTGCGGCAGCGCGGACACGGCCATGCGCGTGCGCTGCGTGGTGTGGGAGATCGCCTGCTCTTTGCCTTGTGCGCGACGCTCAAGCACCAGACGCCCTACGACGCAGACCACAACAGCGCGAAGATCTCGGCAGCAGGCTGAGCCGTTCCTTTGTTCGGCCGCATGCGACCGTTCCTTCGTCCCGACCTGCCGAACGCAAGAGCGCCGCGCGCAGACGCTGTCCAGGATGCCATAGGCACCGGCAAAGCCGGCGCGAAGCGTCCTGGATAGCGTCGAGCACGGTGCTATGGTTATCTGTCAGGGACTCCCACCCTTGACGAAGGGTAGGAGGTCCTACGAGATCTCGCTAGTCTATCCCTCGAGCAAACTATCGTAGGGTGGGCAAAGCGCAGCGTGCCCACGTGTTTGCCCCGGGGTGATCGCAAGCGTCTCGCCATCGGCGCCCACAAGGGACCGCCCTGCTTGCAGGGCTATGCCCGACAGCCGGGCATTCGGCGAGCGATCGTGGGCACGGCGCGCGAAGAGCGCGCCTTTGCCACCCTACGAGATCTCGCTAGTCTATCCCTCGAGCAAACTATCGTAGGGTGGGCAAAGCGAAGCGTGCCCACGTCTTTGCCCCGGGTGATCGCAAGCGTCTCGCCATCGGCGCCCACAAGGGACCGCCCTGCTTGCAGGGCTATGCCCGACAGCCCGGCATTCGGCGAGCGATCGTGGGCACGGCGCGCGAAGAGCGCGCCTTTTGCCCACCCTACGAGATCTCGCTAGTCTATCCCTCGAGCAAACTATCGTAGGGTGGGCAAAGCGCAGCGTGCCCACGTCTTTGCCCCGGGGTGATCGCAAGCGTCTCGCCATCGGCGCCCACAAGGGACCGCCCTGCTGCAGGGCTATGCCCGACAGCCGGGCATTCGGCGAGCGATCGTGGGCACGGCGCGCGAAGAGCGCGCCTTTGCCCACCCTACGAGATCTCGCTAGTCTATCCCTCGAGCAAACTATCGTAGGGCGGGCAAAGCGAAGCGTGCCCACGTCTTTGCCCCGGGGTGATCGCAAGCGTCTCGCCATCGGCGCCCACAAGGGACCGCCCTGCTTGCAGGGCTATGCCCGACAGCCGGGCATTCGGCGAGCGATCGTGGGCACGGCGCGCGAAGAGCGCGCCTTTGCCCACCCTACGAGATCTCGCTAGTCTATCCCTCGAGCAAACTATCGTAGGGTGGGCAAAGCGAAGCGTGCCCACGTCTTTGCCTCGGGGGATCGCCAGTGTCTCGATATCGGCGCGCACAGGGCAGCACGTTCTTCTTCACTGTCGTGCTCGCTGATCGCTCAACTACTCTCCTCGTGGACCATGTTGATCGCCTGAGACGAATTTATCAGACTGTCCAGCAGCGCCGCCCGTTCGAGACGGTCGCTATTTGTGTCCTTCCCGATCATCTCCATGCCATTTGGTCGCTTCCGGACCATGACGTCGACTTTTCATCGCGTTGGAATCTGATCAAGGGCGGCTTTTCGCGAGGTATGGAGGCCGGTTCGCCTTCAATGAGCAAATTGAAAAAACGCGAGAAGGGCATCTGGCAGCGCCGCTATTGGGAGCACGCGATCCGTGATGAAGAAGATTTGGAGAGACACGTCGATTACATTCACTTCAATCCCGTGAAGCACGGCCTCGTCACCCGGGTGCGCGATTGGTCTCTCAGCAGCTTCCATCGCTACGTGGAGCAGGGCACGCTTCCCGTGGATTGGGGCGGGGACATGCGTGATATTTCCGGGCAATTCGGCGAGTGACCGTGGGCACGGCGCGCCAAGAGCGCGCCTTTGCCCACCCTACGAGATCTCGCTACGACACCTTCACGCCGTCGATCGCGACGATGCGCAGACTCGGCTTGATCGTGTTCTCCAACTGCGTCTTCAATTCATGCACGCGCGGGTCGGTCGAGCGCGCGGCGCACACCGCGTATTGGTGCACCGATTGCGTCAGGGCGCGTCGGGCTTCCGGCGTTCGCGTTATCTCGGGCTTTGAAAGCCGCAGGACGATCGCCGCCAGGTTCACCAGCATCTCGTCCAGGGCGAGGTCAATGGTCGCAAGTTTTCCCATAACACACTCCCTCCGCACGCCCTGTCAGCAACGGAGGGTGAAGAGATGCGTTCCCGACGGGACCGAACATGGCTAACGCTTCGTAAACGGCTTGTGCTCTTGCCGACCGCCACGCTGTCGGCGAACACCGCGGAGGAACGCGGCCGTCAAGCAGGCCGGGAGGGTGGAATAGGTTCCAGCACTCTTCACATTTTTTTGTGATCCCGAACCTTCCTGCGTCTCATTGTTTAACGACAATTCGACGGGACTCGGGAAGGAAGGAAGACATGCGAGCAGAGCGGATTGCGTTGGGTGTAGCGCTTGCAATTGCCGGCATCGTCGCACAGGGCGCAGCCTCCGCTGAAGAATATCGCGGAACCCTGGAGCAGCAGATGGCCTGCACGCCCGACGTCTGGCGGCTGTGCAGCGACCAGATTCCGGATGTGAGCCGCATCACCGCTTGCCTGCGACAGAACACGCCGCAACTCTCCAGCGGCTGCCGCGCTGTGTTCCAGTCCAACAATCAGATGCCGCCGCAACAGCAAGTGCCGCGCAATCGCGCAGCGCCGCCGCCGCGCTATGACAATACGCCGCCCCCTCAGCAGGTGCAGCCACGGCCCTATGACAATGATTAGCGCTGCCTAGCTTCTGTCCCGTTCCGGTCGCCGTCCGAGCACCGTCCGCAAGGCGGCGCCGAGCAGGATGATCGCGACGGGCCAATGGAACCAGATCTTATGCGCGCCGGTGAACAGATTGATCGTGATCAGGAAGGCCGAGACGGTTAGCGCCACGGCGACCGGCCGCGGCAGCCTTCCCAGCCAATCCGAAACGGCATTCGTGGACGATGATGGCTCGCGCCTGTCGTCGATCCCCGGAGCGCGCGCGCTCTGTGATGGAGTCCGGTTTTCCGGCATCGGGATGCCGGCTTGCGCGGCGGCTTGGCCGCCCAGGGTCAGCCGATAGCTGGTCAGGGGCGCGATGTTCTTCATCGGGCGCTGGCCGAGACAGTCGAAGCCAACGGACAATTTGTTGTGCACCTGGTCGTAGACCGAGCTCGAGATCACGACCCCGCCGGGGTCGGCGAGCTCCTGCAGCCGCGATGCGATGTTGACCCCGTCACCATAGATGTTGGTGCCATCCACCATCACGTCGCCGAGATTGATGCCGATGCGAAACCGCATCGCGCTCGCTTGCGGCGCGACCGATTCCTGATCGGATATTTCCTGCTGAATCTCGATCGCGCTTTGCACGGCCTCGACCACGCTGGCGAACTCGGCGATCACGGCATCGCCCCAGGTATTCACGATGCGGCCGTCATGGCGCTCGACCAGTCGGGCGATGGCCGCGCGCGAGCGGCGCAGCGCCTCCAGCGTTCCGGCCTCGTCCGCCTCCATGAGACGGGAGTAGCCGTACACGTCGGCGCACAGCACGGTGGTCAGTCGTCGCTTCACCTTGTCGTCGGGCATGGCCGTTATCCTAAAGCATGATCCGGAAAAGTGCGAAGCGGTTTTGTCGTCCCGTCCGGAAACCGTCATGTCGGTGCAACGAATGGCCGTGAGCCAAGTTGATTGCGGTCGCAAGCTGTGGATCGGAGGAATGTCATGTCCAGAACCAAATCCAGGACCAAATTCATGACCGGAATTCCCGCTGCAATTTTCATGACTGGCGCGCTGTTGCTCGGCGCACCTGCAACGGCAGCTCCAGTCACGCCTTTGTCCGGAGCCGCCAGGCCGATGGTGCACGAGAGCGAGCTGGTGCAGGCGCGTTTCGGCTGGCACTGGGGCCATTGGCATCGTGCAGGCTATCGCTGCCGGCCCTATTGCGGCTGGGGTGGCTAGATGTGAGATCCGCGCATCGCGTTACGGCCTGACCTCGCAGACGTCAACCCATTCGGCGCCGGTCAGCTCGGCCAGCCGGTCCGGCGTGATGCGCACGGCGCTGTGGGTCGAGCCTGCGGCCGGCACCACCAATTCGTAGGCTTTCAACGAAACGTCACAATAGACCGGCAGCGGGGATTTCAGCCCGAACGGGCAGACGCCGCCGACCTCGTGGCCGGTGATGTCGGCGACCTCTTCGAGCCCCAGCATCTTCGGCTTGCCGCCGAACTGCGCTTTCACCTTCCTGTTGTCCATGCGCGAGGTGCCGGCGGCGACGATCAGGATCACGCGCTCGCCGACGCGCAAGGACAGCGTCTTGGCGATCATGCCGGGCTCGACGCCATAGGCTTCGGCGGCCAGCGCCACCGTCGCCGAGCTGATCGGGGATTCCATGACAGTGATGTCGGGGGCTTTCTCGGCGAAGAAGGCGCGAACGGATTGAAGGCTCATTCCAATGGGCTCATCGAGGACTTGCGGGCGGGCGGCAATGTCCGGGTCATCCCTTGATGATCCCGGGCAGGTCCGACAGCGAACGCATCAGATAGTCAGGCGCAAAGCCGAGCTCGTCCATCTGGGTGCGGATCGCCTTGAACATTGTCAGCGGTGCCACGAGTTCGGTCTCGACGCAAGCCAGCGCCATGGCTTCGGGCGTCACCCGTTCGATCCAGGCGACGTTCAGCCCGAATGACTTGGCGCCGGCGACGTCCCAGGGATTGGAGGAGACGAACAGCACCTCCTCAGGCCCGGTGCCGAGCACCTCCCCGATCAACTCATAGGCCTCCGGGCTCGGCTTGAAGATCTTCCTGGCGTCGACACTGATGGTGGCATCGAGCAGGCGGTCGAGCCCGGAATTGCGCACCAGGGCGTTCAGCATGTCCGGGCTGCCATTGGAGAGGATGGCAAGCTTTCGCGGCTTCACGGCGGCGAGCGCGCTGGTCGCTTCCGGATAGAGATCGAGATGC
This sequence comes from Bradyrhizobium manausense, assembly GCF_001440035.1. Lineage (GTDB taxonomy): Bacteria > Pseudomonadota > Alphaproteobacteria > Rhizobiales > Xanthobacteraceae > Bradyrhizobium > Bradyrhizobium manausense. The sequence continues at coordinate 267,921 of NZ_LJYG01000016.1, read as the reverse complement.
AGATATTTCTCGATGACGCGCTCGAAGGCCTCGTTGTCATAAGCGAGCCCGAGCATGCGGAGCGTATAAGCCAGCGAATCGCGCGTCACGGCCGCAAAGTCCTGGTAGCGCCGCATCAGCGAGCGCAACCAGGTGTATTCGAGCTGCTTGATCCGCCAGACCTGCGTGATGATCTCGCCATAGCCGGGAAAGCCCTCTTCGGTGATGTCAGCGACCGACTGGATGTCGTAGAGCGTCCCGTAGGCATCGAACACGACGGCTTTGATGCTCATGGGCTGTCCTTTCGGGTGGTGTGGTCACAACAATCCCGCTTGGGAGAGTGCGTGTATCGTCAGCTTACCAAAGGACAGCGGAGCTTGGCCACTGCAAGGGATTGCGATCCAGCCATCCCATGAGATTCGTACGCACTAGAAGATGAATAGGCCCGCGCGCATATCGTCAGCACCTGGGCTCCGTTCGGAACTTTGCCGGTGTCTCTTCGTTCCCGTTAGCGGGCACGAACGTAGGCTGGCGCGATGAAATGGATGTTGGTCGTCTTGGTCGGCGGCATCTCACCCGTCAACACCGATCTGGTGTTCGACAAGTTCAGTGATTGCCTTTCCGCTGAGGAGCAGATGCGGCAGCACTATGCTGACGCGTTCGATGCCTGGGATCGCACGGCTGCGGCAAGGATCGACCGCCGCAGCGACTACAAGAAAGCCCGCGATATCGAGGCCAAACGGCTGCTCAGCAATGTGGGGACGTGCGTCCCCCACGGCGGCGGCGATTCGTTGCCGGTCACAGCACCGCAGCAGCAGCCGTCTGCTCCAGCGTCGCAGCAGCCTGCCGCGACACCCTCGCCGCAGCCAACGCCGCGACCTTAGCGGCACCGATGGCGTCGCACGCCGTGACGTTTCGCTCGCTAAAGGAGACGCCGTTTCCGTTCAAGGCGTCTCCTTTCTGTCGATTCGGGTGATTTCGAAAGACGCAGCGGCGTCACTTCGACAGAATTGGGCTGCAATCGCGACTCCCCAGGGGGTGCCCATGTCCGTCACATCGAAGCCGACAATCGTCTTTTGTCACGGTATCTGGGCTGACGGCTCGTGCTTCAGCAAGGTCATTCCTGCGTTGCAGGCCGATGGCCACGAGGTCATCGCCGTCCAATATGGTCTGGACTCCTATGAAGAAGACCTTGCGACGGTGAAGCGCACGCTCAACCGCGTCGGCAGCCCGGTCCTGCTCGTCGGTCATTCCTATGGCGGAGCCACCATCACCGGCGCCGGCACTGATCCTCGCGTGGTTGGCCTCGTCTATATCGCAGCGGTGGCCCCCGATGCGGGCGAAACCGTGCAAGACCAGCTCAACGAATATCCGTCGGATATCTTCTCGCGCGTCGAGGTCGCGGATGGACGTGCCTGGATGCTGCCGAACGGCACCGAGTTCTTTGCCGGAGACCTTTCCGAGGCCGAGCAGAAGCTGGTATGGGCCACGCATTATGCGCCCGTCGCCGATCTGTTCCAGCAGCAAAAGCTGAGCGCAGAGAAGGTCGCGTGGAGATCAAAGCCAAGCTGGTACATCCTCGCGACGCAGGACCACACCGTGCATCCCGACCTGCAACGCTGGGTCTCCAAGCGCATGGGCGCGACGGTCACCGAGGTGGCAAGCAGCCACGTGCCGATGCTCTCCCAGCCCGACGTCGTGATCGACGTCATCCGCAAGGCGGCAGTTGCCGTTCAAGAAGGCTGATCGAAGCGCGTGTACTTGCCGAGCGCCCTTGGCATGGGCGAGTCCGTAGATGGGTTGCGCCCTTGGGAAACCCATCGCCTGACGAACGGAGCCTCCAGCAGTTGTTGGACCTATTCAGAGTGAGGAGGCACGTCCTTCTCATGTTGTGATGCTGCTTCGATCGGACGCTGCCATGGCTCGCGCCGGATGATCCAACCTTCGTCGATCGGAGCAATGCCGCTGGGGACGCTGTCCAGGGTGCCGATGTAGATCTCGACTTGACGTTCGTTCCGGCTGAACAGGCGCGATCCGCAATTCGGACAAAAGCTTCGCCCCCGATACGTCTGTACCTTGCCGCTATATTCAAATTGCGCCGGTCGCCAATCGGCGTAGGCAAGAAAAGCCGAGCCCGTCACCTTGCGGCAATCGGCGCAATGACAGAGCCCGCTCTTGAAGGGATCGCCTCTCACGGAATAGCGGACGTCTCCGCACAGGCATCCGCCTGCCCTGATGATCTCGGTAGCCATGAACACTCCGCTCGGGGAAATTGTGCTGCGAAGCTAACGTGCCGCGACCCATTTTGTTGCCGGCGGAGATCGCCGGTACGGGTCGAGGCGCCGCCTTGGCCTCTAGAACTCCACGACGACCTTGCCGAAATGCGAGCCGCTTCGCAGGTGAGCATAGGCTTCAGGGACTTCAGCGAAACCGTAGACGCGCTCCACGATCGGGTGAATCGCATGTTCGGTCAGGAAGCTGTTCATCGCCACGAAATGTTCGGCCGATCCGACGGTGACACCGATGATGTCGGCGTTCTCCCATTGCAGGCGGGAGAGGTCTGGTTTCGGGCCGAACCCGGTCAAGACGCCGATTTGGATGATCTTGCCGCCCGACGCGACGGAACGCAGCGACCGATCATAGGTACCGGGGCCGCCGAGTTCGAGAATGTGACTGGCACCTTCGCCATCAGTGGCTTTCATCACAGCGGCGTCCCAGTCGGGCGTGTCGCGGTAGTTGATGAGGATCGAGCCGCCCAGCATCCTGGCGCGGGCGAGTTTCTCGTCCGAGGACGAGATCACGATTGCGCGTGCGCCGAGCGCCGTCGCGAATTGGAGACCGAACAGTGCAACCCCACCCGTTCCCTGGACAAGCAGCGTGTCGCCTTTGCGCATCCCGCCGCGTGTGATCAGGCCGTGCCAGACCGTAACGCCGGCACAGGGCAATGTCGCCGCCTCGACCGAGGACAGATGCGGCGGCACGGCGACGAGCGCGGTCGCAGGCAGCACGACATATTCTGCGAGCATTCCGTCCGTCGAGGTGCCACCGAGGGACGACGAAACGTAGCTCGACTTGAATGGCCCCGAGACCCAATCGCGAAAGAATGACGCAGCAACGCGATCGCCGACCTGCCATTGCACGACGTTAGAGCCAATTGCGTCAACGATGCCCGCACCGTCGGAGAGCGGCACGCGGCCGTTGAGCCCGGTTTGTCCTGCACGGTCGAGCGTGATCAGGTCGCGGTAATTCAGGCTGGCCGCTTCGACCCGGATGCGAACCTCACCATTGGCGGGTTCAGGTTTGCCGAGATCGACGGGTTCGAGGCGGCCGGTCCCGGCATGGCCATTCAAATGGTAGGCTTTCATCGTTGCACCCTTCACAAGTGGCATGACTTGAATGGGCACAGTCTGTAGGGTCTGACAGCACTGTCAGGGTCAAGAGGTTTTCAAATGAAAATTGGCGAACTCTCACGGCGGACTGGGGTCAGTGTGCGGATGTTGCGATATTACGAGGCCGAAGGGCTGCTAGCGCCGCAGCGGACCGGCTCCGGTTATCGCGACTATGGTCCGGCGGAAGAGGAGACTGTGCGGCGGATCAAGATGCTTGGCGCAGCCGGGATGACGCTTGAGACGATCCAGCAGTTGCTTCCATGTGTACGTAACAACGACCCGGCCTTCACGCCGTGCAACGCGCTGCGAAGAATACTCGCTCAGCAGGTCGGCCTGATCGACGAACGAATCGAGACACTCAACCGGAGCCGGTCGATTCTGGCCGACTTTCTGGCGAGCGTGAACTGATCGCGCTGACACGCCGACGTCTGCTCTCGGCGATGGGCGGCGCGTCGTGAGGTCGCGCCTAGATCCCCAAAATCTTCCTCGCGTTCGCCTTCAGCACCTTCGGCCTGATGTCGTCGCGGATGTCGATCTTGGCAAAATCCGACAGCCAGCGGTCCGGCGTGATCACAGGCCAGTCCGAGCCGAACAGCATCTTGTCCTGCAGGATCGAGTTGATGTAGCGCACCAGGATCGGCGGGAAATATTTCGGCGACCAGCCGGAGAGGTCGATATAGACGTTCGGCTTGTGGGTCGCGACCGACAGCGCCTCTTCCTGCCAGGGGAAGGAAGGATGCGCGAGGATGATCTTGAGGTCGGGGAAATCGGCCGCGACGTCGTCCATGTACATGGGGTTGGAATATTTCAGCCGCATGCCCATGCCGCCGGGCATCCCTGAGCCGACGCCGGTCTGGCCGGTGTGGAACAGCGCGATCGCGCCGCCATTGTTGATCTCTTCATAGAGCGGATAGGCCATGCGGTCGTTGGCGTAGAAGCCCTGCATGGTCGGATGGAATTTGAAGCCGCGCACGCCGTATTCCTCGATCAGCTTGCGCGCCTCACGCACCCCGAGCTTGCCCTTGTGCGGATCGATCGAGACGAACGGGATGAGGACATCGAGATGGTCGGAGGCGATCTCCAGCATCTCCTCGTTCTTGTAGCGGCGAAAGCCGGTCTCGCGCTCGGCATCGACGGGGAAGATCACCGCGGCGATGTTCTTGGAGCGGTAATAGGCCGCGGTCTCCGGCACGGTCGGCGGATGCTTGTGCGGCGACTTGAAATACTCCGCCATCTGCGCCTGGAAATCGTCATAGCCGTCGTCGGGATGGGTGCCGCAGGGCTCCTCGGCATGGGTGTGGATGTCGATGGCGACGACCTTGTCTATATCAGGCAGCTTCAGCTTGGGCATTGTGTCCTCCCGACGGGTTGCCAAATTGATTATAGGATATAACGAATTTGGCAAGGCGTCGCCGGCGGGAAATCGCCGGCCCGCGAAGATCTTTGCAGGGTCTCGCCGCGGCTGGATAGAATCGGGCCGATCCGGCCGCTTCTACTGTGCATGGGGTTGTTTTCGCGATTTGGTCGTTGGGAACCGGCCAGTCAACATTGACATGACCTCCCGCCATGCCTTAAGAACCGCCTCGTCCCGGGCGGCCGGTCCGCCAGCGGGAAAGATCTCATTTTGCCACATTCGCGCGTGCCGAAACGGTAGTGCCGAACACGGCCTTTCGAACGTCCAGGATTCTGCCATGAAGGTCCGTAACTCGCTGAAGTCGCTGCGCGGTCGCCATCGCGCCAACCGCCTGGTCCGCCGCAAGGGCCGGGTCTATGTGATCAACAAGGTGCAGCGCCGCTTCAAGGCTCGCCAGGGCTGATCAGCAAAGGCTGATCAGCAAAGGCTGATCCCCGGCAGCGCCTTCCGCGCGCCTCCGCAAGACCACGGTCTCACGCGAGTTTGACGCCGCCTTTGCTTTGCAAGGGCGGCTTTGCGCGTTTACACTTTCACCATGACCGTGAGATTCCTTCATCTTCGCACGCTATGCTTGGCCCTGGTTCTTGCAACCGCCGGCGTCGCGCCGACGCTGGCGCAGGATGATCCCGCCCCGCCGGCCAAGCAGCAGAAGAAGCTGCCGGAGGCGCCGGCCAAGCTGCCCAAGGCCGACCGCACCAAGAATCTCGATTTCCTGTTCGGCGCGCTCAAGGCTGCGCCTGATGAGGTCAGCGCCAAACATGTCGAGGCGCGGATCTGGGCGATCTGGCTGCAGACCCCGAGCGACACCGCCGCTCTCTTGATGACGCGGGCCAAGGCGGCGGTCGATGCGCAGAAGATCGACGTCGCGATCAAGCTGCTCGATTCCGTCATCAAGCTCCGGCCCGACTACATCGAAGCCTGGAATCGGCGCGCCACGCTCTATTACATGCAGAACGACTATGCCCGCTCGCTCGCCGACATCCGCGAGGTGCTGACCCGCGAGCCCCGCCATTTCGGCGCGCTCGCAGGCCTCGGCATGATCATGCAGGACGTCGGCGACGAGAAACGCGCGCTCGAGGCCTATCGCAAGGCGCTCGCCGTCAATCCGCACCTGGAGAAGATCCCTGAGCAGGTAAAGGCCTTGACCGAGAAGGTCGAAGGCCGCGACATCTAGCCGATATTTCGATCATCTTTCGAGCGGTTGCGGCGCGTGGAGATTAACCACGATCGCAAGCGCAGTGTCGCAAGGACTATTGCCGGCGGTGCCGCAGGTTTACCTGCATGGCAGGGAGCACAGCCATGAAGCGCTTGACCTTTGCTTGTAGCTTGCTGTTGGCGTCGGGAACGATCAGCCTCGCCAATGGGCTGTTCTGGGTGGTCGGCAATCGCGCCACCGGCAAATGCAACATCGTGACCAGCAATCCGGTCATCTACGGCGACATCTGGTTCGGCGACGGTCCCTACAAATCCAAGGACGACGCCAAGCTCGCGCGCTCGACCATCCGCGCCTGTCCCGTGCTCACGCCCGACGAGCAGAAGGCCGAGGACGGCGCCGGCTAGCCTGGGCTAGTGCAGGACGTTGGTGCCGCGCTCGGCGAAACCGCGATCGGCCGCCGCAGCGTAGGCCTTGGCGAGTTCGGTCTCGAGATGCTCGTTGATAAGCAGCAGCGCCCGCACCGCACCGCGCAGATCGCCGTTGCAGCTTGCCACGATCTCGTCGATTGCAGTGTCATTCGATCTGAAGCTCATCGAAAATCCTCCGGTTCAAACCAGGACAATCTTGCCGGTCTTTCCTGCATCGCCTGAGGATGCGAGGAGGGATCGGCGCCCATCCGCGTCTAGATGGCGGAACCGACCGTGGCGATTGTAAGGACGGCGCGATGACGACGGCATGAAGCTGGTCGGAGGCTTGTGTGTCATCCAGCTGCAGCATTGATTTTATTGTGTTTTTTAGTTCGGCAATTATGCACATATCCACAGGGCAGCATTTCCGGTGGAAGCCCTGAGCCTCCCCGCGCGAAACTGCCGTCTGCGTCGTTCGTAACTGCCATGTGCCCAGGATCGCCCGGACTGTCCTCATGATCGTTTTATCAGCCGTGACGGCGCTGGCCCTGCTCGCGCTGGTCACGCAGGCCGGAATCGTCCTCGTGCAACGCTCCTTTCCGCCGCAGGGCCGGATGATCGAGGTCGAGGGTGCAACGCTGCACGTCGTCGACATCGGCCCGCGCGATGCGGGATTGCCGATCGTCATGCTGCACGGAGCAAGCTCCAATCTCGAAGTGATGCGGCGACCGCTCGGCGACATGCTCGCCAGGGATCATCGCGTCATCCTGATCGACCGGCCCGGGCACGGCTGGAGCACGCGCGCGCGACGGCAGGATTCGACGCCTCAGATTCAGGCGCGGATGATCGACGAGGCGCTTGGCAAGCTCGGAATCGATCGCGCCGTTTTCGTCGTGCATTCCTGGAGCGGTGCGCTGGGCGCGCGGCTGGCGCTCGATCATGCAAGCCGCGTCGCCGGTCTCGTCATGCTGGCACCGGTGACCCATCCCTGGCGCGGCGGCGTCGGCCGCTACAACGAGATCATCGCTACACCTGTCATCGGCCCGCTGCTCGCCTCCACCATCACGCTGCCGCTGGGCTTGTTCGTCACCGAATCGGGCGCACGCAACGTCTTCCTGCCCCAGACGATGCCTGATGGCTTCGTGAAGGAGTCCGCGACGCCGCTATTGCTGCGGCCGCGCGAATTCATCGCCAATGCCTATGATCTTGTGACGCTCAAGGAATCGGTGGCCGCGCAGGCTCCGCGCTACGGCGAGATCAGAGTGCCCGTCACAATCATAGCAGGCGCGCCCGACAAGACGGTGAGGACCGACGTCCACGCGCGCCCGTTCGCCGCGACGGTGCCGAATGCAAAGCTGATCGTGCTGCCCGATCTCGGCCACATGGTGCAGAATGCCGTGCCGGATCTGGTGAAGACCGAGATCGAGACGATGATCGGCCGCATTGCCCCGGCGCAGGCGNCCGCCGATTAGCGGCCGCCATGTCCGCCTACTGCTTGACCTTTCCGTCCTTGTCGAACTGGGAGATGAAGGACCAGAGATTGTTGATCTCGGTTTCGTTCTTGATGCCGGCGAACGCCATCTTGGTGCCGGGGATCTTGGCCTTCGGATCCTTGATGTATTCCTTGAACTGCGCCTCGTTCCAGGTGATGCCGGAATTCTTGTTCGCATCGGAATAATTGTAGTCGGGCGCGGTGCCGGACTTGCGGCCGTCGAGACCGTTGAGCTCGGGGCCGACCTTGTTCTTGGCGCCTTCGCCGATGGCGTGGCAGGCCAGGCACTTGTTGAACGACGATTTGCCGGCCGCGACATCCTGCGCCATCGCGGTGGAGGCTGAGGCAGTCATGGCAAGGGCAACCAACGCGCCGAAAGTCAATTTTTTCATAGCTCTTCGTCTCTTCCCGGGGTCAGAGGGGGGGATCGTGGTTTTTGGCAGGTCCGATGCACGTGGACAAGCCGCCAAACCCTGACAGGTTTCCTGATAGCAGACTTGCCTCAGAGAGAACTTGCGTTGCGACAAAGCAATGCGACCTTCGGAGGACCCTACCCAAACGTGGGCAGACATGATTGATTTGCCGGAACAAATTCCAATGCCCGAAGAAGGTTTGCAACATGGCCATCATGATGCCCGCGAGCGATCAGGCGGTGCTGGCGCGCCGCAGCGAGATCGTCGCCGCCTTGCGCGCAATCGTGCCCGGCGAGGGCGTGATCGATACGCCTGCCGAGATGCGGGCCTATGAATCCGACGGGCTGACCGCCTACCGGCAGCCGCCGATGGTCGTGGTGCTGCCCGATACGACCGAGCAGGTCTCGCTCATTCTGAAATATTGTGCCGCCCATGGCATCAAGGTGGTGCCGCGCGGCTCGGGCACGTCGCTATCGGGCGGCGCGCTGCCGCTCGAGGACGGCGTGCTGCTCGGCCTCGGCAAGTTCAAGCGCATCCGCGAGATCGATTTCGACAACCGTGTCGTCGTCACCGAGCCAGGTGTCACCAATCTCGCCATCAGTCAGGCCGTCGCGCATGCCGGCTTCTACTATGCGCCAGATCCGTCCTCGCAGATCGCCTGCTCGATCGGTGGCAATGTCGCGGAAAATTCCGGCGGCGTGCATTGCCTGAAATACGGCATGACCACCAACAACGTGCTCGGTTGCGAGATTGTCCTGATGAGCGGCGAGATCCTGCGCATCGGCGGCAAGGGGTGCGAGAATTCCGGCTATGATCTGATGGGCGTCATCACCGGCTCGGAGGGCCTGCTCGGCGTCATCACCGAGATCACCGTGCGCATCCTGCAAAAGCCGGAGACGGCGCGCGCGCTGATGGTCGGCTTCGCCGAGGTCGAGGCGGCCGGCGAATGCGTGGCGCGCATCATCGGCGCCGGCATCATTCCCGGCGGCATGGAGATGATGGACAAGCCGGCGATCCACGCCGCGGAGGCCTTCGTCCGTGCCGGCTATCCGCTGGATGTGGAGGCGCTGCTGATCATCGAACTGGACGGTCCCAAGATCGAGGTCGACGAACTGATCACGCGCGTCGAGACCATCGCAAGAGGCTGCGGCTCGGTGACACTGCAGATCTCCAGTTCTGAGGCCGAGCGCAACCTGTTCTGGGCCGGCCGCAAGGCCGCGTTCCCCGCAGTCGGCCGCATCTCGCCCGATTATCTCTGCATGGACGGTACCATTCCGCGCGGCGCGCTGCCGAAGGCGCTGGCGCGCATCCGCGAACTCGGCGAAAAATACCAGCTCGGCTGCGCCAACGTGTTCCACGCCGGCGACGGCAATCTGCATCCGCTGATCCTCTACGATGCCAACAAGCCCGGAGAGATCGAGCGCGCCGAAGCCTTCGGCGCCGACATCCTGCGTGCCTGCGTCGAGTTCGGCGGCGTGCTCACCGGCGAGCACGGCGTCGGCATCGAGAAGCGCGATCTCATGGGCGACATGTTCACCGAGATCGACCTCAACCAGCAGCAACGGTTGAAATGCGCCTTCGACGCGCAAGGCCTGCTCAATCCCGGAAAAGTGTTTCCGACCCTGCACCGCTGCGCGGAACTCGGCCGCATGCATGTGCACGCGGGCAAGCTGGCGTTTCCGGACATTCCGCGGTTCTAAAGCATGATCCGGAAAAGTGTGAAGCGGTTTTCCGAAAAGATCATGCTCAAACAAAGAGCTAAAGCGCGATGACGATTCAACCCAATCTCATCGCGCTTTAGCGCTCATCGTCGCTGCAATGCGCAAGATTTGCTTTCCGCTCTAAACTTGGATACCGCCTTCTCCCGTGGATACGCTCAAGGTCAGAGACGCCAAAGACGTCGAAGAGGTGGTGCGCGCGGCAATTGCCAACGAGCAGCCGCTCGAGATTGTCGGCCATGGCGGTAAGCGCAGCATCGGGCACGCGATGGCGACCAATGCCGTGCTCGACGTCTCCGCGCTGAATGCGGTCACATCCTACGAGCCGAACGAATTGATCGTCACACTCCAGGCCGGTGCGCCGCTGGCGGACGTGCTGTCGCTGATCGACGCCAAGAACCAGCAATTCGCTTTTGAGCCTGTCAACACCGCGCCGCTGCTCGGCACGCCCGTCTCAGGAACCATCGGCGGCATGATCGCGGCAGGGCTTGCGGGCCCACGCCGGATCAAGGCGGGCGGGGCGCGCGATCATCTCCTCGGGGCGCATGCCGTCTCCGGCTTCGGCGACAGTTTTAAAACCGGCGGCAGGGTGGTGAAAAACGTCACCGGCTATGACCTCTGCAAGCTCCTCGCGGGCTCCTGGGGCACGCTGTCCGTCATGACCGAAGTGACGCTGAAGGTGATGCCGAAGCCGGAAGCGGAGCGGACGCTGCTGCTCCGCGGCCTCGACGATGCTGCCGCGAACAAGGCGATGACCGTGGCCCTCGGCTCCCCCTACGACGTCTCCGGTGCCGCGCATCTGCCGAAATCGGCGCTGCGGACCAGGACTGACGAGCTCGGCGATATTGCCGGCCAGGGCGAGGCGGTGACCGCGCTGCGGCTCGAGGGCATCACGGCCTCCGCCACTCACCGGGCCGGATCGTTGCGCGAACTGCTGGCGCCCTTCGGCGCGGCGACCCTGATCGAGGATGCCGCCTCGTCAGTGCTATGGGCCGCCATCCGCGATGTGCTGCCGTTTGCTGCCAGCGGCGCGCTCGGCGCCTGGCCGGTGTGGCGGATCGTCTGCCCGCCGGCCTCGGGGGCGCTGCTCGGCACGCAATTGGCGCGCGAGACCGGAGGCGATGTGATCTATGACTGGGGCGGCGGGCTGATCTGGGCGGCGCTGCCGCCAAAGGCCGACGCGCATGCCCCCTCCGTGCGCCAGCGTGTTGATGCAGTCGGCGGGCATGCCACGCTGATCCGGGCGGTTGAGGACGTCAGGCGCAGCGTCGACGTGTTCCATCCGCAGGCGCCCGGCGTCGCCGCGTTGAGCGAACGGGTCCGCGCCAGCTTCGATCCGAAGTCGATTCTGAACCGGGGACGCCTAAGGCGGGCTACGGCATGAAGACCGAATTCTCACTCGTCCAGCTTGCTGACCCCGACATCGCGGAAGCCGACAAGATCCTGCGCGCCTGCGTCCATTGCGGCTTCTGCACCGCGACCTGTCCGACCTACGTCCTGCTCGGCGACGAACTCGATAGCCCGCGCGGCCGCATCTATCTGATCAAGGAGATGCTTGAGAAGGACCAGGCGCCGACGCCAGAGGTGGTCAAGCATGTCGATCGCTGTCTGTCGTGCCTGGCTTGTATGACGACCTGCCCGTCCGGGGTGAACTACATGCATCTCGTCGACCAGGCCCGGGTCCGGATCGAGCAGCGCTATCAGCGCCAGCTCGCCGAGCGGCTGTTGCGCCGCCTGCTGGCCTTCGTCCTGCCGGACCCGCGATGGTTTCGCATCAGCATGCGGCTGGCACAGCTGGCCCGGCCTCTTGCCGTCTTCCTGCCGACCCCGCGGCCTTCGGCCACGCCAGGCCTGGTCCAGCGTCTCAAGGCGATGCTGGCGTTGGCTCCCGGCCGGCTGCCGGCGCCGGGTGCTCCTCCTGGCAGCGTGTTCGCGGCGCTCGGCAAGAAGCGCGGCCGGGTCGCGCTGCTCCAGGGCTGTGCCCAGCAGGTGCTGGCGCCGCGCATCAACCAGGCTGCCATCAGCCTTCTCACCCGCCATGGCATCGAGGTCGTCCTGGTCAAGGACGAGCAATGCTGCGGCGCGCTCACCCATCACCTCGGAGACGACGAGGATGCGCTGGCGCGCGCCCGCGCTAATGTCGCGGCGTGGCACAGGGAGGCCGCGGGCGAGGGCCTCGATGCCATCCTGGTGACGACGTCCGGCTGCGGCACCGTCATCAAGGACTATGGCTATCTGCTGCGCGAGGACGCGGTGTTCGCAGCGGATGCGGCAAAGGTGTCCGCGCTTGCGAAAGACATCACCGAATATGTCGCCGGTCTCAGCCTCGCGCCGAGCACGCAACGCGACAACATCGTCGTCGCCTATCACTCCGCATGTTCGTTGCAGCACGGGCAGAAAATCACGGGGCTTCCGAAAGAATTGCTTTCCAAGAATGGATTCGTGGTGAAAGATGTGCCGGAGAGCCATTTGTGTTGCGGCTCGGCGGGGACCTACAACATTCTCCAGCCCGAGCTTGCGGGCAGGTTGCGCGATCGCAAGGTCGCCAACATCGCAAGCGTCAAGCCGGACATGATTGCCGCGGGCAATATCGGCTGCATGGTGCAGATTGCCGGTGGCACGTCAGTTCCGGTCGTACACACGATTGAGCTTCTCGATTGGGCTACGGGCGGGGCGCGGCCGGCATTGAATGCGTCGAGCTGAACCTTCGTCCCGAGGTGACGGCTGAAGGCGCCCGATCGACCAGTGTTCGGCGGCAACAGGAGGACCACGATGGCGAAAGCGAGCAAGAAGAAAAGCAAGAAGGCCAAGAAGGCCAAAAAGGCCAAGAAGGTTGTAGCGGCGAAGAAGGCGACGAAGAAGAAGGCGGCCAAGAAGTCTGCCAAGAAGGCCGCGAAGAAATCGGCCAAGAAGGCAGCACCGAAGAAGACAGCGAAGAAGGCCGCTGCCAAGAAGGCGGCGCCGAAGAAGGCCGCCAAGACGACCGCAACGAAAGCGGCACCGAAGAAGGCGAAGGCAGCTCCCGCGCCGAAGCCGGCGGCCCCGGTAGCCGCGCCGGCCCCCGAGCCTGCCGCTGAGACAAGCTGGGCGATGCCTTCGTCTTCTGCGGAATCAACGCCGGCCGAAGGGCAGGGTTAGGCCGAAGGCCAGGCCCACCGGACCAGGCGCCTCGGGCGACGGGTCGACAGCAGGAAGGCCGCAGCGGCGACGCTGCGGCCTTTTTTGCCGCCACCGTCAGAGGCTGCCGGAGGCTGCCCGTTTTTGAGTCACCTGATTCGTGGCGTGCGGGCCACGGAGCCGGGGCCTCCGTAGTAGTCCGGCCACCGCTGTGCACTTTGGCGTGAAAATAATGTGATCGAGAAGCAACACCGGCCGACAACCTTTCGTGGAATCGCCAGAACGCCTAAAAAGTCGGCAGATGCTTGTGTTTTTTGCTTCTCGCTTTGCGTTCCACCATCCAGATTGCCCCCGTTATGAAATTTGCAATCAGGTCGGGTGCCCCGGGGGGCTTCCGGAGCTCGACCGGGGTTTAGAACTTGGTGATGGGGATCGAAATGAAGAAAGTGACTTTGTTGGCAACGGCGCTGGCAATGGTGACCGGGTCGGCTTTCGCGGCGGACATGCCTGTGAAGGCCCTGAAGGCTCCTCCGGCGCCTGCGTTCGATCCCTGGGATATCGCCTTCGGTGGCGCCCTCATGAACGACTACATCTTCCGCGGCGTGACCCAGTCGAACCACAAGCCGTCGGTCGCCGCCTATTTCGAGCCGCGCTACAACGTGAACAAGGACCTGCAGCTCTACATCGGTGCGTCCGGCGAAAGCATCTCGTTCACTAACCGCGCTGCCGCTGAAATCGACATCTACGGCGGTATCCGCCCGACCTTCGGCGCTTTCGCGTTCGACATCGGTGTCTGGGGCTACCTGTATCCGGGCGGCACCTGCTACTACGGTGCAGCCAATGCCTTCAACGGTGGTCTTACGGATTCTGCTGGCCGGCCGCTCAGCGCCGAGTGTCTGGCTAATGCGGTGCCGAACGCCAACACCCTGAAGAAGGACGTCAGCTTCGTCGAAGTCTACGGCAAGGTGAACTACACCATCAACGACAGCTTCACCGTCGGTGCGACGGAGTTTTACTCGCCGAACTTCCTGAATTCAGGCGCGTGGGGCAACTACGCTTCGATCACGGGCAAGTACACGGCGCCGTCCACCATCTTCGGCAGCAGCGGCGTCGGCATGTATGTGTCGGGTGAGTTCGGCCGGCAGTGGTTTGGCACCACCGACAGCTTCTATGGCACCGCGGTGTTCCCCAACGGTATCCACTACGCTGACTACAACACCTGGAACGTCGGCATCGGCTTCACCTACAAGGTGTTCACGCTGGATCTGCGTTACTCCGACACCGACCTCTCCAAGGGCAATTGCAGCGTCTTCACCGGTGCTTTCAATGCTTCCGTCGGAACCTCCCCCATTACCGGTACCAACCCGGGTGGCAACAGCTCCAACTGGTGCGGCGCGGCCGGTATCGCCAAGCTGTCCTTCGACCTGACGGCGATGACCAACCTGAAGTAAGCTTCATCCCGAGACTGACTAACAAGGGCGGCAGAGCAATCTGCCGCCCTTTTGCTTTGGGGGCTGAAGATTCACAGTGGTTGCTACAAGCTCCGTCATTGCGAGCGCAGCGAAGCAATCCAGAATCTTTCCGCCGGGGCAGCCTGGATTGCTTCGTCGCAAGAGCTCCTCGCAATGACGAGTCCTGAGCTGGGGCCTCGCCCTCAGCGCGCCGTGCTCGGCTCCGGTTCGGCGGGGGCACCGTCCTTGCCCAGCACGTGGATCGGGCCGTCCTTCACCATCGCCACCTTGCGGGTGTGGAAGGCATCGAGCGTCGAGCGATGGCCGATCGAGACGATGGTGGCCTGCGGCAGCTTCTCCGCCAGCAGCCGGTAGAGGCGGGCCTCCGACGGTTCGTCGAGCGAGGCGGTGGCCTCGTCCAGGAACAGATAGTCCGGCGCATGCAGCAGCGCGCGGGCGAGCC
>NZ_LJYG01000016.1:231340-252898 GCF_001440035.1 Bradyrhizobium manausense | reverse complement strand
CGAGGTCGGGCAGGCCGACCGATACCACCGCATCGCGGATCTGGGCTGCCTGGAACGCGCCGGGCGCGGCCGGATAGATCACGGCATCCCCGAGCGCGCCGACCGGGAAATAGGGGCGCTGCGGCAGCATCATCAGCTTCGCCTTGGCGGGGATGACGATGCTGCCGGTGCCGAACGGCCAGATGCCGGCAATCGCCCGGAACAGCGTCGACTTGCCGGCGCCAGACGGCCCGGTCACAAGCACGCGCTCCGGCGTCTGGATCGCGAAGCCGTCGGCTGCGACCAGCGGCGTGCCGTTGGGAAGATACACGCAGAGCTTCTCGAGGCCGATATTGCGGCTGCCGCCGGCCGCCCTGAGTTCGATCGTGGCCTCATGCGCCGGCAGGTTCGCTGCCGAATTGACCGACATCTCGAAGCCGTCGAGACGGGCGACGATCGAACGCCATTCCGCCAGCGACCGATAGGCCGTGACGAAGAACGACAGGGCACCTTGCACGCTCGAAAACGCCGATGCCGTCTGCATCATGTCGCCGAGCTGGATCTTCTTGGCAAAGAAGGCCGGTGCGACCAGCACGTAGGGAAAGATCACGGCGGCCTGTTGATAGCTCGCCGTGAACATCGTGAGGCGCTTGGTCCGGCTCATGATCGCGTACCAATTGCCGATCACGAAGCCGAAGCGGTCCAGCAGGCGACCGCGCTCGGCGCCTTCGCCCTTCAGAAGTGCGATCTGCTCGGAGTTTTCGCGGACGCGAACGAGATTGAAGCGGAAGTCAGCCTCGAAGCGCTGCTGCTCGAAATTGAGGTTGACCAGCGGTGCGCCGATCCAGTGCGTCAGGGCGGTGCCGAAGATCGCGTAGATCAAGGCACCCCAGCACAGATAGCCCGGGATCATGTAGTCGCTGCCGAACAAATGCAGCGGCGCGGCGTTGGAGAGACCCCAGAGGATGATGACGAAGGAGAACAGCGTCACGATCGATGAGAGCAGGCCGAGGCCGATGGTCAGGGTTTGCTCGACGAAGTTCTTGACGTCTTCGGTGATGCGCTGGTCGGGGTTGTCGGCGGCATCGCCCTTGAGCTGCATGCGATAGTGCGTGGCGCCGCTCAGCCATTCGCCGAGATAATGCCGGGTCAGCCATTGCCGCCAGCGGATCTGCAGCCATTGGTTCAGATAGAGCTTGTAGACGGCGAGCGCGATATAGACCGAGGCGAGGCCGACGAAGATCCAGATCTGCGTGATGAAGGCATCCCAGTCGCTGGCCTGGAGCGCACTGTAGAACCGGTTCTGCCACTGGTTCACCAGCACGTCGATGGCGACGAGTGCCAGCTCCATGGCGACGACTGCCGCAAGCAGGCCGCGACCGGCCCATTTGTCCTCCGATCGGAAATAGGGGATGGCGATTCGCCAGACGATCGCGAGCGTGGCGCGGATGTTGTTCACAGAGCGAGATCTCCTGAGGGATATTCACAGTGGCCCCGAAGCCAAGCGGCTCGGCCGTAGCGGAAAAGCGGCGCACTTAGACTAAAGTCGCAAGGCCTGCAATTTGCGTTGGCGAGCCGCAGCTTGCAACCCTAGCATGGGCATAACGGCGTGGGGTGGGGGCCTCCAGATTTTCGCGACCTTGTGAGCAGGCGGGAACCGCTGCTGATCCGAGGAATTCGCGTCCAACTCGGGGGTTATCGCTTCCAGCGTCAAGCAGGTCCGGCCGCCCACGCGGGTCACCTGCCGTACACATGCGTGGGGGAGGAAGACCATGTGGAATCAAATCTATGATCCGTTGCACAGTCCCGTGCTGTCGACGATCGCGGCGGCGGTACCCGTCGTCACGCTGCTGGTGCTGATCGCGAGCGGGCGCGTTCAGGCTCACATCGCGGCCATCATCGCCGTGATCGTGACCAACCTGATCACGATCTTCGTGTTCACCATGCCGGCGAACATGTCGATCCGCGCCTCGATCCTCGGCATCGTGACCGGCTTCTTCCCGATCGGCTGGATCGTTCTCAACGTCATCTTCCTCTACCAGGTGACGGTGACCACCGGTCGCTTCGAGCTGCTCAAGCGCGCGGTCGGCGGCGTTACCGAGGATCGGCGGCTGCAATTGCTGCTGATCGCATTTTCGTTCGGCGCGTTCTTCGAGGGCGCCTCGGGCTTCGGTACGCCGGTGGCAATCACCGGTGCCGTGCTGATCGGCCTCGGCTTCTCGCCGCTTGCGGCCTCCGGCCTCTCGCTGATCGCCAACACCGCGCCGGTCGCCTTCGGCGCGCTGGGCACCCCGATCCAGGGCCTCGCCTCGGTCACCGGGCTTGACCCCTACATCCTCGGCGCGATGGTCGGACGGCAATTGCCGCTGTTCTCGCTGATCGTGCCGTTCTGGGTGGTGTGGGCGTTCGCGGGCTGGAGAGGCATGAAGGACGTCTGGCCGGCGATCCTCGTCACCGGCGTCTCGTTCGCGGTCCCGCAATTCGTGATCTCGAACTTCGTCAATCCCTGGATCGTCGACATCGGCGCCTCGCTGATCTCGATGGGCGCGCTGATTCTGTTCCTGAGGGTCTGGCGACCGAAGCAGCTCTGGCTGTCGCCGGCACTGCGCGGACATGATGAATCGGGCGCGACGATGGCGACCGCCAAGCCGCTCGACAAGACGCCGCTCACCGAGAGCGAGCTGTTCAGCGCACTGCTGCCGTGGATCATCGTCTGCGTCGTGATGCTGATCTGGGGCAACGGAGCCTTCAAGACCTGGGCGAACGGGATCTTCGTCTGGAATTATCCGGTTCCCGAGCTGCACCAGATGATCAACAAGATGCCGCCGGTCGCGCCTGCGCCGACCAAGGAAGCGGCGGTGTTCGGCTTCACCTACCTGTCCTTCACCGGCACCGGCATGTTGATCGCGGCGATCATCTCCGGCGTCCTGATGGGTGTCGGGCCGGGCCGGCTGCTGGTCGAATACGGCCGCACCATCAGGCTGTGCGCGATCTCGTTGATCACGATCTCGGCGATGCTCGCGATCGGCACCTTGACGCGGCTCTCCGGCGTCGATGCGACGCTGGGTCTCGCCTTTGCCGCGACCGGCGTGCTCTATCCCTTCTTCGGCACGCTGCTCGGCTGGTTGGGCGTGGCGCTGACGGGATCGGATACGTCGTCGAACATCCTGTTCGGCAACCTCCAGAAGATCACCTCGCAGCAGCTCGGCCTCTCGCCGATCCTGATGGCGGCGGCGAACTCGTCCGGCGGCGTGATGGGCAAGATGATCGACGCGCAATCGATCGTCGTCGCCTCCACCGCGACCAACTGGTACGGCCACGAAGGCACCATCCTGCGCTTCGTGTTCTGGCACTCGATCGTGCTGGCCTGCCTCGTCGGCGTGTTCGTGACGCTGCAAGCCTATGTCTATCCGTTCACGGAGCTCGTCCTGAAGTAGCAGCGAGGCCCCGCTTCGACGCAAAATCCCCGCGGGATCGTGCCGCGGGGATTTTTGCATCGAGCGTCGACGAACCTTCTCAAAGTGTCTGCTGTCTTATAGAAGACCCGGCGATTCGGGTTGGTCGAGAGGTCTCATGGTGTCGTTGAAGCGGGTGTTCTGTGCGGTGGTCGCGTTGCTGTCGATGTCGCTCGTTGCGAAGGCCGAGGACGGCTTTCCCTTCGGCGCCGAGATGACGCTGGAGGCCGTGCCGCAGCCCGGCTCGAAGCGGATTCCGAACATCGAGATCGGCGACAATGGCGAGGTCGTGCTCGAGCTCTGGTGCAAGGGCGGCAAGGGTCAGTTCTCGGTGGCCGGCAACACCGTGATCTTCGTCCCCGGCCAGATCCAGGATCGTTCCTGTCCGCCCGCCAAGGCTCAGGCCGATGACGAACTCATCGCCGCGCTCGCCGCGGTCGAAACCTGGAAACGTCAGGGCGACATGCTCACGCTGATCGGCCCGAAGACGCTGCGGTTTCGCGAGAACGGGAATTGACCGTTACGTCATTTTAGGGCGCGCGAAGCGCGAACCCCGGAATGCATTGATCAACGGAACAGGTGGCGTGATGGATTCCGGGTTCGACGCTAGCGCGTCGCCCCGGAATGACTTCGTCACTTCCACACCGACTTGTCTGCGTCCCAGCGCTGGCCTTTCAGCTCCTTGGCGAGCGCTTCGATCGAGCCGTTGTCGTCGGGCTGGTCGCCTTCCTCATCGGCCGTCGCTTCATCCGAGAGGTTGAGCTTGGCGCCGCTGCTTTCGTCTGATGTCGTGGTCGAGGGGCTGCCGATCCAGACGATCAGCTTGTCCGATGTCCCCGGCTTGTCGGCGGAGACAAGGGTTGAGACCTCGATCGTGTCGGTGAGCTCGAGCGTCGGGAAGTCCTGATTCGGCCGCTTGAACACCAGCTTGAGCTTGCCGGTGGCGGCGTTGAAGCTCTGCGAGACCGGCTTGGCCGCAAGCGTCTTGCTCAGCACGCCGGCGATTGCGCCTGCGAGCTTGTCGCGGTTGATCTTGTCGCCGTCGCGCCAGTCGGCGGCGCCAATGCGGATGGTGCGATCCATTTCCACCAGTCCCGCGGTCCAGCCGGCGGCGGTGACGCCCGGCATCGTCTTGAATTTTGCCAGCAGCGCGGCCGCACGCTCCGGATCGGCCGACATGTTGATGGTCTGCTCGCCGGCGCGCAGCGCGTCACAGCCGACCGTCAGGCTTGCCAGCGTCACCTCGACATCCTGGCCCTTGAGGCTCTTCAGGAAGTCGGTCGCGGCATCGAGCTTGACCTTGACCGCGATTGCCTCCGGCGAGACTTCGGTAAAGTCCTTCGGCTGGGGCGTAATGCCGTCGTCGGTGGTCTGGTTGTCCAGAAACTCCTTCTCGCTGAGATCGGAATTGTCCGGCGAGGTCACTTCGGTCACGGCCTGGCCGATGCCGATCTGGCCGCGGAACTCAAAGGTGTCGCCGGTGGGCTTGCGCGTGAGCTTGACCGTGACGGGCGCCTTGGCGCCGAGGCTCGTGGTCGTGCCGGTCAAGGTCTGGCCGGAGACCTGGAGATTGACGACGAAGCGGTCCTTGCGATCGGAATTTTTCGCCACGGGATAGCAAACGTCGAGCACGGCCGCGGTGACCGTCTTGCCCTGCCGCGTCTCCTTCAGGATGACGTCGGCGTTGCCGTCCATCAGCCCGTCGATCGAGGTGAAATAGCGCGTGTCGGTGCCGCCGGGCGCCGCGGCCTTCGGCGACAGCTTCATCTGGGCTGATACGAGTCCCGGAGACATGACGAGCAGGCTCGCCAAGAGAGCCGTCGGAAAAAGCGCGCGCATTGACGAAATCCTCAAATCAGAATCGGCGCGCCACCGTAATGGGTTTTGTCAGCCGGTTGAAGCGCAGGCCAGTGTGGGCAAAAAAGAAGGCCGCCCGGAGGCGGCCTTCGCAATCGTGTCCGCGGGAAGGATGGGCTTTAGAAACCGCCCATGCCGCCGCCGGCCGGCATGGCGGGCGCGGCTTCCTTCTTCGGCGTCTCGGCGACCATGGCTTCGGTGGTCACCAGCAGGCCGGCCACGGAGGAGGCGTCCTGCAGCGCGGTGCGCACCACCTTGGCGGGATCGATGATGCCTTTCTCGATCATGTCGACATAGTCCTCGGTCTGGGCGTCGAAGCCGAAGGTCTCGGACTTGTTCTCCAGGATCTTGCCGACCACGATCGAGCCCTCGACGCCGGCATTCTCCGAGATCTGGCGGATCGGAGCTTCCAGCGCCTTCAGCACGATATTGATGCCGGCCTGCACGTCGGCATTGGCGTTGGTGAGACGGCCGACCGCCTTCTTGGCGCGCAGCAAGGTCACGCCGCCGCCGGGGACGATGCCTTCCTGCACCGCGGCGCGGGTGGCGTTGAGCGCGTCCTCGACGCGGTCCTTCTTCTCCTTGACCTCGATCTCGGTGGCGCCGCCGACGCGGATCACCGCGACGCCGCCGGCGAGCTTGGCCAGGCGCTCCTGCAGCTTCTCACGGTCGTAGTCCGAGGTGGTCTCCTCGATCTGGGCCTTGATCTGGCCGACGCGGGCCTCGATGTCCGGCTTCTTGCCGGCGCCCTTGACGATCGTGGTGTTCTCCTTGTCGATCACGACCTTGCCGGCGCGGCCGAGCATCTTCACCGTGACGTTCTCGAGCTTCATGCCGAGGTCCTCGGAGATCAGCTGGCCACCGGTGAGGATGGCGAGGTCTTCCAGCATGGCCTTGCGGCGGTCACCGAAGCCGGGCGCCTTGACGGCGGCGACCTTGAGGCCGCCACGCAGGCGGTTGACGACCAGGGTCGCCAGCGCCTCGCCCTCGACGTCCTCGGCGATGATGACGAGCGGCTTGCCCGACTGCACCACGGCTTCGAGCACCGGCAGCATGGCCTGCAGGCCGGAGAGCTTCTTCTCGTGCAGGAGGATGTAGGCGTCCTCGAGCTCGGCGGTCATCTTCTCGGGGTTGGTGACGAAGTACGGGCTGAGATAGCCGCGATCGAACTTCATGCCCTCGACGATGTCGACTTCGGTGTCGAGCGACTTGTTTTCCTCGACGGTGATGACGCCCTCGTTGCCGACCTTCTGCATCGCCTGCGCGATCATCTTGCCGATGGCCGAATCGCCGTTGGCCGAGATGGTGCCGACCTGGGCGACCTCGGAGGAGGCGGCGACGGGCTTGGCGCGCTTCTCGATGTCCTTGACGACGGCATGGACCGCGGTGTCGATGCCGCGCTTGAGGTCCATCGGATTCATGCCGGCGGCAACCGCCTTGGCGCCTTCGCGCACGATGGCCTGGGCCAGCACGGTCGCGGTGGTGGTGCCGTCGCCGGCGAGGTCGTTGGTCTTGGAGGCGACCTCTCGCACCATCTGGGCGCCCATGTTCTCGAACTTGTCCTCGAGCTCGATCTCCTTGGCGACGGTGACGCCGTCCTTGGTGATGCGGGGCGCACCGAAGCTCTTCTCGATGACGACGTTGCGGCCCTTCGGGCCGAGCGTCACCTTGACGGCGTTGGCGAGAATGTCGACGCCGCGCAGCATGCGATCGCGCGCGTCTCCGGAAAACTTGACGTCCTTGGCAGCCATTGTCTGCAATCCTTCTTAATCCGTGATGTGTCTGTCGCACTCCGTTCGTCATTGCCGGGCTTGACCCGCCTGCGCGGCCGAAGCCGCTTCGGCGTGGCGTAGGCCCGGCAATCCATCTCACTGCGAAGAAGGATGGATGCCCGGGTCATCTAGCGCGAAGACGCGCTTCGCGCTTCTGCCCGGACATGACGATGAGATATTCAGCGGCCGTTCAGACGGATGGCTCTAGGCCATCACGCCCATGATGTCCGACTCCTTCATGATCAGGAGCTCTTCGTTGTCGATCTTGACCTCGGTGCCCGACCACTTGCCGAACAGCACGCGGTCGCCGACCTTGAGGTCGATCGGGATCAGCTTGCCCGCCTCGTCCCGGCCGCCGGGCCCGACGGCGACGACTTCGCCCTGGGACGGCTTTTCCTTGGCGGTGTCGGGGATAATGATGCCGCCCTTGGTCTTTTCCTCGGCGTCGATACGTTTGACCACGACACGGTCATGCAGCGGACGAAATTTGGACTTAGCCATGACGTTTCCCTTTGGAGGCTCGCTTTTCGATAAGCAGCGGAAGTGAGTGGGGGCGGCGCTGCCGTTCTCCCTCTTGCCGAGGGCGAGCGGCGCGCTTAGCAATCGGTCTTTCCGAGTGCTAATAGGGCGCAGGGGATATGGCTTGGCTGTGATCCTGTCAAGCAAAGGTGGTTAAGCGATTGGTGAGGCGGATATAGGATGGTGGCACTGGAAGCTCGTTCGGGGCAGAGGCGTATCTTAGGACGTCATTGCCCTGGCTGCGGTTTTGCGCTTGGCTGCGGGAGGGATGCGGCCATGGTCTTGTTCGGGGGAATGCCATGATCAGTTCAGCTCACGCGCGCACGTTTGCCAATCTGGCGGCGGCCTCTGGCCTGGCGCTGCTGCTGGGGGCCTGCGGCGGCGGCATGAGCCTGCCGTCCTTCTCGTCCCAGCCGGCGCCCGAGGCCGAGCCCGGCGTCGCGCCGGAAATGCCGGCCTCGATCCGCGCCGACGAGATCGTCGGCCGCTGGGGCCTTGCCTCGTTCCAGAACCCGGCCGACCGCGCCCGCACCGAGGCGGCCGCGCGGGCCCAGTGCAAGAACCCCTACGTCATCGGCGCCGGCTCCTCCGGCGGGGTGATCATGCATCTGGCCGACCAGGCCACGCCGCAGGAACTGCGGCTGAAGGGCTCGCCGAGCGGCAAGAACTATATCGGCCCATCCGGCCCGACGCCGGGCGAGCAGGACCGCGAGATCGTCTCCTTCGACGGCCGCGTCATGATCACCCGCTTCGTCGACAAGGACGCCGCCACCCGCTACGGCAACATGGTCTACGTCCGCTGCGCGCCGCGGGCGTGATTTCTCTCCGTCATTCCGGGGCGGTCCGCAGGACCGAACCCGGAATCTCGAGATTCCGGGTTCACGCTTCGCGTGCCCCGGAATGACAGTTTGAGGGAAATGAAGACAACAAAAAACGCCGGCCCTCGGGCCGGCGTTTTGTTTTCTCTCTGTCGCGTCGCGCTCAGTCGAACAGCGCGTCGATGTCGTCCTGCGAGGCGTGGCCGACGTCGCCGGCGAGTTTCGGGCCGTTGAGCAGCTTTTCGTCTTCGCTGCGGTTGTCGACATGGACCGGCACGTGGGACTTGATGGCGTCGACGCCACCCCAGATCTCCATCATCGCGTTGATGTGCTGCTCGATGAACTTCATCGTGCTCATGACCTTGCTGATGCGCTGGCCGGTCAGGTCCTGGAAGTTGCAGGCCTCGAAGATCGAGATGACGCGTTCCTGGATGTCGTCGGCGAGCCGCTTCTGCTGATCGATCGAGTCCACCTTGGACATCGCGCTCGCCGCCTGGTCGATCGACTCCGCGGCTTCGAGGATCTGCTGGGTCGCCTGTTCGGTGCCGCCGACCACCGCGCCGAGTTCGCCATTGACCTTGGCCATCTCGCCGCCGTCGAAGCTCTTGCCGTGCAAGGTCGCGATCTCGCGCTTGGTGCGGTCGATGGCATCGTGGATGAGGTCGAGCTCGACTTTCAGCTTTTCGCACTGCTCGATCTGGGCGCGGTAGGTCTCCAGCAGCGCGCGCGTTTCGGCAACTTCGTGCGCCACGACGGTGTCGCTCTGCGGCTGCGCGGCGTGGCCGCCTCGCGCCATCTGGGCGCGGATCGCGCGCAACTCCGCCATGATTTCGCTATGCATCGGGCCTGCCTCTTCAGTCATGTCCAGAATCGGCATCTCGCCACCGGCGATATCCTCGACACGAAAACGCTTGCGGTGAACAGCCATCAGGATACTCCCCCCACCTCACTCACGCGTCTTTGTAGACAGAAGCGATTTAACACGAGGTTCACGTCCGGAACTGTTGCGCAGCCGCGCGCGACGGCACGCAAACGCACGATTAACCATGAGGCTTTGCCTTTCATCGAAAATAAACGCTGATCGGGAAATTGCAGCGTTGCTCGCGACGTGGTGAATCGAAACGCCTGTTCTGTTTACCAAACGAAACCGAGTTTGCTCTTTATTGACCACGTCGAGGACGCGATCAGCCAGCGCGTTCGGCGGCGAATGCAACTAGACGAAACAGTACAGAGTACGTCGATGTTCAAGAAAATGTCTGTCGCGCTGCTCGGCAGCGCATGCGCCTTCATTGTCGGCGCTACCAGCGCCAGCGCCTTCGACAATAGCGCGCCGAACGATCCGCCCGCGGTGCTCTACCGGCCGCGTGTCGTCCCGGCGCCGGTGCGCGTCGCCTCCAACGCCAATATGGGCGGCGGCTTCATCGAGTTCCTGTTCGGCGACGGGCCCGGCCGCGGGCCGGCCTATGCGCCGGAGCAGCCGATCTATCAACAGCAGCCCGCCTACAATGATCCGCGTCGCCTGCCGCCGGTCGGCGAGCCGCAGATGCAAGGCGGATATCAACAAGGCGGTTATCAGCAAGGCGCAAGCTACCAGCAGGAAGCGATCGATCCGCGGCAGCGTCCGTTCGATCCGAAATTCGAGAAACAGCTGGTCGACTATAGCGGCAAGGAAAGCGCCGGCACCATCGTGGTCGATTCCAACAACAAGTTCCTTTACCTCGTCGAGGGCAACGGCCGGGCGCTGCGCTACGGCATCGGCGTCGGACGCGAGGGCTTCACCTGGACCGGCGTGAAATCGATCACCGCCAAGCGCGAATGGCCGGACTGGACACCGCCGGCGGAAATGCTCGCCCGCCGTCCCGATCTGCCCAGGCACATGGAAGGCGGCCCGGAAAATCCGCTCGGCGCCCGCGCGATGTATCTCGGCTCCACGCTCTATCGCATCCACGGCTCCAACGAACCCTGGACCATCGGCACCAACGTCTCCTCCGGCTGCATCCGCATGCGCAACGAGGACGTCATCGACCTCTATGGCCGCGTCAATGTCGGCACCAAGGTCGTGGTGATGTGAAGCGTCATGCGCTCGATGGGGCGATCAATCCGCGTGCTGCGTCGGCGCGAAATGCGGCAGCGAAGGGGACACTGCCGCCGCCGGACGCCTGCCTGAATGGTCTATATCCGGTGCCTCGACACGAGACGAGGGACAGCGGAGCGACGACGAGGAGTCGATGAAGCCGAATGCGGTGCGCGAGCCGAGAGGTTCAGCCGCCGCCGCAGCGACAGCTCTGCCTTCCTGAGGCGCTCGTGCAGTCCCTCCAACTCGTGCAATTCGGTGATGAGATGTGTTGCGACGTCGCTCAGGGTCGCAATGCGCTGCTGAAGTGGACTCATTCTTAAAACCCCCGACTATGCCAAGAGAGGCAGCCACGGCGTGTGGCATAAGCAACGTGTTCTTCCAGTTGAACACCCCTGTCCAAATTTGGAAATCCGGGAGTCTACGGCAGCGTGTGTCGAAGGAGGTTTTCGCTCTGCAGCACTAGTCATATTATATCGAACGGCCCTCTTGGCGTGTGGTGCAGAGCAGCGCGCGTTGAGCTGTTCTTGAAGAGAAATCGGCCGCCCGGAGGCGGCCGTTCCACACCTGTCGGCCGAATGGCCTACGCGTAATCGCTGCCGCCGTCGTCGCCACCGCCGAAGTCGCTGTCGTCGGCCGTGTCCACATTGTCGTTGTCGTTGTTGTCATAGCCCGGATCGTCGTTATCCCGATCGTTCGAGGCCTGGTCGAAGAAGCCTTGTTGAGAATCTTGCCGCGAATCCCGGCTCGATCCGATGTCATCGAGGCCGGCATCGCGCGCGAGCGAGCCGCCGGACTGGTCGCCGCTGCCGCCCCATGGGCTGCCGCCACGCTCCTCGATGATGGTGGTGTCACCAAAGGCCTGATGCGATCCGCCGCCCATCATGCCGCGAATGCTGGAGAGCAGCAGCGAGCCGCCGACCACGCCGGCCGCGGCTGCCGCCGCCGTGCCAAGGAACGAGCCGCCGCCGCCGATCGGTGGCGCGCCGTAGCTCTGTCCATATCCCTGGCCTTGTCCGTAGGCCTGACCATAAGGCCGCTGGCCATAGCCGGGCTGACCCTGCTGCATCGCCTGACCGCTGTTCCAGACCGGCCGGGAGTCACGCGGCGGCACGTTCGGAACCGAGCCGCGCGATTGGCTCGTGCCAAACAGCGTGTCGCGCATGGTGTCGAGAAAACCGCCGGACTGCGGCTGCGCGGGCGCTTGGGCGGCTTCCAGCTCCTGGATGCGATGATGGGCGCGCTTGAGCGCTTCGTCCTGCAGCAGCGTGGTCTGCACCAGCGCATAGACGGCGCCGGGCGCCTTGCGCAGGCCCTCGGAGATCGCGGCGACCGCGTCGGGATCGCGCGGTGCATTTTCCAGCTTTGAAAGCCGGTCGAAAAGGTCGTCGACGAGCTGGCGTTCCTGCGGCGTCATGATCTGTCTCCTTCGCGCGAAACAAGCGCAAGCGGGATGTAGGGTTCCAATGTGGCCCCAACAGTGCCAGTCGGATTAAATTTCGGTATGCGACAGACTGCCTGCCCGGCTTGTCTCTGCCGGTTTCATCCCAATGTCACGTTGCTCGTTGCGAGCAGCTGCGCGAAGGCGTCGCTGGCGAGATAGCCATGCTCGCGCTCCCTGACGTCGGTCATCGGATCGAGGCCGGTGAGAACCTCGTCGACAAAGCCGGGATGGCACATCACGAGGCCGCCTTCGGGCAGGCCCTCGAGGAATTGCCGCATCAGCTCGCCGAAATCGGCCGCGCGGGTGAAATCATAGGCGCCGGCAAAGGCGGGATTGAATGCAAGGCCGGCGCGGCCCGCACGGCGGCGGAATTGTGAACTGAGCAGATCGAGCACCAGGGCTTTCGGAGAGGCCAGCCGCTGCGCCAGCGGCAAATCGCGCCCGCCCTGGCGCACCCAGGCCTTTGGCGCGATCTCGCTGACTGCCTCGACAAAGCCGTCGCGCACCTGCGGAAACAGCTGCACGTGCTGATGCCCGTCGACGAAGTCGGGCGGACGGCCAAAGGCTTCCGCGAACGCCAGAAGCTGCGCTCTCACTTCGTTGCGGAAGAACTCGCTGTCGAGCCGGCGCATCAGCCCGGCGCGCAGCAGCTTTGGAAAAGCCATGAACATGTCGCCGTCGAGCGGGCGGAAATGCATGGTGAGCGGCCGGAACGGCGCCGAGAGCGTCACGTGCAGTCCGATCGCGCAGCGCGCGCTTGCTTTCGCGGCGGCAGAAAGCGCCGCAACCTCGCTCTGATCGATGGCGGGGCCCACCATCATCACCGAGGTGGCGTTGAGGCGGCCCCGCGCGATCAGGTCGCGAATGGCACGGTTGACGCCAGGGCTGATGCCGTAATCGTCGGCGCAGAGCCAGACATGCCGCAGGCGCGCGGCCGTGCTCATTCGGCCGCGGTCCTGTTCGATGCGTCGCTAGCCTTGTCGGCCTCGAAATGCTTCTCGCTGTGCTCGGCGACGAAGTAGATCGGACGCGCCTTCAGCTCGGAGAGGATCTTGCCGATATATTCACCGACGATGCCGATCATGATCAGCTGCACGCCGCCGATCGTCATCAGGCCGACCACGAGCGAGGGATAGCCCGGCACCTGCTTGCCCGTCGTGAACACCTCCCAGAGGATCGAGAGGCCGAACAGGAAGGCGACGCCGGCAAGCGCGACGCCGAGCAGGCTGGCAAAGCGCAACGGCGCCACCGAGAACGAGGTCAGGCCCTCGATCGACAGGCCGAGCAGGCGGGCAGCGTTGAAGGTGGTGACGCCATGGGCGCGCGCCGCAGGCTCGTAATCGACGCGAATCTGGCGGAAGCCGATCCAGCTGGCCAGCCCCTTGAAGAAGCGGTTGCGCTCCGGCAGTTGCCGAAGCGCGGTGACCGCGCGTGGCGACAGCAGGCGGAAGTCGCCGGCGTCCTCCGGAATCTTCTGGCGCGCGCCCCAATTGATCAGCGCGTAGAAGCCGTGCACGGCGAGGCGGCGCAGGAACGGCTCGTTGTCGCGATGCGCCTTGGCGGTATAGACGACGTCATAGCCGTCATCGATCCAGTGCCGCACCAATTGCTCGATCAGATCAGGCGGATGCTGTCCGTCGCCGTCCATGAACATGACGGCGCCGAGCCGGGCATGGTCGAGGCCGGCCATCAGCGCCGCCTCCTTGCCGAAATTGCGCGACAGCGACACCACCTGGACGTCGATCGCGTCGGCCGGCAGCGTGCGTGCGATCGACAGCGTGCTGTCCTTGCTGCCGTCGTCGACATAGACGACCTCGCAGGACAGACGGTAGCGTTGCCGCAAGGTCTTGGCGAGATCGCAGATACGCTGGTGCAGGGCGGCAAGGCCCGCCGCCTCGTTATAGACGGGGACGACAATCGACAGCCCCTTCGCGGCGGCATTCACCGCGGTGGTCGTCAGGGCGGAAACGTCAGAGCCCAGCGTCATCGATCAAGGTTCCAGAGCGCGTTCAAGGTCATCGGGGCAGCATATGGTAGCTGCAGCTTGCTGTCGCTACGCTGAACGGAGCTGCTCAATAGACTTTGGGCTCACTGCCGCAAGAACGCTTCGAGCTTGGCGAACAGCGGGTTCTCCCGATCGAACACGTAGTCGAGCGAGACCACCGAGACGGTCTCGGCCCCATGTTCGCGCAGGAAGCTCGCCAGCGCATAGAGCTGCCCGGGTGGGCAGTGCAGCGTGAGCATGCCCGACGAGGTCGGCCCGCCGAACGGAGCCTCGACGCCGAAGCGGCTGTGGGCTTCGCCGAGCAGGGCAGCGTCGCATTGCCGGAAGCGGGTCCGGACCTCTCGGTATTTGTTGGCGCGGGCCCGGGCCGCGATGTGGTCGAGGATGATGCGTGCGGTCTCGCGGGCTTGCGGCGACCAGTCGGCATCTTTCGAGGCGACCAGATTGGCCTGGCTGCGCAGGATCACACCGTCGTCGAGCACCCGCAGGCCGTTGGCGGCGAGCGTCGCGCCCGTCGTGGTGATGTCGACGATCAGCTCGGCGCTGCCGGCCGCCGGCGCGCCCTCGGTCGCGCCCGCGCTTTCGACGATGCGGTAGTCGCTGATGCCGCGCTGCGAGAAGAACGCGCGGGTGAGATTGATGAACTTGGTCGCGACCCGCATCCGCATGTGATGCTGCTCGCGAAAGCCGGTGGCGACGTCGTCGAGATCGGCCATGGTGCGGACGTCGATCCAGGCCTGCGGCACCGCGACGACGACGTCGGCATGGCCGAAGCCCAGCCCGTCGATCAGCGACACGCGCTTGTCCGCGTCCGCAATGTTCTCGCGCACCAGGTCTTCGCCGGTGACGCCGAAATGCGCGTAGCCCCGCGACAATTGCGCGGCGATCTCGCTCGCCGAGAGATAGGCGACCTCGACATTGTCGAGGCCCGCGATGGTGCCACGATAGTCGCGGGCGCCGCCGGCCTTGGACAGCTTGAGCCCGGCGCGGGCGAAGAAGGCTTCGGCATTTTCCTGAAGGCGGCCCTTGGAGGGAACGGCCAGGACGAACGGCGCGCTCATGGCTTAAGCTCCCACCTTGCGGCCGATGCTGGTCAGTGCATCCACCCAGACCGAGAAGCCGACCGCCGGTATCGGAGCGGCGGCTCCGAGCTGGGTCATCAGTCCATCATAGCGACCACCGGCAACCAGCGGCCCGGCGCCGTTACCCCTGTGATGCAGCTCGAATTCAAACCCGGTATAGTAGTCGAGGCCGCGTCCGAACGCGGTCGAGAAGCGCGTGCTCTTCACGTCGATACCGCGCGCGGCCATGAAGCCGACCCGGCTCTCGAGCTGGTCGATCGCGCCATTCAGGTCGAGCCTTGCCTCGGCGGTGAGCGCGCGCAGCGCGGCGACCGCCTCGTCCGGGTTGCCCGAGATCGACAGAAAGCGCTTCAGGACAGTGATCGCCTCGCGCGGCAGCTTGCCGCTCTTCAAGGTCGATTGCTCGAGGAAGCGGTCGGCGATCTCGGCCGTGGTGCGGCCGCCGACATTGGTGGTGCCGGCAATCGACATCAGGTCGGTGACGAAGGCCAGCGCGGCCTTGCGGTCGGAGCCGGCCAGTGCCGCCAGCACGCCCTCATATTCGCTGCGGGTAGCGGTGGTTTCGGCCGCCAGCCGTTCCAGATCCTGCTCGAGGCTGATCTTGCGGTTGAAGTCCTTGACCAGGCGGCGGCGCCAGACCGGATAGAGATTGAGCGCGTCGAGCAGCGCATTGAACAGCGCGACGTCGCCGGTACGGACCTCGATGTCGCGCACGCCGAAAGCGGCGGTCGCCTCCAGCGCCAGCGCCAGCGTCTCGGCATCGGCGGCAGCGCGGTCCTGGCGGCCGAACGACTCGATTCCGGCCTGAAGGAATTCACTGGCCTGTCCGCTGCGATAGCGGAATACGGGACCCAGATAGCTGAACCCGGCCGGCTGGCCGGCGCGGCTGGATGCGAGGTAATCGCGCGCCACGGGGATCGTCAGGTCGGGACGCAGGCAAAGCTCTTCGCCCGACAGGTCCGTCGTCAGATAGAGGCTTTTGCGGATGTCCTCGCCCGACAGGTCCAGGAACGGTTCGGCCGGCTGCAGAATGGCGGGCTCGGCCCTGACATAGCCGGCCTGCGCGAACGACAACAGCAGCGTGTCCGCCCAGGCGGCGGAGCCGGCAGCATTTGAGGTGGCAGTCGCGGTCATCTCGGGGTCCATCGTCCCGGGAGAACCGGGCAGGCAAGGGAGGCAAGGGGAGGCGCCAAAGGCAGGCACCGCTATTGGCGCAGCCCTTAGCATGGCCGGAAAGCGGTTTCGACCTCCAAAGGATCAATCGCTTAACGACTTTGGAGCCGCGCAGCCTGTCTCGCCCGGATCCCCTGCACGGCTCTCCAAAACCGGAAGAGGCTCGCGCTAAGAGTATCATTATACCTATATACAGGTTTCCGCGGCGTCCTCAAACCTGCCGGAGCTGCCTTGCTTCACTCAACTCCACGGTCTTTCGCCGTCGATGCTTGGTGCACGCCAGGTTTTGCGGTGTCCGACCCCGGGTCATTGGCGAGTCGCTCGGCGAGATCGAGAATTCTCTGCCGCTTGCGGGGGTCCGCGATGCCGCGAAAAGCTTTGATTAGGCCTAGTGCCTGGCGCTCGCAAACATCATCGTGCATTGTCATTCATCCAGTCAGACGGTCGGCTGAACGGAGCGGGCAGCATCGAAAGAGTTGGATGCTGTCCTGCATCGAACTCACGGCAGCCGCCGACCCGACGATCGTTTCGCAGCCGCGATGTCGATCGGGACATCGTCCGAACCGCGCGTCCCTCCCCAACGTCACAGTGAGTCACAATGAGAGATTGAGACTGCTTGGCAAGTTGTCACATACTCAATTTGGGTATGCCCAATGGTACGTTCGCTGCTGCCTTCGTCTACAAGATCAATGCTGGTTGCCGATTCATGCGCAATGCTTCTGATGTCATCCGGACGGTCTCGCGGCACACGCTGGCCTACATGCTGTTTTCGATCAGCGAGATGTTCCGGAACTACGAAGAATTCGATCCGATGGACCTTCTGATCGTTCATGCGATTCTCAATGCCAACGTCATCAATGTGATGAACGATCCTGCGCTGGACGAGAAGTTTTCGAGCATTCACACCGTCGAGCCTGACGCGATCAAGCAGGGCGTGTCGCGCGCGGCGCTCTCTCGTTTCCTCAGCCTGCCGCTGGAGACGGTTCGCCGTCGCGTGGCGGGACTGAAGCGGCGGAAGATTCTCGCCGAGACCAAGGCCGGACTGATCGTGACCGAGCAGAACGCATTCAGGTTCGGCAACAATCACGAACTGCAGAAGACCAACATGCTGCTGCTGACGAAATTGCTTCGCGATCTCAAGCGCGCCGGCATCAGCGGACCGGATGATCTGAGCGCCGCCAAATTCGCGGTCGCGGCAAAGGAAGCGAAGTAAGCGACGGGATATGGATCGAAGCCTTCTCGACATCGCCCGCGATGGAGCGAACAAGAGTGCGGCGGAACGCCTGTTGTCGTTCCAGGATCTCAAGCCGTCCTCGGCGCTCGAGCTGCAAACCTACGACATCGATCATTTCGGCGACAGCGAGAAATATGCCGGTGCATCGAGCATGCCGTTGTCCTCAGGCACGACCGCGATCATGCGCGCACGGCTGAGCCTGCCGAATCTGAGCCTGTCGCTGGTGAAGACCTTCCCGCGGATTGTCAGAGGGTACGATCTGGCACATGCCGCGGCCGTGGTGGTGCCGATGGATCATGTGACCTCGACGCGCATCAATGGGCAGTCAATCGGCAGCTCCATCGTCGTTCTGAAGGGTGCCTCCGACTGCCTTGTCCATGAACCGGTCGGCCGTCTGATCGGTGTCATCTACTTCACGCCGCCCGCATGCGAGCCATGGTCTCGCCTGGATGGGTATCATTTGCTGAGCCCGGCATCGGACATGCTTGCTGCCCTGCGCGGCCGGATTTCCGCGACGCTTGAAACTGCAGCCAACGATCCGGACGTCCTGAACGAGCCGGCGTCGCGAGCGGCTGTCGAACGATCGCTGCTCAGCGTGATGGACGCCACGATCGCAACGAGCATAGACAGCCGTTCTGCACACGCGACGACCTCGACTTATCTGCGGATCGTCGCCGAGATGGAAAGCTTGATCCGGCACGATCTGACGATCTGGCACAAGACCACCGAACTGGCGGAGCGTGTGGGCGTGTCGGTCCGGACTCTTCAGAGTGCGACCCAGGCCATCTGCGGCATGAGCCCGCATCGCTATTCCAGGGTCTTGCGCCTCTGGTCGGTGCGCCGGCAGCTGCGCACCGGCCCGGCACGGCGCAGCGTCAAGGCCTGCGCCATCGCGCACGGCTTCTGGCATTTGAGCGAGTTCGCGGCGAGCTATCGGGCGGCGTTCGGAGAGTTGCCGTCCGAGACCCTGCATCGATCGCTGCGCGAGCGCAGCTAGATGCGATCGTTCGCCAGGCGACGAGCTAACCGCTTCCGCCACCCCAATCGCCCAGCACGGCCTGGACCAGGGCCAGCGCCGCCACGGCGGCGGTGTCGGCCCGCATGATCCGCGGGCCCAGGGCCAGCCGCAGGATGTTCGGCTGCCGCAGCAGCAGGGTGCGCTCTTCCTCGGCAAACCCGCCTTCGGGGCCGATCAGCACGTCGATACCTTGGCCCGCCACGCTTGCGCCTTGCAGGCTCTGGATAGGGCTTTGGACCTCCGCCGCCTCGTCGCAGAAGATGAGCAGGCGGCCCACAGGGCGCTGACTGAGATACCGCTCCAGCGGCACCGGTTCGGCAACCGCGGCGATGCTCAAGATGCCGCATTGTTCCGCGGCCTCGACGACGTTGGCGCGCATCCGCTCGGTGTTGACCCGGGAGGCCTGGGTGAACCGGGTCAGGACCGGCTGCAGCCTGGCAGCGCCCATTTCGATGGCCTTCTGGACCATGTAGTCGAGCCGGGCGTGCTTGAGCGGGGCGAACACATAGGCGAGGTCGGGCAGCCGGTCCTGGGGACGGACCTGCTGGAGGATCACAAGGCTCTCGGGCCGCTTGCGGCCCTCGATCGCGGCCTGCCATTCGCCATCGCGGCCGTTGAAGGCCAAAACCTCGGCTCCAGCGGCAAGCCGCAGCACATTGCCGAGATAATTGCTCTGGTCGCGGTCGAGCGGAATCCTGGCATCCTGGGCCAGGGGGGCGTCAACGAACAGGCGGGGGGCGCGAAAATCGTGGGAGGGCATCTTTCAGGTCCGATTTGTCGCCGTTCTTAACCGAAAGCGGTAGTTTGGGGGGTAAATATCCCCGGATTGGTGTGTCGGCACGCCGCGCTCCTGCCCTATTCAACGGGTTGTTAAGTGCCGGCGGGAATCGTAAAAACGCCAGCACGCTGGTCGCGCTTCAATTGGGAAGACGCCTGAATCCGTAGCTCCTGCCGGAGAGACACTTTTGATGATCCGTCGTTTGATGGTTCCGATCACTGCCGCCATGGTCGTCATGGGCGCCGCGGGCGCTCACGCCCAGGGGTTCCCGGCGCCGCTGCCGAACCAGGCCGCACCCGATTCCGCATTTCCTCCCGTGAACGGCCGGGCGCCGGTCGCCTCCGTCGGCGCCCCGCCGCAGGCCTCTTTCCCGGTCAATGGTGCAGCTCCGATCGGTGGCGCGGGCGCCTTCAGCGCGGCTCCGCCGACCCAGGCCGGTTCCGGCGAGGATTGCATGAAGGCGTTCATCCCGCTGCGCGAGGACGCCGAGAAGCGCGGCAAGATGATCAAGGCCGCGAGCGATCGCCACGCCCCGCCTGACGAGGCCTGCAAATTGATCAGGGGCTTCGGCCAGGCCGAGCTCAAGATGATCAAGTATGTCGAGGCCCATGCCGCAAAATGCGGAATCCCGCCGACCGTCGCCGCGCAGATGAAGGAAGGTCACAAGAACACCGAGTCGATGCAGACCAAGGTCTGCAACGTCGCGCAGCAGATGGCGAACGGGCAGCGCGGTCCGGCCGGTCCGTCGCTGAGCGAGGTGGTGGGTTCGGGCGCGGCGCCGGAGGCCAATGCCAGCAAGAAGGGCGGCAGCACCTTCGACACGCTCAACGGCAACGTCCTCACGCGATGAGCGACACATCCGCCCGCGTTGCCGATTCCACCGGCAACTGGGTCGATACGCTCGCGCCGCAATGGGCACGGCCTTACTTGCGGGTGTCCCGCTTCGATCGCCCGATCGGCTCCTGGCTGCTGTTGATGCCGTGCTGGTGGTCGGCGGCGCTCGCCGGCGCGATGGCGCACGATATCCGTTCCCTGCCGCTCACCATCGTCCTGTTCCTCGTCGGAGCCTTCGTGATGCGCGGGGCGGGCTGCACCTGGAACGACATCACCGACCGCGACCTGGATGCCAAGGTCGAGCGCACCCGCTCACGGCCGCTGCCCGCCGGGCAGATCACCGTAAAGCAGGCGCTGGCCTTCATGATCGCGCAAGCGCTGATCGGCCTTGCAGTGCTGCTCCAGTTCAACCGCTTTGCGGTGGCGACCGGCATCGCCTCGCTCGTGATCGTCGCTATCTATCCCTTCATGAAGCGCGTCACCTGGTGGCCGCAGGTCTTCCTCGGTCTTGCCTTCTCGTGGGGCGCGTTGATGGGATTCGCCGTCACCTTCGGACGCATCGATATCACCGCGTTGGTGCTCTATGCGGGGTCGATCGCCTGGGTGATCGGCTATGACACCATCTATGCGCATCAGGACTCCGAGGACGATGCGCTGATCGGCGTCAAATCCACCGCGCGCCTGTTCGGCGCGCATACGCACCAGGCGTTGATCCTGTTCTATGGACTTGCGGTGGTGCTGATCGGCGTTGCGCTGGCGTCGGGCGATGTGCGCTGGCCGGCTTGGCTTGGCCTTGCGGCCTTCGCCGTGCATCTGGCCTGGCAGATCCAACGACTTCGGATCGACGATCCCGCGCTCTGCCTGCGTCTGTTCAAGTCGAACCGCGACGCGGGCCTGTTGCTGTTCGCGGGATTGCTGGCGGATGCGGTGATGCGAGCGGCCTGACGCAGATGCGTAGGGCGGATTAGCGAAGCGTAATCCGCCACTGTCTCTATCCGCGGAAACAGAAGAGGTGGGTTACGCCTACGGCTAACCCACCCTACGGCACCTCAATTGCGCGCGATGATCTCGCGTTCCTCGCGATGAACCGGCAGCTCGCGCGCCATGGCGCTGCGGCGGCGCATCAGGAATTTCGGACGGCGCGCGCGGATCGCGTTGGCGCGGCGGCGGCGCGGCGACGGCTTGCGGGCGCCTTCGTCGAGCTGCGGCAGCGCAAGGATATCGCTCCAGATCGCCCAGGCCTCGTTGAGTTCGTCGCCATCGGCGCTGACCAGCAGCGGAACGGAGAGCGAGGGATCGCGATGCACGAGGACGAGGGTCTGCGCCTCGTCATTGCCGCGCAGCGCGAGCCCGGTGAAGTCGCTGACGCGGACATTGATCGCCATCTGCATGCCGCGGACGGCACGGCGCAGCACGACACGCTCGCGATGAAGTTCGATCTGCCTGGTGTAGCCGTCGGCGCGCGGATCATGCGCATCGAAGCGGACCGGAAGGGAAAGAGGGTCGAGCCGCAGAG
>NZ_LJYG01000016.1:198148-231329 GCF_001440035.1 Bradyrhizobium manausense | reverse complement strand
CCGGCGGGGTTGACCCCGCATATTGCTGTTTGACGCCTCACGGCCTTCGTTCTCCCCGCCAGGATTATGTTCCCGGTCGATGTGAGGAGCTTAGCGCGGCGGCTTCCGAAACCGCTTAAAAAGGCTGGTTAATCCAACCTCACCGCCCGCCATGATTGACAAGACCTTGGCGCGCATGATTGACGAGACGTTGCGCGAAAGCAGCGAATCTGAGCCTCCTGCGGACTGAAAATGCTTGAAGTCCGCACCATTTGGGCACATCTGGTGTTCAGGGCCTAAGATCGCCCCGAAACCTCCCGCGCGCCCCAACAGGATTTCGTTTGTGAACTCTTCACCATCCGCAAGCTCGACGCTTCAGTCCAAAGCCACCAGCGCCCTGTTTGACCAATCCGCGCTGTCGGATCTGGCGCAACGCCTGGTCGAGGCGGCCAAGCGCGCCGGCGCAGATGCGGCCGATGCAGTCGCGGTGCGCGGCGTCTCGCAGGGCGTCGAGGTGCGCGACGGCCGCGTCGAGGAATCCGAGCGGTCCGAGGGCGACGATGTCGGCCTGCGCGTGCTGGTCGGCCAGCGCCAGGCCGTGGTCTCGACCAATGACGCGAGCGGCGATGCCGTCACCAAGCTCGCGGAACGTGCGGTGGCGATGGCGCGTGTCGCGCCTGATGACAAATATGTCGGCCTCGCCGATCCTGCGTTGCTGGCGCGTGACTTCCCCGATCTCGACCTGCTCGATCCCAACGTGCCCGCAACATCAGAGCTGGAGCGCCGCGCGCTCGAAGCGGAGGCCGCCGCACTTGCCGTGAAGGGCGTGTCGAAATCCGGCGGCGCATCCGCCTCCGCGGGCATGGGCGGCATGGTGCTCGTCACCTCGACCGGTTTCCACGGCTCTTACCTGCGTTCCAGCCAGGGCATCTCGGCGACCGCCATCGTCGGCGAAGGCACCAGCATGGAGCGCGACTACGACTTCACCTCGGCGCCGCACGCTGCCGATCTGTTGTCGCCGGAAGCCGTCGGCCGCTCCGCCGGCGAGCGCACCGTGGCGCGCTATAATCCGCGCAAGGTCGAGACCTGCAAGGTGCCCGTGGTGTTCGATCCTCGCGTCGCCGGCTCGCTGGTCGGCCATCTCGTCGGCGCCATCAACGGCGCCTCGATCGCGCGCAAGACCAGTTTCCTGAAGGACAGGCTCGGCCAGCAGCTGTTTTCGAAAAACATCCGCATCATCGACGATCCCTTGCGCAAGCGCGGCCTGCGCTCGCAGACCTTCGACGCCGAAGGCGTCGCGGTGAAGCGGACCGCGCTGGTCGACGACGGCGTGCTGACGACCTGGCTGCTCGACTGCGCCACCGCGCGCGAGCTCGGTCTCACCACGACAGGCCACGCCCATCGCGGCGTCTCGTCCTCGCCCTCGCCCGGGCCGTATAATCTGCATCTCGAAGCCGGCACACTGAGCCCGGCCGAACTGATCGCCGACATCGGCCAAGGTTTCTACGTCACCGATCTGATCGGTTCCGGCGTCAACGGCGTCACCGGCGATTACAGCCGCGGCGCCTCCGGCTTCTGGATCGAGAATGGCGCGCTCACCTATCCCGTCAGCGAGGTGACGATCGCCGGCCATCTGTTCGAGATCTTCAAGTCGATGCAGCCGGCCAACAATCTCGAGTTCCGCTACGGCATCAATGCGCCGACGGTGCGCATCGAGGGACTGACGCTTGGCGGACGCTGACTTTTCCGACACGACGACACTGACGCGTGACGCAGCGCTGCTGCAGGAGACGGTGCGGGAGGCGGGAAGCCTGGCGCAGTCGATGTTCCGCACCACACTGAAGAAGTGGATCAAGGGCGCGTCCTCGCCGGTCTCGGAAGCCGACATCGCCGTCAACGATCTGCTCGAAGCGCGCCTGCGCGGTGCCACGCCCGACTATGGCTGGCTGTCGGAGGAGAGCGCCGATGATCAGGCGCGGCTGTCGCGGCGGCTGACCTGGGTGGTCGATCCCATCGACGGCACCCGCAACTACCTCAATGGCCATGACGAATGGTGCGTCAGCGTCGCGCTGGTCGAGGTTTCAGCGCCGGTGCTGGCCGCGGTCTACGCGCCTGCGACGAACGAGTTCTTTTTCGCCGCCCGCGGCCAGGGCACCACGTTGAATGGCAATCAGGTCCGGGCGACGCCCGGCTCCTTGCTCGACTTCGCCCGCATGGCCGGCCCCAAGCCGATGGTCGAGCGACTCAATGCAAAGGTCGGCGACGTCAAGCTGCATCCGCGAATCGGTTCGCTCGCGCTACGGCTGTGCCGGGTCGCCAATGGCGCCCTGGATGCGGCTTTTGCGGGCGGCAATAGCCATGATTGGGATCTTGCGGCGGCCGATTTGATCGTGCAGGAAGCGGATGGTAGGATGAGCGACCTCTCTGGAGGTCCCATCCTTTATAATCGCCGGGAAGTGACGCACGGGGTGCTGGTGGCAGCGGGACGCGATCGTCATGCGAGCATTGTCGCGCATTTTCGCAATCGTCCCTTGCCCTGAAGCGCCCGTCGGCGTGCTTGTCGACCACTGCTTTGCCGGGCAGCCTGTTAGGAACCGAACTCATGTCAGATAGTGCCCCGCAACAACTGCTTCACCTCGTCATCGGCGGTGAGCTGCTTGACCTCGAGCACAACACCTTCAAGAATCTCGACGAGGTCGAGATCGTCGGCCTCTACCCGAACTATGCGTCCGCCCACGTCGCCTGGCGCGCCAAGGCGCAGAGCACGGTCGACAACGCGCAGATGCGCTATTTCATCGTCCACCTGCACCGGCTGCTCGACCCGAATCAAGAAACGAAGCCGGCGCGTTGAAAAAACTGCTTCGCAATACGCTGCGAAGCAGCTGGT
The DNA here is from genome assembly GCF_001440035.1 of Bradyrhizobium manausense. GTDB lineage: Bacteria > Pseudomonadota > Alphaproteobacteria > Rhizobiales > Xanthobacteraceae > Bradyrhizobium > Bradyrhizobium manausense. The sequence continues at coordinate 228,463 of NZ_LJYG01000016.1, read as the reverse complement.
TTCAGCGTGCCGTCGGGGTCCTGGCGGCCGAATATCTGCGTCTGGTGTGGCGGACCAACAGGTTCACGTTCGATCCGCCTGACGTCTATCAGCTGGTCGAGCCGCAGATGCCGGCGATCTTCGCGTTCTGGCACGGCCAGCATTTCCTCACCCCGTTCATCAAGAACAAGGACTGGTACCGCGCCAAGGTGCTGATCTCCCGCCACCGCGACGGCGAGTTCAACGCGGTTGCCGCCGAGCGGCTCGGCATCGGCACCATCAGGGGGTCCGGGGATCACGGCGGCGCGTTCCACCGCAAGGGTGGTGTCGGCGCCTTCAGGGAAATGGTGTACACGCTGCAAGACGGTTGTAATGTCGCGTTGACCGCCGATGTCCCCAAGCGTTCGCGCGTGGCCGGCCTCGGCATCATCATGCTGGCACGGGAATCGGGGCGGCCGATCATGCCTTTTGCGATGGCGACCAGCCGCTTCATCCGGCTCAGGAACTGGGACCGCACCACCATCAACCTGCCGTTCGGCCGGGGCGTCCTGGTCGGCATCAAGGAAATCCGCGTTCCCGCGGACGCTGATGCCGCGAAGATGGAAGAGCTGCGGCAGGAACTGGAAGATACGCTGAACCAAGCCACCAGCCGCGCCTATGCGCAGCTCGTCCGCAAGGGGCCTGCAGATGGCTAGCTCGTTGCCCCACGCGCTTCCCAAGTCGCTGCCAATGACGCTGCGGATGTATCGCCGCCTGACGACGAGCCTCGTGCCGCTCGCGCCTGCGCTGATCAAGCGGCGGCTGCGGCAAGGCAAGGAAGACCCCGCGCGCGTCGGCGAGCGGCGGGGGCTCAGCAGGGACGTGCGGCCGCACGGCCCGCTGGTCTGGATCCACGGCGCCAGCGTCGGCGAGGTGCTGGCCGCGGCAGCGCTGATCGAGCGCCTGCGCGATCTCAACCTGCGCATCCTGCTCACGTCGGGCACGGTCACCTCGGCGGCCGTCGTGGCAAGACGCTTTCCGCCCGACGTCATCCATCAATACGTGCCGTATGATTCCCCGCGCTATGTCGCGCGCTTCCTCGACCATTGGAAGCCGTCGCTGGCGCTGTTCATCGAATCCGACCTGTGGCCGAACCTGATCCTGGCCGGCGCGGCGCGCCGCGTGCCGATGGTGCTGATCAACGGGCGGATGTCGCCGCGCTCCTTCCCGCGCTGGCGGCGGATGCACGGCACCATCTCGGCGCTGCTGTCGCGCTTTGATATCTGCCTCGCGCAGTCGAAGACCGATGCCGAACGCTTCGCCGCGCTCGGCGGCCGTGACGTCGTCACCACGGGCAATCTCAAGCTCGACGTGCCGGCGCCGCCGGCAGATCCCGCCAAGCTCGAACGGCTGATGACGATGACGCGCGGCCGGCCGATCATCGTCGCGGCCTCGACCCATCCGGGCGAGGACGAGATGCTGGTCGCGGCCCATCGCAGCCTCGTCGGCATCTTCCCGCAGCTCTTGACCGTGATCGTGCCGCGGCATCCGGATCGCGGCTCATCGATCGCTGGCATGATCGCGGCGTCGGGCCTGGAGCCGGCGCTGCGCTCACGCGACGAGCAGCTGGCGGCGACGACCGATGTCTATGTCGCCGACACCATGGGCGAGCTCGGCCTGTTCTATCGCCTCTCGCCGATCGTGTTCATGGGCAAATCGCTGGTGGGAGAGGGCGGCCAGAACCCGATCGAGGCGATCAAGCTTGGCGCTGCTATCGTCCACGGCCCGAACGTTGCCAATTTCAGCGAACTCTATGCGGCCCTCGACCAGAGCGGCGGTGCGCGCCAGGTCGACACGCAGGAGGCGCTGACGAAGCAGCTCGCCCTGTTGCTGGCCGAGCCAAGCGTGCGCGACAAGATGCAGCGCGCGGGAAGCGGCGTGGTCGAGCAGCTCGGCGGCGCGCTCGATCGCACCATGGCGGCGCTCGAGCCGTATCTGATGCAGTTGCGGATCGAGATGGGAGCCGCCAATGCGTGAGCCGGCCTTCTGGTACCGGCCGCGCTCTCCGAAGTCGCATCTGCTCAGCCCGCTCGGCGCACTCTATGGCGCCATCACCGCGCGCCGCATGGCGCGCAGTGGATTTGACGCCGGCATTCCCGTGCTCTGCGTCGGCAATTACCATGTCGGCGGCGCCGGCAAGACGCCGACCGTGCTGGCCCTGACCAAGCTGCTGCGCGAGCTTGGCGAGAGCCCGGTCGTGCTCAGCCGCGGTTATGGCGGGCGCTTGCGCGGCCCCGTCATGGTCGATCGGATGCGTCACACCGCCACTGAGGTCGGCGACGAGCCCTTGATGATGGTGCGCGACGTGCCGGTCGCTGTCGCGCGCGACCGCCTCGACGGTGTCGCGCTGGCGAAGTCGCAAGGCGCCACCGTGATCCTGATGGACGACGGCTTCCAGAATGCAAACCTCTTGAAGGATGCCTCGCTGATCGTGATCGACAGCGAGCGCGGCCTCGGCAACGGCAAGGTGTTTCCGGCCGGCCCTCTGCGCGCGCCGCTCAAGCCACAGCTATCGCGCACCGACGCGCTGGTGCTGATCGGCGACGGCCATGCCGCGGACGATGTCGCGGCTGAGATTGCCGAACGTGGCAAGCCGGTGCTGCGCGCGCGGCTGAAGCCCGATGCGGACTCGGTTGCAAGACTGCGGGGCAAGCCGGTGTTCGCTTTCGCGGGCATTGGCGATCCCGAGCGTTTCTTCCGCACCCTTTGCACCGGCGGCATCGACGTCGCGCGCACGCGTCCCTTCGCCGATCACCACATGTTCTCGCGCGACGAGCTCGCCGCGCTCACGGCCGACGCGAAAGCCGGGCAGCTCACCCTGGTGACGACGGAAAAAGATCTCGCGCGCCTGCGCGGCATTGATGGCGTGCCCGACGGCATCGTGCCGTTCAAGGTAGCGCTCGAATTCGACGATCCGGCCAGACTCAAGCAGCTGATCAGCGATCATCTCTACAAGGCCCGCGAGCGCCGCTTCAGCAAGCGATGACCTCGTAAGGGCGGGTTAGACCTGCAACCGCGCAAAGCGCAGTTGCAGGGCGTAACCCACCAACTTCGCCCGCATTCGCTGAAGCACGGTGGGTTACGCCTCACAGATGCGCTTCGCGCATCCGCGCGGCTAACCTTCCCTACGGCAGTTCGCTATTCAGCCGACGTTCATCGCTGGCCATCTATGGCTACGAGATCACGGCTTCGGCGCGCCGGGAAAATGCCGCTGCAGCACGGCGGCGGGCGTGGCGTAGGCCTCTTGCAGGTCCACGCTCCAGTACTTCAATTCGTCGAGCGGAATCCGCGTGTCGGTCACAGCGCAGCGTACGAAAGTCCCGGGCGAGATCACGCGGAAATCGCCGTCGAGATATTGCACCTGGGCTTCGCCATGGCCCGAGGGGCCGAACTTGTTCAGCACGGTCGAAAGTCTCCGTGGGAGGCCGCTTCCAGGAACACCTTTAGGGCAACCCCTGATGGGTGAACCTTGGAGGGCACGATGTGTTGGACCTGACCTAGCATAGATAGGACGGCTTGTCCGCCCGTTAAACCCACCGGTTTGTGATGTTTTGCCGCCGTTACCGCATGATAATTCTGGAGGCCGTGCGGCACCTCCTGCGACAGAGTCCGATGCGCGCCTTAACTTCCGCCCTGTTCCTGGCACTGCTGATGTCGGCCGCGCAGGCCGCGCCGGCGCCTGTGCCGCAAGCGGTCGAGATTCCGCTGTCGTCCGGCGTCCTGCATGCGCAGCTGTTCAAGCCCGAGGGCGAGGGGCCGTTTCCGACCGTGATCGCGCTGCACGGCTGCGGCGGCCTCGGCAGTCATTCCGATTCCGTCCAGCCGCGCTATCGCGATTGGGCCGAGCGCCTGCTCAAGGCGGGCAATGCAGTGCTGCTTCCGGACAGCTATGGCTCGCGCGAGCTCGGGCCGCAATGCCGCGTCAAGGACATCCACGTCAAGGCGCGGCGCGAGCGTGTCACCGACATCGCGGCGTCACGCGCCTGGCTGATGAAGCAGAGCTGGGTGGCCCGCGACCGTGTCAGCCTGATCGGCTGGGCCAATGGCGCCAGTGCGCTGCTCTGGGCGGTGCGGCCGCAAGCCGCCGCGCGCGATGCGGGCCCGGACTTCCGCGCCGCGATCGCGTTCTATCCGGATTGCCGGATCTCGGCCGGTCTCGGCTGGAGCACGCGGGTGCCGACCTTGGTGCTGATCGGCGCCAATGACGACGTCTCCTCGCCCCCGGCCTGCCGCCAGATGGTGGACGGCGCCCATGGCCGCAGCGCGCTCGCGCGCATCGTGGTCTATCCCGGCGCCTATCACGATTTCGACCGCGCCAACACGCCGCTGCACGCAGTTAGCGCCAGCCCTGATGCCGCCGTTCCCGAGCACGGCCATCTCGGCACCGATTCCGCGGCGCGGGCGGAGTCGCAGAAGGAAGTCGCGGAGTGGCTGGCGCGGTGAGGACGGTGTCGTAGCCCGGATGGAGCGAAGCGCAATCCGGGAAAGTCTCACCGCAGCAAGAGATCCCGGATGACGCTTGCGCTTCATCGGGTTACAAGCAGCCGACGCGCCTTAGTTCGACCATGATGTCAGCTAAACGCATCACCATGCGCAACCGCATCGTCATCTTCTCATCGGCCCTCGCCATCTTCACCGTCGCGATCTTCCTGTTCGAAGCCCACGCCGGCGCACCCCAGCTCGCCCCGGAACATTGCGGCTTCTGGACCACGATGGACGCGGGATTGTCCTGCCGCTGAGCGGGCTGCTTCAACGCCGTCATTGCGAGCGCAGCGAAGCAATCCAGAATCTTTCCGCGGAGGGATTCTGGATTGCTTCGTCGCAAGAGCTCCTCGCAATGACGGGGATGAGAGCGCGCGCTCCCAACTCCAATGTTGTCCCGGCCTAGCGCGCAATTGCGCGCGGGGAACCGGGACCGATACCGCGCGATCGATCGGTTGCGGTCGGTCTACGTACCGAACGACAAGTCTTCGCCGAACTTCTCCCTGGAGTATGGGTTCCGGCCTTCGCAGCGAGAGGCAACGCCCCCGACCTCAGAACAGACTGCCCTGATCGACCGGCTTGGCCACGCGCCTCTGTGCCGGCTTTGTCTCCTGCGCCGCAGCCTTCGGCTGCACCGGCGCACGCCTCGCCACCGCCGCCGGCCGATCGGCATCCGCAGTCGCGCCGACGCGGCCATCCGCGAACTCGATCTCGACGCGTGCACCGGGCCCGATCGCGTCGGCCGAATGCAGCGGATGCCCTGAATCATCGCGCACCAAGGCAAAGCCGCGGGCGAGCACGCCGCGATAGGACAGGGCGGAGAGCAGCTTGCCGCTGTTCTCGACGCGGGCATCGAGCCGCTGCAGCAACGTCACCAGCGCGCGGCCCGCCCGCTCGGAAAGCCGCTGCGTACGCTCGCGCTGGCGGAGAATCGCATTGCGCTGGGCCTGCGCGTTGGAGAGCTTCGAGGCCCGCAGCCGCACTTCAAGTCCGGCGAAGCGGTCGCGCCGCCGCCTGAGCAGCGAGCGCGCCGACAGGCCGAGCCGCTCGCCGCAGACGGTGAGCCGGTGCCCGGCCTGCGCGATCTGGCCGTGCAGCACCCGCAGCGTCAGCTTCGAGCCAGCCGCGGTAAACCTGCGGAAATGCGCATGCGTGTTGGCCTTGAGGCAGCGGGGCAGGGACGCGCCCGCCGAATCCAGCCGCTGCCGCGGGATCGCCAGCAGGTCTGATGCCGCCGGCAGCGCACGCGCGGCTGCGCGAAGCTCGTTGCGGCGGTTTTCGTGGCCACGCTGCCAACAGGCGCGCGTGCGCCGCGCCAGATCAGCCACCTCGACGAACAATTCGCTGCGGACCGGCACCGCCATCTCCGCGGCCGCCGTCGGCGTCGGCGCGCGCTTGTCGGCGACGAAATCGATCAGCGTGATGTCGGTCTCGTGCCCGACCGCCGAGATCAGCGGGATCATGCTCTCGGCCGCCGCGCGCACCACGATCTCCTCGTTGAACGACCAGAGATCCTCCAGCGAGCCGCCGCCGCGCGCGACGATCAGCACGTCGGGCCGCGGAATTCTGCCGCCTTCAGGCAGCGCGTTGAAGCCGCGGATCGCGGCCGCGACCTGCTCGGCCGAGCCTTCGCCCTGCACCTTCACCGGCCACACCAGCACGCGGCGGGGAAAGCGGTCCTCGAGCCGGTGCAGGATGTCGCGGATCACGGCGCCGGTCGGCGAGGTGACGACGCCGATCACCTCGGGCAGCCAGGGCAAGAGCTGCTTGCGCGCCTCGTCGAACAGGCCCTCGGCGGCGAGCTTCTTCTTGCGCTCCTCCATCAGCGCCATCAGCGCGCCGATGCCGGCCGGCTCCAGCGCCTCGATCACGATCTGGTATTTCGACGAGCCCGGATAGGTGGTGAGCTTGCCGGTCGCGATCACCTCGAGCCCCTCCTGGGGCTTGAAGCGCATGCGGCCGTGCACGCCCTTCCAGATCACCGCCTCGATCTTGGCGCTCTCGTCCTTGAGCGCGAAATAGCAATGGCCGGAGGAATGGGCGCCGCGGAACCCGGAGATCTCGCCGCGGACCCGGACATGGCCATAGGTGTCCTCGACCGTCCGCTTCAGCGACTGGGACAGCTCGGAAACGGTGAATTCAGGCGCGTTGTGAAGTTGTTCCGCAGGCGGCATCTGGCAAACGATTCGGCATGTTGGGGTCATCAGGACGTTAAGGATTTTCGCTCCGGAGCGCGAATCCGCCTCTTGATCGCAAGAGTACTCTGTAATATAGAGTTCTCTATTGATGTTCCAATGAAGGAGTTCGACCATGGCGATGCGGCTGCTCCGAGGGGTGCTGGGCTTGCTCAAATGGGGTCTGTGCGCGGTCGGCGCCGTCGCCCTGGTCTTTACCGCGCTGGTCGCGACGCCGCTGCAGCGGCCGCCCGAGCTGCGCTCGGTCTCGGACTCCGCCAAGGGCATCGACTGGTCCACCCTGCCGCCGCTGGAGCACTTCCAGGCCCGCGACGGCAGCTGGCTCGGCTTCCGCCACTATCAACCGAAGGGCGCGGAGACCGGTCGCGGTGCGATCTTCATCCACGGCTCGTCCGGCTCCTCCGGCACGGTCAACCACGCGCTGACGGCGGCGCTCGCCGCGCACGGCGTCGAGACCTGGGCGCTGGACACGCGCGGCCACGGTGCCTCGGGCACGCGCGGCGATATCGGCTATGTCGGCCAGCTCGAGGACGACCTCGTCGATTTCGTCGCCCATGTCCGCAAAAGTGCGCCGGAGCTGCCGCTGACGCTGATCGGCCATTCCGCCGGCGCCGGTTTCTCGCTGCGCATTGCCGCGACCCCGATCATCCAGGATCTGTTCGTCCGCACCGTGCTGGTCGCGCCCTATCTGGGCTACGACGCGCCGACCAACGTCGCGCATTCCGGCGGCTGGGCCAATGCCGATATCCCGCGCTTCCTCGGCCTCACCGCGCTGCGCAAGCTCGGCATCGATTGCTGCGCGCAGCTGCCGGTGCTCGCTTTCGCGGTGCCTGCGAATTCGGAGCGCATTCTCACCGCTGTTTATTCCGACCGCCTGATGCGCAATTTCGCCACGCACGGCTATCGCCTCGATCTGCCCGCCGTGACGCATCCGATGACGATCTTCGGCGGCGGCGAGGACGAGATGATGATTTCAGGCAAATATGCGGAAGTCGTGCAGGCGATCAGGCCGTCCATCGACGTCAAGATCATCGACGGCGTCAACCATATGGGCATGGTCACCAATCCGAAGGCGGTCAATGCGATCGCCGAGGACGTGGCGACCAGAGGGGCGGGGCAATCATGAAAAATCTGCTCCAAGCAGGGAAATTGCTGCTGCTCGACATGGCGGCGACGCTGTTCTTTCTCGTGCTCTATCTGCTGACCCACAACGTGACCCTGTCGGTCGTGCTCGGCATGGCGCTCGGCCTCGCCCAGATCGGCTGGCAATTCGCGCGCAGCAAGCCGATCGACATCATGCAATGGATGAGCCTGTTTCTGGTGCTCGGCGCCGGCACCGTCACGCTCATCACCAACGATCCGCGTTTCGTCATGATCAAGCCGAGCGTGATCTACGTCATCGTCGGCATCGTGATGCTGAAGCGCGGCTGGATGAACCGCTATCTGCCGCCCGTGGCGATCGAGCTGGTGCCTGACATCGCCATCATCGTCGGCTACGCCTGGGCGGCATTGATGTTCTTCTCTGCCGCGCTCAACGTGATCGTGGCGCTCAACTTCGACGTCGCGACCTGGTCGGCGGCGATGTCGATCTATGGCATCGTCAGCAAGGCCGTGATGTTCCTGATCAGTTACGCAGCTATGCGCACCATCGCCGTTGCGCGGCGCCGGCGTGCCGCCGCTCGCGCCGACGATGTTGCGGTGATACCGGGTTGATGGTGACAGCCATGATCGACAGCAAGCAGGCGGCTGAAGCGCTGGCCGAGATCGATGACATCGTCCAGCGCGTGCGGCAATCGCGGCTCTACGAACTGGCGAGCCTCGCGGCGATCTGGTGGGGCGTTCTGGTCTTCGCCGGCAACCTGGTAACTTGGGCGTGGCCGCTCTATGCGGGCTACGCCTGGATTGCGGTGGATGTCGTGGGCGTCGCGGGTCTGGTCGCGCTTCGCGTCTTCAATCCGCCGCATCACGCCTATGGCGCCGCCTTCGATATCAGGCTGCTGCTGGTCTTCGTGCTGTTCTTCGCCTTCGGTTATCTCTGCACCAGCGTGATCGGCCAATTCGGCCCGCGCCAGCAGGGCACGTTCTGGCCGCTCTACTTCATGCTGTTCTACATGCTGGCGGGGCTCTGGTTCGGCACCGCCTTCGTCGCGATCGGCCTTGTCATCACCGCGCTGACATTGATCGGCTTCTTCTATATCGGCGCCGCCTTCCCGCTCTGGATGGCCTTCGTCAACGGCGGCGGCCTGATCCTCGGCGGCCTCTGGATGCGGCGGATCTGATGGCCGAGCTCGACGACATCATCCATCAGCCGTTGCGGCTGAAGATCATGGCGGCCCTGAACGCCCTGCCGGTCGCCTCAGGCCTGGAATTCGCCCGGCTGAAAAAACTCACCGGCGCCACCGACGGCAATCTCGGCGCCCATATCGAGACGCTGGCGAAGGCCGGCTACGTCTCGGTCGACAAGGCTTTTGTGGGCAAGAAGCCGCAAACAACGGTGACCGCCACCGCCGCCGGCCGCGGCGCCTTCGCGCGGCATGTGGCGACGTTGCAGGAGATCATTGCGGGGAAGCAGGTGTAGAATCCGCCGTCGTCACGGCACGCACGCATCCTTCCTTCGTCATTCCGGGGCGTCGCGAAGCGACGAACCCGGAATCCATTTCGCCCCAACGCTGCCGCCGGATGGATTCTCAGCTGCGCAATTGCGCACCATAGCTTGCGCTACGCGCGCCCCGGAATGACGGAATTACGCGAATTACGGATTACCGTGACAGTTGCACTGAACTTCAACAAAGCGCCAGCACCGTCACCCATTCCCATTGTGCCTAGCAGCCGCGGCAGATGCTCTTGATCTTCCTCTCCAGCGCGATGTCGGCGGGATCGCGAGGCGTACCCGCGGCAGGCTTCGTGGCGTTGGGCTCGCCTGTCCCGGATGCGACGGGATGCGCATGCTGCCTGTGGTGTCTGGCCTCGGCAGGCTCATTCAGCGCAAGCGCTGCGATGAAAGCGATGCACAGGGTGCAATTCAGCAACTTTTGCAAATCTTCCCCACGATTCTATCGGCGCGGTTGTTCTCTTGATCGATCTTGTCGTCACTGCCCTTTTCGTCCGTCGTCATCGGCCGGCCGATGCCGCCCGCAGGGGCCGTGGCTTGAGCGTTCGCGGGCGAACCCGATGGGGCTGCCGTACCGGCCGTGTTCGTGCCGGGCGCCGCTCCCGTTGTCAGTCCGTTGCCGCTGCCTGTTGGAAGATTTGCACCTGATTGGGCGGGCGAGGGGCTGTTGAGGCTGCCGCCCGCAACGTTTCCGGTGGTCGATCCACTGCCAGGGTTAGGTGCGTTGACGCCAGGTGCCGTCGTCGCGTTCGCATTTGCACCAGTCCCCGGGGAGCCAGTCCCCGGGGCGCCAGTCCCCGGGGCGACAGTGCCCGCGGCACCGGTCCCGACTGAACCGGATGGAGATGTTGCGGCTGCACCCGCCCTCCCGGCCGAGGAAGCTGCGCCTGCCGCGCCGCCGGCCGAAGATGATGCTCCGCCTGCGCCTCCAGCGCCACCACCACCACCTCCTCCTCCGCCGCCACCCTGAGCGAACGCGGAGCAGGGAATGATAATTGCCATGACGAGCGCGAAACGGGAGGTGTTCATGATGGCACTCCTTTGAGCCATCAAGCGATCCGCCCCCGGTACGTTCCAATTCGCGTCTCGGCGCGAGCAGCGCGTCTCGGATCGCGCCGTCATCAAAGCGAGGAAAGGCTCTCGGAACCGGGCGACTTATTCCTGCGTTGCGCCATGAGGAGGAATGTCATGGCGAAGAAGGCAAAGAAACAAACCGCCCGCGGGCGCGAGCAGGACCGCAGCCGCGTCGCTGGCGGGCAGGACTACGAAGTCCAATACGAGGCCAGGAAATCAGGACGATCGGCCTCGGCCGTCAAGAAGGCGGTCAGAAAAGTCGGCAATACCAGGAAGAAGGTGGAGAAGAGGCTCGGGCGATAGTCCCATGTCGCAGCCCTCGTCACATCAGCGATCGTGGCTGCGTCGCCACATCGAGGGATTGGGGCCTTACCAATCCCTGATACTGCTTCTCATCCCGGCCAGTATCGTCGAGCCCCTGAAGCTCGCTGCCGTCGCGATTGCAGGTGAAGGGCATTGGATCACCGGCACCGCCGTCATCCTGTGCGCCTACGCGGCTAGCCTGTTTCTGGTCGAAAGACTGTTCAGGATCGTCCGCCCGAAACTCCTCACGCTGCCCTGGTTCGCCCGCCTCTGGAATTGGCTGCTCTCCCTGCGGGCGAACGCTGTTGGATGGCTCCGCCGGTGAGATCCGCATTGCCGTGCCCCGCCTCTTGCGGGAGAGGGCAGCCGCAAGGGGCAAAGGGAAGAGCACCCTCGTCGCGTTCGCGCGGCGCGCCTCTCTCAACCGTCATTCCGGGGCGTCGCGAAGCGACGAGCCCGGAATCCATTCATCTACCGACGCTGGAGCCCAATGGATTCCGGGCTCGCGCTACGCGCGCTCCGGAATGACGGGGATTACGGTGACAGTGCACCAAACCGGGGCAACTAATGCTTAGGCTTTGGAATTTTGTGCACTGTCACCGTAATCCCCCGAGTTCGGCGAACGCTTCGTGGTGGATTACGGTGACAGTGCACTAAACTATGTCATCCTGGCTTGGAGTTTAGTGCACTGTCACCGCAATTCTCCATTGTTGTCTCCGATTACGTATTATTCATTTGTGGCTGGGCCGGCTGCATTGTCGACAAGCCATTGCCCCAATGCTTGCGCCTCGTGACGAGGTAAAAGGAACGAAGTCCAACCGAGCCCTACGTGTCGCAAGCGCAGGACAATTCCATCTATCTCGCTGTGCGGCGAAGCGGTGGTACGCCACGCTGGATCAATTACGAGAAGTTCTTGCGATCCTCCACTTTGATCGGGCTCGCTAGGTACAGGCTGATCCAACGCAGCCCGGAACTGGGCGAGGCCCGCAACAATCGTGTCCAGCTCGCTTGCATTGAGTGATGACTCGCCGACCACCTTTCCGTCGTGAACCAACTGGAGCGCGACTTGATTGCGGTCAGTAAGCGTCAACGTTACATTTTGTACGGTCACCGACTTGGGTCCCTTTTGTTCGTTACCAAAATCGAACCTGCGGCTGGTCTTGAAAGCTGTCGCAAGGTTTAGAACAGAGAAAGACAGGTTGTTGCCCCGTCTTGCTATTGCAGCAGCCGGCTGGCCAGATTCGTCTCGGAGTATCGTTATGCTATCTGGCAAACTGGTTGGCATATCCTCGCCGAAAAATATGTCGACGGGCTGTTTCAGTAGCTCACGAGCGGCAGCGAGAAACAAGTTGGGAGCGCCATCTATTCGAATGACGTCGTAATTCCGCTCCTGCCGAACCAGAACTAGTCCGCCCGGCATCTGGCGGTAATAAACCACCATGCCTTCAAGGTCTCCGAATTCGGTGACGGAAAGACCATACCCTCCAGCTTCCGCGGTCCCGTGAGGAACGACCGTTCCTGGAGCAATCTTGTCAAAGATCGGATCAGAAACCCCGTGCGCGTATCCGCACATGTATGCGCCTTCTGGTATTAGAACATATGGAACCGCCCAACCTCCAACGTCTCGTTCGGCTCGCTGCATGAACATTCGCAGCATAGAAATTGTAACGCTGGACACCGCGCTGGGGATTTCGCTTGGTGCTCTGGTTCCAAATAGGAAAGTTTCAAGGGACAGCGGAACTGGATCGGTTTCGGTGGCGTGGCGAATTCCTTGAAATTGCTCAAACGCACTCTGTTCTCCGATATACGCTGCGCTGGTTTCGGAGGCGTGCCCGCGGTCAGAGACTTTGAACAGACGCGCGGTCCCCTCGTCTAGAAACATATAAAGAAAATCGTTGATTGGATTCGCGGCTTGAACAGCTTGCAGTGCCCGCAACGCGTCTTCGCCGCTAGGCATCGCTGCTGCTTCTTCAATTGCTAGGAGACCGTTGTGCGCGTCGTTCCCCGCAAAAGCTACGAGAGAGCGCCGATCCTGCGCCGCAAGGCACTTCACTTGATATTCTCGATCCCTCAAGGTGATAGTACCGCCGGATATCAGCGTGTCCGAAACAATCCAGCCCCTGCCGTTGATTGAGCCTGCGACCACCAACGTCACTTATGTAGCTCTTCGTAAGAGTTTGGCATCGAGCCATTCATCGAGACGGCGATTACGGTGACAGTGCACTAAACTATGTCATCCAATGCTTTGGCTTGAAATTTAGTGCACCGTAATTCGATCTCGTCTAGCTCAGCCGTGGGCCGATCGACGGTCGCTGAGTTGACGATCTACGCCCTTCGCAAACGCCTCTCTGCGCGGCGCAAGTGCCTCTGCTCGTCGGCGCGCGTTGTCACGGCGGCGGATGATGCCGCGAATGGTCTCGCGATTGAGGCCGAATTCCTTTCCGAGGGCCGTCAACGACAGACCAGAGGCGCGTCCTTCGTCGAAGCGGGCGCAAATGCGTTTGTTTCGCTCCGGGACGTGCGGATAGCGCGCTTTGCTTAGATCAATGGTCATGCTTGATCCCTTCTAAAATCGAACCAAATTAGCCGATTCGCTCGCGGGCCCCTCACGGGGCGAATACGGACGAGTTCGAGTCCCGAAATCGGTACACTCATGCGTCAATCCGCCCCGGTCGCTATCAGAGCCGGGCACCGCGCCGACGCATCTGCGGCCAAGACGGAATTTAGATTTTTTCTACTGACCATACACTCCAACGACCGCAGCGTGATATTGCAGCGCAATTTCCGCTGTTGAATTGTGGCAAGGTTAGGAGAGCTTGGCTCGCGTCGGAATGACAGGCGTGATTGGTCTACCCCCCTTGAGCCCCACCCCGATTCGTGCGACCTCCGCCCCAGCAAAACCCCTCATTTTCCGAGCCTTCGATGCACATTCTCCTGCTTGGTTCCGGCGGCCGCGAACATGCCCTGGCGTGGAAGATCGCGGCCTCTCCCCTGGTGACCAAACTCTGGTGCGCGCCCGGCAATGCCGGCATCGCGCGCGAGGCGGAGTGCGTGGCGCTCGATGTCGCCGACCATGCGGCCGTGATCGACTTCTGCAAAAAGAACGCGGTCGAGCTCGTGGTGGTCGGCCCAGAGACGCCGCTGGCGGCCGGCATCGTCGATGATCTCACCGCCGCCGGCATCAAGGCGTTCGGGCCGAGCAAGGCGGCGGCCCAGCTCGAAAGCTCCAAGGGCTTCACCAAGGCGCTGTGCACCGAATTCGGCATTCCGACCGGCGCCTACAAGCGTTTCACCAACGCTGCCGATGCGCTCGCTTACGTGCACAGCCAGGGCGCGCCGATCGTGGTCAAGGCCGACGGCCTTGCCGCCGGCAAGGGCGTGGTCGTCGCCAAGACCGTGCGCGAGGCGGAGGACGCCATCGCCATGATGTTCGAGGGCGCGTTTGGCGAGGCCGGCGCTGAAGTCGTGATCGAGGAATTTCTGGCGGGCCGCGAGATCAGCTTCTTCGCGCTGTGCGACGGCGTAACCGCCATCCCGCTCGCCTCGGCGCAGGACCACAAGCGCGTGTTCGACCATGACGTCGGCCCGAACACCGGCGGCATGGGCGCCTATTCGCCGACGCCTTTGGTCACGCCCGCGATCCACGACGCGATCATGGCGAAAATCATCCTGCCGACGGTCGCGGGCATGAAGCAGCGCGGCACGCCGTTCCGCGGCGTGCTTTACGCCGGCATCATGCTGACGACGCAGGGCCCAAAGCTGTTCGAGTTCAACGTCCGCTTCGGCGATCCCGAGTGCCAGGTGCTGATGCTGCGCATGATGAGCGACATCGTGCCCGCGTTGCTCGCGGCGTGTGACGGCCAGCTGAAGAACTTTGACCTGCGCTGGTATCCGGAGTCGGCACTGACGGTGGTGATGGCGGCAAAAGGCTATCCCGGCGACTACCAGAAGGGCACTGAGATCGAGGGGCTCGATGATGCGGCCAAGGTCGACACCGTCGAGATCTTCCACGCCGGCACCGTCGCCAAGGACGGCGCCATCCTCGCCAATGGCGGCCGCGTGCTCAATGTCTGCGCGCTGGGCGCGACCGTGGCTGAGGCACAGGCGCGCGCCTACCAGGCGGTCGACTTGATCCGCTGGCCGGAGGGCTTTTGCCGCCGCGATATCGGCTGGCAGGCGGTGGAAGCCGAGAAGGCGCGCAGCTAGCCGTCATTCCGGACGGCGCAACGCGCCGATCCGGAATCTCGACGTTTGGCCCCATCTCGACATTGCAGAAATGCGCAATCAGCAGATGGGGTTAGCCGCCCCGCTGATAATACCGCTACTGTGCATGGGGTTGTTTTCGACTTTTGGTGTGTCGGACCCCCGCGACTGACCAGACAAGGATGCAGAAGATGTCCGATCTCGCCGACCTCTATCCCGGCTTCGCCTCCGAATGGACCGACACCTCGTTCGGCCGCATCTTCGCCCGGGTCGGTGGCAAGGGGCCGCCGCTGCTGCTCTTGCACGGCTTCTCCGAGACGCATGTGATGTGGCACCGCGTCGCGCCTGAGTTCGCCGACCGGTTCACGCTGATCATCGCCGACCTGCCGGGCTATGGCTGGTCCGACATGCCCGAGAGCGACGCGCTGCACATGCCGTACAGCAAGCGCGCGATGGCGAAGGCGATGGTCGAGATGATGGAGCGCCTCGGCCACGTCCACTTCGCGCTGGCCGGCCACGACCGCGGCGGCCGCGTCTCGTATCGCCTCGCGCTCGATCATCCCGGCCGGCTGTCGAAGCTCGCCGTGCTCGATATCCTGCCGACCTATAATTACTGGGAGCGCATGAATCGCGCCTACGCGCTGAAGATCTACCACTGGACCTTCCTGGCCCAGCCCGCGCCGCTGCCGGAGACGCTGATCGCAGGACAAGGCGAATTCTTCCTGCGTTTCAAGATGGCGAGCCAGACCAAGTCGAAGAATCTGGATGCGATCGACCCGCGCGCGCTTGCGCACTACATCGCCCCGTTCCGCGATCCCGCCCGCATCCACGCGATGTGCGAGGACTACCGCGCCGGCGCCTATATCGACTACGACCTCGACAAGGCCGATTTCGAAGCCGGCAAGAAGATCACCGTGCCGATGCTGGCGCTGTGGGGTGGCTCTGGCATCGCCCAGGCCGCCGCGACCCCGCTCGATGTCTGGAAGCAATGGGCCACCAATGTCGACGGCATGCCGGTCGACTCCGGCCACTTCCTCACCGAGGAGAACCCCGACGTGACCGCGCAGGCGCTGCGTACGTTCTTCTCGGCGTGAGCCACACCGTCATTGCGAGGAGCCCTTGCGACGAAGCAATCCAGCCTGTCTCCGCGGAAAGACCCTGGATTGCTTCGCTGCGCTCGCAATGACGGGGAGAGACCCCTACCGCCGCTCGCGAAAGAACTCCTTGAGCAGCCGCGCCGCCTCGCTCTCGCCGACCCCGGAATAGACGTCCGGGGCATGGTGGCAGGTCGGGGAGGCAAAGAACCGCACGCCTGACTCCACCGCGCCGCCCTTGGGGTCGGCCGCGCCGTAATAGAGCCGGCGGACCCTTGCAAAGGAGATCGCGCCCGCACACATGGTGCAGGGCTCCAGCGTCACGTAGAGGTCGCAGTCGATCAGCCGCTCGCTGCCGATCTTCTTCGCCGCCTCGCGCAGCGCTATGATCTCGGCGTGGCCGGTGGGGTCGTAATCGGTCAGCGTCCGGTTGGCGGCGGTGGCGATGACCTCGTAATTCCGGACCACCACGCACCCGATCGGAACTTCGCCCGCCTTTCCGGCATTTTCGGCCGTTTTGAGCGCCAAATCCATGAAGGAGGGGGCTTTCAAGCCTCGTATCATCCGAAGAAACCTGCTAGTAGCTGCGCCTTCAGCAGAAGTGCATTACCTGATTTGCCTGAGCATGCGGCTCGAAACGAGCGCGCGCAATGCGTCTGGCCACCCCCGTAAGTGAGATTATTCATGCCTCGCGACAGCGACAAAGACAACGATTCCCGCGGCCGGCGAGGCCCGCCCAAAGGCGGCCGCAGCGGCAAGCCCCGTGGCCCCGAGAAGAAATTCGCCAAGCGCGGCTTTGAAGGCAAAAGCGATCGCGACAGCCGCCCGCCCCGCGGCGACCGCGACAGCCGCCCCTTCCGCCGCCGCGAGGAGGGCGACGCCCCGCGCCGCGATTTTTCCGACCGTCCCCGCTTCAGGCGCGACGATCGCAGCAGCGAGGCACGCGGCGAGCGCAGCTTCAAGCCGCGTGGCGACCGCCCCTTCTCCGATCGTGGATCGCGCGATGGCGAGAAGCGCTCCTTCAAGCCGCGCGGAGATCGTCCGTCCTATGGCCGCGACGACCGTCCGCCGCGCAGCCGCGATCGCGACGATGCGCGTCCCGCCGGTCGCTTCGGCGACAAGAAGTTCGGCGACAAGCGCCCGCGCGGGGACCGTCCGGAACGCAAGTTCGACAGCGAGCGGAAGTTTTCGCGCGACCGCGGCGAGCGCAGCGATTCAAAGCCGTGGCAGAAGCGCGACGATCGTCCGCATGGCGACCGTCCGCGCAAGAGCTTCGACAGGGATTTCGGCGGCCGCGATCGCAGCGAGGAAAAACCCTGGCGTCAGCGCGACGATCGTCGCGACAGCGGCCGCGGCGAGGACCGTCCGCGCTTCTCGCGCTCGCGCGACGATCGTGGGTCGGGTGACCGTCCGTTCCGAGAGCGTCCGAAATTCGATCGTCCGCGCGAGCGGCCGGAAGGCCGCATGGACTGGCAGGAGCATCCGCGCAGCGAAAACCGCTTCCGCGACCGTCCGCGCCGCGACAACGAGGACGACGGCCGCATCTTCGAGAAGCGTCCGGCCTTCGGCGGCCGCGGCGCCTATCGCGAGCGCGAGCGTGATTTCGAGGGGCGTCCGCGCCGCGAAGAGGCGCCGAAGCCCAAGAAGGCCGGCGAGCGCATCGCCAAGGCGCTGGCACGTGCGGGTCTCGCCTCGCGCCGCGATGCGGAGGAGATGGTCACGCAGGGACGCGTCACCGTCAACGGCCGCGTCATCAACTCGCCGGCGCTCGACATCACCAAGAACGACGTCGTTCTGGTCGATGGCAAGCCGTTGCCGGAGCGCGAGCGCACGCGGCTGTTCCTCTATCACAAGCCGCGCGGGCTGATGACGACGCATGACGACCCCGAGGGCCGTCCGACCGTGTTCGACAATCTGCCCGAAGGGTTGCCGCGCCTGATCTCGGTCGGCCGCCTCGATTTCAACACCGAGGGCCTGCTGCTGCTCACCAATGATGGTGGTCTCGCGCGCACGCTCGAGCTGCCCGACACCGGCTGGCTGCGGCGCTACCGCGTTCGCGCCCATGGCGACATCACCCAGGCGCAGCTCGACCAGCTCAAGAACGGCATCGAGGTCGACGGCGTGAAATACGGTCCGATCGAGGCGACGCTGGAGCGCGACCAGGGCGCCAATGTCTGGCTGGTGTTCGCGATCCGCGAAGGCAAGAACCGCGAGGTGCGCAATGTCTGCGCCCATCTCGGGCTCGAGGTGAACCGTCTGATCCGCGTGTCCTACGGCCCGTTCCAGCTCGGCGAAGTGCCGGAGGGCCAGGTCGAGGAAGTCCGCGCGCGCGTATTGCGCGAGCAGCTCGGCGACAAGGTGATCGAGAAGTCGGGGGCGCAGTTCGACGTACCGAAGAAACCTGCCGAGGGTGATGCATCCGGCCCCAAGACGTCCAAGCGCGCCGTGATCGCCGACCGCAAGGGCCGCCGCGTGCTGGTGCAGCGCACCGGCAGCGAGGAGGCGCGCGAGCGCAACGAGGAAGAGGCGAGCGGCTACGGCCCGCCGCGCCGTCCCAAGCGCGGCTATCACGGCAAGCGCGATCTGACGCCGCGGGAGGACTAGCTTGCGTGTCGTCGGCGGTCGCTTGAAGGGGCGCAATCTCGCTTCACCGTCTTCGCGCGACATCCGTCCCACGGCGGATCGCTTGCGCGAGTCCGTGTTCAACATCCTCGTGCACGCCTACGATGATCCGGTCTCGGACGCGCGCGTGCTTGACCTCTTCGCCGGCACCGGAGCGCTCGGCATCGAGGCGTCCTCGCGCGGTGCGAAGTTCACGCTGTTCGTGGACAATGGCGCGGAGGCGCGGGCGCTGCTGCGCAACAACGTCGAGTCGCTCGGCCTTGGTGGTGTCACCAAAGTCTATCGCCGCGATGCGACCGACCTCGGCCCCGCGCATCCCGTAGAGCCGTTTTCGCTGGTGTTTCTCGACCCGCCCTACGGCAAGGGTTTTGCGGAGAAGGCACTCGCGAGCTTGCGCGATGGCGGCTGGCTGACGCCTGGCGCGCTGCTGGTGGTGGAGGAGGCGAAGGCCGCGCAGTTTACGACGCCGGAGGGTTTTGAAGAGCTGGAGCGGCGGGCGTATGACGACACGGAGTTCGTGTTTCTGGGTAGGGCGGATTAGCGCAGCGTAATCCGCCATCGTCTCAACGGACGTAAAAGCGGTGGGTTACGCTACGCTAACCCACCCTACGGCACCGTCACCTTCGCCCGAACAGCTTCTCCACATCTGCAAGCTTCAGCTCCACGTATGTCGGCCGGCCGTGGTTGCACTGGCCGGAGTTCGGCGTCTCCTCCATCTCGCGGAGCAGGGCGTTCATCTCCTCGGGCCGCAGTCTGCGGCCGGCGCGGACCGAGCCGTGGCAGGCCATGGTGGCGGCGACATGCATCAGGCGGCGTTCGAGCGGCAGCGCCTCGTCCCACTCGGCCATGTGCTCGGAGAGATCGCGCAAGAGGCCGCCCGCATTGGTCTTGCCGAGCAGCGAGGGCGTCTCGCGCACCGCGACCGCGCCGGGGCCGAAGGATTCAATCGCGAGACCAAAGGAAGCAAGCTCCTCGCTGCGTTCGAGCAGCCGCTCGACCGTGGCCTCGTCCATCTCGACGATTTCGGGGATCAACAGGATCTGCCTCTGCACGCCGCTCTCGGCGAGTGACGCCTTGAGGCGCTCATAGACGATCCGCTCATGCGCGGCGTGCTGGTCCACGATGATCAGACCGTCGCGGGTCTGCGACACGATGTATGTCTCATGCAGCTGCGTGCGCGCCGCGCCGAGCGGGCGGTCGACGAGATCGGCGACAGGCTGCGCGTCGAACCGCACATCAGCGCTCGGCGCACCGACATCGAACGCAGCCTGCGCGCGCTCGGCGAAAGCGGGCGCGGCGGAGCCGTCGAATGTCGGCATCGAAGCAACCGGTGCAGACGGCGAAGCTCGCCAGTCCCAGCTTGCCGGTCGTGGCGGCGTGAAGGCGGGACGGAACGAGGACAAGGCGCTCTCGCCGCTATTGGCCGCGGTGCGGCGTCCTTCGCGCGCGAGACCTTCCTTCAGTCCGTGCACGATCAGCGCACGCACGAGGCCGGCATTGCGGAAGCGCACCTCGGACTTGGCCGGATGCACATTGGCGTCGACCTCGCGCGGGTCGAGCGTCACGAACAGCGCCAGCACCGGATGGCGGTCGCGCGGCAGATAATCGGCATAGGCGCCGCGCACCGCCCCCAGGATCAGCTTGTCGCGCACCGGCCGGCCGTTGACGAACAGATATTGCCCGAGCGCATTGGCCTTGGTCAGCGCGGGGGCCGCGGCATAGCCGGCGACGACGACACCGTCGCGCTCGGCATGGACCTCGAAGGCATGGCTGCGGAACTCAGCGCCCAGGATGTCGCCAAGCCGCGTCAGCCGTCCGGCCGCGCCGGGCAGTGCGGCGGCCCAGGTGACAGGCGCGCGCTCTTCGCCCGCGAGGCTGAAGGCGACGTCAGGCCGTGCCATAGCGAGGCGTCGCACCACCTCGCGGATCGCTTCGGCTTCGGTGCGATCGGTCTTCAGGAATTTCAGCCGCGCCGGCGTCGCGTAGAAGAGGTCGTTGACCTCGACGCGGGTGCCGTGCGCGAGCGCGGCCGGCATGATCTCGGACTTCTCGCCGCCCTCGACAGTGAGCGCCCAGGCATGCGGCTCGCTGGCATGCCGCGTCGTGATCGAGAGCCGCGCCACCGAGCCGATCGAAGGCAGTGCCTCGCCACGGAACCCGAGCGTGCGGATCTGGAGCAGATCCTCGTCGTCGAGCTTGGAGGTCGCATGGCGCTCGACCGCGAGCGCGAGGTCCTTCGCGGTCATGCCGCTGCCGTCGTCGGTAATGCCGATCCGCCGTCGGCCGCCGCCATCGGTGAAGACGTCGATCCGGCTCGCGCCGGCATCGATGGCGTTCTCGACGAGCTCCTTGACCACGCTCGCCGGGCGCTCGACCACCTCGCCGGCGGCGATGCGGTTGACGACCTGTTCTGGAAGCTGGCGGACGGGCATGGATTCGCTCAATGACGGCGCAGTTTATCCCCGCCGGAACGCAAATGCATGGGATAAGTCCCGCTACCCACATATCAGATCTGGATTTTCCGCACGCGCGTGTTCCTTGCCGCCGCATATGAGGAGCACGATTCCGCGAAAGTGCCGCGAAATTCCTAAACGATGACCACACGGTCGGGATTGCATCGCGAACGCGCCGTTCAGCTCTTTGCGCGATGGGGCGGTCCGGTCCAGACGAACGGCGTGGGGAACGGCCGAACCGCTCATCGCGAATAAAATCCAGGAGACATGGATGAAGTTGGTGAAGACCTCAGTGATCGCTTGCGCACTTTCCGCTCTGCTTGCGGGCCCCGTCCTTGCGCAAGGAATGTCATCTGACAGCAAGTTGCGAGGCGGCGCGCAAGGCAAGACGACGCACGGCGGCGTCGCAGGCAACAGCGAGGAGGAGCTGGAAGCACAGTCGGGCGGTGCGAGCCAAACAGGCATGAAGCCGGCCAGGAGCACCAAGAGCACGGTCGGGACGACAGGAAGTGCCGCGCACAAGAGCGCAACCGACGGCTCGGCTGCGGGCGGGGCAACCACCAACGGCAAGCGCTACTGACGCGCGAGATCTGAGTGAACGGACCTCCGGTCGCGTGTCGGCCGGAGGTTTTTTCGATCAATCGTCGAAGCGGCCGCCGCGGCCGGCCTTGACGTCGCTGCGGCGCTTCTTGCCGTCGAGGCGCCGCTGCTTGGAAGCAAAGGTCGGTCGCGTCGCGCGGCGCGGCGTCGGCCGGACCATGGCCTCGGTGAGGATCTCGACGAGCCGGTCGATGGCGTCCTGCCGGTTACGCTCCTGGGTGCGAAAGCGCTGGGCGTGAATGACGATCACGCCGTCCTTGGTCATGCGCTGGCCGGCGATGCGGGCGAGCCGGATCATCGCATCCTCCGGGATGGTCAGCTTGCGCGTGTCGTAGCGCAGTTGTGCCGAGGTCGAGACCTTGTTGACGTTCTGCCCGCCCGGGCCGGAGGCGCGGACAAAGCCGATCTCGATGTCGTCCTCGTCGATGACGAGATCGCGGGATATCCGCAGCATGATGGCACCATTCGTGATGCCCCGACATATCGCGGAACGTCCATGTTCGGCAATGGCGGGATGGCGGAAACGCAAATGGCCGGGGCGAGCCCCGGCCATTCAGGAAACGTCAGCGGACGTCAGTTCGACTTCGTCGCCGGTGCCGCCGCCGGCTGCGCAGCAGCCTGCGGTGCGCGGCCGACGATGACCGTCAGGAGCCCCTGGCTCCACAGCCGCTTGGCTGCGGCCTTGGCATCGTCCAGGGTCACGGCATCGACGATGGCGTTGCGCTTCTCGATATAATCGATCGGCAGCTTGTCCTGCTGATATTGCAGCAGCGCCTGCGCGAGCTTTGAGGAGGTGTCGAGCACCAGCATCTGCGAGCCCTTGAGGTAGGACTTGGCCTCGTCAAGCTCCTTCTGGGTCGGACCCTCGTCGGCGATACGGCGGACCTCTTTCTCGATGGCAGCCATGGTGTCGCCGGCACGGTCGGCCCGGGTGCCGGTGTTACCGATGAAGATTCCCGAATGTTCCATCCACAGCAGCGATTCGAACACTGAATAAGCCAGTCCGCGCTTCTCGCGGACTTCGCGATAAAGCCGCGAGGACAGGCCGCCGCCACCGAGGATATGGTTGACGACATAGGCCGCCATGAAATTCGGATCGTTGCGCATCACGCCGGGGCCGCCGAAGGTGATCACGGTCTGCGGCACGTCTAGCGGCACGAAGGCGCGCTGCGGTGGCTTTGCAGCCTCGACGTCGGGAACCGGCGTCAGAGTGGCTTTGGCAGGCAAACTGCCAAACGTGTGGTCGAGCAGTTTGCCTAAGGTCGCCGGATCGACGTCGCCGACCACGGCGATCTTCAGCGTGTCTCGGGCGAGGATGCGGCCGACATAATCCTTCATGTCCGCGACCGTGATGGTCGGCACGCTCTCCAGCGTGCCGTTGGTCTGTCGTCCATAGGGATGATCGCCGAAGGTCATCTCCAGGAATTTGCGGCTCGCGAGCGAGCTCGGGTTGGTGGTGTCGCGGCGCAGGCCCGAGACGACCTGCGAGCGGACGCGCTCGACATCGGCCGTATCGAAATGCGGCGAGGTCAGCGCGGACCGGAGCAGGTCGAAGGCTTCGTCCTTGTTGTCGCGCAGCATGCGCAGGCTGCCGCGGAAGGTATCGCGGGTGGCGCTGAACGAGAGCTCGATGGCGCGGCGGTCGAGCCGCTCATGGAAGGTCTTGGAATCGAGATCGCCCGAGCCTTCGTCGAGCAGGTCGCCGACCAGATTGGCGACGCCGGGCTTGTCCTTGGGATCCTGCGCCGAGCCGCCGGCAAAGGAATATTCCATGGCAATCAGCGGCACGGTCGCGTCCTGGACGAACCATGCTTCGATGCCGCCCGGCGACACCAGGTGCTGGATCTTTGCTGCCGCCTGCGACGGCGAGACCGCGGCGAGCGCGAGTGCAGCGCCGGTGACGAAGGAAAGCGCGACCTGGCGCGCGCGAAGGATAGGATAGGTCACGAACGCTTCTCCTCGCGCTTGGCAGCGGTGCTGGTGTCCTTGATCAGATAGCCGGTCACCGAGCGATTCTTCTCGATCCATTTTTGCGCGGCCTCACGGACCTGCTCGGCGGTGACGGCGCGGATGCGGTCGGGCCAGCTTCGGATATCCTCGATCGACAGGCCCGTGGTCAGTGCGCCGCCATACCAGCGCGCCAACACCGCCTGGTTGTCCTGGGCGTAGATCGCTTCCGCAATGAGCTGGGTCTTGACCCGCTCGAGATCCTCGGCGCGGATCGGGTTTTGCGCAACGTCGGCGATCACGCGGTCGATCGCCTGCTCGACTTCGGTGAAGCTGACACCTGATTTCGGCGAGGCCGAGATCGCGAACTGGGTCGGATCGAGCGAGATGCTGGAATAGCTGGCGCTGGCCGAGACTGCGAGCGGCTTGTCGACGACGAGCGCGCGGTAGAGATAGGAGTTGCTGCCGCCGCCCATCAACTGTGCGAGCACGTCGAGCGCAGCGCTTTCGCCAGCCGCGGCCGTCGTCGCCGAGGGCACCAGATAATAGCGGCGCAGGCTCGGCTGCTCGACGCGCGGGTCGGACAAGGTGACGGTGCGCGGCGCCGCAGGCTCCGGCTCCTGCGGACGAATGCGACGGGCAGGGATCGACGGTTGCGACGGGATCGGACCGAAATTGCGCTCGACCAGCGGGCGCACATCGGCGGCCTCGACATCGCCGGCGATGACCAGGATCGCATTGTTCGGCGCGTAGAACCGGCGATAGAAGGCCAGCGCGTCCTCGCGATTGAGCTTCTCGATCTCCTGGTGCCAGCCGATCACCGGACGGCCGTAGGGATGGTTGAGATAGAGCGCCGCCATGATCTGTTCATTGAGGCGCGCGTCGGGGCTGTTGGCAACGCGCATGTTGTACTCTTCGAGCACGACATCGCGCTCGGGCAGCACGTTCTCGTCCTTGAGCACCAGCCCGGTCATGCGATCGGCCTCGAACTCCATCATGGTCGGGAGCTGCTCCTTCGGCACGCGCTGGTAGTAGTTGGTGTAATCCACCGAGGTCGAGGCGTTCTCGTTGCCGCCGACGCGGAGCACGGTTTGAGAAAACTCGCCGACGGGATGCTTCGACGTGCCCTTGAACATCAAATGTTCGAGGAAGTGGGCGAGACCGGATTTGCCGGGCGTCTCGTCGGCCGAGCCGACCTTGTACCAGATCATCTCGGTGACCACGGGCGTGCGGTGATCCGGGATCACCACGACCTGAAGGCCGTTGGGAAGCGTGAAGCTCGCGGGCGGTGCCGAGGTGACCGTCGTCTGGGCGAATGCGCTGCCGACGTCGAGGGCAGATGTCGAGAGCAGCGCGGCGAAGAGGCAGGCAATCGATCGGTGTGAGGACATCACGATCCTTGTGAAAGCCCGGACGATGATGTCCGGGCGTGAAAGCGCGGCATGCTACACCGCGCGGCTTTGGGCTTCGGGTCACGAAGCAGAGAACGCGGTCGAGCTGTACTTAAAAATAGGTCATCTGCCGCACCCGGCCTACACCGGACGATTGCGGCATGTGCGCGCCTGCGGGCGACGGACAAGGAGCTTACTGCTCCTTCTCCTTACCCGATCGGACGTCGAAATAGGTCTTCCGCGTCGTATCCTCTCCGGAGCCATAGGCGTAGCTCGGCGAGGGGGTCTGATATCCGGGCGGCGGCTCCACCAGCGATTGGCGCGGCGGCTCGCTCGTAAACTGCTTGGATTCGGGCCCGCTGCCCTTGAACAGTTTCCACAGACCGCCGGTGTAACCCATCTCGGCCGGGCTCATCGTCGGGCTGTTGGGGTTGCTGCCCGGCGGGGGCGGCTCATTGTTGGCCTGCTGGGGGCCCGATTTGTGGGCGTTCAACTCGGCGGGCGACAGCGGCTGGCCAATTTTCCAGAACTCGTTTGCCTTGGTGCCGCTCACCTTCTTCCGCTGGGCGATGGCCTCCTGGCGACGCTTCTCGTCGGGATCCTTCGGCCAGTTCGGCGCATTCTTGGCTTCCGTGCCGGCGGGCGGCGGCAGGTCCAGCTTGGGCGGAACCACCAGCGGTGACCGCTCACGGTACTCGATGCCCTTTTTCTCCATGCTCTTGGCGCCGAGGCCCGACATCAGATTGTCGATGAGCTTCTCTTCGAAGGTCATGTCGTCGTCATCATCGTCGTCGCCGGCGCGGACCGGGCCCGCCGCCATGACAAGACCGATGCCGAATGCGACAGCCGACAATTTCAGCGCCAGCCAAAGGCCCCGTCGGGAGTCTCGACCCATCGAACCGCCGGTCTCGAAGCTGCGCATACCTGTACCTGTTCCATATTGTGGCAGTCTGATTGTAGCAATCTTGCCGCGTCCCGCGCGGCCACGCCTCGCCAAGCAAGGTTCCGCCTCCGGCCCGTATCGGCCGGGATCAGGGCGCTTTTGCGGCGGGTACCCCAAGGAAGGAATCATACAATAGGGCCGCCACCCCAGCAACGATGGCCACGTCAGCGAGGTTGAAGACGTACCAATTGTAGGTACTTCCGCCGATTTCGATGTGGAAAAGGGCGAAATCGACCACTGCGCCATAGGCAAAACGGTCGATGCCATTGCCAATGGCGCCGCCGATGATCAGTCCCAGCGCGACGGTGGCGAGCCGGGTCTGCGACCGCGCCATCCAGATCGCGAGCGCAATCACCGCGAGGACCTTCACCGCCATCAGCGCGATCTGCGCCGACTGGCTGTCGTTCTGCAGCCAGCCGAAGCTGATCCCGATGTTCCAGGCCAGCACCAGGTCGAAGAACGGCGTCACCTTCACGACGCCCTTGCGGGCGAGGTCGAACCCGTTCAGCAGCCAGAGCTTCGAGGCCTGATCGGCCACGAGTGTCACCACGGCCGCGATGATGCCGGCGCGGAGCGGGGTCATCGACCGGATCAAAAGCTCGCGCCCAACGCCTTCCATTCGCGCAGCGCCTTGGCGTCGCGCGGGGTGACGTCGGGATATTCGGCGTCCTCGCCGACCGTGGGCGAGATCTTCCAGGAGCGGGCGCATTTGGTGCCGACGGCCTTCTCGACCACGACCGCGACGCCGGGCACCGCATCGAGACGGAACGCATTGGCCGGCGCCTCGCCCTCGCGCACCTCGTAATTCGAGGTGATGCAGATCTCGGCGAGATCGGTGTCGAACAATGTCGCCAGCATGTCGCGGTCGGCGACATAGATCACAGGCGAGGCCTCCAGCGAGGAGCCGATGTTCTTGGCGGCGCGTTCGAGCTCGAGCGCGCCGGTGACGACGCGGCGAATGTCGCGGATCGTCTCCCACTTCGCGGCGAGCTTGTCGTCGCGCAGCTTTTCCAGGCCTTCCGGGAACAGCGTCAGATGCACCGACGGTTCGGCATCCGGCCGGTACATGCGCCAAGCCTCTTCCGCGGTGAAGCTCAGGATCGGCGCCAGCCATTTCAGGATCGAATCGCACAGCAGGTCGATCGTGGTCAGCGCCGCCTTGCGCGTCAGCGAGGACGGCGGATCGCAATACAGCGTGTCCTTGCGGATATCGAAATAGAACGCCGACAGCTCGCTGTTCATGAAGGCGGACAAGGTCGCGACCACGCTCTTGTAGTCGAATGTCTCATAGGCCTTGCGAACCAATTCTGCGCGGAGCGCGAGCTCGTGCAGCATCAGCCGCTCGAGCTCCGGCATATCGGNCGGGCGCGACGGCGTCGGCGGGCTTGTAGTGATGCAGCGTGCCGAGCATCCAGCGCACGGTGTTGCGCAGCTTGCGGTAGGTCTCGACCGTGTTCTTCAGGATCTCAGGGCCAATGCGCTGATCGTCGGTGTAGTCGCAGGACGCGACCCAGAGCCGCAGGATGTCGGCGCCGGATTCCTTGATGACGGCCTGCGGCTCGATGGTGTTGCCGAGCGACTTCGACATCTTGCGGCCGTCCTCGGCCTGGGTGAAGCCGTGGGTCAGCACGATATCGTAGGGCGCGCGACCGCGTGTGCCGCAGCTCTCCAGCAGCGAGGAGTGGAACCAGCCGCGATGCTGGTCCGAGCCTTCCAGATACATCACGGTGTCAGCGCCGCCGTCGACCTTGCGCTTGATGCCTGATAGCCCGGGGAAGTGCACGGGGTCTTCCAGCACGAAGGCGTGGGTCGAGCCGGAATCGAACCAGACGTCGAGGATGTCGTCGACTTTCTGCCAATCCTCGTGGGCACGCGGTCCGAGGAATCGCTCGCGCGCCCCCGTCGCGTACCAGGCGTCGGCGCCTTCCTGTTCGAAGGCATCGCCAATGCGGGTGTTGACCGCCTCGTCCTGGAGGATCTCGGCGGAGCCGTCGCCCTTCTCGCGGACGAACACGGCAATCGGCACACCCCAGGCGCGCTGACGCGAGATCACCCAGTCGGGGCGTGCCTCGATCATACCGTTGATGCGGTTCTCGCCGGAGGGCGGCACCCATTGCGTCACCGAGATCGCGTGCAGCGCACGGGCGCGCAGGGTGTCGCCGGGCTTGGTCTTGCCGTCAACCGCGATATCCTTGTCCATCGCGATGAACCATTGCGGCGTGTTGCGGAAGATCACCGGCTTCTTCGAGCGCCAGGAATGCGGATATTGGTGCTTGAGCCGGCCGCGCGCGAGCAGCTTGCCGCCCTCGATCAGCGCCTTGATCACGGCCTCGTTGGCGTCGCCTTTCTCGCCCTTGTCGTTGATGACCCGCTTGCCGGTGAAGCCCGGCGCCTGAACGGTATAGGCGCCGTTCTCGTCGACAGTGTAGGGGATCGCACTGTTGATGCCGCGGGCATCGAGCTCACGGGTATTCGCCATCCAGACGTCGAAGTCCTCGCGGCCGTGGCTCGGCGCGGTGTGCACGAAGCCGGTGCCGGTGTCGTCGGTGACGTGGTCGCCGGCGAGCAGAGGCACGGTGAATTCATAGCCGCCGGCGAGCCCCTTGAGCGGATGGGCGCATTCGATCGCGTCCATGGTGTCGCCGGGGATATCGCGGACCTTCTCGAAAGCGGTCACGCGCGCCTGCTTGAACACTTCTGCGGCGAGGGCGTCAGCCAGGACCAGGAGATCGCCGCTCTTGGCCCAATTGTCCGCAGGCGCATGCGTCACCTTGTAGAGGCCATAGGCGATCTTCGGCGAGAACGAGATGGCGCGGTTGCCGGGCAAGGTCCAGGGCGTGGTGGTCCAGATCACGACACTGGCCGATGCCAGGGCGCCATGCGCCGGCGAGGTCACCGGGAATTTCACCCAGACCATGTCGCTCGTGTAGTCCTCGTACTCGACCTCGGCCTCGGCGAGCGCCGTCTTCTCGACCACGCTCCACATCACCGGCTTGGAGCCGCGATAGAGCGTGCCGTTGGCGGCGAACTTCATCAGCTCGCGCGCGATCTGGGCTTCGGCCGGATAGTTCATGGTGGCGTAGGGATGGGCCCAGTCGCCGATCACGCCGAGACGCTTGAACTCCTCGCGCTGCACGTTGAGCCAGTGCGTTGCATACGCGCGGCACTCTTTCCGGAAATCGATCATCGCGGCACTGTCGCGGAAGTCGGGCTTCTGCTTGCCTTTCTTGCGATAGTTCTCCTCTTCGACCTTCCACTCGATCGGCAGGCCGTGGCAGTCCCAGCCGGGCACGTAGTTGGAATCGAAGCCGAGCATCTGCTGGCTCTTGGTGACGAGATCCTTGAGGATCTTGTTCAGCGCCGTGCCGATGTGGATGTTGCCGTTGGCATAGGGCGGGCCGTCATGCAGCACGAACTTGTCGCGGCCCTTCGCGGTCTCGCGCAGCTTCTCGTAGAGGCCGATCTCGTACCAGCGCTTGAGGATCTCCGGCTCGCGCTGCGGCAGGCCGGCGCGCATCGGGAATTCGGTCTGCGGCAGGAACAGGGTCTTGGAATAGTCCTTGGCTTCGGACTTTGCGGACTTTTGCGGCTTTTCGGACATGAGGCTGACTGGCTCGGAATGGCGCGGGAACGGATGGCGATGCGGAATCGCGGGGTGAAACGACAAGATCCCGGTCTTGCGCCGAGCCTTGAGGCTCAGGCGGAAGCCGGGCTGCTAATCCCTATGATGCGCCGCGCAAACATGGGCTCTCCATAGCAGGGGGCCAAGGGAAGCGCAAAAGGTAGAAGCGCAAAGGTCCGGCGGGCCCGGTTTGGGCCCTCAATCGACGGTCCCGAGCCGTGGAAATGCGTCCGGGGCGGCCGCCAGCATGGCGCGGGCCCGAGCGGAATCCTCGTCCATCTGGCGGATCAGGGCGTCGATATCGCCAAATTTCAGCTCCTCGCGGATGAAGCCGACAAAGGCGCAGTCCAGCGCCTGCCCGTAAAGGTCGCCGTTGAAGTCGAACAGGAAGATTTCCAGCAGCGGGGCGCCATTATCGAAGGTCGGGCGGCGGCCGAAGCTCGCCACCCCGTCCAGCCGCTCGGATCCCCGGCCGACCCGTACGGCGTAGATGCCGTGTTTCAGGCCGCAATTGGCATCGAGCCGGATGTTGGCGGTGGGATAGCCGAGGTCGCGGCCGCGCTTTTCGCCATGGATGACCTCGCCGGTGATGAACCAGGGCGCGCCCAGCATGGTGGTGGCCTCGTCGATGAGCCCCTCGGCGAGTGCGATCCGGATGGCGCTGGAGGAAACCGGCCGCTCGTCGATATCGACATGCGGCTGCACGTCGACCTCGATGCCGAGGCGGGGCGCCTCGTTGACCAAAAGGCTCGGCGAG
>NZ_LJYG01000016.1:187922-198143 GCF_001440035.1 Bradyrhizobium manausense | reverse complement strand
CCCGCCCCTTGCCGAAATGGAAGTCGTAACCGACCGCAATGCCGCTGACGCCAAGGCGCCCGATCAGCTCATGATGAATGAAATCTTGCGCACTGGTCCCGGCTCTCGCCTTGTCGAAGGTCATGACCACGGCGCCCGCGAGCCCGGTCCCGGCCAGCAACCGCAGCTTGGCGCGCTCGTCCGTCAGGCGGAATTGCGGGGTGTTGGGGCTGAAAAACCGGCGCGGATGCGGCTCGAAGGTCAGCGCCAGGGCAGGGCGGCCATGCGCCCGGCCCATTTCCAGGGCCGCCGCAATGACAGCCCGGTGGCCGAGATGGACCCCGTCGAAATTGCCCATGGCGACCACCGCGCCCCTCAGGATGGCGGAATCCGGCGTGGAATCGCGGATAACGGTAAATTGCGGGGCCATCAGGAGAATTCTCGAACCGGCGGGACCGGCCGCGACCGTGGCGTGACCCGGCCGATGAAGTCAAGCGGGGCGCGGCTGCCGCAAGGAACCTGATTTCGATCGCTCGTGGGCCGCCGCAGTTAACGCGCTGTTTAACGCCTTGATGCTACTGCTTGGGAGATGGAACTGAGGGGCCCCGCCTGTCGGGTCCGAATTTGAATATTCCTAGGTATGCGTTGGGGGAGTCGAGATGGCGGTTGATTTGTCGATGCCGGTTCTGGTGGTGGATGACTATAGCACCATGATCCGTATCATCCGGAATCTGCTGAAGCAGCTTGGCTTCGATAATATCGATGATGCCAGCGACGGCTCGGCGGCGCTGAACAAGATGCGCGGCAAGAAGTACGGGCTCGTGATCTCCGACTGGAACATGGAGCCGATGACGGGCTACGACCTGCTGCGCGAAGTGCGCGCAGATCCCAACCTCGCCACCACGCCCTTCATCATGATCACGGCGGAATCGAAGACCGAGAACGTGATCGCGGCCAAGAAGGCCGGCGTAAACAACTACATCGTCAAGCCGTTCAACGCGGCGACGCTGAAGACCAAGATCGAGGCGGTCTTCCCGGACATGGCGAGCGCGTAAGCGCGCGTCAAAGCCATCAACTGATTTTGGAAAAGCCCGGGCGATCGTCCCCGGGCTTTCTGCGTTCATTCCGTCATTCCGGGGCGGTGCGAAGCACCGAACTATGGTGCGCAATTGCGCACCTGAGAATCTCGAGGTTCCGGGTTCGCGCCTTGCGCGCCCCGCAATGTCGTTTCAGAAAATCACCACTTCAATTCGCGCATCAGCGCCTTCGGCGGGTGGCCGAACAATTCCAGCACCGACTTCGGATCGAGCTGGTCGAGGCCCTCGAACTCCTCGGCATGGATGCCGCGGGTGACGAACAGGCAATCGATACCGAATTCGCGCGCGCCGGTGAGGTCAGTCCGGACGGAATCGCCGATCGCCAGCACCTTTTTCCGGTCGATCGGGTGGCCCTGGCGTTCGCCGGCCAGCGCCATCGCGCGCTCATAGATCGGCCGGTGTGGCTTACCGTAGAAGATCACTTCGCCGCCGAGCTCGCGGTACAGCTCGGCAATGGCGCCGGCGCAATAGATCAGCCGGTCGCCACGCTCGACCACGATATCGGGGTTGGCGCAGACCAGCGTCAGCTTGCGTTCGCGCGCTTTCAGCATCATGCCGCGATAATCTTCCGCGGTCTCGGTCTCGTCGTCGTAGAGGCCGGTGCAGACGATGTAATCGGCCTCTTCCAGCGGCGCAGTCGTCGCATCGAGGCCGCGATAGATCGAATTGTCGCGCTCGGGGCCGAGCCAGAACATCTTGCGGCCGGGATGCTCGGCGACATAGAGCCGCGTCAAATCGCCGGAGGAAACGATGGCGTCGTAGGTTTCGTCGGCGACGCCGAGCTTGCGCAATTGCCGCTGCACGGAGTCGGCCGGGCGCGGTGCGTTGGTGATCAGGATCACCGTACCGCCATGGCTGCGATAAGTGTGCAGCGCCTCGCAGGCCGCGGGGAAGGCTTCCAGGCCGTTATGGACCACGCCCCAGATGTCGCTGAGCACGACATCCACTCCACCCACGAGCTCGCGCAGGCTTTGAGCAAAATGCAGCGTGGTCATGACGCGCGCGGCCGATCAGATGCGGCGCGCGAGCGCCGCGTTGCCGGTGATGCGCTGCGACGGTGCGGCAGGCGGCGCAGCTGACACTGCGCCTGAGCTCGTGCCTGGGCTTGAGGTACCGGGGCCATTGGATCCCTGAATGTCTTGCGCCTGGTTCGGCGAGGTCCCGCCGGTAGCAGATGCCCCTTCAGGCCGCAATGGCCGGGGCGGCGCGAACAAAAAGCCCTGGCCGAACCGCACGTCATAGTCGAGCAGGTCGACCACTGCGCGCTCGCCCTCGATCCGCTCCGCGATCAAATCGATCCCGAAGCGGCCGAGCAGGTCGGACAGGTCGGAGGGGTGAATGTCCGAAGTCGAGGCCTGCTTCGGGTCGAGCAGGAGTGACGCCGGAACCTTGATGAAGCGGACGCCGCGGTCGGCAAGCTCGCGCGGCTCGATCCTGAGGTCCGTGACATGGTCGATCGAGAAGCGGAAGCCGCGCTGCGCCAGCGCCGCCAGATTCTCCGTCTCGGCCGGACCAAGCGCGCGGAAGGTCGATTGCTTGAACTCCAGCACCAGCGACGACGCCAGCGCGCGATTGGCCTCGAGGAAATCCAGGCATTGCGCAAAGGTGGTGGAATTGCCGAGCGTCGAAGCCGCAACGTTGCAGAACACGCCGACATCCTTGTTGCGCACCATCAGCCGGCGCAGCACCTGGACACAGCGCAGCAACACCATGTTGTCGATCCGCCCGATCAACCCGGAGGCCTCGGCGAGGCTGATGAACTCCTCGGCGGCAATCAGCTGATCGCGCTCGTCGCGCAGCCGGGTCACGGCTTCGTAGAACCGGACCTTGCGCTGCGGCAGCGTCACCATCGGCTGCAGGAAGATGTCGATGCGGTTCTCGTCGATGGCGCCGCGCAACGTCGCCAGCATCTGGGTCTGGTTGCGGCCGTTGACGGCATGAACGGCGCTGGCGGTCTGGGGCGGGACCGCCGGCGGCGTCGGCCGCGGCGGTGCGGCAGGGAGCGGCTGAGGAGCGGCCGGCCGCTCATCAAAGGGCGCAATCAGGTCGATCGGTGCTTCCGCCGCCGGCCTTGCGACCGGAGCAGGGGCCGGCGCATGACCGGCCAGCAGGTCCTCATGGGTCGATACCGTGGCGGCAAGCTGCCGGACCAGCCCGCCGAGCTCGTTGATCTCGCCGACCACCGACTGGACCCGATCGGAATTGGTCGAGTTGGACGAGGCGATGCGGCCCTCCATCGCGGCGAGCCGCCGCCCGAACTCGGCCACCTGGCGGGCGAGGTCGGCGGTGCCGCGCGACAAGTCGGCGATCTGGCCGCCGACGTCGCTGCGGTCGCGCAGCCGCATCGACACCGCGTTGTAGAGGATCAGGAAGGTCAGCGCGGTCAGCGCCACGATCGCGGATTCGGTTCCGTTGATGCCGGCGACCGAGTAGAGCACGAGCCCGAGCGATGCCGCGACCAGGACCATGCAGATGGCGATGAAGATCGTCGAAATGCGAATCATGCCGCGCGTTACGCCTCAAGAGCTGACTGCCTCACCCGGGAAAACACGGGCTGCCATTCGCAGCCGTCGCGCCTCATGCTCCCCCAGGCGTGCATGACCTTAACATCATTGTTGATTCGAGGGGATAGCACTGCGCAGGCGTGCGGGAGTTGGTCAGGACTGCGCGGCGGCGCCGACTGTGTCGGCCGAGACCGCCTCGCGGCTGCCGAGCGGCTTGGGCGGCCCGGTCGTCGTATCCCGCAGGGTTTGTCGTTCGATCTCCGAGTTCAGCTCGGCACCGAACATGACGACGATTGCCGACATCCACATCCACATCATCAGGCCGATCGCAGCTCCAAGCGAACCGTATGTCGCGTTGTAATTGGCGAAGGCCGACAGATACCAGGACAGCAGCGCGGAGCCTGCGATCCAGAGCAGGGCGGCCGTGAGCGCGCCGATGCTCAGCCACTCCCAGCGCGGCGCGTCGCGGCTCGGCGCGAAGCGGTAGAGGATGGCGAGCGCCACCAGCAGGATGAGAAACAGCAGCGGCCATCGCGCCAGCGCCACGATCAGCTTGCTCTCCGGTGCAAGGCCGAGATGATCGAGCGCGAGCGGGAAGGCGACGACAGCGGCCACCATCAGCAGGAGCGCCACGATGCCGCCGACCGTGAAGGCCAGCGACACCAGATTAAGTTTGATGAAGCTGCGCTTCTCGCGTTCCTCATAGGCGACATTGAGGGCGTCGAAGATGGATTTGACCCCGGCATTGGCGCTCCATATTGCCAGCACGAGGCCGAACAGGAAGGTGGCGCCGAGCGCCGTATTGCCCTTGGAGACCACGCGCGCGACCTGGTCCGCGACGATCTGGAACGAGCCCTCCGGCAGCATCGTCGCCAGCGTCTGGAGATTGCCGCTGATGGTCGAGGGATCGGCGAACAGTCCGTAGGAGGAGACCAGCGCGGTCACCGCGGGAAAGATCGCGAGCAGTCCGAAGAACACCACGCCGCCGGCGGTCGCCAGCAGACGATCGTCGTCGATGCGCTGATAGGTGCGCCAGAAAATATCCTTCCAGCCAGCCCAGGGGATTTTGAACGGGCTGGTCGAGCGGCGGCCATGGCCGGGCTGCATGGCGGCGCTTGCCGGGTTCGTTTCCGGTGAATTCGCCTCGTTGCTGCGACGATCTTCTGATGGTCCCGGCCGGATGAACCCGGACTCCTGAAAATAGCGCTCTGCGGTCAGCACGAAAACGGCTGTGGCGGCCACCAGCAGCCAGCTGTCGAGCTGCTCGGTCTGCCGCGCCGGCATCATGCGTCCTGGCTGCGGGCGGGGCGCCGCCGGCGCGCCGCGGTGAAGCCGACCAAAGTGAGAGCCGCAAGCATCAAGCCTAGCTGCACCGGCCTGACGGTGCGAGCCGAAGATCCATTGCTCTCATGGCCGCGTTCGCCCGGTGCGAGCGGCGCCAGCGGAATCGTCGTCGCCACCTCCTTCACCGCCTGCTTGACCGTTCCGCGGGGGATCCGTGGCGTCGCAATCGCCACGCGCATCCGGCTGGCGAGCGGCACGATCGGCTTGGTCCGGCGGTTCATTTGCGCCATCGCCACCCCGGCGCAGATTGCTGCCAGTACCAGCAGCACCGCTGCGACGGCACCAAAGCCCCAGAATTGCCCGCAGCTGATGGCGACCCAGCGATACAGCGCGACCAGCCCGACGAAGAAGGCCGCGATCACGAATAGACCGGCCACCGCGAACAATGCCGCCGCAACCGCATAGGACGTCACCCGTCCGGTGGTCTGGCTGGCGCGATCACGCAGGTAGGACCGCGCGGCGCGCTTGAGATGGTTGAGTTTCAGCGCCATGCCGGCGCGTAGCAATTCGCCCGATGGCGCGAGCATGCGGACACCCTCCGAGAGCGAGAAGTTCGTCGGGGAGTGAACGTGGCGGAATTTGACTTGTTCCGTTGCGCGCGTTCGATCAGCCGAGATCGGCGGCCGCGATCCAGAACACCTCGCCCTCGGAATCCTCGGTGTCGAGCCAGAGCAGGGGCAGTTCCGGAAAGGCCTCGTCGACCAGCTCGCGGCCGCGGCCGATCTCGCAGATCAAGCCGCCATCGCCCGTCAAATGATCGGGCGCGTCGCGCAGGATGCGGCGGACCACATCAAGACCGTCGGCGCCGCCGTCGAAGGCGAGCTTCGGCTCGGCCCGGCATTCCGGCGGCAATGCCGCCATGCCTTCGGCATCGACGTAGGGTGGGTTGGTAATGATCAGGTCGTATTTGTTATCCCGGAGCGGCGCGAACAGATCGCCGCGGTGGAGCGTGATCCGCTCGTCGAGGCCATGCTCGCCGACATTGCGTGCGGCGACTTCAAGCGCGCCCTTGGAGATGTCGACTGCGTCGACCGTGGCATCAGGGAAATGATACGCAGCGAGGATCGCAAGGCATCCCGAGCCGGTGCAGAGATCGAGCACGCGCTCGACGGCGGCGGGATCGTCGATCAGCGAGCCCACCTCGCCGTCGCCGCCGAAATGCGAATCCAAGAGCTCGCCGATGAAGGAGCGCGGAACGATGACGCGCTCGTCGACATAGAAGGGCAGGCCGCGCATGTAGATCTTGTTGACGAGATAGGCGGCCGGTTTGCGCGTCGTGACGCGCCGATGGATGAGATCGAGCAGGGTCTTGCCTTCCGCCGCGGTGACGCGCGCGTGGGCAAAGCTCTCGAACTGGTCGGGATGAAGATGCAGGGCTTCGCAGACCAGGAAGGCGGCTTCGGCGACCGGATCGGTCGTGCCATGGGCAAAAGCGAGCTTGGCTTCGACAAAGCGGCTCACCGCATAGCGGACGAAGTCGAGCAGAGTGAGAAGCTCGCCGGGTCCCACTTTCGCAAGTTTCGGCGCGGCGCCGCCGCGCGCGGTCTTTTTCGCAACTCTCGCCATCAGGATTTGGTCCAGCGTGCAGCGGCCTCGTCGTCACGGGCATGGGCCTCGACCCAGCCGGTGCCGGTGGCGCTCTCTTCCTTCTTCCAGAACGGGGCGCTGGTCTTGAGATAATCCATCAGGAACTCGGCGGCTTCGAACGCCGCCCTTCGGTGTTGCGAGGCGGTCAGCACCAGCACGATGTTCTGGCCGGGCTCGAACCGCCCGACACGATGAATGACCGTGACGCCATTCAGCGGCCAGCGCGAGATGGCCTCGTCGACATGGCGCTTGATCTCTGCTTCCGCCATGCCGGGGTAATGTTCGAGCGTCAGCGCCGCGATCTTGGAGCTGTCCTCGTCGGCGCGGCAGATGCCGGAGAAGCTGACGACCGCGCCGATGTCGGTGCGGCTCTTGGTCAGGACCGCGATCTCGCGCGCAATGTCGAAATCGTCCTGCTGGATGCGGATGGCGACGGGGCAGGTGGTGGCAGCGGAGCTCATGGCCTAGCCGCCGGTCATTGGCGGAAAGAACGCGATCTCGCGGGCACCGGCGATGGCGGCGTCCGCCTTGACATGGGCGTGGTCGATCGCGGTGCGGATCACCTTCGGCTTCTCGAAGGCATAGGCGTAGGCTTCGCTTTGAGCGGACAGCCAGGCGATCAGCTCCTCGACGGTGCGTACGGTCGCGGGCGGGTCGATCGTCTCCTCGGCCTTGCCGACGCGCTCGCGCACCCAGGCGAAATACTTCAGCTTCATCCCTCATCCTCCTTGATGAGGTGGTGGATGCCGGCGCGGAAATAGTCGTAGCCGGTGTACATGGTCAGGATCGCCGATGCCCACAGCAGGCCGAGGCCGATCAGCGAGACCACGGGGACGACCTCGTCACCGGCGGGACCTGCGAGCAGGAAGCCGATGGCGACGAGCTGAACAGTCGTCTTCCACTTGGCGAGCTTGGTCACGGGCACGCTGACGCGGAGCGCCGCGAGATACTCACGCAGGCCCGAGACCAGGATCTCGCGGCACAGGATCACGATGGCGGCCCAGAGCGACCAGCCATGAATGATACCGTCGGCGGCCAGCATCAGGAGGCACGAGGCGACCAACAGCTTGTCGGCGATCGGGTCGAGCATCCGGCCGAATGCCGATTGCTGATTCCAGATGCGGGCATAATAGCCGTCGAGATAATCCGTGACCGCCGCGCCGATGAAGATCGCGACCGCGACCCAGCGCAGCCACAACGGATAGTCCATGATCGACTGCGCATAGATGCATCCGACCACGACCGGGATCGCGGCGATCCGGCCATAGGTCAGGATGTTCGGGAGGGACATCGCGCGGCTGGTCGTCCCTCGTGTCGTGGCGATGTTCATCCGTCCTACCAATACCGCTCAAGCCTGAAGGTCAACCGTCCGTCCCAGATGGGGTACAGGATGCGACGACCATATGACTACCGCCCCTTTAGTTCACCCCGGCTGGGGATGGAAATAGTCGAATATCCTGCGGGCGCTCTCGGCGCTCACCCCAGGAACCTTGCCGAGATCGGCGATCGAGGCCCGTTCGATCTCCTTCAGGGTTCCGAAATGATGCAGCAAGGCACGTTTGCGTGACGGGCCGATGCCCGGAATCTCCTGCAAACCGGCCTCGCGAATGTCCTTCTTGCGCAGCTTGCGGTGCGAGCCGATGACGAAGCGGTGGGCCTCGTCCCGCAGGCGTTGGATGAAATAGAGCACGGGATCGCGCGGCTCCAGCTTGATCGCCTCGCGCTCCGGCATGAACAGGGTCTCGCGGCCGGCATCCCGGTCCGGCCCTTTGGCGACCGACATCAGCGAGACCTGGGTCAGGCCGAGATTGGCAAAGATTTCCCTGACAGCATTGAGCTGGCCGCGGCCGCCGTCGATGATCACGAGGTCGGGCCATTGCGGGAAGTCGTCGTTCCCGGCTTTGGCCGCGCTTTCCTCAGGCGGATTGATCAGGCGCTTGAAGCGGCGCTCCAGTACCTCGCGCATCATGGCGAAGTCGTCGCCCGGCGTGATCCCTTCCGATTTGATGTTGAACTTGCGGTACTGGTTCTTCACGAAGCCATCGGGGCCCGCGACGATCATGGCGCCGACCGCATTGGTGCCCTGGATATGGCTGTTGTCGTAAACCTCGATGCGCTTGGGCGCATGCGGCAGGTTCAGGGTCGTGGCCATGGCGTCGAGCAGGCGGCTCTGGGTTGCCGTATCGGCGAGCTTGCGGCCGAGCGCCTCGCGCGCATTGGTCAACGCGTGGGTGACGAGCTCCTTCTTCTCGCCGCGCTTGGGCGCTGTCACCTCGACCTTGTGGCCGGCCTTGATCGACAGCGCATTGGCGAGAAGCTCCATCTCCTCGATCTCGTGCGAGAGCAGGATGGTCTTCGGCGGCGGCTTGTCGTCGTAGAACTGGGCGAGGAAGGAGCCGAGCACCTCCTCAGGCGTATAGCTCTTCTCGGCACGCGGAAAATAAGCGCGGTTACCCCAGTTCTGGCCGGTGCGGAAGAAGAACACTTCGACGCAGGAGAAGCCGCCTTCCTGGTGGATGGCGAACACGTCGGCTTCTTCCACCGTGCGCGGATTGATGCCCTGCTGCGACTGGATCGCCGACAGCGCGGCGAGGCGGTCGCGATAGAGCGCTGCGCTCTCGAACTCGAGCTCACCGGCGGCTTTCTCCATCTCGGCGGCAAGCTCCTGCTTCACCGCATGGCTCTTGCCGGAGAGGAAGTCGGTGGCTTCGCGCACCAGCGTCGCATAACCGCCAAAGTCGATCTCGCGGGTGCAGGGGCCGGCGCAGCGGCGGATCTGGTAGAGCAGGCAGGGCCTGGTGCGGCTCTCGAAAAAGGAGTCCGTGCAGGAGCGGATCAGGAACGCGCGCTGCAAGGCCGTGATGGTCCGGTTGACCGCGCCGGCGGAGGCGAACGGGCCGAAATACCGCCCGGGCCGGGTCTGCGCGCCGCGATGCTTGAGGATCTGCGGCGCCCAATGGTCGCCGGTGATCAGGATATAGGGAAACGACTTGTCGTCGCGCAGCTGCACGTTGAAGCGCGGCCGCAGCTGCTTGATCAAATTGGCTTCCAGCAGCAGCGCCTCGGTCTCGGTCGTGGTCGAGACGATCTCAACGGTCACCGTGGCCGCGATCATGCGCAGGATGCGCGCAGGCAGCGGCGCGCTCTGGCGCGCGTAGCTCGACAGGCGCTTTTTGACGTTCTTGGCCTTGCCGACATAGAGCACGTCGGCGTTCGCACTGAGCATGCGATAGACCCCGGGCGAGGTCGGCGCGAGCCGGACCGCGCGCTCGATCGCCTCGTGACCNCGTCGCCGATCGCGCCGCTCTCTTCCAAAATATCGGGCAGCCGCGCATCGTCCTCGTCGTCGCCGCCGCTGGTGGCGGGATCGAGGTCCGGCGGCGCCGTGTCCTGCGCCGGGTCTTGGGGTGGGGCGTCTGTCGCGGCCTGCCGCGTTTTGCGCGCGCGTGCCTCGCCCGGCTTGTCGGGGGAATCGTGAACCATTGTGCGAATTTAGGCGCTGGGGGGACCGATTTGAAGTTCCGGCCACGCCGCGCGCACAGGATGGCGCGCAGTTCCCGGTAACGCTTCCTTAAGTCTGTTAACAGCGCGGTAAGGGCTCTTAACAGCCCTTTAACTTAAAACTCTCGATAAATCCTACGCGAAATAGTGGTGGTTCCGTAACCATTGGCCTGGCCCGGCGGTGCGGGCATCGCGTCCGGTTACGGCGG
>NZ_LJYG01000016.1:181756-187842 GCF_001440035.1 Bradyrhizobium manausense | reverse complement strand
GCCGCCGATCTCAATTACGGGCAGCGAGCGCCCTATACGGTCAATCAGCCGCTCAATGCCTATAGCTGGGCCGGCCCGTATCTCGGCGCCAATCTCGGTTACGAATGGGGCTCGGTAAGCAACAATCCCGCAAAGCCCTCCGGCTTCGTCGGTGGTGTGCAGGCCGGCTACAATTTCCAGAACGGTCCATGGGTGTTCGGCGTCGAGGGCGACATCCAGGCCGCAGGTGCCGATGACACCTTCGCGCCGTGGAAGTTCTCCAATCCCTGGTTCGGCACCCTGCGCGGCCGCGCCGGCTACGCCTTCAGCAACGTTCTGGTCTACGGCACCGCCGGCCTCGCCTTCGGTGAGCTGCGCGCGCAGACTTTCGGCTGGACGGAATCGCACACGACGGCCGGCTGGACCGCCGGCGTCGGTGCGGAAGTCGGCCTTGCGCCGAACTGGAGCGCGAAGCTCGAATATCTCTACATCGATCTGTCGTCGAGCCAGTTCGCAATTACAGGCGTGTCAAATGGCTATAGCGCCAGCGTTGTGCGCGCAGGCGTGAACTATCACTTCTGACAGCCAAATAAGAAAATACCGGACAATAGCCTCCCGGCCGCTCGCGGTCGGGACTTTTTTGCGTCAGGTTTTTTAAGGTCGGGTCGCTACGAAAGGATCACGAGATTGACCGCTTTCGGCCCCTTCCCCTTCTTGTCCGGCTCGACTTCGAACGTGATACGCTGTCCTTCGGCAAGGTCCTTCAGTCCCGCCCGCTCCACGGCGGTGATGTGAACGAAGACATCGCGACCGCCGTCGTCCGGCTTGATGAAGCCGTAGCCGCGTTCGCCGTTGAAGAACTTGACCGTTCCCGTATTGGCCATCGGGAAACTCCCCCTCATTGCTCCTCCGTCGCAACGCAGACGCGCGTCGCGACATGACCGGGCCTTACGAAGCCCGGGAGAGCTGGCCATCCTCGGGCGGACCCATCGGTCCGACCGGGATCTTTCTTAGGCCTTCACTCCGCCGCAACCATTCGCGGAAGCGGAACGTAAAGCCAGTCACGGAAACAGCATAATACGGTTCTCTGCAGATTGACTACCGCTACTGCATATTTTTCCCATGAATGCCGGGGTGTTACGGCCTCGGCACCTCCAACCGGTATCTGGCAGCCCCGCCCTGGCCGAGTGGCATTTCCAGCTCGGGCAGGATCGTCCTGAGCTCGCCTTGCAGCGTGTAGGGCGGATTGACAATCAGAAGTCCTGTCGAGGTGAGGGCTGCGCCATCAAGTTGCGGCGCGACGCTGAATTCGAGGCGGAGACATTTTCCAGGCGTCTTTGCTGCAGCTGCGGTGCGCGCCACGTCTTGCGCCAGCGTATCGGTGGCGCGCCTGGACTTGGCGGGATACCAGATCACATAGATACCGGTCGGCCATTTCGCGAAGGCCGTGGAGAAGGCTTCACTCAGCCTTTCGAACTCGTCTTTCGCCTCGAAGGGCGGGTCGATCAGCACCAGCCCGCGCCGCTCCTTCGGCGGCACGAAAGCCGGCAGCGCCATCCAGCCGTCGAGATCGACCACGCGCGCCTGTTCGTCGCGCCGCAGCAGGTCGATCAGCGCCTTGCGGGCTCTCGGCTCGAGCTCGCAGGCCACGAGGCGGTCCTGCGGCCGCATCAGGCCGCGGGCGATCAGGGGCGAGCCTGGATAGGCCTTGAGCTCGCCCTTCGGATTGAAGGCGCGAACGATGTCCATGTAGGGCTTGGTCAGGGCCACTGTCTCGTTCGACAGACGCGCCTGCATCAGCCGAGCGATTCCCGTCAGCCACTCGCCGCTGCGGCGCGCCTCGTCGCTGTCGAGATCATAGAGGCCAGCACCCGCATGGGTGTCGATGACCCGGAAGGCGGCCGGCTTGTCCTGCAAATAGGTGAGAATACGCACCAGCACGATGTGCTTGATGACATCGGCGAAGTTGCCGGCGTGAAAGGCGTGGCGGTAGTTCATGGGGGAGAGTTACGACATCGCGCGATGAAAGTAACTGTTGTCATTCCGGGGCGGTGCGACAGCACCGAACCCGGAAATCCATTTCGCCACCGGCAATGCGGCCCAGATGGATTCCGGGCTCACGCTTCGCGCGCCCCGGAATGACGATCTGAAGACTGATCCTACCCACCCCTGATCGGCGGCATTGTGACCTGGTCGCGGCGGCAGCTGCGGCGTTCGAGCTCCTCGCAGGCGCGAAATTGCAGGTCCTTGCTGAGGCAGATGCGAACCTCGGAGAGCCGGGTCCGGTTGCAGGTGACCGAGACGGCTGCGTTGCTCAGGCCCGGATTGGCCTTGATGAAGGCTTCTTCGACCTCGCCGGGGGCCACCGTCTTGGCCTGCGACAGCTCAAGATACTCGGGCGGAATCTTGATCGCGGCGCGCGCCTTGCGGATCGTCTCGAAATAGTTGCGGCCGTCGAGCCCGGAGCAGGTGCCGTGCTTGTCCCACTCGTTGAAGATCAGGCCTGGCGCGGGCATCAGATCGAGCATCGAGGAGACGATGTTGCGGTTCAGCCGCGGTGACGGCCGTTGGCAATATTCCGGAAAGCCGCTCTCATATTGCGGCCACAGCCCGTGCACCACAAAGGAATAGGGCCGTCCCTCGCACTGGATGTTCGAACGCCCGCCGCTGCGACCGCGCTCTGCCGCTTCCTCGCAGAAGGACGGTGACCACGACAGTGACAGCACATAGAAGTCGAACTCGCCGGGTGCGTTCTGTCGCTTGTCCTGGGCTCTCGCGCCACCCGCCAGCGAAACCAGCCCCGCCGCAAGGGTCAGCGAGATCAGGAGGCGGGAGAACGAATTCAATCTAAAATAAAACATGGCGACGCCCCTCAACTAGACTGTGCAATCAGCCTAGCAGGCACCCAGAACATTTCAAGAACAAATTTCCAGCGACCCGCGCAGGTCGCTTGATCGGGCCGAATCAGGCGCCTCGGCTTAAGGCTCTTCAGTTCAAGGCCCTTCAGTTCAAGGCTTGGCGGCGCGGCAGGACGGATT
The DNA here is from genome assembly GCF_001440035.1 of Bradyrhizobium manausense. Lineage (GTDB taxonomy): Bacteria > Pseudomonadota > Alphaproteobacteria > Rhizobiales > Xanthobacteraceae > Bradyrhizobium > Bradyrhizobium manausense. Next base: position 184,825 of record NZ_LJYG01000016.1, on the reverse strand, counting down.
GTAGGCCCAGTTGCGGTCGAGCCCGACCACGCACCATTCGACTCCCTGGCCGTAACCGGCAAAGCCGCCATCCTCGATGATCGAGAAGTGCACCCGGCGCATCTTGCCGTCAGTGAGCATGGCCTCGCCGGTGCAGTAGCGGCGCGGAATGTTGTCCGACGCCCAGGGGCGGACGGCGGTCTCGTGAACGTTCGAAAATCCCGTGATCTGCAGCGGCGAATTCCAGAACGAGCTTTCCTTCTCCCAGAACTGGGTCGAGATCGTCGGCAGCGCCTTGTCGCATTCGGCAACGCGGCCGTCGTAGCGCGGTCCGCTCAGCCAGAAGTTCAGCTCGAGCGGATTGGCCGCCTTGGCCTGACCGAGCGACAGCGCTCCGAACATGAGGCCGAGGACGGCGGCAAAGCGGAACGATTTCGGGGAGGGGGCGCGCATGGGCAATCCGGACAGCTGGTCTTGCGGAGGCTGGACGGTGCCGCGAAGGCCGGGAGAGGTCAAGTGCAGCGCGGCAACACTCGGCCAGGAGTTGATCACAACGTCGCATCCGGCAGGCCTTCCGTTCTTTTCACCGCCGCGCCCGCACCGTAAGCTGGGGCCAACCAATCGGAGTGACGGGAATGCGAATCATTGCGGCTGCGGGCCTTCTTGCCAGCCTGGTTGTCTCGGGGATGATGGCGAGCCAGTCGGCGCGCGCCGATATCCTGCCGGTGCCGCCGTTCAAGGGCAACGACACCGGCGGCATCATCGCCTATTCGATGGCGACGCAGGTCGATGCGCGTCAGGTCGCGGTCGATCACTGCGCGCGCTATGGCAAGGTGGCGAAATTCCTCGCAGTGCAGGCCTATGAGGGCGGCTACATCTCGTTTTCCTGCCGCTGGGTGCCCTATGGCGCTGCCGACCGGCCGCTCCGCACGCTCTACTAAGTAAGGCGCTTTCGAACGCTAGCCACGACGTCTCGGCCGGGAGTCTCTCCTATGACGCGCAAGCTTGCTTTGCTCGGATCAGTCGCTTGTCTTTTGGTGTCGGCAGGAAGCGCCTTGGCCGACGATCTGCCGGTGCGCAAGGCCGGCCTCTGGGAAATGAAGATGGCCAGGTCAGGCTCGGCGATGCCGGAGATGACCATGCAGCATTGCACCGACGAGAGCGTCGACAAGGAGATGGCCAACAACGTTTCCCCGATGGCCAAGCAGATTTGCTCCAAGCAGGACGTCAAGAAAACCGTAACGGGCTATATCAGCGATTCCGAGTGCAGCGTCGCCGGCATCAACACGACCTCGCATGCCGAGATATCAGGCGATTTCAACTCGGCCTACACCGTGAAGACTTCGTCCCATGCGCAAGGCGGCGCCGCCGGCACCGCGGGGCGCGACACCTCCATGACGCTGGAAGCGAAATGGCTCGGCGCCTGCAAGCCGGACCAGAAGCCCGGAGACATCGTGATGCCCGGCGGCTTCAAGATGAACATACGCGACGTCGACAAGCTGAAAGCGCTGCTGCCGAAGTGAAGGCGGTGAGATCCTAGCCCGGATCGAGCACAGAGAAATCGGGGGCGCCGCCAAGAAGAATTCCGGATTGCGCTTCGGTTCATCCGGGCTACGGCAGCTAAACGGGTATCCTCACGCTCGCCCTCAGCCCGCCCATCGGGCTGTCGGCCAGCGTGATGTCGCCGCCATGCGAACGGGCGATGTCGCGGGCGATCGCAAGGCCAAGGCCGGTGCCGCCTTCGTCCTGGTTGCGGGCGTTGTCGAGCCGCAGGAACGGCTTGAACACTTCTTCGCGCAGATGCGCGGGGATACCTGGGCCGTCGTCGTCGACCGTGACGGTCAGATAGCGGTGGTCGCGCTGGCCGGAGATGGCGATGGCCTTGCCGTAGCGCGCGGCGTTGGTGACCAGGTTGGCGAGGCAGCGCTTGAACGAGGCCGGCTTCACCGTCACCACGGGCAGCCCGGTGAATGTCACGGTCGCGGCGTGACCGTGGCGTTCGGCGTCGCTGCGCAATTCTTCCAGCGCCTGCGCCATGTCGGTCGGTTGCGACTGCTCGCCGGAATCGCCGCGGGCGAAGGCGAGGTAATCCTCCAGCATCATCGACATTTCGTCGACGTCCTTGCGCATGCCCTCGAGCTCCGGACTGTCGCCGATCAGCTCCAGCTCGAGCTTGAAGCGGGTCAGGATGGTGCGCAGGTCGTGGCTGACGCCGGCAAGCATCGCGGTGCGCTGCTCCATCGCGCGTTCGATGCGCGACTTCATCTCGAGGAAGGCGCCCGCCGCGCGCCGCACCTCGCGCGCGCCGCGCGGCCTGAAGTTCGGCGCCTCGCGGCCCTTGCCGAAGCTCTCCGCGGCGTCCGCCAGCCGCAGGATCGGCTTGATCTGGTTGCGCAGGAACAGCACCGACACGATCAGCAGGATCGAGGACGTGCCGACCATCCAGAACAGGAAGATCTCCGAGTTCGAGGCGTACGCGGCGCTACGCTGCGCGAACACGCGCATCACGGCATCGTCGAGCTGGATGCGGATCTCAACGAGGTTGGAACGGCCGACCGTGTCGATCCAGAACGAGCGTCCGATCTGTCGGCCGAGCTGCACCGACAGCGTCTGGTCGAGCAGCGAGAAGAACGGCTTTGGTCCCGGCGGCGGCATGTCGCCTGCGGGGAGGAAGTCCACCACAAGGCCGAGACGCTGCTGCGCGATGCGGCGGATCTGGTCGCGATCCTTGTCTTGCGGATAGCCCTTGTAGACGTCGATCAGCGCGGCGATGTCCTGCACCACGGCTGCGGAGAGGCGGCGCGTCACCGTGTTCCAGTGCCGTTCCATGAACACGAAGGCGACGACCGATTGCAGGATCACCATGGGCACGATCATGATCAGCAATGCGCGCGCATAGAGGCCGGTCGGCATCCAGCCCTTGAACGCATTGCCCATCCAGCCATTGGCGGCGGAGACGCGCCCCGCGGCGCTTTTCAGCAGCGTCAGGCCGGTGTCGATCGTGCTCATCTGGCGCGCTTCACTTGACTATGGCGAGGCGACCAGCCGGTAGCCGATGCCGCGCACCGCTTGCAGGAACAACGGATTGGC
>NZ_LJYG01000016.1:151059-181737 GCF_001440035.1 Bradyrhizobium manausense | reverse complement strand
CGGGATCGGTCTCGATCTTGCGCCTGAGGCGGTTGATCTGCACGTCGACGGCGCGCTCGTTGACGCTGCCATTGCCCGTGAGCGCGCTGCGCGGCACGGTCTCGCCCGGCGTCTCCGAGAGAATGCGCAGCATCTCGCGCTCGCGATCGGTGAGATGAATGACCTCCTCGCCCTGGCGCAACTCGCCGCGATCCAGGTGATAGACGTACGGGCCGAAGGCGATCTTCTCCACCGCCGCGACCTGGACCGGCGGCGCGGCGCGCTTGAGGATGTTGTTGATGCGCAGCGCCAGCTCGCGCGGCTCGAACGGCTTTGCGACATAATCGTCGGCGCCGATCTGCAGGCCCTCGATGCGGGCCTCGGCCTCATGCCGCGCGGTCAGCATCAGGATCGGCACCGAGGACGACGTGCGGATGAAGCGGGCGAGATCGAAGCCGGTCTCGCCGGGCATCATCACGTCGAGGATCAGCAGGTCGAAGTGCAGCCCGAGCAGTTTGGCGCGGGCATCGCCCGCGCTGGCGGCGGTGGTGACGCGATAACCTTCGGCCGCGAGGAAGCGCGAGAGCAGATCGCGGATGCGGCGGTCGTCGTCGACCAGCAGCAGATGCGGGGCGTCGTCGGCCGGTTGCGCCGGCGGGCGGGCGAGCGTGGCAGCGAGCGGCACGGTCACTCCTTTGAGTCTTGATTGGTGGCGAAGATCGTCTCCAGCACCTTGTCCGGATCGTCGCGGTCGATCATCGCGCGCAGGAAGCGCTTGACCGTCTCGGCATCAGCAGGCGCCATCTCGGCGAGCGCCCTGGTGATCCGCGTGGTCTGGAGGCCGGCGAGCTTCTGCACCAGCGCCTCGCCCTTCGGCGTCGCATAGAGCAGGCGCTGGCGCCGGTCGTTGTCGCCGGTCTTCTGCACGATGTAGCCCTCGTCCAGCAGCTGCTTGAGCACCCGGCCGAGCGATTGTTTTGTGATGCGCAGGACGTCGAGCAGGTCGGCGACCTTCAGGCCCGGGTAGCGGTAGACGAAGTGCATGACCCGATGATGGGCCCGGCCGAAGCCGAACGCCTCCAGCTCCTGGTCGGGGTCGCCGACGAAGTCGCGATAGGCGAAGAACAGCAGCTCTATGATATCCCAGCGCAAATTGCCTCCATCGCCTGCTGCTGGCCGCGGCGCGGCAGCGTCTTGAGAGGGAGTTGCGAAATTTATGTCAGGCATATTGACGTATCTTGGGTTCAATGTTACAAAACGATCAGCCCGCACGAAATTTTAGATCGTTTCGCACCGGGCGGCATTCCTGACAGGTGGCCGGAGTTAGCCGGACAGGTGGCGACGGCCGGATCGGATCTACCGTGCGATTGTCGAGCGGCATTTCGGCAAAACATACTGGACTTCCGCCTTCCGCAAAAGCATGTCCTGCCGAGGACATGCTGGCCACGGAAACCGGCCGTAACAAGGCTGGCGGTGGTTCGGCCAGAAACCACATCAAGCCAGCCGGGCCCAAACAGGGGCGGCCGGCGCCAGAACAGCGCCGCCACCGGCAGCGGGAGGCAAGGACATGAGCATGAAATTCGACATCCAGCCCGCATCCAATCCGACGCCCGAGAAGGACCGGGTCGCCAAGCTGGTCGACCCCGGCTTCGGACGCGTCTTTACCGATCACATGGCGGTGGTCCGCTACAACCAGGCCAAGGGCGGCTGGTACGAGGCGAAGATCGAGGCGCGCGCCAACTTCCAGATCGATCCGGCCGGCGCGGTGCTGCACTACGCCCAGGAAATTTTCGAAGGCCTCAAGGCCTATAAGCGCGACGACGGCGGCGTGAACCTGTTCCGCCCCGACGCCAATGCGCGCCGCTTCAAGGATTCCGCCGATCGCATGGCGATGGCGCAATTGCCGGAGGATGTCTTCATCGAGGCGGTCGAGCAGGTCGTGCGCATCGATCGCGCCTGGATGCCGGGCGGCGAGGGCAGCCTTTATCTGCGGCCGTTCATGATCGCGAGCGAGACCTTCCTCGGCGTCAAGCCGTCGTCCGAATATATCTTTGCGGTGATCGCCTCGCCCGTCGGCTCCTATTTCAAGGGCGGCCCAGCGCCTGTTTCGATCTGGGTTTCGGAGAACTACACGCGCGCCGCGGTCGGCGGCACCGGCGCGGTCAAATGCGGCGGCAATTATGCGGCGAGCCTGCGNAGGCCGAGGCGATCCAGCACGGCTGCGATCAGGTCGTGTTCCTGGATGCGGTCGAGCGCCGCTACATCGAGGAGCTCGGCGGCATGAACGTGTTCTTCGTGTTCGACGACGGCTCGCTCTCGACGCCGCCGCTCGGCACCATCCTGCCCGGCATCACCCGCGATTCCATCATCGCGCTCGCCCGCGATGCCGGAAAGACCGTGCGCGAGGAGCCGTACTCGCTGGACCAGTGGCGCAAGGACGCGGCCTCAGGCCGGCTGAAGGAAGCGTTTGCCTGCGGCACTGCGGCGGTGATCTCGCCGATCGGCAAGGTGCGCTCGGTCAGCGGCGATTTCGAGATCTCGGGCGGCGCCGCAGGTCCCGTCGCCATGGGCCTGCGCAAACAGCTCGTCGACATCCAGTACGGCCGCACCAACGATCCGCACAACTGGATCCGCAAGGTGTTTTGAGGACCAGCATCGTCATTCCGGGATGGTCCGTAGGACCAAACCTCAGGTGCGCAATTGCGCACCGGGGAATCTCGAGATTCCGGGTTCGCGTCTTTCGACGCGCCCCGGAATGACGGCTGCGGCAGTTGCCGCATTGCGCGTCGGCTGGTAAACGCCCGCATGGCCGAAAAACCCAAAAAACCCCAGAAACTGAAGGCGCGGCTGCCGCGCGGGCTTGAGGATCGCGATCCCGCCGCGATCCGGGCGACGCGCGAGATGGTCGAGAAGATCCGCGCCGTCTACGAGCTCTACGGCTTCGAGCCGGTGGAGACGCCGGCGATGGAATATACCGACGCGCTCGGCAAGTTCCTGCCCGACCAGGACCGTCCGAACGAGGGCGTATTCTCGTTCCAGGACGACGACGAGCAGTGGATCAGCCTGCGCTACGATCTGACCGCGCCGCTGGCCCGCTATGTCGGCGAGCGCTACGGCACCGACGGTCTGGTCCTGCCCTATCGCAGCTACCGCGTCGGCTATGTCTTCCGCAACGAGAAGCCCGGCCCCGGCCGCTTCCGCCAGTTCATGCAGTTCGATGCCGACACGGTCGGTTCGGCAACGCCGGCGGCGGATGCCGAGATCTGCATGATGGCGGCGGACACGATGGAAGCGCTCGGCGTTGCGCGCGGTCAGTACGTGGTGAAGGTCAACAACCGCAAGGTGCTCGACGGCGTTCTCGAGGCGATCGGGCTTGCGGGTGAGGAGAATGCGGCGCGCCGCCTGACCGTGCTGCGCGCGATCGACAAGCTCGACAAGTTTTCCGCTGACGAAGTGCGCAAGCTGCTCGGTCCCGGCCGGTGGGATGGCGGTGAGGAAGGCAAGGGCGACTTCACGAAGGGCGCTAATTTGAATGCAGCCGAGGCCGACGTCGTTCTCGCCATCACCAGGCCGCGCGAGGACTGGAAAGAGGCGATCGCCGCCGCGGAGACCTACCTCGCCAAGAGCCCGGTCGGTCAGGCTGGCGTGAGCGAACTGGAAGAAATTGCAAAACTGGTGACGGCGTCGGGTTATGGCGCCGACCGCATCAAGATCGATCCCTCCGTCGTGCGCGGCCTCGAATATTACACGGGCCCCGTCTACGAGGTCGAACTACTGCTCGACACCAAGGACGACAAGGGCCGCCCCGTGCGCTTCGGCTCGGTCGGCGGCGGTGGTCGTTATGACGGTCTCGTCTCCCGCTTNGAGCCGGTGCCGGCGACTGGTTTCTCGATCGGCGTTTCGCGTTTGCAGGCCGCGCTGACGCTGCTCGGCAAGCTCGACACGCGGCCGGAAGTCGGCCCCGTCGTCGTCACCGTGTTCGACCGCGACCGCGTCGCCGACTACCAGAAGATGGTGGCGACCTTGCGCACCGCCGGCATCCGCGCCGAGCTCTATCTCGGCAATCCCAAGAACATGGGCAACCAGCTCAAATATGCCGACCGCCGCAATTCTCCTTGCGTGATCATCCAGGGCTCGGATGAAAAGGCACGCGGCGAGCTCCAGATCAAGGATCTGATTGAAGGTGCGAAAGCGGCCGCCGCCATCGCATCCAACCAGGAATGGCGCGAGACGCGGCCGGCGCAGTTCTCGTGCAGCGAGGCCGATCTCGTTGCAAAAGTGCGCGAGGTCCTCGCGCGCCATGACGTGAGCTGGGGCTAGCCATTCGCCCTATTCGTCATGCGCGGGCTTGACCCGCGCATCCATCTTCAAAATGATGGATTGCCGGGTCAAGCCCGGCAATGACGAAACGGCAATATCGAAGCAGCAGGGAGACAACAATGCCTGAGATCACCGTCAGCATGGCCGAAGGCCGCACCGACGAGCAGAAGGCCGGCATGATGCGCGACATCACCCAGGCGCTGGTGAAGAATCTCGGCGTCGATGCCGAGGCCGTCGTCATCCAGATCAACGAGGCCCCGCTCCGCCACAAGATGAAGGGTGGCAAGACGTTTGTTGAGCGCGCGGCGGCGGCGAAGAAGTGACGCGTTAGCGTCATTCCGGGGCAACCCGTCAGGGCTGAACCCGGAATCTCGATCGACAATCTCTGGCTTCCGGGTTCGCGCTTCGCGCGCCCCGGAATGACGAGCAGGCCCCATGGACGCACGCGATTACATCAAGATCGGCATGAGCGCCGAGCGCACGCTGGTCGTGCCGGCCGAGCGCACAGTCGGGCATTTCGTGCCGGGCATGCCCATGGTCTACGCGACCCCGATGATGATCCTGGAAATGGAGATGACCTCGGGCGATGCGATTCGCTCGGCGCTTCAGCCGGGCTGGGTCACCGTCGGCACCGAGGTCGACATCCGCCATCTCGCCGCCGCGCTGGTCGGCGCGACGGTGCGGACCACGGCGAAAGTGATCGCCCTGGAGCGCCGCGTGATCCGCTTCGAGGTCGAGGCATTCGAAGGCGCGCGCAAGCTCGGCGAAGGCCGCCACGCGCGCGGGCTCGTCAATGTCGAGCTGTTCAACAAGCGGCTCGGCGCCTAGCCAAGGGCGCGTAGGGTGGGTTAGCTCGCGGTCGCGCGAAGCGCGGTCCGCTAGCGTAACCCACCGCTTCTGTCGCCCAGAAACAGAAGAGGTGGGTTACGGCTTCGCCTAACCCACCCTACGCAGCCAAGGCACCTGTTTACTTCGCGAGCTCCTTCGATCGCTTCGTCGCCGCCGCGATGGCGCGGATCATCAGGTCTCGCAGGCCCGGCTCGCCCATCAGCACGCTGAGTGCCGCAGCCGTGGTGCCGCCGGGCGAGGTGACGTTCTGACGCAGCGTCGCGGAGGGAAGATTCGACTGGTGCAGCAGCTCGCCGGAGCCGGCGACCGTCTCGCGCGCGAGCTTGGTGGCCAGAGCTTCAGGCAATCCCGCGTCGACGCCTGCGCGCGCAAGCTCTTCAGCGAGCAGGAACACATAGGCGGGCCCTGAGCCTGAGACGGCGGTCACCGCATCCATCAGGCCTTCATCCTCGACCCACTCGACCGAGCCGGTGGAACGCAGCAGCGCATCGGCGAGGGCGCGCTGACCCGCGCTGACATTCTTCGCAGCAACCGCGACCGTGATGCCGCGGCCGATCGCAGCCGGCGTGTTCGGCATCGCGCGCACCACAGCGCCGCCGCAGACCTCCTCGAGCGAGAGAATCGTGGTTCCTGCCATGATCGAGACCACGGAGGTCTTGTCCGAGACGAACGCCTTCAGCTTGGCGCCGGCCTCGCGAAACATCTGCGGCTTCACCGCGACGACCATGGTCTCGACAAAGCCCGTCGCCTTCGCATCAGGATTGAGCGCAACGCCCTGGGCGGCGAGCGCGGTGATGTCAGGCGAGAGATGCGGATCGATCACGGCGACGCGGCGCGGATCGAGCCCGCCGGCCAGCCATCCGGTCAGCATCGCGCCGCCCATCTTGCCGGCGCCGGCAAGCAGGATGGTGCCGGTGATGTTTTGGAGAGTGCTGTTTGCCACTGTGGTCACCACAAATTCGGTGTCGTCCCGGCCTAGTGCGCAATTGCGCACGGGAGCCGGGACCCATAACCACGACTGGTTCTAGTGGATGGAGAGCTGAGCAACAAGCCGCGTGCCACAAGCGAGATCACGCGGTATGGATCCCGGATCTGCGCACGCTTTGGGCGCGCTTGCCTGGGATGACGTGGAGAGGGAGCTGCGGCCCCCCCTCACGGCCCTACGCCTCGCCGACCGTATCGAACATCGCCGCGTCCATGGCCTGCGCGGTGGTCTTGCCGGCCCACACCACGAACTGGAACGCCGGGAAGTAACGCTCGCAGGCGTGGATGGCGCCGGCGAGCATGGCTTCGCATTGCGCGGTCGAGGCGATGAGGCCGCCCGGCAGCACCAGGGCCTGACGGTGCATGATCATGCCGGTGTTGGTCCAGAGGTCGAAATGGCCGATCCACAATTGCTCGTTGACGGCGGCAACGAGCTTCTGCACCTCGCCGCGCCGCGCGAGCGGAATCTTCATGTCGAATGCGCAGGCCAGATGCAGCGCCTCGATCTCACCCATCCAGGTGAAGGAGATCTGGTAGTCGGTCCATTGTCCCTTCGAGACAATGGTCAGCTCGTCCTCGCCGGAGCGTTCGAACGGCCAGTTGTTGCTGGCAGCGATGTCCTCGACCACCGCAAGCGGGTGATTTCGGGAATCGATGGTACCTTCGAGCAGGGACATGCCGTCTCGACCTCTTGCCTTCTTGTTTGTCTTTGATACGCACGCGGTTGGTCCGGCGCGCGCTCCCTCAATTTCGCTGAAGGCGATCCCTGGGAGCCACTGTTGAGATCCCGGGATCAGCGCGGGCTTGTCGCGGATCAACTGATGTGATTTGCGGAATCTGCGCAACTGGGTCGCGAGTCCGTCCACAAGCCATGACTCGTTCGTCCACAGCTCATCTCGGCCATAATCGTTAACGCTTGAGAACAAACCGGAATCGGATTCCCGAAAACCGCCTGCCGTTAATTCCACGGCGCGAGGGGGGCACCGCCCTGGCGGCATGGGACCATGCGGTTTTTGGCTAGGGAACAGGCTTGCCTGCGGCCCCGGACCGGCGGCATATTTCCGCCCAGGTCGCTCAATCCCGGGCGGCCGATGTTCTCAGGGCGGGGTGAAAGTCCCCACCGGCGGTAAGGGCCGAAAGGCCTAAGCCCGCGAGCGCCTTCCCCAAGGTCTTTGCTGAAGGGAAGGGTCAGCAGATTCGGTGCAACTCCGAAGCCGACGGTTAAAGTCCGGATGAAAGAGAACGGTCGGTGGCAGACGCATCGCAAGATGCGGCTGTTTGTCGTTCCGTGTGCCCTGATTCTGGTCCCCAAGAGGAAAGCCATGAATCAGATGTTGCAAGATCCCCAGACAGGCACTTCCCAGACCCAGCCGCCGGTTCCAGCGGCGACCGAGCATCCGCGTTTTGCAAAACCGCAGCGGGTGGCCTTCGTGCAGGCCTGCTGGCACCGCGACGTGGTCGCGGAAGCCCGCATCGCCTTCATGAAGGAAGCGGAGGCACGCCATCTCACCCATGTCGACGTGTTCGAGGTGCCGGGCTCGTTCGAGATCCCGCTGCATGCCCAGGTCCTCGCCAAGACGCGGCGCTACACCGCGATCGTCGCCGCTGGCCTCGTCGTTGACGGTGGCATCTATCGCCACGAATTCGTCGCCGACACCGTGATCAAGGCGCTGATGGACGTGCAGCTCCGCACCGAGGTGCCGGTGTTCTCGGCCGTGCTGACGCCGCAGCAATTCCACGAGACCGAAGTGCATTACGATTTCTTCCGCAGGCACTTTGCCATCAAGGGCGTCGAGGTCGCGGCCGCCTGCGCCGAGACGTTGCTCGGCCTCGAGCGCCTGCGCGGCCAGGTTGCGGCGGGGATTGTGTAGCTCTGATTGTCAATCCCGCCGCCGTCTCCAAAGCCGGCGGCGGGAGGAGGCCGCGGCGACCGCGCTAAGCCCTCAGCCCAGCGACACGCCCGCCTTCGCCCGGCTGATCCCGAGCGCCAGGATGCGATGGAGCAGATCCCCGTATTTCAGCCCGTCGTGCTGGGCCGCGGTGGCGAATTCCTGGCTCTTGGCGATTTCGGGATTGGGATTGGCTTCGATGAAATACGGCGTGCCGTCGGCGGCGAGACGGAAATCGATGCGCGCATAGCCATCGAGACCAAGCGCCCGGTAGATGCGTTTCGCGGCGCGCTGGATCCGCGCGGTGACTTCGGGCGCAAGGTCTTTCGCCGGCCCGTCGACGATGCCGAGGCGTTCCTGATAGTCGGTGTCGTGCTTGGCCTTTTCGGTGGCGATGTGGCGTGAGCTGCGCCCGCCCATGCTGCCGAATTTCAATTCCCACACCGGCAACACGCGTAGCCGATTGTTGCCGAGCACGCCGACATAGAGCTCGCGCCCCTCGATGAATTGCTCGGCGATGGCGGCGGTCTCGACCCGTTCGTGGATGAAGGCGACGCGTTCGGCGAGCTTCTCGTCGGTGTCGACGATCGAGGCCTGCGAGATGCCGACGGACCCATCCATGTTGAGCGCCTTGACGATCAGCGGCAGCGCAAGATGTTTCGGGCGTTTCACCTTGCGGCGCATCGGGAAGACGGCGAAGGCGGGTGCGGCGATGCGGCGGTGATGCACCAGCGTCTTGGACAGGTCCTTGCCGCGCGCCAGGATCAGGCCGCGCGGATTGCAGCCGGTATAAGGCACCTTCATCAGTTCGAGGTAGCTGGCGATGTGCTGGTCGTAGGCGACGTTGTAGTGGAATTCCTCCAGCAGCGTGAAAACCACGTGCGGCTTGAACTCCTCGATCGCTTCACGGACCGGCCTGATTTCCTCCTGAGCGCCGAGCGGACGGACCTCATGACCGGCCGCGCGCAATGTGCTGACGACGTCGTATTCCGTTTTCCAGTTGTTGATTTCCTGCGGCGTGTATCCATCGGAGGAGTCCGGAGGCATGAAGTCCGGATGCATCAGCACGAGAATACGGAGTCGTCTCATAGCGCGATCCATTTGCGCCGCGACGGGCCGAACAGCGCGTGCATCGTCTTGGCGGTCACGAGGACAGTGAAATCGAGAACGAGCTTCTGTTCGGATCCCACCGCGCGCAGGTCCAGCTCGCGGCAGCGGGAGATCATGTCGTCGAGCACGGCATCGAGCGTGAGCTGGTTCTCGCCGGTCCATCGCGCGACCAGCCGTCTGATCTGGGCGCGGTGCCGCCTGATCAGGCTCGAAGCAGGCTTCGAGCGATGATGCCGTGGATCGGTGGAAAACAGCCGCGAGAGGTCGCGGTCGTAGGTCTTCGGCGGCGTAAAAGCGTAGAACGCCTGCTTCTTCTTGTAGTGCTCCTCGAGCGTCTGGCTGAGCTGGCTGAGGGGATCGACGCGCTCGCGCGTCGTGATCAGCGGACGTTTTCCAGCGATCTCGCCCATCAGCTCGTCGACATATTCGAGCTTCTTCAGTGCCGGCCAGCCCTCATATCGCGTCCGCCAGTTCGAGCGCGGGCGCAGCCACACCGCAAATGTCTCGGCGAAATCCTCGTCCGGGTGGCTCTGCGCGTACCACAGCCGCAAATGCTGGACGTAGCGCCGGCTCGCCGGATTGGGCCGGTAGTAGCGCGGATAGTGCTTCGAGGACGGTCCGAACAGTTGCTGCCAGCGCCGGCGCCGCTGCAATTGGAAGCCGTGCTGGATGGCATGGCCGGCCTCGTGGCGGAGGATGGCCATGCACTCGCGCCAGGTGCCGCCCTCGACGTCGAACATCATCTTCTTCTCGAGCTTCATCAGGCGCGGATGAGCGAGATAGAAAGGAATCGCGATGCCGGGCACGTCTCCCGGACTGAACCATTCGCTCGAGATCCATGTGTGCGGCCGCAGCCGGATGCCGCGCTCGTCGAGCTCTTCGTGCAGTGTGGCGACACAATCCTCGAGCCAGGTGCCTTCGACCGTAACCCTCAGGCTGGAGAGGCGCTGCTGGAGCAACTCGTCATCCGACAGTTTTTCCCAAGCGAATTTCCGGCGGGGCATCTTGTATCCAGAGGCAGAGATGACTCGGCGTCATGATGATGTCATGCCCGGCAGCCGGCAACAACCCGCGCTGAGAGTCAGAACGCGAGACCGTAGGGTAGGTTAGCCGAAGGCGTAACCCACCTCTTTGGTTTACGAGGAGCCAGACTTGGTGGGTTACGCTACGCTAACCCACCCTACAAGATCGAGTGTTCAGTCGAACAGGCTCGATACCGACTCTTCCGCGGCGGTGCGCGCGATCGCGTCGGAGATCAGGCTGGCGATCGGCAGCGTGCGGATGTTCGGCGCCTTGGTCACCGCTTCCGTCGCCAGGATCGAGTCGGTGATGACGAGCTCTTTCAGCTTCGAGCCGGCGATGCGGGCGGCCGCGCCGCCGGAGAGCACGCCGTGGGTGATGTAGGCGTAGACCTCCTTGGCGCCCTTGGCGATCAGCGCATCGGCTGCGTTCACCAGCGTGCCGCCGGAATCGACGATGTCGTCGACCAGGATGCAGCTGTAGCCGGAGACGTCGCCGATCACGTTCATGACTTCGGACTCGCCCGGACGTTCACGGCGCTTGTCGACGATCGCGAGCGGGGTGTTGATGCGCTTGGCGAGTCCGCGGGCGCGGGCCACGCCGCCGACATCAGGCGAGACCACCATCACCTTGCCGAGGTCGAAACGTTCGCGGATGTCGCGCACCATCACCGGGGCTGCGAACAAATTGTCGGTCGGGATATCGAAGAAGCCCTGGATCTGGCCGGCATGCAGGTCGAGCGTCATGACGCGGTCGACGCCGGCATGGGTGATCAGATTGGCGACGAGCTTGGCCGAGATCGGCGTGCGCGAGCCGGAGCGGCGGTCCTGCCTGGCATAGCCGAAATAGGGGATCACTGCGGTGATACGGCGCGCCGATGAGCGGCGCAGCGCGTCGGTGATGATCAAGAGCTCCATCAGATTGTCGTTCGCCGGGAACGAGGTCGACTGGATGATGAAGGCATCCGAGCCGCGGATGTTCTCCTGGACCTCGACGAAGATCTCCATGTCGGCGAAGCGCCGGACCACGGCCTTGGTCAGCGGCACGTCGAGGCCCTGCGCGATGGCTTGGGCGAGGGCCGGATTGGAGTTGCCGGCGACAAGCTTGATGGAGCCGTTCTTGGCCGACATGGACGCTTCCTCCCGCGCTTTGCTGGATACGACGTTCAACATCAGAGAATACCCACTGGCAGCACGGTTACGACGGGCGAGGAAATATCAGGCGAGAGGCCGCAATGGCAACCCGGGATGCTACGTTTTCCCTCTGAAATCCTGAGTCGGGCCAACGGTTTGGCCAAGACTTGGTCAAGACTCGGTCAAGACTTGAGGCCGTGGTTTCGCGGTGGTTATTGCTGGGCGTAGCCGAGCGCCGTGGCCGGCATGTCCGGCGCCGGAGTCCCAGGCGTCACGCTTGCGACCGCGGGGCCGCGCAGGCCCGGAACCGAGCCAGGGGCATCCGGCGTCCCGTTGATCATATTGGAAAGTCCGCTGAATCCGGCCTGGGCGATCTTCCGCAGCACGAGGTCGTCCGCGGCAGTCCAGGGATCCTTGCCGCCCTTGGCCGCGGCCGGTTCCTCGCCGGAGAGACGCAGCGCCCGCTGCTGGTTGGCGTCGTAGACGTCCCAGACCCAGGCGATCACGGTCTTGCCGCGCACGATTTGGGCGGAGAGGTAGCTGCGCACGCGATAGGCAGCCGTCCCTTCGCGGGAAACAACGGACAGGTTGCGCAGCTTGGATTCGCTGTCGAGCACGCCGACCATGCGATCGAACACCTGCGGCGGCGGCCCGTCGATGGATTCGAAGGCCACCGTCGCCCCGGAGCCGGCGCTCGGTGTTGCCATCGCATAGGAATTGGCGGGTGCGTTGCCACCGGCGCAGCCGGCCAGCGCGGTCGCTGCTGCCAGCAGCATGGCCGCCAGCACGCGCGAGCCGTCGCGGCGCAAGTTGGATGACGCTTCCCTCATTGAGGGCAGCGATATCGTTAAAATCGATTAAGGTCTAGGGCGGGGGAGACACAGATCACCGTCATTCCGGGGCGCGCCCACTTGGCGCGAACCCGGAATCCATCTCTCCGCATGGTTTGCTGCACGATGGATTCCGGGTTCTCGCTTCGCGAGCCCCGAAATGACGGCGTGTTGCCCTTGTGTTCACCCTTCCAGCGCGATCGCGTGAATGTGCCGGCCGTAATCCGGCTCCTTGCGGTGCACCGAGCGGCGATAGCTGAAGAAGCGTTCGTCGGCGTAGGTGTCGAGACCAAGATCGTCGATCATCAGGATGCCGGCACCTTCGAGCCGCTTGCGGATGAAGCCGGCGAGATCGAACATCGCATGGCCCTCGCGTACAGATGGAATAAAGAACATCGCATTCTCCGCATCCGCCTCGATGAAGCGGGCGACGAACTCGTTGCCGACCTCGTAGCTCTCCTGTCGGATCAAGGGCCCGATCGCGGCGATGATGCTGCCGCGCGTGGCACCGAGCTTCTCCATCGCTGCAACAGTGGATTCCAGCACGCCGGTCAGTGCACCCTTCCAGCCGGCATGAGCGCCGCCGATGACGCGCGCGTTGGGATCGACGAACAGCACCGGGCCGCAATCGGCGGTGGAGACGCCGAGTGCGATGCCCGGCGTTTTGGTGACCAGCGCATCGCCCTTCGGCCGCGGCCCGCTCGGCCAGGGTGCGTCGGCGACGAGCACGTCGGGCGAATGGATCTGATGCAGGCTGATGAAGCGGTCGGCCGCGACGCCGACATGCTCGGCCATGCGGCGGCGGTTCTCGGCGACAAGGGCCTGATCGTCGTTGGAGCCGAGCCCGCCATTGAGCGCGGAATAGATGCCGCTGGAGACGCCGCCCTCGCGCGTGAAGAAGGAATGGCGCAGGCCGGGCACGGCCGACAGCAGTGACGAAGTCAGGGTCATCAATTGCCTCCGGCCTGTTCGAGATCGCTGAGGCCGGCAAGGCCCCTCAATCTTGGTTCGGAGATGCCGAGCACCTTGAACATCGAGCCCATGCCGCCGCGCCCGGTATCTGTCAGCCGCTTCAGCGCCACGGAAATGTCGGTCGCAACTTCAGGCGTCGCCTTCTGCATCAGCGCGGCCGCGCGGGTGTCGATGCCGACCCGCTTGAGGAAGTCGCTCTGCGTCACCGGCCCGTGCACGCGCGCGCCGACGTCCTCCGCTGCCCGCGCCAGCGCCTCGAAGTCGACATGGGCGGTGACGTCGGCCTGGCCAGGCGCCTTCAAGGGATCGGCGAAGGTGTGGCGCGCGATGGCCTGGAAGGTGTCGCAGGCATCGCTGCGCAAATGGCCGTAATCGATGATCAGCGCGGCGCCGTCCTGGTCGCGCACGCGAGAGGCAAGCTTCATGATCTCCGTATCGGGCCGCCATTCGAACACCGCACCGACCGGCGCCGCCCGCACCAAAGGCGGCAGCAGCACGTCGAAGCGCGGCGTCGGCTCGGATGCTGCGCCGAACTGGAGGTTGCCGTTGGGGTCGATCTCGATCACGCGCTCACGCCAGCCGTCCTCGCGCTTGATCATCTGGTGGATCGGCAGCACGTCGAAATATTCGTTGGCGAGGATGACGCTGGGACCATCAGGCACGTCGTCGATGCTGTCGTGCCAGGTGATGCTGTTGCGCACGCCCGACAACGTCGCCTGTTGCCGCTCGCGCAGCACCGGATTGACCTCGACCAGATGAATGCTGAGCCCCTGATAGAGCGGCGGCAGCACGCGCAGCGCGCGCAGCGCGTCCGCCATCATGGTGCCCCGGCCGGGGCCGAGTTCGATCAGCCGCAGGGATGGCGGCGAGCCCATCTGCTTCCAGACCGAGGCGGTCCACAACCCCAGGAGCTCGCCGAACATCTGGCTGACTTCGGGCGAGGTGGTGAAGTCGCCCTCGCGCCCGAGCGGATCGCGCGAGACGTAATAGCCGTAGCGCGGATGCATCAGGCACGTCTCCATGTATCGCCAGACCGGCATGGGGCCTGAGGATTTGATCAGTGCCTTGATCTCGTTGAGCAGTGCCTGTTCGGTCACGAGCAGATGTCTCGAAATGAATTAACGAATGGAGGTGGCGGGCTTCGGCGCACCGCGCCTGACAGCCATTACAATAAGTATGCTGCCGACGAGTAGCATCGGGATCGACAACAGCATGCCCATGGTTAACCCGCCCCAGAGGAAGCCGAGCTGGACGTCCGGCTCGCGGAAATGCTCGCCGATGATCCGGGTCAGGCCGTAGATCAGGATGAAGCTGCCGAGGATCATGCCCGGGCGCTTCAGCGCGCCGAGGCGGATCATGATCGCGAGCACGGTGAACAGCAGGATGCCCTCCATGCCGGCTTCGTAGAGCTGGCTCGGATGGCGTGGCAGGTGCGAGGGATCGTTGGGGAAGATCATCGCCCAGGGCAGGCTCGCATCGGCGGCGCGCCCCCACAATTCGCCGTTGATGAAATTGGCGATCCGGCCGAGCAGCAGCCCGATCGGGGCAACCGCGGTGGTGATGTCGCCAAGCGACAGGATCGAGATGCCATTTCGATAGGCAAACCACATCACCGCGACGACGCAGCCGAGGAAGCCGCCATGGAACGACATGCCGCCCTCCCACAGCCGGAAGATCGCGGCGGGATGATCGATGAAGAAGGGCAGGTTGTAGAACAGCACGTAGCCGGTGCGGCCGCCCAGGATGATGCCGAGCGTAACCCAGAGGATGAAGTCGTCGATCTGCAGCAGCGACATCGGCGCAGGGCCGCCCCACAGCCGCTCGTTCTTCAGCAAAGAGCGCGCATAGAGCCAGCCGATGACGATGCCGCCGATATAGGCCAGCGCATACCAGCGGATCGCGAACGGCCCGATCTCGAGGGCGATCGGGTTGAATTTGGGGAAGTCGATCAGCAGGAAAAGCATCAGGCCTTCTAGACTTAAACGAGATTACGGCGATAGAGCGCCAGCAGCCGCTCCCAATGCCGCTCGGCAGCGTCGCGGTCATAGACCGGACGCTTGGGGAAGGCGAAGCCGTGATGGGTGCCGGGATAGATCTCGACCTCGGCCTTCGCGCCCTTCATGCCCTGCTTGACCTGCTCGATGATCTCGGTCGGCGCGTAGATGTCGGTCTCGGCGCAGGCGAAATACAGCTCGGCCTTGGTCTTGCCGGCGGCGAGGTGCGGGCTGTCGGCCTGGTCGGTCGCAAGCTGCGTGCCGTAGACCGAGGCGGCGGCCTTGACGCTTTCAGGGAAATGCGTGGCGGCGTTCACGGCGTAGCGGCCGCTCATGCAGTAGCCGACGGTGCCGACGATTTTGGTGTTCGCGGCCGTCTGGCCTTCGGCGTAAGTAAGCAGCGCACGCGTGTCGTCCATGATCAGGGGAATGGTCAACGAGCTCATCAGCGCAAACATGCGCTTGCGTTCCGGTGCGTTCGGATCGGCCGGCAGCGCGCCGAGCTCCATCACGCCGGAGCGGTAATAGAGGTTCGGCAGCATCACGTAATAGCCCGAGGTCGCAAGGCGCCGCGCCATGTCGCGCAGCTCTTCGCGGATCGCCGGCGCGTCCATGTAGAACAGGATGACCGGGAATGGTCCACCACGCTCGGGATGGACGATGAAGGTCGCGGTGTGGCCGTCCTTGGTGGGAATAGCGATCTGCTGCTCGATCATGTCTTTCCGCCTTGTGATTCCCTGACATGCAGGGACGTTGAATACGATTGCAAGGAAACCGGGGCATGACAAGGATACCGCGGCGCGGCCCTTGAACCTGTCACCGCAGATTGCCATTGTCTTTTGGTGCGTTCGCGCAAAGTTTATCGGGGCCGCCAACCGATCAGGAGACCGACATGACCCAGACCACCAACCGGTTTTTCGACGAGATCGGCCGCATGATGAACGATGCCGCTGGTGCGGCCCAGGGCGTCAAGCGCGAGTTCGACACTGTCATGCGCAACCAGGCCGAAAAATTCCTGCGCGACATGGACCTGGTCAAGCGCGAGGAGTTCGAGGCGGTCAAGGACATGGCCCGCCTGGCCCGCGAGGAGAACGAAGCCCTGAAGGCGCGCATCGCGGCGCTGGAGGCCAAGCTCGGCGGGTAATGCCGCTTGCCGTCATTCCGGGGCGATGCGTAGCATCGAAGCCGGAATCTCGAGATTCCGGCTTCGGTCGCTGTCGCGACCGCCCCGGAATGACGGCAGACCCGGGACCTGCCGCCCGCCCATTCTCCTTGTCATTTCCGCATCTTCCGGGTAAAAGCCCGCCACGTTCACGGCCCCCGCACCCCTGGAGGCTTGCTGTGGACCATGCCATGGGCCGCGCTGCGGCCCATTAACTTTTGCAAAAACAAGGACTTAGACTATGGCGACGACCGTCAAGGAATTGAAGGCGACCGCACGTCCGAAGAGCGGCAAGGGGGCCGCCCGGGCTGAGCGTCGCGCCGGGCGCGTGCCCGGAGTGATCTATGGCAACAACCAGCCCCCGCTGACGATCTCAATTGCAGATCGTGAACTGCGCCAGCGCATCCTCGCCGGCCGGTTCCTGACCACGCTGGTCGACATCGAGCTCGAGGGCAAGAAGCACCGCGTGATTCCGCGCGACTACCACCTCGATCCGGTCAAGGACTTCCCGATCCATGTCGACTTCATGCGGCTCGGCGAAGGCGCCACCATCCGCATCAGCGTGCCCCTGCACATCGTGAAGGCGGAAACCTCCCCGGGCGTGAAGCGCGGCGGCACCGTCAACATTGTCGCCCACGCCATCGATCTCGAGTGCTCGGTCGAGAACATCCCGCAGTTCCTCGAGGCCGACGTCGGCGCGCTCGAAATCGGTTACTCGCTGCATTTGTCGGACATCAAGCTTCCGGCCGGCGTGAAGGCGCTGACCCGCGAGGACGCGACCCTCGTCACCATCGTGCCGCCGTCCGGCTACGCCGAAGAGCAGAAGGCCGCGGCTGCGGCTGCTGCTGGTGGCGCGGCTCCGGCTGCGGGCGCTGCTGCTCCGGCGGCTGGCGCGGCTCCGGCTGCGGGTGCTGCTGCTCCGGCTGCTGCTGCCAAGGCTCCGGCCGGCGGCGACAAGAAGAAGTAATCCTTCAGACGAGCTGGTGCGCGGTCTTCGATCGCGTGCCGGCTGAGGGGCGCGCCGCCGTCATGCGACTCTTTGTTGGGCTCGGCAATCCCGGCGCGAAATACGCACGTAACCGGCACAATATCGGCTTCATGGCCGTCGACGAGATTGCGCGGCGTCATGGTTTTTCACCATGGCGCCGTCGTTTTCAGGGCGAGACGTCGGAAGGCACGCTCGGACCTGAGCGCGTCATCCTGCTCAAGCCCACGACCTACATGAACGAGTCCGGCCGCAGCGTTCAGGAAGCGGCGAGCTTCTTCAAGATCGCGCCCGGCGATACCACGGTGTTTCACGACGAACTCGAGCTGCCGCCGGGCAAGGTGCGGGTGAAGATCGGCGGCGGCATCGCCGGCCACAACGGTCTGCGCTCGATCTCGGCGCATATCGGCAACGAGTACCGCCGTGTCAGGCTCGGCATCGGTCATCCCGGCGTCAAGGAGCTGGTGCATGGCCACGTGCTGTCGGACTTCGCCAAGGCCGACAGTGAGTGGGTGACGACGCTCTGCGACGCGGTGGCCGAGCACGCCGCACTGATCGCCAAGGGCACTGACGCGACCTTTGCCAACCGGGTGCATCTGGCGATGCAGGCGAAGGGATTTTTGACCAAGGACGAGAACGGCAAGGAATAACACCAGTCATCGCCGGACTTGATCCGGCGATCCATCCTTCGAAGACGATGGATGCGCGGGTCAAGCCCGCGCATGACGAGTTCGGAAGACATTTACGCGCGGAGCGCGGAGGCCAGGACCACCATGGGATTCAAATGCGGAATCGTCGGATTGCCCAATGTCGGCAAATCGACCTTGTTCAACGCGCTGACCGAGACGGCCGCGGCGCAAGCTGCGAACTATCCGTTCTGCACCATCGAGCCTAATGTCGGCGAGGTCGCCGTGCCGGATCCGCGGCTCGACAAGCTGGCGGCGATCGCCAAGTCGGGCCAGATCATTCCGACCCGGCTGACCTTCGTCGACATCGCCGGCCTGGTGCGTGGCGCGTCCAAGGGTGAAGGCCTCGGCAACCAGTTCCTCGCCAATATCCGCGAGGTCGACGCCATCGTGCATGTCGTGCGCTGCTTCGAGGATTCCGACATCACCCATGTCGAGGGCAAGATCGCACCGCTTGCCGATATCGAGACCATCGAGACCGAGCTGATGCTCGCCGACCTCGACAGCCTCGAGAAGCGCGTCGACAATCTGACCAAGAAAGCCAAGGGCAACGACAAGGACGCCAAGGAGCAGCTCGACCTCGTCAACCGCACGCTGGTGCTGCTGCGCGAGGGCAAGCCCGCGCGCCTCGTCGAGCGCAAGGCCGAAGAGGAACGGGCGTTCTCGATGCTCGGCCTCTTGTCGTCAAAGCCGGTCCTCTATGTCTGCAACGTCGAGGAAGGCTCGGCGGCCACCGGCAACGCCTTCTCCAAGGCGGTCGAGGAGCAGGCCGCCAAGGAGGGCGCGGTTGCCGTCGTCATCTCGGCAAAGATCGAATCCGAGATCGCGACGATCTCGCGTGAGGAGCGTGCCGACTTCCTGGAGACGCTGGGTCTCGAAGAAGCAGGTTTGGATCGTCTGATCCGCGCCGGCTACAAGCTGCTCGAGCTCATCACCTATTTCACGGTGGGCCCGAAGGAAGCACGCGCCTGGACCATCCATCGCGGCACCAAGGCGCCGGGCGCGGCCGGCGTGATCCACACCGATTTCGAAAAGGGCTTCATCCGCGCCGAGACGATTGCCTATGACGACTACGTCGCGCTCGGCGGCGAAGCCGGCGCCCGCGATGCCGGCAAGCTTCGCCTCGAAGGCAAGGAATACGTCGTCGCCGACGGCGACGTGATGCATTTCAGGTTTAATACGTAAGGGCTCGCTGTCATTCCGGGGCGCGCCTCTTGGCGCGAGCTATGGTGCGCAATTGCGCACCTGAGAATCCATTTCACGATTCACTCTGACGCTCGATGGATTCCGGGTTCGCGCTACGCGCGCCCGGGAATGACGAACCTCACTGCACCGCGCCGCGCTGATGACGCGCAGAGCCCGCGTCGGTGCCTATTCGTCGTCGCGGAACTGCCTGACGACCGCCGCCGGGTTTCCGGCGACGACCACGCGGGGTGGGACGTCCTCACGCACCACCGCTCCGGCACCCACGACCGAGTGGTCGCCGATCGTCACTCCCTTGAGCACGATCGAGCGCGCGCCCACCCAGACATTGTCCCCGATGTGCACCGGCGCGACGGCCCGAGCAACCGCAGGCTCGTGCCGAAGCCGCGGGGGAAGGTTGTGAAAGTCCGTGTCGACGATGTCGCAGTCGCTGATCAGGCAGGACGACCCGATATCGACCTTCTGCGCGCAGCCGATCCAGCAGCCATTGAGCAAGGTGTCCTTGCCGACCGTCACCTGGCCATGCCCGGTGATGAGCACGCGCTTGCCGATCCGGCAGTTCGCGCCGATCGACACCCGGACGCCCCGACCGAGCACCAGCCGCCCCTTGAACACGATCCCGGGTCCGAGCTGGAGCCGGCGCCCGTACCGCACCGTCAGCCAGCCGCGCAGACAGGCGAAGAACAGGAGCGCACCGGCCCGCAGCACCGGGTTCTCGATCTTGCCCACCAATCCGCTCCTGACCCTTGTGGCGTCCCCCGCCTTTCATGCGGTGCCGAGCCTGTCATCCGCGCGTAAATACGCGGTGAAGAACGAGGTGGCACCTGGCGCAGCCGTCTGGGTGGAGGCCGATGTTGGTAAGGGCTCGCTGTCATTCCGGGGCGCGCCCCTTGGCGCGAACTATGGTGCGCAATTGCGCACCTGAGAATCCATTTACCCGCTTGCTCTGAGGCCCGATGGATTCCGGGCAAGCCTCTCCGAGGCGCCCCGGAATGACGAGGGCCTCATCGCATCCCGCCGCCCTGATCCCTGATGGCGCCGAGATGCTCGTTGATGCGGAACACGATCAGGATCAGTTCCGCGGCGATGCGCGAGAACACCACGCCGACGACCGCGCCTGCGATCGATTCCAGCACGACCAGGAAACCGGCGAACGGGCTGATCGCCATCGCGGTGAGGCCGGCGAAGATTCCGGAGAGTCCGAACAGGCAGATCACGCCGATCACCAGCCAGTAGAAGGTCTTGATGATCGTCGGCGTGATGAAGCGGTCCCACTGAAACAGATCGCTGAATGAAAACATCTCTCTCCCCCCGCCAAATCGCGCTCCCGGCCGTGCCGTCAGGACAATGAGGCGAGCCGACTCGCCGAATGTAGCACGAGCCATGCGGGCCGGCGGGTTGAGATTGCCGCAAAGTGCGGCCACAATCTGTCCTTCCCGCAAAGCTTTTCCAAGATGACCCTGACCTTCGAAGATTTCCCGCCAGGCCGCTATGGAACGTTCGGCCCGCGCCATGTCACCCGCGACGAGATTTTGGCGTTTGCCGCCGAGTTCGATCCGCAGCCGATGCATCTGGATGAAGAGGCCGCCAGCAAAAGCATGCTGCGCGGCCTGTCGGGCTCGGGCTGGCATCTCTGCTCCCTGATGATGCGGATGATGGCCGACGGTTTCATCGCCCGCGCCGCCTCGCTCGGGTCTCCGGGGGTCGACGAGGTGCGTTGGCTCTCGCCGCTCAGGCCGGGTGACGATCTCACGCTCGACGTCGATGTCGTTGAAGCGCGCACCTCGAAGAGCCGGCCGAACCTCGGCATCGTCAAGTTCAAATGCACCGCGCGTAACGCCAAAGGCGAAGCGCTGTGCGAGATGACCTCGCCGATCCTGATCGAGCGACGCGCGGGAGCGGCCTGATGCGGTTCTTCGAACAGATCGAGATCGGGCAGCGCCGCGAACTCGGCAGCTACAGCTTCACCGCCGAATCCATCAAGGCTTTCGCCGCCAAGTTCGATCCGCAGCGCTTTCACCTCGACGAGGAGGAAGGCAAGAATTCGCTGTTCGGCGGGCTTGCTGCATCCGGCTGGCATGTCGGCTCGGCCTGCATGAGCTTGGTGGTCGCCGACGGCCAACGTCTGGCGCGTGAGGCAGCTTCACGCGGCGAGGAGGTTGCCGTCTGGGGGCCGTCGCCGGGCTTTCGCGATCTGCGCTGGATCAGGCCGGTGCTCGCCGGCGATATCATTTCTTACGCCAGCGTCGTCATCGACAAGCGCAGCTCCGCCTCGCGTCCCGGCTGGGGCATCCTGACCGCCCGCACCACCGGCACCAACCAGCGCGGCGAGGAGGTCTATTCCATCACCGCCAGCGCCTTCGTGCCGATGCGGAAAAGCGCTTAGACCAGTTCCAGGATGAACGGCCAAAACAGCGCGCGAGTGTTGCCCGCGCGCTATGGACGCGATTCAGGGTGACTGCCATAAGCCTCCCGAGATGGCCCGGGAGCCTGCGAAGCAGCAACCGGAACCATCGAGTTGCTAACCAATTATGAACCTGTCGCTGTCTATTTGAACGAACTGGGCAGAGGACAGGGAACGAGAACGATGGCAGACCGCGGCGCACTGAAATTGGTCGGATTTATCTTCGCTACCGCGACGCTGGCCGTGATGCTGGTGGCCGGCATGGTGGTGAAGGGCTACGCCGACGGCGCCTACACCCTGGAAGCCTCGACGGTCGACGCAAGCCGTTAAGCGACTGTTTACGTTCCGGGGAAGCGGCCTCCGGCCTCAGCGGCTATAGACGAACGCCAAAATTGCGATCGCAACCGCCAGCAGCCCGACAAAGCGCAGCATGATGGTCCCGAACTGGCTCGGCGCGGGCCGCAGCGGTATCGGGTCCGTGGTATCGGGCCGAATGCTTTCCATCTGAGATGTCCCCGAGGCCCGGCCGTCAGCGGCACGGGCGCTTGGCATTGGTCGCCGGGAGTGGGCGGTGGGTTCAAACCACGCCCACCGCTGTCATGCCCCGCCTAGTGCGCAATTGCGCACGGGGGGCAGGGCATCCACTACGCCGCGGCCCCTCGGTTCAATCGCTGCCGTCTCTGGAATACTGGATCAACCGCCTTCGCGGGTGATGACACTTTTCGTGTGGAGCGCGTGTGCACTCCTCACGTCCCAGAAGCAAAAACGCCGCGCTCCTTCCGGAGCGCGGCGGCTGGTGATGCTTCTTCCGTCCGATCAGCTATTGCGCAGGCCGTCGGCGGCACGCTTCCACTGGGCGACGTTGTCGGCGATCATGCGGGTCGACTTCATCGCGGCCTGGCTGAGTTGGGCGTAGCCCGAGATCTCGCGCTGGACGCGCTGGCCTTCGGCATGAAGCAGGTCGCGCAGGCTCTCGAGCTCGGAGATCAGATTCTCGATCTCGCCGAGGGAGGTGCCGGCGACGCGCTGGATCAGCGAGTTGACGTTGGTCACGGTGGCTTCCGCGCTCGGATCGAGTGGCGGCGAGTCCGTGGTTGCGGCGGCGGCCGGCCGGCGCAGATAGGCGATGTCGTTGCGGACGAAATCGCGGATACCGGCCTCGACTTCGGTCACGGCGGCGAGATCGCTGTCGACCGTCTCGGTCTCGGTGGTCTCGGTCTTTTCCGGACGCATGGCGTTCATCGTTATTCCCCTGTTCGCGTTGAGCGCAGCGCGAGTGTCCCCCGCACGACGATGTGTGTCAGGCCGATGCATCTGTGCGCCGGATTTTGACCGGAACAGGGCCGAGATGCGGCAAGGACGGACCATTCGGGGGCTTTGCCGTGGCGTACGGTTAGGGAAGTCTAAACAAGGCTCACCAGCTCTTCTTGAAGCCGGCCGTCACGCTCTTGTTGATCGCGCCTTGCGAGGTTTCGCCGACCGAGCCGGAGACGGTGACGTTGTCGAACAGCTTCTGCTCGGCGCCGACCTTGCGCAGCCATTTGTCGTCGGTGGTCGACAGGGTCTGCCCCGCCGAGATGCTGGTGCCGGTGTCGGTGATCGTGACCTTGGCGGACTGGTCGGTCTCGTAATTGCGGCTGACGTGGCCGCCGACGCCGGGCAGCGCCGTGGTGCCCTGCTGGTTGACGCTGTAGCCGTTCTGCAGCGTCAGCGAGGTGTCGCCCGACAGCGGCATTGATTTGGTCAGCGACGCCCCGAGCTTGCTCTGTTCGCTGCCTGGATCGACGCGGGCTTCGACCGCAGTCTTGTCCCAGATCGCGCCTGCGCCCGGCGCGGTCGCGGCGGCCCAGGCGCTGCCGGAGGATTGCGGCAGGTTGCCGCCATTTTCGGCCTTCAGCGCCAGCAGCTCCGACATCGTGGTCGGCTCTTTCGTCACCGTCAGGTCGGCGCCGATGCGGGTGTCCCAGAACGGGGACACCGACTGCTTGACCTTCACGCCCGAGGAGCCGTTGGCATTGGCGCTGGACGACCAGTCCATCCCGTCCTTGGCGGCGGCTTGCGCGCGCTTCTTGGCGGCGACGAGGTCGTCGAGCGTACCCGCGTCGATGGCGAGCTGGCTCCAGTCGAGCTTGTCGACGTCGATGCCTTTGAGCACGTCGGGGGCGTTGACGCTGGGGGCCTCGGCGACCTCGGCCTCGTCGTCGTCAGCCGTGGTCGCGGCGGGGGGCGGGGAGAAGGGCGGAATGATCTGCGCTGCAGCCGTCAGCACCGAACCCAAAATGAACGCGGCCGCCAGCGGCAGCCTGGTCCAGCCGAAACCTGTCGTGAATTCCATTGCCTTGCCCGCAAGCCCCGTTCGCGCGGAAAATGCGGAACTATCGTTGCGAAATTGTGGCGCCCAGAATGACGAACCAACGGGCCGCGCGCAAATGGCGCGCCCGGTGACGAGCATCTCCATGACGGCGTCCGGCGGGGCTGGAGGCCAGCACGTGTCATGGGAGCATCAATCGACCGGTCCCGAATTCTCGGAGCCCGTTGGTGTCCCGTCAGCCGACGCTGGTCATCTTTGGCAGATGAATGGCGCGGCCGAGTGCCTGTTCGACCAGATCGAAGGTGTCGACCAGCACACGCAGGCTGATCAGCCTATCAGCCCTGAACTGCGCGAACTGCGCCACGCGCAGGCTGATCGGCTTGTCGGAATCCAGCGCCGTCAGCGAGTAGCGCAGCATCGAGGAGGCGGAATCGACGCCCAGCATGATGCTCTCGCGCTCGAAGCGGCGGACGCGGAAATTGTCGGCGAGCTGGCGGATGACCCGGAGCACGGCCGCCTTGCCCTGGCGCGCGCCCAGGAACGGAAACATGTCGATCGGGCCGTAGATCGCCCATTCGACGTCGTCGTCGATCAGGGCCTCGACATCCTCGAAATGCCGGTCGTTGATCGCACGGTGCAACGCGCGCGAGAAACGCCAGAGGCTGTGCTCTGTCATTTGGGGGGCGTCCTGAAATTGAAGCGTAAAAACGGAAAACAACCCCATGCACAGTAAGGTGCCGAGGGGCTGCTGAATTCATTTGTATGCGAACAAGTACGGGATTTCTGGAAAAACTCAAATCACGTTTTTGCAAGGCACAAGTGAGCGCAAAGTGTGAGATTTACAACAGGACCCCGTAATCTTACCGGGTCCGGGAAGCGGGGGGAGTTGCCAACCCTCGGTGTCGTCCCGGCCTAGCGCGCAATTGCCCGCGGGGGGCCGGGACGACGTTGGGACGCCTACTCCGCCTCCATCCCCGCCCCCACGATCAACGGCCCGATCTCCCGCTCCAGCACCTGCTGCACCAGATCGTAGGAATCGATGATCTCGCGGATCTGCGCGATCTGTCCGTTCCGGAAGCTGTAGAACACCGCCATGTCGAACTGCACGATGCGGTCGTTGCTGCGCTTCTTGAAATGGGCCCGCAGGTAGATCGCGACCTCGTCGCCATCGGCGATGATTTGCGGGACCTTGTAGCGAAACTCGGAGTAACGCGAGGAGACCGTCTGCCAGAACTCGCGCAACTCGGCCTTGCCGTGGCGCGGGCCCATATGCGTCATCACGTCGATCGGCGCGTGGGTGAGGAAATCGACGTCCTCGGTGCAGCACGACAGCGCGGCCTCGAGATCGCCGCGCATGATGGTGTCGAGCAGATGCAGCACGCGCTGCTTGTTCAACGACTCCACGCTCATGCCGCTGATGCCCTCACTGGCCATGGATTGTAAACGCTATCGCGCGGCGCGCGGCTGCATCAATCCGCAAAAACACCGGGGCTATTCGCCATATGGTCGCGCCTCAATGCATGGGGTTCATGGCTGCAAGGCGGGGTTGCGCTGACATGGACCGTGCCCCCAATCGGACGGGCGTTCTGACGCCGCCGGCATGAGGGCTGACGTCTCTCACCATGTGGCGAGCGCGGGAACTCCCGCCGGCTCGTAATCGTTGAGACGGCGACACCGCAGGAGACATCGATGAAATTCCCGCTTCTCACCGTCACCGCCGCGCTGCTCATGCTCGGCGCAAATTCCGTTGCGAACGCCAAGGGCTGCATCAAGGGCGCCATCGTCGGCGGCGTTGCCGGCCATTATGCTGGCCATCACGGCATGCTCGGCGCCGCCGCAGGCTGCCTCTACGGCCGCCATCGCGCCAACGAGCAGGACAGGCAGCAGCAACAACAGAGCCAGGCGAACGGGCAGGGCAAGCTGTAGCTCATCGTCATTCCGGGGCGCGCGAAGCGCGAACCCGTACATCCATCACGCCTCTTGTTCCAGTCGCGGAATGGGGCGTGAGGCACCTCACATCGCGCGCCTCTCCCTGCGGCTACCGTCAGCTGCATGCCATCAGGGAGACGTGCCATGGCCACCATCGCCACCGCGAGAAAGTCCCGTCCGCGCAACGCGCTCGAAGGCTTTGCGCTGACCGCGATGCTGCAGAGCTTTCCGACCTTCGCGGCGGCCGCGCTGCTGCTCAAGCTGTGCGGCAACCACGACCTCGTCGGCGACCCCGGCGTTGCCATTTTCGTCGCCTTCGCCTCGCTGCTTCACGCGATGATCGCCGCGACGCTCGGCCCGAGCGTCCCGGCGCTGTTCAAGACGCTCTACGAGCCGGCATTCTTCGATGGCAGTCTGTCGCTCTCCGACAAGATCACGGAATGGCGCACCCACCCGGTCGCCTCGCTGCAACTGGTCGCGATCGTGCTGATGCTGTCGGTGATGGCTGTGGTGACGGCGAGCATGGGGTGAGGGCGTTGACCCTCCTCACATCCGACATCCTACCTCTTCTTCCACCCGCCCCTTCGCCCCGGCATCCCGCCGGTCGATTTCGGCGCAGGCCCGAACTCGGGCCCCGACTGCCTTGAATCCGTCGGCTGGATGATCCGGCTGGTGCTGCCGAACGGCTTTGAAGGCAGGCTTGGGCTCGCGCGGTAGGGCAGCGATTCCGGGCCGTGCATCTCGTCGAGATGCGGNCGAGCCGCTGCCGCTGCCGCTTGCCTTCAGCGCGGAGCTCACGGTCTTTTTCTTCATCGCGCTGACCGGCAGATTGGCGGCATCGCCGTATTTTCGGGTGCCGGCATAGGCGCCCGCCTTGGTGGTGACGGCGCGCTGCTTGGCGGTGGGATCGTCGACCACGGCGAGCTCGGTGGCGCGCAGGCGCTTGACCTCGTCGCGCAGGCGCGCGGCTTCCTCGAAGTTCAGGTCGGCGGCGGCCTCGCGCATCCGCGTCTCGAGGTCGGCGAGCACGGCTTCAAAATTGTGGCCGATCGAGATGACGTCGTCGGTCATGTCGTGACCGCCGACCTCGACCAGCACGTGGTCGCGCTCATAGACCGAGTTGAGGATGTCGCCGATGTTCTTCTTCACGCTTTCAGGCGTAATGCCGTTGGCTGTGTTGTACTCGACCTGTTTTTCGCGGCGGCGGTTGGTTTCGGCGATGGCACGCTCCATCGAGCCGGTCATCTGGTCGGCATAGAGGATCACCTTGCCGTCGACGTTGCGCGCGGCGCGGCCGATGGTCTGGATCAAGGACGTTTCACTGCGCAAAAAGCCTTCCTTGTCGGCATCGAGAATGGCGACCAGCGCGCATTCGGGGATGTCGAGGCCTTCGCGCAACAGGTTGATGCCGACCAGCGCATCGAACGCACCCAAGCGCAGATCCCTGATGATCTCGATGCGCTCGATGGTGTCGATGTCGCTGTGCATATAGCGGACGCGGATGCCCTGCTCATGCAGATATTCGGTGAGGTCCTCCGCCATGCGCTTCGTCAGCACCGTGATCAGCGAGCGATAGCCGGCCTGCGCGGTCGCGCGCACCTCGCCGACGAGATCGTCGACCTGGGTGCGGGCCGGGCGAATATCGACCGGCGGATCGATCAGGCCGGTCGGCCTGATCACCTGCTCGACGAACACGCCACCGCTTTCGTTCAGCTCCCAGCTGCTCGGCGTCGCCGACACCGCGATGGTCTGCGGCCGCATCATGTCCCACTCCTCGAAGCGGAGCGGGCGGTTGTCCATGCAGGAGGGCAGGCGGAAACCGTATTCGGCCAGCGTCGCCTTGCGGCGGAAGTCGCCGCGGAACATGGCGCCGATCTGCGGGATGGTGACATGGCTTTCGTCGGCGAAGATCAGCGCGTTGTCGGGGACGTATTCGAACAGGGTCGGCGGCGGCTCGCCGGGGCGGCGCCCGGTGAGATAGCGCGAATAGTTCTCGATGCCGGCGCAGCTGCCGGTCGCTTCCATCATCTCGAGGTCGAAGGTGGTGCGCTGCTCCAGCCGCTGTGCTTCCAGGAGGCGGCCCTGGTTGTTGAGCTGGTCGAGCCGCTGCTTCAGTTCCGACTTGATCGACTTGATCGCCTGCACCAGCGTCGGACGCGGCGTCACATAGTGCGAATTGGCGTACATCTTGATAAATTCGAGCTCGTCCTGCTTGTGGCCGGTGAGTGGATCGAACTCCTCGATGCTCTCGATGGTGTCGCCGAACAGGTTCACGCGCCAGGCGCGGTCTTCATAGTGCGCCGGGAAAATATCGATCACGTCGCCGCGCACCCGGAAAGTGCCGCGGGTGAAATCGGCCTGGGTGCGCTTGTACTGGAGCGCGACGAGGTCGGCGATCAGCTGGCGCTGGTCGATGCGCTCGCCTTTCTTCAGCGCGAACGTCATCGCGGTGTAGGTCTCGACCGAGCCGATACCGTAGATGCAGGACACCGAGGCGACGATGATGACGTCGTCGCGTTCGAGCAGGGCGCGCGTCGCCGAGTGGCGCATGCGGTCGATCTGCTCGTTGATCGACGAGTCTTTTTCTATGTAGGTGTCCGTGCGCGGGACATAGGCTTCCGGCTGGTAGTAGTCGTAATAGGAGACGAAGTACTCGACCGCGTTATCGGGGAAGAAGTTCTTGAACTCGCCATAGAGCTGGGCGGCCAGCGTCTTGTTCGGCGCCAGGATCAGCGCCGGACGCTGGGTCGCCTCGATCACCTTGGCCATGGTGTAAGTCTTGCCGGAGCCGGTGACGCCGAGCAGCACCTGGGAACGGTCGTTGCGCTCGATGCCCTCGACCAGCTCCTTGATCGCGGTCGGCTGGTCGCCGCGCGGCTGGTATTCCGACTTGATCTCGAAACGCACGCCGCCTTCGGACTTCTCCGGGCGCGGCGGCCGGTGCGGCGTCCACACCCTCATGGAGCCGTCGTCCTTGCGGAACTCCGGCCGCCCCTCGCGGATCAGCGATTCCAGCGCGTCGGCAGTCGCCTTGACACCGAGCGCCTCCATCTTTGACCGCGGCGGACGCGCCAGCGCTTCGGCATCGTCCTCCTCGGTGGGAAGACCGAGCTGTCGCGCCAGTTCCGGATCGAGCGTCGGGATCGTGGCCGCGGTTCCGTAATTGGCCTGCGGCGCTTCTTCCAGTCCGGCCAGCCGGTCGGCCGGACAATCCTTCGGCGTCGAGGCGCGCGCGCAATGCGCGGCAGCCTCGCCGCCGGCGCGGCGGTCGCGCGAATTGTCGGGTGGCGGCTGCAGCCCGGTGCCCGATCCAAGCCCCGCATCGCCGCGATTGATCGCAGGATTCAGCAGCTCGGCCAGCGCCGGCCCGATCGGCTGCACATCTGGCCGATGTGCCTTCGAGTTCGGAGCCTTGGTTTTGGGGGATTTCGGGGGAGCAGGTTTCTTCGCCATGAGGCGAATATGGGACGACTCCGCCCTTCAGAAAAGGGCGAAGCTAAGTCCCGGAGCACGCTGCTGACAGCAGGTTGGCAGCAGCGCCGGACTACGCCGCCGGCAGCGGCCCGTCGCCGTCCACGACCGTCAGGCGCGGCTCGAGGATATCGAGATGGATCCCGCCGCAATCGGTGCAGCGCATGGTCCAGTACTCGCAGCCNCCGCCGATCACGCGGACCACCGCGAGATCGCCGTCGCATTCCGGGCAGATCGACAGCACCTGGCGCGAATAAATTCGCGGCCGCCCACCGTCGTCGATTTCGATCACTGACATGGTCAGGTGTTCCCCTACTGTGCCGCCTTCAGTCCTGTTGCCGTGCCGCCGGCCTATTCGTCGCTGTCGCCGGCGTGCCGGCGGAAGCGGTCGATGTGATGCTTGGCGTCTGCGATCGCAGCGTCGGGATCCGGCCAGGCGAAGCCGACTTCCATGGTCGGAAACAGCACGCCGTCGATGGCAAGCGGGCTGAAATCGGCGCGCCGGATACGGGCGTGCCACAGTCCCTTGCCAGCTTCGAAGGATTCGATGTCAAAGCCGTCGTAGAGGGTCGTCATTGGAAGTCCCCAAATGCTCAGATGTCGGAGGGTTAGAGGACCACGTTTGCGGATTTCGATATGTGAAGCCGTTCACATCAGGCCGGCTTTTTCAGCCGAACGGCTGAGGCATCAGTTCCGTGCGGCGCGTCCGGACCGCCGCGGCCGGGCCGCGGGTTCCGCCGCCGCCCGCATGATCCAGCGGCGGAACGCGGTAAAATCGCGCTGCTCGGTCTGGAAGCTGCGGTAGATCAGGTACCAGCGCATGCCCTTGGGCACCGAGAGGTCGAACGGCGCCACCAGGCGTCCGGCGGCGAGGTCGTCGTCGATATAGGGCCGGATGCCCATGGCGACGCCGAGTCCGTCGACAGCAGCTTGCAGCGCCTGGCCGTAGAACTGGAACTCCGGCCCGCGCGCATTGATGCGGGTGAGGTTCGCCGCCTTCAGCCAGATCGGCCAGTCCTCCGGCGAATGGGTGACGCGGATCAGACCGGGCGCTTTGAGGTCCGCCGGCCGCTTCAGGCCGGAGGCGAGGCGGGGCACGCAGACCGGCGTGAGGTCGCCCGCGAACAGGGGCTCGGCGACGAGGCCCGGCCAGTCGCCGGTGCCGAGCTTGATGCCGCAGCTCCAGTCCTCGCCGAACGGCACCTCGGCGCCGCCGGTGGTGAAGCGCACCTCGATGTCGGGCTCTTCGCTGCGAAACGCCGACAGCCGCGGGATCAGCCAGCGCATCGCAAAGGTGTGGCCGACGCCGATGGTGAGCACGCGCACGCTTGCAGGCGCCGTCACCTGCGCGGTGAGGCTGGCGAGCGCATCGAAGATCGGCGTCAGCCCGCTCTGATAGGCGCGGCCCGCCTGCGTCAGCACCAGCCTGTTGGCCTTGCGTTCGAAC
>NZ_LJYG01000016.1:132606-151021 GCF_001440035.1 Bradyrhizobium manausense | reverse complement strand
CCGCCGAGACGTTCAGCTCGATCCCGGCGGCGGCAAAGCTGCCGGTCCGCGCCGCCGCCTCGAATGCCTTGATGCCGTTGAGAAAGAGCAGCCGCCGCAAGGGACCCTCAGGAAAGCTGATGCCAGGCCAAGATAACTCAGTTTGCGCAGCCGCGGCAAGCGAGGCACCTTCACCTTGCCCCTCCCCGCGTGCGGGGAGAGAAGCGTGGCGAGGGGGAATGGGCAGTCTGCGTCCCTCGCTTTCGCCGCCCCATCACAGGAGAATCCCCAGGTGACGCCCATCATGATCGCTGCCCTTGGATTGCTGATGGTCGCCACCGCGTTCCTGTCGGGGCTGTTCGGCATGGCGGGCGGGCTGATCCTGATCGGCGTGCTGCTGGCCCTGATGCCGCTGCCGACCGCCATGGTGCTGCATGCGATCACGCAGATGGCCTCGAATGGCTGGCGCGCGTTCCTGTGGCGGGCGCATATCCGCTGGCGGCCGGTCGCAAACTACATGGTCGGCGCTGCCATCGCGCTCGGGGCATGGTCGCTCACGCGCTACGTGCCGGACAAGCCGACGGCGCTTTTGCTGCTCGGCGCCACGCCGTTCATGGCGCGGCTGTTGCCTGCGAATATCAAGCCCGATCCTGATCAGCTCTGGCAGGGCACGGTCTATGGCACGATCTGCATGGGCCTGATGCTGATGACCGGGGTCTCCGGTCCG
The DNA here is from genome assembly GCF_001440035.1 of Bradyrhizobium manausense. GTDB lineage: Bacteria > Pseudomonadota > Alphaproteobacteria > Rhizobiales > Xanthobacteraceae > Bradyrhizobium > Bradyrhizobium manausense. Next base: position 150,315 of record NZ_LJYG01000016.1, on the reverse strand, counting down.
CTGCTCGACACCTTCTTCCTCGGCGGCGATTTCGGCCGGCGCGAGAAGGTGGCGACCAAGGCGATGTGCCAGCTCGTCAGCCATTTCACCAAGCTGATCTATTTCGGCGGCATCATCGACCAGGCCGCCTCGCTCGATCCGGTTCTGGCCGGCGTCGCAATCCTCGCCTCGATGCTCGGCACCACGCTGGCGCGGCGCCTTCTCGAAGCCATGACCGACCAGCAATTCATCGCCTGGTCGAACAAGCTGATCACCACCATCGCCTGCTATTACATCGCTTATGGCTGCTGGCTCTTGGTTCGCACGCCGGTATTGGCCGCCTTCGACAAGGGAGGTTTGCAATGAGCTGTGAGGCCGACCCGCTGGTGCTTGATTTCGTCGAATGGATCGCACGCGAGCCGCGCGCCTATGCCGAGGTGATCTCGACCTGGAAGACCTCGTGCCCGCGCCTCACCATCTGGGAGGACGCCGCCGACCGCGGCTTCGTCGCGCGCGAGACGGTGCCAGGCCTCGGGCTCGTCATTGCCGTGACGGAAGACGGGGAGAAGCTGCTGCGCGCCAACGGGCGGTAGTTGGCAGAGCGCTTCTGTCCCCACATCGTCATTGCGAGCGTCAGCGAAGCAATCCAGAATGCCTCCGCGGAAGCAGTCTGGATTGCTTCGTCGCAAGAGCTCCTCGCAATGACGGAGCCTGTGGAGACCCTGCATGTCGCTCAAGCTCTACGAACTCGTCGGCACCGATGCCTCACGTCCCTTCAGCCCGTATTGCTGGCGCACGCGGATGGCGCTGGCCCATAAGGGGCTGACGGCGCAATCGCTGCCGTGGCGCTTCACCGAGAAGAGCGCGATCGCGCCGCACGGCTCGGAGAGGGTTCCGGTGCTGCTGCATCACGACAGGCCCGTGGTCGATTCCTGGGCGATCGCTGGATATCTCGAAGACAATTTTCCCGATCGTCCCTCGCCGTTCGGCGGCGAGGGCGGTCGCGCCATGGCGCGCATGATCAATGCGTGGGGCGACATCGCCATCATCGGCGGCATCTTTCCGCTCATCATCGCCGACATCCCGAACAACCTCGCCGAGGTCGATGCCGCCTATTTCCGCTCGTCGCGTGAAGCCCGCTTCGGCGGCAAGACGCTGGAAGAGATCATGGCGAGCCGCGACACCGGCGTCGTCGCGTTCCGCAAATCGCTGGAGATCATGCGGCAGACGTTCAAGTCTCAGCCCTATCTGGGCGGAGCCGCGCCGAACTACGCCGACTACATCGTGTTCGGCGGTTTCCAATGGGCGCGCGTGGTGAGCCCGTTCAAGCTGCTCGAGGCGGATGATCCGGTCTATGCCTGGCGCGAGAAGCTGCTCGATGCATTCGACGGCATGGCAAGGAAGTCGCCAGGGTATGCGGTGTAGGTTTCGTAGCCCGGATGGAGCGCAGCGCAATCCGGGAATCGCGCCACAAGCGATGACGGCCCCGGATTACGCTTGCGCTCCATCCGGGCTACGCACCGCCGCCTTGCGCAAGCATTCCCGGCACAAGCAATCCTCGCCCTTCACCGGCATCGGCAGCTTGGCCGTCTCCTCCGCGCACCAGCAATTGCCCGACAGATCGCAGCCGAACTCGGTGCCGCAGCGGGAACAGGGAAGGCGGCGCGGAGCCGGTTGCGCAATCGTGATTTCTTTCGGATTTGTCATGATTTACGTCGAAGCTTTGCCGTCATTTTCATGTCGGGTTCATCTCTCGCCGCGGTATATTAGGCGCCGCGCGCAGGCCATGGAAGTGGTTGGCAAGGCGCGGAGGACAAATCGATGGCCCGCGATTCCCAAGCCGCTCTCGTCGCGCTGAACCGCTTCGGCTTCGGGCCGCGCGGCGGCGCATCCGGCGATCTCATCAATGCGGCCTCCGATCCACGCGGCTTCGTGAAGGCGGAGCTGGCGCGCCCCCTTGGCGCGCTGCTGGAGGCGCCGGGCCTGCAATCGACGCCGCAACTCGGGCAGGCCGTGTTCGCCTATCAGGACGAGGTCAAGCAGGCGCGCGAGGCCGCGAAGGCCGTGGCGCCGACCGAAGCGCCGGCGCCGACGCCGCCCGCGGACCAGAAGCCCGACAACCAATTGCGCCGCAATCTCTCGCTCAACACGGTGGCGAGCGAGATATCAGGTCGGCAGATGGCGGAGGCGAAGCCCGAGGCCATGCAGCCCAACGCTGCGGCACCTGCTGCTGCAAAACAGCCGCAGCAGCCCCTCAACGTGATCCAGAAGACGTTTCGCGCTGAGGCGCTGGCGCGGTTGCAGCGCGCGATGATGGTCGATTGCGGCTTCACCGAGCGCCTCGTCGTGTTCTGGTCCAATCATTTCTGCATCTCCGCGAGCAAGGGCGAACTGGCGCGGATGTGGGCCGGCGCGTTCGAGCGCGAGGCGATCCGCCCACATGTGCTCGGGCGCTTCGCCGACTTGCTGAAGGCGGTGGAGCAGCATCCGGCGATGCTGTTCTTCCTCGACAATCAGCAATCGCTCGGGCCGGATTCGCGCGCAGGCCAGAACCGCAAGCGCGGGCTCAACGAAAATCTCGCGCGCGAGATCATGGAGCTGCATACGCTCGGCGTCGGCGGCGGCTATACGCAGGAGGACGTCACCTCGCTCGCGCGCATCATCACCGGCTGGACCTTTGCCGGCCGGCAGGGGCAGCTCGGGGCGCCCGGGTCGTTCGTGTTCAACGCCAATGCGCATCAGCCCGGGCCGCAGCTGCTGCTCGGCAAGACCTATGAGGCGACCGGTCTGGCGCAGGGCGAAGCCGCGCTCGCCGACATTGCGCGCCATCCGTCGACCGCGAATTTCATCGCCACAAAATTCGTGCGCCACTTCGTCGCCGACGATCCGCCGCCGGCGCTGGTGGCGCGCTTGCGCGATGTCTTCGTCAGGACCGACGGCGACCTCAAGGCGCTCGCGACCGCGCTGGTCGATTCCGACGAGGCATGGAAGGCGCCGCTCACCAAGATGCGCTCGCCTTACGATTTCCTGGTTGCGAGCGGCCGGCTCCTCGCGCGCGTGCCGGAGGATCCCGGCCCGTATCTCAACAGCCTCAATTTGCTCGGCCAGCCGCTATGGTCGCCGGCCGGTCCCAATGGCTTCCCTGATACGGCTGCGGCCTGGGCGGCGCCCGAGGGCATGAAGCTGCGGCTCGACATCGCCTCGCAGATGAGCGCGCGGCTCGGGCCCAACATCGATCCGCTCGATCTGCTCGAATTCGCCGCCGCTGATGCGGCCTCCGTCGAAACGCGCAGGACGATCGAGCGCGCCGAATCGCGCCAGCAGGCCCTGGCCCTGCTGTTGATGTCGCCCGAACTGCAGAGGAGATGAAGATGATCGACTGCGTCGAAAACCGGCTCCTCACCTCGCGCCGCGGCCTTCTGCTCGGCGGTGCCTCCTTCGCCGCCTGGGCCTACTTGCCGAAATTCGCGCGCGCCGCCGACGGTCGCGACCCACGCCTGGTCGTGGTGATCCTGCGCGGCGCGCTCGACGGGCTCGCCACCGTCGCGCCGATCGGCGACCCTGATTATGCCGGCCTGCACGGTTCGATCGCGCTGACGGCGGACGGCGCGCATGCCGCGACGAAGCTCGATTCCTTCTTCGCGCTGCATCCGGCGATGCCGGAATTTGCGCGCATGTATCGCGACCAGCATGCCGCGGTGATCCACGCTGTCTCGACGCCCTATCGCGACCGCTCGCATTTCGACGGCCAGGACGTGCTCGAGAGCGGTTATGCGGGGCCGGGCCGCGTGCAGTCCGGCTGGCTCAATCGCGCGCTGGAAGCGCTGCCGCGCGGCGAGCGCGTGTCGAGCGGGCTCGCGGTCGGTCCCACCACGCCGCTGGTGCTGCGCGGCAATGCGCCGACGGTCGGCTGGGCGCCGGTCGCGCTGCCGCAGGCCGACGACGACACCGCGATGCGCCTCGTCGATCTCTACCGTCATCGCGATCCCGCGCTCGCCGCGGCGCTGACGCAGGGCCTGCAGCTGGAGAAGGCCGCGAGCGGCGACGACATGAAGCCGAAGCCGGGCAACCAGGTCGCCCAGATGCGTCAGGTCGCGCGCGGCGCGGCCAAGCTGATGGCCGCCGATGACGGTCCGCGCATCGCCGCGCTCGCCTTCGACGGCTGGGATACGCACGCCAACGAAGGCGGCCCGGTCGGACGCCTCGCCTTCCTGCTCGGCGGTCTCGACGGCGCGCTCGCCGAATTCGAAAGCGGCCTTGGCGATCGCTGGCGCGACACCGTCGTCGTGGTCGCCACCGAGTTCGGCCGCACCGCGCGCATCAACGGCACCGACGGCACCGACCACGGCACCGGCACCATCGCCCTGCTCGCCGGCGGCGCCGTGAAAGGCGGCCGCGTCATCTCCGACTGGCCCGGGCTCAGGCCTGCCAACCTCTATGAGGGCCGCGACCTCAAGCCCACCACCGATTTGCGCTCCGTGATCAAAGGCGTGCTGCAGGGCCAGTTCGGCCTGTCCGATCAGGTGCTGGCCCAGACCGTGTTCCCGGACAGTGCAGGCGCAAAGCCGATGAAGGGGCTGGTTGCCTAACTGTCATTCCGGGGCGCGCGAAGCGCGAGCCCGGAATCCATTCATCCACTGGTTCTGTCGCCAAATGGATTCCGGGCCTGCGCCTTGCGGCGCATCCCGGAATGACGACATGATTGGCGAAACATCAGGAGAATCGCCCATGTACATCGCCATGAACCGCTTCCGCGTCGCCAAGGGCTCCGAGGCCGCCTTCGAGCAGGTCTGGCTCACGCGCGACACGCATCTGGACAAGGTGCCCGGCTTCGTCGAATTCCATCTGCTGCGTGGCCCCGAGCTCGAGGACCACACGCTGTACGCGTCACATACCGTATGGGCCAATCACGCCGCGTTCGACGCCTGGACCAAATCGGAAGCGTTTCGCGCCGCGCATCACCGGGCCGGCGACAACAAGCCGCTTTACCTCGGCCATCCCCAGTTCGAGGGCTTTGAGGTGATGCAGACGGTGGGACGCGGCGCCAAGTAACGCGGCGCCAAGTAACGCGCCGCGAAGTAACGCGCCGCTAGATCACCCCTTCGTAATCCTGTCGATCTCGGCGAGATCCTCGGCCGTGAGCTGCCAGGCGATCGCCTTGACGTTCTGCTCGACCTGCTCGACGCGGGTGGCGCCGGCGATCACGCTCGACACTTGCGGGCGGCCGGCCAGCCAGGAGAAGGCGAGCTCGAGCATGGAATGGCCGCGCGCCTTGGCAAAGGCCTGCAGCTTTTCGACGACGTCCTCGTTGCGCGGCGTGACATAGCGCTCGCGCAGCGCCGGCACCTTGCCGAAGCGGGTGTCGGCGGGGGCGGTCGCGCCGCGCTGGTACTTGCCGGTCAGCAGGCCGCTTGCGAGCGGGAAGAACGGCAGGAGGCCGAGCCTGTATTCCGTTGCTGCGGGCAGCAGATCCTTCTCGATGTCGCGGACCACGAGGCTGTACTCGTCCTGCGCCGAGACGAAGCGGCTCACATTCATCGCGCGCGCGGTGAACTCGGCCTCCGCGATCCGCCACGCCGGAAAGTTGGAATGGCCGATATAGCGGACCTTGCCCTGGCGGACGAGATCGTCGAGCGCGCGCAGCGTCTCTTCCAGCGGCGTCAGCGGATCGTAATCATGCTGCTGGTAGAGATCGATGTAGTCGGTCTTGAGCCGCGTCAGGCTGGCCTCGACCGCATTCATGATGTAGCGGCGCGAGGCGCCCTGCTTGGTGCCGTCGGTCGCCATCGGCTTGGAATATTTGGTTGCGAGCACGATGTCCTTGCGGCGGTCGCCGAGCACCGTGCCCAGCACCGTCTCCGAACCGCCCATGCCGGCATAGATGTCGGCGGTGTCGAACAGCGTGATGCCGAGGTCGATCGCCCGGTGGATCACCTTGCGCGAGGTTTCCAGATCGGTGCGCTGGCCGAAATTGTTGCAGCCGAGCCCGACCGCGGACACGCGCAGGCCGGAGCCGCCGAGATTGCGAATTTCCATGGGAGATCCTGTCAGACGAGAGCCGGCGGCCATTGTGACCGCGGTGCGCTGCAGCGGCAAGCGCCTGGCCTCGCGTTGCAGCCATGCCGACAACAAGCGGCAGGCAAAAAAATGCGGCCCCCGTAGACGCGGCGACTCACGGGGGCCGCTTGGGGCGCTTGATCGGTGACGGGGGGGCCTGATCAGACGCGACTGCAGGATAGTCCCGGCGTGTTACGCGCCGGTGACATCTGGAGTTATCCACAGGCCCCGAAAGTCAGAATATCTTGCGATAGACGATGAAGCCGGAGCGTTCTGCGACCTTGTCGTACAGGCTCTGCGCGGTGGTGTTGGTCTCGTGCGTCTGCCAGTAGACGCGCGGCGATCCCGCGAGTTTTGCACGCTCATAGACGCCGTAGATCAGCGCCGAGGCGACGCCCTTGCCGCGCGCGGCTGGAAGCGTGAACAGGTCCTGCAGATAGCACGAGGGCTCGATCGCCGTGGTGCTGCGGTGGAACAGGTAGTGCGTCAGCCCGAGCAGCTTGCCGTCGCTCTCGGCGACCAATCCATGCACCGGCTCATAGGCATCGAAGAAGCGCTGCCAGGTCATCTCAGTGATCTCGGGCGCGAGCGCGGTCGGACCGGAGCGGCCGTAGAAGGCGTTGTAGCCGTCCCACAGCGGCAGCCATTGGTCGTAGTCCTGCCGGGCGACGGAGCGAATGGTGAGCGACATCTAGGAAATCCGTGGGGCGATGAGGCATCCTTCATACGGGATCATCGCGGTGCGGATCAATCGCGCCGCAGCGCATCATCACTCCGCGACGCCCAAATGGCGGATCAGTTTCTGCCCCGTCGGATCGCGCAGCGAGCGATAATAGTCGGCGCGTTCGGGCGCGTCGGTGTGGCGCACGAGGTCGGTCACCGGCGTGTAGCTCAGCATGCGGCCGCCGTCGGGCAGCGCAGTGCAGACGAAGCGCAGCACCTTGCCATTGCGCAAGGCGATATTGATCGGCGTGGCATCGCCGGTCCGCACCATCTCCATGCGCTGCGCGATGAAGACGCCGAGCTCGTCCTGCGGCAATTCGAACGCGCCGGTGTCGCGGCCGTGATACATCAGTGCGATGAAGGGCGGCTTGTCCTCGGCCATCTCGTCCGGCAACGCAAAATATTTGCGAAATGCGCGGTTGATGAATTCGGCGCGGGTCTCCGCATCGAGCAGCACGATGCCGATATCGACCTGGTCGAGCGCGGCCGACAGCCGCGCGGCAGTGGCGTGGTTGCGCCGCTCGGCAGCGAAGGCATCGAGCAGCCGCTCGCGCACCAATCCGGTGACGGCCGCGGTGCCGGTGGTCGTCAGCGCGAGCAGGGAAAGCTGCACGAGTTCGCTCGCGGCAAAGCCCAGCGCGGCGCGATGGCCGAGCGCGAGCAGCACCGCACCGATCACGGCGATAACGGCGCTGCCGAGTGCGGATGCAAAGCCGGAAAGCGACCCGGCCAGCGCCACGATGCCGACGAACAGCGGCGCGAGCGAGAGAGCGGGAGCATCGCGATCGAGCAGGATCGCCAGCAGTGCGATCGCTGCCGTCAGCACGGGACCGGACATGGCGCGCCATCCGAACCGCATGGGCCTTGCTCATTCCTCCCTGAACGAGATAAGGCCACCAGACTGTCCCATGGCTGCGCAAGCGCAACCCGATTTCGCGCGGCGCGCTGAATCAGGGCTTGCCCGCGCCGCCAAAGCTTTCGGATGATTTTAGGCCAAATGCGCGTGCTCGATGCGCTGCAGGGCCGGAGCATTCCATGTCGAGGTCCCGGGCCCCTTGCGGGTGCCGACGAAAATCAACAGCGACGCCGCGACCAGGATGGCCGCCGTCAGGGTGATTGCAACGATGACCACAGGCGATTTCATCACTGTCCCGTCACGATGCATCGGGCGCGGGTCGCCGGCACCTTGAAGCCATTCCGCGATGAAACGGGGATCAGACCGGCAGACCCATCGCCATGGTCGCCTTGGTCGACAGCACAGTGAGGGTGACGATCAGGCACAGCGAGAGCGCGGCGACGGCGAGCGAGGCCGCGACCGCGTTGGTCAGCCGGGAAGACGAAACGGTATCGGTTTGGCCTTGAAAGCCGACCGTGCCGGACACCCGCATCATGGTCTAAATCCTTCAACGTGCGAGCGAATCACCCGCAACGCCAAACAATCTCACAATTTCAACCGGCAATATTGGGGCGGCGATGCGCTGAATATGGCAGGAATTGGGCAAAGGTTAACGCCATGCCCGCTATTTCTTAACGCCGCGCCTGATCTCAGGCTCCGGCGGCGATGCTGGCGGGGTCGTCGATGTCGGCGGGGCGCCAATCCATGGCCACGAAGCCGGGCGCGGCCTCGACGCGCTTCAGCCAGTTCCGGATCGCCGGGAAGGGCTGCAGGTCGAAGTCGCAGCGGTCGGCGAGATGGGTGTAGCCGTACAGGGCAATGTCGGCGACCGTGAGCTGGCGGGCAGCGAAGTAGTCGCAGGTTCTGAGGTGGTTCTCCATCACCTGGAGCGCGCCATAGCCGCGCTCCATCCAGTCCTCCAGCGCGTGGGTCTGCAGGTCGCGGCCGCCCTTGACCAGCGACAGCCAGAAATAGGCGGCGCCGATATTCGGCTCGAGCGCGTGCTGCTCGAAGAACATCCATTGCAGCGCCTCGGCGCGATCGATCCGGTTCTCCGGCGCCAGCGGCGTGCCGACGGCGACATACCAGAGGATGGCGTTGGACTCGGCGAGATAGCGGTTGTCGCCGACCTCGAGCAGCGGCACTTGTCCCGACGGGTTCTTGGCCAGGAAGTCCGGCGTCTTGCTCTCGCCGCGCAGAATGTCCACCTCGATCGCTTCGTAAGGTACGTTCAGCAGCGCCAGCGCAAGGCGGACCTTGTAGCTGTTGCCCGAGCGTTGCATCGAATAGAGCTTGTACATTCTGGGAGTTCGATTCCGAAGGATGGAAGGCGCGGCGCGCGTTGCCCCGCACCGCGGCTAAACAATGATGCCGATGCGAATCCGCCGCAAGGGCTCGGCAATAGAAAAACTCGAAATCCCTACCGCACTGCATCACGAGGGAAGATCATGTTCGCGCCGCGCTGCAAATCAGATCACGCTTGCGTCAACATGCAAGACTCATCGCGTCGCGCAATCGTGTACCACGCGCGTCATCGTCATGCCCGGGCTTGTCCCGGGCACTCCACGTTCTTCGTCCAGTGTGGCAAGGCGTGGCTGGCCGGGCCTTCGCCTCGCCGAAGCGGCTTCGGCCGCGCAGGCGGGACAAGCCGGCCATGACGACGTTTCGATTATATCTGCGTGCAACACGCAAAATTGCTCCGAGGACAAGCCTTCCCGGATATGAGCGATTTCGACGGCAAAGTTGCCGATTATTGCGGGAAATCCGGCCTTGAAACGCTCCAAGCCCGTAAACTTTCTGAAGATCGGGCCGAAGTTTCTTGCGGCGCAGCGGCACACGTTTTAGGGTGGCTCCATTCCCACAATCAGAGTCGTGCGACCCATGGGTTCACGACGCTTGTCAGGAGATGACGATGTCCTTCCTTGCCGCTGCGCTCGACCGTGTGAAGCCGTCCGCGACCATCGCGGTCACGGATAAAGCACGCGCGCTGAAAGCGGCGGGCCGCAACGTCATCGGCCTTGGCGCCGGCGAGCCCGACTTCGACACGCCCGCCAACATCAAGCTCGCGGCGATCCGCGCCATCGAGGCCGGCAAGACCAAGTACACCGCGGTCGACGGCATCCCCGAGCTGAAGGACGCGATCATCGCGAAGTTTCAGCGCGAGAACGGCGTCGCCTACAAGCCGAACCAGATCATCGTCGGCACCGGCGGCAAGCAGGTGCTCTACAACGCGCTGATGGCGACCATCAATCCGGGTGACGAGGTGATCATCCCGGCTCCCTATTGGGTCAGCTATCCTGAAATGGTGGCGCTCGCCGGCGGTGAGCCGGTGCCGGTGGTCTGTACCGCGGCATCAGGTTTCAAGCTCGGAGCCGAGGCGCTCGAGCGCGCGATCACGCCGAAGACCAAATGGGTGATCCTGTGCTCGCCGTCGAACCCGACCGGCGCGGCCTATACGCGCGCCGAGCTGAAGGCGCTCACCGACGTGCTGGTCAAGCATCCGCATGTGTGGGTGATGACCGACGACATGTACGAGCACCTCGTCTATGACGACTTCCAGTTCACCACGGTCGCGCAGGTCGAGCCCAGCCTTTACGACCGCACGCTCACCGTGAACGGCGTGTCGAAAGCCTATTGCATGACCGGCTGGCGCATCGGCTATGCCGGCGGCCCGGCTCAGCTCATCAAGGCGATGTCGACCATCCAGTCGCAGTCGACCTCGAACCCGTGCTCGATCGCGCAATGGGCGTCGGTGGAAGCGCTGAACGGTCCGCAGGATTTCATCCCCGCCAACAACAAGGTGTTCAAGGAGCGTCGCGACCTCGTCGTCTCCATGCTGAACCAGGCCAATGGCATCGAGTGCCCACGTCCCGAAGGCGCGTTCTACGTCTATCCCTCCTGTGCCGGCACGATCGGCAAGAAGGCGCCGTCGGGCAATGTGATCGGAAATGACGAGCAGTTCGTCACCGAGCTGCTGGAGACCGAGGGCGTTGCCGTCGTGCAGGGTTCGGCCTTCGGCCTCGGCCCGGCGTTCCGCATCTCCTACGCGACCAAGACCTCGGACCTCGAAGACGCCTGCAAGCGCATCCAGCGCTTCTGCGGCAACCTGCGCTGAGCCTGTCGCGACCGACTTCAGGAAAGGCCCGCCTCTGGCGGGCCTTTTTGTTCGCACGCCTATCATCGTGTGCGATCTGGCGCCATTGCGGCTGTTGTGGCATAGACCATCGCGCAACACGGGTGGGGTGCTCTCTCTGCTCGCATCACACATAGCCGGAGATATTTCATGCGCCGTTCGTTCATCTTCGCCGGGCTCGCTGCCGCCAGCCTCGTTGCCTCCGTCACGAGCAGCGACGCTCAGCAGCAGAGGCTGGTGCAGGTCGGCGTGCTCGAATGTCGCGGCGGCGCCAGCGTCGGCTTTGTGGTGGGGTCTGTCACCAATCTCGGCTGCGTGCTGCGCGCCGAGGGCCTGCCCGAAGACCGCTACGTCGCGACGATCCGCAAAGTCGGCCTCGACCTCGGCATCACCCAGGAGACGGCGCTCGCCTGGGGCGTGTTCGCACCGGTGAACCGGCTCGGTCCTGGCGATCTCGCCGGCAATTACGCCGGCGCGCAGGGCAGCGCCTCGGTCGGCGTCGGCCTTGGCGGCAACGTGCTGGTCGGCGGCTCAAATAATTCGATCGCGCTCCAGCCACTTAGCGTCCAGGGCCAGGTCGGCCTCAACGTCGCCGCCGGACTCGAGAGCCTGGAACTCCGCCCGGGCCGTTAAGTTGCGCCAGCGGCGGTGCCGCGTTTACCTCTCCCCGACGGGGAGAGCTTGGAACACCGGGCGTTGAGACCTAATCTAACGGACGACGCACCGCAGCGACGTTTGACGCTTGCCAAATCTGGGGGACGGGCAGAGCATCTGCGTTTGCCGACCCAATCACGGGCCGAGCTCCACACCAAGGAGGCGGCGAAATGGGACAAGACGTCAGAAGTCCCCGAGGTCCACGGTGCATTGCGCTGGTGGGCCCTTTCCAATCAGGTAAAACCACACTTCTCGAAGCGATCCTGGCGCGGACGGGCGCAATCCCGCGCGCCGGCAGCGTCGACGCCGGTACGTCGGTCGGCGACGCCACGCCTGAGGCCCGTCATCACAAGATGAGCGTCGGGCTCACTGCTGCCACCACGAGTTTCATGGGCGACAGCTATACCTTCCTGGATTGTCCCGGTTCCGTCGAGTTCGCCCACGACATGCGCGCCGCGCTGCCCGCGGTCGACGCCGCCATCGTGGTGTGCGAGGCCGACGAGAAGAAGCTGCCGCAGCTTCAGATCATCCTGCGCGAGCTGGAGGAGCTGAAGATCCCGCGTTTCCTGTTCCTCAACAAGATCGACCGCGCCAACAAGCGTATCCGCGAGACGCTCGCGATGCTGCAGCCCGCCTCGCGCGTGCCGCTGGTGCTGCGCCAGATCCCGATCTGGAAGGGCGAGCTGATCGAGGGCTTTGTCGATCTCGCGCTGGAACGTGCGTTCATCTATCGCGAGCATAAGGCCTCCGAAGTGATTGCGCTCGACGGCGGCAATCTCGATCGCGAGAAGGAGGCCCGCTTCTCGATGCTGGAAAAGCTCGCCGATCACGACGACGCGCTGATGGAGCAATTGCTCGAGGACATCCAGCCGCCGCGCGATGCCGTGTTCGACGACCTCGCCCGCGAGTTGCGCGAAGGGCTGATCTGCCCGGTTCTTCTGGGCGCGGCCGCCCGCGAAAACGGCGTGCTGCGTCTGATGAAGGCGTTGCGCCATGAGGCGCCGGGCATTGCCGAGACCGCAAAACGTGTCGGCGCGCCCGCCACGAAGGACGCGCTCGGTTTCGTCTTCAAGACGCTGCACTCGCAGCACGGCGGAAAGCTGTCGCTGACGCGGCTGCTCGCCGGCCATCTCGACGACGGCGCCACGCTGCAATCCTCCTCCGGTGGTGCCGGCCGCGTCTCCGGCATCCTCGCCGTCAGCGGCGCTTACGACAGCAAGCGCGCCTCGGCCGAAGCAGGTGACACCGTGGCGCTCGCCAAGCTCGATGCGGTCAAGACCGGCGACACCGTCTCGAGCGGCAAGACCGCGCCGGCTGCGCTCAAGGCCTCGGAGCCGACGCCGCCGGTGCTCGCCATGTCGGTTGCGGCCACCGACCGCAAGGACGACGTCAAGCTCGGCCAGGCCTTGATGCGGCTGCACGAGGAGGATCCGTCCCTCGTCATCGTGCAGAATGCCCAGACCCACGACACCGTGCTGTGGGGGCAGGGCGAGATGCACCTGCGTGTCGCCAGCGAGCGGCTCAGCGACCGCTTCGGCGTCAAGATCACCTCGCATCCGCCCGCGATCGGTTACCAGGAGACCATCCGCAAGCCGATCGTCCAGCGCGGCCGCCACAAGAAGCAGTCCGGCGGTCACGGCCAGTTCGGCGATGTCGTGCTCGACATCAGGCCGCTGCCGCGCGGCGAAGGTTTCAGGTTCGCCGAGAAAGTCGTCGGCGGTGCGGTGCCGCGCAACTATATCGGCGCGGTGGAAGAAGGCGTTGTCGACGGGCTCGCCCGCGGCCCGCTCGGCTTCCCCGTCACCGATGTGGAGGTGACGCTGACGGACGGCTCCTATCACAGCGTCGATTCCTCCGACCTCGCCTTCCGCACGGCGGCGCGGATCGGGCTCAACGAAGGCCTGCCGCAATGCCAGTCGGTCTTGCTGGAGCCGATCCACATGGTCGAGATCGTCTGTCCGACCGATGCCACCGCCAAGATCAACGCGATCCTGTCGGCGCGGCGCGGCCAGATCCTCGGCTTCGACACCCGCGAGGGCTGGAGCGGCTGGGACTGCGTTCGCGCCATGATGCCGGAAGCCGAGATCGGCGAGCTGATCGTCGAGCTGCGTTCGGCCACCGCCGGTGCCGGCAGCTTCACGCGCCAGTTCGACCACATGGCCGAAGTCACCGGCCGCGCCGCCGACCAGATCATCGCCGCGCATCAGCACGCGGCGTGATCGGTTAGGGACGCCCCACTCTCTCGCTCCCTCTCCCCCCGTTCTCAGGGGCAGGGGGAGGCGTGAGGGACTGTCTCTACGAGGGCGGCACTTTATGTGAGCCACGCCCTCTCCACGTCATTGCGAGTTTAGAAGAAATCCAAAGTCGTTCTCGGGAGACGATCGCGCGTGCGGTTGCCGATATCAGGGGCGCGCGAGATGCAGCTGCCCCCGTCGCCGACGAGACCGTGAGCCGGCGGCCTGATCGGCACCGTGGCGCCGGCGCGCTTGACAGGACCGGCCGGACACGAAATGGATCGCCCTCGAACACGACCCGGGGGAAGGATGACCACGCCCAAACCGCCCGCAGCCTGCCTGATCGGATGGCCGGCCGCGCATTCGCGCTCGCCGCTGATCCATCGTTACTGGCTGCGCACGCTCGGCATCGCAGGTGGCTATGTCATCGAGGCCGTTCCGCCGGATGATTTGCGCGATTTCGTGCTGCGGCTGTCGCTGCGCGGCTTTGTCGGGGCAAATGTCACCATTCCGCACAAGGTCGGCGTGATGGAGCTATCGACCCCCGACGCGCGCGCCAGGGCCGTGGGCGCCGCCAACACGCTGTGGTTCGAAGATGGAGAGCTGCGCTCGACCAATACAGACGTCGAGGGCTTTCTCGGCAATCTCGACGCCACCGCGCCGGGCTGGGGCAAGGCCGGTGAAGCGCTGGTGCTGGGGGCGGGCGGCGCCTCGCGCGCGGTGGTATTCGGCCTGCTCGACCGCGGCTTCGCCAATGTCCATCTTGCCAACCGCACCCTGGCGAACGCCGAGGCACTTGCGGCGCAGTTCGGGCCGAACGTGCATCCGCTGGCCTGGGACGGCATCAATGACGTGCTGCCGCGTGCAAAACTTCTCGTGAACACGACCTCGCTCGGCATGCATGGCCAGGGCGCGCTCGAGCTCGATGTGGCGCGTCTGCCGGAAGCCGCCGTCGTCGCCGACCTCGTCTATGTTCCATTGGTGACGCCGCTGCTCGCGGCCGCCCGCGCCCGCGGGCTCCGGACCGCCGATGGGCTCGGCATGCTGCTGCACCAGGCGGTGCGCGGCTTCGAGCTGTGGTTCGGCCGGCGGCCCGAGGTGACCGCCGAGCTCCGGGCCTTGGTCGAGGCCGACCTCACAAAGACTTGAGAGAATAGTGCGCTGTCTCCGGCGTTCTACCCCGTGGGGACAATCGGAGACATCAATGACGATCCAACGTGACAGTTTCACGCGCCCGCTCATCGCTGCCGCGATGGTGGTTGCTTCCACCTTTGCCGCCGTCGCGCAAAAGGCGCCGGTGCCGACCCGCGTGCGCGGCACGATCGAGAACGCCGATGGTGACATGCTGCAGGTCAAGTCGCGCAGCGGCGAGGAGGTCAAGCTGCATATCGCTCCGGACGCGCGCGTCGTCGGTGTCACCAGGATCTCGCTCGCCGACATCAAGGTCGGCTCCTTCGTCGGCGCCACCACCGTGCCGGGCCCTGATGGCGGCAACAATGCCGTCGAGGTGCATGTGTTTCCGGAGAACATGCGCGGCACCGGCGAGGGCTCGCGGCCCTATGATCTCAAGCCCAATTCCAGCATGACCAACGCCACGGTGTCGGAGAGCGTGGTCGGCAATGACGGTCATACGCTGCTGGTGAAGTACAAGGACGGCGAGAAGAAAGTTTTCGTCTCCGATATGACGCCCGTGGTGACCTTCGTTCCCGGCGACAAATCGGAACTGAAGGCCGGCGCCCAGGTCATCGCCTTCATGAAGCAACTGCCCGATGGTTCGTTCGAGACCGACCGCCTCAGCGTCGGCAGAGACGGCCTGACCCCGCCGATGTGAAGTGAAGCAAGCTGCCGCCGATGTGAGGGCGCTAGCATCGCAGGGTGGGTTAGGCGAAGCCGTAACCCGCCATGCTTCCGGAAATGCCGACCGAAGTTGGCGGGTTACGCTCAACGGATGCGCTTCGCCCATCCGTTGAGCTAACCCGCCCTACGGCACCGCCCTTGCGGCTACACCGCAATCACGTGATCGTCGATCTCGTCGATCCTGTTGACGCCGCACAGGCCCATCGTGGTCAGCAGCTCTTTCTGGATGATGTCGATCGCCTTGGCGACGCCGGCCTGGCCGCCGGCGCCCAGGCCATAGGCATAGGCGCGGCCGATCATGCACGACTTGGCGCCGAGCGCGAGCGCGCGCATCACGTCCTGGCCGGAGCGGATGCCGCCGTCGAACATGATCTCCATCTTGTCACCGACCGCGTCCGCGATCTCCGGCAGCACCTCGATCGAGGACGGCGCGCCGTCGAGCTGACGGCCGCCATGGTTCGACACCACCAGCGCCTGCGCGCCGGTCTTGGCCGCTTCCTCGGCGTCCTCGACGTCCAGAATGCCCTTGATGATGAGCTTGCCCGGCCAGATGCTCCGGATCCAATCGACGTCTTTCCAGTTCAAGGACGTGTCGAACTGCGAGGCCGTCCATTCGGCGAGCCGGTTGAGGTCCTCGGTGTTCTTCACGTGGCCTGCGATGTTGCCGAAGGTGCGGCGCTTGCCCTGCAGCACGCCCGAGACCCAGGCCGGCTTGGTGGCGAAATCCAGGAATTTCGACAGCGTCCACTCCGGCGGGATCGTCATGCCGTTCTTGATGTCGGCATGGCGCTGGCCGATCACCTGCAGGTCGACCGTGAGAACCAGCGCACTGCACTTGGCGGCGATCGCGCGCTGGATCAGCTCCTTGATGAAGCCGCGGTCCTTCATCACGTAGAGCTGGAACCAGAACGGCTTGTCCACGGCGGCCGCGATGTCCTCGATCGAGCAGATCGACATGGTCGATTGCGTGAACGGGATGCCGGCGGCCTGCGCCGCGCGGCAGGCGTGGATCTCGCCGTCGCCATGCTGCATGCCGAGCAGCCCGACTGGCGCCAGGATCAGCGGCATGGTCGAGGGCTCGCCCAAAATAGTCGTCGAGGTGTCGCGCTTGGAGACGTCGACCAGGATACGTTGGCGGAACTTGATGGCTTGCATGTCCTCGCGATTAGCCCGCAGCGTTTCCTCGGCATAGGAGCCGCGGTCGCAATAGTCGAAGAATGCCTTCGGCACGCGGCGCTTATGCAGCGCGCGAAGATCGTCGATACAGGTGATGTGCTTCATGAACGTTCCCGGCCCATCTTGTCTTGAGAGTCTTGCATCGGAAGATTGAGGGGTCATCTAGCATGGTTGGATGCGCAGCCAAATCGTTTGCGAGAGGGACCATGATGACCAAGCCGCACACGGGGCCTTCGCCGGAACAGATCAAGGAGAAGCAGGCCCTCGACGACGCGCTCGAAGAGGGCCTCGAGGAGACCTTCCCGGGCTCCGATCCCGTCAACGTCACCCAGCCGGCGCCTAGCCGCGAGGATGGTCATGTGAAGCGGAAGGGGTGAGGCCGGTTCCGGCTCATTCCGGCGACAAAAGCGGAAATATAATGTTAACAGCCGGTTACCGGACAGCCTAGTTCCCGGTTCCGTAATGATTCATCATATTTTTTGAAGCCAATTTAGCCCTCCAGGCATTATAAAGTCCCCAGCAAATCAGGGATGCGGGGCCTGTTCGGGCACCCGGAGGTTGTCGTGGGGATCCCTGGTTGTTGCGTGGGGGACGATGATGAGCCGCAAATATTTCGGGACGGACGGGATCCGGGGCCGCGCCAACGGACTGATCACGCCGGAGCTCGCGCTCAAGGTCGGCCAGGCCGCCGGCCTTGCGTTTCAGCGCGGTGACCACCGGCACCGGGTCGTGATCGGCAAGGACACGCGGCTATCAGGCTACATGATCGAATATGCCATGGTCGCGGGCTTCACCTCGGTCGGCATGGACGTGCTGCTGGTCGGCCCGATGCCGACGCCGGCGGTGGCGATGCTGACCAAGTCGATGCGCGCCGATCTCGGCGTCATGATCTCGGCCTCGCACAATCTGTTCGAGGACAACGGCATCAAGCTGTTCGGCCCGCAGGGTTTCAAGCTTTCCGACGACGTCGAGAAGCAGATCGAGCAGCTGCTCGACGAGCC
>NZ_LJYG01000016.1:131878-132574 GCF_001440035.1 Bradyrhizobium manausense | reverse complement strand
CCCGCCGTATCGACGGCGTGCATGACCGCTACATCGAATTCGCCAAGCGCACGCTGCCGCGCGATCTCTCGCTCGACGGCCTGCGCGTCGTGGTCGATTGCGCCAATGGCGCCGCCTACAAGGTGGTGCCGGAAGCGCTGTGGGAATTGGGCGCCGACGTGGTGCCGATCGGCGTCGAGCCCGATGGTTTCAACATCAACAAGGATTGCGGCTCGACCTCGCCGGAGGCGCTGTCGAAGAAGGTGCGCGAGATGCGCGCCGACATCGGCATTGCGCTCGACGGCGACGCCGATCGCGTCATCCTGGTCGACGAGCGCGGCCATGTCGTCGACGGCGACCAGCTGCTGGCGGTGATCGCACAGAGCTGGAAGGAAGACGGTCGCCTGTCGCGTCCGGGCATCGTTGCCACCGTGATGTCCAATCTCGGCCTCGAGCGTTTCCTGAAGGGGCAGGGGCTCGATCTCGTGCGCACGCCGGTCGGCGACCGCTACGTGCTCGAGCAGATGCTGAGCGGCGGCTTCAATCTCGGCGGCGAGCAGTCCGGCCACATCATCCTGTCCGACTACGCCACCACCGGCGACGGCTTTGTCGCCGCGCTGCAGGTGCTGGCGGTGGTACAGAAGCTGCGCCGCCCGGTCTCCGAGGTCTGCCACCGCTTCGATCCGCTGCCGCAGATCCTCAAGAACGTCCGCCACA
>NZ_LJYG01000016.1:131632-131863 GCF_001440035.1 Bradyrhizobium manausense | reverse complement strand
ATTCCGACGTCAAGTCGGCGATCTCCGACGGCGAGAAGCGCCTCAACGGCCATGGCCGCCTCTTGATCCGCTCCTCCGGCACCGAGCCCGTGATCCGCGTCATGGGCGAGGGCGAGGACCGCATCCTGGTCGAGGACATCGTCGACACCATCGTCACCGCGCTGGGCCAGGCCGCGGCCTGAACTCCAAGCACACTGCCGTAGGGGGGGTAGCTTGCGGTCGCGCGAAGCG
>NZ_LJYG01000016.1:96030-131521 GCF_001440035.1 Bradyrhizobium manausense | reverse complement strand
GTATCGGAAAGATCGTGGGCACGGCGCAAGGGCGCCTTTGCCCACCTTACGATATCTGCGGTCGTAGCCCGGATGGAGCGAAGCGGAATCCGGGATTCGTGCAACGGCGATAACGGCCCCAGATTGCGCTTCGCTCCATCCGGGCTACGCGCTTCTTCGAAAGACCGGCCCCCGCATCCCAGCCATTTGCGATTGACGGTGGTTCGGCCGCCGCCATTATCGTACCTAGCAGATCGCGGCAATCTGCCGCCCCTGCCGGGATGCTCCAGTGAACAAGCCTGTCGTCGTCCATGCGGAAACCCTGACCGAGCCCGTCGTCGTCAGCGATGTCGCGCCCGCCAAAGCCGCAGGGCCGGCCTATGCCGTGCTCGCCGGCATCAGCTTCTCGCACTTCCTCAACGACACCATGCAATCGCTGATCGCCTCGGTGTATCCGATCCTGAAGGACACCTACGCGCTCGACTTCGCGCAGATCGGCATGATCACGCTGGCGTTCCAGTTCACCGCCTCGCTGCTGCAGCCGGTGGTCGGCCATTACACCGACAAGAAGGCGCAGCCCTATTCGCTGTCGATCGGCATGGCCTCGACCTTTTTCGGCCTCTTGCTGCTCAGCGTCGCACAGCGCTATCTCGTCATCCTCGTTGCCGCTGCGCTGGTCGGCCTCGGCTCGGCGGTGTTTCACCCGGAATCGGCGCGCATCGCAAGGCTCGCCTCGGGCGGGCGCTACGGCTTTGCGCAATCGGTGTTTCAGCTCGGCGGCAGTTTCGGCACCTCGATGGGGCCCGTGCTGGCCGCGCTCATCGTCGTGCCGTTCGGGCAGGGCAGCATCGCCTGGTTCTCCTCGATCGCGTTCCTCGCGATTCTCATCCTCTGGCGCATCGGCCGCTGGTACGCGCCGCAGATCACCGCGAGGAAAGCCGCGCCCGCGCATGCGCAACCCGGCGGACCGAGCCGGCGCCGTGTCGCCGTCGCGCTGCTGGTGCTGGTGGCGCTGCTGTTCTCGAAGCAGCTCTACGTCTCGAGCCTGTCGAGCTATTACATCTTCTACCTGATCGACCGCTTTGGGGTGTCGACGCAGGCGGCGCAAATCTATCTGTTCGTCTTCCTCGCCGCGAACGCTGTCGGCGCGTTCTTCGGCGGTCCCTTGGGCGATCGCTTCGGCCGCAAGATCGTGATCTGGATCTCGATCCTGGGCGCGCTGCCGTTCACGCTGGCGCTGCCCCATGCCGGGCTTTACGCGAGCGCGGTGCTGTCGGTCATCATCGGCCTCATCATCTCCTCGACGACATCGTCGATCATCGTGTTCGCGCAGGAGCTGGTGCCGCATCGCTTCGGCATGATCTCCGGCGTGTTCTTCGGCGTTGCCTTCGGCATCGGGGGCCTGGGCGCCGCCGTGCTCGGCAAGCTCGCCGACCACACCTCCATCGCGTTCGTCTACCAGGTCTGCGCCTATCTGCCGGCGATCGGGCTGCTCGCGGTGTTCCTGCCCAGGCTGCCGCAGCACAGGCGTTAACAAACCTTCTTTCTCTGCGTTGCGGCTTCATACATCGTTAGCAATTGCTGCCGCATTTTCGCATCGCTTGCGCCGCATCCGCGTGGCCGCTCAGAAAAAATCAACCTTAAAAATTAGGGTTAAGTGGCGCTTAAGCATTTGCTGCCATCGTCCGTTCCGTGAGTTTCCAGAACGTGGGGCATCTGCATTTTGCCTCACCGGCCATAAGGACGAAGCCAATGCGTTGCGTTAAGTCTCTCCTTGCCGCGGGTGCGGCATCACTGATTTCATCGATGGCTTTTGCCGCCGATATGCCGATTGCGGCTCCGCCCCCCATGTACGCGCCGCCCGCCCCGCCCGCCGATTTCGGCGGCTGGTATTTGCGTGGCGATATCGGCTTCAGCAATCAGCAGTTCAAGGATCTGCATAACACCAACGCGGCGCTCTACGCGCCGGTGGTTTCCTTCCAGCAGACCTCGACGGTCAACACCGGGGGGATCTTCGATGTCGGCGTCGGCTATCGGGTCAATAACTGGTTCAGGGCCGACGTCATCGGGCAATATCGCGGCAAGACGAATTTCCTGGCCACCGATTCCTATACGTTCACGAACGCCGGCGTCGTCACGCCGGGAGTCGATACCTACACCGGAACCAAGTCCGAATGGCTGGTGATGGCGAACGCTTACGTCGACCTCGGTACATGGTGGTGTGTCACTCCGTTCATCGGCGCCGGTGTCGGTGCGGCTCGCGTGACCATCGACAATCTCGTGGACACCAACACGCCCACAAACGGTGTCAACCTCGCTGGTTCAGGCTCGAAATGGAATTTGGCGTGGGCAGCGCATGCGGGTCTCGCCTACAAGATCAATCCGTCCACCACGCTCGAACTGGCCTACAGCTACGTGAGCCTGGGTGACGGCGTCACGGCAAACTCGCATAATTTCAATGCGCCGCTCAGCCCCTATGTCTGGCAGGTCAAGAACATCACGTCGAACGACCTGAAGCTCGGCGTACGCTGGGAGCTCAACACGCCGCCGGCCTACGCCCCGCCGCCGCCGCTCGTCACCAAGGGCTGATCGCGAGCCTCATCGCTTAACGTCTCTTAACGGCGCGGGATCATCCCGCGCCGTTTTGCTTTGCATTTTTTCATGGCGAGCGGCGGCGAAAACCTCGGACGCAACCATTGATTAAGGTTAACGAGCGATGATCACGCTGAAGAGTTCGAGTCCGATGGAGCGTTGCAATGCGTAGGCTTTGGTTGGTGGCGGCGGTGTTCGGATCTGTGTCCGCCGCACAGGCGGCCGACATGCCCGATCTGCCCGTCCTGCGCGGCGGCTTCACCGACGGTCTGTCCAAGACGTCCCACAATTGGGACGGCGCGTATTTCGGCGTCAATGGCGGCTACACGGCCGACGCGACCGATTTCAGCCAAAGCGTGGTCGGCCTGACCAACTTCATCTTCCGCAACAGCGTGCTGCAGCAGCCGACGGCGAGTTGGTCGCTCATGAACAAGACCAACACGCAAGGCACGAACTTTGGCGCCTTCGTCGGCCGCAATTGGCAATGGTACGATGCCATTCTC
Organism: Bradyrhizobium manausense; assembly: GCF_001440035.1. Taxonomy (GTDB): domain Bacteria; phylum Pseudomonadota; class Alphaproteobacteria; order Rhizobiales; family Xanthobacteraceae; genus Bradyrhizobium; species Bradyrhizobium manausense. Next base: position 128,447 of record NZ_LJYG01000016.1, on the reverse strand, counting down.
GGTCTCGAGGGCACCTACAGCTACTTCAACAACCTCTACACGCAGACCAGCGGTTCCAATCAACTCGACATCATCAATCCTGCCGGTGACATTCACCCCGACAACGTGACCGATCATTGGAACGTAAAGTTGACCGGCACCGCCGCGGCACAGGTCAAGGACATGATTGCGCTCCGCGGCCGCGTGGGCTGGGATGGCGGCGATTTCATGCCATACGCGTTCGCTGGCGCTGCTGTCGGCCGCATGGACGTATCGCGTACCGTGACAAGCGACGTGACGTTAACCCAGGTGATGACGACGACGGTCGGTGGCGTCACGACGATCCTCGTGAACGGACCGAACCCCGTTCCCGCGCAGTCGCAGACGCAGACCCAGCATAGAACCAACGCCTTCGCGGTGGGCTTCGTTGCCGGTCTCGGCGTCGAGTATTGCATCTGGGACGGTCTGTTCGCGCGCGTCGAATACGAATACGTGAAATTCTCGCCGGTCATGAACACCTCTGTGACGCTGAACAATGCGCGCGTCGGGCTCGGCTACAAGTTCTGACACGACTTCGCTGCGTCGCGGTTGACAGGCTCGCTGCAGCCTGATGCTCTGTCGCCTCTGATGAGGCGGCGGCAATGCAGATTTACGGCGACAGCAATTCCGGCAATTGTCTGAAGGTGAAATGGGTGTGCGATCATCTCGCATTGCCCTATCGCTGGATCGAGATCGACACGCGCAAGGGCGAGACGCGCACGCCGCAATTTTTGGCCATGAACGGCGCCGGCCAGGTGCCGACCGTCGCCTTCGACGACGGCCGCACCCTGGCGCAGTCCAACGCCATCATCCGCTATCTCGCCCGCGACAGCGCACTCATTCCGCGCGACGCCTTTGCTGCTGCCAAGATGGACGAATGGCTGTTCTGGGAGCAGTACAGCCACGAGCCCTACATCGCGGTGTGTCGTTTCCAGATGGTCTATCTCGGCAAGTCAGCCTCCGAGCTCGATCCTGACAAGGTCAAGCGCGGCTATGCGGCGCTGGACCGCATGGAGGCGCATCTTGCCGCCAGCAGCTTCTTTGCCGGCGATGCGGTCTCGCTAGCGGATGTCTCACTGCTCGCCTATACGCGCGTTGCGCATGAAGGCGGCTTCGATCTCTGCCGCTATGCCGCCACCCGCCGCTGGGTCGGCGAGGCCGAGGCGTTTCTCGGCCTGCCATCTGCGCGCTGAGCCTGGAGTGCTCGTCGATGAATGAAAGATCCGTTTCCATCCGGCCTGCGCGACGCGAGGACGTCGCGGCGATGATCGCGATGCTCGCCGATGACCAGCTCGGCCGTGCCCGCGAGCGGTTGGAGGACCCGCTGCCTGAGGTCTATTACGAAGCGTTCGAACGCGTCGAACGCAGTCCCAATCTTCAGCTCGTGGTCGCCGAGAGCGAGGGCAGGGTGGTCGGCTGCCTGCAACTTGCACTTCTGCCCGGCATCAGCTCGCAAGGCGGCATCCGCGGGTTGCTCGAAGATGTTCGCGTTGCCTCTGATTGCCGCGGCCGCGGCATCGGCGAAAAGCTGGTGCAATGGGCTGTTACCGAAGCCAAGGCGCGCGGCTGCAGTCTGGTCGAACTGCTCACGCATTCGAGCCGCGTCGATGCGCAGCGCTTCTACAAGCGGCTTGGATTTTCGGCGAGCCATGTCGGCATGACTGTGCGTTTTTGATGCAGCTCGAATGGCCGTTGCGCCATCAGCGAAATCGGATCGCGCGTTCGTTCATCTTAACAGCTGATAAACTACCCCTTGGTCGTTCGCGTGGATCGAGGAACGAACGGTGCTACGGAGCGTCAGTACCGGGCTCGGTCGGTTCGGGGATTCAATGACAAGCTATTCCATGATCAAGGTCGGCAACGACTACGTTGTGCAGGCCAACGACAAGTGCATTTTGAAGGTCAGCAGCCGCCGCCGCGCCGCGCAATTGATCAGCGAGGCCACGGACTTGCTGAACGCGCTCGCCGCGGTCGAATCCCCCGATATCGCGCCGGAATTGCCTGCACTCCGCCGTGAGCCACCGGAAGTTTCTTGACTGATCTTCCTGTTTCCCGTATCAGCCGCGGCGGGACACCTCCCCCCAACGGGAGGCTTACTATCTGGAAGGGTAGATCATGACTGTAGCGAAGCCCGCTTCGCGGCCGACCGTGCCGCATTTCTCCTCCGGCCCCTGCGCCAAGCGCCCCGGCTGGAACGCCCAAAATCTCAAAGACGCAGCGCTCGGCCGGTCGCATCGTGCGAAGGTCGGCAAGACCAAGCTCAAGCTCGCGATCGATCTGACGCGCGAAGTGCTTGAAGTGCCGGCAGATTATCGCATCGGCATCGTGCCGGCGTCCGATACCGGCGCGGTCGAGATGGCACTGTGGTCGCTGCTCGGGGCCCGGCCCGTCACCACGCTCGCCTGGGAATCCTTCGGCGAGGGCTGGGTCAGCGACATCGTCAAGGAATTGAAGCTCAAGGACGTCACCAAGCTCAACGCTGGATACGGTGAGATTCCGGATCTCTCCAAGGTCGATCCCAAGAGCGATGTCATTTTCACCTGGAACGGCACGACTTCAGGCGTGCGCGTGCCGAACGCCGACTGGATCAAGGCAGACCGTGAAGGTCTCACAATCTGCGACGCGACGTCTGCCGCCTTCGCGCAACCGCTCGATTTTGCAAAACTCGATGTCGTCACTTTCTCCTGGCAGAAGGCGCTCGGCGGCGAAGCCGCGCATGGCATGCTGATCCTCTCGCCCCGCGCGGTGGAGCGGCTCGAGACCTACAAGCCGGCCTGGCCGCTGCCGAAAATCTTCCGCTTGACCAAGGGCGGCAAGCTCAACGAAGGCATCTTCGTCGGCGAAACCATCAACACGCCGTCGATGCTCTGCGTCGAGGATTATCTCGACGCGCTGAACTGGGCCAAGTCGATCGGCGGCCTCAAGGCGCTGATCGCGCGCGCCGACGCCAACACCAAGGTGCTGGCCGACTGGAAGGCGAAGACGCCGTGGATCGACTTCCTGGCCAAGGACGCTTCGATCCGCTCCAACACCTCGGTGTGCCTGAAGTTCACCGACCCTGCGATCACCTCGCTGTCGGACGACGCCCAGGCGGAGTTCTCCAAGAAGCTGGTCGCGCTGGTCGAGAAGGAAGGCGCCGGCTACGACTTCGCCTACTACCGCGATGCACCGGCCGGCCTGCGCATCTGGTGCGGAGCCACCGTCGAGGCGAGGGACGTCGAGCTGCTGACGCAGTGGATCGATTGGGCCTTTGCCGAGACCAAGGCTACGCTCGCCAAGGCGGCGTAAGCCAAACCAAATCCTCGTCATGGCCGGGCTTGACCCGGCCATCCATCCATCAAGAGAGATGGATCCGCGGGTCTCAAGCGCGAAGACGTGCTTTCCGCTTTTGCCCGCGGATGACGTTCCGTAACTGCAGCTCGCACCAACGGATCATTCCCATGACCAAGCCCAAAGTTCTCATTTCCGACGCGCTCTCGCCCGCTGCCGTGCAGATCTTCAAGGACCGCGGCGTCGAGGTCGACTTCCAGCCCAACCTCGGCAAGGACAAGGACAAGCTCGCCGAGATCATCGGCAATTACGACGGCCTCGCGATCCGCTCGGCGACCAAGGCGACCGCCAAGATCCTGGAGAAGGCCACCAGGCTCAAGGTGATCGGCCGCGCCGGCATCGGCGTCGACAATGTCGAGATCCCGGCCGCCACGGCCAAGGGCATCATCGTGATGAACACGCCGTTCGGCAATTCGATCACGACCGCCGAGCATGCGATCACGCTCATGCTGGCGCTGGCCCGCGAGATTCCGCAGGCCGACGCCTCGACCCAGGCCGGCAAGTGGGAGAAGAACCGCTTCATGGGTGTCGAGATCACCGGCAAGGTGCTCGGCGTGGTCGGTTGCGGCAACATCGGCTCGATCGTCGCCGACCGCGCCCTCGGCCTGCGCATGAAGGTGATCGCGTTCGATCCGTTCCTGTCGCCGGAGCGCGCCAAGGACATCGGCGTCGAGAAGGTCGAGCTCGATGACCTCCTGAAGCGCGCCGACTTCATCACGCTGCACACGCCGCTGACCGAGAAGACCAAGAACATCATCGACGCATCAGCGATCGCCAAGATGAAGAAGGGCGTGCGCCTGATCAACTGCGCCCGCGGCGGCCTCGTCGACGAGCAGGCCGTGGTCGATGCGCTCAATGCCAAGCATATCGCCGGCGCCGCCTTCGACGTGTTCGTCGAGGAGCCCGCGACCTCGAACGTGCTGTTCGGCCATCCCAACGTGATCTGCACGCCGCATCTCGGCGCCTCCACCACGGAAGCCCAGGAGAACGTCGCGCTGCAGGTCGCCGAGCAGATGTCGGACTACCTCCTCACCGGTGCGATCTCGAACGCGGTGAACTTCCCGTCGATCACCGCGGAAGAGGCGCCGAAGCTCAAGCCCTTCATTGCGCTGGCCGAGAAGCTCGGCTCGTTCGCCGGCCAGCTCACCGAATCAGGCATCCTCAAGGTCGAGATCACCTATGAGGGCCACGTCGCCGAGATGAAGATCAAGGCGATCACCTCGGCGGTGCTGTCGGGCCTGCTGCGCCCGATGCTGGGCGAGGTCAACGTGGTGTCCGCGCCTGTCGTCGCCAAGGAGCGCGGCATGGTGGTCGACGAGATCGTCCGCGCCGCCCAGAGCGACTACGAGAGCCTGATCACCGTGACGGTCGCGACCGAGCGCCAGGAGCGTTCGGTCTCCGGCACCGTCTATCATGACGGCAAGCCGCGCCTCGTCGACGTCAAGGGCATCCGCGTCGACGCCGAGTTCGGCAAGTCGATGATCTACGTCACCAACGAAGACAAGCCGGGCTTCATCGGCAGCTTCGCGAGCCTCCTGGGTGATGCCAAGATCAACATCGCGACCTTCCATCTCGGCCGCGTCGCGCCGGGCTCCGATGCCATCGCGCTGATCGAGGTCGACGGCGCGGTGCCGGCCGACGTGCTCGCCAAGGTGCAGGCGCTGCCGCAGGTCAAGCAGGTCAAGGCGCTGAGGTTCTGAGTAATCGTCATTCCGGGGCTCGCGAAGCGAGAACCCGGAATCTCGAGATTCCGGATTCGGCTCTGCGAGCCGCTCCGGAATGACGATCATCATATCATATATTCCGACACGCGGAACAACGCCGCCCCATCTCGTGAGGGGCGGCGTTTTTTGTTGATGGATCGACCCGCTTTTTCTCCCGCTCTCCGCAAACTTTGTGTACCAATGGCGGCAAGAGCGTTTCTGACCAACGCCTCCGTATCAGTCGTTCGAAAGAAGGGAGAAAACAATGCGTGAAGCCGTCATCGTTTCCTATGCGCGCACGGGCCTCGCCAAATCCGGCCGCGGCGGGTTCAACATCACGCCGCCAATGTCGCTCGCGGCGCACGCCATCCACCACGCGGTCGATCGCGCCGGCGTCGAGAAGGATTATGTCGAGGACTGCTATCTCGGCAATTGCGCCCATGGCGCGCCGAACATCGGCCGCCAGGCCGCGCTGCTCGCGGGGCTGCCGAAGAGCACCGCCGGCGTCTCGGTGAACCGCTTCTGCTCCTCGGGGCTGCAGACCATCGCGATGGCCGCGAACTCGATCCGCTCCGACGGCGCCGACTGCATCGTCGCCGGCGGCGTCGAGAGCATCTCGATCCCCGGTGGCGGCTCGCCGAAGGAGTCGATCGATCCGGAATTGCTCAAGAGCGCGCCCGACATCTTCATGGCGATGATCGACACCGCCGACATCGTTGCCGAGCGCTACAAGGTCAGCCGCGAATACCAGGACGAATATTCGCTGGAATCGCAGCGCCGCATGGCCGCCGCGCAGCAGGCCGGCAAGTTCAAGGAAGAGATCGTCCCAATGAAGACCAGGATGAAGGTGGTCGACAAGGCCACCAAGGCCGAGAGCATCGTCGACTACGTCGTCGACCGCGACGAGTGCAACCGGCCCGAGACCACGCTTGAAGGTCTTGCCAAGCTCGAGCCGGTGAAGGGTCCCGGCAAATACGTCACGGCCGGCAATGCCAGCCAGCTCTCCGACGGCGCCGCCGCCGTGGTGCTGATGGAAGCCAAGGACGCCGAGAAGCGCGGCCTCGAGCCGCTTGGCCGCTTCGTCGCCTGGGCCGCCGCGGGCTGCGAGCCTGACGAGATGGGCATCGGCCCGATCTTCGCCGTGCCGAAGCTGCTCAAGCGTCACGGCCTGAAGATCGACGACATCGATCTCTGGGAGCTCAACGAGGCCTTTGCCAGCCAGTGCCTCTATTCGCGCGACAAGCTCGGCATCGACCCCGAGAAGTACAACGTCAACGGCGGCTCGATCGCGATCGGCCATCCCTTCGGCATGACCGGCGCCCGTCTCACCGGCCATCTGCTGCAGGAAGGCGCCCGCCGCAAGGCCAAATGGGGCGTCGTCACCATGTGCATCGGCGGCGGCCAGGGCGGCGCCGGCCTGTTCGAGATCTACAGCTGACCTGACGCGCAGAGATGTGAGAGGCACGGCGCCAAATGCGCCGTGCCTTTTCGTTGTGCAGCCAAGATGCACTCGGTGCACTCTTGCATGCATTGTGTCACAAAGCACGTAATCCTACGTGCCTGCAAATTAACGGAACTTTTCACGCATTACGGCCTCATGAACCGCATCTGTCATCACCGGCTTTGCGATCACGATGCGGCTTTTCTCTCTGCGGCTTACTCACAAGATCACTGCGATCGGCGTCATTGGCGTCGTCGGCGTCGTCCTGATCGGCGGCATTCATCTCTACGGCGAGCGCGCGATGGGAATCTCGCGCGACGCCGCAGAAAAAGCGCGCGCGGTGTTCGAGCTGAACGGCAGGATCGCGGTCGAGCTATTGGAGGCGCGCCGCGCCGAGAAGGATTTCCTGCTGCGCAGCGACCCCGCGCGGGCGCAGCGCCAGGTCGAGATCTCGCGGCAGGTCGCGCCGGACATCGAGACGCTGCGCGGCAGGATCGCAGCGCTCGGCAAGCCCGAGCTGGCGCAGAAGGTCGACGCGATGAACGCGTCGCTGAAGACCTATCAGGCGCACTTCGCCGCGGCGGTCGAGGAGCGGCAGCGCCTCGGGCTGGATGAGAATTCAGGCCTCGAAGGCCGCCTGCGCGGCTCCGTCCACGAGATCGAAGGCAAGGTCGATCAGCTCCACGATGCCTCGCTCAAGGTGATCATGCTGATGATGCGCCGGCACGAGAAGGATTTCATGCTGCGTCGCGACGCCAAATATGGCGGCGAGATGCAGAAGCGCGCATCCGAATTCCTCGCCGGCCTCGATGCCGGCGCGATTCCCGATGCCGCCAAGGCCGAGCTGCGACAGAAGCTCTCGGATTATCAGCGCGACTTCTCCGCCTGGATGGAGACGGCGCTCAAGCTCGCGGGCGAATTGAAGGCGACGTCGGAGGCGTTTGCGACCGTCGAGCCCGTCATCGAGCAGGTCTCGAAATCGGTCGACATCATCCGCATCGAAGCCGACAAGCAGAACGAGGCGGAGCGCGAGAGCATCCAGTTCTGGATCGCAATTGCGATCGCGCTGATCGCAGCTTGCGTGCTCGGCCTCGGTGTCTTCATCGGCCGTTCGGTCGCAAAGCCGCTGTCGGCGATGCGCACCGCGATGATCGAGCTCGCCAACGGCAATTTCGCCATCGTGTTGCCCGGCCTCGGCCGTCCCGACGAGATCGGCGAGATCGCGCAGGCCGTCGAGACTTTCAAGATCAACGCCGAGCGGAAGGTGCGCGAGGAGGCGGAGGAGAAGATCAGGCAGGACAAGCTCGCTGCCGAACGCCGCCGCGCCGACATGATCAGGATGGCGGATCATTTCGAAGCCGCGGTCGGCCGCATCGTCGAGGCGGTGTCGTTGGCCGCCACCGAGCTCGAGGTCTCCGCGACCTCGCTCACCTCCACCGCGAGCCGGTCGACCGAGCTTGCGACGCTGGTCGAGGCGGCCTCGGAAGAGGCTGCGACCAACGTGCAGTCGGTGGCATCGGCCACGGAGGAGCTCACCGCCTCCGTCCACGAGATCAGCCGTCAGGTGCAGGCCTCCGAGCGCATCGCGGGCGAGGCCGTCAGCCAGGCCGGCCAGACCAACGATCGCGTCAGCGAATTGTCCAAGGCGGCCGCGCGCATCGGCGACGTCGTCGAACTCATCAATGCGATCGCAGGCCAGACCAACCTGCTCGCGCTGAACGCCACCCTCGAGGCCGCGCGCGCCGGCGAAGCGGGACGCGGCTTTGCCGTGGTGGCCTCGGAGGTGAAGGCGCTGGCCGAGCAGACGGCGAAAGCGACCGGCGACATCGGCCAGCAGATTTCGAGCATCCAGTCCGCGACCGAGGACTCGGTCGGTGCGATCAAGACCATCGGCGGCACCATCGAGCGCCTGTCCGAGATTTCGTCGACCATCGCGGCCGCGGTCGAGCAGCAGGGCTCCGCGACCGGCGAGATCTCACGCAACGTCCAGAGCGCGGCGGCCGGCACCATGCAGGTCAGCGCCAATATCAGCAATGTCAGGCAGGGCGCGGTCGAAACCGGCTCGGCATCGGCGCAGGTGCTGTCGGCGGCGAAATCGCTGTCCGGCGACAGCAACCGCCTCAAATTCGAGGTCTGCAAGTTCCTCGATACGGTGCGCGCGGCGTAACGCGCATCTGCCCAGGCTTATTCGCAAGCGATCGGAAATCTTTCGCGCCCCACGCGTTAAGCCCGCGACGGGGCAGGTCGAGGAGAACGCTCATGCGGACATCTATCGCAGCATTCCTTCTGGCGCTCCCGCTCATGGCAGCGCCGGCGATCGCGCAGAACCAGAACGTGCAGAACGAGGCCGATAAGGGCATCAAGACGCAAAATTCCGGCGCCTCGGGCTAAGTCGGAGACCAGGACAAGCCCGGCGCGGCGGCAAAGATGCCCGGTGATCGCACCAACAACACCAGTGATGCTGCCACATCGCCCAGCGCGCGGAATTCGGGCACCGGAATCGCGGGAGCGCCCGGCAACAAGAACGGTCCTCCCGCGCAGAAGGGAACGGTCGGCGCGGCCTCGCAGAACTCCACCGTGCAGCAGCAGGATTCGTCGAACATCAAGGGCTTGCCCGGCAACAAGAGCGGCGAGCCGGCGAAGCGGTAGGTCGTCGCTTAAGCCCGTGCCGTCACCGGCGCGAAGGTCACTTCGATCAGCGTGCCCTGGCCCGCACTCTTGATGTTGAACCGGGCGTGGTTGGCTTCAACCAGAGCCTTGGTCAGCGACAGGCTCAGCGCGGAATTGTCCGCGGCATCGCCGGGCGGCGGCGTGCGGAACGGCTCCATCGCCGCGGCGACTTCCCTGTCGCTGAGGCCGTGGCCGGTGTCGCGGATGCGCAGCGCCACCTCGCCGCGGTCGTTGAGCGCGGTGGAGACGATCACCTGGCCGCCGGCGCTGGCGAGCCGGATCGAGTTCGAGATCAGGTTCATCGTCACCTGCCGCAGCGCGCGCGGATCCGCCGCCACCTGCGGCAGCGCATGGCCGAGCGAGCTGCGGATGATGATGCGCTCGCGATTGGCCTGCGGCTGCATCACGGTGACGCAGGCCTCGACCAGGTCGTTGAGGTTGAGGTCGGCAAAGCTGAGATCGAGCTTGCCGGTCTCGATCCGCGACAGCTCCAGGAGATCGTCGATGATGGTGATGACGCGCTCGCCGGAGGCGCGGATGTCCTTCATGTATTCGCCGTAACGTTCGTTGCCCAGCGAGCCAAATCGTTCCGAGATCATCACCTCGGCAAAGCCGATGATGGCGTTGAGCGGGGTGCGGATCTCGTGGCTGATCCGCGCCAGCATGTCGGCTTTCGCATTGGCCGCGCCGTCGACCAGGCGTCGCGCCTGCGTCAGCTCGCTCTCGCCTTTCTTGGCCTGCGACAGGTCGCGGAACACGGCGAAGAAGTTCGGGCCATCAGGCCGGGTGCGGCCCATGATCATGGCGAGCGGCAGCACGCCGCCCTTCTTCTCGCGGCCCAGCACCTCGCGGCCGTGATCGAGCAGGCTCGCGATGTTCTGGCTCTTCAGGCTGTCGAGATAATCGAGCACGATCTGCTGGCTCTCGGGCGCGAACAGCGCCAGCAGATTCTGCTGCATCAGCGCCTCGCCGTCATAGCCGAACAGCGCCTCGGCGCTGCGGTTGCAGGCGTGGATATTGCCGTCGGCATCGAACATCACGATGCCCTCGGCGGTGGTGTCGAGGATCGCGGCGAGATCTTCCGCATCGGCATCGCCGACGTCAGGCTCGGGCGCGAACAGGACGGGCTCGTCGACCTCGGTCTCGGCGGCCATTTGTGGCGCGGCCACCGGCGCCACGATGACGGGCGTGGCGACGGGAGTTGCCACGACAGGTTCAGGATTGGGCAGCGCGCAGATCAGCGCATGCGCGCTGGCGCCGTCCCAGTCGATGGTGTGCAGATGCGCTTCGGTCGTGGCGAGCTTCTGCGCGCCATTGGCGACCGTCGCGCTGATCGTCACCGGCGTGCCTGATTGCGAGGTGCTGCTGGCCGCGGAAACGCCCGGCTCGACATAGAGCGCATCGAGCCCGCCGGCATCTTCCAGCGCGCCGAGGCTGGCATAGCCGATGCGGTCGAGGAAGGCGGAATTGGCGTAGAGCAGGCGATCGAGCCGGTAGATCAGGATCCCTGAGGGAATGAGATCCAGCAGCGCGCGGTCGCGCGCGCTGTGGCCGTAAGCGGGCGGTGCGGGCTCGCTCAGCCATTCGGCCGCGGCCGGCGGCGTCTCCAGCTCCGAGATCGGCGGCTCGGAGATCAAGGGCTCGGGTGGTGTCGCCCCGTCGGGCGTGATCGCGTCCGCCGGCGGCTCGGCGCTGGCAGAGGCCATCTGCTCGCGCTCGCGTTCGAGCCGCTCGGACAATTGCCGCGCCAGCTCGTTGAACGCGCTGTTCTCGACCGGCGTCAGCGTCGGCGATCTCTGGTCACCCTGTGACCTCTGGTCACCCAGTGACTTCTGGTCACCTTGTGATCTCTGGTCACCTGGTGCGCGGAACGGCACGACATTCGGAGGCGTTTCCACTGGCGTTTCCGGTTCGGTTGGGTGTGAATTCGCTTCGGTGATCGGTGCGGGCGGTTCGGGCTCAGTTGCAGTTGGCGGCTCAGGCTCGGGCGGCGGCTCGCTCGGCGGAGGCTCTGCCTCCGGTTTGGCCTCCGCCTTGTGCTCCGGTTCAGGCCGAGGCTGAGAACCAGGCTGAGACTGAGGCTCGACCAAATCGGCCGACAGGCCCTGCGCGGCGAACAGCTCAAAGCGCCGCAGCGCATCGAGCCGGTTGAGCGCATCGAGATCGCGGCAGACGCCAAAGCCCTTGAAGCCGGCAAAGTTGCGCGCGCGGTCGTAGACCGGAAGCCCGGCCAGCTCGACCGGCAGATGTTCGCCGCCATCGGCCGGCCAGTTCACGGTGATGCCGGCCCAGGTGTCGTGGCTGGCGAGCGCCTGCGCGACGCGGCCGTCGGGGTCGAGCGCGAATTCCTCTGCTATCTCGCGCCAGGGCCGGCCGAAGCGGGAGGCGGTGTGCGCGCCGATCAGGCGGATGAATTCATCCGAGCCGAGCACGAAGCGGCCTTGCGCATCCATCTGCCACAGGAAGCGCAGCGGATGCTGGCGCGGTGTCTCGCCGTGTGCTGACCGCGTCTCCGCGTGTGCTGACCGCGTCTCCGCGTGTCCTGACGGCGGCTCCACATGTGCTGACTGCGTCTCCGCATGTCGGGGCGGCTCGACCATGGCTGACGTGATCGGCGCGGCTTGCGGCGGCACGATGGCTTCAGGCAGGTTTTCAACCACTGTTTCAGGCGCGGCGTCGGCCGTCTGCGCAAGGGTTTCCGGAGCAGCCGCCGCGGCCTTCATGGAGTCCTGGATGGAGACGATGTTCGTCGCCTCATGTCCGGTCGTCACCGGCGTCTCGTCCGGTTCGGCAAACGGATCGAACATCGCGATCCCGGCATCGAGCCCGTGCGCTGGCGCCGATGCGACGGGCGGCGCAGGCTCGGCCGCGGGAGGCGGCGCGCGCTCCGCCGCAGGCTGAGCTTGCGCCATCGCCGGCTCGATCAGCGCGATGAGCCCGACATCGGCGCCGACGCCGACCCGCTGCAGCACCATCTTGCCGATGCCGACAGGCAGCTCGGCGCGGCCCTTCGCCAGCGCCTCGCTGCGCGCCTGGTCGAGGCCGGCTTCGCCGAGATCGCGAAAGCCGAGCAGGGAGCGCGCCGCTTCGCTGGCGCCGGCGAACAGGCCGTCAGGTGCGAACGCCGCCATCGGCGTCCGCGCGCCGTCGACCAGACGATGCAGCCGCTCGACCAGCGGCATGCTGCGGCAAGCACCCTGCATCGCGCTGACCAGCACGCCGGATGAGCCATCGGAAAACTCGAGCCGCGCGCAGGCGCAGGTCATCAGCGTGCCGAGCCCGGCGCCGAAGCCGCGCAACCGCTCCAGCCTCACAGCTCCGCCGGCCGGCAGCCGGTGGGCGAGGCGGACGATCTGGCGGCGATGGCTGTCGGCGGGGCCGAAGGTTTTTTGCGCCAGCGCAGCCGCATTGGCCGCGCCGAAGAATTTGGCGCCGACCGGATTGGCCCACAGCACGCGGCAGCCGTCGAGCGACCACAGCCAGGCCGGCAGGGGGGAGGTGGCATGCACGGACAGCCGGGGATCGCCGACGCCCCGTAACTGGAAATCCGAATTCGTCATCCGACCGGCTTCAACTCTTCGCGCCACGCTTCACGTCAGGCCCGCCGGGAATGGCAGCCTTAAGAAAGGGTTACGATCGCCCGCCGGCGCGGGCAGGTCCACGCCCGGACCTTAACGGGGGCACCCTAAAGCCGCGATAACCTTAATGTGGCCGGACCCGCAAGGCGCCTCTCCGTTGCATCCGCAGGATTCGTCGGCCGGCTCGTCAGCCGCACCGCGATGGACGCAACGAGGCGCGGAATTAGCCCCCTCCGGAATGACGGACATACCTCAACCCGTTGACGGGCGTACCTCAACCCCTGGTTCCCCATCCTGGGAACCTCACCCTCTGGATTAAATTTTTCGCAACGCACCCCCGGATCACATTGCGTTGCACAATGTTGACATGTTAGTGAGCAACAATGCTGACGCTGGACGAGAGGATCTCGATGTTCTGCGTTTCCAGTCTTTCGTACCCGCCATTCAAAGAAGAAACGGCCCCGGTTGGCCCGGCGGGCGCGCCAGAAGGCTCACTTCATTTTACTTTAGCGTGAGGGACCAACATGACAGGTGCGACTGATCCGTTTTCTGCCTCGATCATCCCGTTCGAGGTTCCCGAGCAGGTGCGTGCATTCGCCGAAAAGGGCGTTTCGCAGGCCCGCGAAAACTACGCCAAGTTCAAGGACGCGGCTGAGACCCACAACGGCACCATCGAGGCGGTGTTCGCCTCCGCCCAGAAGGGTGCGAACGAGTACACCGCCAAGCTGATGGAATTCGCCAAGGCCAACGCCACGGCCCATCTGGATTTCACCCAGGAGCTGCTCGGCACCAAGTCGCCGACCGACGCCTTCCAGCTCTGGTCCGGCCACGCCAAGACCCAGCTCGAGACCTTCCAGGCCCAGGCCAAGGAGCTGTTCGAGATCGCCCAGCGCACCGCCAGCGCGACTGCCGAGCCGATCAAGGCCTCCGCCTCGAAGTTCTACCCGGCTGCCTGACAAAAGAACGGCGGATCGACCAAGCAAGAAACCCGGGCCTCCAAAAGGCCCGGGTTTTTTCACCTCTCCCGGAGGGAGAGGTAAACCGCGGACAGCCGATCAAACCTACAGATTTATCGCGCTGAAGAGGCCCAAATAACGCCTCTTGCGGCCTTGCCAAAAACCCCCGTTGCACCTAGTTTCCGCCCCGTCCAGCCCCCCTTAGGCAGCAGGCCTTTTCAGGCAGCCCAAAAGGCGCGGCTCGCAAGGATGCAGTTGTAGCTCAGTTGGTTAGAGCGCCTGTCTGTGGAACAGGAGGTCGGTGGTTCGAGCCCACCCAACTGTACCAGCAAAATCAAATGTTTACCCAACGTATCAAGGGCTAGCGGATCGTCGTAGCTACCACGTAGCTACCGCCAGAGTGCAAATGCATGCGCTCGCTGAAGCGCGACCGAAATCTACGTGCCCGGCACGGTCCAGATGCCACTTAGTCATATTGGTCGCCCTTTTGGGGGGCGGCATAAGCCAACCCGGTAGTTCGCCAGCCCTCGGAACCTTTGGTGGCTGGTTCGAACCAAGCTTATGCTGAGCAATTTCCAGAAACAGATTGTGTGATTCGAGAATGAACAAGCCTCTGCCCAAGCGTGAGTTCACAAAGAGCAAGATGTCGATGTATCTCCGCACGCTTTGCGAGCGGGAACTTTATCTATCGCTCTTCTCTAACAACGCTGCGGAATTGCAGAAGGCCGGAATTCCAGCGCCGTTGAAGTCTCGCCCCGGCGTTCAATTGATTACGGCATCTGGCAGAGAGTTCGAATATGAGCAGTACAACATTCTGTGCAGCTCACTGCCGAACAACGTCTTCGCAAAAAGCAATGGTACGGCACCGATTGATTTGTCCAACGCCCTGGCGAAAGTCAATGATCCGACGCTTATTCTCCAACCGGCGTTCGAGCCTGAAGATATTCGAGAGGTGGCGCTCACCAACATCGGTGTCTCCGCAGAGCATCTAAAGCACATCCCCAAAATGTCTGGCTTGCGGCCCGATATCGTTTTTGCCGACGGTCGCCGCGAGATTGAGTTTGAAATCCTGCCGAACGGGACACGCCGTCAGCTCGCAGACGATGACAAACGTATGGCATTGTCGATTATCGACCTCAAAAACATTACAGAGGCGAACGCCAGCTATTCGGCCGAAGTCTGTCTTTACGCCATTTTTCTCTCTAACTGGCTGCACAACACGGGCAAAGCCTTCCTCAAGAAGTTCTTCGTTTCCGATCGCGTTTATTTATGGCGCCACGTGGAGATGCCGCACTTCACCAAGATACTGGGAACCAAGGATGGCGGCGAACACGCCAACCGCCTTGCAGCCCTGCGCACCGATCTGGAAGATGGCTTGGTTTCGTTCCTCATCTACATGCCGAGCGTTCGAAAGTTCTTTTCCGAGGATTTGCCGCGCGTAATCGAACTTGGGGACTCTCAAGGATGGCAGGCCGTACCCTACCACGTTAATCCCAGGTGCAGCTCATGCGACTGGCTAGGTAACCGGGTTTGGCTGTCGGACGACGACCGGAAGCTTTTCGATGCGCAAAAGACCAACTATTGCACACCGGCGGCCGAAAGTTCCGACCACCTCTCGAAGATGGCTACTCTTACAAAGGGAGCAAGCAACGTCTTGCACGCCGGCGGTCACCCCAAGGTCGCAAGCCTAGTGGGGATGAAGGCCGATGCGCCTGTTCTTCGTAAGCATTCTTTGCTGAAGCAGGATCGTGGACAAATCTCGTATCGCGCAGAATCCATTTGCACCGGCACAACAAGCGTCGATGGTGTTTCGAAGGTTGGAGGACTTGCCAAGAGGCTCGGCGCTGAATTTGACATCATCGTCAATTTTGATTCCGGTTCTGGCTTTTTGACCGGCATCGCCATTCGCGGCGCTCTTTTCTCGCCCTTCGGAATGAAGTTTCCTGCCGCGGACGGCAAAGAGGAAACATCGATTAGATCGCTTGGCGAGGACGCTTTTGTTGTGAACAAAGACAACGTCGCCGCCGAGTGGGCAGCTATTTTGTCTTTCATCGAGCGTTTCGCAGGCTGGATCGAAAGCGCAGAAAAGCAGTTCTCCGCGAACAAGTTTGGGACGTTACATACGCAGATTTGCTTTTGGGAGCTTCGTCAATACGAGGAGCTTTGCAATGCGTTCGGTAGGCACTTGCTGAATATTCTCGATTTAGACGTGAAGTATCAGCGGGCGCTAGCTTGGATCTTCCCGCCCGATGAGTTGCTTGAAAAATCGGACCACATCTGCCCGAACATTGTCTTTGTCCAAGATATCGTGGCGGGATCAGTGCGTGTACCGCAGCTCTTCGCTATCACGTTGCTTGGAACGGCCGAGCACTATCATCATGACCGCATGACGCCGCGGAAGGTGGATAACTACTACCTGGAGCCTCTCGGGAACGCGATCCCGCGCGAGCGCATTTTTGAGATTTGGAAATCCACAACTGGCACGGTTCGCATTTTTGGAAAAACGCGGCCGATCACAGAAGCTATTGCTCGATATGGCGATGTGTTGAAGGCCCACACGTGGGCTCTGGCTAGCGTAACGGCACGCCTACGAACTGATCTGAAAAATGCGATCAGCGGCAACGCACCAGCACTTTCTATGACTATTCCTTCGGGGCTGACCGGCGTTGCGTATGACTCGAAGCTTTGGGACCGATGGTCTCAAGTGTCGGTCGCGGTCGCGAAGACAGAATCTCTTAGTTCCTTTATTGCGCGCGCGGAGTCTCTCGAGGCCTCGTACAAAGCAATCCTGCTGACTAAGCTGATCAAGGATCACGGCGGCAATACGCTTGAGTTCGAAGTGAGTGACGATTCTTCGGAGGCTAAGCTCGAAGAAGGTGATATTTGCACCGTCGGAATTGTGAGTTGGCCAGGATTTCCGTTAGCGAACGCAAATTCGCTCGCGTTAGGACTCGACCCGAAGCTGTCGTTCACCCCGATGCACAAAGTCATCGCGGCACATATCGATACATTCGATCGCGTCAATAAGCGTTTGACCGTGTCGCTGACTGCAAAGTGGCATGGAGTGGAGCCTCAATTCAACGCAGTTATGGATGGCGGAGTGCTGCCCATCGGAAAGGAGCCGATCTACCTGCTCGAGGGTTCAGCCTTTGATGATAGCGAAACCGTAACCCAAATCTTGCGGGAAATTGGAAACCCGAAGTGCTCAATCGCTGCGCCTGAGGCATTAACGGCCATGGGTGTTTCGGCGGCAAAGAAGATTCCGAAGGGAACCGATGCAGATACGCCGGTCGCGGAAGTGCTTTGGCAGGCCAATAAGCTCGCGGCGGAAACGGTGCGAAATGATAAGGACGTGCAGGCCGTCATCGATTTCGCAAAGACAGCGAACAAGCACGAACTTAATGCAAGTCAGGTTGACGCCGTTCGATCGTGCGCGAAGAACCAGCTCACCATTGTTTGGGGGCCGCCTGGAACGGGAAAGACAGATACGCTCGTTGCATTTTTGCATTCCGTCATTCGCCAGAAGAAGGCGAAGAAGATTCTAATAACCGGTCCGAACTATCGGACCGTCGAAGAGCTATCGGGCCGCCTAGTGAAAAATCTTGAGCAGGACACCGTGGCCGCCTGCGATTACTATTACCTCTACTCGAAATCGCGCGATCCAAAGACGCCTAAAACGACGGCGAAACATCTCAAGCTCAGAACCGCGTTCCGGGATAAGGACGATGCGGATTATAACGACATGGTAGCTAGCCTCGGTAATGACAGCGGCGTTACCGTAGTCTCTTGTTCGGCTCACATTGTGCATCAAATCACGAAAAGCGCAGGCACGACTAATTCTTACGTCGATGAGGTGTTTGATCTCGTCGTATTAGACGAAAGCTCTCAGATTCCTCTTACCCTAGCTCTTAGGCCGCTCGCGGCAATGACGCCTGGCGCTCAATTGATTGTCGCGGGTGACCACAAGCAGATGCCCCCGATTCAGCATCTCGACCCGCCTGAAGGGGCCGAACATCTTGTCGGGAGCATTCAGGCGTATCTCATACGCCGGTTTAATATTAAGTCGGTTCCCCTTCTTCTAAATTATCGGTCAAACGCCGACCTCGTCGAGTACGCGCGTTCATTGGGGTATCCCGCCAACTTGCAAGCGGCGTACCCAACGCGCGAGCTTCAAGTTCTGAATTCGATCGAGACCGCTATCAAGGCGCTACCAGGCGGGTTACCCAAGACGACCGCCTACGACGAATTGTTGAAGCCCGAGCGACGCGTGACGGCATTCATTCACGAAGATCCCACCTCGTCCCAGGCGAACGAGCTTGAAGCGGGCCTTGTCGCGGGACTTGCATATGTCACGCGCCACGCAATGACGAAGGAACTCTATGAAGGGAAAGCGACGCCGAAGACCGGTTACACCGACGATGACTTCTTTAAGTCCGGAATCGGTATTGTTACGCCTCACAAGGCTCAGAAGGCCCTGGTGGTGCGCAAGTTGATCGAGTTGTTTCCCAAGGCAAATCCTAAGATTGTCTTTGAGGCGGTCGATACGGTTGAACGATTTCAGGGAGGCGAGCGCGATACGATCATCGTCTCGTTCGGCGTCGGCGATACGGACATCATCGAGGGGGAAGAGGAGTTTTTGCTCCAGCTCGAGCGCACGAACGTTGCAGTGTCGAGAGCTCGCGCGAAGTGTATCGTGATGATGCCTAAATCCTTGGCCTATCATTTGCCAAGCGATCAGAAGGCCGCGGAGACGTCCATCGCCCTTAAATCATATCTTGAGGAATTCTGCGGACAGCGAAAGCCCATCAACGTCGAGTTCGCGGGCGAAACCAAGAACGCTGAAGCTCGGTGGCACTAGTTCAAGATGGCGTGGAAGTCGAACTCGGTCGCGGGATCGGAATCTCGCCCCATATAGTCAGCTTGTCGTTTTCCCGAGTGCGACGTGCGCGCGTTTCGGACGGAAATCAGCTCCCAATCGCCGGCTTCCTCCAACGACGCCTTTAATATTTCACGCGCGTCGCTCTGCGACGAGGAGATGCTACCGAAGCGGATGTAAAGATGCGCCTCGTTCTGAGCGCGCCTGCCGATGTTGCTCCAAACCTTCGCGAGATCCTCGATAAAACGATCATGGCCAGTGTGACAAAGCTGGTTCTGATTGGAATAATTGATTTCCTCGGTCCCTCCGAGAAACCACATCCTCAACCACTGGTCTTGAACGTAGGTGCGCATCCCATAGTAAGGCGGGGATGTGACGGTCACGGTCGGCCCCTTTACACGGCCAAATGAACCTGCCTTACGCGCATCCAGGCATTTTACGTTCTGGATACGGCTTGGGGACTTGGCGTTTAGATCGGTGATGCGTTCGAGCTTCTTTGTAAGGACATCGACGGTGGACACTTTGGGCGGACGAAGGTCATGTTCGCGCCAATACCGCACCGAATAATCAGGTTTTGAGGCGAACGTTCTGGGCATCTGATTGGAGAAGTAGCTCGGCGTTCCGCCACCGCTTGGAAGCGGACCGTGCAAGCAACCAAGCGTCGCCGCGCGCAGGACCGCGGATTCGTCGGTTGCCTTTGCCTTAAGCAGCCCTTCGCGCAGGCTGCAAATCTCCAAAAGCGTAGAGTGAGAGAATGCTCGCCGGAAAAAGGCGCTCTCGGGTACGTCCGTTGGCGCTTTAGCGATGAGCTTTCTCGCGAGCGCAATCACGTCCTTCATCTCGGCGCTCGCGAGCTTCGCCTGAGCGATCGCCGTCGCAATGGGAGACGTGTCTAGGCCGTAAGCGCGCAAACCTAATTTCCGCGCCGCGTAAATCGTCGTCCCGCGGCCGCAGAATGGGTCCCAAATGGTAGGAGAATCCTCTCGATGCTTCCCAAGAAGATGCATGGGAAATTCTAATGGGAACATCGTGTAATAGGGGCAGATCGCGTTAAACGCGAATTCCTTCTTATATGCGAACGCAGTACTCATTTGACCCCTTTTCGACTCTAGCGTGTCAGCTAGAGTTTGCCTACCCACTTTCCGATTTCGGCAAGGATCTCCTCAAACGTGGGCTTCCCGGCATAGTAAAGTCCGCTGCTGCGCTCGTAGGCCTCCGCGTATCGCGTTCTCGTTTTGGCGTCACTCAGGAGGAAGGCCTCGTTCTCCGCAATGTTCTGATTGTCGCCTTGCCGGAAGCGGGCCTGCTTGTGGGTCTTGTAGGCGTCCGTGCCGATGAACTTCTGCACCTCGGATTGCTTCAACAGTTCGTGGACATCGTAGTAGTGACGCATGAACTCGACGGGATCGGTGCCATCCGTCTGCTGCTTTCGGAATTTGGTCGAGATGGTCTGAAGCTTTTCGACGAAAGTATACCCGGCATCATAGCAGGGAACGGCCTTCGCGCGATTGTCGATGATCTCGACCTTGTCGGCTGCGTAGTCATAGGCCCATGAACTGATATCCTTGGGCGTATTGGGAGCGACGGTGTCAAAGCCGACTTCGAGCAGAACGCCATCGCGCAGGCCTTCCATTGGCTCGGTAACGCTGTCGTATTTGAGCTTTATCCCTGCGCTACGATAGCTGGGCACGTCATCGAAAGTTGTATCGCGGACGACCTCTGAAATGCCGTCAATCTTGATCGTCTGCGTGAGCCAATCGTAGAAGTCCGTTCGCGTCTTGATTTGCGCCGGACTGTTCTGATTTTTTCCTGTCTTAACCCCGCGCTCGGGCGGTGGCTCAATGAGAATGTCGATGTCTTCCGAGAAACGGCTAATGATGCCATGGCCCTTGGAAAGGGATGTGCCGCCCTTCAGTTGGAAGGTAAAGCCGAGCTTCTGAAGTCCGTAAAGGCAATGCATGATCCAGTAGTCTTTTTCGACCAGAGCCGGATCGATGCCCTTCTCCTCGGCGACGATCCGGATCAGGTCGGCAAACTGCGGATGGTTGTGCAGATAGTCACGCGGCATGGTGCAATTCGCCGGACTTCAGGGCGCGCTCGAAGAATTTCTTCGTCTTCTCGTTTCCGTAGTTGCGGACAGCGCGGCGCAGTTGCGGCGTGTCAGACGACGCAGCGCGTTCCTCAACACGCTTCAGAACTTCGTTCTTGGCTTCTGCCAACTGGTCGAGATTGTTGACGAGATCGACGAGCAGGAATTCCTTCGTTAGTGACTTCGGAAACCGGGGTTTCACGCGAAAGGCAAATTTGCGGCTTCCAAGCTGGAAGTCGCCGTGTCGTTTGTGGTTGTAAACGACGGTCTTGTCATAGAGCTGGGTCGTGCCCACGCCCAGACTGTTGTAGGCGTTAGGTGAAGCCAGCAGAAACTGGTCGTCCTTCAGGAAGGTCTTCACAACGTCCTGGTCCGAGGCTGGCGCAAGACCGAAAACAGTTTCCTTCGGATAGCTGTAGAGCCCACCCGACAGCTTCTTCAGAACGCCGCTCTCGACCATTTGTTTGATGTGTCTGTCGACGGACGTCGACCAACGCGCCAGATCGGCACGCCGATAAGCGGTGCCCGGTTTCAAATGGCGCTTGAGTTCGTCGAGCTTCGTCATGACGTAGAATATAAGTCAGAACTGACATTTTTGCAAGTTATTTCATTGAAAAATCATGCGATTTGTCTTTTAAGTAATTGATTCTAAGAGGTTATCGAAAATGGTCAATGTAATAAAGGCCAGGGTTGCGATGACTCCCCAGAGGGCAATGGGTCCAAGGAGCATTAACGCAAACAGCACGGAAAACCTGCGTTGGTGAATGACGCCGCGACCGATCGCAAGCACCACGTAACATGAGATCGCGCTGTGGCGTGAAAGTTTGGCTAAGCTTCAATGATGCGACATTGGATTCACGCAACCGAGATCCTCCGTGGGTGAGGCTAAGCGCAAAAAGAACGCCGTTCTAAACGGTCCGTGTCCGTGCGGTTCTGCGAAGGTTGCGCGCATCTGCTGCTTTAACGGCTGCGACTGGCACAAGGTATCCGCGGTTCTCGGGCTGAAATCCCTGCCGCCAGCGTCAAAGGTCGAACGGTGCTACATGAAGGAGCTGGGTTCGTGTGTTGGTCCCATCTCCGGCGAACACATCATTTCAGAGTCGGTCTGCCGGGTTTTAATGGCTGACGGCGACTTCTCGATCTCAGGCCTTCCCTGGCTTGAAGCAGGCGAAGAAAAGATTATCGCGCCTCCAACGGCGAAGTGTCTTTGTGTCAAACACAACAGCGCGCTTCATCCGCTTGATGATGCTGCCCACTATTTCTTCGCGTCGCTCAAATCATACTTCGAGACGGATACCGCATCGAGACACGCGCTTGTCTCGGGGCATGACATTGAACGATGGCTACTGAAAACAGCCAAGGCTGCCGCCGTCTCGAAGAATTTCGCGAGGGGAAGGGAGCGGCTGTCAGGCGCATTCTCGCAGGACGACGCGATACTAAACATGCTCGACGACCCACGTCAGTGGCCGGACGGCGCCGGACTCTACTGCATCATGAACACGGGTGACACGACCGTAAATCACCCCCGTTTTCAGCTCCAGCCCCTTACGAACGACCAAGATGATATCGAAGCTTTGGCGTTCAATATCTTGGGCCTGGGATTCGTGCTGTTGCTTGAGCCTCTGGACACAAGCAAACATCCTTTTTTGCGCGAAGCAAAGTACCGACCGGGGCGGATCGTTATCTCGTATCCCACTTCAACCAATTGGATCACGATGAGTTGGGATGGCGGCAAGGTGCACGAGCACTTGACGATCCAATTCGTACAGCCGGTACGGCCACGACCTTCTTCAGCATGATAGGCGCACCCTCGCGCCAGTTCCCCGGTTAAGCGTTTTTGGTGTCGTCACGACCCACATCAACCTCGACGCGCATAGGCTATTGAACGGAAATCGACTTTCCCCTACCAATGAACCGCACCTGCAACATCGCGGTTTTCCATAGAGATCATGGCCGAACAATTTCCTGCAGCACATGCCCCGATCCCGATCGTTGTGGCGCAAAACGCGCAAGCTGCCATCGCTGCTTTTCCTGATAGACCGGCACTAGCGATTCTGCCCGTTCATACGGATTGGAATAACTTCGGCTTACATTTCGACGCAACACTTCTCGTGATGACCTCTGCGAATGAGGCCGCGTCCCTCGACATTTGCCTCATGTTCCAAGGCAAAGCTCGAACCGAATTTGCGATCGCCGAACTGCTTGGCCAGCGAGCTTGGGCACCCCTCGCCGACGTTCAGCTTCCCTATTGCTCCGTACTGGGTAGTCTAGATCGTTACCGCGAGATCGTTCGTCTTCTCGGCTTCGAGCGGGCGGTTACGGCACTCCGTTATTTAGGCGACGCCGCGGTGCTGCGCTTCGAAAGGACAGACCCCGCAAGGGTTGCGCTTTTGGAATCGGAGACGTTTTCCTACGGCGCGCTGCGCTCCGAATCCGCATATGTGGCCTATCGTCGCGGAGCAAAGTATTTGCGGCCGCAGCCGGTGATCGATGTCGAGGATGCGGCAACCAGTTTCGTCGTGACGGCGCATCTGCCATCGGCGGACAATCCCTACGTCGTGGATCTTGATTTTAATCCCGATAAGCTTTTGCGCAATCGAATAACGGTCCTGATCGGAAGGAACGGTACGGGCAAAACCCAATTGCTGCTAAACTTCATTGCTTCGATGAAGGCTGGTCATGACGCCGATCCACTCGGCCTGCCGGTCGGCGTTAGCCCGCCAGTTTCCTTCAATCGTGTCTTCGTTTTTTCCTCGGTGGCATCGGATGTGTATCCGCCGTCTATTCCGCCGTGGCTAGGTGTGGACTATCAATACTTCTCGATGATTGCGAGCCAGCCGGGCAAGGAGGACGCACTTACGTCGGCCATCACCGACTGCTTGCGGGACGATGGCAAGATTTCCTTTACCGCTAGCGACGGTTCTATGTTCGCCCAGGCTGGGCGAATGGCTTTGCTCGACCAGGCGCTCAACTCGCTGGGGTTCGCGCCATCTGTATATCTCCCTCTCAAACCTTCAAACGAGTCCTACGACCTCTACACTCATCAACGCGGCGATCGTGTTTATTATCGGCTCGCTGACGCTAGGCACCTGAATGAAAAGCGCCGCATACTGTTGGCACAAGCCATTGACCCTCAACAGCAGCCGGTGCTCTTTGGGATTGGGCCTGGAGTGCGTGAATTAAGCAGCGGCGAATTGGCGATGCTGCGTTTTGCGGCACAGGCTGCCGGTTCGGCCGAGCGCGGGTGCTTGTTTCTGTTTGATGAACCGGAAACCCACCTGCACCCGAATTTCGTTTCAGAGTTCATGGCGATTTTGAACACGGTTGTGGCCGCGACACAGTCCGTCGCGATTATCGTAACCCATTCTGCCTACGTGGTCCGCGAGGTGCCCAGCCAAAGGGTCCGCATCTTCTCACTGGAAGATCGAAAGATTGCTATCGACAAGCCACGGCTCCAAACATTTGGAGCGAGCATTGACAGCATTTCTCAATTCGTCTTCGCGGACACGAGCATATCGCATCAATATCAGGAGACCCTGCAAACCTGGCTTGACTCGCTTGGCCCGAACATCTCGATCGACACAATTATAGAGCAGTTCGGTAATCAGATGAATAGTGAGACGCTTTCGTACGTCGCGCGGCTTATTCGAAGCCGCTCATAATGATAAAGATAGACGCGCCGTTGGCGGCAGACGACGATGCATATCTAAAGAAACTCTGCGGCCAGCAGCCGTGGCCGCCTCACCACGTTCTGTGGCAGATGGCCTATGCGAACTATCGCAGTCACAAAGGCAACCCCTGGCAAGTTGCCCCAACGAACTTCATCCCGGACGTAAGCGCCGAGCAAACGGATCTTTATAAGTCACGATCAAGCTCGCCATGGATCGTAAGGATCCGCCACATGCAGTTGCAGAGCTGTCCGATGTGCGGTTCCTCTGTGACCGGAAGTGTCGATCACTATCTTCCTAAAGAAGACTTTCCAGAGTTTTCGGTGATGGCTGCCAATTTGGTCCCAGCCTGCTCTCACTGTAACTCGGGTGTGAAGGGACGAACATTTCGAGGTGCGACACCGAATGAACGATTCCTCCATCCTTACTTCGATACGCTGGCCGGTAAACCTTTGTGGCTGACACGTATCATTCCGCCTTATCAGGCCGCACAATTTGAGCCGACCCCGATACCCGGCCTGAGCGCCAAAAACAGCGAACTCGTGCAATTTCATCTGCGCCATGTTCTCGGACCGCAGTTCCATCGGAATGCGGCTAACCTTTGGGCTACTTACCCCCAGCATCTGAGGGATGAAGTTGAGGGCACTGGCCCAGTATCGTCCCCTCGCGCCCGCAAAGAGATCGCCCGTTCACTGAGAAGGAGCATTTCGACATCGGGAGAGAACAGTTGGAGTGCGTCGTTCTTTAGGGGGCTCTTGGAGGACGAGGATGCGAGAAAATATCTGGCCAGCGCGGCGCGGCCGCTCAAGGCCACGCCGCTTCCGCCATGAGTCGGGTCTTACCCTATCGAACCCACCACCCGGCTTTACAGGCCGGAATCCCTTTATGCGCGCCGTGGGGCGAGGCGAGGGCGTTGCAGAGGCCTCTTCCCGACAGCGACCTGCGGATCGTCGCGCGCGGAGCAGGCAAGGTATACCGCGCTGCGGCGTGAGCCATTGAGGTTCTCGTTGCCGACGCTCGGCGTCTTGTTTCACTGATCAATCCCGTGAGGCCCAGCATTTACGCCGGCGACTTCATGGATCGCCGCATAAGCTCCATCATGCGATTAAACTCGTCTTCCGTCAGATCTTCGTTCAAGGCTGAAGTTGTCTCGGACCTCGCGCGTATCGTCGGAACAGTCCTCGATCGTTCACCGGTCGGGATGTATAGATGGGCCATTGTGTGATGGTTCGGACATAACCAGACGTATTCCTGATCGGGGTATCTGAAGCCCCGGTCATATTGCGAGGTGAGAGGAATCACGTGATGAGCTTGCGTGATGCTTTTGAACTTTCCGCAAACGTAGCAAGGCTGGCGATCTCCGGGCGAAAAGACGCGCCTTGAGACTGCGATCCAGACGTCCCGATCAACAGTCGGCCCCCGTCGTCGCTCTTCAACGAGTTCACGCGTCTCGATGAGGCGTTGCAATTCGTCATCACTATCGCTCATGATGCCATCATCCTACGAGCAATCCGAGTGCGACATCTGTCAGGCGCAACGGGCGGGGCCAATCTGTCGGCATCGTCATTTGAGCACGGCTTTGAAGATCAGATCGGGGCATTGTCGGTTTGCCGTGACGGACGGCATGGCCGAGTGCACTCCAAATTTCCTGGCCTCATAGCTGGCTGCCGCTACGACGCCGCGCTCGCGGGATCCATCCACCGCAACCGGCTTGCCTCGGAGATCCAGATTATCCCGCTGCTCGACGGACGCATAGAAGGCGTCCATGTCGATGTGGATGATCTTGCGTTGGCTGGTCGAGGGCCCCGCCTGGTCGTCGTCCCTATCGGTCACGTTGTCGGCCCGATCGGGTCTTCCTTAACGCTGCGGGCGACGATCCGAAGCGTCTGGTCTGGAAGCGGCCGTTGCAGCTTCAGGGCCTCGTCTGGGGAGGCGGTCATCCAGGTATCGATTTCGTCCGGCGTCGTCAGGATCACGGGCATCGCCTTGGGATGGATAGCGCCGACCTCGGCGTTCGGCTCCGTCGTGAGGAAGGCGTACAGGTCGTTGGTGGTCTCGCCTTCCTTGACCTTTCGAACAGATGTCCAGTTGGTCCAGATGCCGGCGAAGCAGGCGAGGGGCCGGGTCTCGTCGAGCGCGAACCAGATATCGCCGCCCTCGGCCTTGTTGAACTCGCTGAAGGAGTTGAACGGCACCACGCAGCGATTTTCGGTCCCCAGCCATCGCGTCCAGTGCTTGCTCTTCACGTTGCGGATATTGGTCGTGCCGCCGTCCGGCTCCATTCTGAGCAATTCCTTGAAATCCACGGCCTTGCCCTTGGCCTGCAGCTTTTCCGCTCGCTTCTTGGTGGAGTCCATCAACGCTTTTGATGACGATGGCATTCCCCACCGCGCCGTAGCGAGCTCGCGGCCTTCGGCACCGTTCCGCACGATCGGTGCCTTGTAATCGGGAAACACGCCGGGCATGGGTGCCAGATTGCCCACGTATCGGTTCACGACACGGAACAGCGCGCTGATCGCGGCCTGGTTGGTTGTGATCGAATAGAGATTGCACATCAATCAGGCTTCGGTTCGAGGGTGGCGAGGCTGCCCAGTCAACTGTAGCAGAGTCGCAGACGGACGCCGGCCCGCCTTGGCGCATTTGCGGCAGCGCAGCCGGCTGGCGAGATCATGCACGAAGGTGGTTGGCGGGTGCTTCATCGCCGCGAGGTCGACGTCGCTCGGCGTCTTGCAGCGCGCACACCTGATCTCAAGCCAGGGAAAGCCTCCGTTCACGGCTTGGTCGATGGTCGGCGACGGATCGATCGGTTCACCGTCACTCCACATCCGTTCGTTCCAGCTTTCGCAAAGCAACCTGTCTGCTTGCTGAATCATGGCCTCGCCCTTGGCCCGCATCTCCGACGATTGGGCAGCAAGCATGTTGGCCATCGCACGCGCCTTGCCGAGCTCTTTCGCCAGAGCCTTGCGATCGCCGCCCGACAGGGGCGTGGGGTGATACTTCGGGGCCATCCGGATATCCAGGCGCTAAGAGATCGGATCGGCAATCCGGAGCGGTTAGGGCGTCTCGAACGCCGGCCAGCACCCGTCTTCTTCATGCCTGCCAGTGCGCTGCTGACAGGTGTTGTCGAGCAACCGCTGCGCCACGTCCTTCCAAAGCGCGTTGCCGCCATACAGTCGGACTGCATCAGCCTTCTGTATTTCCACGGTCCGCTCGCAGCGACGGCATGAGATGCGCAGGACATGGCGTTGAATCTCGGAAAGACGTCGCTGCCGTTTCTGGGCTCCGGTCTCGTCGGCGCTAGGGTCTTTCAGGACCGATTCCCAATATTCCGCCGGAAGCGGCGCATCCGGAGCCGCCGTGGAGGGGCCCGGTCTACGGGCAGCTTCTATGGCCAGCTTTTCCATCTGCTTAGGGGTCGGCATGCGCCAGCTCGCGGGTCGATCGCTCATTCTGGATTAGAACATAACAAGAACAAATGTCGAGTCCGTGCGGGCCCTCATCGTGAAAAAATCATCCTGTTGGGAGAGGCGTGGTGTCGGAACCAAGCCCGGCCGTTCGTCTTGAATCCGGCGTCAGTAATGGAGTTCCCCTACGATGGCCCCGCGCGCAAACTGGAAAGGCTTCCTGCGTCTTTCCCTCGTCACCTGTCCGGTAGCGCTCTATCCAGCCACGTCGGAATCCGAAAAGGTCTCGTTCAACCAGCTCAACCGAAAGACCGGCCACCGCATCAAATACGCCAAGGTGGACGCTGATACCGGCGAGGAGGTCGACAACGAGGACATCGTCAAGGGTTACAAGGTTGACACCGACACCTTTATCGAGGTGACGAAGGAAGAGCTCGAGAACGTCGCGCTGGAATCGACGCGAACGATCGAGATCGATGAGTTCGTCGATCGCAGCGAAATCGACCCACGCTACCTGATCCGCCCTTACTATCTAACTCCAGATGGCAAAGTCGGGCACGACGCTTTCGCGGTCATCCGCGAAACCCTCCGCGACATGAACAAGGTCGCGATCGGTCGCGTGGTGCTGACCAATCGCGAGCACATCATCGCGCTGGAGCCGATGGACAAGGGATTGATGGGGACCCTGCTGCGCTATCCCTACGAAGTCCGGTCCGCGGAGGAATATTTCGACGATATCCAGGACGTCAAAGTCACCAAGGACATGCTCGACCTGGCCAGGCATATCGTCAATCAGAAGGCAGGCCATTTCGAGCCGGACAAATTCGAAGACCAGTACGAAACCGCCCTTCTCGATCTCATCAACCAGAAGCGCGCCGGCAAACCCATCGCCGCGAAGGCTCGCCCTCGCGGCGAGAATGTCGTCGACTTGATGGACGCGCTGCGCAAGAGCATTGGAAGAGAAGTGGGGGCCGCAACAGAGGCACCCAGGAAGCCGGGCAAAAAGCCGCGCAAGGCAGCGGCCGGGCAGAAGGAAATGCTGATGCCGATCGCAGGCAAGAAGCCCGCGAAAGAGTCCGCAGCGAAGAAGCCGGCCGCCAAACCCCAGCGGAAGTCGGCTTAGGTATTGTGACGGTGACGCCGGACGGCTTCTGCTTCGTCGTCCGCGAGAGGCTTTGGCGGATGGCGAATCCCGGTCTCGACGACGCACCGACCGCGCTCTTCGCCCCCTTTGGGAAATCCTTGCTTGCGGCGCAGGCGCAACGAGGCATCGTATGATCGCGTCGGTGGGCGGGGATGCGCGTCATGGCGAGAAAACTGAAAACCTATCAGACTTCGCTGGGCTTCTTCGATCTGGCGGTAGCCGCTCCCTCCATGAAAGCGGCGCTCGAAGCGTGGGGCGCAGACAGCAATCTCTTTCATCAGGGCGCGGCGAAGGAAAGCGATGATCCGGACGTCATCGCCGCGACCATGGCAAAGCCTGGCGTCGTGCTCAGGCGCCCGGTCGGATCCGACGGATCTTTCAACGAACACGCCGAGTTGCCCGCCGATCTTGGTGACGTCAAACCAACGAAAGCTGCCCGCAAGTCGAAAGGCTCCAAGGCGAAGAAGCCTTCATCTCGCCCCGTCGACAAGGCTGCGGAGCGAAAGGCCGCTCTTGACTACCAACGGGAAGAAAGGCGCCGCGAGCTCGAGCGAGAAAGAGAAGAGGCCGCCAGGCAGAGCGAGCGCGAACGCCGCCAGCAGGCGGTCGACAAGGCGCAGGCTGCACTGAACAAGGCCCAACAGGAGCATGCGAAACGAGCCGCTGCCATTCAGGCCGAGGTTGAGGCTCTCGAGAAGAGATCGCAGGCCGAAGAAACTCGCTGCGATAAGGAGAAGTCGCGATTGGAAGCGGCGCTGCGGCGCGCGCGGGGCTAAGCCGTGAAACCATAAATTTGCCACCGCACGGCTTGCCAAAGCCCGCTATGAATCGATAGCGACCAAATTCTACAGCGCAGCTACATGACGCGAAGGGCCAAAAGACGACATAAGAAACTGGACCTGTATGAAAAGCACTGAGACACGTGTAACTGTGAAATAGCCGTTAGTTATATGCACAGCATCAAGCAGTGCTGCCATAATCACCGCTTCCGCAAGAACCGCTTGTCAGAGATGAGTTGGTTCCCAGTGCGTGGCTCTTCCTCGCGTGTGCGCGCATACCTGAACTTGTGATCGGGAGAGTAAACCTGCCGGTCTGCGCCGTCAGGCATCGTCGTGTTGCAGACTGCCACAGTCTCGTCGGTGACATCCTCCACGGTGTTTCCGACATTGAACGCGCCGACGACGGCTAGGGTAGGGGAGATGGGGAAATAAATGTCAGTGCCCATCATTGCGAGCCCAGGTGCAAGCGGACCTTCGCGCATGGCCGGCTCTTCCCACATAAGGTAGAACGGGCGATCTGATGTTATGAAACCGCCTGAGCCCTCGGGTGCTCGCAATAGATGCCAGCCCCGCTTATGCAAAAGCGGTATGGTGTGGTCGAGCAACTGAAATTCGAGACTGATTAGGGCGTTGTTGTCGAGTTCGATCTTGAAGTCGCCGTCTTCGAATGCCGCTTTCATTTCCTCAAAGGTGACATCGTAGTCCTCTGGTAGCGCACCTTCCGCTTTGGCCTCTGCAATGCCGGCGTCGTACGTTGCCGGGCTCTGCAGGCGAGCGGCAATGTGCATGCGCCCTAATCCATCAGCGATACCGCGGATGTTCTTTCGCATGTCGGGGTTCCGCAGCGCCGTAAGTCCAATGAGCGTGAGGAGGTAGGACTTGTCGTCATCGCTTTCCAAGGTGCGCGCCTCATTGATACGGACCAACGCTTCGGCCAGACCGGTCTCAAATTCAGACATCGCGCTTTCGAGCGCGTTGGGGTCCATGCCGTCGAGATGAATACGATTGAAGTAGTTTTGGCACGCCACGTCTTTGACGTTGTTCTTGAACGACCGCTCTTCCTCTCGGTCAAACACCGAGATCTGAAAAGCCTTGCCCTTTTTGGCGGCGAACTGGCGCAGATAGCACTGCGGAATATAGTGGTGTTTTACAGGTCTATTTCGACGTTTTCCCACTCTGCGCTCCTCCGTTATTTTCCTATGGTGCTATAAAGAAGAGGCGCCTCAGGTGTTGTTCTGCAGCACGTTGAGCTTATCGAAGAAGATACGGTTTCTCTTCTTCGCATCACCAAGCAGCTTATTATAGTCAATCACCTCGTAGTAAGCGGAGTAGGTCTTGTGGAAGCCGTAGTATCCCTGATTGTCGGGCGTCGGCGTCGCGTCGATTGTTTTGAGAACACGCTTGAGCGTTGGTGTGATGTCAGAGATGACGTAGCAGAACGCGGGGATTTTTTCATTTGCCACAGAAATGCGGCGACCCTTCGCGTCTTTGAATTCTCCTGAGCGGATTGAGTCGACAAGCTCGAGCGACTGGATAACGGGGTTGTCGTCCTGGGAGTAGTCGTCACGTTCGGGGCGCTTGAACTCAAGGATGGTGATGGAATTGATTGGGTGGTCACCTTCGCCGTAGACAAGCTTTTGATCATAGATGAAGAGGTCGGGGCGCTTTTGTGAGCCGCTTTCAGGGTTCTCGAGCGAGCGGAGCTGCTTATCTGAGGCGAGGAACGTGTGATACGTGAGCCGCTCGTCAATCATCCAAAGGTTCTGCTCGTGGTAGGGGATTTCCTCCGACGTGGCGCGCATCGGGAAGACGAGCTGATGCACGACCTTTTCCAGCGGGTACCTCTTGTCGCCTTCGCCCAATGAAATGGCGCGTTCAAGGAACTCAAGAATGATGCGACGGTGCATGATGTACTGAGCGAGTGCCGATGTTCCCAGCTCGTTGTAGTCTTCCATGAATGCGGAGAGGCGCTTGTGATAGGCGTCGTAGTCGTCGACCTTCTCGGCCTCCTTGATGATCCGCGACCCTTCTGCCTTCATCTTCACTTCGCGTTGATACAACTCGCGGTGAAGCGCTGTTTCCATGTCGGGCTTGGTGGCGTTCGGAGATATCTTGTCGATGAACTCCGGCGTGTACTTCATGAGTATCTTGTATTGCGGCGCATCTGACTTCACGTAGTTGCGCAGCTTCTCTTCCTTGACCTCGTTGATGCTCTGGATGGCCTCGCGAAGGTCCGCTTCGATGTACTTGAGCGACTCGTCGCGAATCTCGGAGCGCTTTATCTCGTCATCGAAGAGAGACGTCTGGTCTACCTCGGCGTCATCACCGGATGCAAAGTCGAAGTCCGTGCGGGCAGGGTTCACGTGCTGGGTCAGGTATGGGCTCTGCACGATGCCAAGATAGACGAACGAATTGCCGTCCCGATCCATGAGGCGCGTGTTGAGATTCGGCACAAATGCTTCGAGTTTGTCGCTGACAACGCCGCGCTGATTGGCGGAGTAGACGAGCTTGTGGCGCGACAGCTTGGGTGTGGTGAGCCGGAAGCCGTGCAGCGTGAACGGCATGCCCTTGATGTTGAACTCATGGGCGGCAGCGGTCGCGCGAAACTCTTTGTCGAAAACCTCGTTGACCGAATGGACGAGCCCTTGGTCCGTGACCGTGACGCGCGGGCAGTCGTCCTCTAAGAAGATGAGCAAAAAATGCTCGATTAGCTTCTGGATGATTTGGTCGGTCGTACGCGGGCACGTGCCCTTGTACGGCT
>NZ_LJYG01000016.1:88135-96017 GCF_001440035.1 Bradyrhizobium manausense | reverse complement strand
CCAGCCCGATGGTCGAGCCGGTGCCGCGACCGGGCGAGGGCTTAGGTAGACCCTCGGTGTCCATCTCGTAGTCTTCGTCGAACGTAAACGTGCGCCGCTGGGCGTCTTCTCCTTTTTCCTTGAAAGTGCTGTCGATATCTACCTTGTCAAAGGCCTTGAGCCAAGTGAACCGGCCAAGGCCCTTGCCGCCGCGCGTGAGCTTATGGTCCGAGAAAGCCGTGTTGAACGAGTCGAAGTTCTCGTCATTCAGTCCGATGCCGTTGTCGGTGATGGTGAAGGCCTGGACCGGAGCGAACTCCTCGTCCAGAAGCACGGCGTCCCGCTCGACAGTGATCTTGATGAAGCCGTCCTTACTCGGCCGCTTGGCGTCCCGGATGGCCTGAAACGAGTTCATGACCGCCTCGAAGAGCGGGATGAGCGGCTTCCACTTGGGGAGCGGGGTCTGCCGGACCTGATTTCGGAGGTTGGTCCACAACATTGCAATGGCTCGTGCGAATCAGAGGGCAAAGGATAGGGCGAAATGGCGGCAGGTTGAAACAGGGCCGTTATACACCAAAGACGAAGACGGCACGTGGCCGAAAACAGGATCGGGCGCGAGTGGCTGGCGAAGAGAACTATGAGGTGCGGTACGAGGCAAAGAAGACCAGAAAGTCGGCATCAGCCGTGAAAAGGGCCGTCAAAAAATCGGCAATGCGCGCAAGCGCGTGGAGAAGAAGCAAGTCCGTTGAAATGGGAAGGCCGGGCTGCCGTTGAGGCTCGGCACGGCCTTCTAGGCCGGGGGGCATTCCGGGCAGGTATCACCGATCGAGTTCAGCAGCTCGCGAACCTCGGCCACCGCTTTATCAGGGGAGACGCCCGCTGGCGGGTCTCGACGGGCGATATCAAAGGCCCGCTCCCGTGCATGCGGATCGGCGCGATCTTGCATCCAACCGTGTTCGTCGCACTCGCGGATGGCGCCCGCTTCCTGGAGCACCTGGATCGCCCATCCGCGAAGCGTCCGTATTGCTTGCCCTCGCTTACGCGTCATCAGCATTGAGATAGCTCCCGATACGACGAATCCTTATGTCCGTAATTCGTTCCCTCCTGCTAACACAAGGCTGGGATTCGCAATGACGAGAGAGCAAGGTTTGGCGTGCATGCGACAGCGAACCACCGCTTCAGGTTACGCGCTTGACGTGAACAGCCGACCGAAGTCCGCATGTGCCATCCTAGGGGGCGCCACGGCAGTGGAAGAGCTGTAAAGTGCTTCCTGATGCTTCAGATTCCAATCTCGTGGACCAAAGTTCGCGAGGAAGTCGCAGATTGCCTTGTCTTGGCTTTGCTGGCTTTCGGTTTGGGCGCGTGCGGCTTCGCCGCACCGGGCTCTCGTCAACCGAGCCGCCTTGCGTCTCGGCCGTCCGGCGTCGATCCCTCGCGCAACACTGCGGTGCTCCTCGCCGGGGGCACTCGGGAAAGGGGCTCGCCTTCGGCGATCGCTATCACTGCCCCTGTCCCGGGTGCCGCTGTTAACCGGTCTCGTCGCTGCACTCGGACCCGCCTGCCCCTTCGGGTCGCTATGCTCACGCTCTCCGGGTGCCATTTCAGTGGGGCGATGCGCCGTTGGCGCACGCCTGATCAGGGCCTGCGGCCCTAGGCAATCAAGGCCACATCGCATGAAGAAATGGGATGTAAGGTGGGTCGCTCAGAAGATTGTCGCATTCCCTCACTTGCGAGCGAGCGGCGGGGCATCACGCGTCGTCGTTTCCGCGAATGAGGCTGAGAGTAAGAGAGCTGAGTGGGTTTGCCGTGACGGGTCACAGGCTGCGAGAGAGGCTCGCGGCGCCCGTCGCGGAGACCCGCGATGTCCAGACACTATCCTCGGGCGCGCACCGGTGAGGACCGGGCAAGCCTTTATGACGACATCACCACCAAGATCATCGGTGAACTTGAGGCCGGCCGAGTGCCGTGGGTGCAGCCTTGGGGCACCGCCGCGGCGATGGCGTGTTTGGCCATGCCGAAAAGCGCCGCGACCGGCCGTCAATACAGCGGCATCAACGTTCTGATCCTCTGGGGGGCCGCCACTGAGCGCGCATTCACAGGTCAAAGCTGGCTTACATTCCGCCAAGCGTTGTCGCTCGGTGGCCACGTCCGCAAGGGCGAGCGCGGGACCACCGTTGTCTATGCCGATCGATTTGTACCGGTTGAGGAAAAGCTGCGCGCGACCGAAACGGGCGACGAAGCGCAGGCCATCCCATTCCTGAAGCGGTTCACGGTCTTTAATACTGATCAATGCGACGACCTGCCTTCGGAGATCGCGACCACGGCGCCGCCTCCGCCGCCAGGGTTGATCGAGCCGCGGGTCGAAAAGCTCATCAAGGCGACCGGCATCAACTTCCGCGTCGGCGGCAACCGCGCATTCTATGCGCCGGCAGAAGACTATGTGCAGGTGCCTCCACCACAAGCCTATTTTGAGCCGATCAACTGGCATCGAACCGCCTTGCATGAACTGGCCCATGCCAGCGGTCATCCGTCACGTCTCAACCGCGACTTGTCAGGCGGTTACGGTACCAAGAAGTATGCTTTTGAAGAGTTGATCGCCGAGATATCGGCTGCGTTTAGTTGCGCGTCGCTCGGTATCGTACCGACGGTGCGACATGCCGACTATATCGGCTCCTGGCTCGAGGTGCTGCGCGAGGACAATCGCGCGATCGTGCGAGCTGCCTCACAGGCCAGCAAGGTTGCGGATTATCTCCTTGGCTTTCTGCCAGAGTCCGCTGCTGACGTGACGACCGAGAGCGAGGAGCAGGAGGCAGCGTGAAGATCTCGCCAGTCGCGTCGGATACAAGAGTGAGAGGGGAGGTGCTGCTTTCGCGACGGGTTGGAGGTCGAGAGAGGCTCCCGGCCGCCCGTCGTGGAGAATCGACATGACGAAGGCTGTTCAAAAGATCATCCTGTCGCCCTCGCGGGACATTCCGTTCAACAAGCTGGTGCTCAGCCAATCCAACGTCCGGCGCGTGAAAGCGGGCATCTCAATCGAGCAGCTCGCTGAAAGCATAGCCCAGCGGACGCTTCTGCAAAGTCTCAACGTGCGGGCGGTTGTGGATGCTGAAGGCAATGAGACCGGTATGTTCGAGGTGCCGGCGGGCGGCCGGCGCTATCGCGCGCTGGAACTTCTCGTCAAGCAAAAGCGCATGGCGAAGGTGCAGGCCGTTCCTTGTGTCGTGCGTGAGGGCGGCATCGCAGAAGACGATTCGCTCGCGGAGAACGACGAGCGGGTAGGCCTTCATCCGCTCGATCAGTTCCGGGCTTTCCAGACCTTGAGTGGCGCCGGCATGTCCGAGGAGGACATCGCGGCTCGACACTTCGTGGCGCCGGCTGTCGTCAAGCAACGCCTCCGGCTGGCGTCCGTGTCGCCAAAGCTGCACGACGTCTATGCCGAAGACGGCATGACCCTCGAGCAGCTCATGGCTTTCTCGGTCACGGCGGATCACACGCGGCAGGAACAGGTCTGGGAGAATGTCAGCCGCTCGGGCTACGATGAACCTTATCAAATCCGGCGGATGCTGACCGAAAATACCGCGCGGGCGTCCGATCGCCGCGCGCAGTTCATTGGGCTCGATGTTTACCAGCAGGCAGGCGGCGGCATTTTCCGCGACCTGTTCGAGCACGATGATGGCGGCTGGCTTCAAGATGTCACCTTGCTCGATCGTCTTGTCACGGAGAAGCTCAAAGCCGAGGCCGAGTCGATCGCCGCGGAGGGGTGGAAATGGATCTCCGTCGCCGTTGACTTCCCCTACGGTCACACGACGCGCCTGCGCGAACTGGGAGGCCAGCCTGTCGATCTGACCTCCGAGGAACAGGCCACCATCGAAGCTCTCAACGCCGAGCAGGCGAAGCTCGAAACCGAATATCAGGATGCGGATGAGCTGCCCGAAGAGATCGACCAGCGTCTCGGCGCGATCGAGGCGGCGCTGCTGGCGCTCGAAGATCGGCCGAAAACTTACGATCCGGCCGAGATTGCCCGGGCCGGCGTCTTCGTCAGCATCGATCCCGAAGGACGGCTTTCCGTCGATCGGGGCTATGTTCGGCCTGAGGATGAGGCGCCTGCGGCCGGTTGCGACGTTGAACAGGGCACCGATGCTTCGTCGCCCAATGGGCAGGAGGCTGATGCCCCCGTACAACGCGCGGCGATCTCGGTCGCCGGCGCACCGACCGAACCGGAGGAAGATGATGAAGACCCGGCAAGGCCGCTGCCGGATCGGCTCATCATCGAGCTCACGGCCCACCGAACGCTGGCATTGCGGGACGCGCTGGCGGAAAATCCCGCCATCGCATTCCAGGCGGTGCTGCATAACTTCGTGCTGACGGCCTTTTACCGGTTCGCTTCGTCCGGGAGCTGCCTTGAGATCGGGCTGCGCACACCAAACTTTCCCGCTCAAGCTCCGGGGCTGCGGGAAAGCGTCTCGGCTAAGGCTGTCGAGGTGCGGCATGAGGCCTGGAAGGCACGGTTGCCGAAGAGCGAGAACGATCTCTGGGATGCGCTGACGGCTCTCGATGGGGGTGCACAGGCATCGCTGTTCGCCCACTGTGCGTCCTTTGCGGTCAACGCCGTCTATGAGCCGGCCAATCGCTACAATCAGGGGCGCGTCTCCGCTCACGGCGTCCGCACGCGTCTTGACCAGGCCGACGTGCTTGCGCGCGCTGCCGGACTCGACATGGTGCAGGCTGGCTGGAGACCGACCGTCGACAACTATCTTGGGCGAGTCACTAAACCTCGCATTCTGCAGGCGGTGCGGGAAGCCAAGGGCGAGTCGTCGGCCCAACTGATCGACCATCTGAAGAAAGGCGACATGGCCAAGGAGGCCGAGCGTCTCCTTGATGGCTCGGGCTGGTTGCCGGAGCCACTGCGTCTCGTCGATTCTAGCCTGTCTCCGGTGGGGCCGGAAGGTGAAGCGGGCCCGCTGCCGGAATTCCTCGCTGACGAGGAGGATCCGGAGAACGCCGGCGACGAGGATCCGCAACAGCTAGATGCGGCTGAGTAGCATCGCCGACCGGCTGGCTCCAGCCGTCCGGCACTTGCTTGGGGACCGGTGTACGGCGCCGGTCCCCATTTTTATTGCGAGACGGCTGAGAGGGAGAGTGGGGCCGGGAAGGGTTTGAATCGCCGTGGTCTTGAGGAGAGCGCCGGGCGGTTCGACCCGTTCCTGCTCTCCGGAAGAAATCCCCATGACCGAACCTCTCGCCGGCGGCGCTGCCGCTGCGCCGCTCTCGATGTGTGCCGCTGCAACTATCACCTCCGCTACGATCAGGGCAGCGCGACAGCTCTTGACCGATCTCGAACGCGGCCGGCGCATCGATGCCGCGGTCCTGCGTGGCGCCATGGAGGCTGCCTTCGGCGCCTCGGACGCGGCCGGTGCCTGGAATTGGAAGACCGCCTATGATGCCTGCGAGGCCGCAACCGTTCTATTCCTTCGCAAGTTCGGTCCGGCTATGCGGACCAAGGCCGGTTCGACGGGCGCGATGCTGCCGATGCTCGCGAAAGTCGCGAGCTGTCTGCCGACCCATACGCGGCGTTCCGAGGAGAGCCAGGCACTTCAACAATTTTCGACGCCGATCCCACTGGGACTGGCCGCATGTACCGCAGCCGCCGTTACACCGGCCGACCGAGTTCTGGAGCCGTCCGCCGGGACAGGCTTGCTCGCCATTTTCGCCGAACTCGCCGGCGGCGGCCTGATATTGAACGAGTTGGCCGAACCTCGCGCTGAGTTGCTCGATCAACTATTCGCCGGCATTGAGATCACGCGGTTCGAAGCCGCCCAGATCGATGATCATCTCGATGTAGGCGTCATCCCGAGCGTCGTCCTGATGAACCCGCCGTTCTCGGCTCTGGCGA
This sequence comes from Bradyrhizobium manausense, assembly GCF_001440035.1. Classification (GTDB taxonomy): domain Bacteria; phylum Pseudomonadota; class Alphaproteobacteria; order Rhizobiales; family Xanthobacteraceae; genus Bradyrhizobium; species Bradyrhizobium manausense. Next base: position 90,145 of record NZ_LJYG01000016.1, on the reverse strand, counting down.
ACGTCGATCGACGAATGGCGGACGCGGCGCTCCGGCACGTCGCTTCGGCCTTGGCGCGTCTCTGCGACGGTGGGCGTCTGGTCGCCATCACCGGCGCAAGCTTCGCGCCGGACAATCCGGCGTGGCGCGATGCCTTCGTTCGCCTTCAGGAACGCGCGCGAGTTGTATTCTCTGCCGCGGTCGGAGGAGCCGTTTACGCGAAGCACGGAACGCAGATCGATACAAGGCTGCTAGTCATCGACAAGCAGCCAGCGGCGGACCCGAACGTCTTGCCGGCCTCGCTCGGCATGGCTGGCGATGTCGCGACCTTGCTCGACTGGGTGACCCAGCATGTGCCTCCGAGGTTGCCTATTGCCGCCCCTGTCGTGATCGACGTCGCAAGACATCCCGTGAAGTCACGATCCCCGTGCGCTTCGGCGCTCCGCCTGTCCTCTGCTTCGGGCGTCTCCGCGCCAGAGGGCATAGAGCTCGCATACGAAATAGTCGAATGGTCGCCGCCGGAAGGTGCCCGGCTTACCGATGCGCTTTATGAGGAATTCGGATTGCAGTCGATCCGCATTCCGGGTGCGCACGCGCATCCGACCAAGCTCGTGCAGTCGGCTGCAATGGCATCCGTCGCGCCACCAAGACCTTCCTATCGGCCGCATCTGCCAGCCAGTCTCGTGGCGGATGGCATCCTGTCGGACGCCCAGCTCGAGAGTGTCATCTATGCCGGCGAAGCTCATTCCGAATTTATCGCCGGCTCATGGACGGTCGATGACACTTTTGATGTTGTGGCCGCCGCGCGCGACGACGCAGAGAATGCTGTCCGCTTTCGCCGCGGCTGGTTCTTGGGCGACGGCACCGGCGCGGGCAAGGGGCGGCAGGTCGCCGGGATCCTGCTCGACAACTGGCTCAAGGGCCGCCGCCGTGCGGTCTGGATCAGCAAGTCCGACAAGCTGATCGAGGACGCTCAGCGCGACTGGTCGTCGCTCGGTATGGAGCGTCTTCTCGTCACACCGCTCTCGCGCTTCCCTCAAGGACGTCCGATCCGTTTGGCCGAGGGTGTCCTATTTTTAACCTACGCTACGCTGCGGTCCGACGATCGCGGCGAGAAGCTTTCCCGCGTCCGGCAAATTGTTGAATGGTTGAGGTCTGATTTCGACGGCGTCATCATTTTCGACGAGAGTCATGCCATGCAGAACGCTGGTGGCGGCAAGGGAGAGCGAGGCGATGTCGCGCCTTCGCAGCAGGGTCGCGCAGGCTTGCGCCTGCAGCATGCGCTCCCCAACGCCCGAATCGTCTATGTCTCGGCAACCGGCGCGACCACCGTCCACAATCTCGCCTATGCCCAACGGCTCGGCCTCTGGGGCGGCGAGGATTTTCCGTTCGCCACACGCGCGGAGTTCGCGGCGGCGATCGAGGATGGCGGCGTCGCGGCCATGGAGGTACTGGCGCGTGATCTCAAGGCGCTCGGTCTCTACACCGCCCGGTCGCTCTCCTATGACGGTGTTGAGTATGAACTGGTCGAGCATCAGCTCACCGATGAGCAGCGGCGCATCTACGACGCCTACGCCGGCGCCTTCAGCGTCATCCACAATCACCTCGATGCAGCGATGCAGGCCGCCAACATCACCGGTGAGACAGGCACGCTGAACCGCCAGGCCAAGTCGGCCGCGCGCTCGGCCTTTGAGTCGGCCAAGCAGCGTTTTTTTGGCCATCTGATCACGAGCATGAAGACGCCGACCTTGCTCCACTCCATCGAGCGGGACCTGGCCGATGGCCATGCCGCCGTCATCCAGATCGTGTCGACCGGCGAGGCGCTGATGGAGCGGCGGCTGGCCGAGATCCCACCTGAGGAGTGGAACGATGTCCGCGTGGACATCACGCCGCGCGAATATGTGCTTGATTACCTCGCCCACTCCTTCCCGGTGCAGCTCTACGAGCCCTTCACCGACAGCGACGGCAATCTCTCGTCCCGACCCGTCTTTCGCGGTGGCCAACCCGTCGAGAGCCGCGAGGCTGTCGCCC
>NZ_LJYG01000016.1:63236-88119 GCF_001440035.1 Bradyrhizobium manausense | reverse complement strand
CCTCGCTTCCGCCTGTTCCCGGTGCGCTAGACCAGATCGTGCAGCGTTTCGGCACGGATCTCGTGGCGGAAGTGACTGGACGTTCGCGGCGCGTGGTGCGCAGGGGTGACCGCCTTGCGGTCGAGAACCGGGCCGCCTCCGCCAATCTCGCCGAGGCCGCCGCCTTCACGGACGACCTGAAGCGCGTGCTCGTCTTCTCGGATGCCGGCGGCACCGGGCGCAGCTATCACGCCGAGCTGTCAGCGCGAAATCGTCGTCTTCGCGTCCACTATTTGCTCGAACCCGGCTGGAAGGCCGATGCCGCGATCCAGGGCCTCGGACGGACGAACCGCACCAACCAGGCACAACCACCGCTGTTTCGCCCGATCGCCACCGACGTGAAGGCGGAGAAGCGCTTCCTCTCGACGATTGCCCGCCGCCTCGACACGCTCGGCGCCATCACGCGCGGGCAGCGCCAGACCGGGGGACAGGGCCTGTTCCGGCCCGAGGACAATCTGGAAAGCCACTACGCCCGAGACGCGCTTCGGCAACTCTATCTTCTGCTCGTGCGCGGCAAGGTCGAAGGCTGCTCGCTCCAGATGTTCCAGGATGCCACCGGCCTCAAGCTGACAGACGAGAACGGCATCAAGGACGAATTGCCGCCGATCACGACGTTCCTGAACCGCCTGCTGGCGCTCACCATCAACTTGCAGGGCATACTGTTCACCGCGTTTGAGCAGTTGCTGAACAACAAGGTCGATGGCGCCATCGCGAGCGGGGTCTATGACGTCGGGCTCGAAACGCTCCAGGCCGAGAGCTTCGTCGTCACCGACCGACGCGCGATCTACACGCATCCCGCCACCGGCGCCGAGACGCGTCTTCTCACCATCACCGAACGCCGGCGCAATCGCCCCCTAACGCTGGATCAAGCGCTCGATTATCTGGCTGATGCTCGGGCTGCACTACTCGTCAACGAGCGCTCGGGCCGCGCCGCGGTGCAGATCCCCGCGCCGAGCTTCATGCTCGACGACGGCGAGATCGAACGTCGTGTCCGGCTGATCCGGCCGATGGAGCATCATCATGCTTCGCTGAAGATCATGGAGGAGAGCCACTGGCAGACGGCCGAGCGCGAGGCGTTCGCCACCGCATGGACCGGCGAAGTGGCTGAGGTGCCGGAGTTCGCCGATAGCACGCTCCACATCGTCGCCGGCATATTGTTGCCGATCTGGAAGCGGCTGCCGACCGACTCCTCGCGGGTCTATCGGCTTCAGACCGACGATGGCGAGCGCATCATCGGCCGCAGGGTGTCGCCAGCCTGGGCAGCAAACGCCTCGATGATCGGGACTACCGCCCTTTCACCGGAGACGGCTTTCGCAGCGCTGATGGAAGGGAGGACGGTCCTCGACCTCGCCGAGGACCTGCAGCTCCGCCGCGTGCGCGTGATGGGCGCCCACCGCATCGAGCTTTCCGGCTTCGCCGACACGATGCGGGACCGACTACGCACTTACGGCCTCTTCAGCGAGATCATCTCGTGGAAGCTGCGCATGTTCGTGCCATCAGATGCAACCGGCGTCGGCGTGTTGGCGAAGGTGCTGGACCACTATCCGGTCGAGCGCGTCGGTGAACGGGAGGCCGCCTGATGGCCCGCCACGACGCCTCCGACCTGGTCCGCCGTCTCGCGCGTGACGCCGAGGCGGTGTGTCGACATTATCTCTCAGCAGGACGGCGACAAGGCGGCTATTGGCTTGTCGGCGATGTGCGCAATGCCCCCGGCCGCTCGATGTTTGTGCGGCTCAAGGAATCCGCGAAGGGACCGGCAGGCAAATGGACTGACGCCGCCACCTCCGAGCATGGTGATTTGCTCGACGTGATCCGAGAAAGCTGCGGCTTCGTCGACTTTAAGGACGTCGTCAGCGAAGCCCGCTCTTTCCTCAGCATGCCGCGTCCCGAACCGGAGCCCAAGGTAAGCCGCACGGGTTCTCGGAAATCGAGCGCGCCTGCCGGATCGCCGGAAGCGGCGCGAAGACTCTTCGCGATCTCGCGACCCATCGCGGGTACGCTCGTAGAAGCGTACCTCCGTAGCCGCGGCATTACGGCTTTGCACGGAACCGGAAGTCTCCGCTTCCATCCCCGCTGCTATTATCGGCCGGACGAGCACTCGCCGACCGAGACCTGGCCGGCGATGATCGCTGCCGTCACAGATCTCTGCGGCCGCCTGACCGGCGCGCATCGCACCTGGCTTGATCCGGGCGGCTTCAACGAAGCCAATCTCGGCAAGGCGCCCATCGACACTCCGCGACGGGCCATGGGCGACTTGCTCGGACATGCGGTACGGTTCGGTGTGGCGGGCGAGGTGATGGCGGCCGGTGAAGGCATCGAAACGATGTTGTCGCTTCGGTGCGTTCTGCCCGGCATGCCAATGGCGGCGGCGCTCTCGGCAGCGCATCTCTCCTCCATCCTGTTCCCGGACACGCTTCGCCGGCTCTACATCGCACGCGACGATGATCCTGCGGGCGATGGCGCCATGGCGACTTTGATCGAGCGCGCGCAGGCGGCCGGGATCGAGGCGATCGTGATCTCGCCACGGCTCGGCGACTTCGACGAAGATCTCCGCCTGCTCGGTATCGCCGCGCTTCGCGCCACCAGCCGGGTGCAGATCGCGGCGCAGGACGTTACCCGCTTCATGGAGTTGGCGGCATAGCCGGAACGGGATGAGGGGCGGTGTGGCAACGCCGTCACGTAAGGCCGGCGGCCTTGCTTTCCTCAGCGTCGGAGAGGGCCACACCCACGGCCTTCAAGAGGGCGATCGGGCGGCAAGCGGCTCGGACCGGCAACCTCGGGAGCCGACTATTTTCCGTCGGCGGCAGAGCCGCCTTTACATCGCGAAGCAAAATAGTCGGCTCCCTTCGGTCCTCCGCTCCGCTTCGGCCCTTCGCTGCGCTGCGGGTGCAAGTCCGTTCCGCCCGCCGCCTTCGTCGCCATGAAGGCCGCGATGGGCGCGGCCGATCCGACGAGGAAAGCCGCAATGACCACTGACCATGACGACGACTTCGAACCGCAGCAGAGCTCATCCCCGACCGACCAAGTTCTCCAGGAACTCCAACTTCACGGCTACAGGCCCTTCCACGACGAGCCCGATCCCCGGCCGCTCCCGGAAGCGCGAATACTCGCCGGCAGCATCGCCGACATCTTCGATGCCATCGTGGTGGCGCTGTCCGACACCCGCCTCGAACCCGACCTCGGGGACCTGCTCTGGTCGACCGTGAACGTCTTCCATCGTGCCATCGACCGGATCGAGCGTGAGCTCGACGATAACGAACTGGCGCAACAGCGGTCGCAGCGGGAGCAGGACGGCAGCGAGGTCAAATCCGTCGAGCTGGAGCGCCTGACGGCAGAGGGCCAAACGCTGATCGAGCGACGCAACGCCTTCGAGCTGATGCGCGACCAGGCCGCCGAACACTTCGAGCGCCAGACCCTTTCAGCGTGGCGTCCGCGGAACGGATCGAAGGTCAATCACCGCCATCTCACGTCGGCGATGATCGACAGTCGCGATTTTCTGGCGGCAAGGAAGCGCGCCGACAACCAGGTGCTTCTGCCCGCAGGGCCGAAGGTGGCACTGACCGGCGGCCTCGACTTCAACGATCACCGGCTGGTCTGGAACAAGCTCGACCAGGTCTACGCCAAGCATCCGGACATGGTTCTGCTACACGGCGGATCGCCGAAGGGCGCCGAATTGATCGCCGCCAAATGGGCCGACCACCGCAAGGTGCCGCAGATCGCCTTCAAGCCCGATTGGAAGAAGCATAACAAGGCCGCACCCTTCAAGCGTAACGATGCAATGCTCGACGTGCTGCCGATCGGCGTGATGCACTTCTCGGGCACTGGCATCCAGGACAACCTCGCCGACAAGGCCAAGAAGCTTGGCATTCCAGTCTGGCGGTTTGGAACAGGCGGCGCTTAGGCGCCGCCATCTTCCGCGTTCAATGCTCCGGATAGGCGGAAGAATTCAAGGTTGCTGGCGCCAGAACTGAGTGCTGTAATTGTTCAGGTCGCGGGTATGCGGATCGATCGTTGCCTGGAAACTTTCCGGGATCGTTTCTCCGTCACCACCATCTCTAAAATAGTCCCTCACCGAGTAGAGCGCTCCTCTCATCAGGTGCTCCCACGTCTGATACAGCCTGGCCTGTCGATCCTGCTCCTGTTTGGCAGCGCTCGGCTTCCGCTTGGGGACCGAGCTCATATAGTCGGGACGTAGATCGACATCATGGACGAAGGTAATGCTGCCGAGAATCCATGCATCATCAACGGTTCGGCGCCACCGATAGCTCACTCGGACGCTCAGGCGTTTGTCGAAGTGATAAGGCGGCATAATCTGGTCATCGACATAGAAGAGCTGCCCTTCCTTTTGTTCCGTTTCCATTCGGCGCTTCATAGCGTCGACCGCGAAGGTTAGGTCATGCCCCGCGCGTCGGAGGGCGTCCGCTGTTCTTGCGCGCTTTCCTGGTGCCTTGGCTTGGCGGTGTTCCGTCATCGCCTGTTCGAAGTAGTGAAGTTTTCTTGCAATGTAGGGTCCGCAACTCGTGAGACGGAGACGATGCAGATCACCCAATTGCTCCCTATCAACCGCTTGGTCGATAAGCCTGTCCAGCTCGTTGGTATCGATCGCCGCGAGAGCATTTTTCTGATCGTGGGGGATATTGATCTCTCCCATACCGATATCCTCATTTTGTCTGTGGGGCTCGAACGATCAAGACGGACTCGGCGCTACGGACGTAGGCCGGGATCTAGTTGCTGCAAGATTCGCAATTCTTCGACAAGACATATCAGGACGGGCCACATAGGTCGCAATGCTCACGTCTACGGCCGCTGACGTCGATACCCGTGCGCTTCCCTGCGGGTCTCAACACCGCCATAGCACGCGTCTTCTTCACTAGACGCAGTTCGGCGGTTCCTGCCGGCGGATGCCACCCCGCTTCCATGGCGCTGATCCTTGGTCCGGCCAGGAGCCTGACGCCATCAACCCGCAAGGGGTCGGCTTACGCTGAAGCGTGCCGCCGCTTCGCCTTCGTCTACGCGGTGATTGCGGCCCCTGGCCGGACACATCGGGCGCCTGTCGCGCGGGGATGGCCCCCGCCACGTACAGGAACCGGATCAATGTCTCAGTCTCTCGCATTCGCCAACGGCTGGAGCCTCGCCACCACCCTCATGGTCTGCGTCGTCATCTTCCAAGCGGGCACCGGCGAATACGGCGTCATGCCGGCCGCTGAATACGACGGCGATCCCGCAGCCGTCATCCACGAATTCGATCCCTTCCAGCGATGAAGGGGCGCGCCGGCAACTTGAGCAGGCGGCGGAATCACAACGGGATTTCCGCTGCCGGCTGCGTGCGTTTGCTGCTAAACTCTGCGTTGCGCCGTGGTGGTGGTGGAAGGCGCAACCGTCAGAGCTTTAACTCACGGGAGGCGCCACCATGATCATCTTCGGACCACTCCTCGTCATCGCAGGCATCGGCTTCTTCTGCTGGCTGCTGTTCGTGCTTGCCGTCTTTGCATTGCCCTTCTTCGTCGGCCTGACGATCGGCATCTGCGCCCTCCATGCCGGAGCGGGCGCGCCCGGCGCCATCCTCGCGGGTCTCGCGGCCGGAGCGGCGACTTTCGGAATTGGGAAGCTTGCGCTGACCTTCGTGCCATGGGCCTGGCTCCGGCTGGTGGTCATTCTGCTCTTTGTCGCACCCGCGACCGTCGCGGGATACAGCGCCACCCATGGTATCGCCCAGATGGCAATCCCGTCGGCAACCTGGCAAGTGATCTTTTCCGTGATCGGCGCCACCGCGGTCAGTGTCACGGCGTTCCTGCGTTTCACAGGCGTGGCCGCATCCGGGCCTGCTGGACAAGGCTTTGCACGAGGTTGACATCGATTCAGCGGAAGACGTGGTCTCGGCCAGACCCTCTTCGATAGCTCGGCGGCGGTCATCGAAGGTGTGGTCGATCGGGGCAGCGAAAGCTCGGATCGAATATCTCTTGAGCCAAGCGCGTGGCGCTTGTGATGGGAGCTAGCTCAGCCACGCCGGTCAAGATGCCATCCCGACTGGTGCAGGTGGGGACGCTCCGCCAAGCAGTGTTCGTGGAGGGGACTGCCCGCTTTTGGTTCACATGGAAGCCTTTGTTCGCCGAGAATTCTCTTGCTGGATCCAAAGGTGTCGCAAACGTCGCCACATCCTCCTTGATCTCAGCTCTGTTTTGATCGAACGCACCGAGCGGCCTCTTCGATGGATTGATCTGGCCGAAGGCCGGCTGAAGCCTCGACCGCCTAAGGCGCAACAGCGGCGTCACAACTTTCTTCCCCTGCCGGCTGCGCCGTCATTCCTCGCGAGACAAGAAAGTTCCTCCTTTGCTGTCGAGCCCCTTCGGGGTGCGCCGTCGGTCGCCTCCGGCCCGTCGATCACCATCGAGGCCGCAAGGTGCGGGTTCGAAAACAGACATCAAGGAGAACGACAATGGCGACCATCGGCACCTTCAAGAAGACCGAATCGAACGAATTCACCGGCCAGATCGTCACGCTCTCGGTTCAGGCCAAGAACGTCCGCATCGTCCCCGAGACCAACCGCTCCGGCGAGAACAGCCCCAGCCACCGCGTCTATGTCGGCCGAGTTGAGATCGGCGCCGCCTGGGCCAAGCGCTCCAACGAGGGCCGCGACTATCTGGGCCTCAAGCTCGATGATCCGAGCTTCGTTGCTCCGATCTTCGCAAATCTCTTCGACGATGAGGACGGCGAGGGCTATAGCCTGATCTGGTCCCGCCCCAACGGGCGGCGCAGCGACTGACCCGCCAACAATGCCTCGCCCGGCACGTCCGGGCGGGGCATTGCCACGCTGAGGCGCCGTCACGGCGCTTCGCCAGCCGCGCAGGCGCAAGTGGTCACCGAATCCTGACTAGCGCCCGCGCCCTGATTTGATCGGCCGTCTTTGATTGGCTTCCAAGACGCTATCGACGATGTCCTCCCATGCAGGACAGACTGCAACGAGCCGGTCCAGCGCCCTGGGATCACGCTCAATCTGGCCGAGCGCCTGCGCGCGCCACTGATCATTGAAGCTGATGCTCATCAGCCCCAGACATTCGACGACCGAACTGTCGGGCCGTAAGTGCTCCAACGTTGCCGTCACGATGCCGGCCCATTGCTGGATCAGTTGCCATGGCTCTGGCTCGGTTCTGGACTCCAGCTTCTCTCCGAGCAGGCCAATCAGAGCGAGGAATCGCGTTGACCAGGCTTGCGGCTCAAGTTCCACAACGAGCGCGTCCACCGTTGCGCGGATATCGGCTGGCAGATGCTCGTACAAACCCATGGCGTCTACCCCATCTCGCTCGCCCCTTGAATCAGGCAAGCGTCTCTGACGACAGAGCAGATTTGCCCATAGCTGCCAATCTACTTTTGCGTGTGGCAATTTGGAATTGATCCACGACTTGCAGCGGCATGGTCGGAGCAGCAATTCACTTTGTCATCGAGCACGATGAGCGTGAGGCGTCGTTCGTTTGATCAGGTCAGTTGCTTCGACGCCGAGCGCTTCCGCGATGCGACCGAGCACCGTTACGCTCGCCGACACATCTGCGCGTTCAATTGCGCCGACGTAACGGACACTTAGCCCGGCGCTATCGGCCAATTCCTCCTGCGTCATCTTCTTGACGTGGCGTATCCGACGCAGATTGGTCGCCATGACCTCTTTGAGATCCATGGCGACATGGGAACCAACATCGGAATGATCGTTCCAGGAACGATCGTTCCGATTCGTGCAGCGCTGTGTTATAGACTGATCCTGAGAGATCGCTGTTTGCCCCTTGCGGGGATAGCGTGATGCGGCCTACGCATCGCAGTGCAGGTCGTGAGACGTTTGCGGCTTGCAAAGTTCCGCCGCCGAAGGAAAGTCTGATTTTTACTTCGAGGCTGAGGGGACGATTGTTATGAACGAATTTCCATTCCTGGACCGCCCGCCACAAACCGTTCGTGTGAATGCCTATGACGAGAAAAATCTTGCAATCTATGTACGGTTGCTGATGGCGGAGGAAGAGGGCGCCGACTGGACCGAGGTCGTGCAAGTGATCTTCGGTCTCGATCCGACGCGCGAACCCGATCGAGCCAAGACCGTCCACGCGAGTCATCTCGCCCGCGCTCGATGGATGGTGGACGCCGGATATCGGCATCTGCTGGAACCGCGGATGCAGTGAGGGGTACTCAATCGCGCGAATTGCGATCGTACGTGATGCAACCTATGGGTCTAGTTTGACTGGCCGTCTTTTCGGATCGTTGTGTGTCCCTCCTTCGGGAGGACAAACAAAAGAAGAGAAGATACGCATGCCCACGCAGTATTGGCGTTCGCCGGAGACGATCGAACGTCTCAAGAGTCTCGAACGCCCAGGCTTCGCCCTTGAGTTCCTTCGCCGCAACGCAGACTACCGCCGCGACTTCGCCCGCACGCAGCGACAAATCACACGCGACGGCGCGGAACCCGAGACCGTCCGTTCCGAACTCGCACGTCGTTGGGGGTTAAGGTTTCGCCCATGATCCGGTCTCTCCAGTCGGGCCTGAGCCGACCCTATGGCTGCCCCAGGTCTCTCCGGGAACACTGATCCTGGAGCCGGCGCCGGCCGGCTTCGATGTCGCCAAAGCCGTCGATCGCAACGCCCTCGGCCTGCCGCTTGTCGAGCTGACCGATGCCGATGGACGTGAATTGGTGATCGCAGACCAATCTGGTGAACTCCATATCCGCTTGCGGGACGAGCAGGCTGCGAAGCGTCCCGCCGTGCTCCTGCCGATCGACAGCATGTCCGAATTGCGGCTTGAGGTTGCTCTCCACCTCATCCGCCGTCTTGGAGGCAAGCGCACCACTCTTCTGCCGGCGGCCTTGCGGCTGACGGCGTTTCAGAAACGGCGCTTGATCCAGCTCCTTCATGCCTTCGACGTCCATAACCTGGGCGGCGGCCCGCGAGATGTTGCGGCGAAGGTGCTCCGCTCCGACCACGCCCAGCGCCGTTCGGTCGAGTGGAAGGATTCGCATGCGCGTCGCAAAGCGAACCGCCTCATTCGCGAGTCGATAGCCTTGGTCGAGCGAGGTTATCTGAAGCTCCTGCGCGGCCGCTGACCGCCTCATCGATCCTCAAGTCAATCCATCGTGACGAAGCTGCGTGGGCCGGTGAGGCCGCGGCTCGCTTCGTGGCGATGGCGGGGGACATACACCTGCAAATTTTTTCGTCCACCCCCAACGCCTGAGCTCTCCGCCATTCTGGCCCCGACACGCCGCGACTTGGCTGTGGCGCTTCAAGGCAAGACGGAGATCTCCCATGCTCGACCGGACCGCGCAGCTCACAACGCGCTATGTGCGCACCCCAGAGGCCGCGCGCCTCCTTGGCCTCTCGCCGCGCACGCTGGAGAAATACCGCTGCCACGGCAACGGCCCGACCTTCCGCAAGCTCGGCGGCCGCGTTGTCTACGCCGTCGCCGATCTCGAGGCTTGGGCCGATCAGGCCGCCTGCACGTCAACGTGCGATCCTCGCTATGTCGAGGCCCGTGCCGCCGGCAATGCGCATCGCTAAAGGCCGCGCTCCCCCATGTCGCGACGCCTCATTGTGCCCAGCGAGCGAAGCAAGCTCGACCCGTTCGTCGTCGTTACCGGTGACGCCAGCCCCCGCGACCAGCGCGACCTGATGGAGCGGCCATTTTTCTCGCTCGCCAAGGCCAAGCGGACCAGGCCCATTCTCTATCAGACCGGCGACGTATCCGTCGAAGTCTATGCCGTCCCGGAGCACGGAATGGCGACCATTTGGGATGCCGATGTGTTGATTTGGGCGGCAAGTCAGATTGTCGAGGCCGAGAACCTCGGTCTGAAGACCTCGCGATTCCTGCGCTTCACGCCCTACCAGCTTCTGATCGCGGTCGGTCGACAGACTGGGGCCCGGGATTACAAGCTGCTCAAAGGGGCGTTGGCCCGTCTGCAAGCGACTGTCATCCGCACCAGCATCCGGCACGGCGAGAATTGGCGGCGTCACCAATTCTCCTGGATCAACGAATGGGAGGAATGTGCGAGGGGTGATGGCCGCATCGAAGGCATGGAATTTGTCCTTCCCGACTGGTTCTATCGCGGCGTCATCGATCGCTCCCTCGTTCTCACCATCGATCCGGCGTACTTCAGCCTGACAGGCGGGATCGAGCGCTGGCTGTACAGAGTCGCGCGTAAGCATGCCGGTCGTCAGCCGAGAGGATGGCTGTTCGAGGTCGCACACCTCCACGAGAAATCCGGCAGCCTCGCCAAGCTCGCTGACTTCGCCTTTGATCTCCGCCGGATCGCTGCGCGTCAGCCGCTGCCCGGCTACCGCCTGAACATCGAGCGCAGGGATCGGCGTGAGCTGCTGCGCATCCTACCGCGCAAGTCATCCACAGCACCTGTGGATGGCGCTGTGAATCAGCTCGGGACTTCGGGCGTTCGCGCTATCGGGACTTCGGGCGTCCCTGTATCGGGATTTCGGGAGTGCAAACCACAGCTAACGCTCTGGCAAGACGCAACGATCCCGGGCCGTAACTTAGAGTCTAACCTAGAATCTAACTGTTGTAGTGGGCCGGTGCGTGTTGCGGATAACGCCGCCGCGAGCGTTGAGCCGCCAACCGAGCATCCAAGCGAACAATCTCTACCGCATCCCGACCATAAGACGGGAGGCAGGCGATGATTGTCGCGCTGCTCAACCAGAAGGGCGGTGTCGGCAAGACCACGCTCGCCGTGCACCTCGCAGGCGAATGGGCGCTGCGCGGAAAGCGCGTGACGCTGATCGACGCCGACCCGCAGGGTTCGGCATTGGACTGGTCGCAGCAACGAGCGCGGGAGAACGTCGCGCGGTTGTTCGGTGTCGTTGGCCTTGCGCGCGACACGCTCCATCGCGAGGCGCCGGAGATCGCGCGCGACGCCGATCACGTCGTCATTGACGGACCGCCGCGCGTCGCCGGATTGATGCGTTCGGCGCTGTTAGCGGCGGACCTGGTGTTGATCCCCGTGCAACCGTCGCCATTCGACGGTTGGGCGTCAGCCGAGATGCTGGATCTGCTACGAGAGGCGCGCATCTACCGTCCGCAACTCGCTGCTCGCTTTGTGCTCAATCGCTGCGGAGCGCGCACGATCATCGCCCGCGAGACAGCCGAGACACTCGCCGATCATGATCCGCCGGTGCTCATGAGCACCATCGGTCAGCGCGTCGTCTTCGCGGACGCTGCACAGTCCGGCCGGCTCGTCTTCGAGTTTGCTGATGAGAGCCCAGCCGCGCGCGAGATTACCGCGCTCGCCGCTGAAGTCGCGAGGTTCGCGCCATGAGCGAGCGCTGTACTAAGCGCGGCTTCGCTGCGCGACCTGGCGATGCCGAAAGCTGGATCAAGGCCAGCGAGACGGCGTCGCGCCGCTCGGATGATGCGGCCGCACCCACCGCGCGCCTGACCATCGACGTCACGCCGGCGCTACGCGGTCGAATCAAGGTCGCGGCGTTCCAGCGCGGCATCACCGTCGCCGACATGCTGCGCGCATTGCTGGCCCGGGAGTTCCCCACCGACACTGGAGAGCCGTCATGAACGACAATGAGGCCTTGCCGCCGCGTGCCGTGCCGTCCTCGCATCGGCGTGGCGGTGTGCTCACGCATGTCGAGCTGACCTGGATCGAGAAGAGGATCGAGCACTGGCTACGCTTCGGCCGGCGTACGGAGGAGAAGATCCTCGACCGCCGCCGCAGTGTTTCCAGTTTTGCGCCCGGCAGCATCTTCGGCTTCGTCCGTTGGGCCGCGAACGACTATGGCACCGTGGTGTCGCGCATGGACATCGTGCGCGCCGTGGAGAGCGGCCAGCGCTATCAGACGCTGCCCTTTGTGCGGCCCGGTGGCGAGATCCTGTTACGCGTCGATAGCTGGCCGAAGGTTGAGCGCGTGTTGCAGGCGGTCGATGCCATCGACGCGCTCGCTATCGATCCCGCTGATGTCGCACCCGAATACTGGCGGCATCTCCACAACCGCCTCGCCGCCGGCCATGTGCCACGCGATTACACGCGCGAGCAGCATATTGCCTGGCTTAAGCGCCGGAGCGTCACGCCATGACCCGCTTCGGTTACGTTATGACAACCTATTTGGCGATGTTACTCGGCTGCGGTCTGATGTTCGTTCATCCAGCGCCACGGCTGATCTGGAACGCCACCGCAAGCACGCCGATAGGGCTCTATAGGCTGCACCCCATCGGTGAGCTTCACGCGCTGGACCTTGTCGCGGTGCGGCTCCCATCGCCGATCGCGAGCGTCCTCGCGGATGGCGGTTTCCTGCCAAAAGGCGTGCCGCTGCTGAAGCATGTGATGGCTCTCCCCGGGCAGACTGTGTGTCGATCTGGCGACATCATCACTGTCGACGGCGTTGAGATCGGCGCCGCCCGTGATCGCGATCATCTCGGCCGCCCGCTGCCGCGCTGGAGCGGATGCACGACCCTTCAGCCGGGGCAGGTCTTCCTCATGAACCCGACCGTCCCGGACAGTCTGGACGGACGCTATTTCGGCTCGCTGCCCATCAGCTCGATCGTCGCGCGCGCGGTCCCGCTTTGGACGGACGAAGCCGACGACGGCCGTTTCGTCTGGCGTGCCGCGACCCATTGACCCGCATCCCAACCCGCCACCAAGGAGGTTTCCATGGCGCAAATCGGCCAGTTCACCCGCGAGAAATCCGGATTCACCGGGCGCATTGAAACGCTTTTCTTCGAGCGAATTCTCACTCTTGTCCCGGCCGAATCCTCGGATGCCGAAAACGCGCCGGACTACCGAATCCGCCTCGGCGATGACGAAGGTCCGGAGATCGGGGCTGGCTGGAAGCGCACCGGCGAAAAGGCGGGCGAGTACGTTTCGCTCGTCATCGACGATCCCACGCTATCGCGCCCGATCCGCGCCAATCTCTTCCAGTCGAGCGACGACAAATCGATCTGGACGCTGAACTGGAATCGTCAGCCCCAGCGCGCCGAGAGGGACTGATCGCATGCAGGATCCCGTCACGCGTGCTGGCTGCAAGGCGCATCAAAGCTCGATCTCCTTGTTCGTGTCGTCTCCTCGCCCGATCCCCCTCAAGCACCAGTCGGCGGTCGCGCGCGGCCGTCAGCGGCGACCGCGCTTTGGCACACGGAGCACGCCTTCGGCGGGCACGAGCACTGCGGCTTGCTCACGTTACGGCCGAGACTTTGCAGGCTTTGCCATCATCCTGCTTGTCGGCCTGCTGGTGATTGGCGGGCCAACGGCGGCGGTGGCGGCGCAGGCAGCATCAAGCCAACGTCAGCAGGTGAGCGAGCGCTATGCCACTCATGTCGCGGAAGCCGCGCAGCGCTTCGGCATTCCGGTGGACTGGATCCGCGCCGTCATGCGGATCGAAAGCGGCGGCGATCGGCGTGCGGTGTCACCCAAAGGCGCGCTCGGCTTGATGCAACTCATGCCCAAGACCTGGACGGAGATGCGCGTGCGCTACGGCCTCGGACACGATCCCTTCGATCCGCATGACAACATCTTTGCGGGCGCCGCTTTCCTTCGCGAACTGCACGACCGCTACGGCTCGCCGGGATTCCTCGCGGCCTACAATGCTGGTCCCGGCCGCTATGAAGACTACCGCGACCGACATCGTCCGCTACCCACCGAGACCGTCGCCTACGTTGCTGCCATCGTTCCTTTTGTCGATGTGGAGAGCACGCCAGGACCTCTCCTCGTCGCGGCCTCTTCTCGTCCATCCTGGACGCGGGCTCCGCTGTTTTTCACCCGCGCTGACGGACTGTCTTCCACGACACGAGCGGCATCTGATCGACCGACGACCGACAAGCCGGCTGCGGTTCCCGTGCACGATCTCTCGGCCATCGCACCGCAATCGAATGGCCTATTCGTCGCACTCTCGACAACGGGAGGATCGCGATGACTGCACGTTGTCATCAGCATGAACATAAGGAACGACACTCGCTCGTCTGCGTCCTTGCTGCGGAGATCCGGCTATTGGTCGGGCGATGGCTGCTTACCACCGCGATCGGCCGCGAAGCGGAGGAGTGCTATGATGACGTGCTGATCGCGTATGGCCGATGCCTTCGGCCCGCGCTCTACTCGTCGCTCCGCTCCTCACCGAGCCACCCTATGGGTGTCTCGGCCCTTCGGGTAACGATCGCTATCGCAAGCGCTCGCAAACAGTGGGGGCTTCGCAAGTGGACTGACAGGTCGCGGCGGCTCTTTCGCAATAGATCCGCCGCCAGCCGACGTGTTCTGTCGCAAATCGCCGCGAGTGCCGAAAGTCTGTTGGCTTGGAAGTTGAGCCCTGGGAACCAGCGACCGGAACGATGGCGAGATAAAAGGCCGCAATGTGCGGCTCGGTCGGTCGGTTGTTGTTGCTTGCGTTTTTTGCTGATCCGGCAATGTGCGCCTTGGGCACGCAATGTGTGCCTCACCATCAACTCATTGCGAGGACTGTGCATTTCGCACATTGCCGGGGCCGGCGATGGCTGAAGAGAAGGAATTTCAGCCTCGGCCCGGCCGCATCCGCTCTTCAAGGAGCCAGCGGGCTAAGCCATTCATCGCTCAGGCGCTCGCGGCCGCGCAGCGCGCCGGCGGTGGCGTCTCGCGGGCCGGCCGCCTCACCAGCCATCGTCAGTCGCGCTTCGGCCGTGGCCGGGTCGCCAGCGAGCGGGCGAATCGTCTGCTCACCGGCCGCTCGCGGCTGGTGACGATCAAGACTCGTGTCGTCCGTCATACCGCCAGATCAGCGCCGCTCGCCGCGCATCTCGGCTATCTCCGTCGCGAGGGCGTCACCCGTGACGGGGAGAGGGCGCACCTGTTCGGCCCCGAGACAGAGGATGCCGATCCGAAGGCCTTCGCCGAGCGCTGCCAAGATGATCGGCACCACTTCCGCTTCATCGTCTCGCCGGAGGACGCAGCCGATCTGGCTGACCTCAAAGGCTTTACCCGCGAGCTCGTCGGCCAGATGGAGGTCGACCTCGGTACCAAGCTCGATTGGGTCGCCGTCGATCATTGGAATACCCAGCATCCACACGTCCACATCCTCGTGCGCGGCATCGCCGAGGAGGGGCAGGACCTCGTCATCTCCCGCGCCTATATCAAGGAGGGGATGCGTGCCCGCGCGCAGGATCTGGTCACACAGGAGCTCGGACTGCGTTCCGATCTCGACATTCGCCGCTCGCTCGAGCACCAGGTCGAGGCGGAGCGATGGACGCAGCTCGATCGCCAGCTCGTTCGCGACGCAGGTCGTAATGGCATCATCGACCTTGCTCCAGATCCGGCGCAGCAGCCCGATCAGTTCCATGCGTTGAAGGTCGGCCGGCTGCGGCGCCTGGAGAGCCTTGGCCTGGCGCATCAGGTCGGGCCAGGCCAATGGGTCATGGACGAAGCCGCCGAGACGACGTTGCGCGAGCTCGGCGATCGCGGTGACATCATCAAGCGTATCCACCGCAGCTTGACCGAACGCGGCATCGACCGCGGGACCGCGAGCTACGTGCTGGCAGGCGAAAGCCTTGACGTCCCCGTCATCGGACGCCTCGTCGATCGCGGTCTCGACGACGAGCTCAAGGGGACTGCCTATGCCGTCGTCGACGGCGTCGATGGCCGTACCCACCATATCAGGCTCACCGATCTTGATGCTGCCGGCGACAGTGCACCAGGCTCGATCGTCGAACTCCGCAAATTCGATGATGCGCGAGGACAGCGTCGCGTGGCGCTGGCCGTTCGCTCCGATCTGTCGATCGAAGCGCAGGTGACGGCGAGTGGCGCGACATGGCTCGACCGACAGGCGGTCGCGCGCGATCCCGTGCCACTTGGCCAAGCTGGCTTTGGCGCCGAGGTCCGGCAAGCCATGGAACGGCGCTCGGAGGAGCTGATCGAGCAAGGTCTCGTCGAGCGCCAGGCGCGTGGATTGGTATTCGCGAAGAACCTCATCGGCACGCTGCGCCGTCGGGAGTTGGAAGCTCTGGGTCAGCAGCTCGCCGCCGAGACGGGCCAGCCATTTAATCCGTCCACTGCCGGAGAATATGTCGCTGGGACCTATCGACAGCGTTTCGCGCTCGCCTCCGGCCGCTTCGCCATGATCGACGACGGTCTCGGCTTCCAGCTCGTGCCGTGGACGCCCTCACTCGAAAAGCAGCTTGGCCGACATGTCTCCGGCGTCGCCCGCGACGACGGTGGCGTCGATTGGGGTTTTGGGCGCAGCCGCGGGCTCGGCCCGTGAGCGATTCCAGCAATCACCGAATTCATGAAAGGGGCCCGCCATGTCCGCGACCAAGATCCTCTGGGGGCAGGTCATCACTGTCTTAGTGATCGTCTTGCTGACGTGCTGGACCGCAACGGAATGGACGGCCTGGCAGCTCGGTTTCCAACCCCAACTCGGGCAGCCCTGGTTCGAGCTGCTGCATTTTCCGATCTACCTTCCGCCCGCCTTCTTCTGGTGGTGGTATGCCTACGATGCCTATGCGCCGCACGTCTTCATCGAGGGCGCCTATATCGCAGCATCCGGCGGCATCATCGCCGCCGCCGTCGCGATCGGCATGTCGGTCTGGCGCGCCCGCGAAGCCAAAAATGCCGAGACCTATGGCTCCGCGCGGTGGGCGGACGCGAAGGAGATCGCGCAGGCTGGCCTGCTCGGGCCTGATGGCGTGGTTCTCGGCCGGTTCGAACGCGCCTATCTCCGCCATGATGGACCTGAGCACGTCCTGTGCTTCGCTCCCACGAGATCGGGCAAGGGCGTCGGCCTCGTCATCCCGTCGCTGCTGACCTGGCCGGGATCGGCGATCGTCCACGACATCAAGGGCGAGAACTGGCAGCTTACCGCCGGTTTTCGTGCGGGGCATGGCCGGGTTCTTCTGTTCGATCCGACCAATGCGAAGTCGTCAGCCTACAACCCGTTGCTGGAGGTTCGGCACGGCGAGTGGGAGGTGCGCGACGTCCAGAATATCGCCGACATCCTCGTCGACCCCGAGGGCAGCCTCGAGAAGCGGAACCATTGGGAGAAGACCAGCCACGCGCTCCTGGTCGGTGCCATCCTCCACGTCCTCTATGCCGAGGAGGACAAGACCCTTGCCGGCGTTGCGGCCTTCCTATCCGATCCCAAGCGGCCGATCGAATCGACGCTCGCCGCGATGATGCGGACGGCGCATCTCGGCGAGGCCGGCGTCCACCCCGTCGTCGCCTCCGCCGCGCGAGAATTATTGAACAAATCCGGCAATGAACGCTCCGGCGTCCTGAGCACGGCGATGTCGTTCCTGGGTCTCTACCGGGATCCCGTGGTGGCGGAGGTGACGCGGCGTTGCGACTGGCGGATCGCCGACATCGTTGGCGCAGAGCGAGCGACGACCCTTTACCTCGTCGTGCCGCCATCGGACATCAACCGCACCAAGCCGCTGATCCGGTTGATCCTCAATCAGATCGGCCGTCGCCTGACCGAGGATCTTCAGGCCAAGGCAGGCCGGCGCCGGCTCCTCCTGATGCTCGACGAATTCCCCGCCCTCGGCCGGCTCGACTTCTTTGAGTCGGCGCTCGCCTTCATGGCCGGCTACGGCATCAAGAGCTTCCTGATCGCCCAGTCGCTGAACCAGATCGAGAAGGCCTATGGGCCGAACAATTCGATCCTCGACAACTGTCACGTCCGGGTCAGCTTTGCGACCAATGACGAACGGACGGCGAAGCGGGTGTCTGACGCGTTGGGGATGGCGACTGAGATGAAGGCGATGAAGAACTATGCCGGCAGCCGGCTGGCACCTTGGCTCGGACATCTCATGGTATCGCGGTCGGAGACCGCCCGGCCGCTGTTGACGCCCGGCGAGATGATGCAGCTTCCGCCCTCGGACGAGATTGTCATGATGTCCGGCCTGCATCCGATCCGCGCGAGGAAGGCGCGCTATTACGAGGACACTCGTTTCCAGGAGCGCATTTTGGCGCCGCCGATGCTGACCAAGCCCAACGACGCACGGCCGGACGATTGGAGTTTACGGCCACTCCCGCCGCGCCCCATGCCCCCTCCGGCCTTGGCCAGCGACGAGACCGACGTAGAGGATCCGAAGATCGCCGATCGCCGGCGGCAGCATGAACTGGGTCACGACACTGTGGAGAAAACGGAACCGCTCGACAACGAGTTCGCCACCGATCTTGCCGACGAGTTCGATGAAGATGCCCCGCGGATCAGGCGCCTGAACGATGTGATGCAGGGCGTCGCGCGCCAGGCATCACTCGATCCCGGCGACGATCTCGGATTGTGAGGCAGCATGACCGCGCCGAAGAAGAAAGCTCAGATGTCCGTCTACCTCGACGCGGAGGTCATGAAGACGCTGTCGGCCTATGCCGCCCGGCGCGAGCAGTCGATGTCTCTCATTGCCGAAGCCGCCATCGCGTCCTTTCTGTCGCCGGATGCCGACGAGCGGAGGGAGGCTGCCATTGCCAAGCGACTCGACCAAATTGATCGCCGCATCGCGCGGCTCGAGCGCGACATGGGGATCTCGGTCGAAACCTTGGCGCTGTTCGTTCGGTTTTGGCTCACGACGTCACCGCCACTCCCCGAACCGGCCGCGAAGGCGGCGCGAGCGCAGGCGGGTGCGCGCTACGACAATTTTGTTGCGGCCCTCGGGCGACGGCTCAGTCAAGGGCCGAAGCTCCGGCAGGAGATCCCGGAGGATATTCAGGAGAGCGAGCCCACGTGAGGGAAGCTGCTTGATGGTTCGATGATCGCCTACCCGCGCGGGCGAAAATCCCGTCGCGGTGGCGGTTCAATACCGTGCATCGCAAGCAGTTCCTGTGCAAGAATCGAGGCTGCGTAACCGATTTCCTCGGCACAAGCGGAGGCGTCTGTCTCAACGTCGGTCGGCGAGAAGGCGAGGACCGGAACACCAGAGACAACCATTGTTCGGGCTCGAACTCGCGTGTGAAGGTCCTGGGGTAGTTCGCGGTTAGGAGCATGGCACTCAACTCCCAACCATCGGAAATCACCCTTCATGCAAATCTTCAGCACGAAGGCCGGTGTGAAGTCCCGGATCTTCTGTTTGACACCCCATAACGTGCCCCAATCCGGGCTACCTTGTGCCCCCCAAGCACACTGATAGCCGATTTCGTTGTACCCGTCGGTTCCTTCCAGCGCGAGATATGCGGCAAGCCTCGCAAGTATTGGATCATCGGCCTGCTCGGTCGCAAGGAAAAGGTCGTCGCCGAGTCTCTCCAGAAGCCGTCGCGCAGCTTGAATGTTCGCAACCACGGTATTGATGTCGTCGCGGCGTGCGGCAATTGCTTCCGCAATGGCTTCGATAATGATATCTTCGCCACGGTTCGCAACCGCTTCGTAAAAGTCGAGCGGCGGGATCGGGATTTCGTGGTCGGACAACTTGCTGGCCGTCGCGAGCAC
This sequence comes from Bradyrhizobium manausense, assembly GCF_001440035.1. Lineage (GTDB taxonomy): Bacteria > Pseudomonadota > Alphaproteobacteria > Rhizobiales > Xanthobacteraceae > Bradyrhizobium > Bradyrhizobium manausense. The sequence continues at coordinate 68,731 of NZ_LJYG01000016.1, read as the reverse complement.
GACCTCGCGGAGCAATCCTGGATGCCATCCGTGAGGCGGGTTGAGGTCTGATTTGTTGTCGCCCATGTTACTTACGAAGCCCGAGAATCATGATTTAGCCTTATACGCTTAACTCTTTTCAGCCGAAATCGCTGTTGGACGCAGTCTGCTCGGCGCGCCATTCTTTCCCAGCAATTCACACGGTGCAGTTCATCTGCTTTCCAGGGTTCGGATGATGTTGCCATTGAACTCACCCTTTGCCGACACCGGGATGCAGATCTTGCGTCAGGGTTCGATCGGTACCCTTTCTCTACACCAAGTACTTTTTCGTTGCTCTACGCCGCGCCCCTACGACGACTGAATACTTGTTGAACTGACCCGTTTCCTGCCTTCTCTACTCATCCCCGTCGTCGATCGCATTTTGCGATTGGCGCTCGGCGGGGGCGGTCGTGGCGGTCACTTCAATCCATTCAGAAGCGTTCTCGCGAGGCGCGCGCATGCTGCGCACTGCGCTTGGCCCGGCGATCGCGACGTTCCTCGAAGACCCTTCGATCGTCGAGGTGATGCTCAATCCCGACGGCCGGCTCTGGGTCGATCGGCTATCAGGCGGACTGGAGGACAGCGGACAGACGATGTCGGCGGCCGACGGTGAACGGATCGTGCGCTTGGTAGCGCACCATGTCGGCGCTGAGGTCCATGCCAACAAACCTCGCGTTTCGGCCGAGCTTCCCGAGACCGGAGAGAGGTTCGAGGGACTTCTTCCGCCTGTCGTTTCGGCGCCGGCCTTTGCGATCCGCAAGCCTGCGGTCGCGGTGTTCACGCTGGATGACTACGTCGCCGCCGGCACCATGACCGCCGGTCAGGCGGCGGCGCTGCGTGCTGCGGTCGCTTCGCGCAAGAACATCCTGGTCGCTGGCGGCACCTCGACCGGCAAGACCACCCTCACCAACGCTCTGCTCGCTGAGATCGCCGGCACCACCGATCGCGTGGTGCTGATCGAGGACACGCGTGAGCTACAGTGCAGGGCGCGCAATCTGGTCGCGCTGCGCACCAAGGACGGCGTCGCGTCGCTGTCCGATCTGGTCCGGTCTTCGCTGCGTTTGCGCCCCGACCGCATTCCGATCGGGGAGGTGCGGGGCAGCGAAGCTTTGGAGCTCCTAAAGGCCTGGGGCACCGGTCATCCCGGTGGGATCGGAACGATTCACGCAGGCACGGCGCTGGGCGCGCTTCGCCGCCTCGAACAGCTCATCCAGGAAGCCGTCCTCACCGTTCCGAAGGCGCTGATCGCCGAGACGATCGATCTCGTCGCGGTGCTGCGCGGCCGCGGCAGCGAACGCCGCCTCGCTGAACTTGCTCTCGTCGCCGGGCTCGATACCGCCACCGGCGATTACCGTGTCCAGTCCGCAGGGGTGGGCGGTGACCCCTCGCTTCCCGGAGATCCCCCATGATCCAGTTCCCTTCCGCAATCCGCCACGTGCGCCGCCGTTTCACCGAGGTCGCGGCGATCGCTTTCATGTCCATCGCGTTCGCGCCCGCAGCCTGCGCCTCCGGCTCCTCGATGCCGTGGGAGACGCCGCTCAACCAGATTCTGGAATCGGTGCAAGGTCCGGTCGCCAAGATCATCTCGGTCATCATCATCACTGTGACAGGCCTGACGCTCGCGTTCGGCGACACCGCCGGCGGCTTCCGCCGACTGATCCAGATCGTCTTCGGCCTGTCGATCGCCTTCGCTGCGTCGAGCTTCTTCCTGACCTTCTTCTCCTTCTCGGGTGGGGCACTGGTCTGATGGTGGGAATCGTCGATCCAGAGGTGCCGGGCTTCTTCGCGCCGGTCCATCGGGCGCTGACGGACCCAATCCTGATGGGCGGCGCGCCGCGCAGCGTCGCGATCGCCAACGGCACGCTGGCGGCCGCCATTGCGCTCGGCCTGCGCCTCTGGATTCCCGGCGCGCTGATCTGGGCCGTTGGCCACGCCGCCGCCGTCTGGGCAGCCAAGCGCGATCCGCAATTCGTGGACGTCGTCAGGCGCCACCTCCGCTATCCGCCTTATCTGGCCACATGAGGCTTGCATGCTGAACCTCACTGAGTATCGCAATCGACCCGCCAACCTTCCGGACTTTCTGCCCTGGGCCGCTCTGGTCGAACGCGGCGTCGTCCTCAACAAGGACGGATCGCTCCAGCGGACGGCGCGCTTCCGTGGCCCGGATCTCGACAGCGCGACGTCTGCAGAGCTGGTCGGTGTGACGGCTCGCCTCAACAATGCGCTCCGCCGTCTCGGCTCAGGCTGGGCGATCTTCGTCGAGGCCCAGCGCATCGCCGCGCAGACCTATCCGTATGGCGCCTTTCCCGATGCGGCATCCGCGCTGGTTGATCTCGAGCGGCGGGATGCGTTCGAGGAGGCTGGCGCGCATTTCGAGAGCCGCTACTTCCTGACCTTTGTCTGGCTCCCGCCGGCCGAGGACGCCTCCCGCATCGAGGGCTGGCTCTATGAGGGCAGGTCGCAAAGCGGCGTCGATCCCTACGAGCTGCTGCGTGGATTTGTGGATCGGACCAGCCGTGTCCTGCAATTGGTCGAAGGCTTCATGCCGGAGGTAGCGTGGCTGGATGATGGCGACACGCTCACCTACCTGCATTCGACCATCTCGACCCGGCAACAGCGCGTCCGCGTCCCGGAGACGCCGATGTATCTCGACGCGCTGCTCGCGGACGAGCCGCTCGCTGGCGGCCTCGAGCCGCGCCTCGGCAGTCATCACCTTCGCACGCTCACGGTAGTCGGTTTTCCGACCGCGACACATCCCGGAATTCTCGATGAGCTGAACCGGCTTGCTTTTCCTTACCGCTGGTCGACGCGTGCGATCCTCCTCGACAAGACAGAGGCGGTGAAGCTCTTGACCAGGATCCGCCGCCAATGGTTCGCCAAGCGAAAGTCGATCGCCGCCATCGTCAAGGAGGTGATGACGAATGAGGCATCGACACTTGTCGATAGCGACGCTGCCAACAAGGCCACTGACGCCGATCTCGCCTTGCAGGAACTCGGCACCGACGACGTCGGCCAGGCCTACGTCACCGCGACAGTCACCGTCTGGGATGAGGACCCTGGCCGCGCCACCGAGAAGCTGCGTCTCGTCGAGAAAGTGATCCAGGGTCGCGACTTCACGTGCATGGTGGAAGGGGTGAATGCGTTAGAGGCCTGGCTCGGCTCGCTGCCGGGGCACGCCTATGCCAACGTTCGCCAGCCGCCGCTCTCGACATTGAACCTCGCCCACATGATTCCGCTTTCGGCGGTCTGGGCGGGGCCGGCGCGCGACGAGCATTTCAAGGCGCCGCCGCTGTTGTTTGGCAAGACCGAAGGCTCGACGCCATTCCGCTTCTCGCTTCATGTCGGCGACGTCGGCCACACCCTGATCGTTGGCCCCACCGGCGCCGGCAAGTCCGTGCTCTTGGCGCTGATGGCGGTCCAGTTCCGCCGCTACCGGAATAGCCAGATCTTTGCCTTTGATTTCGGGGGCTCGATCCGCACGGCGGCGCTGGCCATGGGCGGTGACTGGCATGACCTTGGCGGCAGTCTGTCGAACAGCGCCGACGATTCCGTCTCGCTTCAACCGCTCGCGCGCATCGGCGATGCGGCGGAGCGCGCCTGGGCCGCTGAATGGGTGACGGCAATCCTTGCCAAGGAAGGCGTCATCATCGATCCGATCGCCAAGGAGCATGTCTGGTCGGCGTTGACCTCACTGGCGTCCTCGCCCGTCGAGGAACGGACGATCACCGGCCTGACAGTCCTGCTGCAATCGACTGCGCTCAAGCAGGCACTGCAACCCTATTGCGTCGGCGGTTCTTCCGGCCGGCTGCTCGACGCCGAGGCCGAGCACCTCGGCTTCACGTCAGTCCAGGCTTTCGAAACCGAAGGCTTGATCGGAGCTGGTGCTGCGCCCGCCGTCCTTACCTACCTCTTCCATCGCATCGAGGGACGGCTGGATGGTCGCCCGACGCTCCTCATCATCGACGAAGGTTGGCTCGTCCTGGACGATCCTGCATTCGCTCAGCAACTGCGCGAGTGGCTGAAGACGCTACGGAAGAAGAATGCGTCCGTCGTCTTCGCCACCCAATCGCTGTCCGATATCGACGGCAGCAACATTGCGCCCGCGATCGTCGAGAGTTGCCCGACGCGGATCTTCCTGCCGAACGAGCGCGCCATCGAGCCGCAGCTCACGGCGATCTATCGGCGCTTCGGCCTCAATGATCGCCAGATCGAGATCATCGCGCGGGCGACACCCAAGCGGGATTACTACTGCCAATCGCGACGCGGCAATCGGCTGTTTGAGCTGGGTCTCGGGCCGATCGCTCTCGCCTTCTGCGCGGCCTCCTCAAAGGCTGACCATGCTGCCATCGAGCGGCTGCTCGCCGAGCACGGTCGCGAGAATTTTACGGCGGCCTGGCTCGCGGATCACGAGCTCCTGTGGGCCGCCGATCTCGTCCCCGACCTGACAAACCTGGAGGTGTAACCATGACCACCCGCAAGACGTCGCGCGCAAGCGTGATGGCCGCGACCACCCTCTCGCTCGCCCTCTCGTTCCCGTCGCTGGTGATGACGCCGGCCTCTGCGCAGTGGATCGTCTACGACCCTTCCAACTTCAGCCAGAACGTGCTGACGGCGGCGCGCGAGCTGCAGCAGATTAATAATCAGATCCAGATGCTGACCAACCAGTCCCAGAGCCTGGTGAATCAAGCGAAGAACCTCGCCAGCCTGCCGATATCGACGCTGGGGCAGCTCCAGTCGACGATCGCGCGGACCCAATCGCTGCTGAGCCAGGCGCAGAACATTTCTTTCAACGTCCAGCAGATTCAAACTGCATATTCCGGCGGCTACGGCGTGGCGCCGACCACCGGATCCAACGCGACGCTGTTCGCGGCCGCCCAAACCCGTTGGCAGAACTCGGTCGGCGCGTTCGAGGACTCGCTGAAGGTGCAGGCCGGCGTCGTCGGCAATATCTCGACCAACTCCAGCGCGATGACGTCGCTGGTTACGGCCAGCCAGTCCGCCAGTGGCGCGCTACAGGCAGCTCAAGCCGGCAACCAGCTCCTTGCCCTGCAATCCCAGCAGCTTTCCGATCTCGTCGCAGTTCTGGCCGCGAAGGGACGGGCGGACGCACTGGAGCAGGCGCGTGTGACGGCGGCGGAGTCGCAAGGGGCCCAGCAATACAAGATCTTCTCGACGCGCGGAGGCTACCAGCCCGGCAACGTCACCATGTTCAGCGGCAACTGAAGGCGCGGAAGATGGATCGCTCGGATTTTTGGCGCGCAGTCGCTATGGTCGCCCTGTTGGCCGTCTTCATGGCCACGCTGTCCTATATCCATCGGCGCCCAGTGCCGCGGCCGGTATCCGAGGCTCCCGCCATTTCCGCACCCGATGATCTCTCGGCCGAGCTGCGCCGCTGCCGCGCGCTTAGGCCAGAGGATGCCGAAGATCCGCACTGCCGAGCGGTCTGGGAGGAGAACCGCGCGCGCTTCTTCGGCAGG
>NZ_LJYG01000016.1:37960-63219 GCF_001440035.1 Bradyrhizobium manausense | reverse complement strand
CCGGCCACTCCGTCGACGGCGAATGCCAGGGAAGGAGGTGAGCGATGAACAATGTCGGCGTCATCGACACCTTCCTCAATACATACACCACCTATCTCGACTCTGGCTTCGGCCTGATCAAGGGCGAGGTCACCTATCTTGCCTCGACGCTGATCGTCGTCGACATCACCTTGGCCGGCGTATTCTGGGCCTGGGGCGCCGACGAAGATATTCTTCAGCGGTTGGTGAAGAAGACGCTCTATATCGGCTTCTTCGCCTTCATCATCACCAACTTCAACAATCTCTCCGGCGTCATCTTCAACAGCTTCGCCGGTCTTGGCCTGAAGGCCGGCGGCTCGTCGATATCGACCGCTGACTTCCTGCGGCCGGGCCGGCTTGCGCAGGTCGGCTTAGATGCGGGACAGCCGCTGCTCGACGCCGCAAGCCAGATGATGGGCTTCACCAGCTTCTTCGCCAATTTCGTCCAGATCGCCGTGCTGATGGTCTCCTGGCTGCTGGTGCTGATCGCCTTCTTCATTCTGGCGGTGCAGCTGTTCGTGACCCTGATCGAGTTCAAGCTGACGACGCTCGCCGGCTTCATCCTCATTCCCTTCGCGCTGTTCAACAAGACCGCCTTCTTGGCCGAGAAGGTGCTCGGCAACGTCGTCGCCTCCGGCGTCAAGGTGATGGTGCTAGCCGTCATCGTCGGCATCGGCACTGGGCTGTTCTCCCAGTTCACGTCAGCCTATGCCGGCGGCCAGCCGACCATCGAGCAGGCGCTTTCGGTCGTGCTCGCCTCGCTCGCCATGCTCGGTCTTGGCATCTTCGGTCCCGGCATCGCAACCGGTCTCGTGTCCGGGGCACCGCAGCTTGGCGCGGGTGCTGCCGTCGGCACCGGCCTTGCCGTTGCCGGCACGGCGATGGCGGCGGGCGCGGGGCTTGGGCTCGCGGGGAGGGGAGCAATGGCCGCGACCTCGGGTGCTGCGGCCGCCGCGCGCGGTGGTGCGGCGATGGCAGGCGGCATGTCTTCTGCCTACAGCCTCGCATCAGCCGGCGGATCCGGCGCTGGCGGCGTCGCTTCTGGTCTCGGTGGCGCCGGCCGCGCTGCAGCCAGCGCGGCGACAGCTCCCGCAAGACGCGCCGCTGCGCAAGCAGTGGGAGCAATGGCGGAGAGCTTCACCTCTGGCGCCCGCGCCGGTGTCGCAAACACGGGTGGTTCCTCGACGATCGGGACCATTAAGCGTGGAGCGGCCGCAAACAATGGAGCTACCCCTGGAGCGGCGAGCGAGAGCGGTCCGCCCGCCTGGGCCCAGCGCGTCAAGCGCAATCAGACGATTGTTCACGGCGCGCAGACGGCCGCGCAAGCCCTCAAATCCGGCGACAGCCATGGCGGCGGCCACTCCGTCGACCTCAAGGGAGGAGAATAATCAATGTCAGTCTTCAGGCGATCGTCGGTCCGGTACGGCCGCACGCCCGAACCAGAAACCCCGTATCAGCGCGCCGCGCAAGCGTGGGACGACCGCATCGGCTCAGCGCGCGTGCAGGCAAAGAACTGGCGGCTCATGGCCTTCGGTTCGCTGATCCTTTCGTGCGGCCTTGCCGGCGGGCTCGTCTGGCAGTCCACGCACGGCACCGTCGTTCCCTGGGTTGTGCAGGTCGACAAACTCGGCGAAGCCCAAGCCGTGGCGCCCGCTGTGGCCGACTACCGGCCGAGCGATCCGCAAATTGCCTGGTACCTCGCGCACTTCATCGCGATGGTGCGCTCGCTTCCGGCCGATCCGATCATCGTGCGGGAGAACTGGCTCAAGGCGTATGATTTTACGACCACGGCGGGCGCGGTGGCGCTGAACGACTACGCGCGTGCCAACGACCCCTTCGCCAGTCTCGGCAAGCAGCAGGTCGCAATCGACGTCTCCAGCGTCATCCGCGCCTCATCAGACAGTTTTCGCGTGGCCTGGGTGGAGCACCGCTATCAGGACGGCGCGCTCGCCGGCACCACACGCTGGACTGCCATTCTCACCATCGCGGTTCAGCCGCCCACCGATGCCGACCGGCTGCGCAAGAATCCACTCGGCATCTACGTCAATGCCATCAACTGGTCGAAGGAGCTGGGACAATGACCCCGCCGTTTTCTCCAAATGCCGGAGGTCCGGCTTCACGTCTCTACATCATTCATCAAAACCGGAAAGCCAGCGATACGTGTTTCCGTAAATCCGCGATGGCGGCTTTGCTGATGTCCGTCTCGGTGCTTGGCGGCTGCGCGCACAATTTCACCCCGCCCGACATCAACTACGACAGCGCGGAGCCCGCGACGCTGACCACCGATCCGCCGTCGCCCATCAAGATCGTGGAATTGCCAAAACCCCTGCCGCTTCCTGGCCAGTTGAAACCGCTCGCCGCCGGCAAACGTGTCCCGGAAGCCGCCGACCCAAAAGCTCGCGTCAAACAGGCCAATGCCGCAGCGCGCGTGCAGCCGGTCCGCAACGGCTTCATCAACGCGGTCCAGGTCTATCCGTTCTCAGGCGGAGCCCTCTACCAGGTGTACACGTCGCCCGGCCAGATCACCGATGTCGCCCTCCAGGAGGGCGAGCAACTGGTCGGCTCCGGTCCGGTTGCTGCCGGCGACACCGTGCGCTGGATCATCGGGGACACCGAGAGCGGCGCGGGGCCGACCAGGAAGATCCATATCCTGGTCAAGCCGACACGGCCGGAGTTGATCACCAATCTCGTCATCAACACGGATCGGCGGACGTATCTGCTCGAGCTGCGCTCGACGGAGAAGACTTATATGGCCTCGGTCTCCTGGCAATATCCCGAGGATCAACTGATCGCACTTCGGCAGCAGAATGCGACAGCGGAAGCGGCAGCGCCAATTGCAGCCGGTGTCGATCTCGGATCGATCAACTTTCGCTACGCGATCGAGGGCGATGATCCGGCCTGGCGTCCGCTGCGCGCTTTCGACGACGGCAACAAGGTCTACATCGAATTCCCAAGCGGGATCGTTCAGGGTGAAATGCCGCCCCTCTTCGTCATCGGACCAGCCGGCGGGTCTGAGCTGGTCAACTACCGGGCGAACCGCAACTACTACATCGTCGATCGCCTGTTCGCCGCCGCCGAATTGCGCCTCGGCGACAAGGACAGCGAGCGGCGCGTGCGCATCGTCCGCACCGACGGAAGGCCACGCGCATGGCGATAGGCAGCGAAGACGAACGTCAGAACGATGTCCCACCCCTCGCGCCGCCGGATCTTCGGCTCCGGGGCGAGCGGCCCCCTGTAACGCGCCTCTCACGTAAGATGCTGATCGGCCTCGGCGCGGTGTCTGCCCTCGCAATCGCGGGTGCGCTCGGCTACGCGCTCCAGACCCGCAACAAGCAGCAAGCCGGCCAGGAGTTGCTCAGCACCCAGAACCGCCCTTCACCTGAGGGCCTTGCCGCCTTGCCGAAGGATTATACCGGACTGCCGCGACAGGTGCCGCCGCTCGGGCCGCCGCTGCCCGGCGATCTCGGCAAGCCGATCCTCAACGCAGGCGCGGCACCCAACACGGTGGTCCCGGGAACGGCGCCCGATCCGGAGGCGCAGCACAGATCCCAGGAGATCGAGGCGGCCCGCGTCAGCCGCCTGTTCGCCCAGACTGTTCAGCAACCCCAGAACGCGGGCCAAGTCATCCCAAATACCTCGGCCGCAACTGCGTCAGCCACGGCCACGACACCCCCTGTCGATGCCGGGTCCGCCCAAAACATGCAGGACCGCAAGACGGCCTTCCTAAACGCGCCGACGGACAAGCGCACCGTCAGTCCGGATCGGCTCGAAGCCAAGGTCTCTCCCTACGTCGTGCAGGCAGGCACCGTGATTCCGGCGGCGCTCATCACGGGCATCAGGTCTGATCTGCCAGGCCAAATCACAGCCCAAGTTACCGAGGCGGTGTATGACAGCCCGTCGGGCAAATATCTTTTGGTGCCCCAGGGCGCTAAGCTGATTGGTCAGTATGACAGCTCCGTTGCGTTCGGCCAGAGTCGGATCCTCCTGGTCTGGACCCGCATCATCATGCCTGATGGCAACTCGATCGTGTTGGAGCGCCAGCCCGGCGCCGACACCGGCGGCTATGCCGGGCTCGAGGACGAGGTCGACAACCACTGGGGCATGCTGTTCAAGGCCGCCGTCCTCTCGACCATGCTCAGCGTCGGAGCCGAGGCGGGCACCAGCCAGAACGAGAACAACCTCGTTCAAGCGATCCGCAGCGGTGCCTCCAACAGCATCAGCCAGACCGGCCAGCAGATCGTCCAACGCCAGCTTAACATTCAACCAACGCTGACCATCCGTCCAGGTTTCCCGGTCCGCGTGATCGTCACGCGCGATTTGGTGCTGGCGCCGTACCGCAAGGGAGGAACACAGTGACGAAGCTCAAGCTCGGCCCGCTCGAAGACGACAAACCAGTTAAGCTCACCGTCGAGCTCCCGGCGGCGATCTTCAGGGATCTCAAAAGCTATGCTAAGATTCTGGCGCGTAGTGGAGGCACGACGTCGTCGACCGACCCTGGCAAACTGATCGCTCCGATGATCGAGCGCTTCATGGCAACCGATCGAGCCTTTACGAAGGCACGACGAAATGCTGCTCAGGACTCGGGGGTGGTGGAAAGATCAGGATAGCGCTCGCGAAGCAGGTCAAGAAACGGTCGCAATGACGGATTGTCGTTGGCCTGCCGCCAGTACGCTCGGAAGCTCAGCCGCATCGGCCCCTCCTCATCATGCACCTCACGAAAAGTGACGCCCTGATAGGTCGCACCGGTCGCCCCTTCCAATGCCAGCAGGATGCCCCAATCCGCACCGACCAAGGTGAGAAGCCGGTCCAGCACTACATCATGGTGAATCAGTCGACACGGGTCGGAACCTCCCATCTTGCTGACGAGGAGCTTAAGCAGTTCCGGCGCCGGCCCGTGCTGTGACAAAAGAAATGTTTCTTCCTTCAGTTCACCCCACCGAATCACATCACGTGCTGTCAGCGGGTGGCTCTGGGGAAGAGCAACGACGACGCGTTCGCTCCAAAGCAATAATGACTTGTCGCCCCACTCCGGAATTGGTTCGGCCACGAAGGCGACGTCAATCGCCGAACTGGTGAGGTCGGACATCAGATGGTCTCTCGATCCGTCGACCAGTTTCCTATCGACATCGGGAAATCGATACCTATGGTCGACGAGGGTCGCTCGGAGGTTGCCGGCTGAGAATGAGGCATGGATTCCAGTGGTCAATCGACCGCTTTCACCGCGCGAGCGCTTCCCGACACGGACCGTGATTGCTTCCGTCTCACCCACGAAGCGTCGGGCCGCATCGAGGAATTCCCGTCCCTCGATGGTCGGCCGCGTGCCGCCGTTTGTCCGATCGAATAGCCTGCTGCCCAATGCGTGTTCGAGGCTTTGCAGGCGACGACTGAGCGTTGACTGTTTGATTCTGAGCGTCTCAGCCGCTTGGCGGAGGCTGGGGTGTTGTGACGCCACAATCGCCCAACGTAGATTTTGGAAATTTACTGGCACTGTCGAAGCTCTACGTGGGATTTCCGGTGACCGGATCTCTATGTGAGTTGGTCATTACGTTCTTGGGCCGCTTCAGCGCCGCTTGGTTGTCGCTGTGAAGCGACCTAAGTGCTTCCATGAGGAGAGTGCCGGTGGATACTCGCGACCGCAGGCTCCAAGTGCTGCCTTTGTCGCGAAAGAGAAGCTAGATTGACTTCCAGAGAGGTGCGGACAGATCTGCAATCTTCAGGAGTGAGCCCTGTGGTTGCGCCACTACTATCAACATTCCACTGCGGCGAGCGGTCCCGAAGCGAGCTACGAAACGTTAGATCCCTCAAATCTAAACCTGCGGCGACAAGAGGATAGCGATCAAGGCGGTAGCCAAGTCTCGGTCGGCTTACCCAGAATGCTTCACGAAGATCGTAGCCCATCTCAATCCTATCCCACTGCGAAACAGAGCTGTGTGGTTGTATGATTACACTGAGCTATTTTAGCGTGAAGGCAAAAAAGTGGCGTTGCTCAGCTTCTCTGGGACTACTACACAAGGCAGATTGGCCAAGCGCGCTCGCGGATCGCTGGAAATGCTCTAACTTGAACTGAGTCGGCCACCGCAATCCTTGAGACGATCCGCGCGAAAGTCAGAGAATGTCATCGCGAGTGCATAGCTCGCAAGCCAACGAGTTTGGCTAGCAACTCTCGCGCAAGCATTTGTCTCTTTGTACGACACTTCTTGTGCCTTGCTGCCTCCTGCCTCCGCAAGGCCTTGCTACTTGTACGGTAAGAATGGTTTTGAGCTAGCCCGCTAGGTACATCCGACCGAAAATGCCTAATCATTGCCTGGCTCAGATAATCGGGTCACGTACCAAGCGATATTTGGTCGCAGCGCCGATGCCGGCGGCGAGCATCAAGACCAAAATGATGCGCGACCAGACACGCCAGTTAACATCGCTTGTGGACGGCTCGGACCAATGCCACCGGGGCAACGCATTTAGTTCGTCAATCGTTGTCGCCTGGTCATCCTTAATTCTCGGTGCGAAATATTCGCGCCAAATGTTATGGAAAGCCTCGGTTTGCGACTTGAACGCAACAAAGCGCCGGGAGTCCGTGCCTGCAATTCCGTTCAACGCCTCGTTGACGAGGATGGCAGGCGAGAGGAATCCAAGTACGTCGACAAGCCTTTGCTGCTCAAGCAATTGCGCGTCGAATTGTTTGAGCAGCGGCTCGATCCTCTCGTCGACGCGCTGCTTGGCCAGGAAGAATGCACGCATGCGCGCGGGCACCTCGATGTTCCCGTCCTTGACCTTCATCGCCTCGGGGTCGGACGCATAACGGTAGTCAGCACTGTAGAGCTTCTCGTATTCGAGCAGGGCGTCCGCAGTAACGACACGCGTTCGGCTGGCCAATTCGGTCCGGGACGGCGCGGGGCTGATTTTGCTCACGGCGAGATTCAGCACGACCGGCACGATCAGTACGAACACGGTCCAGACCGCGATCATGATCAGCGCATTCGCAGAGGAAGACAGTCCGGCAACGTTCACGAGAGCTGCCAGCGCGAACCAAAACAGCGCATAGCTTGCTACCAGCACCGACCACGAAAGCATCAGGAAAAGTTGCTCCTGGCCTTGCGTCTCGGGATTGAGCACAAGGATCACGACGAGCGGCAGCGGAATAGCGCTCGCAAGCACCACAAGAAAGCGCACCAGAAGTTTTCCGGTGACGATGCTGGCAACCGAAACAGGTTGCGAGCAGACCATTCGCAAAGTGCCTTGTTCGCGCTCGGCTGAGAGCATGTTGTAGCCGAGAGCAATCACGAGCAGCGGCAGCACCGACACTATGACGAACGACAGATCGAAATGGCCACTGAGCAGGTTCCACGGATTTTCGATCTCTGTATCGTACATGAACTGGACTTTGCTTAGATAGCTGATCCGGTAGTAATTCGGCAGCAGATCAGACTGGCCGACAGACAAGGCGGCGAGCGGCGCGTTGTAAAGCGTGGTGTGACGGCCAGCCAGGGTTCCGGCCAGCGCGGCGGGGTTGGCCGGATTGTCAAATGGGACCAGTGCCTCCTTGCCGGCGATGACGGATTGCAGCGTCTCTTGATTGGAGGTCTGCTTGTCCTGCTCGTATCTGGCTACCTTATCGATCATGTGCTGGCGAAGCGAGGCCTGCCCAAGTCCGACAAACAAGCCGCAGGCCACCATGAGGGTCAAGATGAGGAAGACCAGAGGCAGCGTGCCGTCGCGCAGCAGAATACGGGTTTCGTTGCGGAGGATGAGCGACAGCGTCGAGGCGCGCGCGGGCGGAAGCGAGGTCATTCCAGCGGCCTATCGCATCAGCGGTCGAGAGATGCCGTAGCCGGCAAGCAGAGCCGCGGCGCACCAGGTCATCGTCAGCAATGCCAACGCCGGCCAGTGATGCGCCAGCGCGAAGGAGACCCTCGGCAGCTCATATTTGAATTGCGGGACCATCGCCCATAACGTCGGGCGGGCTTTGTAGGTAAAATGAGCATTGCCCAGAGGATCGGCGTGGTCGATCAGGTCCTGACTGACGATGTCCTGGATCTTGCGGCGCTGGGTCTCGGCGGCGGACGAGAAGTCGCGATGCTGCGAGAAATCGGTTCCGGAGAGGCCCATGGAAAAGTCGCGCAGGGCAATGACGGGTGCGATCAGGCCGACCCATTGTTGCAGCCGCTGCTGGCTCTCGAACGTATCCCAGAGCCTGCCGAAGGTTACATCTAGCACGCCATAGCCGGCCTCGTCATCGACCTTCAGCGCGGCTCCCCATTTGCTGAGCGGAAGCGAGGCGTCCCATTGCGTGCGGACGCCGAAGTGGTTGTGCCAAGCCTCATCGGCCGCCTCCGCCATGTCGTGCGAGAGGTGGTCGGTGAACTCTAGCCGCGACGGCGTCGGGTAGAACAGATTGGCGGCCTCGGACGCTGTCCGCGGTATGATCAGCGTCGCGGTGACCCAGAAGCCCAACAGGAGCACTAGCGCAGTGCGCGACGAGCGTGCGAGCGCGGACACGGCGAGCGTCAAAAAGATGTAGAAGCCGAGATAGAAACCGTAACCAGCTGCGAGCCAAGCCATTCGGTAGACTACGTCGAGCCGCTCTGCGTTTGGCATTCGAGCCGCCACGAAAATTGAAAAGGCGAGGGCAGGCGGCACGATCAGGATAGCAACACTGCTTGCGAGGGCCGCCGCCTTGCCGAGCAACAGACTTCTTGCCGGCACGCCGATGCTGAGAAGTTGCCGCAGCGTGCCGCGCTCGCGCTCGCCACTGACGGCATCGAAGCCGACGACGATGACGAGAAGCGGAAGCAGAACCTGGAGAATCCAGGCAGGCGACAATTCGCCGAAGCGCTGTAGGCCGGTAGCATCCTGCGCCGGTCGGAACTTGAGCTCACTTTGGCGGTGCGCCTGCAGCCAGACCGTCGAGCCGACGAACGGTTCAACGCCTGGATCGAACGCAGCGAGGGGCGGCTCCGGCTTGAACACGTGCATGCCTTGTTCGGCCGCATCATGCGGATGTCGCGGCCCCTGACGCAGCCAGGCCTCGTAGTCGAGGGCCTGGCCCACCACCCGCTCACTGTTGACCTGCGCCTGTCGGTTCCACCCGCTGGCCAGTGCCACCAGCATTAGCACGACGATCAGGGCGCCGCTCCACAAGAGCCGGCCGTCACGGAGCAACTCGCGCAGGTCTTTGGCTGCAATGGTCGTGAACACGTCAGCTCTTCATGTGCTTGAGATACAGCATTTCGAGGTCCGCATGACTGACGTCTTCGCTTCTAAGTTCTTCGATCAGCCGTCCTTGCTTCATGATGCCAATCCGTGTGCCGGTCTGCTTGGCATGGAAGAGGTCATGGGTCGTCGTCAGAACGGCAACCCCATTTTTGCTGGCATTAACGAGCAATTCAGAAAATTCGTTCGCTGCCGACGGATCGAGCCCCGAAGTCGGCTCGTCGAGCAGCAAAGCTTTCGCGTCCTTGGCGAGTGCGATTGCGATTCCGACCTTCTGGCGCATGCCCTTTGAATAAGTGGCAACCCTGTCATCGGCCGCCTGACGCGGAAGACCGGCTGCCTCCAGCAGCGCGAGCAGCCGCTCGCGTGATAGCTGCTCCCCGATCGCGAGCGAGGAGAAAAATGCGAGATTTTCCACGCCCGTCAGTGGAGCATAGAGGGTCACCTGCTCCGGGATGTAAGCGAGGAGACGCTTTGTCTCCAAGGGATTCTGAGCAACATCGAGCTCACCGATCCGCAACGAGCCGGACGTCGGCTGGAGGAAATTCAGGAACAGGTTGATGAGTGTCGTCTTGCCTGCGCCGTTCGCTCCCAGAAGGCAGTAGATGTCGCCGGGGGAGACGTTCAGCGACACTTGGTCCAACGCAGAATTTGCGCCAAATCGCTTTGTGACTTCGATTGCTTCGAGCATCGACCTGCTGCGCGACCCGTCACCCGGCATATGCATCGGATCGGACAAGATCGATGTCCAAGACCGAGGCCAGTGTCGCGCCGGACACAGTTGCACCCTCAATAGGAGAGTATGATCTTTCTTGATTGACATCATACTCATTAACAGAAGTTAATCAAGTCCGGGCGAGGTGAACCGGCGCGTGCCGGCTGGTAAATGTGGGGCGGCGTATGCGTCGTTTGTTTTCGTTAGTTTCTCTTTCAGGTTTCGCCATCGCACTTGCCGTGACCTGTCCCGCCGGGGCTCAAGACAAACCGACCGCGGCAGGTGCTACGCTTCCTCCGGTCCAAGTCGATGCGCCGAAGGAGCAGCCGGCACGACGGCCGGCAGTCAGTTCGCCGCGTTCGGGTCGGACTGCGCGTGCGGGCACGGGATCGCGAACGAATGTTTCAGCACCCGCAGCTCCCAGGACCCAAGCGCAATCAACGGCTCCAGGAACGCCGCTCAACACGAACGTTGTGGCGCAAGGCGCCAGCCGGCTCGGTCTGACGCCGCGCGAAACACCCGCGTCGGTCGAGGTCGTCGGAGCCGACACGATCCGCGAGCAGGGTTATCACACCACGATTGATGCGGTGAAGGGCGCGACCGGCGTCACTGCCGGCGACGCGCCGAACGACGTTTCGTTCGCGATGCGCGGCTTCCAGGGCAACCAGATCAACGTCACCTATAACGGCATCAATGTCGGCCCGACCGGCTTCACCTTTCTGCCGGCGGAGACGTTCAATCTCGACCGGGTCGAGTTCCTGAAGGGACCGTCCTCGCTGATGACGGGACAGGGCGCGGTCGGCGGCTCAATTAACTACGTCACTAAAGCCCCGCATAGCGGCCCGATCCAGAACGAAGCATTCTTCGGCTTCGATTCCTACGGCAGCTATCGAACCGGCTATGGCTCTGGCGGTAGCACAAACATCAAGGGGCTAGACTACCGCTTCGACATCAGTCGCTCGGGCGTCAAGGGCTCCATCGACGATACCGACACGCAGAACCTGCACGTTTCGAGCCAACTGGACTATCGTCTCTCCGAGACGTTCAAGATGTTCGGTGCCGTCGAGTACAAGGACTACAAGGCCCATGTCTACGAGGGTACACCGCTGGTCCCGATCTCCTACAGCGGACCTTACGCCACGAGTGGAATTGTGTCGGGCACCAAAGTGTCGGACTACAATCCAACTAACCTCGGTAACGTCACGATCGACAGCCGGACGCTGAACACGAACTACAACGTGCTCGACAACCACAAGACCATCAAGGAGACTTGGGCGCGCGGCGGGTTCGAGTGGAATCTCAGCAACAATGTGACGCTGAGAAGCCAGACCTACGAATACAATGCCAGCCGCGACTGGTACAACAGCGAGGTCAGCGCGTTCAACAACGACCCGGCGCGCGTCAACAATCCAATCGATCGGGAGCGCTTCTTCGTACATCACAATCAGAATACAGTCGGCAACAACACAGATGTAACGTGGGATACGCGCTTCCTTGGGATAGAAAACCGTCTCGTAACAGGCGTCGAGGCATATCACCTCGAGTTCACGCGGCCCGCGGCCGCCAATTTTCCCTACGATCAGGTGGCTTTGGTCGACCCGCAACGAGGCTACTACGGCCTGCTGACGACGCAGCGTCAGACCGCCACAATCGACAGCGTCGCATTCAATATTGAAGACCGCCTGAAGCTGACGCCGACCTTCGCGCTGATCGGCGGCTTGCGCTACAATCCATTCACGCTCGATCGCACCTCGACGGACGTGTACGGGGCAAGCAAGGTCGGCTTCCCCTATTCAGCAAACTGGGACCCAGTCACGGGGCGGATCGGGTATACTTGGGAAGCCATTCCGGGACTGACATTCTATAGCCAGTACGCGACCGCGAGTGACTTGTCGGCCGGCAGCATGTTTCTGCTCAACCCAACGCAGAAGCTGACGCTCACGGATGCGCGCAGCTACGAGACCGGCATCAAGAATCTGCTGTGGGACGGCCGGGCCGAATGGACGTTCTCCGCCTTCGATATCGAGCGCAACAATGTTTACACGGCCCAAGGCGGTCAAACCGTCGGCATTGCCGGCAAGGTGAAATCCCAAGGCGTCGAGTTTTCCGCCGCCGCACGCCCGTTCCCGGAGCTGAAGCTGTGGGGGAATGTCGCCTACGTTCACGCCCGCTACGCGGATTTCGATTTTGCCGGCGGCTCCTTCTCCGGCAATACGCCACCGAACATTCCTGCGGTCGTCGTCAATGGCGGCGCCTCCTATCGCTTCCTCAACCCGGGCTGGCTCCCGGTCGAGGCAGGGTTCTCCGTCCGTCACGTCGGAGACCGTTACAGCACGGACGCCAACACGGTGAAAATGCTCGCCTATACGACGGTCGATGCATTCGCCTTCATCGATATCCCGAAATCTGCGCGTTTCCAGACTTTCGATAATACGCGCGTGACCTTCCGTGTTCGTAACTTGACCGATGCCATCTACGCGGCGTGGAGCGATCCGTTCTATCCTGATCAGATATTCCTCGGGGCGCGACGCACCTACGAGATCGAGACCTCGTTCAAATTCTGAGCGGGCGCTGATCACGACACTGGTGGTCTCCGTGATGAGACTTGCAACAGCTGCCGTCCGTACCGGCCCATAGAACACACCGACGTCTAGTGGCTCACCCATGAGACTCACGAAATTCTTGAATTGTTTTGTTGGCTGACCGTCGCGCTGGCAATGCACTCTGAGCGCCGCCTTCGAGATCGCGAATGTGTCAGCCCACGTTTCGCTCGTGGCACTCGTGCATGCGAAAGCGGTCCACGAAACGGACCGCCGCAGAAAGGGCTGCTCTAGCTGGCGACCCCGAGGGAATCGAACCTATAGCCACACCTTATGAGCGGTCTTTGGACCTCTAAGCGTGATTACGCCCCCCCTGCAGGGCTAGCAATTCTCGCAGGTCGCGGATCGCAGGAAATACCTCCTGATTCCAGTCTCCGCCCTGAGCGTCGTAGGCGGCCTGCTCCGTCTCGACGATCTCGCGATCCTCGTCGAAGACGCGGTCGGTGAATTTGGCCAGGAAGGGCCAGGCGAGCTCAAGCACGCCGGGAATCTTCGGGCGCCGGACGGAGAGCATGATGAACGTCTGGTTCTTGCGCTGATCGGCATCGACCGGCGTGTAGCCGAGCCAGACATGCAGGACCGGCTTCTCGCCCGAGGTCCAGAGGCGCAGGGACTGGTGCGGGTAGTCCGTCCGGATCGTCATGAGGTCGCGCGGTGCGGCGGAGGGGGCACGGAGACTGCCGACGATCATGCTCTCACCGAGCGGGGCGCGTTCGCCGGGGCGGCGGAAGCTGTAGTCCAGCTCCATCCAGCCCTCGCCGGACCGCTTGCCGAGATAGCGCGGGCCGACTTTTCCGGTGGTCCGTCGGTGCAGGAACTGATGGTTCATGTCCATCAGGTTCTCGTGCATGAAAGTGTAGTGGCAATTGACGACTCGTCCGAACCGTCGCGTCTTGTAGGCGCGATCCGCTGCGGCCCCGAGCGTTGTAGGCGGCAGCTTGGCTGGCAATCGGCCCGGCCATACCAGAACGACCCCATCCAGTTCGCAGCACGGATAGGCGCGCACCCCGTTCGGAAGCTTATCTTTGCCGAGATAGGGAACGTCGACGCAGCGGCCTGAGGAGTCGTAGCTCCAGCCGTGATAGCAGCAGCGCAGATGGCAATCTTTGACAACGCCCTTCGACAGCGGGACCTGCCGATGCGCGCAGCGATCTTCCAGCGCGAACAGATCGCCGGCCTCGGTGCGAACGATAACGATAGGTTCACCCGCAAACGAGGAGGCGAAGGCACGCCCGCGCTTCACCTCTTGCGACCATGCCAGGGGATACCAGTGATCGGGGTGTGAACCCACTTGTCTCAAGTCGGCCGGCGCCTGATTTGCATCGGTGCCGGCCGCATTTCTAACGGAGTTCACGGATTGGACGCCCCCGACGTGCCGAGGTGAATCGCGAGGATCTCTTCTGGGGTCTCCCGAACCTCGATCGTTTGCGCCCCGCTGCCGACGAACTCCAGGATCGTCTTATCGCCATCGCGCCACATCCCGCCGACCAGCGAGAAATTGACGTGATAGGGCTTACCGCCGTCAAAGCGGGTACATTTGATCCAGAATCGCATCGGCAGTCTCCGTTTGAGGCCGAGGGGAGAGTTACATCAGCGTCAAGACGCCTTTCGAAGCTCGCGTGCGGCAGCGACCATGTTGACGAGCGCCGGACGGACTTCCTCCCATTTGCGCGTCTTCAGGCCGCAATCCGGATTGATCCAGAGCTGCGAGTCCGACAGCCGTTTCCGGGCCAGCGTGATGAGATCCCTCATCTCGCCGGTCTCGGGAACGCGCGGCGAATGGATGTCGTAGACGCCGGGGCCGATGTCGTTCGGGTATTTGAAGCCGGTGAACGCATCGAGCAGCTCCATCTTCGAGCGAGATGTCTCGATCGAGATCACGTCGGCGTCCATCGCCGCGATCGCGTCGATGATGGCGTTGAACTCCGAGTAGCACATGTGGGTGTGGATCTGCGTGGCATCGGCGACGCCGGTCGAGCAGATGCGGAAGCTTTCCACGGCCCAGTCGAGATAGGTCTTCCACTCGGAGTGACGCAGCGGCAAGCCCTCGCGCAGCGCAGCTTCGTCGATCTGGATCATGGTCGCACCGGCCCTTTCCAGGTCGGTGACCTCGTCGCGGATCGCAAGCGCGATCTGCCGGCAGGCTTCGCTGCGCGGAAGATCGTCGCGGACAAACGACCAGTTCAGGATCGTTACCGGACCCGTGAGCATTGCCTTCATCGGCTTCTTGGTTAACGACTGCGAGTAGCGCCACCATTCGACCGTCATCGGCTTCGGGCGCGAGACGTCGCCGAACAGGATCGGTGGACGAACGTAACGGGAGCCGTAGGATTGCACCCAGCCATATTGGGTGAAGACGAAGCCGGAGAGCTGTTCGCCGAAATACTGTACCATGTCGTTGCGCTCGAACTCGCCATGGACCAGCACGTCGAGCCCGATCTCTTCCTGCCAGCGGACGGTGCGGGCAGTCTCCTCCTTGAGGAACTGCTCGTACTGCACGTCGGTCAGCATGCCCTTGGCGTGGGCGGCGCGGGCGTTGCGGACGTCCGCGGTCTGCGGGAACGAGCCGATCGTCGTCGTCGGGAAGGCCGGCAGGTCGAAACGCTTGCGCTGGATTTCCGCGCGGCTCGCGAAGGCGCTGGTACGGCGGCGCATGGCGTCGTCGATCGCCGCCATGCGCTTGGCCACCGAAGCGTCATGGATCTTCGGCGAGGTCTGGCGGGCCTTGGCGGCCTTGTCCGAGGCGGCAAGGGCGTCCGCGACGCCGGCGTTGCCTGCAAGTGCCGTTGCCAGCGTGGACAGCTCGGCGATCTTCTGCACCGAGAAGGCAAGCCAGCTCTTCACGTCCGGATCGAGACCGGTCTCAAGCTCGAGATCGATCGGCGTATGCAGCAGCGAGCAGGACGGCGCGATCTGCACGCGGCCGGCGCCGAGCTTGGCGATGACCGGCTTGTACCGTTCGACCAGCGCCGACAGGTTGGAACGCCAGACGTTGCGGCCATCGATGACACCGAGCGAGATCACGAGGTCCTTGCGTGCGCCGGACTCGATCTGGTTGAGCTGCTGCGGTGAGCGGATCAGGTCGACGTGCAATCCGGCGACGGGCAGCGCGAGCGCCACCGGCAGATTGTCTGCGATCGCACCGAAATAGGTGGCAAGCATGATCTTGATGCCGGGGACGTCTTTGGCGAAGCGCGCATAGGCACGTTGCAGCGCGCTCCGCTCGGTCTCGTTGAGATCGAGAACCAGGCACGGCTCGTCGATCTGGACCCATTCCGCGCCCCGCCTACCGAGCTCCTGGAGAACCTCGACATAGACAGGCAGCAGGCCATCGAGCAGCGAAACCGGGTCGACCGCTGCATCATCGCTCTTGCCGAGCTTGAGGAACGTGACGGGACCGACCAGCACCGGACGGGTCTGATACCCCAGCGCCTTGGCTTCATCGTACTCCTCGACCACCTTGCGAGAGGAGAGCTTGAAGGTCTGGCCCTTGTGAAACTCCGGGACCATGTAGTGGTAGTTGGTGTCGAACCACTTGGTCATTTCCTGCGCGGTGTCCCCATGGCCATGATGGGCATGACCGCAGCTCACGTCGTCCGCATCGCCTTGCGATCCGCGTGCCATCGCGAAGTATGTCTTCAGCGAGACCGGGCCACCCTTCCAGCCGTAAGCATCGGGAATGGCACCGACCATCACGCTGGTGTCGAGCACCTGGTCGTAGAGCGAAAAATCGTTCGAGGGGATGATGGTCGCGCCGAGCGAGTTCTGGCGCGCCCAGTTGGCGGCACGAAGACCTGCCGCGGTGTCGAGGAGTTGTGTCTCGCTGATCTTGCCGGCCCAAAAACCTTCGAGCGCGAGCTTGAGTTCGCGGCGCGGCCCGATGCGGGGCGTGCCGAGTGTGGCGACAGGAAGTGAAAGAGAAGTCATAGCTTTAACCCCAATATGATGGGGGCAAAGGCCATGGCGGACGCTGGCACGGCAGCCGCGGATGCGGCAGCTGCTTGGCGCACCACCGGGACACCCCGCCCGTGGACGATTATGTTGTCGGGGCAGGTCTCCTGGCTCGCGGGTCGTCGCCTGCATCCGGGCCTTCCCGAAGCTTTCGCTTCAGTGACACGATTGGATGCGGGCTCGCCGCTTACAGTTGCGGGGGCAGCGCCGGCATTGCGTCAGTCCAACTGGACCGGGAGCGCACCGGCTTCCCTCTTAGCTCCGGGTCAAGCGGGACCCAGAGAACCTCGACGTCTCCGATTATCTGCAACGATGGGGTGCCGTCAACCTCTCGTCGTTCAGTTGCGCTGCGGCATACCGGATGGAACGACGGTTTGAACGATCGACGAATCCAAAGCTTCGTAATCGTGTAATCTGATCGTCGCATAGAGTTCCGCGCGCGTTTGCATGCGCTCGACGAGCTTGTGCGTGCCGCCGTCACGTGAAATGGCAGCATAAAGTTCTGCCTGCGCCTTGTTCGCCACGCGCAGCGAGGACACAGGCCAGATCACCATTGCGTAACCCATCGCCTCGAATTCACCGGCGGTGAAGAATGGAGTCTTTCCAAACTCCGTCATGTTGGCGAGCAGGGGGACGCCCGGCATGCGCTGGGCGAAGGCACGGAACATCTCGGCCGTGTTAAGCGCCTCCGGAAAGATCGCGTCCGCGCCGGCCTCGATATACAGTTTGGCACGGGCCACGGCGCCGTCGAGACCTTCGCTTGCGGCGGCGTCGGTTCTCGCGATGATCACGAGATCGCGGCGCGCTTTCGCTGCGGCAGCGACCTTGGCGGCCATGTCATGTGCATCGGCGATCTTCTTGTCGTTCAGATGTCCGCATTTCTTTGGCAGGATCTGGTCTTCGAGATGGAGTGCGCCGGCACCGGCATCCTCGAACACGCGGGTCGCGTGCATCACATTTAGTGCCTCGCCATATCCGGTGTCGGCATCGACGAGCAGAGGCAGCCCCGAGGAGCGGACGATCTGGCGAATGAAGAAGGCGACTTCGTCGACGGTGATGATACCCAGATCGGGCAGGCCCATCGACGCGGTCATGGCTGCGCCGGAGAGGTAGAGCCCCTCGAAACCGGCCGCCTTGGCCTGGAGCGCCGCCATGCCGTTATGCGTGCCGGGCAGCTTCAGGATGCCCGGCTGCTTCAACAGCTCGCGGAAGCGGCTGCCGGCGGATTGGCGCGGAAGATCCGCGGCGACGAGATACGGCATATCAGGTCCTTCAGGCTGCGCGGACCGACGAGCGCAGGCTGCTGCGCTGGTCGAGCGGTACGAACGTCAGGTTCTCCGGCCCGACATAGTTGGCCGACGGCCGGATGATCTTGTTGTCGATGCGCTGCTCGATGATGTGGGCCGCCCAGCCCGAGGTGCGGGCGATCACGAACAACGGCGTGAACATCGCGGTCGGTACGCCCATCATGTGATAGGAGACCGCGCTGAACCAGTCGAGGTTGGCGAACATCTTCTTGGTCTCGGCCATCACGATCTCGATCCGGTCGGCGATCTCGAACATCTTCAGCGAGCCGGCCTCGCGCGACAGGCGGCGTGCGACCTCCTTGATTACCTTGTTGCGAGGATCGGCGATCGTGTAGACGGGATGGCCGAAGCCGATCACGACCTCCTTCGCGGCGACCCGGTGGCGGATGTCGGCGTCAGCTTCCTCGACATCGCCATAGCGCTTCTGCACCTCGAACGCGACCTCGTTGGCGCCGCCGTGCTTCGGGCCGCGCAACGCGCCGATCGCACCGGTGATGGCCGAATACATATCGGCGCCGGTGCCGGCGATCGAGCGGGCCGTGAAGGTCGACGCATTGAACTCGTGTTCGGCGTAGAGATTAAGCGAGGTATGCATGGCGCGGACATGGGAGCCCGACGGCTTGCGGCCGTGCAGGAGCTGCAAAAAGTGTCCGCCGATGGTGTCGTCGTCGGTTTCGACGTCGATGCGGCGGCCGTTCTGGGCGAAATGATGCCAGTAGAGCAGCATCGAGCCGAGCGAAGCCATTAGGCGATCGGCGATGTCGCGGGCGCCCGGATGGTTGTGGTCGGAGGCCTCCGGCAGCACGCAGCCGAGCGTCGAGACTCCGCTGCGCATGACGTCCATCGGATGCGCCGCGGCGGGGAGGGCCTCCAGCGCCGCCTTCACAGCGTTCGGAAGGCCGCGCAGGACCTTCAATTTGGTTTTGTAGGCGGCAAGCTCGGCCGGCGTCGGCAGGCTGCCGTGCACGAGCAGGTAAGCGATCTCCTCAAACTCGCAGGTCTCCGCGACGTCGAGAATGTCGTAGCCTCGATAGTGGAGATCGTTGCCGGTGCGACCGACGGTGCAGAGCGCGGTGTTGCCGGCGATGACGCCGGAGAGCGCGACCGACTTCTTGGGCGCCGGCTTTGCAGGAGCTTCATTCATCATGGTCCCTATCCCTTGATTTCCGAAGGAGCTTGCGTCGGGCCTTAGCGGCCGGACCAGTCGAAGATGCCGGTCGATCCCTGAGCGCCGAGCTGTGACGAATCGACGGTGAAGGTCAGTCCGGAGAGGTCGCTGGCTGTCAGCTCGGGCAAACGCTCGACGAGACCGAGGAAGCGATCCTGTTCGGCGGGTGCAATGACGCCATCGGCGAGACTGCGGAATTTTGCGACGTATTGCAGCCGTGCGAACGGGCGCGCGCCGAGCGGATGTGCGTCCGCCACAGCCAGCTCGTCGCTGACGATCGAGCCGCCCTTGAGCGTGACCACCACGCGGCCGCCGAATGCTTTCTGCCGGGGATCATGGCTGTGATAGCGCTGGGTCCAGGCGGGATCTTCGACCGTGGAAATCTTATGCCACAGTGCGACCGTCTCCGGCCGTGCAGCGCGTTCAGGTGCGTAGGATTTCTGGTGGTGCCAGCCGCCGTCTTCGAGCGCGACCGCGAAGATGTACATGCTCGAATGGTCGAGCGTCTCGCGGCTGGCCTTCGGGTCCATCTTCTGCGGATCGTTGGCGCCGGTGCCGATCACGTAGTGGGTGTGATGACTGGTGTGGATCACGATGCTCTCGATCTTGCTGAGATCGCCGATCTTCGGGCCCATCCGGCGCGCCAGATCGATCAGGGCCTGGCTCTGGTACTCCGCCGAATGCTCCTTGGTGTAGGTATCGAGGATGGCGCGCTTCGGCTCGCCTTTCTCGGGCAAGGGCACGACGTATTGCGACTTCGGGCCAGACAGCAGCCACGCGATGAAGCCGTCCTCGCCTTCCCAGGCCGGCGAGGGCGCGCCTTCGCCGCGCATGACGCGGTCAACGGCCTCGATCGCCATCTTGCCGGCAAAAGCCGGTGCATAGGCTTTCCAGCTGGAGATTTCGCCCTTGCGCGACTGCCGCGTAGTGGTCGTCACGTGGAGCGCTTGTTGAACGGCCTGATAGATGGTCTCGATCGGTAAGCCCAGTGCGGTGCCGATGCCGGCTGCTGCCGACGGGCCGAGATGGGCGATGTGGTCGATCTTGTGCTCGTGCAGGCAGATGCCATTCACCAGATTGACCTGGATCTCGTAGCCGGTCGCAAGGCCCCGGATAATTGCCGCGCCGTCGAGGCCGCAATGCTGCGCCACTGCCAGGATCGGCGGAATGTTGTCGCCGGGGTGCGAGTAGTCGGCGGCGAGGAACGTGTCGTGGAAGTCGAGCTCGCGCACGGCAACACCGTTGGCCCACGCCGCCCACTCCGGCGAGATGCGCTGCGCCTGCGGCAAGCCGAACACCGTCGCACCGGGCTTGACGGGGTGCGTGACGGCCTGCGCCCGCGCGCTCGCGACGGGGCGGCGCGCAACGGAGGCTGCGGCAACGGCGGCGTTGTCGATGATGCGGTTGCCGATCATCTCGATCACGGCGGGCTCGACCGCGACCGGGTCGGAAGCGACCTCGGCGATCTTCCAGGCGAGTTGATCCGCACGCGCGAGATGCTCGGAAGATTTGTAGGTGCGGACATTATGCGATTTCACGGTTCGGAATCCTTCAGGCATATCTTGAAGACGCCGGATCGACCGGCGTCGGTTTTCCGGCCGCGTCGACGGCGACCATTTCGAATGAGCCCTGCATGGCGATGCGGCGATGGCCGGTTGCGAGCGTTTCCGCGACGACCTCGACCGCGACCGTCATCGACGAGCGGCCGACCCGTTCGACCTGCGCGGTGAGTTCGACGAGTTCGCCGACGTGGACGGGGTCATGGAATTGCACCTTGTCGGAGGTCGCCATGACCACCGCACAGCGGGCGCGCCGGGTGGCCGCCACAAAGGCGGCTTTGCCCATGAGGCTCAGCGCATTGCCGCCGAACAGCGTGCCGTAGTGGTTGGCCTGCTCGGGGAAAACGACCTCGACGAAGCGGGTCGGCTCGTTCGGTCTGGTGGCTGGTTCGAGAGCGGCCTGCATGGCGCGATATCCGGTGACCCTTGTAACCCGGTCTGCTATTCGCAATATCTGCAACTCCACAACTGGCGTATAGTGCTGAAAAGGTGAAGCTTTGCGAAGCCAACGCGGCGAATTTGCAAAGTTTGCGAAGTCGAGAGGCGTCGGATGAAAAAGGCATTCATGGGCGTTCGGCTGAAGCGGCTGCGCGAGGAGCGCCGGCTGACGCAGCAGGCGCTCGCGTCCGCGATCGGCATTTCGCTGAGCTATCTCAATCAGCTCGAGAACAACCAACGGCCGCTCACGATTGCCGTTCTGCTCAAGCTCAACGCCGCGTTCGGTGTCGACGTTCAACTGTTCTCGGAGGATGACGAGGCCCGTCTCATTGCTGATTTGCGAGAGGCGTTGTCGGATTCGGAGGTCGGAGGGACCGTCTCGGCCGCGGAGCTGCGCGAGCTCGCGTCGAACATGCCGGCGCTGGGACGAGCCCTGGTCGGCATCAATCGCCGCTACCGGCAAGCGATCGAACAAAGCGCCGCACTCGCGGCGCGGCTCGGAGAAGACAGACAGGCCGACACGGCGATCCTGCCGTCGACGCCTTACGAGGAGGTTCGTGACTTCTTTTACGCACGCCACAACTATATCGCCGAGCTGGACGATGCCGCCGAGCGACTGGCTGATGAACTGTCGCCATCGGTGGCAGTCACGCCGTCCGCGCTCGCCGATTATCTCAAGAGCAGATTCGACGTCACGGTTGTGATCGGTGATGTCGCCGATGCAGTGCATCGCCGCTTCGATCCACAGAACAGGACCCTGCATCTTTCGCGCCGGCTTGAGCCGGGCCAGCGCGCCTTCCAGCTCGCGACGCAAATCGCGATGCTGGCCTTTGACCGGGAGTTGATTGCGCTCGCCGACGGAGCGGGATTTGCCAATCAGGAGACGCGCGGGCTCGCCCGAATTGGCCTAGCCAATTATTTCGCAGGCGCGCTGATCATGCCTTATGGACGGTTCCTCACCGAGGCGAGGAACCGGCGTTACGACATCGACATGCTGGGCGAGGCTTTTGGCGTTGGCTTCGAGACCGTCTGCCACCGGCTCAGCACGCTGCAGCGTCCGTCGGCGCGCGGCGTACCGTTCTTCTTCATTCGCGTCGACCGGGCGGGCAACATCTCGAAGCGGCAGTCGGCGACGGATTTTCACTTTTCGCGGATTGGCGGCACCTGTCCGCTGTGGAACGTCTACGAGGCCTTTGCATCGCCTGGTCGCATCGTGACACAATTTGCCCGGATGCCCGACGAGCGCGCCTATCTCTGGATCGCGCGGACCGTCTCGCACAAGAGCGGTGGCTATGAGTCCCTCGGCAAGAGCTTCGCGGTCGCCCTGGGCTGCGATGTCAGGCATGCCGGAGAACTGGTCTATTCGCGCGGCCTTGACATCCACGATCCCGCGTCAGCCGTGCCCATTGGCATCGGCTGCAAGGTGTGCGAACGTATAGATTGTCCGCAACGCGCTTTTCCACCGATCGGGCGCTCCCTTATGATCGACGAGAGACAGTCGCTGTTTTCACCTTACGCTGCGTCGAAGTCCTAAAAGCGCATGCACGAGGGAGTCGCTCAGGTCCGCTATCTGGATACATCTGATGTCGCCGCCCATCTTGTCGGCTTTGTGCCTTCGGAGGATTTGACCGCCGGCAGCACTCACAAGGCGACCCAGGCAATTCGGCTGGTCAAATCCACGTTTCGTGACGAATTCAAATGCCTTGTGAAGCAAGTAAAATCCGGAATTATCATCGAGTGTCCCGAGGCAACTCAGAATTCGATCTTGGATTTATGTGGTGTCGTGGAACAAAAGCTGGAGCGGCTGAAGAAAGAACCGCTTGCCGCCAAGATGGTTGAAGAGATTTTGGCAGTCTCCGGCGCCGAGCTGCGTCGCTGGTCGAAGGACGGCCGAATACCGACCAGCGGTCGGGCTTATTTCAGCCAAGGCAGAAAGCAGGTTGGGCTGTTCCTCTACCCACCCGAGGCAATTCGTGAGCTTTCGTCGCGCCCCGATCAAATTGCGCAGTGGCGAAATCAGGATCGACAGCCCCAGCATTGAAGAACAATATTGCCGCGCCAATCAGCGATGGTGTGGTTGTAAAGGTTCTGCCCAGCACTGGTGATGTATTTCAATCACACTGAAGGACGAACCGCCGAACATTCTCGTGAACTCGTTTGACGTGATCAAATCCGAACCCTTACGGTTGTATCGACGGCTCCCTTCGGGGATTAATAGGGAATGCGGTGCGGGGATTGCCCCTATGCCGCGGCTGCCCCCGCAACTGTAAGCGGCGAACCTCTCGTCTCAGGCCACTGGGGAATCTCGGTCCCGGGAAGGCGACGTAGAGGTAACGACCCGCGAGCCAGGAGACCTGCCGTCAGCCGTGGTCACACGCGAAGATGTCGGTCGGGGAGTACAGACATCGTTTCATTCGGGTCCGACAGGGCTCTGGTGGAGCCTCGCTCGCTGTGACGTGCCACCGACGTCATACCGAGGCCATAGTATGTCTCCCGTTTCCACCGCTGCCCGGCACCGCCGCGCGGTTCTGCTCGCTTCAAGCTTCATAGTCCCTGCCATTCTCGTCACTGCTCGACCCGCCAGCGCCCAGCAGGCTGTTGCGGAGCAGTTGCCGCCGGTCGAGGTAATCAAGTCCGACGACCAGAACCGCACGCGCGCGAGAGCGACCGGCGACGGCGATACGACGCGGCGGCGAGCGCCGACCAATCCCGCACCGGCCCGTGCGGCCGACGGCGCTGGAACGGGTTCGTCCTCATCGAGCAATCCGACCGGCACGAGCGGTGGCGGCATCGTCGGGGCCGCTACCACCGTCATCACGGCCGCGGATATCGAACATTCGCCGTCGCAATCATTGGCCGAGATCATCGCGACGCAGACGCCGGGCGCGCAGATCACGACGCTCTACGGCGGCCCGATCGCAGCAAAGACCACCGTCGACCTGCGCGGCTTCGGTGCCTTTGGGAGCGCCAATACGCTGGTGTTGATCAACGGCCGGCGGCTGAACGATATCGACATGGCGCAGGTGGATCTCTCCACCATCCCGCTTAACTCGATCGAGCGCATCGAGATCACGCGCGGCAATTCAGGCGCGGTGCTCTACGGCGATAACGCCATCGGCGGCGTGATCAACATCGTCACCAAGAACGGTGTCGGCGGACCGCCAGTTGCCGCGCGCATCGAGGCCGGCTTTGGCTCGTTCAATACCAGGCTCGGCAATGTTTCGACCTCGCTGAGCTCCGGTCCCTGGTCGACCTCGTTCTATGGCAATGTCGTCAAGACCGACGGCTACCGCGACAACAATCGCTATTCCCAGGAGAATGGCGTCGGCAATCTCAACTATTCGACGCCCGACCTGACTGCCTTCCTGACCGTGACCGGAGATAACCAGGAACTGAGGCTACCGGGCGGCCGCACCGTCGATCCCTCGATCGGACTGGACGAACTCGCCACGGCGCGAAGGGGGACCAGCACGCCATTCAACTACGCCAACCAGCAGGGCTACAGCGCAACGGCAGGCTTCACCAAGACGCTGGTCAACGGCGTCGACCTCATCGTGGACGGCGGCGTGCGCGACAAGAAGCAGCAGAGCGCTTTCTTCTCCAGCCCGACGCCGGTTCCGGCCCTCTTCACGTCGAACTATGTCGATGCCGATCTGACGACGTGGTCGATCACGCCGCGCCTCAGCGTGAAGAGCTTTGCTTTCGGCATGCCGTCGCAGCTCCTGACGGGCATCGACTATTACGACGCGAGCTACCAGCAGAACCGCGGCGCCGGGCAGGGGCTGGCGCCCTGGCACAATTACGACCTCAGGCAGCAAACGGTCGCCGGCTATTTCCAGCACACGCTGGGCGTCACGCCCATGACGGATGTCTCCTATGGCGCGCGGCTGCAGAACTTCAATCTGTCGGCCCGCGACAATTTCAATCCGGCCGCGCCATTCAATACCGACATCGGCGCAGTGCCGCTCAACAGCAACGAGACAAATTATGCGCTGCACCTCGGTGTCGAGCAGCGCCTCAACGGCGTGTTCACGCTGTTCGGCCGCGGCGCGCGAGCGTTCCGCACGCCTGACGTCGACGAGCGTGTGTCGTCGGGACCGTCGTTCGACCCCTTCTTCAATCCGCTACCGCAGACCTTCCAGCTCAAGACCCAGACCTCGCAGGACGTCGAGGGCGGCCTACGCATCAAGGCCGGCGGACTGCAGTTCCAGAGCAGCCTGTATCTCATGGACCTCACCAATGAGATCCATTTCAATCCCGTGCTGTTCTACAACGTCAATCTCGATCCCACCCGCC
>NZ_LJYG01000016.1:31252-37899 GCF_001440035.1 Bradyrhizobium manausense | reverse complement strand
GAGCCGTGTTCCGCGAAGGCGTCTGGGCCGGCAACGACGTGCCGCTGGTGTCGCGCTACACCGCCAGTGCCGGCGTGACCTGGAACATCTGGCAGAATTATCTCGTGCTCGACGCGACCGCGCGCTTCTGGAGCGAGAAGCGCATGGACAACGACCAGGCCGGAACCCAGAAGCCGATCCCTGCCAATGGCACAATCGACCTCAAGCTCAGCGGCCAATATGAACGTTACTTCTGGTCATTGAGCGTGAACAACATCCTGAATGCGCTCTACTATGATTATGCGATCGCCAGCACGTTCACCGACGGCCGCTTCAGCGCCTATCCGCTGCCGGGCCGCACCTATATGGTGAGGGCAGGTGCCACATTCTGACGCGTCAAGACGCGAAGAGGTGAGGGACGCCGGATGACGGCAAGCGATGATGTCATGGATCTCCTTGCCCGTCAGCTCGACGACGTGGAGGCCGGCTGGAGCGTGGGAACGTTCGGAGCGATCGCCGAATTCACCCGCGATGCCGGCGAGCCGGCCGATCTGCGCCGCGATGAGGTGACGATCAGCGTGGTCACGGACAGGGGCGGAATTCGTATCTTGTCACGGCCGGAGCCACGGCTGATAGCTTCGGAATCGCCGACCAGCGAGAGCTGGAGCCATCGCGTCGCGTTGTGCCTTCCGGAGGATGCGTGCGCGATGCATGGACGCACGACACTGACCGAGATCGGCGCCGACGACCAGGCGCTGCGAAGCCGAGATCGCGGCGGCGTGCTGTTCGATCTCGGCCTCGGCACGCTGCAGATCGACGCCTGCATCCGCGTGGATGACGGGGATGTGATTTCAGCGCTTCGAGATCGCACCGGCCGATCGGTATTCGCGCCGGGCAACGATGCGATGAGGATCATCCTCGCGGCCAATCCGCATCGCGTCTTCATCAGCCGGGCCGGGCGAGCCGAGGTGTTTCAGCCGATCCCGCCGCCGGTCGGCCGAAGCCCCGATGGACCGCACACACATGTCTTGCCCAAGCTGCTGGCCCATAACCGAACTCATGCGGCAACCGAGCCACTTCCCGAGGGCTGGGTTCCCTGCGCTCATCTCTATCCCGCACACCCGCTCCGAGATCAACTTGGCCGGAAACGGGAGCTTCAGCCCCAACATCAGGCTTCATTCCAGGCGTTGCTCGAGCGATACGGCGAGCCGGCCACTGCGGCGCTCAAGCGAGAGGTCGTGAGGGCTGTGATGGCAGGCCGAGGCCCGAATGCGTTGGCTTTTAAGAACGATCGCGCCAGTCGCGCGACCGTCCGGGTTGCGCTCCGGCAACTGGCTGCCACCGGGCCGCTGTCCTCGACCTTGGTTGAGTGGCTCGCGACCTATGATCGGATCGACCTGTCCGACCCCGAAAACCCCATGGAAGCCCTGCACTGACCCCCAAAAAACTATTGCCTGCCGGAAAATCCAGCTAGAATTGACGAAAAGGAGACCTTCCCAATGGCTTTCAACCTTCTGCCGCCCAATGCGGACCGTGTCCGTCTGCATCCGGTTGAGCAGCGCTACGCCGCCATGTTCTGCTTTGCGCTTCTGACGGTGTCCTGCGCGCTTGCAAGCTTCGCATTCGCCTGCGCAACGCCGTTCGCGGCATTTGCGGTTGTCGCCGCGGCATCGCTGCGGCTGGGTCCGGCTCTGCTCGTCGTGACCGGCGCGTGGCTGGTCAATCAGACGATCGGATTTGGCGTACTGCACTATCCCGTGGACGCGAGCACGATCGCCTGGGGCTTTGTCATCGGGGCCGCCGCGCTGGCGGCGACCGCCGCCTCGTCGCTCGCTCTCGGCGCGCTCCCGCAAAACCGCGCGGCTCTGGTCCTGGCGCTTGCGTTCGTTTGCGCCTACGCCGCATACGAATTCGCGCTTTTCGCCGCCACGCCGTTCCTGGGCGGTCAAGGCGCCTTCACCTTCGAAATCGTGGCACGGATCGGGCTGCGGAGCGCCGCATGGCTGATCGGCCTCGTTGCCGCCTGCGAAATCGTCCGCCTCCTCAATCCGCTGGGGCGGGGACGCACGATCTCGACTTGAACGACGAGGCGCACTGGCGCGACGACATCGCGTCCCTGATCTTTTCCGTCAGAGGACACGGCGCTATTTGTGCCGTGCATCGGGGCGCGCTGCGGACGCTGCTCGGCGCCGAGCCCTCGCCAAAGGACTGCCTGGGCTATTTCCTGCGCTTCGAGGATGCGTTTCGGGCAGCGGCCGCGGCCAAGATCGCTCGAAAGGGCATTCCGGCGGGTACCAACCTGCATCTTACTAGTCGCGACATCGCCCGGAAGCTGATAGAAGACGCTCAAATCGGACGTGGAGAACAGTCATGAGCCAATCCCAGGTAACGCATCTGCCGGTCGCAGCCGGACAGGTCGGGCGGCTTTCGCAGGCCTTGATGGCCATGGTGCTTGGCGTTTTCGTCATCGGCATGGTCGGCTTCTCGCACATCGACGTCGTCCACAATGCCGCGCACGACGTGCGCCATTCGAACGCCTTCCCTTGCCACTGACCGGGGCGGCATGGGCACGTTTCGCTCGATCGTCTTCTCGTCGGTTGTTGCCGGTTTCATCGTTGGTCTCATCGTCACGGTCGCCCAGCAGTTCGGCACCGTTCCACTGATCCTGAAAGCCGAGGTCTTCGAGAAGGCCGCGGAAGCGCAACAGCATGAGGCTGCAGCGGCGCCGCAGACGGCTGTGGCCGGCCATGATCACGCGGCCCATGATCATGCGGCCCACGATCATGCCGATCACGACCACGGCGCGGGCGCCTGGGAGCCGCGCGACGGCTTCGAACGCAACGCCTACACAGCCGCCGCCAACGTGCTGAACGCGATCGGCTTCGCATTGTTGCTCGCTGGCTTCTTCGCTGTGCGGAGTGGCGCGACCGGGGAGGGGGTGGCCTGGCACGAGGGGCTACTGTGGGGATTGGCCGGCTTCGCCGTCTTCACCATCGCGCCCGGTCTTGGCCTGCCGCCGGAATTGCCGGGTGTTCCCGCTGCGCCGCTGCTGTCGCGCCAGATCTGGTGGCTCGCCGCGGTGCTCGCGACGGCTGCCGGCCTCGCCCTGATCGTGTTCCGCCGTTCGGCGCCGGCCGCCATTGCTGGCGTGATCCTCCTCGCTTTGCCACATCTGATCGGTGCGCCGGAGCTGGAGCACGTCGAGACTAACGTGCCATCCTCGCTGTCGCACCAGTTCGTCGTCGCAGTCACGGTGACTAGTCTGATCTTCTGGACCCTGCTCGGTGCGGCAACCAGCTTGGCTTTTGTCCGTTTCGACGTGGGCGCAGATCGGCTGTCGTGACGATCCGTCTCTCGCCTTGATGCCGCTCTATTACCTGAACGAAGCCGCTGCCGTGGCTGGTGATCCCCACATATGGGGATTGCATGTGATAGAGACTTCAGCGCCAAGTCGCAGAATAGCTCGCGAGAGATAGTGTTTGAGGGTGGCGGCCTGTGTTGACAGCTCTTTGCAGATAAACTTATGGTGACTGCGACGGTTCTCCTTCGGGAGACAATAGGGAATGCGGTGCGGAGCTTCCTCCAAAGCCGCGGCTGCCCCCGCAACTGTAAGCGGCGAGCCTTTCGTTCATTGGCCACTGGGTCTTCGGACCTGGGAAGGCGATCGGAAAGGCGATGACCCGCGAGCCAGGAGACCTGCCGTCAGTCGTGGTCACGAGCGAAGCGCGTCGGACGGGGTGAGCCGAAGCGAAGTCCTCAATCCGTTGGCGGTTTGCCTCGGCTTGGAGACTTGTCGCGGTGACGTGTCACGTTGCCGTGGGGGCTCGTACGGTTTTGCCACAGGGAAAAGCAGCCGGAGCTCTGCAGGTGCCGTGCGAGGGTGACGCACGACTCGCGCGTTTGCGCGGGTCAGGCGCTGCCGGTTCATTTCGCGCGCCGGGGGGTGTTGTGTCCAGGATCAAGTCGGATTTTTTCGTTCCGTTCTCAAAATTTCAAATAGGCATCGCCACCGCTGCCGCAGCGGCTCTTGTCACCGGCGCACCGGCGGACGCGCAGCAATCGCCTCGCGATCCCGTCCTGCCGCCTGTGATTGTGCAGCAGTCACGGCCGGCCGCACGTCCTGCAGCCGCGCAGAGCGCAAGTCCCACCACCACGCCTCGTCGTTCGGCGCGACGCGCGCCCTCGACCTCCCATTCGGCGCCGGCGAGACCGTCCGTCGACAGCGACAATGTCAGTCAGACAAGGGACGGCGTCGACGGCTATGTCGCCCACGGCACCACCGCAGGGGCCAAGGTCACGACGCCGCTGCTGCAATTGCCGCGATCGGTGTCGACCGTCACACGTCAGGAGATGGCCGACCGCGATGTCGAGAGCGTGCGCGAGGCCCTGCAATACACCGCCGGCGTCGGCACCTATTTTCGCGAGGGACAGTTTACGCGCGACTACGGCTATGTGCGCGGTTTCCAGGCGCTGCAGTTCATCGACGGCCTCAGGCTCAACGTCAACAATTACGGTCTCGAGCCTTACGGCTTCGAGCGCATCGACGTCCTGAAGGGACCTGCCGCGACGCTGTACGGGCAGGGCAGCCCCGGGGGACTGTGGGATCTTGTCAGCAAACGTCCCACCGATAATGCCTTCGGCGAAGCACTCGTTCGGTTCGGCGTGCGCAACACGGTCGAAGGAGCTTTTGATGTCGGCGGTCCCGTCACCGCGGATCATTCGCTGCTCTACCGCGTGGTTGGGCTCGGCAGGATGGGCGATGGTCAGATCGATTTCACCAGCAACCAGCGCGCCTTTATCGCGCCGTCCTTCACCTGGCGGATCAGCGAAGACACCAGTCTCACGATCCTGGCGGCCTACCAGTACGATCCCAAGCTGACCGTGCTGCAGCCGTTGCCCTACGTCGGCACGATCGTGCCGGGTGCGAACGGGCAGTTCATCTCCCGCAAGACGTTCCTGGGAGAGCCGAGCTATCACGACACGTCGATCAAGCAGGCCCGCATCGGCTACGAGTTCAAGCACCGCTTCAACGACGTCTTCTCGTTCCAGCAGAACTTCTACTACCAGAACATCGACATCGACCTGAACGAGGTCCAGGGCAACCCGTCAGCGCCCGGCACGACGACAGTGACCAGACAGGCTGCGCATCAGACGTTCAAGATCGATATGTACCAGATCGACAATCGGCTGAAGGCCGATTTCGCCATGGGACCGCTATTGCATCACGTCGTGTTCGGGACCGATTACTCGGCTGTCACGGCCGAACAGGGGACGGGAGTCGGGACCGCCACCGCCCTCAATCTTTATGCACCGGTGTATGGGCAACCCTTTGTGAAGTCGCCCACCATCACGAGCTTGCGCTACCAGGACCAACGGCAGGCGGGAGCCTATATCCAGGACCGGGTCGAGCTTGGACGTCTCAACGTGCTGCTGGGTGCGCGTTATGACGAGCTCGAGCAGGATCAGAAGACGCGCGTGCTCAATGCAGGAACGGGCGTATTCTCGAACCCGCCATGGACATTCCAGCCGGATCACGGGGTGACCTACAATGGCGGCCTGATCTACAATTTCGAGAACGGCGTCGCACCCTACGCCAGCTATTCGCAGTCCTTCACGCCGACATTCGGAACGGACTTCTTCGGCCGTCCCTTCGTTCCCGTCACCGGCGATCAGACGGAGGTCGGCGTCAAATACATTCCGCCCGGCTACGATATTCTGATGTCGGCGGCAGTGTTCGATATTACCCAGTACAATGTGCAGACGCGCGACCTCGCACATCCCGGCTTCTCGGTTCAGACCAGCTCGGTCGAAAGCCAGGGCGGGGAGCTCGAGATCAAGACGACGCATCTCTACGGCTTCAACATCAGCGCGGCCTATACTTATCTCGATGCGAAGGTCATCGCGACCAACACACCCGGTGGCCTCGGCAAGCGCCCGGTCGGCATCCCCATGAACGCGGCCTCGCTGTGGACGACGTATCGGTTCGGCGGTGGCGGCTGGCTCGCCGGTCTCACCCTCGGCGGCGGCGTCCGCTGGGTCGGCGATCAGGCCGTCGATCCGCTGAACACCCTCGCGGTGCCGTCATTCACGCTCTACGATCTCACGGCTCGCTACGATCTGGGTGAGCGCTTCC
Source organism: Bradyrhizobium manausense (assembly GCF_001440035.1). Classification (GTDB taxonomy): domain Bacteria; phylum Pseudomonadota; class Alphaproteobacteria; order Rhizobiales; family Xanthobacteraceae; genus Bradyrhizobium; species Bradyrhizobium manausense. The sequence goes on along the minus strand of NZ_LJYG01000016.1, from coordinate 31,787 downwards.
CGACGCTCAGGAAGTGGGACGTCGCACTGAACGTCAAGAACCTCCTCGATACCCGCTATGTCGGCTCCTGCGACGACGCGCTGAACTGCTATTATGGATCGGGACGAAACATCACGGGGACGCTGCGTGCGCGTTGGTAGCTCAAGTCGGACCCATCTTCCGTGACGCCCGACGAGGTCTGCGAGGCGATTGATCGTCTGGCCGTCGGCGACTATGCGTCGTTCGGCGGCCGCCTCGTCGGCCCGCGAGACCCCAGGCCGGGACTGCCGGCAGACAAGTTGCTGGATTTGTCCATGCGCGAGGCGATCGAGCATCGTTTTGTGCTCCGCTTTGCGGCGAGCTTCGACGTCCGGGCCGTGCAGTCGATCTGGATGAAGTGGTATCTGAACGCGTTCATCCCGCCGGTGCTGATGGCCGACGTCTTGCTGGGCCAGACGATTTCGGTCGATCTGCCCGGGCTGCGCTTTGTCATGGCGGATGATGGCCGCGTCGCGGCGGTCAAGATCGGCGGCACCCACAACAGTAGCGGCGAGGA
>NZ_LJYG01000016.1:0-31218 GCF_001440035.1 Bradyrhizobium manausense | reverse complement strand
GGAGCCGTTTCGGCGGCTGCGGCCGCTGCTGTTCGATCACTTCGCCCCCCTGATCGAGATGTGGTGCGATCGAACCGAAGTCACGGCACGGGTATTCTGGAGCAACGTCGGCAACACCTTCGAGGCCATGCTGCGCAGGCTCGAAGCCGTATCCGGTCCATCCCAGCGCCTCTCGGAAGCCCAGCGCTGGCTGTCCGAGCCGGCCAGCCCCGCCGGTGAGCCAAACCCGGTGTTCGACGCTGTCCACTTTGTGCTGGAGGGCGGGGCGCCGGAGCGGCGCCGCCGCGTCTGCTGCTTGCAATATCTTCTGCCTGACCGGCGCTTCTGCAAGGCCTGCCCGATCGAGGAGGCCCGCGCGGCGCGCCGCCAGCAAGGAGCTACATCTTGAACCGGATCGCTTCTCTGAGGACTTCTCTGCGAGAGGTCAGCCGTATCGCCGGCCCATATTTCCGGTCGGAGGAGCGCTGGAGCGCGATCGGTCTGTCCGTCTGCATCATCGCAGGCCAGCTCGCCCTGGTTGGCGCCGCCGTCGCGGAGAACTATTGGCGCAACGCATTCTTCCAGACACTTCAGGACAAAGATTGGATCGGCTTTCTCACCCAATTCGGCGTCTTCTGTACCATCGGCGTCGTTTTCGTTTTCGCGACGGTCTATCAGCGTTACCTCACGCAATGGCTGACCATCCGCTGGCGCCGCTGGTTGACGGCGCGTTATGTCGGTGAATGGCTCGATGGTCCCGTTCATTACTGTACGGCGCTCGGCCGAAATCCCATCGACAATCCCGACCAACGCATTGCCGACGATGTCAGGCAGTTCATCGACGACGCGATCGCGCTTACCGTCGGTCTGATCAATGCCATCGCTCGCATCTTCTCGTTCGTGGCTGTCTTGTGGACGCTCTCGAACCTCGTGCCGCTGCGCATCTTCGGCGTGTCCTACGTCATCCCGGGCTATCTGGTCTGGGCGGCGCTGATCTACGCCGGCCTGGGTACGATCGTAACCCACCTGATCGGTCGTCACCTCATTGCGATCGATTTCGAGCGGGAGCGGCGCGAAGCCAATTTTCGTTTCGCGCTCGTGCGCATCCGCGAGAACAGCGAAGCCATCGCGATGATGCGCGGCGAGGCGTCGGAGCGTGACGATTTGCTCGGCCGTTTCTCCGATATCGCGAGAAACTGGTATCGGCTGATGCGATGGGAGCAGTTCGTCTCGCTGTTCGCGGAGAGCTACAAGTATTACTCGCGCTATTTTCCTTATTTCGCATTGGCTCCGTTGTTCTTTGGCGGTCCCATGCAGCTCGGCGCCTTCATGCAGGCCGGCTCTGCCTTCAACTCGGTGCACCAGGCGTTTTCCTATTTCATCAGTTCCTATGTCCGGATCGCGGAGCTGGTGGCGACTGTGCAGCGGTTGTCGCAGTTCGAACAGGCGATGGCCGAAGCTGCGTTGAAGAGCAAAACCGGATCGCGCGCCACGGAAGGCGCACTCGATGTGGACGGTCTCGAAGTCACCGACGCTGAAGGCCGGGAAATTGCCTCGCTGGCGCGACTTGTCCTGAAGCCGGGCGAAGCCGCTCTGCTGGTCGGCCGATCCGGCGCGGGCAAGACGAGCCTGCTCCGCGCAATGGCTGGCATCTGGCCCTATGCGCAGGGTAGGGTGGCTCGACCACGCGGACGCGCCATGGCGCTGCCGCAGCGTCCGTACATTCCTCTGGGGTCGTTTCGCCGTGTGCTGAGCTATCCCGCACCGGCCGACGAATTTGGCGACTCGCGGCTTCGGGAGGTATTGACGATTGTCGGCCTCGAACATCTCGGGTCGTCCCTGGATGTCGTTGACGCCTGGCATCGGCGACTGTCGGAAGGCGAGAAGCAGCGTTTGTCGGTCGCGCGCGTTCTGCTGGCCGAGCCGGACCTGATCCTGTTGGACGAGGCAACGTCTGCGCTCGAGGTGCCGGCTGCGAGCATGTTGCATCGTGAGATCCGCCAAAGGCTGCCCGGCTCGGTCATCGTTTCTGCGGCTCACGATCAGGAGTTCAGCGACGTCTACGGCAAGGCCGTTGAATTGGAGAAATGCGCCTGAGCGAAGGAACTCCCGCATTCCACAGAGAAAGTCGGCCCCTCGGGCAAACGAATCGTTGACACCATGTCGCGAATATCACCACATGTGGGCGTCACGGTTCCGCTGGATCGCAAGATTTAGTGGCTAAGAGGGAAGCCGGTGAACCGCGCGAGAGCGCGGAATTCCGGCGCTGCCCCCGCAACTGTCAGCAGCGAGCTGCTTCCTAACTGACGTCACTGGTGCATTCCGCGCCGGGAAGACGGGAAGCGAGCGACGACCTGCGAGCCAGGAGACCTGCCGTGACGACCTGAACGTCCACGGGCGGGGTGTCCCGGCGGTCGCTTGCATGCGCCGTCGGCAACATTCTGCCGGCGATTCTGCGGCGTCCCTCCTTACGGCCCCGTTCAAACACAACGCGCGCATCACGGGGCCTATTGATGTCACTGAACCTGCACAACGCGGAAGGCGCTTCCGCACCCATCATCCAGTTGCGTTCACAATCGCTCGCGGCGGCTTCCAGCGAGCCGTCCATGCAGATCATCCGCCGTAACGGAAAGGTCTCGCCGTTCGATTCCGCCAAGATCGTCGTCGCCATGACCAAGGCTTTCCTGGCCGTGGAAGGCACCAGCGCGGTCGCCTCGCGGCGCGTCCATGAAAGCGTCGAGCAACTGACATCCGAAGTTGTCACCGCGCTGATGCGCCGTGCAGGCGAGGGACGCACTTTCCATATCGAGGATGTGCAGGATCAGGTCGAACTCGCTCTGATGCGCAGCGAGCACCACAAGGTCGCGCGCGCCTATGTGCTCTATCGCGAGGAGCGGTCGCGCCAGCGCGCTGAAGAAGCCGCTGCGGAAGCCAAGACGGCCGCCGTGCCGGAGCTCCACGTCACGCTCGCCGACGGCTCGCGCGTCGGTCTCGACACCAAGCGCCTCGCACTGATCATCGGCGAGGCCTGCGCTGGCCTCGACGGCGTCTCTGCCGCGCCCGTGCTGGCCGAGACCACCCGCAACCTCTACGACGGCATCAGCCAGGACGAGCTGGCGCTGGCCTCGATCATGGCCGCGCGCACGCTGGTCGAGCAGGAGCCGAACTACGCCTATGTCAGCGCGCGCCTTCTCCTCGACAAGCTGCGCGGCGAGGTGCTCTCGCATGTCCACGGCATTCCGACCTCGGCTTCGCAGGCCGACATGGCGACGCGCTATGCCGAATACTTCCCGGCCTATGTGAAAGTTGGCATCGCCGCCGAACTGCTTGATCCTGAGCTCTTCCGTTTCGACCTGGCGCGGATCGCCGCGGCGCTGAAGCCGGAGCGCGACCTGAACTTCCAGTTCCTCGGGCTCCAGACGCTCTACGACCGATACTTCCTGCACGAGCACGGCAAGCGCATCGAGCTGCCGCAGGCCTTCTTCATGCGCGTCGCGATGGGCCTCGCTATCCGCGAGATCGATCGCGAGGTTAAGGCGATCGAGTTCTACGATTTGCTCTCCTCGTTCGACTTCATGGCCTCGACGCCGACGCTGTTCAATTCGGGCACGCTGCGCCCGCAATTGTCCTCCTGCTTCCTCACCACGGTGTCGGACGACCTCGACGGCATCTTCAAATCGATCAAGGACAACGCGCTGCTCGCCAAATATTCCGGCGGTCTCGGCAATGACTGGACGCCGGTGCGCGGCCTCGGCGCCCACATCAAGGGCACCAACGGTGAGAGCCAGGGTATTATCCCGTTCTTGAAAGTCGCCAACGACACCGCCATCGCCGTCAACCAGGGCGGCAAGCGCAAGGGCGCGGTTTGTGCCTACCTCGAGACCTGGCATGTCGACATCGAGGAATTCCTGGATCTGCGCAAGAATACCGGCGACGACCGCCGACGCACCCACGACATGAACACCGCCAACTGGGTGCCTGACCTGTTCATGCAGCGCGTTGATGCCGACGGCGAATGGACGCTGTTCTCGCCTGACGAGACGCCCGATTTGCACGATCTCTATGGCGAGGCGTTCAAGGCGGCCTACGAGGCCTATGAGGCCAAGGCGAAGGCCGGCGGCCTGCGCGTGTTCAAGACGGTGCGCGCGACCGATCTCTGGCGCCGCATGCTGACTATGCTGTTCGAGACCGGCCATCCCTGGATCACCTTCAAGGATCCCTGCAACCTCCGCTCGCCGCAGCGGCACATGGGTGTAATTCATTCCTCGAACCTCTGCACCGAGATCACGCTGAACACGTCGGCTGACGAAGTCGCGGTCTGCAATCTCGGCTCGATCAACATGCTCGCGCATGTCGGGGCCAATGGCCTGGATCAGGCCAAGTTGAAGCGGACGGTCAAGACCGCCGTACGGATGCTCGACAACGTCATCGATATCAATTTCTACACGATTCCGGAGGCGCGCCGGTCCAACATGCGCCATCGCCCGGTAGGCCTCGGCCTGATGGGCTTCCAGGAGGCGCTGCAGGTCCAGCGCATTCCGATAGCGTCCGATGCGGCCGTCACCTTCGCCGATGTCAGCATGGAGGCGATTTCCTACCACGCAATTGAGGCGTCGTCGGATCTCGCCGCCGAGCGCGGCCGCTATCCGAGCTTCGAGGGCTCGTTGTGGTCGAAGGGCATTTTGCCACTCGACTCGATCCAATTCGTCGCGGAGTCCCGCGGCGGGTGGGATGCCGACCGCTCCTCCACGCTGGATTGGGATCGCTTGCGCAAGAAGGTCACCTCCAGCGGCATGCGTAACTCCAACGTCATGGCGATCGCGCCGACAGCGACGATCTCCAACATTTGCGGCGTCTCGCAGTCGATCGAGCCGAACTACCAGAACCTGTTCGTCAAATCGAACATGTCCGGCGACTTCACGGTCGTGAACGACTTCCTGGTCCGCGACCTCAAGGCGAGGGGGCTGTGGGACGAGGTCATGGTCTCCGACCTCAAATATTTCGACGGCAGCGTCGGCCAGATCGATCGCGTGCCTGACGATCTCAAGGCGCTCTACGCGACCGCGTTCGAGATCGACAGTGCCTGGCTGATTGAAGCCGCCGCACGCCGGCAGAAATGGATCGACCAGTCGCAGTCGCTCAACCTCTACATCGCCAATCCTTCCGGCAAGAAGCTCGACACGCTCTACCGGTTGGCCTGGCGGCGCGGGCTGAAGACCACCTATTACCTGCGCTCGCGCAGTGCCACACATGTCGAGAAGTCCACGCTGAAGGGCACTGACGGCAAGCTCAACGCGGTCTCGGCCTCCACCGCCGTCTCGCACGCCCCCATCATGATCCCGGCCGCTGCGGCGCCCGATCTCGACGGCATCAAGGCCTGCCGGATCGACGATCCCGAATGCGAAGCGTGCCAGTGAGGAGATGACGATGCTCGATTGGTCCGATACCGAAACGACCACAACGGCTACGCCCGCCGCCGCGACCCTCTCGACGGCATTGCGTCCGCAGACGCAGCTCAAGCTCGAGCCGGTCGATCCGACTGGCCTCGGCACGATCGACCGCGCCGGCGGCCGCGTCTCGGTCGACGAGAAGCGGATGATCAATTGCCGCGCCGACGTCAATCAGTTGCTGCCGCTGAAGTACAAATGGGCTTGGGAGAAATATCTCTCCGGCTGCAACAATCACTGGATGCCGACCGAAGTCTCGATGCAGGCCGATATCGCGCTGTGGAAGTCGCGGGACGGCCTGACCGCGGACGAGCGGCGCGCGATCAAGCGCAATCTCGGCTTCTTCGCCGCCTCGGAATCGCTGGTCGCCAACAACATCGTGCTGGCAATCTATCGTCACCTCACCAATCCGGAATGCCGGCAATACCTGCTGCGGCAGGCCTTCGAGGAAGCAGTTCACACCCACACCTTCCAGTACATCGTGGAAAGCCTCGGCCTGGACGAGGGCGAGCTGTTCAACATGTACCGCGAGGTGCCGTCGATCACCGACAAGGCGGCCTGGGCGCTGAAGCACACCCAGCATCTGGACGATCCGTCGTTCCAGACCGGAACGCCGGACAACGACCGCGCCTTCCTGCGCGATCTCGTCGCCTTCTACGTCGTGTTCGAAGGCATGTGGTTCTACACCGGCTTTGCGCAGATCCTGTCGCTCGGCCGCCGCAACAAGATGGTCGGCATCGCCGAGCAGTATCAGTATATCCTGCGCGACGAGAGCATCCATCTGAACTTCGGTATCGACGTGATCAACCAGATCAAGATCGAGAACCCGCACTTGTGGACGCCGGCGTTCCAGGACGAGGTCCGCGGCATGATCCGCGAGGCCGCCGAGCTCGAAGCTGCCTATGGCCGGGACACCATGCCGCGCGGCTTTCTTGGCCTCAACGCGGCGCTGTGCGAGCAGTACATGCACTTCATCGCCAACCGCCGCTGCGCCCAGATCGGCCTCGCGCCTGTCTTCGCCGACGTCGAGAACCCGTTCCCGTGGATGTCGGAGGCGATGGACCTGAAGAAGGAGAAGAACTTTTTCGAGACCCGCGTCATCGAATATCAGAACGGCGGTGCGCTGAGCTGGGATTAGAAAACCGGTAGCTGCTTTGTGAAGGCGTTTTGCGGTCTCATTGCAGTAGGAACGCGCTCGCTTTTAAGGGACCGTTCCCGTAAAATCCAATTCAGGGCTGTCAGGCGATATCTTATATTCCACCTTAAGTAGTTTCTACTTGAGGTCGTGATATGCGTGTAATATGTGCCTGATGGAGTGGAGTGGAGTGGAGTGGAGTGGAGTGGATTTGGGAATGAGCGTAGTAGCGGTCCGGCCTCATTGGAGTGAGTGGGTAAGTTGGCTTTTCTGCGCGGCACGATTTGCCTGCCTGCTGGGGATGTTTGCGACGTCTGGAAATTCCGTCGCCGCCAACGGTTTGCTATCAGCTCGGATTGTGGCGAGCTTTGATTTCCGCGGAAAAGTGCGCTTTTGCTACGACCATGATCCCGCAATTATCCATTTTGAGTACGATAAAGAAAAGAATCTTACGGACATCAGATCGCGGTCGATCAATGGGGATGTGCGGACAATCTTTCAGTTTACGGGCACGGGAGATGAACGTTCGTTATCGTGCTCTCAGGATGGCTCCACAATAGCGGCCTTGGATGGTGACAGGCAGAGGTTGTTCGTTCTCCGTGACGCTCAGGCCTCTATCTACAGGTTTGGCGTTCCTCTCGTTTACTCTGTGATTGGCAAGTATTCGCTGCTCTCGCCTGATGGTTCAACAATTGGCGTGCCAGGAGTGCCGGTACATGTATCGGGACCTGATGTGCTTAGCCGGATGCGGCTCTTTCCTCCCGATAAAAGCAAAGATGTCTTCTTCGAAGATGGGGAGGCTTATGTCGATGAGGCCGGCTCCATCGATGTCTATTCTTACAGCGATGGGTGGAAGAAGAAGCGCTCGATGAGAAAGCCTGGTGAATATTTTTACGTGAGAGAAGTCGCTCGGTGTGGCAGTCGCACCGTGATATCGCTCTCGGATGACAAAAGAAGTCGCTTCGGGACTCTCGACGAGAATTTGAGCGGTCGCGCCGATTGGCTGGCGCGTATTGGTGTCAGGAATCTTCTCGCGACCTTCAGCGACGTGGTTTCCATTGATGGCGGATATGGACGGTGCGTGTTTCCCCTCTTGCGGAAGCATGATGTGCGAGGGGTTTTACAAGAGATCGTATCTTTCGGCGACGACGGCGTCCGTAGGTTCAAAATCGAAGGCGCGCCGCTAGCTATGTCCGATGACGAAATTAGGCTCAGCAAGGATGGATGTTACGCGCTGTTTGGAGCGTTTAAGCGCATTCCAGAGGTTCCTCAATTCACTATGCCCCAACAGGCAGTCGTGTTGAGGTTCGATGTGCCCGATTGCAAGCAACAGAGAACTTTCGGAGATCTATCGATGTCATATAATTATCCGGGATTCACGGTTGCCTCCCCGCTTCCCTGCGCCGTGGTCAAAGTCAAGTACCGGATCTCATGCCGGGGCGGACTACGCTGCGAGACTCGATGGTCGTCCATCATTATCTGAGTGCGTGGCGGAGGTGGTTTAGGCGTTAAGCCGGTCAAAGACGCGATTTCGAGTCACTGCCGTTGAAGTTGGAAGGAGCGCTCGATGTCCATTGGGCGTACGATAGGATTTCGTCGATGTTGTCGTCATGTATGTTGAGGTCGAGCGATTGCTCGTGTGTCGCTGGCGAGGCAAAGGGCTTTCGAGCCATTGTTGCAGCGCCTTTGTCGCCTTGGCATCTAGACCGAATCTGGTTGATGTGCGCTGGACTTGCGATAGGGCTGTTGCTGCTCTGTGCGCCAGCGGTTGCAATGCAAAAGACAATTGAGTGGGTCGACGATTTGCTTTGTCGAAACCAAGCGGCCTTCAATCCAAAAAGATATGACGAAACTCGGCTGCGGAACACAGCTGAGCTGGTCTTTGTCAGACATATCTTGGAGTTTCCGATTCCGCGGACCTATGCTCCGTCGGGCTTGCCTGACGTTGATGCGTACAAAATGGAATGTTCGCAGCGTGCTGATTGGCTCGCTCAAATGCCTCTTGTAGCGTTACCTGGGATTGAGTCCTATCGATCTCTTAAGCTTGGACAATTGAGCGAGTGGTGCGACTTTCATGTGTTGCTGGCACGCGCCATGGGTGATGACGTAGCTGCTTTACGTGCGTTTACCCCGTCGGCTGCTCACTGCTCTCAATACGTGGATGCTCTCGAAGGAAAGACCGACATAAAGCAGGTTTGGCGCCACTTAGTCGCTTCTCAATGTGAGACCAACTCAAAGCCAAAAGTCTGTCTTGCCGAATATCTTTCTGTTGAAGGACGGCCCGACGAAGCGAAGCGGATCAAGGCTGACGTGCTCTCCTACGGTTGGCAGAATTGTTCTACCCGTTATCTCGAGACCGGTAACGCGATCAGCAAAGTAGCTGCGTCTATGGAGGCCAGACTCAAGCTCGAGTTTGGTCAGCGCTTTCGAGTGACGCGAGCGCGGTCTTGCGCGGACTGATGGGCTTGAACGTGGCGAGTGCTTGGCAACTGGAGAATGCTGTGACCGTGTGTGCTGTGATCGCTGCGACGTAATACGAACTTGACAACCGTTGCTCTGATCTTCGTCGCTGATGTCGATGAAAGGAAACAAAATGGCTTCTAGAGATCCTATCATCCAAGAAATTATCGATATGATCGAGCCGCCGGAGTTGGACAAGAACGGAAAACTCAGAAGTGCGGACAGCCGCACCGAAACGGTTTCGGATTTCAACGGCAACAATTCGTTGCACGGTCTGGCGATGTGGCGGAGCCCCGCCTACCATGTGTCCCCTACTGTTCTCAAAAGTGGCTTTCGGGCTGTAGCGGTCTCTAACCCCCGCCTCTTGCAGGCTAGCTCCATGAAATAGGAGTCAGTGAGGGACTCCAATAGGAGAAAGGCCGGAGCCCGCCATCACGCTGCAACCTTTCCTGGCTTTTGAGCTGGCAGGGCCTCAACGCGCAGTGCCCAGCGTTCGAGAGCCTCGCGCATCTCGGCTGCGTACCGGGCGCGGTTATATACACCGGCAACGCCAGCCCGGTGGCCGCTGACGTGGTTTAAGATCGCTTCCACGATGTGTGGCAATACGCCAAGCCGGTCGGCCATCATGGTGGACGCCGATCTCCGAAGATCGTGAACTGTCCAATGGGGAAGAGGCTCGCCCAAGGCTTCCGCGATCCGTGCGTCAAGCGCCGTCTTCGATTTGGACCAGCCTGAGAAACCACGATGCGAGTCACCGCTGCGTCGAGGTCCGTCACCAAAAAGAAAGTCTCGGCCGTTTCGGCGGTGCGGGAGTAGGGCTAAGGCTGCGGGAACCAATGGTAGCGAGTGCTCGCGACGGTTCTTGGTCCGGCCGCTTGGCAGCGTCCAAAGCCCCGAAACGGTGTCAAGTTCGGCCCATTGGATGCTGCCCACCTCATCACGGCGTTGGGCTGTGAGCAGTAACAGACGCACAATGCGTCCGTAATCGTCATCGCCGCTAGCCCGCCAAATGGCTGATAGCTCCGCCTCCGTGAGGACCCGTTCGCGGCTTCCCGGCTGCGCCGGTCGATTGGTGCCGAGAACCGGGTTCGCGGGAATGTCGAGGCCCTCCCGTATTGCCCAGTTGAACATTGAGGACAGCGCTGTACGGGCGCGGGCTGCCGAGACCGCTCCATGAACTGATGCGATGTCAGCGATACGAGCCGACACATGACGGCGGCTGATCTGGAAAACCGAGACCGGATGCAGGGGTTTCCAACTGACCAGCAAGTAGCGCTCGACTTCCGAATAGCTCCGGGGCTTCAGCCTTTGTTTGGCGTTCCGAAGATATTGATCCGTGATGACCCGGAGTGTGTCGGCTGCCTGCAGGCGCGTCTTGGCCTTCTCGTCCGCCGGGTCTTTGCCATTGGCAACCAGGCCCAAAAGCCGTTTGGCTTCCTTGCGTGCAAGCTCGGGCGTCCAAGGGGCGCCGTGAGGACCTATCGTGACGAAGCGCTGCCGACCGAACACTCGGTACTTGAGGACGTAGGTCGCTTGGTCGCGCTGACGCCGAACGCCAAAGCCCCGCACCGCTTCGCGGTGGTCTGCATCCCAAAGAGTTTCGCCCGGCTTGAGCGCTCGCACTGCGCGGATCGTTATACTCGAAACGGCCATCGATCGCCTCTGTAGCTACCACGTAGCTACCACCGTAGCGCAAATTGCAGCGCAGGTAAGGCAAGGCACGGCAGGCTTATTTGCTGATAATACTACAATTTTCGTACGAGAGGCGGGAATAGCGTAGCCCCGGCGGAGCCCTTGCTGTGTCTGTGGAACAGGAGGTCGGTGGTTCGAGCCCACCCAACTGTACCAGCGCTGCATCTCCGGAAAGCCATTGAGCTGAAGCCTGGATATCCGGGGTGATCTCCTCGCTCCGCCTAGGAACGCCCCATCACACAACTCCTAGCTCACCCTCCTCCTGGTGCGCCGAACCAACGGCTGCCCCAAATTGAGCTGCCCCTTCAGCTGCCCGATCGCCAGATCCTCCCCGCTCACCCACCGCCCGAAATCAACATCCAGCATATCCTCCTCGAGCGCGGCGGCATCGCCGCCGATGCCGATGAGGAGCCGTTGCTTGCCCGGCTCGGCGACGATTGTGTGCAACGTTTGGCAGTTGCCGTAATTGTGGAAGGCCGGCGAGGCCGAGAGGTTCAGCGCGCTAAAAGTTTGTTCGGCGCTGAGGGCGCGCGCGGCCCAGCCTTCGAGCGGCGGGAGCCGGTCGATCGAGTGCGCCGCGCGGCGGTTCAGGGCTCGCAGTTGCGTCGATTGGAAATGATTGGTGCAGGCGAGCCAGTCGCCGAGGCGTACCGCCACCGCGCCGGCCCCGGCTTCGACCACCGCCGCCACCCGGCCGGCATCGAGCAGCGAATAATTGTAACTCATGGCGTGCGGCGTACGGCGCAGAAAGGCGATCGCCTCCGCCGTCGTCGCGCAGCTGTCGAGCACCCGCCTGATCAATAGCGTGCTAGTGAGGCCCGGCGATCGCGGCCGCGCCTTTACGAGATGCAGCCCGATCGACAGGCCGTGCTCGTTCATGCCGTCGAGGCGTCCCGTCAGCTGGTGGCTGGCGCCGATGCTGGCGTAGCTGCCGTGCACCTGGATCAACGCGAAGCGCGCCTCATAGCCGCGCGGCCAGAAATCATAGTTGCGGCCGTAGACGCCGCCGCTCATGACGGCCGAGCAGCCGCCGGTCGGCATCCGCAAGCCATCATTGCCGAAACAAGCGACCGCGCGCTCCATCGGGATGTCGAGCCCTTCGGCGATCCCACCGATCTCCTCCCACAGCGCAGGCGCGTAGGTCCTGAACGCGCGCTCCTCGGTGCGGACATTGAACCACCAGGGCAGACGAACATTCTTGCGGCGGAGAAACGCCTTGCCCCGAAGCGTCGCCGCAAAGGCAGCGGCCTGAGCCCGACCGACCTCGTAAGGCGTGCCGCGGCATTGCACGAAGCCGACGCGAAGCATCTTGGGAGCGGACGCCATGGTGAGGCCTGAGGAGAGTCGCGCCCAGACCATCCCATAGGCAAAAGCTAGGAGGCAATAACTCTCTTATTTGTTTATTTGTTGGCACCGAACACCGGAGGATCTCATCACTCGCTCATCACCGAGATCTCCCCAGTATCCAAACCGATCCGCACCGAGGTGCCGGCTGGTCGCATTTCTCGAGCGACCGCGAATGGTTCGGCAAGCTGTGAGACGACGGTCCCGTCCCGCACTTCGAAGCTCCCGCTGTTCAAGGGCACGCCGCGAAGGACGATGGTCTGGCGGTGTCCCGAGCGGATGCGCACCAGCCGGCCGTCACCGGCAACCTCCAGCGTGACTCCGACTGGGGCCATCGTGTCCAGCATCGGGATATAGGCTTCGCTCGCCGAGAGCAGAAAGCTCCAGGGTTCGGTGTCGTTGCCGCGCTCGACCGTCGTCTGGGCCGGCAGCTTCAGCCCGAGCAGCTCGTGCGGCGCACCGAGCGTGAAGCGGTGGAGCGTACCGGCCTTGTCGAACAGAACGCCGCCGAAGCGGTCGTTCGCGTAGGGTCCACCTTTGCATGGCAACCCATCGATGATTTGATAGCCGTGGAGATCGCCACCCCAATGCGTGACGTCATTGCCCTGTCTCTTCCAGGGCTTGAGCGTTCCCGCGAGCCGCATGCCGAGGATCTCAGTCACGTGCGGCAGCTCGATCAAGACGACGATGGAGTGCGCCTTGTCGGCGAACTGGATTTTGCTGCCGGCCGGCAAAGGCAAACCAGCGATGGTCTCGGCGATCTCGAGAGTGCGCCAGTATTTGGTTGCGTCGTAGCTCTGGTAAAGATAGAGGGCGCCAGCCGCTGGAAATGGCAATGTCAGAAAGGCGGCGCAAGCGATCAATACAAAGCGCAGTCCGCCCAACCAGGGCGAGCCATACCAGGCGGCAAATGCCAACGCGAACGCCAACGGTAGGATCACGAACCAATTGGTGATGACGGCATATCCGAACAGAAGCGGCCATGGCAGGCGCAAGATCGGTCTCCTTCGGTTCAGCCATCGACCGAGCGCAAGATAACGGGGGGTGCCATCAGCAACGCGCGTATGCAGCCATTTTGTCGACGACAGATCAGTCCCGGTTCAAGGGTGATTGGCGGATCGAGAACCCTAAACTCCCGATCCTCCCGAGCACGCGCAAACACCGGCTAGACCGATTTATGCGCGTTCGCCATGATCGGCAGCGATCCGCACGAGCTCCACCTCGAGCCTCAAGCCCGGCGCTTGTTTCGCAAACCCCGTGCACAACGTCGACGAGCCATCCACCGACCGCCCCGACACCACGATGTCGATCTCATCCAGTCCGAACACACCGGGCGGCCCCGGTTCAACGCGTCGGGCGGAAAGACTGGCTTTGAAGTGCTCGCCCTGCTGCGTCCAGTATCCTGCATAGGCAAACGTGGAATCGCCGCCGGCGAGTGTCCCGTCAGCGCCGAACTCGACGACGCCAGCGCCTTCGCCGACCGGCGTCTTGAACCAAACGGAATATTTGCCCGGGATGATCACTCTAGCCCACCACATCGACCGGTCTTCCGGCCGAGTTGAGCCAGACCAAAATGGCTATCGCGTGGCGCGCGCAGGTCCTGCTGCGCATACAACCTCAAACTCTCGACGCAGAGCGCGCCCATCCGCAACGCTTCTCAAAGCCAGTTTTCCCCACGGTCACCGTAGCTCCTCGCCACGCAATGCGCTATCGCTAGCGAGCCAAAGACTTCATGGCGAGCCAGGCGGGAAACATCGTGAGTTTCTTCGAGCGTCTCAAGACAGCAGCATCCGCCGAGTGGCGGGCCTACACCGAGCATCCCTTCACGAGCGGATTGGCGGACGGCTCGCTCCCTGAAGCGGCGTTCCGCCACTACCTCGTTCAGGATTATCTGTTCCTCATCGAGTTTGCCCGCGCCTACGCGCTCGCGGTCTACAAGTCGCCCAGGCTTGCCGACATGCGTGAAGCAGCGGCCGGCCTGTCGGCCATCCTCGATGTTGAGATGAACCTGCATGTGAAGCTCTGTGCCAATTGGGGTCTGTCCCCTGATGACCTTGAACAGGCCCCTCCGGCGGCCGAGATGCTGGCCTATACACGCTACGTGCTCGATGCGGGAATGCGCGGCGATCTCTTGGCGCTCAAGGTGGCGCTTGCGCCCTGCGTGATCGGCTACGCGGAGATCGCAACGCGGCTCGCCTCGCTCCCCCTCGCGGACGCTGTGACCAACGCCTACCGCGTCTGGATCGCCGAGTACGCAGGCCTGCCGTACCAGGAGGTCGCGGCCAAGGCGCGGGCGCATCTGGAGCATCTTGCCGATCTCTACGCCACGCCGGCCCGCGAGGCCGAGCTGATCGCGATCTTCAAGGAAGCCACCCGGCTCGAGGCCGACTTCTGGGAGATGGCCTGGCGCGCGGGCCAGCCTGCTGAATAGCGGTTTCGGCCATCGTCAGGCACCGCTATCTCACCCCCGCCACCACCATCACCACCACCGGCAGCGTCATTGCGGCCAGCAGCGTGCACAGCGCCACCGCGCCCGAGACCGGGTTCACCATGCGCTGATACTGAACCGCGAAGATGTAGGCATTGGCGCCTGTCGGCATCGCCGCGAACAGCACGACGACGCCTGTCACGACAGGCGGCAGGTTCAAGAGCTTGGCCAGCGCGAAGGCCACCGCCGGCATCGCCAGCAGCTTGAGTGCGCTGATCGCGGCGACTGATGTCATCTCGCCTTTCACCTCGAAGCGGAACAGGGTGATGCCGAGCGCGATCAGCGCGGCCGGCGATCCCGCCTGCGCCAGCAGCTCGATGGTCTTGTCGACGACGGGCGCAAGGCCAAGGCCGGTGAAGCGCCAGATCACGCCGAAGCCGATCCCCAGCATCAGCGGGTTCTTGGCGAGGTCTGCGAGGATGGGCCAGATCACCGAGAGCACCGAGCCGGTGCGCTTGCGGCTGACCAGCTCCATCTGCAGGATGCCGCAGAGCCAGAGCAGCGGCGTGTTCACCGACAGGATCAGCGACATCGGGCCGGCCGCCTCGTTGCCGAGCGCGGAGAGCACCAGGGGAATCCCCAACATGACGATGTTGCCGTAGACCGAGCCGATCGCGAACACGACGCCGTCCTCATGGTCCTCGCGCCGCTGCCGGATCAGCGCCGAGATCAGCAGCGCCGCGATCCAGGTGATGGCGAGCGCGCCGTAATAGGCGCCCCACATGCGCCACGGGCTGACGTCGGGGAATTCCGACACGATGATGGTGCGGAACAGCAGCGCGGGGATCGCGATGCTGAAGGCGAATTCGGAGATGCCCTTGTGCGCGCCCTCGGAGACGAAGCGAAACAGCACCGCCGCATAGCCGGCCGCGATCAGCGCAAACACCGGCGCGACGATCAACATGGTGGCCATGCGGTCCTCCCCTCACGGGGATTTCGGCCGACCACCCCACGCGCCTCTCGATGCTGCCATCATGCCGGTGTTTTGCCCGACAAGTCAAAGGAAAATTCGTAAAATCCGTAAGTGGCGGGAATCCGCGAAGCGGCCCAGGGCCATGGCTACTGTGCATGGGGTTGTTTTCGAGGTTTGGGGATGGACCACCACACCCGCCGCTGTCATCCCCGCGCAGGCGGGGGATCCAGTGCGCAATTGCGCGCAAGGCCGGGCGATGACGGCAGTGGCAGCGGCCGCCGCTGTTGCCGGGAGCGCACAGGTCGCCGTTTTCGCCTCGGCCCTCGTTGCCAACCAACGCCCGTTCACCCACACTCCCGTCCTGTTCGACATTTGGGGGGATCGATGCCGGTATCTCGCGTCACGACGTCCATGGCTGCTAGGTTCTTGGCTGCTGCGACCTTTGGGGTTGCCCTCGCCGTTCTGCTCCAGCCGGGCGCTGGCTTTGCCTACACGCCCGAGCAGCAGCAGGCCTGCACGCCGGATGCGATGCGGCTGTGCGGCGAGTTCGTGCCCAACGTCGATGCCATCACCGCCTGCATGATCCAGAAGAAGGCGCAGCTGTCGCCGCCATGCGCGGTGTTCTTCCGCCGCGGGCCGGAGCCGGTTGCCGGTCAGCCCACCAGGATCGCGCCGAAGACCGCCAGGAAGGCCAGGCCGAAGGCGAAGAAGAAAAAGACCGACGAGAGCTAGGCGGGTTCGCGAAACCCCCTCATGTCCCGCGCGCCATCGTGACGCGAAGGGCGACACCAGCCCGCGACAGCCACCGGACTCGTTTTGTTCGCGCGAGGTCAGCGCGCCGGCTTGCAGCCATCGCGCTTCGCTCTGCTGAAAAAAAGCATCGCGAGAATTTGCGCGGCAAGGTTGTCCCGCGGATCTTTCCGCGCGAGTGCTGATTTGGAATTGCCGGCGTGGTCTGCAGTTCATGATGGTTGATGTCATCAGCCGCGCAAGGCAGTGTGACTCAAAAGCCAACATGTCTTGTTATTTCATGGCGCCGGCACGACAGTCGATAAATTTTTCTTTCCCGAATCAGCGCGGTGATTCATTTTCTCGGCCTGGGGTCAATCTGGAGGCCAGAGGATGAATGTAATTGTTTTCGCATCGCGCAAAGGCGGCTCGGGCAAGAGTACCCTGGCTGCACATCTCGCTGCGCAGATCAAGGCGAGCAAGCAGGTGATGCTGGTGGATGCGGACCCGCAGGGTTCGCTGACGCTGTGGCACAAGCTGCGGGGCACCAACGAGCCGCCGATCAAGGCGGCCGTGAATTCGGTCAGCGGCATCGTCTCCGCGGCCAAGCGCGACGGTTACGAGTGGGTGTTGATCGACACGCCGCCGAACCTGTCGGCCGTGGTCGATGATGCGATCCGCAACGCGACGATGGTGATCATTCCGGCGCGGCCCGGCGTGTTCGACGTCAACGCGGTGCAGGAAACCATCCAGATGTGCCGCGCGGCGCGCAAGCCCTACGCAGTCGTGCTCAACGGCGCGCCGGCGCGCCGCGACGAAGCCGAAAGCCCGATCGTCACCATCGCCCGCGAGGCGCTGGCCAAGTTCCGCGCTCCTGTTTGGGGCGGTCAGATCACCAATCGTTCGGATTTGTTGATGGCACTCAGCCACGGCGAAGGCGCGCGTGAGTATCAGGCCGAAAGCCGTGCGGCCCAGGAAATTGCAAGACTGTGGGCGGCGATCGAGCGTTCAGTAAAAGCTATTCGCGGCACGGCGTCGGCATCCGGCGCAATGCACAAACAGGCGGCATAATTCATCAATCATTTCCCCGGACGACAAACGCGCGGCATCCCGCGCGTTTTGCGTTTTCAAGGGCTGATGGTGACGTTACGCCACCATCAGCATGTAGAACACGATCACCGGCGACAACGTCAGGATCACCGACCAGACGCCGGCGGCCCAGAGAATGTCTCCGGTGGAAAAGCCCTGCTGCTCGCTGTCGTCGAAGCTTGGCGTGGCGCCGTAATGCGGCACCATATCGTTCTGATTGTTCAAGATCGCCCCCGCGATTTCTTCGCTTATGGGGAGAACGATACGCGGGATGTTTTAAAATTCCGGCTCAGCGCCACGCTCGCATTTTGAGCGCATTTGCCACCACGGATTAACCATCGCCGCGGCCTTGCGTCATCAGGCGAGCCAGAGCCGGAATAGCAGCACCGGCATCAGGCCGAGCATCACGGCCCAGAAGCCGAACGACGACACCACCAAAATTCCCCGCAAAAGATCGGCAGGCGCGAATATTTCCGCCGCAGTCGGGCGAACGCGTTGCCTCATGGTCCTTCCCCCTTTTGAAAGACGTTGCCGGGGGACGATAGGCGCCATTGCGTAAACGAGACGTGGATGCGCCATGCGGCAGCTGCGAAGCCCGTTGGTGCCGGGTTAACCAAGGCGCCTCTCCCCGCACGCGGGGAGAGGCGAGCGAGGAGTTACGCCGCAACCTTCATCCGCCGCTCGATCTCGCGGTCGAGCGTGGCGGCGAGCTCGCTGCTGACCTCCACCATCGGCAGGCGCACCTCGGGGCTGTCGATCAGGCCCGTCCGCCACAGCCAGTACTTCGCCGGCGCCGGGCTCGGTTCGGTGAACAACAGCCGCGTCAGCTCGGCAACCTCTTGCCAGCGCGCCTCTGCCGCGTCGGCATTGCCTTGCTTCAGCTCGCTATAGACTGCCGCGAACGTCGCGGTCTCGAGATGGGCGGACAGCAGGATGCCGCCGTCAGCACCGTCGCTGAGCGCCTCGAGATAATTGGCATCCTCGCCGGTGAGCACGCGGAAATCCTTCGGCCGGTCGCGCAGCAGCGCGACCGACTGCTCGCGGCTCGCGCTGCAATCCTTCAAGCCCACGATGTTGGGATGCTCGGCGAGCCGCAGCATGGTCTGGTTGGTGATCCCGACCGCGCAGCGATAGGGGATGTTGTAGAGCGCGAGCGGCCAGGCGGCGTGATCGGCCAGCGCCTCGAAATGCGCAACGATCCCGCGCTGCGACGGCCGCACGTAATAGGGGCTCGCGATCAGATAGAAGTCGATCGGCCAGTCCGCGGTCTCGTCCAGCCGCTCCTTCATCCGCGAGGTGTCCGCGCCGGACAGCCCGAGGCCGATCGGAACGTTGCGGCATCCCGCCGCCATCTCGTCGCGGACGATGGCAACGAGGCGTTCGAGCTCGGCCTCGCGCAACGTCATGCCTTCGCCCGAGGTCGCCCCCAGGATGAAGCCGTCGATGGCTTGCGCGGCGTAGTGCCGCGTCAGTCGCCGCAGCGAGTTCTGGTCGAGACGACCGTTCCGAAACGGCGTCACCAGCGGCAGCCACAGCCCATCCATGTGGGTTCGCAAATCAGTCATGTTCCTATCTCCTTCTCGGTGATGGACCTGAGACGGAGGGCACATGAAAAAACCCCGTCCAGGCGGCGGGGTTTTCGGGATTTGGCAGCGATGACGAAGTCGGTTAGCGCGCGCAAAATTCCGAGGTCCCCGGATGGGGGCCTTTTTTCGAAACGATTGCGCACGACTTCGTGATCATTGGGAAATGATGCGGGCTATGCCCAAAACTGTCAATACACGCGGAGGGCGAATGCCTGATTGGGCAGAAAAAAAGCCGGACCCGAGGGCCCGGCTTAGGTATTGGCCACGTGAGGCCGACACAATCACCTTCCAAGAGGGATTACTGAACTCCCGCGCCACTGGAGGAGGGGGACAAATGCGCAACGCGAAGGCTCAGCGTGCAAACATTATGGGCTTCTCCAGCGCCATGCAGCAACAGCCGAGGTCGCATGTCAGACATGCGGAAATCAGGACGGCCAGCGCTGCGCCTTGCTCACCACGAAGTCGCGGAACACCTGCACGCGCGCGACCGTCTTCAGCTCTTCCGGATAGACGAAATAGGTGTCGAGCTGGATCGAATCCGATTCGCCGAACAGTTGTACGAGGCGGCTCTGGTCTTCGACAAGATAGTCGGGCAGCGCGGCGATGCCGAGGCCCTGCTGGCACGCGCGCACCAGGCCGAGAATGTTGTTGACCTTGAAATAGGCCTCGCGCGGACCCGAGCCGTTGCGCGCAGCTTCGACCAGCCAGTTGCGGTTCTGCAGATGCGGCGCGAAGTTGCCGTCGGACAGCGTGATGATGCGGTGGGAGTCGAGCTCCTCCAGCGTGCGCGGCGTGCCGAAACGCTTGATGTATTCCGGCGAGCAATAGGCGTGGAAGCCCATCGCGAACAGCTTGCGCTGGATGAGGTCCGGCTGGGTCGGCTTGCGGGTGCGGATCGCAACGTCGGCCTCGCGCATGGACAGATCCAGTTCCTCGTCGGTGACGATCAGCGAGATCCGGATCTCCGGATAGAGCGCGGTGAATTCGCCGAGCCGCGGGATCAACCAATTGATGCCGACGCCGGGCGTGGTGGTGATCTTGAGATCGCCGCTCGGCCGTTCGCGGCTGTCGGTCAGTTTGGCGCGCGCCGCCTGCAGCTGCATGAACACGTCATGCGCGGTGCGGAACAACAGGTCGCCCTGCTCGGTGAGGATCAGGCCGCGGGCATGGCGGTGGAACAGCGAGACCGAGAGCTCCTGTTCCAGCGCCGAAACCTGGCGCGAGACCGCTGATTGCGACAGGCCGAGCTGCTCTCCCGCATGCGTGAAGCTGCCCGCTTCTGCCGCCGCGTGAAACACCTTCAGCTTGTCCCAGTCCATATCCGTGAATCCGTCGCGTGTTCGGGGCATGATCGTTATTCCGCTGCCGCGCGCTCGCTGGCGCGCAGGGCCAAGAAACGTTCGGCCTCGAGCGCTGCCATGCAGCCGAGGCCTGCGGCCGTGACGGCCTGGCGATAGGTTTCGTCGGCGACGTCACCCGCGGCGAACAAGCCGGGCACGGACGTCGCGGTTGAGTTCGGGGCGACCTCGACATAGCCCGACGGTTTCAGCTTGACCTTGTCTTTCACCAGCTCGGTTGCCGGGGCGTGGCCGATGGCGATGAAGACGCCGTCGGTTTTCACATCCGTCAGCGCGCCGGTCTTGACGTTCTTGAGGCGGACATGGGTGACCTTGTTCGGGTTCTCGGTGCCGCAGATCTCGTCGACCGCACAGTCCCAGATCACCTTGATCTTTGGGTGCTTGAACAGGCGCTCCTGCAGGATGCGCTCGGCGCGGAAATGATCGCGGCGATGCACGATGGTGACCTGCGAGGCGTGGTTGGTCAGGTACAGCGCTTCCTCGACCGCGGTATTGCCGCCGCCGACCACCACGACCTCCTTGTTGCGGTAGAAGAAGCCGTCGCAGGTGGCGCAGGCCGAGACGCCGCCACCCTGGAATTTCGCTTCAGAGGGCAGCCCGAGCCAGCGCGCCTGCGCGCCGGTGGCGAGGATCACGGTGTCGGCGAGATAGACATCGCCGGAGTCGCAGGTGAGGCGGAATGGCCGCTGCGAGGTGTCGAGCTTGATCACCAGGTCGGTCACGATCCTGGTGCCGACATGCACTGCCTGCTTTTCCATCTGTTCCATCAGCCAGGGGCCCTGGATCACGTCGGCGAAGCCCGGATAGTTCTCGACGTCGGTGGTGATGGTGAGCTGGCCGCCGGCCTGCATACCCTGGATCAAGATCGGCTCGAGCATCGCGCGCGCGGCGTAGATCGCGGCGGTGTAGCCGGCGGGGCCGGAGCCAATGATGATGACCTTTGCATGAACAGGAGCGGACATTTCGATGGACGCCTTTCACGGGGGATTTGCAGCGCGGGCGCGGAACGTGCCGGGAGGCCTCGCGGAGGCGCTGAAATATCAGAGCTAATCTAAGCGTTCTGGTGAGCTATGCAAGAATTGCATTCCCTCTCGGCGGATTTTTCCAACAAGGAACAAAAGTCGATTGCGCTGCACGCGCAATAAAATTGCTCATTTGGTGCAGACTGGCTATGAGGATTGCGACAGACCCACCGAATACCGCCGATCAGGCCAGGAGTTCCAATCACGTGTCGCGGAACCTAGACGAGATCGACCTCAAGATTCTGTCCGAGATCCAGGCCGACGGTCGAATCACCAATGTCGAGCTCGCCAAACGGGTCGGTATTTCGCCTCCACCCTGCCTGCGCCGGGTCCGAGCACTGGAGGAGGAAGGCTACATCCACGGCTACCGCGGGCTGCTGGACGCGCGAAAGCTCGGTTTCGACGTCACGGTGTTCGCCGCCGTGCACCTCTCCAGCCAGGCGGAGGCGGATCTGCGCGCCTTCGAGGAGTTCGTCCGCGCCGAGCCCTTGGTGCGGGAATGCTGGATGCTGTCCGGCGAGGTCGATTTCATCCTCAAATGTGTCGCCCCTGACATGGCGACCTTCCAGGACTTTGTGACGCACCTGACCGCGGCGCCGCACGTGCGCAACGTGCGCACCTCGCTGGTGCTGCACAATTCGAAATACGAGGCGGCGGTGCCGCTCGACGTGAAGGGAAGAAGGTAGAAACGAAGCGTTTATCGCCGCAGCGCATCCACGCTGATCGGACCGCTTCCAGCGGCCGCGAGGAACAGGCACGCGAAGCACAGCACGATCGCCAGCGCGCCGTCGTTGACGACGGGAAAGAAGCTGTGCGGCATGTGCTCGATGAAATAGGCGAAGGCCATCTCACCGGACAGGATGAAGGCCGCCAGCCGCGTGAACAGGCCAATCATCAAGAGACCGCCAAGCACGAATTCGAGCATGCCGGCGATGCCCCAGAGCGACCACGGCGTCACGTCGGCAAACATTTCCACCGGTGGAAACTTGAACAGCTTGGCTACGCCATAGTGAAAGAACACTAGCCCGGTGATGAAGCGAAAGAGGCTGAGCAGATAGGGCTGGCTTTGCGCAGCGATGCGATCGACGTCCATCTTGTCCTCCCGTGCTAGAACGGCAGCGCCGAGCATGACGGAGGACGGTGCGGTTCACAATCGCGCCCTGGACAGATTGCGAACTGGACAGATTGCGAAACAGAAAAGCCGCGCGACCCGCGCGGCCTTTCAGGCACTCTTTGTCGAGTGGATTACCGCCACTCCACCTTGGTGATTTCGTAGGCCTTGGCGCCGCCGGGGGCGTTGACCTCGACGGTCGAGCCTTTCTTCTTGCCGATCAGCGCGCGCGCCAGCGGCGAGGTGATGGAGATACGGCCTTTCTTGGCGTCGGCCTCGACCTCGCCGACGATCTGCCACACCGTCTTCTTCTCGGTGTCCTCGTCGACCAGCGTCACGGTTGCACCGAACTTGATGGTGTCGCCGGAGAGCTTGGAAATGTCGATGATGTCGGCCCGCGCGAGCTTGTCCTCGAGTTCGGCGATGCGGCCCTCATTATGCGACTGCTCTTCCTTCGCGGCATGGTATTCCGCGTTTTCGGAGAGGTCGCCGTGGGAGCGCGCTTCCGCGATATGCTCGATGATGCGCGGACGGTCCTCGGACTGGCGCTTCTTCAATTCTTCCCCGAGCGCGGCAAAGCCGCTCGCAGTCATCGGAACCTTTTCCATCTTTTCTCTCGTCTCCAGTCGCGCGCCCACCGAAAACGGAGGGTGCGGCAACCCTGATTCGTCAGTGCTTTCCAGATCCGAGCACACGGCCACCGGAACGTTAAGTGGGCTGGCGCCGGAACAAAACGACCACGTGGCCGGACGGTTCCTCCGGCCATTATGGCTTGATTGCCAATCACTTAGCGCAAGGCTTAACCCTCAGGGCCGGGCCTTTCGCCAACGATCAGGTTTCCGAAAAGTAGCTCTGCAGGGTCCGAACCTCAAGGTCCCCGCCCAGATAGGCGCGGATGCCCTGCGCGGCCGCCACGGCCCCGGAAAGAGTGGTGTAATATGGCACTTTATGCAAGAGGGCCGCGCGCCGCAGCGAGCGGCTGTCGGCGAGCGCCTGCGGGCCTTCGGTGGTGTTGAGAACGAGCTGGACATCGCCATTGGTGATGGCGTCGACGATATGCGGCCGCCCCTCCAGCACCTTGTTCACCTTCTCCGCCGGGATGCCCTGATCGGTCAGGAAGCGCGCCGTCCCTGATGTCGCCAGCACCTTGAAGCCAAGCGAATGCAGCTGGCGCACGGCTTCGGCGATACGAACCTTGTCGCTCTCGCGTACCGAGACGAACACCGTGCCCTTGCGCGGTACTCTTGTGCCGCCGCCAAGCTGGCTCTTGGCAAAGGCAACCGCGAAAGAGCGATCGATGCCCATGACCTCGCCGGTCGAGCGCATCTCCGGACCCAGCACCGTGTCGACGCCGGGGAAGCGGGCGAATGGAAACACCGATTCCTTCACGCCGACATGCCTGAAATCTGCCTTCTTCAGCTTGAAGTCGGCGAGCTTCTCGCCGGCCATGATGCGCGCGGCGATCTTGGCGACCGGCGTGCCGATCACCTTGGCGACGAAAGGCACCGTGCGCGAGGCGCGCGGATTGACTTCGAGCACGTAGATCTCGCCGTCCTTGATGGCATATTGCACGTTCATCAGGCCGACGACGTCGAGGCCGAGCGCGAGCTCGCGGGTCTGCCGCTCCAGCTCCGCGATCATCTTCGCGTCGAGCGAGTGCGGCGGCAGCGAGCAAGCGCTATCGCCGGAATGGATGCCGGCTTCCTCGATGTGCTCCATGATGCCGACGATGAACGTGTCCTTGCCGTCGCTGAGGCAGTCGACGTCGATCTCGGTGGCGTCGGACAAATAGCGGTCGAACAGCAGCGGGTTCTTGCCGAGAACGGTGTTGATCTGCCCGGTCTTGTCGTTCGGATAGCGCGCCTTGACGTCGGCGGGCACCAGCTCCGGCAGCGTGCCGAGCAGATAGTCGTTGAGCTGGTTCTCCTCGCGGATGATCTGCATCGCGCGGCCACCGAGCACGTAGGACGGGCGCACCACCAGCGGCAGGCCGAGATCGGCGGAGACCAGGCGAGCCTGCTCGACCGAATAGGCGATGCCGTTCTTCGGCTGCTTGAGGCGGAGCTTGTCGAGCACCCGCTTGAAGCGGTCGCGGTCTTCGGCGAGGTCGATGGCGTCGGGCGAGGTGCCGAGGATCGGCACTTCGGCGGCTTCCAGCGCGCGGGCAAGTTTCAGCGGGGTCTGGCCGCCGAACTGGACGATCACGCCGTGCAACGTGCCGTTGCTGCGCTCCTTGGCGATGATCTCCAGCACGTCCTCGGCGGTGAGCGGCTCGAAATAAAGCCGGTCCGCGGTGTCATAGTCGGTCGACACCGTTTCCGGGTTGCAGTTGACCATGATGGATTCATAGCCGGCGTCATGCAGCGCGAAGCAGGCATGGCAGCAGCAATAATCGAACTCGATGCCCTGGCCGATGCGGTTCGGGCCGCCGCCGAGGATGATGACCTTCTTCTTGTCCGACGGCGTGCTCTCGTCGGCGGCGCTGCCGGCAAACGGCGCCTCGTAGGTCGAGTACATATAGGCGGTGGGCGAGGCGAATTCGGCCGCGCAGGTGTCGATGCGCTTGTAGACCGGACGGACGCCCAGCGCGTGGCGCCTGGCGGTGACGTCGGCTTCGGTCGTCTGGGCGAGCACCGCAAGGCGCGCATCCGAGAAGCCCATGGCCTTGAGCGTGCGCATGCCGAAGGCATTGCTTGGCAGGCCGTGCCTCCTGACCTTCTCCTCCATGTCGACGATGCCGCGCATCTCGCCGAGGAACCACGGATCGATCTTGCAGGAGTTGAAGATATCCTCGTTCGACCAGCCGAGCCGCATGGCCTGCGCGACCTGGAGCAGGCGGTTCGGCGTCGGCGTGCCGAGCGCTGCGCGGATGGCGTTCTTGTCGTCGTCCTGGCCGAGGCCTTCGATCTCGATCTCGTCGAGGCCGGTGAGGCCGGTCTCGAGCCCGCGCAGCGCCTTCTGCAGGCTCTCCTGGAAGGTGCGGCCGATCGCCATGACCTCGCCGACCGACTTCATCGAGGTCGTCAGCGTCGAGGAGGCGCCGGGGAATTTCTCGAAGGCGAAACGCGGGATCTTGGTCACCACGTAGTCGATCGTCGGCTCGAACGAGGCCGGCGTCGCGCCGCCGGTGATGTCGTTGGCGATCTCGTCGAGCGTGTAGCCAACGGCGAGCTTGGCCGCGACCTTGGCGATCGGGAAGCCTGTCGCCTTCGAGGCCAGCGCAGAGGAGCGCGACACGCGCGGATTCATCTCGATCACGACCATGCGGCCGTCTTCCGGATTGACGCCGAACTGCACGTTGGAGCCGCCGGTCTCGACACCGATCTCGCGCAGCACCGCCAGCGAGGCGTCGCGCATGATCTGATATTCCTTGTCCGTCAGCGTCAGCGCAGGCGCCACCGTGATGGAGTCGCCGGTGTGCACGCCCATCGGATCGAAATTCTCGATCGAGCAGACGATGATGCAATTGTCCTTCTTGTCGCGCACCACCTCCATCTCGAACTCTTTCCAGCCGAGAACGGATTCCTCGATCAGGACTTCGTTGGTGGGTGACGCATCAAGACCGCGCTCGATGATGTCGAGGAACTCTTCCTTGTTGTAGGCGATGCCGCCGCCGGTGCCGCCCATGGTGAAGGAGGGGCGGATGATCGCGGGCAGGCCGATCTCGGACAGTGCCATCATGGCCTGGCCGAAGGCATATTCCTGGTAGCGCTTGCGGCGATCGCTCTCGCCGAGCGTCCACTGCCGGTCGAGCTCCTCGAGGGCCGCGCCCGACAGCTTCTCACGTTCGGCATGGTACTTGTCGCGGAACGCCTTCTTCAGCTCGGAGGCGTTGGCGAGGCGCGATTTCGGCGTCTCCAGCCCGATCTTGGTCATGGCCTCGCGAAAGAGCTGGCGATCCTCTGCCTTGTCGATCGCGTCGGCGGTCGCGCCGATCATCTCGACGTCGAATTTCTCCAGCGTGCCCTGCCGGCGCAGCGACAGCGCGCAGTTCAGCGCGGTCTGGCCGCCCATGGTCGGCAGCAGCGCAAAGCCGCCGGGAGCGACATGGCGTTCCTTCTCGATGATCTTGGCGACGATCTCGGGCGTGATCGGTTCGATGTAGGTGGCATCGGCCAATTCCGGGTCGGTCATGATCGTGGCCGGATTGGAATTGATGAGGACGATGCGATAGCCCTCTTCCTTCAGCGTCTTCACCGCTTGCGTGCCCGAATAGTCGAACTCGCAGGCCTGGCCGATCACGATGGGACCGGCGCCGATGATCAGGATGGTCGAGATGTCGGTTCGTTTAGGCATCACCGCTCGCGGGCTGGATTTTGGGCACAAAAAAAGGGCGCGCTTGCCGCGCGTCCCCTAAGCCGAGAGCGCGGGGGTCTCCCTCGCGCGCGGGTGGGTCTTAGACCAGTTTTCGGGGCGGCGAAACCCCGAAAAACGCCCATCAACCAGCAATTTTGACCGGTTTCGGCCGGGCCTGCCAGCCGCGGGCGAGGTGCACCAGAAGTGAGGCCGCAACGCTCGTTCCGCCGATCCAGCCGAGATCATCGGGCGCGAGGGTGGCCAGCACGGCGCCGCCCAAGGCACCACCGATGGCGAAGCCGAGATACATCGCGGAGGCATTGAGTGAGAGTGCAATCATCGAGGCCTGCGGATCGATCCGGATGATGCTGGCGATCTGGGCCGGATAGAACGCCCAGCCCGACAGGCCCCAGAGGAAGATCGCGCCGAGCACCGCGTAATGCGCCTGTCCGGCCAGCAGCTTCAGGACCAGCGAATGCAGAATCAGCGCGCTCGCCATGCCGGCAAGCCCGAGCGCGGCGGTGGTCATCGTGCCCAGCCGGTCAGCAAGGATGCCTCCGAGCATGTTCCCGATCGCGGCAGCGCCACCGAACACCAGCAGGGCAAGGCTGATTTGCGAGGCATCGAAGCCGAGGCCGCGCAGCGGCACCGCGAAATAGGTGAACACGGTGAAGCCGCCCAGCGCCCATAAAATGGTGATGGCGAGTGCAATCACGACATTGCTGTGGCGCGCCACCGCCAGCCGTTCGCTGAGCGAAGGGGTGTTGCGCGGCAGGCCGCGGGGCAGGCCGAGCAGCAGGCCGGCCAGCGCGACCGCGCTGATGATGGCGACCATGGCAAACGTCGCGCGCCAGCCGAGCAGGCTGCCAATGAGGTTACCCAGGGGCACGCCGATGACGGTCGCGACCGTGAGGCCCGAGGTCACCAGCGCAACCGCGCGGCCACGCCGTTCGGGCGAGGCGACCGCCACCGACACCGCCAGCGCTGTCGGCATGCACAGCCCGGAGCC
Organism: Bradyrhizobium manausense; assembly: GCF_001440035.1. Lineage (GTDB taxonomy): Bacteria > Pseudomonadota > Alphaproteobacteria > Rhizobiales > Xanthobacteraceae > Bradyrhizobium > Bradyrhizobium manausense. Next base: position 3,560 of record NZ_LJYG01000016.1, on the reverse strand, counting down.
CAGGGCCATCAGCATGCGCGAGGCCAGCAGCAGCGCGTAGTTGGAGGCCCCGATCGCCGCGAGGTTGCCGGCGATGAACGTCGACAGCGCCAGCGCCAGCACCGTGCGGCGGTCAATGTTGTTCAGCGCCACCGCCAGGATCGGCGAGCCGACCGCGTAGGTGAGGGCGTAGGCGGTGACCAATTGGCCGGCGGCCGAGACCGAAATCGACAGGTCGCCGGCGATTGCCGGCAAAAGCCCAGCAATGACAAAGGCTTCGGTACCGATCGCAAAGGCCCCCAGGGCCAGCCAGACCACGCTCATTGCTCGAATTCCTATGTTCAATGTTTATTGAACTATCGAATCAGTCGATTTGGGAGTCAATTGGTTCAAGAACTATTGAACATTGCGCCCGCCTCGCTATGATTCCTCACATCATGAGCCGCACCCCTCCTCATCCCACGCGAGAGCAGATCGAGCTGCCGCTGGTCCTGGATTGTCTGAGCGATCCGATCCGATTGGCGATCGTGTATCAGCTCGCACAGCAGGAACGTGTCAGCAGCGAGCTCTGCTGCGGCGACTTCAACGGTCTCGCTGGCAAGTCGAACCTCACCTATCACTTCGCAAAGCTGCGCGATTGCGGGCTGATGCAGACCCGCGTGGCAGGCACGAACCGCTTCATGCGGCTGCGCCGCGAGGATCTCGAGGCGCGCTTTCCGGGCCTGCTCGATGCCGTGCTCCAGTCGGCGGCCAAAGACGCGGACAGGCTTCAGCTCGTTGCGGAGTGCGATGTGGTTGAGGCGAAGTGAGTTGCGGATAAAGTCCGTCTTCGCTTGCGCTGCGCTTCAGCTACGCCGGACACGCTTCGCCCCTGCGGGCCTTGCGTGGCTGCGCCACGCATAGCCCCGCAGGGGCGAAGCGTGGAGACCCGGCCTGGATTTGAACCAGGATGAAGAGCGATGCACCGCTCTCGCGTAGACGCTTCCGCCACCGGGCCGCGGCGATCATTGCCCGATCGGGCTGCGACAAGCCACCTCAGGTGGTGGTTATGCTTAACGCACCAGCGGCGGCCGGGCGATGAAGGTCATGCGCCAGCGGTTGTGGCCGATATTGGTGTTGGCACGCTGGCTGGCGAAACCCGCCGCCTTCAGCTTGGCGGTGATCTCGTCCTCACTGTAGCGCTGCAATCCGATGCGCGTGCGCAAATGACGGTAGTCCGATAGCGCGGTGCTGATGAGCCCGATCAGCGCATCTTTCAGAAAGCCGTGACGCAGCCCGAAGGACAGCAGTGCCGCCACGTCCCTGAGCATGCCGACATGCGGCTGAAGGATATCGCCCAGCACCAGCTTGCCTGATGGCTTCAGGATCCGCCTTATATTGAGCAGCGCGGCATCGAGCTCCTCGGATGTCATATATTGCGCGACCGAGTTCATCACGACGAGGTCGATGGATTGGTCCGGCATCTTGCGCACGTCGTCGAGGGAGCGGACGCGGATCTTGGTGTCGGGCGCAAACCGGGCGATCAGGCGGCCGCGCACACCGGGCGCGGGCTCGGCCAGGATCAGCTGGCCGCAGGCGGTCGCCACCTGGCTCGCCGAGAGCGCCTCGCCACAGGCATAGTCGAGCACGATCGCGTCAGGCGAGGTGATGTAGCCGATGATGTCCCGCGCGATGATCTGGAAGTGCAAATCGCGATGCAATTTGCTGACATAGATCGTATGCGTCGAGTCGTAATAGTCGATCCAATCGTCCATGAGATCCCGCCCAGTGGTTCCTGTCCAGGAACCGCGCTGCCCGCCTTGCGTTAGGGGTGCGACGGCGCGCCGTCAATGTCCGCGTCCTAACAGGAAGGTTTCCCGTGAGCAAAGCCCCCAGCAAGGTCTCGCCCGATCTCGATACCCCCACCGATCTGCAGCCCCAGGCGGTCAACAAGGTCTCCGAGGCGCTCAACGTGCTTCTGGCCGACGCGTTCGCGCTGTATCTCAAGACCAAGAATTTCCACTGGCACATCAGCGGCCGGCATTTCCGCGACTATCACCTGCTGCTCGACGAGCAGTCCGAGCAGATCTTCGCCACCACCGACCAGCTCGCCGAGCGGGTCCGCAAGATCGGCGGCACCACGCTGAAGTCGATCGGCCAGGTTGCCAAGCTCCAGACCATCAAGGACAACAACGAGGACTACGTCCCGCCGCGCGAGATGCTGCGCGAGCTGATGCAGGACAACAAGCATGTCGCCGCCAGCATGCGCAAGGCGCACGAGGTCTGCGACGACGCCGGCGACGTCGCCAGCGCCAGCATCTTGGAGGTCTTCATCGACGAGACCGAGCGACGAACGTGGTTCCTGTTCGAGGCAACACGGCAGGAAGGCGCGAACGAAGCGTAAGCCAGCTCGTAGGACCTCCTACCCTTCGTCAAGGGTGGGAGTCCCTGACAGATAACCATAGCACCGTGCTCGACGCTATCCAGGACGCTTCGCGCCGGCTTTGCCGGTGCCTATGGCATCCTGGACAGCGTCTGCGCGCGGCGCTCTTGCGTTCGGCAGGTCGGGACGAAGGAACGGTCGCATGCGGCCGAACAAAGGAACGGCTCAGCCTGCTGCCGAGATCTTCGCGCTGTTGTGGTCTGCGTCGTAGGGCGTCTGGTGCTTGAGCGTCGCGCACAAGGCAAAGAGCAGGCGATCTCCCACACCACGCAGCGCACGCGCATGGCCGTGTCCGCGCTGCCGCAAAGCATCATAGCGTCGCCGGGCTGCGGCGTCGTATTGAAGCGCGCCGCGCGACCAGTGATGAACGGCGCTTTGCAGCCGCCTGTTGCAGGCCAGGCGGCGGATCACGAAGCGTTGCTTGCCGCTTTGCCGCGTCACCGGTGCGACCCCTGCCAAGGCGCGCAAGGCGTGGTAGTCTCGTCTGCGCAGAGGCTCGGTGGCCTCGACGAGCAGTGTGGCAAGAACGATCCTGCCGATTCCCGGCCAGGAGCGAAGGATCGCCACGTCACACTGCTCGGGATTCTGCCCCGCGGGGCTCTCCTGTTCTTCGAGCTTGGCGCACAGGCGGTCCAGGCTGTGCTGCGCTTCCTTGATTTGCTGATTGACCAGGCGCAGACGGGCCGCGAGGCTGCGGATATGCACGCACGCAGCCTCCGTCGTGCCCGGTGCCACGAGCAGGGGTGTCTCGCGCAAAGTCTTGAGCACCGTCGCCGCATCGAGGCGGCGGATACGATAGGCGCTGAGGATGCGCGCGATCGCCTTGTCGCTGGCCTTGGCCGCGCTGTCCGGCGTCGGCACCTTTTGCCAAAGTGCCAGGAACCAGTCGTCGGCGACATCGTCGGTCAGCTTGGCCGCTTGGGGATAGTACCGCCACAACTGCTGACGCAGGCGATTGGCAAGCCGCGTGCGCTCCTGCTGCAGCTCCTCCGCCATGCGCGACCACTCGCGCAGCTCGATCACCACCGGATTGTCGGCCGCAAGCTGGCGGAAGGCCGCACAGTCCGTACGCAATGAGCTTCCGAGCACATGAGCGTCGCGGCGATCATCCTTGGCACCGGCCACCGTGAAGCGATCCCGGAAGCGGTCGAGTTGCTTG
>NZ_LJYG01000015.1:29513-40850 GCF_001440035.1 Bradyrhizobium manausense | reverse complement strand
ATGCGCATCGCGATGATTGGAACGGGCTATGTCGGACTGGTGTCTGGAGCCTGCTTTGCGGATTTCGGTCACGACGTCACCTGTGTCGACAAGGACGAGAAGAAGATCGCTAGCCTCCATCGCGGCGAGATCCCGATCTATGAGCCGGGCCTGGACGAGCTGGTCGCCAACAACGTCAAGGCCAAGCGGCTCGATTTCACCACCGATCTGTCCAAGCCGGTTGCGGATGCGGACGCGGTGTTCATCGCGGTCGGCACGCCGTCGCGCCGCGGCGACGGCCACGCGATCTGTCCTATGTCTACGCCGCGGCGAAGGAGATCGCGCAGTCGCTCTCCGGCTTCACCGTGGTGGTGACGAAGTCGACCGTGCCTGTCGGCACCGGTGACGAGGTCGAGCGCATCATCCGCGAGACCAATCCGTCAGCCGATGTCGTGGTCGCATCCAATCCGGAGTTCCTGCGTGAGGGCGCCGCGATCCGCGACTTCAAGTTTCCCGATCGCGTCGTGGTCGGCACCTCCGACGAGCGCGGCCGCAAGGTGATGGGCGACATTTACCGACCGCTGTCATTGAACCAGGCGCCGCTGATGTTCACCGCGCGCCGCACCGCCGAGATGATCAAATACGCCGCCAACGCCTTCCTCGCGACCAAGATCACCTTCATCAACGAGATCGCGGATCTTTCCGAGAAAGTCGGCGCCAATGTGCAGGAGGTTGCCCGCGGCATTGGCCTCGACAACCGCATCGGCACGAAATTCCTGCACGCCGGTCCCGGCTTCGGCGGTTCCTGCTTTCCGAAGGACACCAAGGCGCTGATCAAGATCGCGCAGGACTACGACGTCAATTTGCGCATCGTCGAATCCGTGCTCGCGGTCAACGAGAACCGCAAGCGCGCGATGGCGCGCAAGGTGAGCCAGGCGCTCGGCGGCTCCTTGCGCGGCAAGACCATCGCGGTGCTCGGCCTGACCTTCAAGCCCGATACCGACGACATGCGCGATGCGCCGTCGATCCCGCTCGTCACCGGTCTGCTCGACATGGGCGCCAAGGTGAAGGCGTTCGACCCTGTCGGCATGGAGCAGGCGAAGAGCGAGCTGCCCAGCATCACCTATTGCGAAGATGCCTATTCCTGCGCGCAAGGTGCCGATGCGGTCGTCGTCGTCACCGAATGGACCCAGTTCCGCGGCCTCGATCTCGATCGGCTGAAGGCGGCCATGGCCCAGCCCGTCGTCGTCGACCTCCGCAATATCTTTAGGCCCGAAGATATGGCCAGCGGGCTTCGTGTATGAAAGCATTGGACGCTGATGGCTCCGCCCCTAGTCTTCGGATGAGCTGCTGGCTGCTCGAGCAATGATCCGTGCGAGAGCTATCAACGCTATCCCACAGATCGCCCCGATAATCTTGACCAATGCATCAAGGGGCCGCCCGTGTCTGTCCGGAGTTAGCAATTGCGCGGCTTCTAAGGTAACTGCACTTCCAACAACGACCAGGAACACAAGAATAATGCGGTTTGGGTAGGCAAGCATGAACATCAGGCCGAGCACAAAGAATGCGGCAAAATGCTCAATATGAGCAGGCGCGATGGTCGGCCGATCGTAGATCGGCGCTAGCGTCACAAACGCAACGAGAGCAAGTACCAGCCAGCCAGCGACGAGATAAAGTTTTGCCATGCTCATCAGAGTCTATTGGTAACGCGGAAAAGACTCCGCTGAGCTCCTGCTACGATCTCTCCCGCCGCCGGTTTAACGAGCGCATCGTAAGTATAGACCCCGGGATTGCATGGGACACGCATTATAATTGTATCTGGCGGTACGACGAGCTTCTGAGGCAACAAAGTCTCCTGTCCTCCGGCGGCAAAGGCGTCGCCGACGGTCGCACAAATCGGCGAAATTGAAATCAGAAAGAAGTATCGACCTGAGCCTCTTGAAAACCAACACATTTTGAGTTCCTCGCGTAGCTATTGATAGTGGTTGTTTTGATCAGGCTGGCCTATGGGGCTCCTAAACAAATGAGAGCCGAGTTGCCGGTCGGCAATCTTGCGCACGTGGGTGCATAGCTATGGCGGTGGGGTGGAGCGGTGTCGATGTCCAGCGTATCATCAGAGAGCAAGTCTAGGTTGAGACGTTCTTGACTCTCGCCGGGATCTACGGAAACATTGCGACATTTCAACCAGGTTTTTTTGGAGCATTCGCCATGGCAACATTTCACATGGACTCGTCGGTTACTCAATCGGTCACGCGAGCTGTACCTAAAGCCGCTGTCCTTTCCTGCACCGCAACTAGCGTCCCCGATGTTTATGCGCACGCCATTTGGGTTGTCGTCGGTGATATAAGACAGTTCACGCTACACGCGGGGGACAGCATGGTTGTTCCTGACGCGGCAACCCTGACAATCTGGATCTTTCGGAAGAACCCCGGGAAAAGCACCTGGAGCGCTGATTTCGATCTTACCTAACGATCAGGGCGCATTTAGCGCTCTGCCGTTTGCGGCTACGACGCCTAGTCGGCATCGCGCGCACCGCTTGAATGCGAGGCAGGGCGGACGGGCGGCTTATCTCGCATGGACGTCAACGACGATCACTGACGTCCCGCGCTGCTTTCGGTTTTCGCAGGATATTTCCATTGTAAACGTTTCGCTACGGCGCGCCGGCCGGCGCGCCGTAGCGAAACGAAGGGCCGGCGATCGTGACGACCCCGGCGCTTGGGCGCGTAACCAACTTGACGCTATCAAGCAGGATGGTCTTGCCGCTGCCTGTTGCAAGGCGTGATGATGCGAGCGGCATAGCGGGAGGGTGGCTTCGTCACTGAGCTTGCGGCCAGGTGGCTCTGGGTTGAGTGAAAACCAGAGGTGATGCGGTGGCGCGTCGCAGTGCGTTTGCTTGCAGATGAGACAGGGCTGGCCATTCGGGCAGCGTCGCAATGTACATGCTCGGCTCACGCAGGGGTGCGCGGCTCCTGCCGTCGCTGAGCTCGATCGGATCGTCGAAGACACAGGCCCACAGCTTCATGCATGTGTTTCAGCCTCTTGCCGGACTTGGCGGCGGTCTGTGTCGGGCAGACTTGTTCGTTCCGGTGGATTTCGTCCCAACGGCGCCTTCGGCAACCCTGACGCGCCGACGTAGCTCTAACAGCTCGCAATATGCGGCACGAAGCGAATCGTTATAATCGAGCGTCGGCAATCGTTTTGAAGAATTCGTCGTGCCGTAGGATGAGTATCTGATCATCTCGAACACGCTGCGTTCTTGAAATTCTCGCAAGCGTATCAAGGTAATCCATCCGAGCAACGTAAACCGCTCGTTAGTGTTGATGTCGCGAGAAAACGTTAAATCGGGAACAGCCGATTCTCACCTTGTGCCTGATCGGTCCCAATGAATACTCGGTCCGCGAAGGACGGCCAGCGCCTCGGGCGAGGCCGCTACGCGAGCGAGCGCTTGCCGTCGTATTGGCTCTGAAGAGGTATCTCTACAGCGCTCGGTGATGCGCAGCGCATCCTTGGAGAGTATCTTGAGCCTCAATGCTGCATTAACGAACGCGTTATTCTCGATCGATTGGTTGAACTACTCGAAAGTCCCAAGCAACGTCGCGGCCAGACTACTGTTGCAATAGATCTTAACGATGAGCAATGGCTCGGAGCGCGCTGCTCGCGTCCGCCGCTGGCACACATCACGGCATCACGTTTATGGCGGCAAGTGCAGCCTCATCGAAGCTTGGGGCACCCATTGTAAAGTAGAGTACCACCAGAGCGATGGCAGCAAATACCACATATGAAAGGGTGATCAAGCCGTCGTGACTGCGAGCGAGGGACGACATGGGTGCTGAACGATGTGCAATATCCATGACCAAATTCCTCTGAAACGGCGCTTCATTGCGCACGCCGAGACTTTAGGCCGTGTTCGAGAGAGAGCTGTGAAGTAGTTCACAGTATGTTGCACAAAATTCTGGGTCGGCGGTGCGATTGCAATGAAGGCGCGCGGACGCCCGCTTGCGCCGCTCCATTGTGACGTTCTCCTTGCAACCTCGTGCTCCAGTGCAAGGACGGGCACTACCCGAATACGTTGGCGGCGGTTTCATCCCACGCCGAAAGCTAACTTTCCCTTCTGAAAATCTGATCTACCTCAGACCGGCCATCCGGCGCCGACCACGAACCCAGGAAAGCCGACCGCCTGTTGTGGCCCCGTCGCCGACCTAGCGGAGATCATGGCTGGAGTCCGCAATGCGTATTGAGCGGACATACATCCGGCTGCTTTGCTCGGCCAGCGAAAGGACGGCCGAGCGTCGGGGCCGGGGCCGAGTGTCCATAGCGGCAATTAGCGCTGGATAGGTGAGGCAGGTCTGCCTGCAACGCCCTCAGCGGCCTTCTATGAATTGCGTGACTGACTTGCGGGGTATTCGGATCTAGTGATTGGCGAGCAGCCAAGTCACGTCTTGATTGGAATCGATGCTGATTGATCGGTCAGTTGCCTCTCGGCCTGTTCGGCAAGACGGTCGTATTCCTCAGCCATAGTGATCAGCCGGGCTCTGGCCGCCGCGTCTCGTGTTCGCTCCGCTTTGGCGCGCGTCTGAGCTGCGCGTTGCAACCAATGGCTTGGGCTGGAGAAATCGCGCGACATCGGAGCCACCTCATTTCAACGCACCAAGGGAAGTCCGCGATTCGGTTCCAAATGAGGCATGAGGAGAATCGGCGCATGCGTCTTCTGGGAGAGAAGATCGGCTAACAGCCATTAACCGCCTCCGTGCTAATCGATTTACCATGTTGAAAGCGCGTATTGATAGAAGTTGTAGTGGCGTGCCTACCCATGGAGGTGCCCAAAATGATTTTGATTAAGCGATTTTTTGCGGATGAGAACGGTCCCACCGCGATTGAGTATGGGCTGATCGCAGCCGGCATCGCGCCGGCGATCATCACGGTGATCAACGGTCTCGGCACAAGCCTGAGCGACAAGTTCGGCTCGATCGGTAGCTCGCTAAAATAGTATGGCCAAAGGATCTATCCGGAGCGCAATCGCGGCGGCGGTGATGATCAGTGTCCAGGCATACCTTGAGCAGCTTCGCGCGGCCTACAGGAAGCGTCTTGCTCGCATCGAACGAGAAGGCGAGCCTGCCGACCGATACAGCGTAGAGGAGCGGGCAGTCGAAATCCAGCGCATCAGAGCGACGATTGCTCTCCTAGAGCAAGATTTGCACGACGCGAAATGACGGCATCGTGTTCATCACGAGGCGGCCTTCGTCGGCCGGACGAAGGTCCCGCTCTCGCGCAGATCCAGCCAGCCACGCTCCCCGCCAGTGCCGGCCCTTAACTCCGCGTTCATGACCTCGTGCTTGTACAGGCGCCTTGGCCAACTCGATACAGATGCGGCCGCCCTGCACCGGCTCGATGTCGCCGGCAATTTCGACGAGCTTGCGGTGCCTGACCAGTCTGCTGTGCATTCGATAGTTGCGGGCTGCGGAGTGGTGGTCAATCCGAGAGTTAGCTCCTGCCACTTTCCGGGCTACGTCGCGATCAAGGATGCTCGCTTCGCCAGCCGGGCCATCGGCTCTCTCAACGTGGCACAGAGGCAAACTAAGCTATTGATCACTTTGCAGCGGAACGGCGCGGCCTGGCCCGGTCATCTCGCGTTTGCGTGAAATGATGGCGACATCGAAAATGGGCTCCAATAGACGCATCTCCCAGCATCGCGCTGGCCGAGCTCGCCCCGCGAGCAGGGTTCCGGATTAGATGAACCTGAAATGATGTGCGCCGGAGGGAACGCTAGCTAGCCATGCAGCGCTGCCTCATCGGGAGCAAGACGGTGGCTGATCGGGACAGGAACTATCGCTACTTCCGCGCGGTTGACCTGCTTTACATCGGGAGAAGGTCAATGAACCGAACATCTCTTCTTGTTGCTGCGTTGTCTCTCGCCGTCGCTACATCGGTCCTCGCACAAGGCGGAGGGGGCGGTGCCGGCGGGGGCGCGGCTGGCGCGGCCGGGTCATCCGCTAGTTCAGGCGCAGGCACGGGCACATCGACCAGCGCGAACGGCGGTCCCTCAGCACCATCAGGGATGGGCACGAGCGCGACCACGACCGGCGTGCACACCAACAACTCCCCCATCAATCCGAATGTCCAGCCGCCGACGCCAAATGGGACGGCGCCCGCGACCGGCTCCAGTCAAACCACGCAAAGCGGCACTGATCGGTCTGGCATTACAGCAACAAACGGCTCGAATGGCGTCAACGGCCAACAGATGAGCCCCGCCGAGCAGGCAAGGACGGGGGTCAAGACGCTTCCCCAAGACCAAACTCCGGGTGCTGTCAGCGCGCCAGGCGTTGGTGTCGGCCATGCGGCGAACGGCTTGCCGATCGGCACCCCAGGCTCCGGGACCAGCAATGTAGATCAAAAGTAAGCCAAGGCCGTTCCCTCGACCAACGGGCCCGCTACGGCGGGTCCTGTAGAGCAGCCAGCCACCATCTCGAGGTAAGTGCTCTTGCGCGCCTCATTGGGTGATGATGCCGTCAAGGGTCCGTACGGGGGCCCGATGCCGAGGTCTGGGCCCGCATCTTCCAGGCGGCGATTGTAAGATTGCCGTCAGGACTATGAACTAGCTTCCCCGAAACAAATAGTGGCTTTGTCACATCGGACGGGCCACCGACCGAACTTCGGATATGCGGGGATTTGAGGTCGGCGCTGATGGTGGCGAGGCTCAGCTTGGCTGATAGGGGGGCCGCGCGGCGCAAGACCATGAGCGAAAACTTGTTCGAGATACTCTCCATCTGTTTCTCACCTTTGGCTTTGCAGCTGGCTATGCCACCCGCTATCTGCAATCTCGCAGGATTCGCAACCGCCTCGATGCAGCGACGTGATCGTATTCACGCAGGAAACGATGTTCCTTAAGTTGGGGATGTCAGCCACAGACGCCTAGGCATCAGCCCTTGTACTCCACGATATAGAGACCGGCGCTGAAGTCCGTCACGTAGCAGAGCGCGTTCTTGTCGACGAACACATCGGCCGAGTGCAGCACAACGGGTCTATTGGGGCGCGGGTCCACCCATTTCGTGGGCGGCGGCGGCACGAAGGCGCCGATCTCCTTTGGTCGGAACTGATTCCTGATGTCGTACACGCGCAAGCCGGCGTTCTGATAAGTCGCGAAGATGACCTCCTCGCTATAGAAGGATTCGGGTCGGTTTTCGTGGATGTTGTGCGGGCCGAAATGGCCTCCGACCTTCAGATAGTCCTTGTCGGACGGGGCTGGGAAGGTCGAGATGCTTATCGGATTGGACTTGACCTGATTGTCGAAGATCCAGATCGGCTTGAACCCGTCTTCTTGATTGTCGAGCACCGTCTCATCGACCACGACAAGGAGGTTACGATCACGTAGGGGAAGGGCATTATGCGTTCCGCCGCCAAAGGGTGGAGCCCACACCTTGTGGGTAATGAGTTTTGGATTGGCCTTGTCCTTCACGTCGACAACTGCGAGACAGGCGTCGCGCCAGCTGCAATACGCAATGTCGTCCTGGATGATTGGATGATGCAGGCCGAAGCGGCCGCTTTTGGTCGGCCAGTTCGGGACTTCACCGGCCGCCTTGTTCATGCCGGGCAGCCAATACTTGCCGACGAGTTGCGGCTTCGTCGGATCGGCGAGGTCGATCACGATCATGATGTAGTCGGTGAAGCCATCAAGCAGCGCGGAAGCATAGGCCCAGCGCCCGCCAGTCCAGTAGATGCGATGCAGGCCGGTGCCGTCGACCGGCATGAAGCCGATCTGCTTGGGGTCACCCGGCGCCGAAATGTCATAGACGGCCATGCCGGCCGACCAGTCGCGCTTCTCATTCTTCTCGTTTGCGTGGTGCCCAACCGAGCCTTTGTAGTAGTTCTTTTCGTCGGCGAGTTCGGCCTGCGCGAACATGTCCTTGTTGTGAATAACGAGCAGCTTATCCTCGGCCGCCTGGAGGTGGAGCGTCCAAGTGTTGTGGGGCGCGGCGATGTATCTGACCGTCTTCGGCTTTCCGGGGTCGCGCACGTCGACCACCGTGAAGCCCTTGGAGAAGATGTGCCCGATGTAGGCGAAGCCCTTGTGAACCATGATCTGAACGCCGTCGCATCGACCGCCCTGGTCGCTATAGCCGACGAGCTTGAAATTGGAGGTTGCGTGGTCGGGCTTAGGAAGATCGCTGCTCATCTGTTGTCTCTCTAGCAAGGGGTAATGGCCGCCCTGAACGTCCAGGTCGGCGGCGGCCGCCGCAAATTCGCGCGCGACCGCCTTTTCTGTCTTTTCCTGTCGTAACCTGATTACTTCACGCCCCAGATCTTCTTGTACTCGTCGCGATAGCCGTTGCCGGGGTCGAACTTGTTATCCTTGCCGCCGTCCTTCTCGACGTTCTCAGCGGTGAAGAGGTGAACGTGAGGAACAAACCCGCTGGGCTTCTCGCCAGCGAAGGCGCGATTGATTTCGTCGACCATGATCCAGCCCTGCAAGTTGAGCGGCTCCGCCACGGTCGCGATCTGATATTGCTTGTCACGGATGCGCTTGAATGCGGGAACCGAACCGTCGCCCGCCGAGATCTGCTGCGGGAAGCCGTTGGCTGGATCGACGCCTGCGGCCTGCAACGCAGGGGCCGAGAAGTCGTAGTAGAGGTCGTTGACCGCGATCGAATAAGTCCACTGCTTGCCGTACTTGGAAAGCAGTGAGGTAGTGAGCTGACCCATCCGGTTGGAGAGATCGGCTATCGGAGTGTCGACGACTTCGAGTACCTTGCAGCCCTTGCAGCCTTCGACGGCCGCTCGTTCCGCATTCGTCTTGGCAGTCGCGATCGCATAAATCGAGTCTGTGAACAGGATGACGCCCGCGTGGCCGCCGGACTTGACCACGGCCTCAAGCCCGGCAGAGGTGGCGACCTCGGTCGGATCGGTCGTCACGTTGGTGAATACGGCAGGAATGCCCTCGATCGCGCCCGGGTTTGGACCTGCGTGCCAGCCGACAATCTTAATGCCGGCGGCGGCGGCCTGCTCGAGAAGTGGCTGCTGCTCCTTACTGTCGATGCCTACGTTGAGGATGCCTTGAGGCTTCATCGCAATCGCCTGCGTCAGCGCTGTTGCGTGCCCGGGCACGGTGCCTTGGCCGTCGAGCTGGCGCACGTCCCAGCCCATCGCCTTGGCTGCCTCCGCCGCACCATCGCCGGCGCCCTGCGCGCCGCCGTTGCGCTGATCGGTCGAGACGATGACGATCAGCTTCTTGCCCTGCGCTTTCGGACCCGCGGTAGGGCCGTCCCACTTGGTCACAGGCGCGGCAACATTTTCAAGAAAGGCTTTCGCCTTCTCCATATACGCCGTGTCGTCGTCGGCGTGCGCCAGGGCCATGCCTAGCCACAGCACCCCTACCGAAGTCAAAAGTCGCGTCATTATAGCTTTGGTCGTTATAATTTTGGTCGTTGTCATTGCTTCTCTCCCAGGATTAACAGGCGGCCTCCAGGTCGCCAGGCCGGCTTAGCCGGCGTTTGCGCAAAGACATCAGGCGACCCTGGCTGCCTTCGCGGATTCTGATTCTACCGGTGCCGGCTGTGGATCGCGCGGCGGCCTGACGACGGTACGGCGCCGCTGCGCGAAAGCGGCGAGAGCGATGGCGACGACCAGCGTCGTACCGTTGAACAGCGGTTCGACGAAGAAGGCGCCGCCAAATAACTGAATGCCCGAGATGCCTACCGCCAGAATAAGGATGCCGAACACGCTGCCCCAAACGTTCACGCGGCCGGGCTTGATTGTTGTCGACCCGAGAAAGGCACCAACGAGCGCCGGCAGCAGGAAGTCGAGGCCGACATTGGCCTGACCGATTCGCAGCTTCGCGCCGAGCACACAACCGGCCAAGCCGGTAATGATACCGGAGGTGACGAACACGCCGATCACACAAGCCCGGACGGGGATGCCATTAAGGGCAGCCGCCTTCTCGTTGGCGCCGATAGCATAGATAAATCGTCCGATCGGCAGGCGCTCGCTGAAGATCCAGAGAAGCAAGGCAAGGCCGAGCACGTAGAATGCAGGGATGGGTATGCCGAAGAGCGAAGCCGAGTTGATGGCGATAAAATCCGCCGGCAGCGTGCCAATGATCTGACGGCCCTCTGTGTGCCAGAGCGCGAGCGCATAAAGGATGGTGCCCGTGCCGAGCGTCGCCACAAAGGCATCGACCTGCGCGACTTCGACAAGCACGCCGTTGACAAGACCGACGAACCCGGAGCAGGCCATGACGAGGAGGATCGCTATCGGCCACGGCACGCCATACTTCACCTGAAAGCTGATGGCCAGGATGTGCCACATCACTATGCCGAATCCGACCGTGAGATCTATGCGGCCTGCCATCATCGGCAGCGTTGCGGCGAGTGCAAGCAGCGCGACGATCGATTTGTCCGCGAGGATAGAGCGCGCGTTTAGCCAAGTCGGAAACGTGTCGGGCAGAAGCAACGAAAAGAAGACGATGAGCAGCAACGTAAGCAAGGGCAGGCCGTACACGGGCAGCAACCGCAAGACCGCCTGAACGCGGGACAACGAAGCAAGTTCTGGCCTCGTCGGTTCCAGAGCATTCGACTTTATGGATTGCATCCTGGGTCTCGCTCAGTGAACCGCATCTACTGCTGCGGCGCTATTTCGCTCAACGCCGGCGGAAGCGGCAGCGAGCAAATTGCTGATTGACAAATCTTCTGAATGAACTTCGCGCACGACTTGGCCTCGACTAAACACAAGGGCGCGATGGCAGACCTTCGCGATTTCCTCGAAGTCGGTTGAAACGATCAAAATGCCCGCGCCTTCATTGAGCGCGACGTCGAAGAGCCTGTAGATCTCCGCCTTCGAGCCGACGTCGACGCCGGCGGTCGGGTCCTCGAAGACGTAGATCTTCGATTTTAAATTCAGCCAGCGTCCGACCACGACCTTTTGCTGATTTCCGCCGGAAAGCAATTCGATGGCGAGGTTCGGGTCGTTGGGTCGAAGATCGACGGTTTCTCCCAGCTGCATGGCGGCAAAACGCTCGTTCCGCGGCGAAAGCCAAGTCGAAAGCTTGCCTCCTGCCGCTGGGGAATTAAGGAACACGTTCTCGCGTACCGAAAGTCCCGGAATGATTGATTCTCCGACGCGGTCTGCACAGACGAGACCAATCCCGAGGTTCATTGCCCGACGTGGAGAATCGATATCAACAGGCATGCCATCGACCTGGATTCCGCCGCCTGTAAGACGTTCGACGCCAAACAGCGCACGGCCAAGCGTCTCCTGACCGCCACCGCGCAAGCCCACGAGTCCAACGATTTCGCCCGCGTGAACGCTGCAATCGATCGGCCCGATTGCACCGATCGAGGCTTGATCAAATGCCAGCCGAGCCACGCC
>NZ_LJYG01000015.1:0-29483 GCF_001440035.1 Bradyrhizobium manausense | reverse complement strand
CCCGACGATGAGCAGGATCGTCTCCTCGGGGGATGTTCGGGCGACTAAGCGCTCGCCGGCGACATGGCCGTCGCGCAGAACCACCATCCGATCAGCAATCTCGAACACCTCGTCGAGCCGGTGAGAGACGTAGATCATGCCTACGCCGTGTTCGCGCAGCCTGCGGAGCGCGCGGAATAAGCGCGCAACCTCGTCGGCAGGAAGACTCGCTGTAGGCTCATCCAGAACAAGGATTTCTGCATCTGTTGCGAGCGCGCGTGCGATCGCGACCAGCGATTTCTCGGTTCTCGTCAGGTTCTGGATGCGAAGGTCCGGATCGATATCGGCGCCGAGTTTAGCCAGCGCCAGCGCGGCGCGCTTTCGCGCCCGGGACCAATCGATAAGGCCGAAGCGGCGCGGGTAACCAAGCGTCAGGCAGATGTTCTCCGCCACTGTCATCCAATCGATCAATCCAAGATCTTGATGGATAAATGAGATAGGCATGCGTCTGACCGCGTGGGTCATGTCATGACCTTCGTAGGTGATCGTTCCACCGTCGATGGGGTGCACGCCAGCGAGGATTTTGATGAGTGTCGACTTGCCGGCGCCGTTCTCGCCGAGGAGAGCGACGATTTCGCCGCGCCCAACGGACATGCTGACATCGCTGAGCGCCTGAGTCCCGCCGAAACGCTTGAAGACGCGATCGATCCGAAGTACCTCGGACCCCGCGCGTTGCGACCTCTCATCACAACTTCGCCGAGGGCCATCGCTTGCCACCGCGCCCTCCCTCCCATCTCACGAACGACTTGGGTCGTCTTCTTCGATGTCCTGCAGTCGCGCCTCTATAGGTCGCGAAATGCATGCGAGCCCCATTCGGCTCAATGCGTCTCTTATTACCGCTTGTGCAAAATGGTCCATCGATTAAAGATATGATATGTAAACTTGTCAATCAGCATATCACCGTGTGAGCCTTCCCGGTCAAAAGCTCGCAGAGAATCTGGCAACAGCGCAGTGCAATGACAGAATCTGTAAGACAGGATGGTGATGGTTCGGCAATACCTGCGCTCAACCGCATCTCTTTACTTTCTCGAGTCGAGCCAGCAGGTCGACTTAGCGATCGTCTTTCACAGCGTATTTTTCGCTTGATCGAAAGTGGGGAGTTCGGCGAAGGGGCTCGCTTGCCAGCAGAGTCAATACTGGCCGACCGCTTCGGCGTATCCAGGCCGGTTATTAGAGAGGCACTGTCGCGACTGCGATCGATGGGCGCGATCGTCTCCAGAAAGGGTGCTGGAAGCTACGTGCAGTACCGGGCCGCTGCACAGCCGAAGCAGGACAATGCGACGCCGTTTGGCTTCGTCAGTAGTCTCTCTCAGATAAGGCGCTGCTTTGAATTTCGCGCCGCCGTCGAGAGCGAGGCGGCCTTTCATGCCGCGCGGAATCGCACGCCGGCCCACCTGCTCCTCATGCGCGAGGCAGTCGACCAGTTGGAAAAAGCGGTCTCCGATGGAGCACTTGGCGTGGACCCGGATGTTGAATTCCATATGACAATTGCCAAAGCATCATGCAACGAATTTTTCGATTTTGTATCAAGCGCGATGCGATCACAGATCGAATTCTCGATTGATCTGGCGCGTAGGCTTTCTTTGACGCAGCCACAGGCAGTACCGCTCATGGTACAGGCAGAGCATGAGGACATCTATAGGGCGATCGAGGCACACGACGCAGACGCCGCCCGGGTCACCATGCGTCGGCATGTCGAACACGCGTGCTCCCGGATATTCGACGGATCGAAGAACGTTACGTCCGTCACTGGTGTTGGCGATAGTTCGGGCTAACTGGCGATCGTCTCCGAGAACCGCAAAGCCACAGCGCCACAGCGCTCAGCGTTACCCTGCTGCATGACTCCGGAAATGGCCCATCAGTGACCTCGAGAGATGTCCGCTGTCCCGCCGGTGTTAGGAGTTGAACGGATATCCAGCGGCCAGCCGCTTAATTTGTACGCGGCCTCGATCGGCCGTAAGGCTCGGCCGGTATTGCATTGCTGCCGGCCGAGCTGTCTTGGTTTTTCCACTTGCCTCAGGTCGCCGCTTGACCATGACGCCGGGAGGCTGCTTGCTCGAACGCCTCTCCGGTCGACGAAAGCGTTGCCTCAAGGCCGCACACTGTCTTGAGACGGCGCAGCGCGACATCGCAATATCGCGGGTCGATTTCGATGCCGTAGCTGGTCCGGCCGGTGCGCTCGGCTGCGACCAAGGTCGTGCCCAAGCCGAGGAAAGGATTGAGGATGCGCCCTTTGCGTCGCGAGCAGTCCCGGATGGCATCCTCGACCATGGCGGCGGGTTTAACCGTCGGATGCAGCTGCAGATGGGCGCGTCCTTGGCCAAAGGCATTGACGCCGGCATAATTCCAGACGTTCGTTCGATTGCGGCCGAATCTGCCGAGCTCGATATTGTTGATATGAGGCGCCGAGCCGGGTTTGAAGACGCAGACGAGCTCATGCTGCGAGCGATAGAACGAGCCCATGCCGGCGTTGTTTTTGGTCCAGACGGACAGGTTTTTGAGTTCGCTTAGATATCCGATCGCTCTGTACCAAGTCGGAGTAGGGCGTGCACTCACCAAGCGTCCGAAATGAAAGAGGCCGCCAATTAAGGCGGCCTCAAACTTGCCAGCTGCTCTGAGAAGATGACGTCAGAGGGGTCCCGGTCCCGGCCCCGGGCCAAACGGGCCGCGCAGGTTGCCCGGGCCTTGCAGGCCGCCAAAGATAAGACCGCCGACCCATTCGACCGCGTCCTTAATGGCGCCGCCGATGGCACGGAAGGCGTCTCCGAGCCAGTTGCCGCCGACAACCGCGTCAAGTTCCGCGTCGTTCAGTTCGATGATTTCCGGCTTTGTGTGTTCCAGGTTCAGCATGTTGGTCGCTCCTTTTCAAATGATGGATGGATTGTGATGAATCGTTTGCAGGCTTGGTTCTCAGCGGTGGAAGATGCCACCAGGCAGCCAGGGGTTCGGACCCATGGGCTGGTGGGTCGTGATCTTCCCATCCACGATCCAGGGCCCGATGCAGCCACCGTCATTGATGAAGCCGCCGCACACGGAGCTCAGTTCGCGCTCGTCCAACTCTTTACGGTCTCGATCGCTACGCTCGGTCATTTGTGTCTCCCGCTGTTGTGGAGGGGTCCATCCCCTCTCATCTCGTGGCAACAGGAGTACCGCGGCCCATGCGCTTAGACCGTGAGACGGGTCACAGAGGCCAGAGACTGGCTTTTTCTGCGCAAACGACGGCTCGGTTCACCACGGCAGTTCCAGCGGGGCCATCCTCATAAGGCGACTTGCTCTTGGGGCGAGTGGGGAGTGGGCCTCCGGGGGATCAAAGCATCTGCCGCTGCGCAAACGCCGCAAAAGCACCAGCTGCAGCGGTCAATTCCTCGAACGTCCCTGTTTCGACGATCTTGCCGTCAACCAGCACAATGATCCGATCTGCATTCTTGACGGTGCTCAGCCTGTGAGCGATGACGATTCGGGTGACGTTCAAATTCTCCAACGCATCAGTAACGATCGCCTGGGATCGGTTGTCGAGCGAGCTCGTCGCCTCGTCGAACAGCAAGACGCGCGGACGTCGCGCGATGGCGCGGGCGATCATGATGCGCTGGCGTTGTCCCCCGGAAAGGGTACTGACCCCTTCGGCTATCTGGGTCAGCATGCCCATCGGCATGGCCTTGATGTCCTCCTCGATTCCCGCAAGTCGGGCGGCGTCCCACACCTGGTCGAGCGGAAGCCGAAGTCCACCACAAATGTTTTCGTAGATGTTCCCATTGGCGAGCCGCGCGCTCTGCAAGACAACGCCGAGCTGGCGCCGCAAAGCACTCACATCCAGCGTCTCGATTGATTTTCCGTCGTAGAACACCGCACCCGATTCCGGCCACTCGAAGCCGAGCAGCAGCCGAAACAAGGACGACTTGCCGCTTCCGGATGGCCCGACGATTGCGACGTATTCGCCGGGGGCGATCTTCAATGAGACACTATCGAGCACCAGCGGGCCGCTTGACAGATACCGCAACGAAACGCGCGCAAGCTCGATCGATCCAGACAGCTCTCCCGGCGCCTTTCTGTCGTCGGAGATCTCCGTCGGGCTGGCGATGAGGGGGCGCAGCCGGAGCAGTGGCGGTATTGCGATCAGCGCTTCACTGACGCCGCCCGCCCATGAGCCGACGGCACCCATGGATTGCCCGAAGGCAGAAAAGAAGGCGAAGAACCTGCCGAGATCCGTCAGCAGGTTGCTGTTCGAATACGATGCATAGGCAAAGACGATCAGCGTCGCGATCGTCGGAAAAGCCGTCTCGAACGCGCCCAGGCCGTTGCTGGCGAGCTGCGACGACACGAAATACTGCTTTTGTGTCGCGAACTGCTTCGACCAGATCGCGAGCGCACGCCCGGTTGCCCCCGACACCCGCAATTTGGCGACACCCGTCAGCAATTGGAGGACGAAACCGCTGACCTTGCCCTGCTGGTTGAAGTGCTTGTTCTCGAAATAAAGCCGCAGCAGGTTGGTCGAGATGATGGCGACCGCCCTGACGAATGTCAGCCCAATCGCGAGCAGCGCCAGCTTCGGACTATAGTAGATCATCAAGCCGAGGCTGAAGATGCAGAAAAGGCCGGCGATCATGCCGCGGAGCGCATGGCCCGTCAGGGCACGGCGTGCGGCGTCGATGCCCATCGCGCGGTCGACCAGTTCGCCCGTCGTGAATTTCCGGAAGACGGCAGTTGGCAGCCTCAGCATGCGATCGATCATCGCCGACTGCAATCGCCAGTCGATGAGGGCTTCCATGCGGAGCATGACAAGGCCCTGCATGACCTGGACGCCGGCGACCGCCAAGGCTGTCAGGCCCAGTGCGAGGGCACAGAAGACGAGTTGGTCGAGCTCCGATCTCGGGATGATCGAACTGATCAGCAGATTGGTGACGAAGGGCGTCACCAAAGACAGAAGCCCGATCACCACGACCACCAGGGCGATACGCAGTCCGCTGCCACGTGCGTAGCGCAAGGCAAATTGCAAAAGCTCCCTGAACTTCAGCGAGCTTGACGGCAGCGGCGGATACAACATCGCTGCTTCCGGAGCGATCTGTGCCGCCACGGTGCGATCGACGAGCCGGCGCGCCTTCGTCAGTGGGTCGATCATGACGTAGCCCCGGCGTGGCTCATAGACCAAGGCGACCGGCNNNNTTCTCGCCGAACCAGCCGACCAGCGGGCCTGCATCGGCTCTCCACCAGTCCGATCTGAGGAGCACCTGCCGGAGCCGCAACCGAGAATCCCGCGCGATCTGCGTCAGCCCAGTGAATTCCTGCCGGCTGCCATCGACCCGACCGGCAATCGCAATCGGCATGCGCATCGCGCTTCCGACGAGCTGGCAGGCGCCCGCCAGCCGATCGGAATAGGATGCATCGACCGCGTCATGATCGAAGCGCCGCACGATAATGCCGGAGAGGCGATCGAAGGCTTCCATGGACTGCGATGCCGCAAGCGCACTCCGGCTCTTCAGCCGCTCGCTCTCGCTCTGCCTCTCGTGAACCAGGATGCGTTCGACGCAGGCAGCGAAGCTCCGGTGAAACTGATCGACCGCCGGCCAGATCGCGGCCGGCGCTGCACCGTCGGCGACTACGCCGCAGCCTTCCGCGCCCGCCTCGACCCACAAGCCTGACGTGAGCGGCAGAGGCTGACTTCCGGCCGCGTATGGAGGGGAAACGCCCATCAATCTGAGGTCGCCGCGCTCCACGGTCAGCCACAGCAGACCACGCATGGGACCGCGGCCGCCTTGGTTCGCCGCAAGTTCGGCCTTGCCTTCCGGGAGCTCGGTCATTTGCCACAGCGGTGCCGGCCCCGCGACGAAGCGCGCGAGCCGTTCGATCCAGCGCGTGACCTGGACTGGCGTCAGATCGGATCTGGACCGTGCGGACGCCCGCGTGCCTTCGGTCCCGACCGCAATGAAGCTTGCGCTGCGTCCCGTAGGGATGGCGACCTCCGGGAGATCAGCGACGACGTCGCCGCTTTCGACCCGAAACAGATGGTGTCTCTTCCCGTATTCGCCCTCGTCGGCATCGACCGCGAAGATATCGAGATGACCGGCAACGACCTCGAACACGTAGCCATGGTGATCGAGCAAAATGGGCCTGCGACCATCGAGCGCCACCTCAATCGGACGTTCCGCCGGCATGACGAGGCTCGCACCTGACACAATGTTTTCAGCCGGAGGGATCATTCCTGGGACACCAGCCTCGCATATTCGCCCTGCCGGGCCAGCAGGCTCTCATGCGTCCCACGCTCCACGATCTTGCCCTGCCTCAACACGACGATCTCGTCGCAATCCCTGATCGTGCTGAGACGATGTGCGATGATGATGCAGGTGCAGCCGGTGCGGCGCAGATTTTCGTCGATTGCCTTTTCGGTGACCGGGTCGAGCGCAGCCGTGGCTTCGTCCAGAACGACAACGGAGGGACGGCCGACGAGAGCGCGCGCGATCTCGATGCGCTGTCGCTGCCCGCCGCTGAAATTCGTTCCACCCTCGCTCACATAGGAGTCGTAATTGCCGGCCCTGATGGCGATCTCGTCCTGGATCTGCCCGTCTTTCAGCGCTCTTGTGAGATCGGCGTCCGGCGTCGTCCGATCCCAGAGCGTGAGATTGTCGCGCACGGTGCCCTCGAACAGGAAGATATCCTGATCAACGTAAGCGATGGAGTTGGCGAGGATTTCGGGTGGAACGTCCGCAAGCGGAGCCCCGTCGATCAGGATCTCTCCGGCCCACGGCTTGTTGAGGCCGCAAATCAGGCGTCCGAGTGTCGATTTTCCGCTTCCGGACGCGCCAACAATCGCCACGCGTGATCCCGGACGGATGTTGATCGAAAGCTCGGAGATAAGAGGAGGCTCAAGCAGTGAATAACCGAACTGCACATTCTTGAGTTCGATGCGCCCCGCAAGCTTGGCGGGAAGGTGTCCTTCAGATCCACATCGCTTCGGCTTGTCGCCGAGCGGATAGTTGTAGACATCCTCGAGGCGATCGAGGGCGCCCCGGATCAATTGAAAGCCGCTGGCCTGATTGACCAGCGTTGCGACCGGCTCCGAGAAACTTGCCATCAGCAACTGGAAGGCGACGAGGCTGCCAAGCGTCAGCGAGCCCTCGATCACCCGCAAGCCTCCGAGGATGAGTATCGCCGTCATGCTCAATCCCGAGATGAGAGTCGGGATCATGTCGAGCAGGATTGACGAGGAGGCGAGCTCGCGCTCGGCATTGAGAAGCTTGGCATGGACACCGGCCCATTGTCCGAATGCCTCGTCCTCGAGACCGCTTGCCTTGATCGTCTCGATGGTCCTGACGATGCTGACCACCGCTCCCAAAGATTTTCCACGTTCTTGCGAGAGCCCGCGGCTGAGGTCCTCCCGACGCCGGTGCGACAGGCGCAAGGACAGGACGTTGAGCATCGACAGGGCGACGCAGATCGCGGCAAGCCACGGATCGTAGACCACCATCGCGAACGCAAAAAACACGACCGAGGTGAGGTTGAGCACGTTGGCCGCAATGCCGCCCGCAAGCAGCCGTGCAATCTGTTCGTTGGCCGCAACACGCGTTGCGATATCGCCGGCGTGGCGTTGAGTGAAGAACTCCATCGGCAATGCCATCACCCGCCAGAGAAATCGGCTGATCATGACCACCGACAGCTTGGTCTGCAACCGCAGCAGCAGCGATTGTTGGAGCAGCGTCAGGATCGTGCGGATCAGAGCGGTGACGGCCATGCCGACCAGGAGCGGACGCAGCCACCCGTCGAGATGCTGGATCAGGACGTCGTCGATGAAGAGTTTTGAGAAGCTCGCGGCGACGAGGCCCGGAAGGACCATCACGAAGCTGAGCAGGACGAGCAAGCCCACTGCCGCCTTTGAGCCGCGCAGCTCGCGGACCAATAGGCGCAGTCCGCCAGGCTTGCTCCCTTGGGCGACGAACGCTGACGTCGGCTCCATGGTGAGCACGACCCCGGTAAAACTCCTGTCCAGCTCGTCGAGGCCAATTCGCCTGCGCCCGAAAGCCGGGTCGTTGATGTAGGCGAACTTTCCATCGATCCCATCGAGAACAACGAAATGATTGAAGTTCCAGTGGATGATGCAGGGCGTCGGTGTCGTGGGCAGCGTCGCTATTTCCTGACGGAATCCCTTGGCGGACAGGCCGAAGCGCCGCGCGGCCCTGACGACGTTGCTGGCCTTGCTGCCATCGCGCGATACGCCGCATTCGACACGCAACTGCTCGAGCGGCACCCATCGGCCATAATGCGCCAGCACCATGGCGAGGCAGGCGGCGCCGCATTCTGCCGCCTCCATCTGCAGGACGGTGGGTGTTTTCTTCACTCCCGTACTAGGCTTGGCAGAACTATCCATCGATCCCGGTCAGCTTCCTGATAAGAGGAACAACGAGATCCAGCGGGCGCCGATTGCGGGTGGTGATCTCGGCCTGGGCCAGCGTGCCGCTGGTCAGGTGAACCGGAGGTCCCTGGCCGACAGCCCACCGATAGCCGCTCGTCGTCGAGTCGTCCCGTTCCAGGGACACGGTGACGGCATACGGCGCGCCGTCGTGGGAGAACACCTTGACCAATTGATCGTTGTGAAGCACCGCGGTCATTCCTTGCGGAGTCACGGGAAACTCGGACACACTGGAGACCGTCCCGATCATCATGCCGAACTCCTCCCGCTTGACGGTGCTGGGCGCAATGCGCACCTGCGAGCCTGGCTTAACGCTCTTGCCTTGCTCGGCGGGGACATAGATAACCGCCTCGAGCCTCGATCCCTCATCTTCGATCGCGACGACCGGCGTGCCGACGGCGAGGACCGAACCGGTCGATATCTTGATCTCCAGCACGCGACCCGTGATCGGGCTGACAACCTGCGAATTGCGCCCCAGCGTCCCGGCGAGCGCCTGCATCTCGCGGCGCGCATTGTTGGCCGCGAATTCGGCTTGTTGCAATTCGTGCTCGCGTTGAGTTTCAAGATCGGATTGCTGCGCATGCAATTTGAGGATCTCGTTCTGCGAATCCGTTCGCCGCTGCTGCGCCTCGGTCAACTCGAGACGACGATCCTCCAGCGTCTTTCGCGTGGTCAGGCCCTTGGCCATGAGCTGCTCGAGATTCTTCACATCGATGTCCAGGGACTGAATGCGCTGCCCGGTTGCCTCGATGACCTTGTTGAAGGCTGCCTCGAGCTTCTCGAGATTGGAGGCCTTGACTGCGAGCTCCGACCTCACCTTCGCCGCCATGTCGTCATGCTCACGCTGGCGCTCCTTGTAGGCCTCGACAGCGTTTGCGTATTTTTGCTCGATGTCGGTCTGCGAGATCTGAGCGATGATCTGACCGCGCTCGACATGATCGCCGACGGAAATGCTGAGCGAAGCCAGCCGTCCCTCCGCAGCAGAGACTGCGTCGACGACGCGGCCGCTACCGACCAGGAGTCCCTGTCCTGACACTCGCGATGGAATCCGGCCGTAGATCCCCCAGATAATCGCCGCAATCAGTGCGACCGTTACGACGACGGCAAGGATCCAGTCGGCCGGCTTGGTAATCGCGATGAGATGGTCGAGTTCGTCAGGAGATGCAGCGCGTTGCAGCGCGCTCGCACGGAAAATATGTTCGGGACCGTCAGCCACGGTTCAAATCCCTCGCAAACGATCTCGGCGCAATAACTTTCAGTTTCAAGATGGGCCTGGAAAGACCGGCGCAAGTGCCGATGATACATAGGAGCCGATTTCCCTACAACGGTTCCAATTCTCCTCGCCCTCGTGCAGCTTGCAGAAAGAATGCCATTGAGAGTTCCATTGTGCAGCGCTATTGTCTGCCCTTGAGGGCGATGGGATTTTGACGCAGAGCATTCGAGCGTCTCAATGAGATGGCAAGCGCACAGTGTGAAACGCGCCGGGGCAGTTCGTCTGGTTGCCGGTCGACTGGCGTGGCAAGGCCTGGGGTTGCTGGTCGCAATGAAAATATGCGTGGCCGGTGTCTTGAGTCCTGCCGACTTGAAGCGCGTGGAAGATCTCAGGCCAATGTTCGCCGGCTTGATGGCGGACCTCGTTCAAACCTCCAAACGGACCGACATTCCTGCCGTGGACGCAGATTGCGTCAAAGCCACCGTGCAAAATCTTGTCGAGATTTCCCGAGAGCTTTCCAGTTACGAATATCTGATTACGATCGAGAAAGAGCTGACGAGCGTCGGCGAAAATGACCCCACTCGGGATGTGGTGAAGTTTGCCATCGAGCAGTCGACCAATATTCTTTCCAGCCAGCGCAAAAAGATCGCGCAACTTCCCGATCAATGCACCAGATCGGCTGTAGCGTTGGCAAAATCCCAGCAGGCCCTCCAGGTTGTTGATGCGACGACCGGGGTTCTGAATTCCATTCGCGCCCGGCTTTGACTGGCGAGTGGCAAGGCTTCTCCGAGGCCGGACGCGACGGTTCGTCCAAAGCTCTGCCAGCAGCACCTCTGTGACCCGTCTCACGGTCTAAGCGCACGGGCCGCGGTACTCCTGTGGTCACGAGATGAGAGGGGATGGACCCTCCACAACAGCGGGAGACACAAATGACCGAGCGTAGCAATCGAGATCGTAAAGAGTTGGACGAGCGCGAACTGAGCTCCGTGTGCGGCGGCTTCATCAATGACGGAGGCTGCATCGGCCCCTGGATCGTGGATGGGAAGATCACGACCCATCAGCCCATGGGTCCGAACCCTTGGTTGCCTGGCGGCATCTTCCACCGGTGAGACCTGCGCCTTCAAACAATTCATCACATCCATCCATCATTTGAAGAGGAGCGACCAACATGCTGAACCTGGAACACACAAAGCCGGAAATCATCGAACTGAATGATGCAGAACTCGAGGCGGTTGTCGGCGGCAACTGGCTCGGAGACGCCTTCCGTGCCATCGGCGGCGCCATCAAGGATGCCGTCGAGTGGGTCGGCGGGTTTATCTTAGGCGGCTTGCAAGGCCCGGGCAATTTGCGCAGCCCGTTTGGCCCGGGCTCAGGACCGGGGCAGCCGCCCTTCTGAGTTCTCCAGCCCACAGCTGCTCGCGAGTGGAGGCCGCCTCAATTGGCGGCCTCTTTCACTTCGACAAAAACATTTCCCGCACATGACCCGGCACCGAGGCCTGCAACCAGGCTCGATTTAGGCCTCGCGGCGTAACGTTATTCAGATTGTCGCCTCTCGAACATGTCCCGATGTGAGCAGCATCACTGCGGAAGTCTTGTTGGTTAGTGTGCGGAAGTGAAGCTACGCGAAGAATTCAAAGCGACTCTCGCACCGAGCGCCGGTCTGTCTGGCGATAAAAGACGCGTCTACAGTGGCCTTGCTTGCAAGAACGATTTAAATGGCTTCAACGGATCGGCCCCCAGCGCCCCGCAATGGTGATGAACTCGACCACATCGAGGCGGCCCTCTCCACCTTCAGACGAATGATAGCGGCTTGCGGAGCTTTTTTGCCAGCGCCTGTTGGTGGATATTCGCCTTATGTCGCGTTGCGACAATTAGGGCGATCAGGCGGGCGTATTCGGCGGATTTGAGGGATTTTTCCATGGCCGGCGGGCAATTGCGATTCGGCGGCGCTTAAGGTGATCCCAGATCAGGGTTATCCCAAAATAGGGTCGCATGAACTTTGCTCTGCTATCTCCCTTGAATTCCGCTCGACTTCCGGCGCGAGCAGAGCGAAGTGGGGCCGTTCATTGGCAAATAGGATGAGCTCCGGGCGGGGGATGAAGCTGGGGCCGATTAGGGTCGCCGCCCTCTAGGGGAAGGGCATCGGGAAAAATCTACACTCCGCAAAGCGTTCCCGGTCTTCCGTGTCTTCCGCCGCAGTCTACCATTGCTCGGGCTGAAGACACGCCAGGCGCAGCCGGCGTACGCGCCAAAATTCTCAAGCACTAGATAGATGTCGCGGTCGAGGCGATCGGCCGGCACGATCGAGGGCGAGGAACGCATGACGCTTACTCCGCAGGACCGATTAGAGCTTAGGATCGGCGAGTCGGAAAAGCTAGTTCGGCGACAAAGGTTTCCGGGCAGCCGATTGAAAAAGAAAGGTCCCAGCTCGCAGGGTTGGGGCCGATGAGGTGGGGCATTGGGGGCGCCTTTTGGGCAAAGGGTGTTGGGAAAACTGGGCAAGCCGGAGCTTGTTCCAGCGCGAGGAGACGAAAAGGGCAGCTGTGCAAGGCGACCTGAAAACAAAGCGGGCCCGGAGTGCCCTTGCGGATGTCCGGTTGTGTGAAGGGTTTCGGATGCCGGCCGCATGAGGGACGGCGCGGCGTATTCGGCGGCTGGCGTCCGAAAGCCTCCAAAGGAGGAAACCGCGCATGGAGGGCGGAACGGTGCGGCGGGCTATGGGGATTTGAGCGCTGCAGGCGCGCTGGCCGATTGAGTTCGAACCAATGCAGCGAGCTGCGCGACGGTGGCGGGGCAAGTGAACAATGGGTAGATGGCTTCGAATGTGATCAATCGTCGGCGGATTGGCAACAGCAGCTGACAGTTGGGGCGTATGCCGCCGTGGCCGGTCGATGAGCAGCGGGCATAGCGAGCAGCTTTGCGGAATGCGGTTGCGCGTTCATGACGTATCGATCCTGATGGCGCTCGTTGGCGGGGTCGCTTGATGGCGAGGCGTCGCGCCTCGCTCAAAAACCTCGATGACGATCATGCGACCGCCGCAGCATGGACACGGCGGCATGCCGCTGTCGATGATGGTCTTGGTCGGCTCATCGTTGCGATCCTTGACGACGAGCAGTTCGCGCGCGCGTGCGACGTTGTCGGCGCAGGCGCTCCGCGCGAGCAGGCCGTAGTGGCGGATGCGGTGCAGGCCTTTTGGCAGCACGTGGATGAGGAAACGGCGGATGAACTCGAAGGTCTCGAGCGTCATCTGCTTGTAGCGATCGCGGCCCTCGACGCGGTAGTCCTTCCACTTGAAGGTGACGCCGGCATTGTCGATCGAGATCAGACGGCTGTTGGCGATGGCGACGCGGTGGGTATACCGCGACAGATAAGCCAGCACTGCCTCTGGCCCGGCGAACGGTCGCTTGGCATAGACGACCCACTCGGCCTTGCGCAGTGGGGCGAGATGGGCGGCGAAGGAGTGCGCCTCGGCGAGATGGGCGTGGTCGCCGAAGAAGCTGAGGCGGCTGGCTTGGTGGGCAGCGAGGAGCTTCTCCAGGAACAGTCGCCGGAACAGGCGGGAGAGCACCCGCACGGGCAGGAAGAAGCCCGACCGGCATGACACCCAGCGCTGGCCGTCCAGCGAGATGCCGCCGCCCGGCACGATCATGTGCACATGCGGGTGGTGGGTCATGGCCGAGCCCCAGGTGTGCAGCACGGACGTGATGCCGATCCTGGCGCCGAGATGCTTCGGATCTGCGGCGATCGTCAGCATGGTCTCGGCCGAGACCTCGAACAGGAGATCGTAGACCACGGCCTTGTTTTGGTAGGCGATGTCGGCGATGGCCGCCGGCAGCGTGAACACGACGTGATAGTACGGCACCGGCAACAACTCGGCCTCGCGGTCGGCAAGCCAGTCCTTCGCGGCAGCGCCCTGGCACTTCGGGCAGTGCCGGTTGCGGCAGGAGTTGTAGGCGATGGTGATATAGGCACAGTCCGCGCAGCGCGCGACATGGCCGCCGAGGGCTGCCGTGCGGCAACTCTCGATCGCCGACATCACCTTCAACTGGTCGAGGCTGACATGGCCGGCATGGGCCTTGCGCCATGCCGGGCCATGGTCGCGGAAGATATCCGCAACCTCCAGAACCGGGCGCGACATAGGTGCCCGGCGTCAACCGGACGGCCGCGCCTCCTTGAGCTTGAGAGCAATGTGCTCCAACGGGCTCATGACCTCGCTGATCGTCTTGGTGGCGACACGGGTATAGAGCGCCGTGGTGTCGAGCTTGGCGTGACCGAGCAGCACCTGGATGACGCGAACGTCGATGTTCTGCTCCAGGAGGTGAGTGGCGAAGCTGTGGCGCAAGGTGTGCAGCGAGACACGCTTGTTGATCTCCGCCATCTGGGCGGCAGCGTGACAGGCGCGATTGAGCTGGCGGGTGGTCATCGGCTGGGCCGGATCGCGGCCCGGGAACAGCCAGCCCTGTGGCCGAGCCATCTTCCACCAGGCCCGTAGCAGTTCGAGCAGGCTCGGCGACAGCATGACGTTACGGTCCTTGCCGCCTTTGCCCTGCTCGACGCGGATGATCATGCGCTTGCTGTCGATATCGGCGACCTTGAGGAAGACCACCTCAGCAGCGCGCAGGCCGGCGCCATAGGCCACGCTCAGCGCCGCCTTGTACTTCAGCCCCGGTGCGGCATCGAGCAGCCGCGCCACCTCCTCGACGCTGAGCACGACCGGCAGCCTGCGCGGCTCGTGAATGACGTGGGTGTGCTCGACGATCTCGTGGCGCTTCAGCGTGACCCGGAAGAAGAACCGCAAGGTCGAGACGGTCTGATTGATGGTCGGCACGCCAACGCCGCTCGCCGCCAGATGCAGCTGGTAGCGGCGCACATCCTCGAAGCTCGCCGTATCGGGCGAGCGACCGAGAAACGCCGAGAAGTTCTTGACCCTTTGCACATAGTCATGTTGGGTCTTCGGGGCGAACTTGCGGATCGTCATGTCTTCGATCATGCGCCGGCGCAACGGGCTCATTGCCTCGTCGGTCATGGGGATGCTCCTGTCTTGAGTGAGGTTGTTGCAACCCCTCAATCTCAAGACAGGACGCCCCTTGGCGCTATCGCCTTGACCACCCTGTTTGCCGCAGCGCCCTACCGCGCGAGCGGTTTAGTCCTTTGGCCCATCGCTGCCATATCCCAAGGTCAAGGAAATGTCGCCTGTCAGGCGTAGACCGGACCTAGAGTATTGCTCAATTTTACGATCGCGACGAAGATATACTAAAAAGTCTGGAGATCCGGGGCTGCCGATGATCTATCAGATCTACATCCTGGACGAGCTCGGCAATGCGCTGAGCATGGACCTCGTGGACTGCGCGACTGAAGAAGATGCCCGAGCTAGAGCCGCCGCGTTGGTTGACGAACACCCCGTAGAGCTTTGGCGCGGTCCTCAGCGCGTCGCACGGTTCGACCCGCCGCAGGATTGACGATCAAAACGGGCTTGTTGAAGGACTATCGAAAAACGCCGCCACGGTCACCGCTATTCCATGAGAATCATCGTAGGTTCTTTGCTCTTTGGCTTTTCAAGTGAGGCCATCTGCATGTTGGCGATCGCCATGTGGGACAGAGTTTCGAACACAATGATCGGTAGGTAGGCAAGCAGCATAGACGCCTCCAGTGTAGTCTTATTCAGTTGTTCGAGGCTCGTGCGATTGGGCGCGCTCCCAGATTTGAGCTCCACACGGGCACTCGAAGAAGCTATCGGACCCTCCCGGCTTCGGTTCGATCCTTACAAGTCGCGGCCACCTCTCGCACCGAGGACAACCAAATTCGCGATGCCGCGCCCCTGTTGCCGACAGCCTCTCGAACATAAAGAACATCGCCCGCTCCATTGCGAGACGAGAGGGCGACCTTCGAGCGGACGCACTAAATGCCGGCAGCAGGGCAATCAGCCAATGCCGAGCGACGTTCCATCGCTACGACGCATTCTTTTTGTGCACGGTGCGAAGCGGCTGGGCCACAGGCAGTTCCAAAATTGACTCCTGTCAATGAAGACAGGAGGCCCAAATGCCGCGTTACTTTTTCATGAGCATGTCCGAGGCCGAAGGACCGAAGACCCGCGTGGAACACTCCTCGCAGACGACCATGCTGCGCGTCACAGGGCTGTACAACAGATGCCAGCCAATTTGAAAAACGCTGAACTAGATGCCCATGACACCTATTTAGCCACCGAAGGTACTGTTTATAGTGAGGGGAAAGGTTGTCGTCGAAACGTGGTAAGACCGACCCAGTGGGCGGCCTCTTCAGCCCAGCGGTTCACGTTGGCGGGCCTATCTCTTTGATCACGCCTTCCGGATCGTTCTGCTCGAACCACATTTCCGCGCATGCACAGTAGCGAAAACTTTGATGTGATCCTTGTCGCCGACCTGCTTGGCGGTGTTGACGTATATGAAGACAGTCATTGATCCCTCTTCGGTTTCAGTTGATCGTCAGCCCGCCGATCTCCTCGGCTTTTTCATCGAACCACAGGCGCTCGTCGTCGGAAAGCTGCTCGTAAAGGGCGTAAGCTTCGGCCATAAGCGCGTCGAATTGCGGCGTGCCGGCATGGGCTTCGGCGTCGACCAGCTTGGTTAGAAACTCTTTCATCCGGTCGGATGCTTGTTCTGTGTGAAGGCCGAGAAAAATCATATCGACTAGACCAGCCGCAGCGCGAGTTGCCGGTGGTGGCCTTCGTATCGCTCCACAAAATCCTGTAGCCCTGACGGCACGTCGGCGAACTGCAGATCGAAGCGGCGGCGGATCTCGCGCGCGACATCTTCGGAGACGTCCTCCGACCAACGCTCGTGGGTGTTGAAGGCGACAACCCGGACCGGATCTTTGTACTCGCCGGCCATCAGGTCGGTGATGACGGTCTCGAGGTCAGCAGCTTCTGCATCGGCCTCGCGCCAAACCGCGCCGTGTCCGCCCAAATCGTCCTTCACCAAGTAGACCGTCTGATCGTTACCCGAGGGCACGATCGAGGGCGTCCAGCCGCGTCTTGGCATACTCAAAACTCCACGCTTACCGACTCCAAGCAGATAGTCGCGGGCGACCCGAATTGCGAATCGACCGGGACGACCGGACCGCTGTCACGGGTTAAAGCGCGGGCGTTCGGAACCGTATAGGGTTCCATTGAGCCGGTGGAGGGCCCTCGATGTCCGAAGCATCAGAACCGATCTTGGAAGCGGGAAGCCGTCCAATTGGGCCCCGGGCATCAGCTGAAGAAGCGCTGCGGCTTATGAGGACGTTCTACCTTTCCAAATTGCATTTGTAAAATACCTGAAATGCTTGCTAGCATCCCGCTTGGCGAGCCTCCCTAAAATGAGGGGTGGCTAACGGGGCTAGAAGCTATGCCGATCAATCGGCTATTGGGGAATGCCAGCTCGGGAGACGCTGAACGACTCCGTCAGGCGTTCGCTGCCACGTTGAAATCACTAGATTTGGTCAATCGCAACGATCCGATCAGCGAGATAGTCGCGCGGAAGGTAATCGAGATCGACGCCGCGGGCACTCATGACCCGGACGAGATCGCGAAGAGGGCCGTGAGAGAATTTGGCCCACTGGATTGAGGCCGCCCTGCAAGGGGCCTCATGTCCCTTCAGAAAGATCACCTGTCGCTAGTCGCGGTGGTGATGGTGTTCGTGGTGCTCGTGCCGGACGCCTCCAACTCCGGAGTGCGCAATTGCGTTTGACATGAGGGAGGTCGACAGCAGCATGGTCATGGCAGGCGGTGTGGCCGCTGCGAATTTTCCTCAAGTCTTCAAAAACTCACGCCGATCTTCGTCTTCCGAAGTCATGGGAACCACCCTATGATTGCTAGGCGGCAGATATTAAATAGCTACATAAATTAAAACAAGTTAATAGGTTCCAATCACGAAATATATCGTGCGCCGGCCTTCTCGTCCTGCCGCTTTGCCATGTCGGAGGGTCGCCACGAACCCTATTCCCGCCTCACAGGTTTCCTCGGCAATCGTGCTCCGAGGGCAGCGACATTTAGCGCAGCGTCGATTGTCATAAGCTGGGCTTCTTTTTTGCCCCGCTTTGGTGTCGATGCTCTAGTGATTAGCCACAAGCTGCTAGCACAGCCGGCACATTCGTAGAGCTTTAGCTCGCATCCTTCAGCCACCGGAAAAAGCGCTATCAGCGTTCTGGCTTGGCAGCAGACAATGCATCCGGCTTCGCCGAGAAGCCTGAGTCTGGAATCTGAAGCAATGGCGTGCGGCTAGTAGTTCAACGGCGTGCTCATCGTGCAACATTGACAGGTTCCAAAAATGGAACCAGCCTGCGAGTCCGGTTAAACAATCGGGTGCTCCAGTGAACGCACCCCAGCTCAATCTGATACGCGAAAATTTTTTTGAATGCGTCGTCCTAACGGGCAACCCATTCTCCGTCTTCCGCGCTATGTTGGAAGTATTTAGATCGCGACGGATATTTTCATGGGCAGGATCGGATTTGCCATCATCATTGCCGCATTCCTTGCGTACGAGGCAGATACGCGTTGGAACGAACGCCATTACACCGACAGCACCTTGTCGGTGCTTCGCCATCTACAGCGTACGATCGGATTGTAGACCTCTCGCCTCAGTTGCGCGGCCCAATCTATCGTTCCAGGTTGCTGCCCCACCTCCGCAGAATCTGCGGTTGCTTGCAAACTCCCTATGAAGGCGTACGATTAAAGGTGATTTGCAAACACGGAGGCACAGCATGACTGCCGTCCTCGTTTTCAAAGTCGCTATCATTGGGTTAAGCGTTTTTTCGGCGGCTCTCGCTTATTCGGTCATTCAGAGTAGCTTCTAAGAAAGCGGCCGCCTCAGTTGCCGACCTGTCTCGTTCTGCTCAACCCAATCTTGCAATGACGGGAAGCACGCTGGTCGCGCACGCCTCCGGCGGCTTCCTATTCAGAATTGCGCTTCGTTGCGCGTCATCATCTTTCATCTTTGGCTTGATCTGCGATAGCACTGTGAACCACGTCACAGCATCGGCGCACAGATTGTCGTGGCGGCTGCGCTGGGTCAGCAGCGCGCTGTCGGGCCCCGGCAATCAGGATCGCTGCTGACAGTATAGGCGGCCGTCTGGAAGGCATTCGCGCCGATGTCGGGCGTGCGCCGCGTCTTTTCGCTCTGCGAGAAAAGCGATCCTAACGAAAAAGCGATTCAGTCGCGATGTGACGACAAGATTATCAGAGTGTTGCGAGCGCAAGGTCGTGATCTGTCGTCGCATCTCAACGAGATCGAGCCGGTTGCCGTAGGGCCATTTACCAAATGAAGCTCATCTTAAGGCGTTTAAAGGGAGGCCGCCGCGTCGAATATAATGGCGCGGCGGCCTCGCCAGTGGGACCGGACTAAGGGCAATGTCCGGTAATCGAAAGGCTACCGCCATCTAACTTCGGTGCAATCGAAGACGCGGATTAAGCTTGATGTCGCCGCCAGAGGTTAAATCTGGAACAAGCGCGTCCTTATCCAGCGACACGTCCCGGCGATCGCGGCGGATCGTGAGGCCATTTCCCCACCCCTTCGTAGTGTCCGAACGAAAAGAAAAGGCCGCCCGGAGGCGGCTAATTGTGGCTTCTTTCTCCTTATTTCTTGAGGGCGTCAGCGGCGTCCCGCGCGGCGTCCTTCACATCTCCAGCGGCATTGTGGGCAGATCCCTTAGCCTTATCGATTTTACCTTCGGCCTCCATGTCCTTGTCGCCAGTGAGCTTACCGGCACCTTCTTTGATGGCGCCTTTTGCTTTGTCGGCAACGCCCTTTACATGTTCTCGGTCCATAATCGTCTCCTCTCGCGTACCTTAAGACGCAACAACAAACGCGTTGGCAGCCTGTTCCCAGGAGAACGGGCAATCTTGCTCACGAAAGCTTCTGATCTAACCCGTTCGGATATTGACAGCGCTGACACATCCGCTCAACAGGCTCGAGCGGAAGCGCGGTGTCGGGTCAAAACCGAGATTGACACAGAGCCGAATGGAGGCGGATGGCCGGTTGAGGCTGGACTTCCGGCATCAGCTGGAACGACTCAGGCGGCGGTTTCAGTCGCCCTTCGCAGGCGACGGGAGGTTGGCATGAAGCGTATCGGCCGGCTCGGCCTCGTGATATCGAGCGCAATGTTGTACCTGATACCGTCGTCCTCGCCTTTGGCTCAGGACGTTCTCTCGAAAGGCGCAGAGCAACAGATGTTCAACAACGCTTGTCGAACTTGCCATTCGATCCAAAAGGACGACAATCGTCTTGGTCCTAACTTGCACCAGATTATTGAAAGGAAAGCGGGATCACTGCCGGAGTACAATTACTCGGCAGCGATGAGGAACAGTGATTTCATCTGGGATGAAGCAAAACTCGCGCGCTTCATAGCCAATCCAGATGAGGTCGTTCCTGGGAACAAAATGGTTCCCTACGGAGGTCTTTCGTCCGTTGAGGATCGAAAGAAGATCGTGCTTTTTCTCCGATCGATGCGATCCCAATAGGGCTGCCAATCACGTGCAAGCGCAAAAAAAAAGCCCGCCGAAAGCGGGCGCAAGATGCCACGTCGTCCGCGGGATCACTCAGAGCCACACGGTGCCTCTCCAACGCTTCTGCTCGGTCTCGCCACGCCAACGGTGAGCAGACCGGCATCTGCTGAAGCCTCGACAATTTTTCTTGTTTTTGGGGGCCTCGTCAGAATCTCGATCTGACTGGGAGAAGCCGGCATCCCGCCCAACATGAGCGTCGGTGCGGCCGCACTCTCCTCCACCTGGGCCGAGCCCAGCACCGCTACTTGATGCCCGGAGATCGGGAAACCGGTAACTTCAAAAGTTGGGCGCTGTAGTGCGCATCCGTTGGCGTGATTGACGGCCACGCTTCCAATGATCGAAATGGCTGTCACCATCAGAAACATTCTCTTCATGGGATTTCCCCTCTCTCGGATTAGAAGATATTCCCACCACAAATTTCATATTCATCCTAATCTTGGTCTACTTGAAACCATGTGAACTGCTTAACTGTTGGTCCGAGGCATTCCGCAAAGGTTCAATTGCGTTGAGAAAGGTCAGCGTCGTTGCACTTCCACAGAAGGCCCGTAGCCGCGCCGAACTGACTTCAGGTTGAACTGGCGGAAAACCATTGCTACGTTTCGAGGCTCCATCATTTCTTCTAGTTGTGATGGGGCGGGCGATCAGGCCTACTGACTGTCAACCCGTTCAGTTGGAATAGGGAATATTTGGGCCCGAGCGCCCCGTCTCCGGGAGATGTCGTTGATGCATTTCCCTCCGTTCTCATTGCCCCGGAGGCGAGTTTATTACTCGGCGTGATCGCGTTCAAACAATTGAATTTTGAGCAGGGGGGCTCTTATGAGAGCCCGGTTGCAGAATACCCACACCGTAAGATCGATGATGGTGGCATTGCTGCTGATGTCCGCCCCCGTGGCGGCTCGCGATCCAGAAGGCAAATACGCGCAGGTCGATCCGGAAATGCACAAATGGTTCGAGCAATTGAAATCCGAAGGAGGAGAGGCCTGCTGCGCTCTCTCCGACGGAAATACTTTGCGGGACACAGATTGGCGAAGCCAGAACGGGCATTTCCAAGTCTTTCTTGCGAACGAGTGGATTGACGTTCCGGACGTTGCGGTCGTGAAGGGACCCAACCGCTTCGGGAGAACGGTTGTCTGGCCCTACTATGAGGACGGCCATCCGACCATTCGCTGTTTCATGCCGGGCAGTATGATTTAGAGGAGCGTGGTAGTCTGAAAATGGCCCTTCAGCGACTTGCGAAACGTCCGCTTTCTCGCCGCTGTTAGGACTCGAGCGGCCGTCGGACATCCAGCGGCCAGCCGCTCAATGAGTACGCAGCCTCGATCGGAGTAAGCCCCGGCCGGCCTTTCTCGCTGGCTTCGGCGCCGCCTCGACGCAGCAACGGTGATCCTTCGGACGCCCGGCTATTTCCTCGATGAGGGGGGCAACTAAATCGGACACGGCCCCGCAGCCGTGCTAAAGGCGGGGATGACAAAGCTCATTACCATCGTTGCGCTTCTCACCATGGCTCCGGCTTTGGCGCAGACGGGCGTGCCCTCCACCAAGCTGCCTCTTACCGATCGAGAACAAGTCAAAGCCGATCGCGCAAAAGCCGCAGAGGACGACAAAGCCGCAACGACGGCCCGCCCCTGGGATCGTGATGCGGACGGCAGACGCCCCTGGGAGCGAAGCCGGTAAGGCCGACTGTAAAAGCGGCCCTATGACGAGCTCGATCGGCTGACTGCAGTTTGGGATGATAAGGGGTGAGGCTCGATCGATCCCGAGTTGATGGTCCGGATGCTTCTGATCGGCTATGCTTCGGGATCAGATCGGAGCGGCGTCCGTGCGATCTTAGTTTTGGCCTACCGATGGTTTTGCTGGCTCAGCCTGGACGGCGCGGTGCCAGATCAGTCGACGTTCTCCAAGAACAGGCATGATCGCTTCCGGGAGAGTGATCTCTCCGTCTCGGGTTTGTCTTGCCCCGCCGCATCGAGGAGCGGACTCCCGCCGGATTGGCAGGCCGATGCTTGAGAAGTTTCGACCGAGCCATTCATTTACCTGGAGCGTCCAGCAGTTCCGGCGCGGACGAAGTCATAGTTGCTGCGTGGCTTCGTCCGATATAGCTGCTTTGCGAGCAGCGGCGGTATCTGCATGTCGCCCACCAAGCCCTTTCGTTGCCGTGTCGGTGCAGATCCTGGTGCTGCAACCTGCAAAGGGGATAGTAAATTCGTCGGTGACCTTGCGCCCGAGCGCTCATGGTCATGCGAACTTGAGGTGGTGAGCGTCCGAGGAGCTGGTCTTGCAGATCAAACAAACCTATCCCCGGACGAGCGCAATATGAATCTTGCTACGCTTCCGCCGGCGCTTCTTTCGGAAATGAGAGGCCAGTTTCGTTTTCCTGCGGGAATTCTGCAGCGTGCCCAGTTTCGCCGATTTGCTCTGCAATTGTTCGGTCTATGGGAAACTATTGACCGCTAACCGGCGTTCGCCTCCATTATGGGCTCAGGTTCCTACGCAAGGCTTCACGCTCTCTGAGCAATCGACGGAGTTGTTCAGCATTCCCTATTTGTATTTCTTGCCACTCGATACGATCTTCGGCCGTCCATAAATAAGACTCGCGATCAAACCGCGCTTTTTCGATCTCATCAAATTCTAAGTACAGTAGAATTTCGCGTTCAACCCGCTCCAATTGCTCCTGGAGAGTGTTTGGCATTAGCCGTTCCTCCGGCTTTGCCCCAAGCCGGCATCGACCTTCCGCGCAATCGGCACCACGATTTATTGCCTTTTTCCGGGACGACCTGCGCATTTTTGTAAGGCTACCTGTCGAAGAGCCTGGCGAAGCGGAAGGATCGCGAAATGTGGCTGAAGGCATGCGGATCAACGGCTCTTTGAGAATGACAACTCGGCAGACTATGAAGGACTCATTAGGCGTTCGTTGGCATACTGAAATTAGTGCATCTGGTTGCTTGCAACGATCGGGTTTGCGAGATCTTCGCTGGAAAGTCATGGACACCGACGCCGCTGGCACACATGGCTGGCGACGTGACCGCGGCGAATTTTCCGCAAGTCTTCAAGAACTCAAGACCGCCTTTGTTTTCAGAAGCCACAGCGTCTACCCTTTCCTTGTTGACTCGCATTTAAATACCATTAATTTAAACAGATTAAAACTAATAAAATAATCGCAGGGTGAGTAACCCGGGCTTGCGCAATGGAAAGGGCCGGGGCTCCCGCGCCTAGTCCCTCGACTTAATCGTTTTAGGAATTCTTATTCGGGAGGGCTTCCGCACGGAGCTCGCGTACGCGGAACAACTTTCCGAACTAACGTTTCAGCTGGCCGGAGAGCTCCGAGGCCGTCCCGCTGACCTTGTCATATTTGGGTGGGATGAAGGCTTGGCCGGAGCAATGGCGTTTGTTTGCCCTCGAAACGGGAGGACATCTTCGCATCTGTTAGCCCTACGCCGAGAGGTATTGGTCGTCCTGCCTAGGCGAGCCACTCGTCACGCGCGTTTCGTCAGCCAGTAGCTCCAAGCCGCTGAGCTTGATAGCCTCTGTTCAGAATACTTCGCCACCATGGCTTGTTCTCGATGTACCAACGTACAGTCTTTTGAATACCGCTTTCGAAAGACTCGCCGGCGCGCCAACCAAGTTCTCGCTCAAGCTTCGAGGCGTCAATGGCGTAGCGACGATCGTGCCCGGGGCGATCGCTCACGAAGGAAATAAGCTGATGATGCGAGCCACTTTCATTCGGAGCAAGATCATCGAGTAGATCGCAAATTGTCCGGACGACATGCAGGTTAGTGCGCTCGTTGCGACCACCAATGTTGTACGTTTCGCCGATCTGGCCTTGTTCCAGTACCAGCGTCAACGCTTTGGCATGGTCCTCGACATAGAGCCAATCGCGGACATTTTGACCATCGCCATAAACGGGAAGAGGATCGCGGGCCAATCCCCTGATGATCATATGAGGAATGAGCTTTTCGGGAAAATGATAGGGCCCGTAATTGTTGGAACAGTTGGTCACCAAGGTGGGCAGCTCATACGTCTCCCGCCAGGCGCGTACCAGATGGTCCGACGATGCCTTGCTGGCTGAATAGGGCGAGTTCGGCGCGTAGGGGCTGGTTTCGGTGAACAAGCCCTCGGCGCCGAGCGAGCCAAACACCTCGTCGGTCGAGATGTGCAGGAAGCGAAAGCGCTCCCGCTTCTCGCCGGCGAGGCTGCGCCAGTGGCGCACCGCCTCCTGGAGCATGGTGAAGGTGCCGACTATGTTGGTCTGGATGAACTCGCCGGGGCCGTCGATCGAGCGGTCGACGTGGCTTTCTGCGGCGAGGTTCATCACCGCGTCCGGCTGGTACTTGTCGAACAGTTTTCGAAGACCCGCGCTGTCGCAGATGCACTGCTGCTCGAATGCGTAGTGCGGATTTCCTGTCGCGCCGGGCAGGGACTCGAGATTGGCAGCGTACGTCAGCTTGTCGATGTTCACCACCCGCGCTTGGGTATCGCGCAAGAGGTGCCGCACCACGGCCGAGCCGATGAAGCCGGCGCCGCCGGTGACGAAGATCGTGGAGCCTTTGAACCGCATGCTCGGTCTCCGGTCATGGTTTAGCGGGCGAGGAGCGCGCCGCCGATCTTAAATATTTTTCGCCGCAGCTGCTCTTGGCTGACTTCGCGGCAATCTTCCTGCGAACATCAGAGTCGATCGCGAGTAATAAAGCATCGGTTTGAAGACCGGAAGCAGGTGTTTCGAAACCACCGTCGTCACCGGATGATAAGGCCGCGAGCCAGTACCGTCTGCGAG
Source organism: Bradyrhizobium manausense (assembly GCF_001440035.1). Taxonomy (GTDB): domain Bacteria; phylum Pseudomonadota; class Alphaproteobacteria; order Rhizobiales; family Xanthobacteraceae; genus Bradyrhizobium; species Bradyrhizobium manausense. Next base: position 4,546 of record NZ_LJYG01000015.1, on the reverse strand, counting down.
AATGATCCCTTTCATAGCCGCTCGCATCATTTAATCCATTTGAAATGGTAACAGATGGCGTTATAAAAGTTCAACATTTCATGCTGTCCCGCCTCAAGGGGTTTGAGGATGAATGTTGTTGTGACTGATATACCTGAAGTCCTTATTCTGGAACCCAAGCTTTTCGGCGACCAACGAGGGTTTTTCCTGGAGACCTACCAGATCCGACGATACGCGGACGCCGGTATTGAGCGGCCCTTCATACAAGACAATATGTCTCGGTCTGCGCAGGGGGTCTTGCGCGGCCTGCATTTGCAGAATCCGAACACCCAAGGGAAGCTGGTCACGGTCCTGCGTGGTAAGGTTCTCGACGTCGCCGTTGACGTCCGAGTTGGCAGTTCGACGTTCGGGCGGCATGTGGCCGTCGAATTGAGCGAAGAAAACCGCCGGCAATTGTGGGTGCCGCGCGGCTTCGCTCACGGTTTCGCGGTCTTGTCCGAGACCGCCGACTTTTTTTACAAGTGCGACGATCTTTACAGCCCGAAAGACGAAATCTCCATTCGCTGGAACGATCCGGCGATCGGGATCAAGTGGGGCGTCGAAAGCCCCTCGCTGTCGCCCAAGGATGCCGACGCGCCGCTGTTGTCGGAAGTCAAAAATCTTCCTGTGTACGGACAAGCTTGGCGCAAATCCTGACAGCTGCATTCCGCCCGTATCGGTGATCTCGTCATCCCCGAGATGCGATCTTGGTCATTACTTGAGATATGCACTCCCGCCCAACAGTCATGAACGAAATGCCGCAGAGACCTCCAGCCACTTTAACCAGCGCGTCCGTGATCTGACCATGTCGATCAGGAGTGAGCAGCTGTAGGGCTTCCAGGATAATCGCGCTGCCGATCACGATCAGGGTGGCCAGCATCATGCGATTTGGGTAGGCCAGCACGAATACGAGCCCGAGGACGAAAAATGCGGCAAAGTGCTCGAAGTGAGCGGGCGCAATCGTCGGCCGATCGGAAATGGGGGCGAGCGTCACGAAAGCCACAAGGGCGAGAGCCAACCATCCCGCGGCGCGAAAGAACCTAACCATATCTTTCATTATCCAGAGTCGTGATCGGGTGCAATGAGCAGAACGGTGCAAACATTTGGCCTTGTGTGCTGGCCCGGCGGGTGATGGCGCATAGTGGCAGCTACGGCGATCAGGCAAACCGCCCGCTAATAAGCAACGTTTGCCACCGCGGCAGCCATTAACCCCAGCCGGCGTCGGCGAGTAACGTTCGGAAGAGTTAGAGCAGGCTGCGGCGCCATTGTTAGCCGTGCTCTTCGCCGTTTGGGCTTGAACCGGATACGGGATCTCAAGCGGCCGACCCGGAGTGCCGTTATTAGCGTGACACTCCAGGCGAGATCATGGGCTTATGCCAAAGCCTATCCAAGCTCCAATCGCCGCGTCCAAGAGCTGCCGATCCGGCTGCATCGATACAACTGGCACCGGCCCCATGGTGGTATAGAGTCACAAACGCCGATCAGCCGCCTCGGCCTGACCGAGGACAGCCTCTTGAGGCTCACAGAGGAGCGCGACCACTACGTCCGCTGTCCCGGCTGCGCGGGCCTACTCGACAGGCGCGAGCTCGACGACCTCATCGATCACCTGCCCGGGCAGGAGATCGAGGAAGAGCCGACCAGACATTAGGAGATAACGGCAGCCTCAGCGATACGTATCCGGCTTGCCGTTGGGACTGCCGTCCCCGCCGCCATTGCCCCAGCCGTTATTGCCGTGCGCCAAGCGGCCGCCGGATTGCGCAAGGGCTGTGCTGGTTAGCGACGTCGACAGCAGCGCTGTGATAGCGGGCGGCGTAACAATCGCAAACTTGCCGCAGATCTTCAGAAATTCACGCCGGTCATCATCTTGTTGATCTATCATCGCGCCCTCCGGAACGTAATCTACCGCATTCTATAGGCTGTCTAATGATTAAACGAATTGGAATTCGACCGCGAAGTGCGACAGATGGCCGCCGCTCAAGCAATTTCCCAACGTTCAACACGGCGCACAGCGCGAGCGGGTGCTCCCTCCCAAGCACACCTGGAGAACTCGATCAGTTTTTGAAAGTCAGGAAAACTATGCAATCTTTGAGACAAGCGTACGGACATTTGGCAGGGTTCAGCTCTGGCGCGGTTCATCAAGAGGTTGCTCGGCTGCTCAGATGTGCGCTCGGCCACAAACTTAGCGATGCCGCGGGCGAAGGCGGCGACGGAGTCTAGCCGTACGGCAGTCACCTCATTCATAGGCTGAGACGACTCCTATTGGCTGGATTCGGTTGCTCTCGAAATCCGTGTGTTAGCGCCGGGGCAATCGGTCCTTCGTTTCTCCTCATCGTCTTCGTCTGCGCAATCGACCCCACCCTGTGCGCTTTGCATTCCCGAGCCGCCGGCTGTCGCGAACGGCCCTTTGGGGGTTGCGCCAGCACCGCCCCCCGCGCCGCTGGCTCCGCCGCTACCACCAGCTGTCCCGGCATGAGATGACCCGGCAGGGCGACCGCCAGGTGCTCCCCCACCCCCTGATGACCCGCCGCCGGAGGTCCGCGGTCCTGCCGCAAAGGACCGATCGTTCTCGAAGAACGACCGGCCGCTATCGTTCTGCGTCGCTGCAGGCAGGCCGCCTGAATGTGCGATGGCTCGTGAAGTCACGGAAGTAGACAGAAGCAGCGTCATGGTAGGGGATGTCACGGCTGCAAATTTCCCGCAGGTTTTCAAGAACGCCCGCCGGTCATCATCTTCGTTGTCGACCCGCATCACGATCAGCCCTCTTTCATTTAAAATCTCGCTTATGGTATTATATATTAAATTGACATTCAATCGTCATTTTTCTTCGTGCCGTAAGTGATTGAGCGCCCGCCACGGCAGGCTACCGGCAATTCCCTCGCCCTTCTCTTCACTTAGTCAGCGTGCGTCTGTCCGATGCATGGCTTCGGGTTTGCGTTCGATATTAAATATGGTTAATTCTATATTTAACGGGTCGACCTGGGGCCCAGCCGCAATGGATTAATGCAATTTCTCTGCAAGTGTCGCTCCATCCGCGACGTAGAGATCTGAAGTGCAAGCAGCCGGTCCCGAACTAGCGGCTGCCCCGCTGGCGGGTTACTTGAGACAGGAGATGAAAGAGCAGGGGTGGCGTCCCCACCTTAGCGCGGATAGACCCTCTGCCCCATCTTGGCGAGGTCAACATTTAAATGGTCAGATGCAACTCCCGGCCCGCCAGTTTGTCCCTACCTACCCACGGGCCAACATCGTTCGACTCTGCCTGCCGCGCATGCCGGTTATCGCCTCCACTTCAGCCCGGGCGTCACCGCCAGAACGTGATCCACAGCATCGCCGCGGGGTGCGCCGATTCTCCGATCTTGTGGCATCAAAGAGGCCGCCGGTGGGAAGGCGGCCTCTTGCAAGTCTAAGGCCGCCTAGTCGCGGTCCCGGTGATGATGGTGGTGCTCATTATCGCGGTGGTGACCCCCTCCGCCTCCAGAATGCGCAATTGCCTTTGACGTGAGCGAGGTGGACAGCAGCATGGTCATGACTGGGGGCGTGACCGCAGCAAATTTTCCGCAGGTCTTCAAGAATTCCCGCCGGTCTTCTTCTTCCGAGGGCATGCTACATTCTCCCATGGTTGCTATGAAAATACTAAACTCCTCACAAATTAAATACTTTAAAAAATGTTACAGGTTCCAAACAAATTAGATGTCAGATGTAGCTTAGTCTCCAAGCCTGGCTCGTCTAGGATCGGGGCAGGGGCCCTATTCTCAGGGCGCATCCGAGCCGAAGCTGTCTCAGCCGCCCCAATTGGCGTCTATCCCTTGGCGCCATAGGCGGTTTGGACTGCGATCTATGTTCTTGAAGGCGGAGCGAGGAAAATTCGGATGATCACAGCGCTCGACAAGGGTCCGCCGCCAAGAACCGGTCATCGTGCAATGGTGTAGAGCGATGGATCAAGGAGGCCGTCGACGAGGCGGCTTCTCCGCGAGGACCAGGGCGCTTGCGCGGCTTTCCCCATAAGATAGCCTGTAAAATCGCCGCACCGTCAAATTGCCGAATGGGGGAGGGCGCAGCCTCAGGAGCGCATGGCGTCGATCGCGTGGGCGATCAAGATCGCGACGCTAACGGTGATGAGGAAGTCGTCCGTTAAGAAACCGATTTGAGCGGTGAGCAGTCGCTGGCGGGCGCGATGAGGGTGGTGAGGATCAGGCACCAAAGAGCTCTCAGCCAGGCGAGGACACGGCGGAAGTTGTGACCGACGGCGGAGAGGATGACGTTAGCCGCATCGCCGGGGCGGCCTTTGAGATAGCATCGGCCGAGGTGACCATCGGTCTTCAGGTGTCCGATGATGGGCTCGATGGCGGAGCGGCGGCGCAGCTCGCGCTTGATGACACCGAAGACGCCGCGCTTCTGGCCGGAGATGAAGACGCGACGAGGATTTTGCGCGTCGTGGCCGCGGTATCCCTTGTCGACATAGGCCCGCTCGATCGCACAGCCGGTGAGTGTCTCGGTGCGGTCGATGACGTCTCGCAAGGTGTGACCATCG
>NZ_LJYG01000014.1 GCF_001440035.1 Bradyrhizobium manausense | reverse complement strand
TGCTTCTGCAGCGACAGCCGTCCGCCCGGCTTCACCACGATGCGCTTGACCTGGTGGCGCTCGCCATTGTCGACCGACTGGTAGCTGCCCCAGGGCCGATGCACCTTGAGATGCTCCTCGGTGACCTTCGGCGCGACCGCCTTCAGCTTGGTGATCAGGCGCTTCAGCCCGTTGGCATCCTGCTGGCGCGAGACCAGCACCGCATCCGCGGTCGCGACCACGACGAGATCGTCGACGCCTTCGAGCGCGACCAGCGCATGATCGGTCGTGACGTTGCAGTTGCGCGAATCCTCGAACACGGCGGTGCCGTGCGCCGCATTGCCTTGCGCATCCTTGTCGGACAATTCCCACACCGCGCGCCAGGAGCCGACGTCGGACCAGCCGCACGACACCGGCACCACGGCCGCGCGCGAGGTCTTTTCCATCACGGCATAGTCGATCGAGATCGCCTTGGCCGCGCCAAAGGCCTGCGGCTCCAGCGTCACGAAGCCGAGATCGCGGCCGGCATTGTTCACCGCCGAGGACACCGCATCCACGCTCGCCGCATCGACCCTGCGATATTCGCCGAGCAGGAGGCTTGCGGGAAACATGAAGTTGCCGCTGTTCCAGAGATAGCCGGAATTGACGTAATCCGAAGCCTTCACCGCATCCGGCTTCTCGACGAAGCGCGCGACTGCGTGGACCTCGCCTGAGATCACCTCACCCGGGCTGATATAGCCGTACTCGGTCGCCGGCCGCTCCGGCTTGACGCCGAAGGTGACGATGCGTCCCGTGCTCGCGGCGCTGAGGCCCTCGCGGCACGCCGCGACGAAGGCGGCATTGTCCCGCACCACATGGTCGGCGGCGAGCGCCAGCACGATCGCTTCACTGGTGCGGTTTTGCGCGAATGCCGCGCCGGCGGCGATCGCAGGACCGGAGTCGCGGCGCATCGGTTCGAGGATCACGTCGGCCTCGATGCCGATCTCGGCGAGCTGCTCCAGCACCATGAAGCGGTACGCCGCATTGGTGATGACAACAGGCCGGTCGAACAGCGACGCATCGGAGACACGCAGCAGCGTGTCCTGGAAGGTCGAGCGCGGGCCGAACAGCGGCAGGAACTGTTTTGGCCGCACCTCGCGCGAAGCCGGCCACAGCCGCGTGCCGGCACCACCGCACATGATCAGGGGGATAATGCGTTGTTCCAAATCGGACGCTCCGAGGCAAATTAGATACAGCGATACAAAGGCCCCTTCTATAGGGCTTTAATTGAGAAGCGAGATGGCAAATTCATAACATCGTTAGCAAGGCAGCCTTTGCCCATTCCGCGGACCGGGAAAGCCGTTAATCTAAGCTTGCCTTTTTTGGCTCAGCCATCTCCCTATCCCTTCCGTTTTCAGATACGAACGGGATACCGAACCTAGAGAATATTATGACAAAGAAACGTGCACTTATTACGGGCGTAACCGGGCAGGACGGCGCCTATCTCGCCGAATTGTTGTTGGGAAAAGGATATGAAGTCCATGGCATCAAACGCCGGACCTCCCTCTTCAATACCGATCGTATCGATCATCTCTATCTTGACCCGCATGAGCCGAATCCGCCATTCCGCCTGCATTATGGCGACCTGACAGACTCTTCGAGCCTGATCCGGATCGTTGGCCAAGTGCAGCCAGACGAGATCTACAATCTTGCTGCACAAAGCCACGTCGCGGTCTCGTTCGAGGAACCCGAGTACACGGCAAATTCCGACGGCCTCGGCACCCTTCGAATTCTCGAGGCAATGCGGATAGTCGGGCTGGAAAAGACGAGCCGGTTCTATCAAGCGTCGACATCCGAATTGTATGGTTTGGTCCAGGAGATTCCGCAAAAGGAGACCACGCCTTTCTATCCGCGCTCACCGTACGCGGTCGCCAAGCTTTATGCATACTGGATCACGGTCAACTACCGCGAAGCCTATGGGATGTATGCCTGCAACGGCATCCTCTTCAACCACGAATCTCCCGTCCGCGGCGAGACCTTCGTGACCCGAAAAATCACGCGTGCTTTGGCGCGCATTCATCTGGGACTGCAGGAAAGGCTTTATCTAGGTAATCTGGACGCCTTGCGCGACTGGGGACACGCGCGCGACTACGTCGAAATGCAATGGCTGATGCTGCAGCAGGACAAGCCGGAGGATTTCGTGATTGCTACGGGCGTGCAGCACTCGGTCCGAGATTTTGTCAATGTCGCAGCAAGCGAAGTTGGCATGGCGATCCGCTGGGAAGGAAGCGGCGTCGAAGAAAAGGGATACGACGGCAAGACCGGCAAGTGTATCGTTTCGGTCGATCCCCGCTATTTCCGCCCGACTGAGGTCGCGACGCTTCTTGGTGACCCGTCAAAGGCCAAGCAGAAACTTGGCTGGGAGCCCAAGACGTCGTTCGAAAGCCTGGTTCGAGAAATGATGAAGGAAGATCTCGAATCCGCAAAGCGCGACGAACTCATCAAACAGCACGGGTTTAGATATTATCCTCGCCACGAGTAATTCTCGTAGATCGGCCAGCAAGGCGACCAAACAGGCAAATGAGCGCCGATCGCGGCGCTCATTTTTTTTGGATGACGTCACCTCATCCAACTGCAGTCGAATGCCTCATGGGGAGCGAACGGCATCCTCCACCGGAAGCCCAATGTCGTTGGCAGCGCCCTTCAGGCCGGCATTCGTCTGCCCTGTCGCATTGCCGTGCCCTGTCATGGCCTCCGACCACCGGCGCACGATTGTGCGTCGATCCCAGCGATCAAGGGCTCGCCTTCTCCCTTCCTCGCCGTAATGCTCACGCAGGGCCCGCGCTTCACCAAGCTGGCAAATTGCAACCTTGAGAGCCGACGAATCTCCTGGTGGGATCACGAGGCCCGCATTCGCGACTTCCGCAGCGAGGCCGGTGCCTTCTTCAGCCATCGCAATGACCGGCCGAGCGGATGCGAAGATCGCACCGAGCTTCGAGGGCAACACGAGATCGGCGGCCTCGGCCTTCTGGGGAATCAGATGGAAATCCGCGGTTGCCATCAACTGATTGAAGCTGTCCTTGGGCTGAAGCCCCAGGAAGTGGATATTGCGATGACCGGCAGCAAGCTGTTCGAGCCTCATCCTGTGAGGCCCTTCGCCTGCAAGGATGAAGTGGATATGCGGATGACTTCGCTCTAAGCCAATCGCAGCCTCGATCACAAGTTCAAGGCCTTGCTTGTTGGACATCGTGCCGGAATACAGTCCAATGATATCGCCCTCAGCCAGGTTCAGCTGCTGACGGTATTTGGTCGTTCGAGGCCCCGGGCAGATCGCAGTGGTGTCGATCCAGTTTCTCACCTCGGCGATTTTGTCGGGTCGCAGTCCCTTGATCCTCAACCGCTCCACCATCGCATGAGAGATGGTTGAAACGTTATCGAATGATTTGAGGATCGCCGCTTCGGCTCGAAGCATGCATTTTCGCAGAGAAGGATTGCGCAGCAGACCAAGATCGAAGGCCGCATCCACCTCGAAATCCTGCACGTGAAGCCATGATTTGGCGCCGACGCGACGAGCTACGAACGAGACGAAGGCAGCCGACATCAACGATGGTGCGACGGCGATCATGACGTCGGGCCGCCAGGACAGCGCCTCCATAAGGACAGGCACCGCGCTGGAGAGCGCGAACGATGCGTGATGGACCAGTCGCTTCGCTCCCGATGGACGCGCCGGCACATAGATTGGCGTGCGCCTTACGCGAACGCCATCGATATGCCGCGATCGAAAGTAATGGTTGCTGAAGCTCGGAGGAATTTCCCAGGCCGGATAATACGGCGGAGCCGTGATCACTCGGACCTCGTGGCCTTCAGCGGCAAGGCTCTCGCAGAGTTCAGTATTGTATTTTGCCACGCCGATCAGATCGGGGGCATAGTTGATGCCAACTAAGAGAACACGCATAAGAGCCCAGCCCAGCTCAAAGTCTAGAATGAAAGAAAAGTCTTTTGTAGCTTAAGTAAATCCGCTCAGCGCGTTGCGCTGACCTCCAGATGACGCCCGTAGCCCTTCAGAAAATCTGCGTAAGCGGTTGCGAGACCACCGCGCAGAGGAATACTCGGGCGCCAACCAAGCGCCCTCAGCCGTGAGCTGTCCAGCAGCTTGCGCGGGGTACCGTCAGGTCTGGACGTGTCGAACACCAGCTTGCCCCTGTACCCCACAACGTCAGCCACAGTCGCTGCGAAATCAGCGATCGACAACTCGTCACCACTGCCGACATTGATCGGAAGATCACTCGAATAGTGCTTCAAGAGGAACACGCAGGCATCCGCGAAATCGTCGACGTTCAGGAATTCGCGGAGCGGCGTTCCGGTGCCCCAGACCGTCACGGTGGGCGCTTGCGCCAGCTTGGCTTCATGAAACCGTCGGATCAACGCCGCCGGCACGTGGCTATGATCGGGATGGTAGTTGTCGCCACGCCCATAGAGGTTAGTGGGCATGGCGGAGAAGAAGTCATCGCCGAATTGGCGGCGATAGGCCTGACACATCTTCAGGCCCGCAATTTTCGCGATCGCATACCACTCGTTGGTTGGTTCGAGCGGACCGTTCAGCAGCTCATCTTCGCTGATTGGCTGTTTGGCATGCTTTGGATAGATGCAGGACGAGCCCAGAAACAAGAGCCGCCGCACGCCAACGGCATGACTGGCGCGGAGGACGTTGAGCTCGATCGCAAGGTTGTCGCAAAGAAAATCGACCGGAAAATTATTGTTGGCGGCAATGCCTCCAACCTTTGCGGCTGCGTGAACCACAACCTCTGGCCGATTCGCCTCAAGCCATCGAATCGTCGGCTCTTCCTTGGTGAGATCTACCTCATGTCGATCGGCGAATAGCACCGTGCAATTTTCCGATGCGAGGCGGCGCACGACGGCCGAGCCGACCATGCCGCGATGGCCGGCCACAAAGACCCGCTTACCCGAGAGATCGTAAATTGCAGCCCCTGTCATCGCTCCCCTCTACCGGCCCTCGTCACCCGAAAGAACAGACAACACAGCCCACCAAAGCGGGCTCCAACGCCCCACCGCTATGCAACACAGTCAGCTTGCTAACACAATCTTCACCATCCGGCAGCCCGTGTTCTTCCGGAAGCATGAAGATGGTGAACTGCGCTTGGTTGCGTAAACGTCCGGCAGCGACTGATGGCAAATTAGGCGAAGCACCCGCACGGGGCGCACGGCTGCTCGTCGGCGAGGGATTCCGCTGGCCTAGAGGCGCGCGATTAGTAAGCCCGACGCAAAATGGGTCCGACCGGAGCGCAGACGCGTTCAAAATACCAGCCGTAGGGCGTTTCCACCCGAACCAGCGGACAACGGCTCCGCGGCACGTAGCGGTAGGGATAGGGCTGGGCCCAGAAGGTGACCGGCGTGGCCTGGGCTTCGCCGGTGAGCAATGCTGCACTTCCAGGCATTTGCATGCCGGCACCCGCACCGCTCACCGCCCCCAGAAGTGCGGCCGACGCCAAAAGACCCACGCGCGCAATCGTCTTGAACATCCGCAAAGCTCCCTTGCCCCAAACAGAACCGTACCCGCGCAGCTCCAAGCAGGAACTATTCCAGCGGCACGATAGCCGTGAACCGGCCGGAAATCGGCTCAAATAGTGAACCAAGACTACCAAGCCCCGGGGGTCGAAGGCAACCGATCCCGATCCCAGAATCCGAACGCTGAACGATATGGCGCAGAACTGTGGCTTCTTGGCCCTATTTCTCCCCGGTCCAGGCGCCGGGAGTGCCAAGGTCGGGCGAACGGCGGTAGACGTCGCGAAGGAATTGATAGTTGACCGATTGGGCGAGGGGCACCTCTTCCTCACCAAGCTTGGCGAAGATCAGGATGTCCCGAAGGGTGTTCCAGCGACTTTCGTCGTAGTCCGCAATACGGCCCCCGGTCGTTAGAACCAGACTTCGCTGTTGCTGCAGCTCAAACCTGACCCGCTCGGCTTTCAGCCTCTCCGGATCGACGCCAACAAGAACAGGCACGCTGCGTGCATAGTCCGTGTAGACGAACTGCCAGCCTCGGATGAGGCCCTGGAGAACGTCGGCGACTATGGACGGTCGATCATGAATGAGATCGTTGCTGGCGAAATAGACCAGCCCCGGAACGTGAATACCGTAGTCCTGCGGCTTGATCACATTCAGCCGGACGTTGTAGCCCGTCCCCGACGGAGTTGGCTGGTCATCGATGGCGGCGACAATGGCATCCACCTCGCCGGCGCGCAGCGCATCGAAGCTGTCGCGATCGGCCAGTTTTGTGATTTGGCTGCGGGGCAAACCGAGCTGCGCCATCATGGCGTCGAAGATGACGTCACCCTCGCTTGCCTTGCGGTAGCCCACGCGCTTGCCGATCAAATCAGCGGGCCGACGCAACCCGGAACTTTCGAGCGCGAAAATCGCAATGGAGGTGTCAAGGAAACTTGCCGCAAAAGCGGTGACGGGAACACCGCGCCAGGCGGCCAAGAGGAACTTCTGCCCGCTCGTCACGCCAATGGCTCGTTCGCGTGCGATCGTCTCGACGTAATTCGGGTCGTCGGGGTGCGGGCGAAGCCCGATGCCAGAAGCAAAGAATCCTTGCTTGAGCGCCGTCAGTTCACCAGCGAAGCGCGCACCGTATGGGCCATCGAGGAGCAGATCCGCGCCAGCGGTGGAAACGGTCGCCTCTCGGACCGGTACGGAATCGGGGCGCAGCGCGAGGAGCGCAATCCCCAGGAGCGCGATGGTGGCTAAACCGATGGCGCCGAAGTGTCGCCTGGATCGTCGCCGGCGAGACCGGGTTTGAGGCACTGGAGAGAGCTTCCTAACGAAGGGTGAAATTTAACATGTTGGGCGGGACAAGATGCGCTACATTGCAATCATAGGGGTAAGGTTACTTTTCCCTTTGCCTTGTTTTGATAGTGGTTTTGGCCGATAGCACGGCGCGTTTGGATAGTGAATCGATTGTTAATGGGCTGGGGCAGATGACAATCCTGGAGGCTCGACAGGAGCAAGCACCTGATTCTGCTGCGGAAACTAGCGTGCTCAAGCAGGATTTTGCCGAGCCCACGGGTTTCGCAAAGACTTTTCTTCGCCCGCTGGTTGTCGAGCGGCTTGTGATGCTGATCGATGCAATGCTGGTGATCGGGGCCGGCATCGGCTGCGCGGTGGCGTATCATCTCTACGCCCAGTCGGTGCTCGGCAAGGCGAATGTCTATGCCGCGGCGAGCGCGCTGGTTGCACTAAACTTCATCCTCCTCATTATCGTGCAGCAGGGTTACCGGCTGAAGGCCATCACCGACCTCCCGCGCACGCTGCGGATGACGGGGACGACTTGGACAGGCGTGTTCGGCGCGTTACTGGCGATCGCCTTCGCCATGAAGGTTTCCGACGAGTTCTCCCGAGGCACGACGATCTCCTTCTATGCCGTCGGCCTGGCGGTGCTGGTGATCTGGAAGGCGTTCGCCGCGCGCTGGACGGCGAATGCGTTGCGCACCGGCGCCTTCGCCAACAGCCGCGCGGTGATGATCGCCGAAATCGGCCTGCCGGCGTCCTCGAATGCGATATCGGACCTAGCCCAGCACGGATACCGCTTGATGCGGATCATGGAGATCCGCGAGCGCGAGCTCACCTCGCCCCTCCTGCTCTCCGCGATCGCGCCGCGCTTCGACGAGCTGATCGCCTATGCGCGCGAGAACCGGATCGAGCACGTGTTCCTCCTGATGAGCTGGGACCGACAGCACGCCATCGACAGCATCCTGGATGCGCTGAAGATCCTGCCCATTCCGGTGCACTTGGTGCCCGATGCGCACGCGGCGCGTTTCCTGCGCTATCCGCTGCACAGCGCCGGTAACACCTGGACGGCGGAGCTGCGCCGTGCCCCCCTGTCCTGGAACGAACGCGCGCTCAAGCGCTCGCTCGATCTCGCCGGCGCCAGCCTCGCGCTGATCGTGTTCGCCCCGGTGATGCTGGTGACGGCCGTCCTGATCAAGCTGACCTCGCCGGGCCCGGTGTTCTTCCGCCAGACCCGCAACGGCTTCAACGGCCGCGCCTTCAAGATCTTCAAGTTCCGCACCATGCGCGTGCTGGAAGATGGTCCCAAGGTGGTGCAGGCGCGCAAGAACGACCCGCGCGTGACCGGCATCGGCAAATGGCTCCGCAAGACCTCGATCGACGAGCTCCCTCAGCTCTTCAACGTGCTCAAGGGCGAGATGTCGCTGGTCGGGCCCCGCCCACACGCGGCCGCCCACAACAGCGAATATGAGCAGATCATCGGCAATTACGCCTTCCGCCACCACGTCAAGCCCGGCATCACCGGCTGGGCCCAGGTTAATGGTTACCGCGGAGAAACCCGCGCGCTCGAGCTGATGCAGAAGCGCGTGGAGTTCGATTTGTGGTACATTAATAATTGGAGCTTGTGGCTGGACTTGATCATACTTTTCAAGACAGCCCTTGTAAGCGTCGGCCAGCGCAGCGCCTATTAAGAAAGCAATAGAGGAGCTTAGTACGGCGGTTCGCTGTCAAAGCAGCTGATCGACTCGCGCAGCATTGCGATATGTGGGACACCTGGAACAAACAAGCCGATAGGGCACGGGACTGGGTGGTCAATTGCGCCGCCCCCCTTTGGTTCGAAAATGGGATTGATTGGAGCCAAGGCGGATTCTATGACGCGCTTGACCTCTGCAGTTGTACGAACAGCGCCGACCGAAAGCGCCTGAGAACCGCTACGCGCCAAATCTACGTTTTTGCTGAAGCCAGCCGAATGGGCTTCAACAAAGGAAAAGCTGCCGTCGAGCACGGTTTGGAATTCTTGTACACCAAAGCAAAAAGCTCTTCAGGCGGCTATCTCTCTCATTTTGAGTTGGACTGCAAACCACAGACCAAAGAGCAAGACACCTACGATCTGGCCTTCGTGCTGTTCAGCCTGGCTCATTCATATCGCCTGCTGAAGCAAGAACGCGAACGTGAGGAGGCTCTCCTTGTCCTTGAGCACCTCAACTCACAACTTCGCCATCCGATTGCCGGCTTTTTGGAAGGTGCGCCGCACCGCGAACCAAGGCGACAAAATCCACACATGCACCTCTTGGAGGCAAGCCTCGCTTGGCTTCCGTTCGACGAAACGGGCGCCTTCCGTTGCTTTGCTGACGAATTGGTGACCATTTTTGAGCTGCATTTCCTGAACGCATCATCCGGATCAATCAGCGAATATTTGGACGATTCACTTGCGCGCAGCTCCGATATTCGCGACGTCGTCGAGCCGGGGCATCTGTTCGAGTGGATCTGGCTTCTCGAAGAATATCGTAAGGCGACCGGGATGGCTCACTCCAGCCTTCCAGATACCTACCGATTTGCTCACCTTTTCGGCAAAAATCCAAAAACAGGGATGCTGTTCGGAGAATTGGACAGCCGGGGGCATGCGCTTCAGTCTACGGTAAGGTTGTGGCCTCACGCCGAATGGGTCCGCGCAGAACTGGCTCTTTTAAAACATGCATCTTCCAAAGACGCGACGCCGCTCGAACAGGCCACGGCCGCCCTGTGGTGCTTTCTGGATGCCGCACCTACCCCCGGCCTGTGGGTGGAGCGACATGACGGGTTGCCCGATCAGTTTATCCTTGAGCCCGCACCCGCTACGTCTCTCTACCATATCGTAGGAGCATTTGCTGCGCTGATCGATTCCACGACTGGCAGCGGCTCGAAATCGAGTTTCAACGCCACTCTTCAGGAAAGCCTGTTGTAAATGTCGACAGTAGATAAGTTCTCGTCCGTAAGAGTTCTATGCATAGGCGACCTGATGCTTGATCGCTTCATTGGCGGCGACATCAAGCGGATCTCTCCCGAGCGCCCTGTCCCTGTGATATCGATCAGGAAGACCGAAAAGATTCCCGGTGGAGCGGCCAACGTTGCGCGTAATATCAGCTCCCTCAATGGCTCTTGTACGCTTGTTGGTTTGGTCGGAGATGATGATGCCGGCCGGGCACTCGTGCGTGAGCTTGAGTCAGACGTCCGCATATCGGTTCGATGTGTGACATCCAGTGATCGTCCTACCACCGAGAAAATCAGGTATGTTTCGCAAGGACAACACGTGATCCGGGCGGACATCGAATGCGCCGATGATCTCTCGCGCGGTCTTGAGCTGAAGTTGCTTGATCTCGTATCGCGGGCACTGCCCGACCACGATGTCATCGTGTTGTCAGATTACGCTAAGGGCGTCCTGACCGACGCCGTCATCCGACGCACAATTCAGCTTGCTCAAGAAGCCAGGGTACCTGTGCTGGTCGATCCCAAATCGCAGCACCTCGAGCGATACTCAGGTGCGACCGTTATCACCCCCAATTCCAAAGAACTGTTCGCTTCGACGGGCATCGATCCTGCATTCGACGATGACTGTGCCGTTCGGGCATGCCACGCGGTCCTAAGTAACACGACCATTGAGAATATCCTTGTCACCCGTGCCGAAAAAGGCATGACGCTTCTTTCCAGGAAAAAGGAACCGGTCCACATCGCCGCGAGCGCACGCGAGGTTGCGGATGTCGTGGGCGCGGGGGACACCGCGATTGCGACACTGTCGCTAGCCGTGGGAGCCGGAGCCGAGCTGGAAGAGGCCGCTGCGCTGGCGAACTGCGCCGCCGGGGTGGTAGTGGGCAAGCATGGCACGGCCACAGTTACGAGAAGCGAACTCCTCGAGGCCCTTGCCTCCGGGCACAAGTTTTCCGACGACGAGACATCCGAACGCCTTTTCCCGCTCGATGACGTCAAGTCTCGCATTGCGCTCTGGAAAAAGGATGGCCTGCGCATCGGCTTCACAAATGGTTGCTTCGATATCCTTCATGTTGGGCATCTGAAGCTCCTGAACTTCGCCAGGTCAAATTGTGATCGTCTGATTGTTGCAGTGAATAGCGACGCATCCGTGAAACGGCTGAAGGGGCCTGCGCGACCGATCAACAACGAAACCGACCGAGCCGTCTTACTCGCCTCGTTGAAAATGGTGGATGCAGTCGTCATATTCGAGGAGGACACTCCGCTCGAGATCATCGAATCCATCTCTCCCAATGTGCTGGTCAAGGGGGCCGACTACGAGATTGATCAGATCGTCGGTGCATCCTTTGTGCTCGCACATGGCGGATCCGTTTTGCGGAGCGAGTTCGTGCCAGGGCGGAGCACCTCGAATGTCATTGCTCAGATTTCCACCACGAGTTCGCGATGATCGTCGTAACCGGAGCGGCCGGTTTTATCGGCTCGAATATCGTTGCAGACCTGGAGCTGTCTGGCAAAGGACCGATCGCGGTCTGCGATTGGTTCGGCAGCGGTGACAAGTGGTTGAATCTCGCCAAGAGATCTATTGCTGCATTCGTTGCGCCTGAGGGCTTAATCGATTTCCTGAATGCCAACGCTTCGTCGATTCGAGCCGTCATCCATATGGGTGCAATCTCGGCGACGACAGAGAAAGATGTGGATCGGCTCATCGAGCTCAACATCAATTTCAGCGTCAATTTGTGGGATTGGTGCGCCACTGCCAATGTGCCATTCATCTATGCATCGTCGGCGGCGACGTATGGAGACCGCGAATCGGACTTCGACGATCGAGACGATATGGGCTTTCTGAGCGAACTCCGCCCCCTGAACGGATATGGCTGGAGCAAGAAGGTCGTCGATCAGATCTTTTCGGCGCGCGTGGCCGAAGGCAAACCAAAACCGCCGCAATGGGTCGGATTCAAGTTCTTCAACGTGTACGGGCCGAATGAGTATCACAAAGATGGCATGCGCAGCGTCATCTCGAAACTTTTCGATACGATCAGCACGGGACAGGGAATCAAGCTGTTCAGATCTCACCGTCCCGATGTTCGGGATGGCGAACAGCTGCGAGATTTCGTCTATGTCAAGGACTGTTCCAGGGTCGTCTGCTGGACTCTGGATAATCCCGCTCTGAATGGTATTTTTAACCTTGGCACTGGAAAGGCGCGATCATTTCTCGATCTTGCGACGCTGGTGCGGACTCGTCTCAACAAGGATGCATCGATCGAATTCATCGACATGCCAGAATCCATCAGAGCGAAATATCAGTACTTCACCCAGGCGGACATGACGAAGCTCCGAAGTACCGGCATGAGCTTTGAGTTCACCAGCCTAGAGGGTGGGATCGAGGACTATCTCGAAAAGTATTTGCTGCAGGACGACCGTTATCGATGACCCCAAGAAGAAAGATCCTGGTATATCGGCTTGGCAGCCTGGGCGACACCATTGTCGCGCTGCCCTGCTTTCACAAGATCGCGGAAGTTTTTCCGGACGCCGATCGTATCCTGCTCACCAACATTCCCGTTTCGACAAAGGCCGCGCCACTGCAAGCCATCCTCGGCGACAGCGGACTGATCGGAAGTTATGTTTCCTATCCTGTTGGCACCAGATCGCTTACCGAGCTCTGGAAGCTATCGCGGACCATTCGATCCCTTCAGGTCGATACGCTTGTGTACCTAATGCCCGCACGCGGTCGCATGAACGTCATCCGGGATAAGTATTTCTTCCGGGTCAGCGGCATACCCAGGATCATCGGGCTTCCGGCAACGCATGACCTCCAGAACAATCGGGTCGATCCGAAGACCGGCATCGAAGAGCGCGAATGCGAGCGCCTTGCGCGAACGCTGTTCGAACTCGGCCCAATCAATCTCGAGTCCACCGCAGCCTGGAACCTGATGCTGACGGAACGAGAAATCCACCGGGGCCAGCAACTCATCGCCAGTGTTGAGGCTCCTCTAATTGCCATAAACATGGGCGGCAAGGCGGCCCAAAAGGACTGGGGCATCGAGCGCTGGCTGCTGCTCTTGAAGCAGCTAGGCGCTTCCTTCGGGGATCACGCCCTACTGGTCGTTGGGGCGGCCGAGGATGCCGAACGGGCACTGCTGGTAGGACAAGCCTGGCCCAATACCGTAATCGACGCTTGCGGGCGACTTTCGCCGAGAGAGAGTGCTGCCGCCCTACGCCCGGCCAGGCTCTTCATCGGACACGATTCCGGCCCTCTTCATCTTGCGTCCATAACCGGCGTTCCGTGCATCGGCCTGTTCGGTGATTTCAACAAACCAGCGAAATGGCATCCGTACGGGCCCGGGCACCAGGTGATACATAATATGGACGGGGTCACGGCGATCTCGGTCGACAAAGTGCTGAACGCAGCGACGCAGCTACTTTCGTCGAGTGGGCGAGAGCGCGCCTCCCAGACGCCTTCTACCTGTCGTCAGCTTTAGAGCATTGGCCCAATTCAACAGATGCTCATGAACCCCGCAGCAGGACAATCGTCCTTCAAGCGCCTGGCATCCACATTCGGCGCACAGATCTACAATCAGTGCGTAACGGTTGGTGTCCAGCTCGCGCTCGTGCCTGTGCTGCTGCACCATTGGGGGGCAGAGCACTACGGCGTATGGCTTCTGCTATCTGCGATTCCGACTTATCTCACCTTTGCCGACTTCGGGTTCACGATGGCGGCGAAGAACGTCATGACAATCAAGGTTGCCCGCGGAGAACGTTCGGGTGCCCTGATCACATATCAAAGCATCTTTATGCTGCTCAACGTGATCGTGGCAGTCATCCTTGTCATTCTACTGCTGGGACTTCCGATCATTGGAATCAGCTCAGTTTTTGCGCTCGGCTCCGTCGGTGAGAAATCGGCCAAAATCGTTGTATTCCTGCTTGCCGGCAACGTCCTGCTGACTCAGTACCTGCTCCTACTGGCGAGCGGGCTGCGGTGCATTGGGAGGCCGACCGAAGAGGTGCTATGGGGAGCGTCGTCCAGATTGATGGAGGGGATCGTCACGGCACTCGCTGCAATGCTCGGCGGCGACATCGTCGCAGCAGCACTCGCAATCGTCGCCAATCGTATCCTATTCGATGTCGCCACGTGGCTAAGGTTGAGGGCACTAGCAAACTGGTTGACTCTGGGCCTAAGGCACGCGTCTCTGGAGGAGACACGAGCGATGTTTCAGCCTTCGCTAAGCTTCATGCTAGTGTCGATCGGACAAGCACTTAGCATTCAGGGCCCAGTTTTGATACTGGGAGTTGTCGGCACTCCGATGCAGGTTGTCGTTTATTCAACTGCCCGAACGCTGGCGCGACTAGGGACTTCGATCGTCAACATGATCAACTTCGCCTTTACACCGGAATATTCCCGCCTCTTCGGCTTGGCAAACCTTCAGGGGTTCGCGAGACTTGCTAGGCTTCACCTGTGGGCGACCATCGGTCTGAGCATGTCGTATATCGCTGCTTTGATCCTCACAGGACGATGGATCATCGAACTCTGGACTGCCACAAGGATAACGGTCGACCAAACGTTCTTCTTGGTGTTGCTTTTAACAATAGCGGCCGAAATGATCTGGAGTGCTGAATTGATGCCCCTGGCATCCATCAATCGGCACATCGGGGCGGCTCGCGTGTTCTGTCTCTTGAGTGCCATCGGAGTCGGGCTCTCCTATGTTAGCGGCCAGCACAATGGGAGCTTAGTAGCCATTACACTCCCATTCTTCGCGCTTCACTGTCTGATGGCTTGTTATGCAGGCTTTCAACTCTGGCATCACTTCCCGACGCGTCGACCAACCAACGCGCCTGAGCTTCGGTAGATTGGCCACTATGCGCGCAATTATGCATCGGCCGATCTATTTCGATCTCGCTTCATCCGAGGAGAACCATTCTTGCTCCATAGCAAATAATGAGAACCGGTCGAAAAACGATCCAGGAACTGACCCACATGCGGCATCCGCCCTCTCGCCGCCCTTATCGACACGAGTTGCATAGATGAACGTAAGAGTGTGCTCAACGCGAAATGCGCTCGATCGAAGTTTAGGAATACTGGCGTTTGTTTATACGGGACTCGCAGGCCTAGCTTGGCTTGTTCAAATCGGAGCGTCTTTAGATAAACCAATACTAGTCCCGCTCGTGACGATAAGCTTTGCTGTCCATGCCCTCTCGAAGCGGAGAAATTACTCCGATCCGGTCATCTTCTTTGTCTTCGTCATGGCGCTATATAGCTTGTTGCCCCTGCTAGCGGAAACGGGGGGCACCCGCACCACTCTCGGCTTCGTGCTTCGGGATGCCTTCGACATCTATAACTGGGCCGACTTGTCGACGCTTGCTGCTGCTGCAGTATGCTTTTTATCGCTAGACGCAAAGGAAGAGCCGAAAGACCTGCGATCGGACCCTACGTTGTCCATGGTTGCGCTCACCGGCGCTGCTGCAAGTTTGTTACTGAGCGCTGTTTATATTGCGCGGAACGGCATCGTTCTAGGTGGCGACATTTCATATGCTCAGGGCTTCGAAGTGCGTCTTCAGACCGGAACTGGATTGCTACTACTTTCGATTCCACTAGCCATTGCTGCTTACGCAGCTGCGTTGACAATGAAGAAGAAGAATCCGCTGCTAATTTGCGGTTCGATCCTAGCTGTTCTAGCGATCGCAATTGCTTTAGGGCAGCGAAAATACTTCCTGCAGATTGTACTGTTTGGCGTCGCGGCACTTTGGCGTCCAAAGCGAGCGGCCTTGATATGTGCCTCGCTCGCCGGGATTGCCCTCCTTTTCGTTGTATTTTCTTTCCTTGGCTATCTTCGCATTCAACAACTGCCCATTTCCTCCTTCTTTGTGACCAGTGAATGGGAACGCTTCTTTCTACAATTTGATCAGTACTTGGGAAACGAAACCGTGGCGCTCTACGCAACGTCAGCCGCCGCCACCACAACGGCAGTCGCTCCTCTCCCATACTTTGGAGATTACTCTCTGGCTTGGGAATTGCTCATACCCCAGTTCCTGCTCAAGTCAGAGTTCATGCCCTTGAACGTCCGATTCGGCTTTGCTTACAATCCAACAGAAGCGGCCAAAGGCGCGGGTTGGGGCTTCTCGTTCATTGGAGAGGCATATCTAGTCGGCGGCTACTTAGGGGTCTCCCTCGTAGTCTTGGCCGAACTGGTGATGTTTCGGATGATCTATCTCCTTGGAAACCGCTCCAACCACGTCGGATTGTGGGGGATCATTTCACTTTGTTCATTGTATTTCGCTCTTTGGACGCATCGGAACGCGTTCGCATATTTGTTACGAGAGTTCATGATCCTTGTCTTGGTGATCTTATTTCTGTTTCTATTTGCCTCATTGATCTTCTCAAATCCATCGCGGGCAACACCGGGACGCCTCACTGGGTCACGTTCGTAGGACATTCGCCTATTCTGGAGAAAACATACGTCGTGAATTCAATTCGCAAAAAATGCGGTGCGCTTCGAGGTCTTGTCGCATGCGTTGCGATTTTTTTGATCGGCCCTGCGAAGGTTTCTGCCGATAGTGTTGTTCAGCCAATTGTCATTTCCCACTACATGCATTGTTACGTTTTGGGAGCCTATCCGACATCCGACGATCGTGTTCAGCATCCGGCCTCTGTCGAGAACGTAAGGGATTGGCCGCCCTTGAAGTTCGAGGGAACATGGTACTCTCAAGATCTGGCCAAGATTGCATCCAGTGGAGAAGCTGCCGCGGTTAAGGAATTCGAGCTGTTTAACTCTGCAGGTCTGGACGCCGTCAGCCTGCTACTGGGACCGCGCATGTTGCCTTCAAGTCAATTTTCGCGCGGACTCGAGTTGGTTGCGAGAGTTGCCGATCGATCAAACTCGACCAAGGTTATCCCAGAGCTTTGGGCCGATCCGTTAAGTGACGACTTCAAATCGTTCGGACAGAATGTGAAGCGCTTTATGGATGCTCATCCGAATGCGTTCTTGTCCCGAGATGGCAAGCCGGTCTTTGCCTTTGCATTCGATTCAAAATCAATGGCCAAGGTCCACGATCCCTACTCGGGCGCTAGCAAGAAGATCGATGAATTCCTGGCACCTTGGGGGGGATCGGAATTCGCTTACATTATTTATTACGTTCCTTACGATCTCAACAAGGCCATCGAGTCTCCCCTGGTGCATGAAGCAGATGCTGTAGCAGTATGGACGCCACAGGATGATTGGTCTGCCTTGCATTCGTCCGTGGTATTCAAGATTGCCTCATCGTTGCACAAGGATGCTGTGTTTCCAGTTTCCCCATCCTTTTATCAGCGCAGAGCGGGCCAGTTCCCGATGGAGTATGGCAATAGCTTTGGAGCGGCTAGATACATCGACGGGTGGCTAGAGGCTTTAAGAAAAAGACCTGCATTCGTGAACATACAAACGTGGAATGATTTCAGCGAAGACACTGCTATCGTGCCATCGAGCACAGCCGGCGAAACCTGGCTGCACCTTACGGCCTACTTTTCATCTTGGCTGAAAACCGGCTTCCCGCCGAACCGGCGAGAGGAGCGGGTGATGCTGCTCCGGCCGAAGCAACTTGTGCGCGCGAAACTCGATAATGCCGGGGCGAAAACCATAAACGCGGCGTGGCGTCACGGCAGCCCAACGGTAGATTACATCGATGTGGTTACGATTCTTCGAGAGCCCGCGTTGGTGCGGCTGACATTGGGCAGCCAGATTTGGGAACTCCCCGTTCCCGCAGGCATCTACGAGTGGCTTGTTCGCTCAAATGAAGCAGGTTCGCCCGGGCAATCGAGCTACCCGACAGACACTAAACTAAGGCATGTCACGCTGGCTGGTGCATTTGAGTCGGCAGTGCCGGTAGTCCAGTTATTCCGAGGAGAGAATTTGATCGGAGTCGTGGAAAGCAAGGCTCCGCTGCTCGATAAAGGCGGTTGGCAGGACTTTACTATCATCGCAGACGAAGCAGTTCTGCATAGTGAGCAGCTCCGGCGGAAGCAACCAGTTGAAGCCCATTGACCTGTCCCCAACTCTCGGAATGCAGCATCCGACAAACAAGAAGGTCTATCTTGGCGTGCAAATTTTGCGCGGATTGGCTGCATGCTTGGTGCTCTTTTATCACAACGCGCTGGTTATGAGTGATCGGAGCGGAAGCGCCGCCTTTCGACTGTATTTTGGTCAAGCCGGCGTTGACATCTTCTTCGCGATCAGCGGATTTGTAATTGTAATCGTTACCGTTAATAGCTGGGGTATGAAGGAGGCCGCAGGACCGTTCTTGCTACGACGGGTGCTCCGCGTCGTCCCACTATACTGGATCTTCACGACGGTGAAGATCCTAACTCTGATTACGATGCCTAATGTTGGAGAACACACAAGGCTTAGCGTGTCCCTTGTAGTCTGCTCTTATCTCTTTATTCCGCCCTGGAGTCCCGACCACTATGGCTTTCCTATTCTTCAGCCAGGCTGGACCCTCTCATTTGAAATGCTTTTCTACATCTGTTTCGCATGCGCGCTGACGACAGGCTTTAAGAGGCCCGTCGTTTGGTTGTCCCTATCCTTTGTTCTATTGACCGGTCTGGGCTTTGCGCAGCCTGGGAAGTTTGGATCATTCTCCCTTCTGTTGAATCCTTTGCTATTGGAATTTGTTCTTGGGATGCTGGTCGGTTGGGCAACCGTGCGTAGGATGTTGCTACCGACGTATATTGCTTTACCTCTCGGATCGGTTTTGTTGCTGGTGATCGGCGCATCTAATGTACTTGGGCCTGAAATAATCCTCTATCGCGTCGTCTTCTGGGGATTGCCAGGAGCATTATTGCTGCTCTCGTTTGTGTCTCTCGATCGGTATTTCACGGGAGCTAGTGCTCGATTCCCGATTGCCTTGGGAGAGGCCTCATATAGCCTCTATCTAACTCATCCCTTCGTGGTGGGAGCCTCTTGGAGCGTCCTGTCTAAGTATACTCTTCTTTCGGGTCTTTGGCTTTGGTTCCCATATCTTCTGATCATTTGTGTTGCGGCCATCTTCGCCTTGCTGGTTCATAGATATGTGGAAGGGCCTTTAACCCGATTGCTGGTTGATGCGATTTCTGAAAAGCGGCGAATTTCGGGGTAGTCGCAATGCTTATGGGCAAGCACACCCAAGGGACTAAGAGACGACAATTGAAAATCCTTCACATCATTTCGAGTGTCGACCCTCGCAGCGGAGGCCCTATCCAGGGCATCGTTTCGACCACTCCTCTTTTAAATCAGCGGGGTCACCGGCGCGAACTCGCCACCCTAGATTCAGGATCTGACGCCTGGATTGCTGATTTTCCAGTCCCGGTCATTCCACTGGGCAAGGCGAGGCACCCTCGTTGGCGATGGCTGCCGTGGGTCCGCTACCGCTATTCGCCTCACTTGTTACCCTGGTTAATGGAGAACATGAGCAAATACGACGTTGTTGTCGTGAACGGGATTTGGAATTACGCCGCCCTCGCGGCTCGCATTGCTTTGCGAAAGTCAAAGGTCCCGTACTTTGTTTATACACACGGTATGCTCGACCCATGGTTTCGCTCCGCCCATCCCCTTAAGCATCTCGCGAAACAAGTGTTCTGGTGGTTTGGCGAGGGACCGCTCCTGGCTGGGGCACGCAGGGTGATTTTCACAACGGACGAAGAACGGACTTTAGCTCGGGATGTATTCTGGCCCTATCGGGTCCGGGAGGCGGTCCTTGGATATGGTACGACCTACACTCCCGGCGAAATCGAGCAGCAGAAACAACTATTCCGCGCCCAAATACCCGCGCTGGGTCAGCGGCCGTTTTTTCTGTACCTCAGCCGAATCCATCCCAAAAAGGGTTGCGATCTGCTAATTCGGGCCTTCGGAGAAGCAGCGCACCGATTCCCTGATCTTGATCTCGTCATGGCTGGACCCGACCAAGCAAACTGGACCCCAGAGCTTCAGGCTCTTGGCGAGGCGGCGGGCGTTGCTGACCGGATTCACTGGCCTGGCATGATCAGCGGCGATTTGAAGTGGGGCGCATTCCACGCAGCTGAGGCCTTCGTCCTACCATCACATCAAGAAAACTTTGGTATTGTCGTGGCTGAAGCACTTGCTTGCGGTACACCAGCACTGATTTCTAACAAAGTGAATATCTGGCGGGAGGTTTCCGACGGTAAAGCGGGGTTAGTGGCCGCAGATACTGTCGAGGGCACGATCGAACTGTTAGACCGGTTCTCCGCAATACCTGCTGCTGAAAAGTCAGCAATGAGGACGGCGGCGCGTGGAGTCTTCCTCAATCACTTCGACATGACAAAGAATATCGATCAATTCATCGACTTGCTGAAGGCTGAAGGTTTGAACTGATGCTGCTTGATGCGCAACAAACCAAGCCGATGGAAGGAGGCCCCAGCTTCTCGCTAAGGAATCGAGCGCAACGGTTCATTTGGAGTGCCGCCTGGCTGGTTCTTGCTTCCTGGACGCCACCGTTCCTTCACCCATGGAGACGGACGCTGCTCAGGCTGTTTGGCGCGAAAGTTGCATCCACGGCCGGCATCTATGGAAGTGCGCGAATATGGTATCCTCCAAATTTCGAAATCGGTGAACACGCCTATGTCGGTCCTAAAGTAAATGTGTATTGCATGGCGAAGATCAGCTTTGGGGATTATTCGCTGGCGTCACAGGGATCCCATATCTGTGCGGGCACTCACGACATCGATGACAATAGTTTTCAACTGAAGGCGAAGCCGATTGAAATCGGCGCACAAGCCTGGATTGCCGCGGACGCTTTCGTCGGTCCCGGCGTCAAGATTGGCGAAGGTGCCGTCTTGGGCGCACGCGCCTGCGCATTCCGTGATCTCGAGCCATGGGTCGTTTATTCCGGCAATCCGGCTCAGGCGCTCAGAAAACGGAAATACCAGCCGCGTTCGTTTTCAAAGACATGCTGAAACGATTCGAAGAAACGACCGATCTTCCTTCGACAGATTTCTGCGTCGTAGGTGCCGGGCCTGCTGGCGTTGCCTTGTCGCTTGCGCTTGCCGAATCTGGGCACTCCGTCCTTCTTGTCGAATCAGGGAATGAGACCCCGGATGCATCGCACCAGGAGCTTGGGCGAGCCCATGTTGTGAACTCTCGGACGCACGCTCCCATCGAAATCGCATCCTGTCGCGCGTTCGGCGGAACGTCATGGTGGTGGGGAGGACGATGCGTTCCCTTCGATTCGAGTGATTTCCAGGATCGTTCCTACGCACCCGGGACAGGATGGCCCATTTCATACGAAGATATCCAGGCTTGGCATGCCGATGCAGCCAAGTTCTTCGCTTGCGGCTCTGGGGATTTTGAGAAGGACCCCGGCAATTGGACACAGCTAAGTCAGACCACGATCAAACAGCTTGAGCGATGGACCCCGAATGTCAATTTAAGAATGGCTTATATTGATGAGATGCAAAATTCCGAAGCGATAACGCTTTTGCTCGGCGCAACCTTGAGGGAGATCCATCTCGCCGAGGGGACGGGACAACTTCGCGCAATAACTCTGGCGGATTATAAGACATCGAGAACCATCAACGTTCAGACCTGCATTCTCGCCTGCGGTGGTCTTGAGACTACGAGGATCATGCTCCTGCTGGCACAGAGTTATCCGAGTGTTTCGCAGCGCTGGGCTTCCACCTTGGGTAGGTTCTATATGGGCCACATCTCAGGCAAGATCGCGGATCTGGTTCTCCGCGATCCGAGAACAATCGCTGAACTCGATTTTTTTGTAGACGGCGATCACTTCGCGCGCCGGCGCTTCACCTTGCAAAAGGATACTCTCCGGAACGAACAATTGCTCAATATCGCTTTTTGGGCCGACAATCCTCCCTTCCATGACGCCAAGCATCGCAACGGACTGTTATCGGCGGTGTGGCTCTTGCTGGCAATCCCGTTCATCGGTCGTCGCTTGCTGTCTGAGGGCGTCCGAGTCAGTCATGTGGGCCCTAGCCCGTTTCAGATAGCCGGCCATCTCAGTAACCTTGTGAAATCCCCTTTTTCGGTGATTTGGTCGGCGATGCAACTTCTTCGCGATCGGTATCTCTGCTCGCCGCGCAAGCCAGGCTTCATCATTCGCAACAATGCTGGCCGTTATGCTCTGCACTATCATGCGGAGCAACTGCCGACGGAATCGTCATTCGTCTCGCTGGCCACGGACAAGGATAGCCTGGGGGTTCAGCGTCTGGTCGTGGACTTCAACTATTGCGAGTTAGATGCCACTTCGGTCGTCCGAGCCCACGATATCTTGGATCGCTCGTTGCGGGAGGCTAACGTCGGCTATCTTGAGTATCGAACATCAAGGGACGCTCTCGTTTCCTCGGTAATGGCCCAAGCCTCAGATGGCTTTCATCAACTGGGAACAACACGCATGAGTAAAGACGCAAATAGCGGCGTCGTCGATGAAAACTGCAAGGTT
Source organism: Bradyrhizobium manausense (assembly GCF_001440035.1). Lineage (GTDB taxonomy): Bacteria > Pseudomonadota > Alphaproteobacteria > Rhizobiales > Xanthobacteraceae > Bradyrhizobium > Bradyrhizobium manausense. The sequence continues at coordinate 2,523 of NZ_LJYG01000014.1, read as the reverse complement.
CACGGGTTAGACAATCTGTTCTTGCTGAGTAGCAGTGTTTTCCCTTCCTCGGGTCAAGCCAATCCCACCTTCCAGATCGTAGCATTTGCATTTCGTCTTGCCTCCTATCTAACCGCTCAGTTCGATCGCACCCAAAGCAGCGTACAGCACTTCGACCGGCAAATAGGTTCAGTCAGATGCGAATGATTTACAATCCTATCTTGAAGCGTGACGTTTCAGTCATAGGCTTCGGATGCGCATCGCTAGGGTCACGGATAGCTCCGGCTGAAGGTCTCAGATCGCTCGAATACGCATACGATCAAGGGATCAATTGGTATGACGTCGCGCCACCTTATGGAGATGGGCAGGCCGAAGCGATCTTGGGATCGTTCTTGAGAAGCCGCAGAGGCCGCGTCGTTATTTGCACGAAAGTGGGCATTGATCGGCCAGAGATTTCGCCCTTTAAGAGGCTTCTACGTCATCCGGCACGTTGGGCCGTGCGCACGTTTCCGGGTATTCGACGCCACGTCTCAAGAGCGCGTTCTGTCGGCACGCGTCCGCCTTTGGACCCGAAGAGAATTCGCCAATCCGTTGAGAATAGTCTTCGCCTACTACAGACGGACCATCTCGATGTTCTCGCACTTCATGAACCCAGCCCTGAGGATTGCAGAAATCCGGTGGTTATCGAAGAACTGCAACGCATCCAAAAGGACGGTCTAGCAGGAGTTGTATCTATAGCCGGCTCTATCGACTCGATCTCGGCTGGTTTTTCAACCTCGACCCTCTTTCAAGGAGCCCAATTTGAAGATACCCCTTTTCTTCAGAATCTCCGGAAGCTCCTGCAAGAGAACAGGGCACGGCAGCCTTATTTTGCTGTGACTCACAGCGTGTTCGAGCCGAGTGCTTGGAGCAATGTCGATATGCTCTTGAGGAACAGCGGCAGGCGGTTTGGACTTGAAGGACAGCCGTCAGAGATACTCATTCGTTATGCGCTAGCGAACAACCCTACCGGTACTGTCTTGCTGTCCATGTTTGCGCGCGCCCACATTCTTGAAAATTGTACACGTGCTGCTGAGCAGATTGATCCGGCGATCGTGCAAAGACTCGACAAGCTGATCGCTCAGCAAGCCCTCCCCGTGAACAAATGAAGAGACGCTAGATCAAAAAATACAGGAACCTTCAACAATGGCAGATCTTGCTGTCATCATCCTCACACACAACGAGTCAATTCATCTCGAGCGAGCGCTGACTCACGTAAAGGGCATCGCTTCTGAAATATTCGTGGTGGATTCATTCTCCACTGATACGACCGTCGACATCGCCAACGCCTTTGGCGCTACTGTCCTTCAGAACAAATTTGTGAACTACGCAAAACAATTTAATTGGGCGCTGGAAAATGCTCCAATTACGGCGACTTGGATCATGCGGCTCGACGCTGATGAAATCATTGAACCTGATTTGGCCGCAGAAATCGCGAAAGAACTTCCTTCGTTATCTGATGACATCGTCGGGATAAATCTGCGACGCAAACTTGTCTTCTTGAACCGCACCATAAAATATGGCGGCCGCGGAATTCTTGTTCTCTTGCGTATTTGGCGCAGAGGATTCGGAGCGATCGAAGATCGCTGGATGGACGAACATATGGTGGTCCATAGCGGCAGAACGGTGACCTTTGCCGGGGGCTTTTCCGATCACAACCTCAACAATCTCACTTTTTTCACCGATAAGCACAATAAGTATGCTACGCGAGAAGCCATAGATGTATTGAACCAGCGGCTACATTTCATGCCGCGTCCGAACAGCTTTTCAATCGAAACAAGTTCGTTCCAAGCCGCTGCCAAGCGCTTGGTCAAGGAACGAATCTACAACCGTATTCCTTTTCAGTTGAGTTCAACGGCATACTTTCTGTATCGCTATCTACTGAGGCTTGGGTTCTTGGACGGCAAAGAAGGCCTCATTTATCATGTGCTGCAGGGATTCTGGTATCGCTTCCTTGTTGGAGCCAAGATCGAAGAGTTAGAACATTCCATCGCTCATCTGTCGAATTTGGACGAGATCAGAGAAAAATTGCAGAAAGTTACGGGCCTTACTCTAGTTCCCGTGGGGCAGCCGACGCGATGAGTCGTTTGGTAAGTTGTCGTCCGTTAAGAAACCGATTTGAGCGGTGAGCAGTCGCTGGCGGGCGCGATGAGGGTGGTGAGGATCAGGCACCAAAGAGCTCTCAGCCAGGCGAGGACACGGCGGAAGTTGTGACCGACGGCGGAGAGGATGACGTTAGCCGCATCGCCGGGGCGGCCTTTGAGATAGCATCGGCCGAGGTGACCATCGGTCTTCAGGTGTCCGATGATGGGCTCGATGGCGGAGCGGCGGCGCAGCTCGCGCTTGATGACACCGAAGACGCCGCGCTTCTGGCCGGAGATGAAGACGCGACGAGGATTTTGCGCGTCGTGGCCGCGGTATCCCTTGTCGACATAGGCCCGCTCGATCGCACAGCCGGTGAGTGTCTCGGTGCGGTCGATGACGTCTCGCAAGGTGTGACCATCG
>NZ_LJYG01000013.1 GCF_001440035.1 Bradyrhizobium manausense | reverse complement strand
CGATGGAGAGCAACATGTCGTCACTGAGACAAATCGCATTTTACGGCAAGGGCGGTATCGGCAAATCGACCACATCACAGAACACGCTCGCAGCGCTTGCCGAGATGGGTCATAAGATCTTGATCGTCGGCTGCGATCCGAAGGCCGATTCGACCCGCCTGATCCTGCATGCCAAGGCACAGGACACGATCTTGAGTCTCGCGGCGAGCGCCGGCAGCGTCGAGGATCTCGAGCTCGAGGACGTCTTGAAGGTCGGTTATAAGGATATCCGCTGCGTCGAATCCGGGGGTCCGGAGCCAGGCGTCGGGTGCGCAGGCCGGGGCGTCATTACGTCGATTAACTTCCTGGAAGAGAACGGCGCCTACGAGGACATCGATTACGTGTCCTACGACGTGCTCGGCGACGTCGTCTGCGGCGGCTTTGCGATGCCGATACGCGAAAACAAGGCGCAAGAGATCTACATCGTGATGTCTGGCGAGATGATGGCGATGTACGCCGCCAACAACATCTCCAAGGGCATTCTGAAGTATGCCAATTCCGGCGGCGTGCGGCTTGGCGGCTTGATCTGCAATGAGCGGCAGACCGACAAGGAGCTGGAGCTGGCGGAAGCGCTCGCCAAGAAGCTCGGCAGCCAGCTGATCTACTTTGTCCCCCGTGACAACATCGTCCAGCATGCCGAGCTACGCCGCATGACGGTGCTGGAATATGCGCCGGACTCCAAACAGGCGGAGCACTATCGCAATCTCGCGTCCAAAGTCCACAACAATGGCGGCAAGGGCATCATCCCGACGCCGATCAGCATGGACGAACTTGAGGATATGCTGATGGAGCACGGCATCATGAAGCCAATCGACGAAAGCCAGGTCGGAAAGACCGCTTCCGAACTCGCGGCCCTTTCGGCGTGAACTCAGACCTCACATTCGGTGCGTTTGGACCAAGCGTCGGTCCGAAGCCACAGAGAGCAATCAGAAGGATATTCGCATGAGCCTGGCGTCCACCCAGAGCGTCGCAGAGATCAAGGCCCGCAATAAGCAATTGATTGACGAAGTCTTGAAGGTCTATCCCGAGAAGACCGCCAAACGGCGTGCCAAGCACCTTAATGTGCACGAAGTTGGTAGGTCCGACTGCGGTGTTAAGTCCAATCTCAAATCGATCCCGGGCGTAATGACCATTCGAGGCTGCGCCTATGCCGGCTCGAAGGGCGTGGTGTGGGGTCCGATCAAGGACATGATCCACATTAGCCATGGCCCCGTCGGTTGCGGCCAGTATTCCTGGGGATCGCGACGCAACTATTATGTTGGCACCACCGGTATCGATACCTTTGGAACGATGCAGTTCACTTCCGACTTCCAGGAAAAGGACATTGTTTTCGGCGGCGACAAGAAGCTCGTCAAGGTCATCGACGAGATCCAGGACCTATTCCCGCTCAGCCGCGGAATCACCATCCAGTCTGAATGTCCAATCGGCCTGATAGGGGATGACATAGAGGCAGTTTCGAGGGCAAAGTCGAAGGAATACGGCGGCAAGACTATCGTGCCCGTGCGCTGCGAAGGTTTCCGCGGCGTATCGCAGTCACTGGGTCACCACATCGCTAACGATGCCGTACGCGACTGGGTGTTCGACAAGATCACCCCGGAGGCAGAGCGGCGATTCGAATCCACGCCCTATGACGTTGCCATCATCGGGGACTACAACATCGGCGGCGACGCCTGGTCATCTCGCATCCTCCTTGAGGAAATGGGCCTGCGCGTGATTGCGCAGTGGTCGGGCGACGGTAGCCTTGCCGAACTTGAAGCGACGCCAAAGGCGAAGCTGAACATCCTGCACTGCTATCGCTCGATGAATTACATCTCTCGCCACATGGAGGAGAAGTTCGGCATTCCCTGGTGCGAATACAACTTCTTTGGTCCATCAAAAATCGTCGAATCGCTGCGTAAGATCGCGGCCTTTTTCGACGACAAGATCAAGGAAGGAGCCGAACGCGTCATCTCCAAATACCAGCCACTCATGGATGCTGTCATCGCCAAGTACCGGCCGCGGCTAGAAGGCAAGTCCGTGATGCTCTTCGTTGGCGGCTTGCGGCCTCGACACGTGATTGGCGCCTATGAGGACCTCGGTATGGTGGTTGTCGGGACCGGCTACGAGTTTGGTCACAACGACGATTATCAGCGCACCGCCCAGCATTACGTCAAGGACGGAACATTAATTTACGACGACGTCACTGGTTACGAATTCGAGCGCTTCGTCGAGAAGATCCAACCTGATCTTGTTGGTTCTGGCATAAAGGAGAAATACGTATTCCAGAAGATGGGCGTGCCGTTCCGACAGATGCACTCCTGGGACTATTCGGGCCCTTATCATGGCTACGATGGCTTCGCGATCTTCGCCCGCGATATGGATATGGCAATCAATTCGCCCATCTGGAAGAAGACCAGAGCACCTTGGAAGGATGCCCCGCGTCCGACCCTGATGGCGGCGGAATAAGTACGCCAGTTCAGGACGATCGAACACGAATCCAACAAGGACGCCACGATGACACAGAATGCCGAAAACGTGCTCGATCATTTCGAGCTGTTCCGAGGGCCCGAATACCAGCAAATGCTGGCGAACAAGAGAGCGCTCTTCGAGAATGCGCATGATCCCGCGGAAGTCGAACGTATCCGCGAATGGGCCAAAACCCCCGAATATCGCGAAAAGAACTTCGCACGCGAGGAACTGACCATTAATCCGGCTAAGGCTTGCCAGCCGTTGGGTGCCGTGTTTGCCTCGGTCGGATTTGAGAGCACGTTACCTTTCGTGCATGGCTCTCAGGGCTGCGTCGCCTACTATCGAAGCCACTTGTCGCGACACTTCAAGGAACCAACGTCCTGTGTTTCCTCGTCGATGACCGAAGATGCAGCTGTATTCGGCGGTCTCAATAACATGATCGACGGGTTGGCCAACAGCTACAACATGTACAAGCCGAAGATGATCGCGGTCTCGACCACGTGCATGGCGGAAGTGATCGGCGACGATCTCAACGCCTTCATCAAGACGTCGAAAGAAAAAGGCTCGGTTCCGTCCGAGTTCGACGTTCCCTTCGCTCATACGCCCGCTTTTGTCGGTAGTCATGTCACCGGCTATGACAACGCCCTGAAAGGTATTATCGAGCATTTCTGGGACGGCAAAGCTGGTTCTGAGCCAAAGCTCGAGCGCCAGCCGAACGAGAAGATCAACTTCATCGGCGGCTTCGACGGCTACACTGTAGGCAATATCCGCGAGATAAAGCGAATTTTTGAGTTGATGGGCATCGAGTACACGATCCTCGCTGATAACAGCGATGTGTTCGACACGCCGACCGACGGTGAGTTCCGCATGTATGACGGCGGGACTACGCTGAAGGACGCCGCAAATGCCATCCATGCCAAGGCGACCGTCTCCATGCAGCAATATTGTACGGAGAAGACGCTGCCTTTCATCGAGGCCCATGGCCAGCAAGTCGTTGCGTTCAACCATCCGGTCGGCGTCAGCGCGACCGACGACTTCCTGATGACATTGTCGCGCATTACCGGAAAAGCAATCCCGACGGGCCTGGAGCAGGAGCGCGGTCGTCTGGTCGACGCCATGGCGGATTCCAGCGCACATCTTCACGGTAAGAAGTTCGCAATCTATGGCGATCCCGACCTTTGCTATGGTTTAGCAGGCTTCCTGCTCGAGCTCGGTGCCGAACCCACTCACGTCTTATCGACCAACGGAACTAAGGCCTGGGAAGAGAAGATGCAGGCGCTATTTGCCAGTTCGCAGTTCGGCCAGGAATGTCATGCCTATCCAGGCAGGGACCTTTGGCACATGCGTTCGCTGCTGTTCACCGAGCCGGTCGATTTTCTGATCGGCAACACCTACGGCAAGTATCTGGAGCGCGACACCGGTACGCCGCTGATCCGCATCGGCTTTCCCGTGTTCGATCGTCACCATCATCACCGTTATCCGGTGTGGGGCTACCAGGGCGGCATGAATGTGCTGGTGAAGATACTCGACAGGATATTTGAGGAGATGGACAAGAACACCAACGTAGTCGGTAAAACAGACTACAGCTTCGACATCATCCGCTGATGTGAGCATGTCTCCGCCTCATCGCCGCGTGTCGCGGCCGTGAGGTGGGGATCTACACCTCACCGTTGCCCCATCCGCGGAAGGAGATAGCCGTGACTTCGCTCTCGGCCACGATCCAGAATGTCTTTAATGAGCCGAACTGCGCCAAGAACGCCAACAAGTCGGAGGCTGCACGCAAGAAAGGCTGCACCAAGCAGCTGCAGCCGGGCGGGGCCGCCGGGGGGTGCGCCTTTGATGGCGCCAAGATTGCGCTACAGCCATTTACCGACGTCGCTCATCTCGTTCACGGCCCCATCGCGTGCGAAGGCAATTCCTGGGACAATCGCGGCTCCGCCTCCTCAGGATCCGATCTCTGGCGCAGGAGCTTTACGACCGACATGCATGAGATCGATGTCGTGTTCGGTGGCGAGAAGCGGCTGTACAAAGCGATAAAGGAAATCATCGCAAAGTATGATCCCGCGGCGATCTTCGTCTACCAGACCTGCGTGCCGGCCATGATCGGCGACGATATCAATGCTGTCTGCAAGATCGCGTCGGCCAAGTTCGGTAAATCCGTCATTCCCGTCAATTCGCCGGGATTTGTCGGTTCGAAGAACCTGGGCAGCAAGCTTGCGGGTGAAGCGCTGCTTGAATACGTGATTGGCACGCAGGAGCCAGATTGCACAACGCCCTACGATATCAATCTCATCGGCGAATTCAATTTGTCCGGCGAGCTCTGGCAGATCAAGCCGCTGCTCGACGAAATCGGCATTCGTATCCTGTCCTGTATCTCCGGCGATGGCAAATATCGCGAGATCGCCAGCTCACATCGGGCGCGCGCCGCCATGATGGTGTGCTCCAAGGCCATGATCAATGTCGCGAGCAAGATGAGGGAGCGTTACGGCATCCCATTCTTCGAGGGATCATTCTACGGCATCCAGGACACTAGCGACGCCTTGCGAAAAATCGCGCGCATGCTGATCGAACGCGGCGCACCGCCCCAGCTGATGGAGCGCACCGAGGCTGCAGTCGCACGCGAGGAAGCAAAGGCCTGGGCTGCGATCGAGCGCTTCAAGCCGCGCTTTGCCGGCAAGAAGGTTCTGCTCATCACTGGCGGCGTGAAGTCATGGTCGGTGGTCGCGGCTCTGCAGGAAGCAGGGCTCGAGATCGTTGGTACTTCGGTCAAGAAATCGACCAGCGAAGACAAGGAGCGCATTCAAAAATTGGTGGGCCATGATGCCCACATGATCGAGGATCTTACGCCACGCGAAATATACAAGATGCTCAAGGGGGCGAAAGCAGATATCATGCTTTCGGGCGGAAAGTCGCAGTTCGTCGCCCTGAAGGCTGCGACGCCCTGGCTCGACATCAATCAGGAGCGCTGCCACGCCTATATGGGCTATGTCGGCATCGTGAAGCTGATGGAAGAGGTCGATAAGGCGCTCTACAATCCGATATGGGATCAGCTCCGTAGGCCCGCGCCGTGGGATGAGGCGGAGATCAACTGGCAAGCAAAGGCGCTTGCGCAAGTGGACGTGTCGGCCGCCGGGGGCACGCCGACCTTGCTCGGTGCGGCGAGGGCCCCTTACGCCAAGAGAACGCGCTCGCGCAAGACCGTCGAGCTCAGCATCATCGAGGAGTGCATTCCCACTCACGGGTCGACCACTGTCGGTGCCATGCCGCAGGATACCCACGCTTCCGTGCCGGCCCAGCCGATGTCTGCGCTGCAGGCGGCGGAGTAGGGTGCAAGCTATGGCGATCGTTACCTGTTCCAACAAGGCCTGCACGATCAACCCGCTGAAGATGAGCCAACCGATCGGCGGCGCTTTCGCCTTCTTGGGACTTCGCGGTGCGATGCCACTCTTACACGGTTCGCAAGGTTGCACGTCTTTCGGCTTGACCCTCCTTGTCCGTCATTTCAAGGAGGCGGTGCCCTTGCAGACCACTGCAATGAGCGAGGTTTCGACCGTGCTCGGGGGCTATGAGAATGTCGAGCAGGCGGTCCTCAATATCTACAAACGCGTTAAGCCCGAAATTATCGGCATCAGTTCGACAGGCGTCACCGAGACCAAGGGCGACGACGTCGAGGCGTTCATCCGCCTTATTCGGCAAAATCATCCGCATCTCGAAAAGTTCCCGCTCGTCTACGTTTCGACGCCGGATTTCAAGGATGCGTTTCAGGATGGCTGGGCAAAGACCGTGGCGCGACTGGTTGAGGTGCTTGTCGACCCGCTCGATCCGGCTGCGCCGCGCGATTGCTCGCGCGTTAACGTCCTGCCTGGTTGCCACCTCACCCCTGGCGATCTTGATGAGCTAAGGACGATTTTCGAGGATTTTGGGCTGAGGCCCTCGATCCTGCCGGATATCTCCGGGTCGCTCGACGGTCACATCCCCGATGATTTCACGCCGACTACGATCGGTGGGATTGGGGTCGACGAGATCGCGACCATGGGGCAGGGGGTCTGGACGATTGCCATCGGAGCGCAGATGCGCCGCGCGGCCGAAGCGATGCAGGCGAAGACTGGCGCGCCGTTCCGGCTATTCGAGCGGCTCTGTGGCCTCGTCCCCAGTGATGAATTCGTGACGTTTCTGAGCGAGATCAGCGGCAAGCCGGTGCCGGCAAAATATCGCCGGCAGCGTGGCCAGCTTGCGGACGCCATGCTGGATGCGCATTTCCATATCGGAGGTCGAAGGCTCGCGATTGGGGCCGAGCCAGACCTCTTGTTCGACATCTCCAGCATGCTGCATGAGATGGGCGCTGAGGTGACCGCTGCAGTGACGACTACGGCATCTCCGGTGCTCGAACGCGTCAAGGCCCAAGAGGTTGTTATTGGTGACCTCGAAGATCTGGAGGAGCTTGCCAAGGCGCGGGACTGCAATCTCCTGATCTGCCACTCGCACGGCCGCCAAGCGGCAGCACGGTTGAATATTCCGTTCTACCGGGCCGGCTTTCCGATGTTCGACCGCCTCGGTGCAGCTCACCAGATGAGCGTCAGCTATCGCGGCACGCGCGAGCTGATCTTTGACCTCGCCAACCTCATCATTGCTGACCGCGAGGACAACCACCAGCCGACGCCGGCAACTTGGAAAATCAACGGCGCCGGTCTGCGTGCCGTTCCACCGCAGCTGAACTGATGCAAGAATAGGAATCAGAGCCGATGAAAGTCGCATTCGCCACCCAGGATTTGAAGCGCGTCGATGCACATTTTGGTTGGGCCAAAAACATCGCCATCTATGAGGTGAGGCCCGAGGGGCACCACTTGATCGAGGCCATCCAGTTCGACGGCGATCTTAAAGAGGACGGCAATGAGGACAAGCTAGCACCGAAGATCGATGCCATCAAAGACTGCACCATCCTCTACGTTGCCGCGATCGGCGGCTCCGGTGCAGCGCGTGTCGTGGCAAATAACATCCATCCGATGAAAGTGAGCCAGCCCGAAGCAATCGACGATCTCTGCATCAAGCTCGAAGGTGTGTTGAAGGGCTCGCCGCCACCTTGGTTACGCAAGGTGCTTGCCAAAGGCCACAAACGCTCGTTCGATTTCGAGGACTGAGGGACAGGACTATGAACGAGACGCTTGAATTGATTCAAACCCGCCCCGCGGGGGAGGCGCCCTTCGTGAAGGAGCTTGTCAAGATCTGGCGCGCCGAGGACGGCCACGGCGCGTGGGATGGAAAAAGCGATCTTGAGCTGCTGGAGCCTTATATTCTCGACAGGGAGAAGCGCCGCGCTTTGCCGATCGTCGGCGATCCCGATCCGGACACGATCTGGCGATTGGAATTGTTCTTCAACGCCGTTGCGGTGTCCATCGAGAGGGCCACCGGGGTGATGATCTCGCCGATGCTGAAAATGCACCATGAAGGCTTTGGCCGCATAGTGCTCATTGGCGGTCGGCTCATTGTTGTAAACAAGCAACTGCGCGACGTGCATCGTTTCGGTTTTGACAATCTCGCAAAGCTGGTTACGGAAGGTGACAAATATGTCGACAAGGGAATCGAGATGATCCGCAGGTTCCCGGACGTTGCGAACTACTGAGGTGATAAATGAGCAATCTTGAAGCACTGAAAGCCGACATCAAGAAGCTCTCGGTCAAGGCTACTCAAGCAAAGATGGATCTCCACGATCTAGCCGAGGGACTGCCGGCCAACTGGACCTCGATCCTTAGCGTTGCCCAACAGGTCCACGACGCCTTCGACGAGCTAGAGCGCAAGCGCGAGGATCTCAAGGCGCAAGAAAAAGTATAAGAGTCTTGACATGTCATTTGCAACTCGCGACGGCCGTAGTTGGAAGCCCGAGTATCTGACTTCTATCGATCCCAAGAAATGCATCGGCTGCGGCCGCTGCTACAAGGTGTGCGGGCGCCAGGTCATGATGCTGAAGGGCATTAACGAGGCCGGCGAAATGGTCGATCTCGAAGACGATGACGACGAGGTCGAGAAGAAGGTCATGGTGCTGAATGATGACGGAGCGTGCATCGGCTGCGGTGCCTGCGCACGGGTGTGCCCGGCCAACTGCCAGACCCACGCTCCAGCCAGTTGAATCCAATTGTCGCTTGAGGCGTCATGTTCTTAGGGGTCTTCTGCGGTGGCCCAAGCCTGTGAACGCCTGGAAGCTTCTCTGAGAGTACGAGCGACATTGTTCCGCCTCTGCCGGAGGCTCGGCTTGCACCAAATTCAAGAAGGAGGCGGACGATTCTGCGCCATCGCGGGGCTGGCCCGCGGCGATTCAGTATGCAGGCAGGGAACTCGGCGCCCGGCGTAATTGAATTCAGAGTCCGAAAGACAGATCAACTCTTGCTACTCGATTCCCTGTTCATGTGCCTTCCTCATCGCAGCAATGCGAAACCGCTCGTGGATAGCGGCGGGATCGCCGAGCATATGGGCCTCGGCCTTATTTAAAGCGGCGAGAACGAGCTTCGCTTCCTCGCGCGTCAGCGGGACGCGGCCAGCCATGTGGGTGGCCTCGGGCACTGTAGCGAGAATCACTCGGCGATATGGATGATTCTTGACTTCAATGAGCTCGTCCGTCTCGAGTCTGCCCCCAAGCATGATTGCGAGCCCGACGACCTCAAGCTTACGGCCATCCCGAGTGGTCTTGATCAGAGTTACCATTTCGTTGAGTTTCCCACGCAGCAGATCAGTTATAGCGACCATGGTTCCGATAGTCGCGTCACGGTCTAAGTCTTAGGTGGGGTACTCGTCCCGTCAGGCCGCGCGATCATCCGCGCCAAGGCGTGACATGCCTGCGGTGAAGATCCGTTTTTTGAAATTTGCCTGGGACCACAGGACAAAGTCGAACGGCTTGCTTAAGGCCAGCAACTCGAATCTAGTCGCGGCAAGCAGAACGTGTACCGGCGCCTCACCCGTCTTCGCACTCCCTTCCTTGACGCAAAAAAATCGACATCGCGGAGCCTGGACGCGGACGGGCATTTTCGTGATCGGGCCGCTCCAGCCAGCCGTCTTGAGTGACGAATTTAAAAACGGCAATTTGCACCAGGGCGCACCTTGCTTGCAAGGAGGTTTCACAATGTCGATTTGCTTGTTCTAGCCCAGCGGAAAAATCCACTGTCACCCGCGCGATTGGCACCACGAGAGCAGTCGAGAAATCTGACACGATACGTTAGACAGGACGGTTCTCGTTGCGGTTCTTCACAGGCGTCATCTTGGCGAGGCCTTCGTCGTAGGAGAGTTCATCGTAAAGTGCGTCGACGTTCTTGGCAGCATCGAGCAGATAGTCGAGCTTGCCGGCAGTATTTAGCTTCTTGATGTCGTTCTTGTCGACTCCAGCGAGATCCATCATCTCCTTCCATACTGTCGATTCGTCACAAGGCAGTACGCGGAATGTGATGTCACCGATCTTCGTACGGTATTTCGCCGATAGATCGATGTTGTTGCAGAACATGAAGTAGCTGCCGTTCTGGCTCAATGCGCCGTCCAGCACTTTTGCGACATCCGCAAGATAGGCGAAAGAATGCAGGTAGCCGGCTAGGACCGGGATCGCTGTTTCTCCCTCGTCTGCTACGGTCAATACCTGCTCGACCGAATAGTCGGGAGGACGCTTCTCGTCGGCAACCTGAGCCTGGAATTTTAGCGCGATATCGCCGCGGAAGCCGAAACGGCCAGGCTTCGTGGTCTCACCCTTAAGCACCGCATTTAGCAAACGGCCCTCCTTGTCTAGTCGGCCAAGAACGGTGTTGTCGATGGACGTCATGAAATTCTCCTCATTTCGATGCGGCCGGTGCAGATATCGCACAGCGGGAATACGCCTTGCTCCGTATGCAAATTGCTTGCCGGTTGCAAACGCCTGCAGCAAACTCAACGGCAATCGTTCGGCTGTGCTTAAGTAGACAAGCGTGTCGGTCAGTGCAGAGATCGCGACAAACTCTTCCCAAGCAGCAAACCCTTGTGTCGCAAGCCAGACACGCCTCGCAACGCGAACAGGCCAGATCTGCAAAAGCCAAGCGCTATCAGGAGTGCGAGTGCTGGCATGGGACTTGCCAACGTTATCGCCAAGTTGGCGCAAGAGGGAAAGCGATGATCAAGCTGACAGAGAGCGCGGAAAATGCGGTGAAGAACGCGATCTCTACGGCCGCGCAGCCTGCGAGCGGGTTACGGATTATGGTCGAACGTGGCGGCTGCGCCGGGTTCAAGTACACCATGCGCCTTGCCCCGGCGCCGAAGCCCGACGATACCGTGATCGAGAAAGGGGGCATCAAGCTGTTTATCGACTACAACAGTCACGAGCAGCTTGCCGGAACCACGATCGATTTCGTGGTGGAGTTGGAGGGCTCCGGTTTCACCTTTGACAATCCCAATGCAAAGTCGAGCTGCTCATGTGGCAAGTCATTTAGCTAACGCCGACTTGGCTAAGATTGCAGAGAACCGGAAAATGCTCGTCGAGACTCAACAATCAAGACAATCGGCGACCAAAGAGTCGTCCGGACGGGAGCAGATCGTCCGCGCCGTGCTTGACGAAATCCGGCCCAATCTGAAGGGTGACGGCGGAGATTGCGAGCTTGTCGGCATCGATGGCAACAAGATCATGGTTAAGCTCACAGGCGCCTGCCTCTTCTGCAAGCTCGCGAGTGTGACCCTGGAAGGTATCCAGGAGCGGTTGATCGAGCGGCTAGGCGGATTTGTCAGCCTGATCCCGGTCGCCAGAACCGGACACGGGACAAGGAGGAAGACGCACCGTGCGGCCGATCTATCTGGACAATAACGCGACCACACGCGCGGATCCGTCCGTCGTCGCGGCGATGCTGCCATTTTTCTCCGAGCAATTCGGCAATGCCTCCTCCGCACATGCGGTGGGCAGGCAGGTCGCAGAAAGCATAAGAGAGGCTCGCAGGAGTGTGCAGGCGCTGATCGGTTCCGCTTTTCATCACGAGGTCGTGTTTACCTCAGGCGGTACCGAATCAGACAATACGGCGATCCTCTCGGCGCTCGCCGTGCAGGAGCAACGGGACGAGATTGTCACCACAGCTGTGGAACATCCAGCCGTGCTGTCGCTTACAGACGAGCTCGTCCGTCGCGGCCACAAGTGTCATCTAATTCCTGTCGATTGTGCCGGCCGACTCGACATTGACGCCTATCGCCGCGCGCTGTCGCCGCGTACCGCGGTTGCCTCCGTCATGTGGGCCAACAATGAGACCGGCACAATCTTTCCGGTCGACGTTCTCGCCAAGATGGCGCGCTCCGTCGGAGCACTTTTCCACACTGATGCGGTGCAGGCCGTGGGGCGAATCCCCATCGACGTGAAGACGACAGAGATCGACATGCTGTCGCTTTCCGGTCACAAGCTGCATGGGCCAAAAGGCATCGGCGCCCTCTATGTGCGCAAAGACACCAAGTTCAGGCGGCTGATCTTCGGCGGCCCCCAGGAGCGCCGCCGGCGCTCCGGCACCGAGAACGTGCCCGGCATCATCGGGCTCGGTAAGGCTTCCGAGCTCGTTGCTGTGGAGGCCGGACGGGAGTGGATGAAAATAGCAGCGCTTCGCGATCGGTTGGAACACGGCGTCCTGGAGTTCGGCAATTGCGTGGTGCTCGGCGACCAAGAGAACCGCCTACCGAACACCTCAAATATCGCCTTTGAAAATCTGGAAGGTGAAGCAATCATTCATCATTTAAATCGCGACGGTATTGCAGTGTCGTTAGGATCAGCCTGTGGGTCCGGCTCTATGGAGCCGTCGCATGTGCTGCGCGCAATGAACGTACCGTCGACCCTGTTACGCGGCGCGATCCGCTTCTCATTGTCTCGTGATACCACGAGCGAAGAGATCGATCGTGTCCTTGTTATGCTCCGGAAGATCATTGCGAAGCTGAGAGGGGCATCACTTGAGGTGCCGGGGCGTGCAAGGTCTATCTCTCGATTCAACGAGTCTATCCAATGAAGGTCATTATTCGTCGTTCACCTGAAGCCGGTCTTTCGATTTACGTGCCCAAGAAGGATCTTGAAGAGCCGATTGTTGAATCTGAGCACGAGACGTTGTGGGGCGGCTGGATCAGAATAGCCAATGGCTGGGTGCTCGATCTCCCGCCGATGACGAGCGACACAA
Source organism: Bradyrhizobium manausense (assembly GCF_001440035.1). Classification (GTDB taxonomy): domain Bacteria; phylum Pseudomonadota; class Alphaproteobacteria; order Rhizobiales; family Xanthobacteraceae; genus Bradyrhizobium; species Bradyrhizobium manausense. The sequence goes on along the minus strand of NZ_LJYG01000013.1, from coordinate 9,267 downwards.
CCTTGCCCATCACAGTCAACGCAAGGAAGCGTGGCGGCGACCGCGAAGAGGCATGAACGCGCTCAATCCATCAATCGAGTTCGTTAATCGGCCAGCGGCCGAAGCCATGCTCCGCAAGGTTGCCGAGGAGCTTCGTCGCGGCAACGTTGTTCCCTATCTTGGACCCGGCGTAGCGGAGTTGTCGAACGCGAGTGTACCGATAAGTTTCGAGGATCTAGCGGCATTCTTCGGCAGCAGGCTGGCGTTGCCAGGACGCACGAGCGGGAACGCCTGGGCCTGTGCACAGCACATTGAGACCACGAGGCACCGCACCACCCTGACAGCGATGATGGCGGACGCCTTTAACACGCCGGTCGAGCCGGCGCAGTTACGGCGGCATCTCGCAGGGCTGCCGCTGCCGCTCATCGTCGATAGCTGGTACGATGGCGCGATGAGAAACGCCCTGACTGGACGCAGCAATTGGGGCGAGGTCCAGGGAATCACCCGCGCCGGCCTTAGTGAGCATCGTTGGTACCGCTTCTATGACGCCGCAGGCACTGAAGTCGACTGCTCTTCGGCAAGAGGGTGGAAAACGATTCTTTACAAGCCACACGGCGGCGTCGCCCCGGCCAAGAATTTCCTTGTCTCCGATGCCGATTATGTTGAGGTGCTAACCGAAATCGACATACAGACGCCGATTCCGGAGGAGGTCAGGGATCGCCGCACCGGCCGCAGCTTCCTATTTCTTGGTTGCCGCTTCAACGATCAGCTTCTGCGTACCTATGCGCGACAGGTGTTAAAGCGCTCCTGCGATGTACACTACGCGGTGATCGAGCCTGACACGCTCTCCAAGAATGAGCGCCGCTTTCTGCTCGAGCAGGGCGTGAGGCCACTCGCAATTCCGCTCGCTCATGCCGTCGAGATCCTCCAGACCAGTTAGGGGACGCAGTCGATTTTGCGGCAGTCGGAAAGGGAACTTTCCTCCCGGCATCGCCGCCGCCTGATGAGCGGTCCTTCTAGCAAATCAGAGGGAAACGAGGGTGACAGATCAACATCTCTGCTGACGCGCCACTGCGTGCCGTCCTAGCAACAAGGCATGTCGTCTTTCCAACATACCTCGGCAACACAACATCCGTGCGTTTTGTAACTCATTGAACGCGACCAATAAAACTCGCGTGCCGCGACCATGGCACGCCGGTTGCTAAGACCTGGAGACACGAAGCTTGTCAGGTCTGAAGGGAGAACTGGGCAGATGGATGCTCCAACGCAACAGGAAGCATCGAGCAGCGCTATTGAGATCGGCGAAATCACGAAGGTGATTGCCGAGAAAAAGGGCTGCGGCACGGCTGGCTGCGGNGAGCCGCAACGATCTGCCTGCCGAGACATGGGAGAAGGTGAAAAACCACCCCTGTTACAGTGAGGAAGCGCATCATCACTATGCGCGCATGCATGTCGCGGTCGCGCCGGCCTGCAATATCAAGTGCAACTACTGCAACCGAAAATATGATTGTGCTAATGAATCGCGTCCCGGCGTAGTCAGCGAGAGGCTGACGCCAGAACAGGCCGCTAAGAAGGTCGTGGCGGTCGCCTCTACCATTCCGCAAATGACCGTGCTCGGCATCGCCGGTCCTGGCGATCCCCTCGCCAACCCCGAAAGGACCTTCAAGACGTTCGAGCTCGTCCGAGAGGCCGCGCCCGATCTCAAGCTGTGCCTATCAACGAACGGTCTGGCATTACCCGATCATGTCGACACCATCAAAAAATTCAATGTGGAGCACGTCACGATCACGATCAACATGATCGACCCCATGATCGGGGCAAAGATCTATCCCTGGATCTTCTACAAGCACAAACGCTATACAGGCATCCAAGCTGCAAAGATTCTCACCGATCGCCAGCTCCAGGGGGTGGAGATGCTCGATGCGCGCGGGGTCCTCTGCAAGGTCAACTCCGTCATGATCCCCGGGATAAACGATCGGCACCTCCTCGAGGTCAACAAAGCTGTGAAATCGCGCGGTGCTTTCTTGCACAATATCATGCCTTTGATTTCCTCACCCGAACACGGCACCGTGTTCGGTTTGAATGGCCAGCGCGGCCCGACCGCGCGGGAATTGAAGGCATTGCAGGATGGCTGCGAGGGTGAGATTCGCATGATGCGCCACTGCCGTCAGTGCCGGGCCGATGCGGTCGGCCTCCTCGGCGAAGACCGTCGCGCGGAGTTCACCACCGAAAAAATCATGGAGATGAATGTCAAATACGATGTTGAGAGCCGCAAGGGCTACCAGGCCAAACTCGAGGAGGAGCGCGCCGCCAAGACCGCTGCGAAGCCCTCCGACCTTACGAAACGCGCAAATAACGGTAGCCACCTTAAGCTGCTGGTGGCGGTCGCGACGAAAGGGGCGGGCCTGATCAACGAACACTTTGGGCATGCCAAGGAGTTCCAGGTCTATGAGCTCTCCAGCGGCGGTGCCAAATTCGTTGGCCATCGACGCGTCGATCTGTACTGCCAGGGAGGCTATGCGGAGGAAGGAAGGCTTGCGACCATCATCGAGGCTGTTAGCGATTGCCATGCGGTGTTCATCGCCAAGATTGGCGGCCGCCCCAGTGCCGAATTGATCAAAGCCGGCGTCGAGCCGGTCGATCGGTACGCTCATGAACCAATCGATAAGGCAACGATCGCCTGGTTCGAGGCCTATCTCGACAGGGTCAACAGCGGCACGATCCAACATGAAGAACGTGGTGATGCTGCGATCCGCCCGCGGGCGCTGACTTCCGCGGTGTGAGATGAGAAAAACCAATGCCGTTCAAGATCATCGCCTCTCAGTGCACGGGCTGTTCGGCCTGCGAGCCAGAATGCCCGAACGTCGCGATCGCGGAGAAGGGCGGAACGTTCGTGATTGATCCAAAAAAATGTACCGAATGCATCGGCCATTTTGACGAGCCGCAATGCGTGGCGGTCTGCCCAGTCGACAACACTTGTGTCATCGACACCTCGCTTGCGCGCTACCAGGGGCCCGCTTGAGCGGAGGACAGGACATGAACGTTAGGAGTATAGGAGCGGTGCGACGAATTGCCCGCTTGATGCTCCGGTCTGAGAGACGCTCCTGCTGCGACCTTTGCCTGGCGATTAGCCCGGGCGGATGTTCAGGACTTGCCTGTGGGGTGAGCCTGATAGAAGAGCCGGGGGACCTTGATGCCAAGGTCAGGAACGCACGCGTTGAGCCGCTCCGGGAGAGCCCGCAGCTGTGCGACAGTGCGACGACTGACTTGAGATGGGCCGAAGCGAACCGGGTTCGTATTGCCGGATCACAAGCAGATCTCCAACGGGCACTATTGAATGTAAGGGGCTGCCAACGATGCCAGAAGCTCTGTTCAGCCCGCAATCGGAGATCAACGAGGCGCTCCTCAGCAGCACTTTGCTCGGAGATGGACTGCCGAGCGAGGCCGAACATCACCTATGGGAGGCGAGCCTCTTCTATCATCTCGATGAGGTCGCCGAAGGCCACTTGCGCCAGGCGGAGGCACTCGCACCAGAGCACGCCGCAGTGCTGATCGGCCTCTTTCGCTTCTATTTCTACAAGGCGCGTCTCGCCGAGGCGCTGGAGGTCGCTCAGCGCTGCATAATCAAGGCGGCCGAGGTGAACAATCTTTCGTCGGACTGGCGCATTGTCCGTGCCGGTGACGCGGCATTCGGCTGTTATGAAAATACTCTGCCGCGCTTCTTTCTATTCTCGCTGAAAGGATATGCCTATTTGCAAATGCGGCTCGGTCGAACCGAGGAAGGGCGGATAGCTATCCAAAAGCTACTGGAGCTCGATCCCACTGATAAGATCGGTGCCAAGGTTCTCCTACGTGTGCTTGAACACATGTTTCAAGACGATGATTGACATCGGCGCGGCGCAAAACTGGCTGGACCTTATGAACCTTGTCGACGACCCATACAGGCTAGCACGCGAGGTTGCGCGGTCGCGACTTGCCTTCGAACCAGAACGAGGACCCCGGCATGCGCACCAGTGTTCCTGATGATGACGTCGTCGAGCTGATGGCAGGACCCGTCTTCGACTTTGGCGAGAAGGTGCGGGCTAATCGCACCATTCGCAATGACGGCACCTATGCCGGCAAAGAGATCGGCGACATCCTGGCCAGGAAGGGCGAGGTCGGCTACGTCGTGTCGATCGGCACTTTCCTGCAGCGGTTCTACATCTACGGCGTCCAATTCATCGAAAGCGGCAACAGGGTCGGCATGAAGCGCAAGGAACTCGATCCGATCGTGCCTCGCGACACGGTCGAAGACCTGCTCTTGCCGGGAGCTAAATCACGATGATCAAAGCCAAGCCGCCAAAATTTCAGCGGGGCCAGCGCGTAAAGGCGTTGTTCGACCTGGTCAATGACGGGTCCCTCCCCGATGCTCCAGCGGAGGGACGCCTAGTCCGTCTCGGTGATATCGGCAAGATCGTCCAGGTTGGCCGACACACAGACGCAAACCTGCCGATCTATCTGGTCGAGTTTGGTGAAAAAGTGGTCGTCGGCTGCCTCGAAAGAGAAATTGGCTTGATTTCGGGAGTGGACAGATGATCGCGGGCTTAGCCAGAAATCCGGGACGACCCGCGCACCCTAACGACATCGATCGTATGCGAATCGAGCGCGCGCTAAAATCGAGAGAACGCTACCGTTATGTCTCAGCGAGCATCACGGCAGTTGCCGGCGGCTACCTGATCGAAAGTCCATGCTGCTCGCGCAACATCGACATCGAAGGCGGGATCATTGACGTGGCCCTGCTGCACCACAACAGCGCAAGCGCCTGCTGGCAGGTGTTCCGAAAGGATCATAAGAAGTGCGTATGGAAGCTGCACTCGACCCACCGGCGCTTGGCCGCGGTGACCGATCTCTTGAACGCCGATCCGGAACGCGTGTTCTGGCAATAAGGAGCCAAGGGATGGCTTTGGGAGCAGACGAAATCGCGGACATCGAGCAGGAGCTCGGGTCATTCGATGATGTATCTCAAGCTCATGCAGCGTTGCGAAAGAGATACCCGCATCTGGCCTGGATCCGATGCGACCCCTCCGATCTCACCGAAATACCATTTCGCAGCATCGGGCCATTCGACCTGCATTTGCTCGACGTCGCCGATCATTGTGCGCGGATCACGGACGATCTGGCCCGGGCGACTGGCATTGTGTTGGTCAAGCGGGCGGCCGAGCTGTGACCGGTCCGCACCTAACCTACGGCTGTGTTGCAGAGACCGGCGAAGAGCCGGGTGCAGCCGGACATAGCCCATTGATTCCGTTGTCGGATCCCGACATTACCTGGGCCGAACTTGCAGCAGTCGATCGCGTGTTGTGCTCGCAGCGACTCTCTAACGGCGAGGTCACCGAACAATTCGAGGCCGCATTTGCCGCCTATCTCGGGCGAAACCATGCCGTTGCGGTACCGAGCGGCACCATTGGCCTTCTGCTTTGCCTGAAGGCTTGCGGCATTACCGCGGGCGACGAAGTGGTTGCCTCCTCCCATTCATATCGCGAAACTGCGCATGCAATCAGCCTCGCGGGTGCACGGCCGGTGTTTGCGGACATTGACTATTGGTCCGGGACGCTCGCGCCGCAGAAAGTCGAGGAACGCATCACGCCAAAGACCCGCGCCATCCTCGCCGCCAACATTAATGGGCATCCTGCAGCCTGGTCGGAGCTACAGGATGTCGCCAGTAGGCGCAATCTGCTGCTGCTGGAAGATTCCACTGAGGCTATCGGCTCGCGCTACAAGGGCCAACTGGTCGGCACCTTCGGCGATATCGCCGTGTTTGATCTGTCCCAGCCCTCGCTTCTGACCTGCGGCGAGGGCGCCATAGTGGTTACCGATGATATCGAGCTAGCGGTGGCGCTACGTCGCCACCGCTCGCATCGGCTGGGCGATCGTTCTTCCGTTTCCGTCAGTGCGGGTGCACCATATCCGGTCGGGATGAGCGACCTTTCCGCTGCGCTGGGACTTACGCAGCTAAGGCGTATCGACGAGATTTTGGAGCGGCGCCGGTTGATCGAGCAGCTTTATGCGACGCATATGCAGTCGTTCGAAGGCATCAAACCTCCCTATGTCGAGTCCGACGCGACTGAAGTCAACTGGTTCCTCTACGTTGTCCATCTCGGGACGCGTTTCACGCGCTCCAGCCGCGATGCGGTCGTCGAGGATCTTCGCGTCCGGCAAGTCGAGGTTGCCGTCTACAGCCGTCCCCTGCACCTGCAGCCGCATTATTTCGATCTCGGATACCGCCGCGGCGATCTGCCGGTGATCGAAAAGATCTCCGATCGCGCCGTCGCACTACCGTTTCATACGCATCTCACCGACAGCCAGATCGAGTTCATCGTCGAGACCATGAAAGACGCCTCGATCAATGTGGGCGCCGGAGCGACGATCTACTGAGAAGCCTATAAATGCATCAAGTCCGGCAATGGTCTCGCCAATCGATACGAATTCTTGTTGTCTCTGCGACAGTCCGTCGGCTCGATCGTCAAGGGCGAATGTCGGAGTAGCATCCCCGTCGCGAACTCTTTCGGCAGATGGCCGTCGCTACAGTTGGTTTGGAGCTTGCATGAAGCCGTGCCAGAGCAGGAGTGAGCGACCATGGGGATGGTTGGATCGGAAATCGAGGCCTTGATCCGCGAGGCGTTTCCCGACGCCGATGTGATCGTGACCGAACTCGGAGGAACCGGGCGCTACTGTGGAGCACGAATCGTGTCACAGACCTTTGCCGGAAAGAGTCGTATCCAGCAGCATCAGATGATCTATGAGGCGCTAAAGGGCAAGATGGCCGACACGTTCCAGGCGCTTGTGCTTAAAACCACCGTTCCAAAATGAGCCGCCTGCAAGGAAAGACTCAATGAGTGACCTGACCGGACAATACATTCAGCGCCTCAGTGCTGGAGGTGCCATCCAACGTTTCGAACCGGCGATCGTCCTACGGCTCTGGTCCGAACAGGAGCTTCGGCGACTGCGAGATTGCTCCCGATATGTCGAGAGAGGATGAGCTCACCACTGGGACGACAGTGCATTTGAGGTTTTAGAAGCATGGACAACAACATGAACGAGTTTGAACTTCCGCAGCTCTACCGGCATCACGTTTTTTCCTGCCACACTCAGCGCCCACCGGACCACCCGCACGGCAGCTGTGGGACGGCAGGCGGTGGACCTCTGTGGGAGCGGCTCGGCAAAGCGATCGAGGCGAGAGGCCTCACCGATGTCGGCCTCACAGCAGCCGGCTGTCTCGGGTTCTGCGCCTCCGGTCCCCTGATGGTCGTCTATCCTGACGGTGTCTGGTATCGTCCGCGTAGCCCGGAAGACATTGACGAGATTGTTGACTCCCATTTGAAAAATGGCCGCCGTGTCGACCGCCTCGTCATCGTGCTGACGCGGAGTTAGCGCCGCGTGTGGTATGAAGTCAGTCGGGCTGCGTTGCATCGGTGTTAGCGCAGAAAGGGGCCCTCTCATCGCACCTCCGCGGGAACTGCTCGCGGTGAGGATGCCTTATCTGTCCGCGTCGTAGAAATGCCGGACGCTGGTACAAGGCAATAGCGCCTCCGTGCGCGTGCAGTTCAAAAGCTCGCGCCCCGGGCATCCGCCCAGCAGTGACAGTACGGGTTCCCGGTCAAATCCAGCACAATTTATATTACTGGCTTCGATCAGTGGACGCCGGACTAGCAGAGGATTGTCGAGCAACAAGGCGATCGCATCGATTGCATTGATTGCCATCGGGTTAACTGCGCCCGATTTCACCTGGGGCGCGGCAGGGTTGAACCAGGATCGAACCGGCGTGTTACCAAAGAAAGTGAGCAGATTTGGCGCTGTCCAGAGCTCGGTCAGCAAGTTCTTTGCAACGACGCGATGTCCCGCCGCCTCAAGGGCGCGAATCTGGCGCGCGTTCGTGCTGCAGCCGGGCTTCTGCCAAAACAGAACAGTAGCCATGTCTAATTTCCTCTCTCTTTACAGTGAGCTGGATCAACTGACGTCGTTGTTGTTCCTCTTTGCGAGCGATCGAGGGGCGGCGGGATCAGCGCTCTCTGCATGTCGCGTTCTCGTCAAATTGCCGCTGGTGAGGAGGCAGCAATTTCTGTTCCGCATTGTCTGTTTCGCAGCAGAATCTTACTTCTGGAGCTCCGGCTTCTACAGGACCGTTATCGGTCGGCAGCGCCTGTTGGTCGTGAACTTCAGGGTTCCTCGAGCGCGATCAAACCCGTGGCGCAAGCGCCGCGAATGGCACGCCAGTTGCTACTTGGATGCTGCAGGAGTGAGGCTGGAGCGCGCCTGACGCTTTTGGCTAGCAATTCTCCTTTCCAAAGCTCGTCTGTTCCCACCTTTCTGAGAAAGAAACAACCTCGCACAAACCCAACGCCAAATCGTTGGAAGGCGACCGATGGAGAGCAACATGTCGTCACTGAGACAAATCGCATTTTACGGCAAGGGCGGTATCGGCAAATCGACCACATCACAGAACACGCTCGCAGCGCTTGCCGAGATGGGTCATAAGATCTTGATCGTCGGCTGCGATCCGAAGGCCGATTCGACCCGCCTGATCCTGCATGCCAAGGCACAGGACACGATCTTGAGTCTCGCGGCGAGCGCCGGCAGCGTCGAGGATCTCGAGCTCGAGGACGTCTTGAAGGTCGGTTATAAGGATATCCGCTGCGTCGAATCCGGGGGTCCGGAGCCAGGCGTCGGGTGCGCAGGCCGGGGCGTCATTACGTCGATTAACTTCCTGGAAGAGAACGGCGCCTACGAGGACATCGATTACGTGTCCTACGACGTGCTCGGCGACGTCGTCTGCGGCGGCTTTGCGATGCCGATACGCGAAAACAAGGCGCAAGAGATCTACATCGTGATGTCTGGCGAGATGATGGCGATGTACGCCGCCAACAACATCTCCAAGGGCATTCTGAAGTATGCCAATTCCGGCGGCGTGCGGCTTGGCGGCTTGATCTGCAATGAGCGGCAGACCGACAAGGAGCTGGAGCTGGCGGAAGCGCTCGCCAAGAAGCTCGGCAGCCAGCTGATCTACTTTGTCCCCCGTGACAACATCGTCCAGCATGCCGAGCTACGCCGCATGACGGTGCTGGAATATGCGCCGGACTCCAAACAGGCGGAGCACTATCGCAATCTCGCGTCCAAAGTCCACAACAATGGCGGCAAGGGCATCATCCCGACGCCGATCAGCATGGACGAACTTGAGGATATGCTGATGGAGCACGGCATCATGAAGCCAATCGACGAAAGCCAGGTCGGAAAGACCGCTTCCGAACTCGC
>NZ_LJYG01000012.1 GCF_001440035.1 Bradyrhizobium manausense | reverse complement strand
ATTTGTCGTTTGATGGCTTTGATCCTGCTGATCTGGCCTTCGACCGGACTGGTTGTCCAGGAGGTAGTTATTGCCGCTCGGACCGCATCGATGTCGCGCGCGATGCCGTTGGCGAAGCTCTTGAGCTCGCTGTTGGCTGCTTGCGTGATCCATTCATCGAGCTCGGCGATGTCGCTACCACTGAGAAGGGACACAAACCGCTTCGCTAGATCGGCCGCCGTGGCGAGTTCCGGAGCTTGCGCAAACAGATGGCCGAGGAACAGCCTGGCTTCAGCATCGATCTGATCCGGATCCTGGCTCAAGTACCAAGCACAGCGACGACGCGTGGGAGCTTTCCAGGTCAGGTGTGGTTGTACTGTTCCTCCCGCGTCCGCACGTGCACGCCTGTCCGCGGCCCATCGCGCGACGGTCACCCGACTTCCAGTATACCCCTGTTGCTGAAGCTCTCGCCAAAGCTGCTGGCCCACCTGGCAGCCGGAGGCCCACCGCGCTTCGAGCCACGCCTCGAAGGGACCGATAAGATGTGAAGGTCTGTAAGGACGCGAATGCTCCGGTTCGCCGCCAGCGGCTAGCCAGCGCTGTACAGTGCGTCTGTCGACACCGAGCAGGTGGGCGATCCTGGATGTCGGGCAACCTTGCTCGCGTAGGCGACAGATTTCATCCCAGCGTTCGCGTCGCGCAGCCTTTCGATCCGCCCGCAACTGTGCAAGGCCGGGCGGCGCCGTGGAACTGCCGGTCTTCGGTCTTTGCGCGGACGCCATGATTTGTACGGCGGCGGCTACGTTGTGACGATGGCGGCCGACCGCGTGGCGCAGGGCGTCCCCCAAACTGTTGAGCAGGTGCCAGCGGTCCGCCACCTGCACCGCGTCGGGCGCGCCGCAGCGTGTGCCATCAGCATAAAGTCCCGCACGATCGCGGGCGACGACCTTGATTCCGGGCCAGCGCTTCAGCCAGCGCGCAACACTGTCGGCGTTACGATCGGGAAGTAGGTCAAGCACGCAATTGCGCTCCAGATCGCAGATGATCGTTCCATATCGCTGGCCACGACGCCAAGCCCAATCGTCGATGCCGACAACGGTCGGGGCAACGAAATCCGGCAAGGGAGCCGAGTGAATCATTCGGAGCAAGGTATCGCCACTGACCGGCACGATCTCGTGCTGGTCGCCGCGATCGGGGTTGACGGCGAAGGCAACAAGCATCCGCCGGCTCTGGTGGAAGGGGCGACCGAGAATGCCGCAACGGTTCAGGCCCTGCTGGACAACCTGATCTCGCGCGGGCTCGACCCGACGGTGCCAAGACTGTTTATCGCCGACGGCGCGAAGGCGTTGTCGAAGGCGATCCGCCGCACCTTCGGTTCGGCCGCTGCGATCCAGCGCTGCCAGATCCACAAGGCGCGCAACATCATGGAACGCCTGCCGAAAGAGCATCATGCGGCCACCCGTCGGGTGCTGCGCCAGGCCTGGGAGCTCGATGACGCCGACAAGGCCGAAAAATTGATCCGCAATCTCGTGCGTCGACTCGACCAGCAATGGCCCGGCGTAGCGGCCAGCATCCTCGAAGGCCTCGACGAAATCCTGACTGTCGTCCGATTGAAGTTGCCGAAGGAGCTTCGTCGATCGCTCGCCTGTACCAACATCGCCGAGAACATGATGGGCACCATTCGCCGCGTCACGCGCAACGTCAAACGCTGGCGGATGCCGGTATGGCCTTGCGATGGGTCGCGGCCGGCATGATCGAAGCCAACAAGGGCTTCCGACGATTGAAGGCGCATAAGCAATTGTCGGTTCTGCGTGCGGCTCTTCAAGCTCGCCACAATCGCATGACGATCAACCCCGTTGCCCAGTCACGAGGGCCGCGTAACATTCATTCCGGCGACGTCGGCCCGACCTAGTTCAACAACGATCGGGACATCCCCGCCGATGGGTCAGGTGATCCAGATCGACGAAGCCCGGATCAAGGATCATCTTGGCGAGATGGTCCGCGGGACGGTGGAAGAGACGTTGAACGCCATGCTCGAGGCGGAAGCCGACCGGCTTTGCAGGGCGGGCCGGTACGAGCGCAGTGAAGCGCGGCAAGATACTCGGGCCGGCAGTTACGATTGGACGCTGCAGACCAGTGCTGGCGAGGTCAATCTGAAGATTCCGAAGCTGCGACGGCAGACCTTCGAGACCGCGATCATCGAACGCTACCGCCGGCGGGAGAGCTCAGTTGAGGAAGCCCTGATCGAGATGTATCTGGCAGGCATTTCTGTACGTCGGGTCGAGGACCTCACCGAGGCCCTGTGGGGCACCCGGGTCAGCCCGAGCACGGTCTCGAACCTGAACAAGAAGATTTACGCCAAGATCGAGGCCTGGCGGCGTCGGCGCATTGAAGGCGAGCATCCCTACAGTACCTCGATGGCATCGTGATGAAGCGCAGCTGGGCTGGCGAGGTCCGCAACGTCTCGCTTCTGGTCGCCAGTGCCGTCAATTCGGAAGGATTCCGTGAGATCCTGGGCGTCTGCGAGGGCGCCAAGGAAGATAAGTCCGGCTGGTCGGCGTTCCTGCGCCACCTGGTCGACCGGGGGCTCAGAGGCGTGCAACTGGTCATTTCCGACGCCTGCAGAGGCCTTGTCGAGAGCGTCGCCGATTTCCTGCCTGAGGCGCGCTATCAACGCTGCATGGTTCACTTTTACCGCAACGTCTTCAGCCATGTGCCTTCGACCAAGGTTGGCGAGGTGAGCCACATGCTCAAGGCGATTCATGCCCAGAATCGTGACGCGGCCGAGCGGAAGGCGCAAGCGATCGTCGCGGATTTGCGCACCGCCAGGATGAGCAAGGCGGCCGATCTCATCGCGCAGAATGTCCATGAGACCCTGACTTACTACGCCTTTCCGGACATCCATTGGCGGAAAATTCGGACCAATAACCCTCTTGAGCGCATCATGAAGGAAATCCGCCGCCGCACCCGTGTCGTCGGTGCATTTCCCGACGGCCAGTCCTGTCTGAACCTCGCTGCGGCTCGCCTTCGTCACATCGCCGGAACGACATGGTCGGCGAAATGCTACATGAATATGAAGCCTCTCTTCCAACCACAGACCATGCAAACCGGAGCCGTCGCCTGAAGAATGTGCGAAAGATTCTGGACACTACCGACGCGGGCATTGCGGATTCGCGCATCAAAACCGCCGCGCGTGAAGCCGGATTTCGACAACCCGCCCCTGCCACGGCAGATCGGCTAACCGTCGCACGTAGTGGCTGTGGACGCGATCCATCTGGTAGCCGCAACAGGGACAGAGTGAGACCGCTGACTTCGGCCGAGCCACGAGTACCACCCCGTCGGTCTGGGGAAGAATCTGGACAATCGAAAGCTCGGAGGAAATCAGCGAGCAGAAGGCATGGAGCAAGGCGAATCACGGGCGTCGACTGCGATTCCGACCTTATGCCCTTATTCGAACTGTCCGTGAATCCCGCACCCTGCACCAAATATGCGGAAGAACCCCTGATTGTCGCTGAAGTCTCACCCTGATCGCCGCCGCCCAACGGCCAAAGCCGCCGATGTGGTTGGCCTCTATGTCGCCCCGCCAAACAAGGCCATCGTCCTATGCGTGGACGAAAAGCCCTCGACCCAGGCCTTGGAACGAGCGCAGGGCCATCTGAAGTTGCCCAATGGCCGCGCCTTGACCGGCCAGAGCCACGACTACAAGCGGCATGGCACCACAACACTGTTTGCGGCGCTTGAAGTCGCCACCGGAAAGATCATCGCAACGCATTCCAAGCGCCGTCGCCGTGTCGAGTTTCTCGATTTCATGAACAGCCTTACCGCGGCCTTTCCGGGTCGAAAGCTTCACGTCGTCCTCGACAACCTCAGCACCCATAAGAAGAACGAAGATTGGCTCAAGGCGCATCCCCTCAAGGCGCATCCCAATGTGCAATTTCACTTCACGCCCCACCAGCGCGTCCTGGCTCAATCAGGTCGAGGTGTGGTTCTCGATCTTACAGGAGCAGTCGTTGAGCGGCGCCTCATTCACAAGCCTCAAACAGCTCGAGCAGCACATCGATGCCTACATCAAAACCTATAACGACAGAGCTGAGCGCTTCGTCTAGACCAAGAAAAAGGTCCAGCGCCCCTTCAAAAACAAACGTATCACTCAGCTATGATTCCGGGTACTAGTCTTCTCCATCCGGTGCTTGGATTCAATTGCGACCAGAGTGCCCCATCAGCTTCGACTGGATACGAGCTAGCGCGTCACTGAGCCTCGCCGCTTCGTTAAAGCGTGTCTCCGAATATGGCGGGCGGGCGGATGGATCGTGCAAGAGGGCCTCCGCTGTATTCGAGAGCCGGCGGAGCGGCGTCCTCAGCCACTGCGCCGCACAAAAGAGTAGTGCTAGTGTGGCAACGGCACAAACACCGAAACTCCTCCAGAACGATCGGATTAAATTACGGCTGGTCGCAAGCGCCTCGTCGGTACTCTGCCGAACCAGAAGAGACCAACCGAAGCTTGGAAGGTTTGCGAAGCCGACCGTCGGAACGATTACTGCGAAGTAGTCCCTGCCGTCAGGCCAGCGCTCGCGTAGAGACGCAGTCGTCACGCGACTAGCCGCAAGCGCGGAGCCGATGTTGAGCGGCTTGTTGATGAGATCGGGCGGGCCAAACAGGACGGTTCGATCACCCGAAAGCAGCAGCACGTCAATGCCGGGCACTTGCAACGAGTCCATGGCTTCTGCGACCCATTTCCAGTCAAGGTGCGCGCCGATGACCCCGGCAACGGAGCCGGCGTGGCGCAACGGCGCTGCCAGGTCGATAAAGCGATAGGGCTCACGAGATGCAGGCAACTGGGTGGCCAGCAGTTGAGCGGCATGCACATCGATAGCCGCCGGCGAGACAAGGCCCCGCTTAAACCAAGGTCGCTGTGCAACGCTTACTCCTTCGAGCATGCCGTCTTTAGCCACGAGAATGGTCCCTTCGAGATCCGCAACGCCGAGCCAAGTGTAGCGTCGATCAAGGCGGCTCAAGAAGTCGATGTGTTCTCGCGCACTCTTAAGATCTGCCGGGTCAATGAGCTCAGCGGACCGAGCTACATCCATCCAAACTCCATAGAGCCGGCGGGCCAACAGCGCGGAACTCATTTCGCCGCGAATCCTTAGCGCGTCGAATTGCAACTGCTCTCCCCGTTGCTGTAGCAAGGCCGTGTAGATCGTTGCGGTCACCACGGCAGGCACCAATATGAGCAAGGTGCCTCCACAGAACACCAAGGAGAGTAAGCTCGGTCTTTTCGGCATCTCACGCTCCTCAACTCGTTAGAGCTCGCGCCAACTCGCGGATCATTTGCAAGAGGTTCCCTCGATCGGCCCCTGGCATGGCCGATTCGGTATGAAGCTTCTTGATAATTTTCGCCCTTTGCTCAGGAGTTGGAGAGAACTTGATTCGATAGCCATCACGGGTAGTCGCAGCAACATGCGCGTCCACTCCGCCAATCCCGGGCAGGTCGAGCTTTCCTTCTGCTCCGGCGGAAAGCCCGGATGGACCGCTGATTCGAGCGCCCCCCCGGCCCAGATTGAGAAGCCATCCGCGGTGTTTCTCACCTTGGATCACCAACGTGATGGGTTCTGGGATCTGGCGCTGAGGTCGATCGTATCGCGGTCGTTCGATGCACACCACGACTGCCACGAACAGCACCAGTATGTTGTAAACTGTCCAGAACATCACGATAGCCGTGCCGTCGCCCGCTGTTGGGGACGTATTGAAGACGAAATCGGAGTTCAACGGCACGATCAGGCCGCCGAGCGTCAGTGCGAGCAGGAGTAGAAACGGTCGCATCAACGCCCATTGGACAACGACCTTGGCACGGTCGCCGCCTTTGGCCGTCACCGAGAATTTATGCGATCCGCTGGTCAGAAGCCCGAGAGCAGCTGCCCGGCTGATGGGCCAGGCCGCGATCAGTTGAGCCGTATCGTTGAGAAGCGGGACAAACAACCCTTTTGAAAGCCAGTTCAGGGACACCAGAACCATTAGGTAATAGGGTACATAATAACTGATAATTTCCACCAGCGACGCGTTCACGATGGTGATACCGAACCACCAGTACAACAGGGGGCAAATCAAGCTGGCAAGCCTGAAGGGAAAGGTGCTGAGCCAGTAGAGCAATGAATCGAGGATACCGATTCGATGCATCAGTCCAAGGCCTCGCATGCCGAAGGGGCTGTACGAGCCGCGGACAATCTGCATCAGGCCAAGGCACCACCGTCCACGCTGAGTAATATACTCTTTCAATCCTTCGGGAGCCAAACCTTCAGTTAATGCCTCGTTAAGGTACGCAGTTTGCCAGCCGTTCTCCGCAAGCTTAAGGGTGAGCAGGAAATCCTCGGTTACGCTTTGTGTTGGAATCCAGCCAATCTGCTCGACGGCCCGGACCCGCATTACGGATGATGTCCCACAGCAGATGGCAATCCCCCAAGCGTCCCGCGCTGGCTCGACGTTGTCAAAGAAATGACGTTGTTCATCCGGATATGCGGTGCTTATTCCCAGGTTATGTTGGATCGGATCAGGATTGAAGAAGTGCTGCGGTGTTTGCACGAGCGCGACGCCTGGCTCGTGAAACAACGCTAGTGTCCGCTCGATGAAGTCCGCATGGGGAACGAAATCTGCGTCAAGTACAGCGACAAAGACCGGGGGGGCAGGATCGCGGGCGCGCACGCGAAGTGCGTGGTTGATGTTCCCCGCTTTAGCGTGCTCCTTATCCAAGCGTGCGAGATATCCGATTTCGTACAGCTCGCAAAGTTGCCTCACCCAATTCCTGGCGCCGTCGTCGAGAATAAAAATCCGAAGCCGTGGATAGCGGATTTCGGTCGCGCCAATGATCGTGCGCTCGAGCACTTCCGACGGCTCGTTGTAAGTCGTGATGAAAACATCGACGCGCGGCGCTTCTCCAGGCAGCCACCATTTGGAGTACTGGTTTGCTTCTGCCGACCGCTCTTTCACCCGCGACAGTATGAAAAACGCGATGGTAGAGGAAAGCATCGTCAGAGCTTCGAGTATGGCGAATCCCCAACTGAACAGCGCGTCCGCAGTCCAGTCGAGCGGTGCCAGTGTTTCGGTGAAGCGCCAAGCCATATAACGCCAAGACAGTACGGTAGCCGTCCCCAGGAGAAGAGCGCGCCAATACCACTTCAACGGATTAAGCAACGGAAGGACGGTAAGGCGAAGCCCAATTATGAAGGCGGCGCCTGCGAAGGCAGCGACGAACGGCGACAGCAGAAGCATCAGAGTCCGTACCGCGTGATAAAGCGACGGAATTGTGCGATTGGGCCGGCTGTGAAGATAACGCGTCCAGTACGTCCAATCGCGCAGCCGAGATCTGCCTCTCCTGCAAGGTCTGGAACAGTCACGGTGACATCAAAGCGCTGGAGATGTTGTGCACTTGGACCCACAGCAAGATTGGTGTAAAGCGAGGTCGCCCCGGATCCGCCAAGGCGAGTTATGGTTCCATTGAAAACACGGTCATCGCGAAACAACCGAAATTGCACGGCAGTTCCCACCGAGAGACCGTCGTAGAGAGATTCGCTGACGCCCGCAGTGACGATCAGTGTACTGCAGTCGACGATCTTGATGAGATCCTGGCCGCGGCGCGCGTATTGGCCATCGTCTATTAGTATGTCCCAGACTAGGCCAACGACGCTGGCATTAAGAGTAGCGAAGCTCAAACTATTGACACGAAGACGCTCGGCATCGATTTGCCCGTCGAGCAGTACAATACGTGCCTTCACCTGCTCCTTGTCGACATTCAGCTCGGCCAGCCTCTGCTCGAGCTCGCGGATACGTTGGGCCGAGGAGGGAGCGTCGTTATAGGACTCCCCGATGAAGACGCCGTCGCGGGCGGACGTAAGTTCCGTCTCTAAATAATTCACTCGCTGCTGCGCACTCTCCAGTTCTTGCTGAGCGACGTCGTAAGTTGCGCGAGCGCGATCCAAATTCGCCACCGTCTGTACACCACGCGTGCTTAGCTCATTTGCACGCTTGAATTCTGCGTCCGCTTGACGAAGTCGCGCGGCCGCAGCGTCTTGAGCTGCTTTCGTTTCGGCAATTCGAGCCTCAATCTGCCGAACCCTGCCGCGCTGGTAATCAGTTGATTGAACATCGAAGCGAGACCGGGATGCGGACAAGGCCTCTCGCTGGCCAACGAGACGGTTGAGCTCGATCTGCTGATTCGTGCGATCGCGATCAAGCTCAAGAAGTCTCGCGGGATCGAAGCGTTGGTCGTTCAATTCTGCTATAAGCTCGCCGGGACTAATGCGCGCGCCGATGCTCTTTACGGCAAGCGTCACTGTTCCTTCGATCGGGGCCCGAACGATGTAGAGTCGAGCATTGAGTGTAGCATCCGCCGATGTTCCAGCGAAGTGCTCGCCGATAATAACGTACAATCCAACTGCCAACAGGGCCAAGCCGACGATTGCACGTACGAGCCTCATAAGAACATTCCAACTTCATTATGATGGGAAGGTCGCGCAGCGTATTCCCCATCCGGGATAAGCATATACTGAGCCTACGGTCGAATTGTTCTCCCTAAGCGACCCTCCGCCCTGCTTTGGATTGCCAAGTCTGGTGCCGCTCGGATGCGAATGTTAGCGGCTCAGGCCTTCATTGATCAGACTAGCAGGCTGGTAAAGAATAGCTTTGTGATCTCAGCGGTAGGAGGATCCGTATCGTCAGAAGTGACAATGGTCATAAATTCGTGCCTGCAATTCCAGCAACGCCAGAGATCTTGGACCTCCCGCGCGCCAATGCGTTCATGCCACTCGCGGTGGACCAACGCAGAGCCACATTGAGGACAGTTTTTGTGACGTGCTATTGAGACCGACTTCATGTGGCAGCCCGTGTCGTTGTGCCAAAAGGCATTGCCGAAGAAGCATTATTGTGGCCGCCGCTTCGTGGGCGGCTGCGGTGGATGGACTTCTCTGTTCAAATCCTGTGCCAACTGCGACAGCTTGATTAGTAAAGGATATTTTTCAAGGAAGTGTACCAGACCGACTGCATGTCAGAAATCGGACGATCTATGTTCCGTTCTAACGCAAGGTCGCAAATCAGGCTAAGTCTCGTTTTGGAAGCCTTGGGTGAATCGTTCGGGTGTTGAGTAATGCGGGCTGGGAGGTGTCGCTGATCATAAACGGCTTGATCAGAACGTCTCCACCTGACCGTACAACCGAATGCTCGAGGAAGTGCGCTTTGGATCGGGTGCGCTCGGCACTCCCTGGCGCAATCAGGAGTCGTTAGGAGACCAGAACGGTCAGCTCCGGCGTTTCAGTCGGAGAGGTATTAGGGGCGTTGGTGACGGATCTTTGAGACGATATCCAGACTTCTCATATCTGATCGCCGCTCGCGGATGCCCCTATGCGTTGACGTTGGGCAGGTGCAAAACGGTGTGCACGACAGGCCGCTATCAGTGATCGAGCCAATGTGATTTCCTAAGAGCCCACGCCCAGTCTAAGTGAATGCGCCTTCCCTGAGCAACAATGCAATTGCCGGCAACGTCAAATTCAGTGCGGCAGATCTACAGGCCTCATTCTAATCAAGCGCCTCCCGAGCACGCTTGAACTCGACGCGTCGACTCACGCATGTAGGTTTCTTGCTCCATCTTCAGTAACCGGTCCGCGGCGGGCTTGGCGATCAAGCAGCGCGGGGATACCGGTGGCTTGAACGGGACCACTGAACAAGTAGCCTTGTCCTTCTGTGCAACCATTGGCCACCAGATAGACGAGTTGGCCTTCGTCTTCGACTCCCTCGGCCGTGGTCCTCAAACCAAACCCTTTAGCAATGTCGAGTATAGCACGAACGATCACCCGGCTGTCGGTGCTCTCGTCGAGATGCGACACGAAGCTGCGATCGATCTTGATCCTGTCAAGACGAAACGAAAGCAGCTGGCTAAGCGTGGCATAAGCTGTTCCAAAATCATCGAGCGCGATGCGGACGCCGGCTTGGCGAAGTTCGTCAATCACGGTCTTCGCAGCCCCGTTTCGTTCCACGAACGCGCTCTCGGTAATTTCAATCTCCAGGCGGCATGGACTAAAGCCGGTTTGCTCAAGGATTGATATAATGCGCCCTCCAAGCGCGGAATCCCGCAATTGAACAGGCGAAATGTTGAAGGCAAGCGAGAACGTCTTCGGCCACGCAGTGGCATCAAGACATGCGCGGCGAAACACCTGATCTCCAAGAGCGTTGATGAGGCCAGTTTCTTCTGCAATTGGAATAAACACGTCGGGCGGGATATGCCCTAATGTCCTGTTTTCCCAACGGGCCAACGCCTCGAACCCGACGATGCGATTACTTTCGAGTGAAACCACCGGCTGGTAGTGGGGCTCGATAATATCCGCCGCGATAGCGCTCCGAAGCTCACGTTCAATATTGATGCGCCGCTCGACATGTATGTCAATGTCCGGTTCGAAAAAGCGAACACGCGACCTGCCGTCGCTCTGCGCGCGATAAAGCGCGCGTTCTGCTCGCCTGACCAATTCGTGGGGGTTGACGCCATCAAGCGGAGCGATGACGATGCCAATCGCAAGACTAAGCCCGGCTGCGCCAGTCTCAATCGCGAAAGTATCGGCGGCGGACGCCACCATGCGGCGCGCCAGGTTGGCGGGATCTTCGAGGGAGCTAATGCTGGGGAGGACGATCCCGAATTCGTCGCCTCCGATTCTCGCCAGGAAGCCATCCTTGCGCAAGATGTCGATAAGCCTTGTGGCAAGTTCGAAGAGTGCCCTGTCCACCGCTTCATGGCCGTGCGTATCCTTGATCCGCTTTAAGCCGTCGAGGCCGAGCATCAGAACAGCTACTTGATGCGTGTAGGTGGCGAGGCGAGCGCACAGATCAAGTTTCTCATCAAACAGGCGGCGGTCCGGCAAGCCAGTCAATGGATCGTGTCGCGCCAAATCGCGGACGTCCACTTCTGCAATGGTTCGTGCGTCAATTCCGCAGGCGAGTTCTCGGTAGCGCCGAACACTAAAGATTGATAGTGCAATGCTCAGCAAGAACGCGACGAACACAATGAATATAAGTTCGTCGAGTACCGAATCCACATAGCGCCGTCCCAGCTGCGCCAAACGGGGGCCAAGCCCATAGAGATGCGCTAAGAGTGAAGCGAGAACGACGCCGCCGAAAAGAGCAATGAAGTCTCTCGTGGCAGAACGGCGCCAATCGAAGTGCAATATTCGCAATCGTGGAGTTGAAATTCTCATCTCAGTCAGTGAGGTTGGTGCCCGCAGCGCGGTTGTTAACTGAGAACGAGATGTTGCGCCGATTGCCGAACTTCAGTTGCGGCTTCGGAAGCTGCAATGAGCCATCGGGTAGCGATAGTTGCCGGGCAGAAGTTGTGTTCGAGCGACCTGCAAGTTCGCACATCGTTAGCGCGGCCGAAGCAACGAGTTACATCTGCCACTTGAACACCCTGGAGCGCGAGCGGCTAGTTCACGTGGGATAGCAATCGGCGCGACTAAGTTCCTGTCAGTTGTGCTCCCTGATCCCGACATTCTGCCGAGTGCCTGGCCAGCGGATCGGTAATCGCGGCGCGTGCCAAGGGCCGGCCGCCTTGGTGAGGTGAGGCGGCTGCTGCCAGTTGAGCGCTCGACGGAACAATGGCCGTCAAGCGCTATTGTAGCAAGCAACGACATGACAGCTCCCGGCAGCAACCTATTGCGGTGCGAATCTACCTGCAAATGTTGCAATGGATGGACCATGACCGAATAATTGTTAGTGGAGTTGCGGCTTTGACTCGGAGAATGATAGCGAGAACGGGCGTCGGGGCTCCGACCACCAGAGACGAAGTGAGCGATGAAGGATAACCTAGGTGACAACCACGCGGTTGCGACCTTCAAATTTTGCACGATAGAGTCGCTGGTCGGCGACGTTCAAGAACCCGTCGAGCGTGTCTCCATCGCGCCCGAACTCCGACACTCCAACACTGATGGTGACGCCGACCGACGGTTCGGCTCCGACGTCGAATGCGGTGCGTTCGATGGCCGACCGAAGGCGCTCCGCGACCACGCAAGCCGCGTCGAGCGTCGCCCCCGGCAGCAGTACCATGAATTCTTCACCGCCCACGCGCGCGACAGAGTCGTAAGGCCGGATTGCCTCCAGACACTTTCGCACGAATACGCGCAGGACCTCATCGCCGACGCTGTGACCACGCGAGTCGTTGATATCCTTGAAATGGTCGAGATCGAGCGATAGCAGAGCCAACGGAGCACCGGTCCGTTTGGCACGCGCGATCTCTGCGCCGATATGCTCGATGAAGTGGCGCCGATTCCCGGCACCGGTTAGTGGGTCGGTGGCGGCGAGTCGCTCCAACCTTTGATTGCTCATTTGCACTTGCTGGAGTGCTTTTTGAGTGTCAGCCATCGATTTGGCCAGGCGGGCGGTCATTTCTTCCTGGCTATAGATGGTCGCGAACGATTGCGTTGTTCGGAAAGCTCGGACGACGCCATAACTGAGCAGAAAAAAGCCGCCAGCAAAGATCGCGTGAGCCAGCCACCACATATGATTCCACGGCGCGGCCAAAATGAATGCGAGCGACGATAACGCAAACCATGTGACAGAAACGCCGAAAACAAGCATCAGCGGTGAGTGAATCCGTCGCATGAGCAAGGCCGCGACGTTCAGCGCGCTGAATAGCAATGCGCCACCCTCCATGGACAGGCGGACCGCCGGGTGCCCAGCATAGCGTGAATAGGCGATAAGTGCGACAGCTAGGTCCACCGTAAGGAACAGGCCAATCCACATGAGCCACGCGCGCGTGTCCGAGCGCTTCTTAAGCTCGTCTGACGGCTGGTTGTAGCTGAGTAGACCGACGAAGAGTAAAATCGACATCGCCAGACGCGACGCCGGCCCATAGAGCAGAAACAGCCAAATATTGCGATGTGCCATCCCGGTGAAGGCGCCGTGCAGTGAATAGATCAGCACGAATGCCAGAAAACCAAGGGTCAACCACCGCAACAACGGCTCGCCTGAAGACCGATAGCAACGCCACGTCACATATGTGACAAACAGCCCCTCGAGGGTGGCGACGGCGATGGCGAATTCGTGGAACAGGTGGTCTTCGAACTTCAGCGCGGGATCCTGCTGGAAATAAAGGTAAGCGATGAACTGAGTGGGCAGCAGGGCGAAACCCATAATGAGAAGGCTCGTATACGCCTGTGTGATCAGCCGCAGCGCGTTGGGCGGCTCGTGCAACATAAGATTGGTACTCATATGCTATACCGTCATCCCATGATGATCCCGCGGGGTCCTTTCATGAACTCGCGGGCCTTTCTTCAGAGCACCTGCAGTCCTGTTGGACAACCAAAGTGAAGGCATCATGGTTCGTCTCCGGCGAAGTCATCCAACACCCCGGCACGGGTGATCATCGCTGCACGGGCGTGGGAGTCACATGAGTTGCCTTTCCGTCCATCGGCTGCACTCATCCGAGAAGGGCG
This sequence comes from Bradyrhizobium manausense, assembly GCF_001440035.1. Classification (GTDB taxonomy): domain Bacteria; phylum Pseudomonadota; class Alphaproteobacteria; order Rhizobiales; family Xanthobacteraceae; genus Bradyrhizobium; species Bradyrhizobium manausense. Next base: position 38,405 of record NZ_LJYG01000012.1, on the reverse strand, counting down.
GCGACGCCGCCAGGATCGGCTTGCCATCCAGGAGCGGCCAAGTCCGCCACCGCGGGACCGTCGGTGCCGTGGCGGGTTATATGTTCGAGCCCACCAGGTTCAGCCCACCCGCTCCGCTAAAGGTAAGGGTATCGTGCGTGTTCAGGACAGTATCCCAGTTGCTGCCCCGAGTCGTCACGATCTGGGACCCGCTCGAAAACGCGCCATCGGAAGATGAGGAAATCACGAGCCCGTTGAGGAAGGGATTCTGCGCACTGCCGTACTCAATCGTCTGCTTGCCACCCACCGGTAGCGCCGTTGCGACGATCTGTCCGGACTGGTTCGGCTCTGAGCCAACGCGTGTGACGGGCAACACCGTAAGTGTCAGGCCGCTTTGATTGAAGAGTTTCTTGTATGCCATCTGTGACCTCCGTTACCTGCCGCGTGTCCCCGCGCAAAATGCGGGACAGAGGTTCCGCTATATACATAAGCTGGCTCTGCTAGGCCCCTGCCAGATCTTGTAGGCCGCCAATATTTGGAACCTGTCAGATAGTTTTCATCATCTAGAAAATGCGGTGCCGCTTCGGTGTAAGCACCTATCTGCCCAGTGTTTGCGGGATAGGCAACAACCCCGCTTGCTCGACACTGGCCAAACTGGTCGCTCTGGAATGCGGTATAGTAGTCGACGCAGACACCATCGGCACGCCTTTGTCGTGGGCGACTTGATCGAGCATGCGGTCGGCACCGGCGCGCCGTCAAGTGGAAGAGCGGCATAACGGTGCTCATTGAGCAACAGATTGAGGCGCGCGGTGTCGATGGTGTTGGCCATGCTCATGCGGCACCTCCGATCTTGGCGGCTCCGATGAGGCATTCGTAGGAGGCAAGCGGCGTGAGCTGCACCACGACGTTGGGCAGCTGCGCCGGATCCGGGGCGAAGTGAGCGCGCAGCCGGTTGAGGTCGGGGAGTTGGCCGGCGTCAGCTGATCGGCGAGTTCGGCCTCGCAGCCGCGGTCATGAGCGAGCGCGAGGAGATCGACCATGATCCGGCAGGCGTTCTTGTCCGGCAAGCGCTCGCGCAAGCGATCGAAGGTCTTCCGATAGGCATCGCGCGGGAACAGCCGATCTCGGTAGACGAGATTGAGCAGCGCCATTGGCTTGCGCCGCAGGGAATGGATCACGTGCCGATAATCGACGACCTGGTCGTACTTGCCATTGGGATGCGGCCGCCCACGCGGCAGGGTGACGAGATGGGTGCCGCCGACGAAGACGTCGAGACGATCATCGTAAAGGCGCACCCGCAGCCGGTGACCGATCAGGCGCGATGGCACCGTGTAGAACACCTTGCGCAGGGTGAAGCCACCGGGCGATGTCACGCGGACGATCACCTCTTCGTAGTCGGAGGTGCGGCGATCGGGCAGCTCCTGCAACACCACGCGCTCGCTATCGATCCGCTTGGCGTTGCGGGCATTGCGGCGGCTGACGATCTCGTCGATGAAGCCGTGATAGGTGGCAAGATCGTCGAAGTCGACGGTTCCGCGCAGCAGCAAGGCGTCCGCGATTGCTCGCTTGAGATGACCGTGGGGCCCTTCGATCGAACCATTCTCGTGAGCAACGCCTCGGTTGTTACGGGAAGGTCGCATGCCGTAGTGGGCACAAAGGGCCTCGTATCGCTGCGTCAGATCGTCCCGTGCATCGCGATCGAGATTGCAGAATGCGGCCGACAGACTGTCGGTCCGATGCTCCCGCGGCGCCCCACCGAGCGACCAGAGGGCATTCTGCAGGCCTTCGGTCAAGGCAACGAAGCTCTCGCCGCCAAGCACAACGTGGGCGTGCTCGAACCCGCAATAGGCCAAACGGAAGTGATAGAGACGATGATCGAGCGGGGCCCCCGCGATCGGGAAGCGTGCGATGTCGCCGATGGAGGCCAGTACACTCGATGCGACAACCGAACTCACGCCGGGGATCATCATCAGCTTGAGAGCCCGTGGATCGTCCAGAGCCTGCTGGGCCACGACCTTGTCGATTTCCGCGAGTTGCTTCGTCACGCGTTCGAGTTCCACGATCAGACGCCGGAGCATTGCACGCTCCTCCGATGGAAGAGGCAGACTGTTCAGCCAATGCTGTCCGCGCTTGCCGAAGAGATAGCCTTTGTAGGGCGGGATGAGGTTAGCATGCAGGATAGCCTTCATGCGTCCTTTAATGCGGATGATCTTCGCCAAGACGCCAGCGCGCTCGGCCATCTGGCGCCGGCGGCTGTAGGTGTCCTCGTCAGCAACCCAGACCTCCGGCAAGAAGCCGGCAGCATGCAACTTTGCCAGGGTCCCAGCATCGACCTTGTCCGTTTTGACTCGCGCATAGGCAATCGCCCGAACGAGCCTCGGATTGGCGACCGCGACGCGCTTAACGTGCGGGCGCAGAATACGTTCGACCGCCGCGCTGTTGCCCGTCACCTCGATGACCACCTCATCCTCGAGGCCGAGTGTCTTGGCAAAGGCGACAAGCCGATCGTGGACGAGATCTACGCGGAGCTGTCGGATTATTGTTCCGTCCTCCAGGATCGCCACCTGGGCGAACGATCGGTGGATATCGATGCCGACGATTTGCATGCTTGGTTCTCCTTTGTCTCAGGAGCCAGTGGCTTGCACGACATCTACGGATCCGCGCTCGCAGCGCAGCCGGGCAAGTCGTAGGGGGCGGCCAAGTAACAAAGCGAGCTCACAGCTCATGGTCATGGCGGCCTGCCACCGTTTCGTGCTCCAGCGCCCCTATCCCGGCTTTGACAGACTAATCCGGACGACCAGTCCTCTCCACCGGGTTTGAGCGCTGAAAACATCATGCACTTTAATAATTGCGCTGAACGCGCATTGAGAGGCATCGCCCCGGGAAGGCGCAACTGGACCTTCGCTGGCAGCCTACGTGGTGCCGACCGTGCCGCCATCGTGCTGACGATGATCACGACCTGTCGCCTCAATGACGTCGACCCAAAGGCCTGGCTTGCCGACGTCCTCGCCCGTATCGCCGATTTTCCTACATCACGGCTGCACGAACTACTGCCCTGGGAATGGAAGCTTCTGCGCCAAGCCGGCAACTCCGACGATCAGCAAGCTGCCTGATCTTCACCCAACGCCATCACATACAGCTCGCCGTGCCCGCGCGCACGCGTCAATCTGGCGGCATTCCTCGTAGGCGTACCGAGCAACGGCACCACCCGATCATTGAGCAGATCGGCCGCCGTGATCGGGGTCTGCCTGGCCGATTTGCAACAATTTTACGCATTTAGATCACGGGGCGCTTACCGCGATCATGAACTTGGCAGCAATTGACGTGTGCGAGGGTGGCTACATTGTCGGAGGCCATCAACATGTTAACCAAATTAAGACTCATCGATCCGACACTGCCGGATAACGTCGCTCGTCGTCTTGAGTCGATGCTATATGCTGCACCGTTGTCTACAGCCGCATACGTGCTCGGCCTTGTGGTGCTGCCGATTGCGCTATGGCTAAGAACAGGCGATCCTGTAGTTAGCTCATTGGCGATGGCTACAGTGTTATTGATCGCGCTCCGCATTGGATTCGTCAAGCTGTACAGGTCGACACCCGCTTATCTGCCGACCTTGCTCGCGTTTGGCGTCGTCTATTCAGTGTTGCTGGTCGCTCTCATTGTCCGAGCATTCTTCCTAGGCGATGACGTTGCCATCGCTCTCGTCGTGATCGCCGCTGCCGGATACCTGGCGGGCGTGACGATAAGAGCCGCCGCAGTGCCGGCGTTGGCGATACCACACGGCTCGGTGTTGTTTGCGCCGCTAATCTTGGTCGCTGCGGTAGCCTGCGAGTCCCGTTACTGGGCGGTAGCGATCTTGCTTACATGTCATTGGATTGGGACGCTACAGCTAATAAATACGACGCATGATCGATCCGTTCTCAGTTGTTGGCGGAGGATCGTATGTCGCGCGTCGCGATCAAGGACGCGTTAACAGGCCTTGCAAATCGCGCCGCATTCGACGACGCTCTCGCTGAGCGGCTGTCTTCGGGGGCTGCAATTATCGCGATGATTGATCTTGACTGCTTTAAACCGGTCAACGACACATACGGTCACGATGCCGGAGACGAAGTGCTGAAATCCGTGGCAGCCCGAATTGTGGCCCAACTTGACAATCGGCACCTTGTTGCCAGACTCGGCGGCGACGAATTCGCCATTCTGTTCCACCCAGCACTCGATAGCGCAGATGCGACGCGCGCTGCCAAGGAGGTCGTGCTTGCACTCCAAACTCCATTCGGGATCGCCAACGCCAACGTCACGATAGGCGCAAGCATCGGTGTGGCTGCCGCCATTGATGGAGAAGACTCACGCGCACTCAAAAGACGCGCCGACGATCGTCTCTATGACGCTAAGCGCGGAGGACGCGGACGCGTTTGGTCGGACCTTGCGGTGCTACCGTAGCTTAATTGCCTTTTCGTCTCGTTACGCCGTAGGTCAAACGCTTCGCCGGCCTGAGCACATACTTGACGTGCTCCCACGGAGTCTTACCAAGCATTGATAGCCGGTTAGCCACACTCTCAAAGGGCGGCCCCAGGGTCGCGGTCATCGATCCGTGACGTCCCCCGATTGGGCGCTCAGCGACGGTGCGATCGCGTAAGTAGAGGACTTAGCTTCCCGCCCTCGCTACTTAGATAGCAGCGGTCTTCACCGAACCGGACATCAGCCAGATTTGTGGCTGCAAGCTCTTGCAGACTGACTGACTGAACCAGATTCAGTCATCTGGGTTCTGGCACACAAGATTTACCATGGTCTTCTCCTAGTCTGACTGAGTGTACGCCGGGAGGCCGGCAAGGATAAATGGTGAGAGTCCGTTACGATGAAGGAGTAGCGCCCCATGTGGGCCCCAAGCCGTGCGGCAGCGTCCGTGAGGGCGCTGGCGAAGCGTCGGCAGGGGAGCATGCAGGCCAGCCATTGAGCGGCGAAAGAAGATTGTCCCGGGAGCCGACGCTGTACTCAGAGCGGAAGGCGACGCGGACAGGTGCAACAACGCGAGCACCTGGACGTCCCCGGCGTTACTCGGAATCATAGCTGAGTGATACGTTTGTTTTTGAAGGGGCGCTAGCCAGTTTGCGCGACAGGCGTGAGCCGGACTTACCGCCGATCGCAAAGCCGATCGCCAGCTGGCTCTCGCCGAGGCGGGTTGTGCGTCTTGCTTTCGGTCGCACCGTTGCTGGTAGCCGCTCGGTGAATATCCGACGCGGGCATTGCGGATTCGCGCATCGAAACCGTCGCGCGTGAAGCCGGATTTCGACAACCCGCCCCTGCCACGGAAGATCGGCTAAGCGTCGCACGTAGTGGCTGTGGACGCGACCCGTCTGGTAGCCGCAACAGGGACAGAGTGAGACCGCTGACTTCGGCCGAGCCACGAGCACCACCCCGTCGGTCTGGGGAAGACTCTGGACAATCGAAAGCTCGGAGGAAATCAGCGAGCAGAAGGCATGGAGCAAGGCGAATCAAGGGCGTCGACTGCGATTCCGAGCTTATGCCCTTATTCGAACTGTCCGTGAATCCTGCACCCTGCACCAAATATGCGGAAGAACCCCTTCTTGTCGCCTTCCGCTCAGTTGACAGCGTCGGCTCTCGGGAAAACATTCTCTCGCAGCTCGATGGCTGGCCTATGCGCTCCCCTGCCGACGCTTCGCCGACATCCTCGCGGACGCCTGCGCACGGCTCGCGGCCGATGTGGGTCGCTACTCCTTCATCGCAGTGGACTTCCACCACTACTCCTTGCCGGCCTCCCGGCGCACCAACTGTAATGCTAGTTCCATCGGCCTTGTGGGCGTCACAAGCTTGATAACGCCAATAAGGGACCATCTTCCAAGTGACCATCTCGTTGTTTTGTCAATCGGTGCGCGGCTTTCTCTCTCTAGGTGGGACACGCACGACACAAGGAGCACCTCACGTCGTTTTAGCCTGCCATGAAGCTGCCTCATGCGCGCGAGCTCACTTGGCCAATTGGAGAGCTCCAGCCTCGTCTGCCAACCGCTTCTCGTAGAAGATCACTGCATATCCGTGCAGCGTCCCCTCCCTGCAGCGAACATAGTCCGCGGCCTCATAAAGCCTTTGAGCACCTAGTTGGATCATTGTCGTGTCCAGCACGATCCGCTTGAAACCCGCAGCAACGGCTCTCGATTCGAGTTCACGAAGAAGTCTCCTTCCAAACCCTCGCCTTCGAAAGGCCGGATCGACGCGCATGCGCTTCAGCTGTGCGACATCAGCATCCACAGCCTTCAATCCCCCCATGGCGACGAGTTGAGAACCAATATGGGCAAGTAAGAAGTCACCGCCCGGCTTGATGTATACTTCCACGATATTGCGCAAGTCATCCTCCCACGTCCCTTCCGGCCCGCGCACGCCACCATCGTCCGATGCGGCTCTATGCAGATGCCATACATCATCGGCATCTCCTAGCTCGAACCGACGAAAGATCACCTCGCCTTGAGACGTCGACATCGATTGCCAACTGGCCTCGACGGCCGCCGTCTCTCCCGCCATCAACTTTTCTCCTACGCAAATAGCACCCCCATGCTTACTGAGGCGCCGTCGGCAACAGTCTCTGCAAAAGGACAGCGTCGATACTTTCCGATGCCTCAACTCCGACAACCGGTCGACCGGGCTCAACCGTATACTTCAAAGCCGTACTATGGTGCATCAAGGTAAACCGATCCAGCGCACGAACACAGGAGGCCCGCAGCATTCGGATTTCACTGTTGCCGTGCTCTATCACGGGCGAAATGGTTGCATATCGAGGGAAGTCCGCTTTTCCTTCCAGCCAATCCGGTTTGAGCCACGCGTCTTCTTTGTTTGGCGACAACCAGCGGAATACCTTACGAATGTACGCTTGCGGGTAGTACTCGGACAGCCGATATACATCCGAAAAAAATTGCGGTTTCTGCAGGAAAAGCTCTTCGCCGATCAGCAGCACTGAGGCGGCCACAATACGGCCCGAGAATCTGCCGCTCGGGCCAAGCCGATCCTTGTAAGGATTCTTTGCGTAAAACACGCGGAACTGGCCAAATAGATCCGGCGACATATGTTCGTGAAAGCGCGTCAGGACATTATTCGCTGTCTCGAGGTGCTTCATGCATAGCGCAAGACATTGATGGGCGTCAGCGTCAGCCACATCTCGCAACTCGAGCAGAGCGTCGATTGCCAACTGCAATTCGCTTTCGATGAGTTGGTGGCCTAAGCAAAAGTCTCGTTCCTCAACCCCGGCCGCTCCAAGGCAGTAGACACGCGGATCGGTCTGCACCGGATTCGTAAGTATCATATCCTCGTAGGAGAGGACCTCAATGCCAGGCTGCCGCTGGCGCGATAAGCGGGCAAGACGACTTAAGCCCTCCCCCACCGTCAATTCGGCATCCCCGGGATCGAGGCCGGCAAACGCCGACATGTGATAAGCACAATTGGTGAGATATTGAATGTCTGTCTTGGCAACCTCGAACTCGGAGTGCGGCAGCCCCCGCACCAGCGCATCATAGTCCTTGTCCGCTACAATCGCGCTAATACTGCGACCGAGGACCCTAACCGCTTCATCCGGCCGCTCGCTGCATTTGATCTGCGCAATATCGTGTGGCAGTTCATCGACGACAAAGTCGCTGAATCGCCCAAGCGGTCGTTTTCGTTGTCGACGATCAATGCGATCGGTCAAATGAGAGAACATGTCTTGCGCGCAGTTGTGCGGCGATCTTTGGGCAAGAGGGGAAATACTGGCGAACATAGCGAGCACTCACCGGCCCTGGCTGAAAATCGCTTGCATTTCCGCAGTCGCCCCGTATCGGGCGGCCGGTGAGTAGTCGTGCTTCTCGATGAGATCAGTTCGTTTATCTAAGATCCTGCTGTCGGTTCGCGCGACCCGCTCAAGCACCTCGTTGGAGAAAAATTGCAGCGATACCGCTCCCGAATTGATAATGCCAGCGGTGGTTAACGTCAGCACGCCTTCGTTTGAAATGCTGATGAGTCCCGCCTCAGTTAGTTTTTTGATCTCGCGACGAAAGTATTGTTCCATGGACACTCCAAATTCCTTCTCGAAGCGGGAGAGCGGAACTCCACTACTTCGCAACGCGAGCATCACTGTTCTGCGCATCAGATCGTCTTGCGTCAGGACGACACCTTTCCACACTGGCTTCGCGCCAGACTCAACCATGTCTAAGTACCGATCTAAATGTGCCTCGTTATAGAATTGGCACTGACTCATGTAGCCAAACCCGCCAACCCCAAACGGGACCAGATTATTGTCGTTCCAGGAATCGTATTTGCGACGCTGCTGAACAGAGTGCGGCTGCGACTTCTTTGTCCAATAGAAGATCGGGCCATGGCGATAGCCAAGTCTCGTGAGGATGTGCTCTGCCATGAAATGCATGACGATGCGCTCCTTCGCCCCAGCGAATTGGTATCGTCCTTTGCTCAAATGGCGAGCTACGGGGTCCGTGGATTTGAACAACAATGGGAAGATATTGAACTTCTCCACGCCCATATCCAAAAGACCGATGAGCGAGTCATACCAACTTCGAAGCGTTTGCTGCGGCAACCCATAGATAAGGTCTAGCGACAGATTCTGAACACCCAGCTTATTCAGCAATTTAACCAGTTGCCTAACCTCGTCCACACCGTGCCCGCGGTTCAATATTCGCAATATATTCTGATCAAGACTTTGAACCCCCAGCACGAAGCGGTTTACGCCGTTTTTGAGTAGGGTGGATATGCGCTCTGCTGCGTCCACCTGCTTTCCAAGAGAGGGATGTAATTCGAAACTCACTTCGGACTTCGATAGATCAAAGCGCTGATTGATCATGTCAAATAGCGCTTTGAGTTGTGGGTTGGTCAAGATTGAGGGGGTGCCACCGCCAAAGAAAGCTGTCTCAATAGACCTACCGGCGAGCGCCGCGTCCGACCAACTCATTTCCTTGTCGAGAGCCGCCAGGTAGCGCTCTACACGTCCGGAACGCGGATTGATTTCCTTAGCGAAGTGACAGAACGTGCAATACTGATTACAAAAGGGTATGTGAAAGTAGAGGTCAATCGATGGCGTAATCTCACCTAACAATTTGTCGGCATTCAGCTCGCCCATTGCTTTGAGAGGCGGATATGTGCCGACAAGATAATCGTTGTAAGTCTCAAGGTGCAGTTTTTGCGACCTCAGCATGTCGAGGTTAATGTCGTAGGAACGGTCGATCGCGAACTCAAGGGCCTCGGAATAGCTAGGCGCGAGCATTCTTTGGACTCCTTTTGCTTCCGTGTGACGGCGGGGCGCGACGACACATAAGTGTCAGAGCGGCGACTGTCTGTTTTGGGTCGATGAGGACCCGCGCAATTCGAGCAGCGCGGATTCTCGGCCCCGCTCCACGCTGGTCACATGCTGCGTTGCCATCTTCTTCGCGGGCACCAAGGTGACGGTCATAGTTCGGCACGGATAGCGACAGCAGCACCCCCATGGCGCAACGCCTCCCAGACGGATCACGCTCACGGGGCAGCATCCATCGCATTGATCTGCGACCAATCGAGTACACGCATTTCAAAACCTGGACACCGAGACCACCACATGTTGCGAAACTTCCTATTCGTATCCAGCAATTGGCGTGCCATCAAAGACGACCCGCATGTCTTGCTTGCTAGGCTCTGCAGGAAAGCCTACTTAGCGAGTAAACGTTCGGTTCTGGACACAAACGTCTAAAACCGAACACGGCTGAACACGACGACACGAAAAGTGTTGACCGATAATGGTCCCTCCCAGCCCTGACTCAGGGCGTCTGCTGGAGAATTGTATCTACAACGGCGGGGCTTACGACCCTGAGCACTCTCCTTTTGTAGGCGATTTTCTCCGCTCCGCTCTATGGCAAGAGGCTGAAGTTACGTTTCATCCGGCGTTGGCTAATGGAGAACCGCCAGTGCCACCCCTTGACACTTGTCTAGCGCTGTGCGTGCGCTGCGCAAGATCACCTCGTGCCTCGACCGCGATGACGCTCGCCGAATGCGGCGTCGACAAAAAGACGATTTGGAAGAAAACTTGGTAGAATAGCTGCGCTTGATGAACGTCACTCATTTCTTGCACGTCTTGTCAGTCTCCCTCCAGCCTCCCCTCGGCAAGGCAATGAAAGGCCGGGCAGATTCACCCAGCCACGGTCTGGGTACAGACTCAGCAGTCTTGAGAACGAATGGCATCTAGCTTGCTTCGCTGATGCCCGAATTGTTCCCTTCACCCGAATAGAGTACGTGAGAACAGAATGCTTGGAATTGGAAGTAAGTTGCCGTCGTTCGAGATTACCGGCGTGAAGCCCGGCTTTCACGCGCAGGAAGAGGACGGTCAGAGCGCGTTTGAGACGCTGACTGAAAGGAGCTTCCCCGGGCAATGGAAGATCATCTTCTTTTACCCTAAGGATTTTACCTTCGTCTGCCCGACAGAAATCGCCGAGTTTGGCCGCTTGTCCAAGGATTTCACCGAGCGTGATGCGGTCGTGCTCGGCGGCTCGACCGACAACGAGTTCTGCAAGCTGGCCTGGCGGCGCGAGCATAAGGACCTGCATCATCTGCCCATATGGCAGTTCGCGGACACCAAGGGCGAGCTGGTTGATGGACTTGGCGTTCGGGCGCCCGAGGGGGTCGCCAACCGCTATACTTTCATCGTCGCCCCCGACAACAGCATACAGCATGTCTATGCTACCTCCCCGAATGTTGGCCGTAGCCCAAAGGACACCCTCCGTGTGTTGGATGCGCTGCAGACCGACGAGCTCTGTCCGTGCAATCGCGAGATTGGCGGGGACACGCTGAAGGCCAGCAGCGTCATACCATGAACTGAGGAGGTGAATGTCCAGCGGGCGCTTCGCATCAGTTCGGCGAGAGGCTTTCACCTGTTCACGCTGTTATACGCGGCCTGTTGTCGACACAGCGAAGTCGTCCGTTAAAAAACCGATTTGAGCGGTAAGCGGTCGCTGGCGGCCGTGATGAGAGTGGTCAAGATCAGGCACCAAAGATCCCTCAACCAGGCGAGGATGCGGCGGAAGTTGTGACCGACGGCCGAAAGGATAACGTTGACCACATCGCCGAGGCGGCCCTTGAGGTAGCAGCGGCCGAGGTGACCATCGGTCTTCAGGTGTCCGATGATGGGTTCGATGGCAGAGCGGCGGCGCAGCTCGCGCTTGATGACACCGAAGACGCCGCGCTTCTGGCCGGAGATGAAGACACGGCGCGGGTTCTGCGCGTCATGGCCGCGGTATCCCTTGTCGACATAGGCCCGCTCGATCGCACAGCCGGTGAGTGTCTCGGTGCGGTCGATGACGTCCCGCAAGGTGTGACCGTCGTACGGGTTATCGGGTAGCGCCCTGGCGTGCAGCACGAACAGGCCGCCGGGAGCACGGCGGTTGTTGGTGACGATGGAGGCTTTGACACCGTAAGGCGCGGCTGCTTTGCCCTTGCCGATGCACTCGACCTCCGGGGCATGGAAGGAATACAGCTTCCAGCCGCGCTGGCGCTGCTGCTGCGAGCGGATCTGGGAGGCCCGGCTGAGCGGGAGGGCGAACGCATTCTCGAGCACGGCCCGACCTTCGATCTTGCGGCGGATATCGCGGATGATCCGGCCCAGTCGGCTGCGCAGAATACGCAACTGCCGCTGATGCCGTTTGAATTGCTTGGCATGAGCGTAGCGCCCCGCCATCATGGCCGCGGTCTTTGCAATGCGAAGATAGGACTGCCGCAGCCTGATCCCGTGCTTCCTCGCCAGACGGTTGAGCCCCTTGATTGCCGCGTGCAGCAGTTTGGCATCGGTCGGGAAGGTGATGGCCTTTGGCTGCACCGTGGTATCGACTGTGACCCGCTTGAGGTCTTGGCCGCGTAACGCGCCGGCCTCGTGCGCCACCCGCAGGCTCTCGGCCAAGAGCAGCTCCAGCTTGTCGCCGAGCCGCTTGCGCCAGTGGCTCAGGTCCGAGCGCTCGTGCGGGAAGGCGTGCTGGAAGAACTCTTCGCCGGTTAAGTATTGGAAATATGGGTCGTGGACCCAGCGCTCGCACACCCCCTCATCGGACAGGCCGTAAATGTGCTTGAGCAGCAGCAACCCGATCACGAAGCGGGTCGCTATCCCGGGCCGGCCGTTCTCGCTGTAGAGCGGCGCAATCTCCCCATCGATCCAGTCCCAATCGATCTTGCCAGCGAGCTGAACCAGCTCGTGCTTCATATTGATGATCTGGTCCAGCCTGGCCCGGAACAGGTCGTCCGATCCCGTCGCTTTGGGCTTCTTCGGTCGCATCGCCACCTCCGATGCGAGGACGGAATCATGACTGGCGATTCGATGGAATCCTCAAAACGAAATTGCAGGGTTCCGATGCTCGAAGCATCAAAACCCTGCAATCCCAAAACTGGCCACAACGAATAATGCGATCCCAGCTCAATCGCTTAGCCGCTCTTCACGGACAACAGCGAACCCATCGCGCGCAAGCGTCGCACCTTCCCCACTGCGAACCTCCCTTCGGGCCTTGTTTTCCATAAGCCGCTGTTTGTGCGGAAAGACTCGCAGATTGAACGACGAGTGATAGCTCGGTGCTTGACTGGCAAATGATGACAGCGCAATCGTCTTACTCTTATTCTTGAGTGCATCGGCTCGAAAATTGTCGGCTCGAAATGCGCAGCGCAGAATGAAGACGCTCTTCCGAACCTAAAAGCCCCCCAATATCGGAAGCGGTCGTTGGGAAAGACGGCTTCAGTCCCACAGCTGGTGCTTTTTTTGCGCAGACTAAGCTCAATACCTTCCGTGAACGTGCGCACGTTCTCAAGTTGGAAAGCGCACCCCTTCTTCCATTTCCGTGCTGCCGCTGTTTACGGTGCGTGCGCGCGTCCTTGGCCGCTGCGATCAGCAGAACATCGGCAACTGCGTTGGAATACTCCTCCCTTGAAAATTCACGACTCTGGACCAGATACTGGATCGAGGCTCTATGGCTATCAGCAATCCGAGGAGGGCGATTATGGCAATCCAGATCGTGATGGACCACACCGGCGACAGCCGTCATCCTTTCAACGCCGACGACGCACAAGAACTGGCGAAGGCGAAGCAGCGGTTCTACGAGCTGACGAATATCGGTTTCACCGCAGCGGTCCGGACCGGTCCAGGTCAGGTCTCACAGATCCGATCGTTCGACCCAAACGCGGAAGAAACCGTTTTCTTCCCCAGGCTGGTTGGCGGCTAAGTCGGCATTCCTGCCATGTTCGGCTTCCGATCGATGCCGCCGGGCGGCCGTTCTCGGATGCGCGCGATGCGGGCCCTTATCATCAGGCACGGCGCCGAGCGGACGCCGGAGGGTCGGTCGCTGTGCCTCTTGCAGCAATGGCTGTCGCCGGTGCAGCGGGAGCAGTTTGTCCAAAAGGGCTACTTCGAGGTCGTCGGAAGTGACACCGGACAGCGCTATAGGATCCACCTGGGGGCCTCGGTGAACGTATGCGAGATCGACGAAAGAGGCTGCCCGGGCGAGGGGTTATGTTTCTCGCCGGCCGGCGCTCTGCCGATCGGAGACGTCATGCTCGCCCAGAAGATCGCGCTCGAAACAGGCGAACGCGACGTGCGTGCCGTGGCCAGGCGGTTCACTCCGAGCGGTTTCCATTTCAGGCCAACCCGACCTCTCGGCTGACCGCGCGGGCGGCGTCTCGTAAGAACGCTAGCTCCAAACAGGCAACCTTCGCGAGCCGCAGGCCTGCTGGGATTCTCCCCGGATGCTTGGGATCAGGTATATCAGCGATCGCCCAACGATCCGACCGGATCACAATCATCACCTGATCGTGTGACCACGTCCCCAATTCGGTCGCGCGCGAATGCGGTTACCGGATTTGCGATGGCAAGGGCACCGATCGGGCACGTCAAGATTGACGCCGTTTGTAAGCTGGCTGATCCGTGTTGAAGCACATCACGGCCCGTTGTCCGTCTCCACTGAGGCGAGAGGGAACTGTGATGCCTAGCGGCGCGAAAGAAGGCTCCTCTGGTTCGATCCAAGACCAGCTGGTTTGATCTATTCTAACTATGAACGCTCAAAAGGACTTGAATCGTACATTGCGTCAGATTGTAGGATTCCGAACAAGTGTCGCACGTTTTCCGGAAAAGGTCGCGCCCCTCTCCGGTCGCCCCAAAACTTCAAGCCAGACAGAATGTCTCAAAACCCCAAGCTCGCCTCGCTTCATCCCGTCACGCTCCTCGACAAATACACTCCACCCCCCAGTGTGGTTTATGCACCGCTGACAGTGTGTCAGCTTCGGCCCACTTACGGCTGGAGCAGGCGTAGTGGTTCGACGCCGGGGCCCGTTGTCTTCGCATCGTCGTCCCCGGATGAGCGAGCGGCACCATCAACGCTCGATATCCATCCGGTTCGCGGCCGCTCATCAGAATCGGTGCAATGCGGCCGGCTAAGCCGCCCAAGGCGCATGCTTCACAACGCCGATGCGGGATGTGCCCGCAAGTCGTTCGGCGCGCCCGGCGGGTGCACCGTCGCCATCCCATCGGAAGTGACTGAAGGTCTGGCCTGCCGGCGTTCGGCACCTATCGAGGGGCCTGTGCTTCGCAGCCAGAGGCATGGGATAGCGGCGCGATAAGGATTGAGCAACTTTGGGGCCTGCAGATGTGACGACAGATCGTCTGCGCGGCGATCGAGACTTTCAACAGGATCTAGCCGCTCGCCGTCTCGGCTCAAGGCCGAATGGGTGAGTCCGCTGGTTCAGCGCGGAACGTCTATCACCCGCGAGAGGCTGGCAAATTGGGCGGGCGGCGATGCACATCACCTACATCATCGCTCGTCTGCCATCGAAACAGCCGCAGTAAGCTGCGCTCGCTCATCAGGGCATCAACCGCAATGGGGAGATTTAAATCAAGACTCCGGGAACGCATGTCACCGATCCGAAATGTAAATGCATTTCATCCAAAAAATCGATTTCACCAATCGTGCTCTCGCAATCATACCTCATGATGTTGGTGACAAACTCCCAAATTGTCGTAGCCAAAAGCGAGGGTGCTGCCACTCGATGCATTTGATTGATTGCCGCCTAAGCCCCTGTGGCAAGACCAGATTGGACGTCACCAAGATGCATTCGAGCCACACCGGGAGATCGAAATTGCGAATCGAACTGACAATGGATCGGATCAAGTGTTCGATTGGCTGGCACTGCTCTTCTTCATCTATTCCGGCTGCCAAGGTTTACGGGCAAGCCGGACTTTTCAATTTCGCTCGGGTGACGTTCGGGATGACGTGCTCGGTGGTTTTGGCATGACTTGAGAAGAGGGGATGAAATGCGAACGCTACTGGTTGATCATGAGACGGACCCAGCGCGTGTTGTACACCAAGCGCTCTCGGATTGTGGTTTTGCCGTTGATCTAGCGTGTACGCTCGATGAGGCAGCCGCCGCCTTTGGCTGTGCCCGCTATGACATCCTCCTCCTCGAGTTAGTCCTGCCGGACGGAGACGGTTTGGAGTGGCTGAAGCAGTTGAGGCGCGACGGGTATTCGATGCCGGCGGTGATGATGAGCAGCCTTAACGAGCTCGGTAGGCGGATCGCGATTTTCAATGGCGGTGCGGACGACTTCCTGCCCAAACCCGTGTCTCCTGATGAACTCATCGCCCGGATGCGCGCCGCTCTGCGCCGAGCCACGCAAATGACGTCGCCCGTCGTTACCTTTGGAAACTTGAGATTCGATCCGGTTGGTCGGCAAGCATCCGTCAATGGCCGGCCGCTGAAGATTGCGCGCCGCGAAGTGTGCATTCTTGAACATTTGCTCAGCCGTGCAGGGCGTACCGTGGCGCGCGCGGCATTGGAGGATGGGCTCTATGCATTTGACAACGAAGTCTCGACGAACGCGCTTGAGGTCGGAATCTATCGGTTACGTGGTCATTTGAGCCAGTCCGGTGCAACGTTGCGGATAAAGACCGCGCGCGGGATCGGCTACGTCCTTGAATTGAAATCCGCGGCCTCGGCCGCGTAGTCAATCGAACTTGAAAGAAAAGACCATCTTGAACGTCATTCTTGACAAGCATGCTAGCGCCAATGGTGGACCGATCGTTGCCAACGCCTTCTCGTCGAGCTTTCTGCCTTATCTGTCGCATCTTTTGTGCGCGGTCGTTCTGCTATCCCCACTTACGGCCGTGGCCCAGATCAAGGGCGATAATGGAGGAGGAACGCCACGTCCGGTCCCTGATGCCATAACCGGGACACTGAACCTTTCCCCTTCGATTGGTAAGACAATTCATCTGCCCGCGCCAGCCGCGAGCGTCTTTGTCGCCGATCCTGCGATCGCGGATTATCAGGCACCGTCGAACAAGACCGTTTTCGTTTTTGGCAAGAAATCGGGACGGACCAGCCTGTTCGCACTGAACGAGAACGGGGAGGCTCTTGCTGAGCTACGCGTTGTCGTTTCGCAGCCGATCGAGGATCTGCGCGCCACGCTGAAAGCCCAGGTCGGCGACTATCCGATCCAAGCCAGCTATACCCCGCGCGGCGCCATCCTTAGCGGCACGGCACCCAATGCTGAGATCGTTGACAGCGCCGTGAAAGTCACCGAGCAGTTTCTCGGTTCGGGTGCACTTGTCCTTAATAAGATCCAGGTGGCTGGATCCCTGCAGGTCAATTTGAGCGTGCGCGTGGCCGAGGTCTCCCGGAGCGCCATGAAGGAGCTCGGAGTCAACCTCTCCGCATTCGGTCAAGCTGGTCCCTTCACCCTCGGCTTGGTCAGTGGCAGCGGTGGAGGTGGCGGCGCCGCGCAGGGCGGCGGTACGGCGAGGATTGGATTCAACGCTGGCGGTGTCAACGTCAGCGCTGTACTCGACGCACTGGCCAGCGAACACCTCGCTTCCGTCCTTGCTGAACCGAGCCTGACCGCAATGTCCGGCGAATCGGCAAGCTTCCTGGCCGGCGGCGAATTTCCTATTCCGGTCTTGCAGGACAATCGGCAGGTTTCCGTCGAGTTCCGCCACTTCGGCGTTAGCCTGGAGTTCGTGCCAACCGTTCTTAGCAATAATCAGATCAATATCCGCGTGAAGCCTGAAGTCAGTGAACTATCGTCACAAGGCGCTGTCACCGTTAACGGCATTTCCGTGCCGGCTCTCTCCACCCGACGTGCCAATACGGTCGTCGAACTCGCAAGCGGCCAAAGCTTTGCAATCGGTGGGCTAATCCGGCGTAACTTCAACACTGACATCACGACTTTCCCTTGGCTCGGCGACATACCGATTCTTGGTGCGCTGTTTCGCTCGTCCCAGTTTCAACGGGAGGAGACGGAACTCGTGATTATCGTGACGCCTTACGTCGTGCGGCCAAGATCGAACACGCGGCCGATGAGTGCCCCCACTGACCGCGTCGCACCGCCCTCAGATCTCGCGCGCACTATGACGAACCATTTGGCAACTCGGCCGCCGGGTCGCAGTGCTCCCGCCACCAGCGTACCGAGCGCGACTAGGGGCGCCGGCGACAACACCGAATGAGGATCAGCCAATGACCTTTCGCATCGTATGCCCCCTAATCGCTCTCGCGGCGGGTCTAGCCGGCTGCACAAGCACTGCACCGACCTCTGTCGATCCGGCTGCGCAAGCGACCCTGGTTCAAGAGGAGAAGAACGTTTTACTGTTACAGAGCCTTCGAGGGGCCGAACGGCAGCGTCTGCGGGAGTTCATAGTGACTACAAGTCGCGGTCGGCGTGACGCGCTCCATCTCAACATTGCCGGCCCACCTCAGCTCGGAGTGCAGATAGCCCGTGAGGCCCGCGCAATGGGGGTTGACCCTCACAATATCCGCCTGTACGGCCCACTCATTACCCGGCGCGATCGCTTTGCCGCGCGAATCGAGGCGATTACGTATGAGGCGTACCCTCCCGACTGTCCGTCGATGTCGATCGTCGGTCCGTCAGTGAACGACAATTCTTTCGACCCGACGCTTGGCTGCTCGATCCGCACCAACCTTGCTATCATGGTCAACGATCCCCGTGACTTGATTGGCAATCCGGCCGTCATACCGAGCGACGGCAATCGTGCGGCTATCCCAGTTGCCACGTACAAAAGCTTCGCGACGGGCAATAACAGCAACTTGGGACAGGCAGCTAACAACAAGTCGCCATCAGATCTTACGTCAGCCGGCACTACGGCCGGACAGCCGTCTCAATAGCGAGGACGTCCTTCTGTCATGCGATGTCATTCACAAGATGACTAGACTTGGCCGGCGGCAAGGAGAGCTCTTGCGACAGACTCGAAATACTGGGTTGGAATGGGGTTACCAAGCTTGGCGCTGCGAATCAGCTCACGGACCACGGCGTGGTCATTGACAATAGTGAGATGAAGGGCCCGCGCCTCATCAAAGAGCCGTGAAGCGGCTTCGCCCTCGCCGCGGCAAACCACGACAGGCACGCCGGTTTCGCCACGAACGTAGCGTACCCCGACCAGCATCTCCTGCCCGGTCAAGATCAATGTTGCGCGATTCACCCCGAGCGGTGCCTCGCGCGCCTGCTCCCGACGGAGCCGACGGTGTTCCCGTTTCACCTCCGGATTACCTTGCTGCTCCTTGGACTCCCGCTTTGCCTCGCTCTCGGTCATGCGCATGCTGCGCAAAAACAACCAGCGCTGGATGAGAAGATCGATCAATCCGCCGATGAGAAAGGCACCGCAGGCAATGCCGATCAACAGTTTGACTTCCATGAAGACGAAGCCGAAGCAGCCCATGCCGCAAGCCGGCAGATAGACCAGTGTCTTCCACGCACCGACAACGACAAAGAAGAAGATCGCACCGAGGCCGATGGCTTTGAGCAGGGTCTTCCCAAGCTCGACGAGCGAACGCATGGACGCGATGCGCTTCAATCCCTGTATGGGATCAACGTTCTCGAATTTCAGCTTTACCGGCTCGAAGGAGAAGATCATTCCACCATTGGCCAAGACTGTCGTCAGAATTGCCCCGACGACAATAGTTGCGAGGAACGGGCCAACGATTCCCAGAGCGAGTTCGGGCAAGGCGCCCAGCGCCAGCTGGACCGCAACATCGAACGGCTTATCCAGCAGTTTGTCAGTTAGCATGAGCGCTTGATGGCACTTGTCCTGGATGGAACTGGCTTCCAACCAGAGATAGCCGAGACCTGCGCAGACGCTGACGGCTCTCACTAAGTCGGTACTGTGCGCAACCTGTCCTCTCTTGCGCGCATCGTTTAGCTTCTTGTCGGAGGGGGGGAGCGTTTTCTCTTCGCTCGTATCGCTCATTTAAGTCGCCTTTCGATCCTCTCCAACTCGCGGTTCGACTGGCTGATCTCTGATTGCATGTATTCGATGAGAAAGACGGTGTAGGTGACCATGACGATCGCAAAGCCGATATTCTTGATCGTCAACGACAGGTCCTTCGGGTTGAATTGCGGCGCAAAGCGTTGGAGTAACATCGCTGATATATCGACAAGCAACAGGAAAGCCACCACAGGCCCAGAGACCACAATTGTGGTACGTATGATGCCGTCGATCACGCCGAACAATTCAATGGTTCCTTGCACGCTCACCGTGGGCCGGAACTGATACACTGGCAAGATCAGATAGCTGCCATAAAGCACGCTGATCATAGTCTGCAGGCCTCCCGATACGACGAAGATGGTGATCGCCGTGATACCGAGAAACAGTCCTGTCGCCGAAGCCTGACTGCGTGTCGCGGGATCTGCGGGCGCGACCACGCTGGTGATGCCTCGTTGGGTATCGATGATTTCCCCGACAGCCTGGAGGCTCCATAGCGGGATGCTGAGCAGCGCACCGATCACGAGGCCAACACACGCCTCCTTCAAACCCAGTAGCGTGATCTTGATCAGACGTGTGTCCGGATCTAGCGCTTTCAAGCCATCGCCGATCTGCGCCAAGTACGGTAGTTCGATCGCAACGGCCAGGCAACCGCGGATCAGCGCGCCAATCTGCGAACGCGTAAATACAGGAAGGACCAGCATGATGCCCGCGGGACGGGCCGCACCAAGGCCGGCAGCAACGATGAGTTCGATTGCCGCCTGGATCAGGCCTTGCGTCTCCGCGCTTGACAAGTCAGACATCGCGACGACTGCTAGTAACTCGCCGTGAGTCCGGGAAAATCGGTGAAGATCTGCTTGGCTTGTTCGATGAGCGGGGCGCTCAGCACCGGAGAAAACAGAGCGATAACCGCAACGACGACGAGAAGCTTCACAGTCAGAGGCAAGGTTTGGTCCTGGAGCTGCGTTGCCGCCTGGAGGATACCGATGATGGTTTCGGCAACCGCCGCTGCAATGAGTGGAGGCAGAACCCAGATCATGAAAAGCACGAGCGATCGGCTCATGTGAGCGAGAATAGTTGTGTCGTCCATGCTCAACCTCCCGGTGTTGTGTAGCTGAGCACCAGCCCGTGCATGAGACGCGACCAGCCATCGATCGCCACGAATAGAAAGAGCTTGAAAGGGACAGATATCACTGTCGGAGATACCATTGACATGCCCATGGCCATCAGGATTGTCGTTACGATCAGATCGATCGTGATGAAAGGTAGATAGAGCAAAAACCCAATTTCGAAGGCCCGCTTGAGTTCTGAGATGAGAAAAGACGGGACGAGAATCACAAAATCATCAGCTGTGGCTTTGCCGCGCATCTCCTCTGGCCAGACACGTTCGGTCGAGGACAGGAAGAAGCCTCGCTGATCTTCATTGGTGAACTTCTTGAGATAGCCTCGGAGCGGCTCCTGCCCCTCTTTCGCAGCACTTACCCAATCCTCGAGCGTCTGATAGCGGAGCTGCAGATCGGCGATTCGATTGTAGCTCTGCTCAAAGACGGGGGCGCTGGTGAAGGCGGTGAGGATCAATGCCGCGCCGTATAAGACGATGTTCGGCGGTATCGACTGGGTCCCAAGAGCATTCCGAACGAGGAAAAGAACGACAGATACCTTTATGAACGCCGTGGTCGTGACGACCGCGAAGAGCAACAAGCCGAGCCCGGCCGTGACCGCAAGAAGGGCCAGGATTGCTGGTTGAACGTCAGTCATGGCCGCCTAACCCGCCACGGAGCCTGATGCCCAGCTCGTCCCCAATACGTACGATGTCGCCACCGCCAATTCGGCGGCCGTTTGCAAGGATATCGACCGGGCCGTCGACCGGCCGGCCGAGTTCGAACACATGTCCTTCGCCGATATCCTTCAATGCTCTCAGCGTGATCGGCCAGCGGCCGCATTCGAAGACGAGGGTGACTTCGATGTCGTCGAGATCGGCCTCCGAGGGCGGATGCTGCGGTTCGGGGGGTGTTGTCATATGTGCATACTCCAGAGGTCGCGGTACCGACCGAAATGGTCCCCGCAGGATCAGGCGGTTGCCGGCGACATCCGCCACGGTCCATACCCGGCCCGCAGTGAGAGTGATCTCACCACGGGCGAATGGCATCACGTCTGGCAGCAAAGCATCGCCTGCACTTGTTTTGCGAAGAAGCGAGGCAGTAGTTCGGAGCGTACCAATTTCTCCTGCAACGATGATGGGAAGCTCTTTGGAAAGCTTGCGCGTTTCGCGCGGCAATTGACCGAAGAGCTCGCCTAAGGCCTGGAACGCCGGCGGTATCGGTCCATCGAGAGGCGAGAAGAGAAAGAGGCGACCTTTGCTCTTGAGCGAGCCGTAGACGATGCCGAATTCGATATGAGGCCCTCTCGTCTCGGCCTTTCCAACACGAAAAAGTTGCAGCCGCTGCTGAATCTGATTCTCCAGAGGTGCCAGCAACGGTTCGAGTGCAAGTTCGAGAACGAGCGAACGACTTGGCTCGGAAGGCAACGCTAGGCCGCTCTGTACTGCCGAGATTAACGCCTCGGCAAGTGCATGGGGTATCGACAAAACGATCGTTTCATCTCCGACGCTCCAAACGCAGTCGAGCATCGATATAGCTGAAGGTTCCACCTGCCAGACAGGTCGTTCCAATCGCACCGATAGCGGCTTACCGCCAAGGCTGGTTTGCAAAGGCGTGCGGGGTCCGGCGATTCTATTGAGCCACGAGACGAATGTATGGGTCAGAATGAGTGACGGCTCGTAGGTCGTGTATTCGACCGCACGATCTGCAGGAGGCGGGTCTACAAGACCGCACGCTTGCGATGCAAGAGAACTAGCGCTCATCAGATTGAACCGTCTGCCATTTTGTGAGGCAAAGCCCGCCCATAACGAAGCGAGACCTCATCATCGGCCTCTATCTCGGCTGTAACCTCCGCATGGGTGTCGGCCGCCCGCTGGACGTCGGTCTCGATTTGCCGCCATTTGTCAGTTGCCGCGGAACATTTGGCCCAATGCGCCCGCCCTTCGGAGGCCGCTGTCTCGGCCTGCTTTTGAGCGCTACGGGCGTCCTCCAGCGTCTGGCGTTTCGACGTGACCTCAGTTGCGAGCCTCTCAAAGATGAGCTCGCGACGATCGAGTTCAACGACGGACACGGTACCGAGCGATGTCAGCTGCTCGTAAACCTCCACTTCCGCCTGTGCGCGACGTTCTTCTGCAATTGCAAGTTCTCGCCCTGCGCGCTCTGCGGCCAAGGCCTCGATGCGGCATTTAGCCTCCAAATTGGACAACTCAGCGCGAGCACCGCGCTCACGTATTTCCTTTACGTGTCGCAATCTCGAAGCGTGAATGCAACTCATGCGGTCAGACGGCACATCCATGTGACGGTCTCTTCAAAACTGGAGGCATCGTTTTCACCCTGACGCAAGAACTTGCGCAGGTCGTCGATAGAGGCGATGGCCCGGTCCGTCAGCGGATCGCTGCCTTGCTTGTATTCGCCGACCTTGACCAAAAATTCGGCCTCTGCGTGGCGTGAGAGCAGATCGCGGAAGAAGGACGCCGCATTGCGATGCGGCCCAGATACGACTGCATCCATGACGCGGCTGCGGCTCGACAGTACATCGATAGCGGGGAATTGCGCGCGAGCCGCGATAGAGCGTGAAAGAACGATATGACCATCGAGAATGCCGCGCGTTTCCTCGGCGATTGGATCGCCCGTACCCTCACCTTCAACAAGCACGGTATAGAAGGCTGTAATTGAGCCTCGTTCATCCATGCCCGCACGCTCCAGCAAGCCCGGCAGCATGGCAAAGACAGAGGGAGGAAAGCCCCGCCGGGTTGGTGGCTCACCCGCAGCAAGCCCGATTTCGCGCATCGCGCGGCTAAAACGCGTCAATGAATCCATCATCAGAATAACGCGCAGGCCTTGCTCGCGAAAATATTCGGCGAGCGCGGTTGCAGTATAGGCACATTGCGCCCGCTCCATCGCCGAGCGATCGGAGGTCTCAACGACGAGGACCGTGCGGCGAAGGGCTGCCTCCCCTAGATGCCGCTCGATGAATTCACGCACCTCGCGCCCACGCTCGCCGATCAGGGCAACTACGGTCACGTCGGCAATCGCGCCCTTTACGATCTGTGCCAATAAGGTCGACTTGCCGCAACCAGGCTCCCCATATATGCCGATGCGCTGGCCCTCGCCGCATGTCAGAAGACCGTCCAAGACACGGACGCCGAGTGGCAATGGTCGCTCGATGATGCGCCTCGTCATTGGGTTTGGAGCTTGGCCGCGCAGCGGACGAGTTTCTGTGGCCTTGACTGCGCCCTTGCCATCGAGAGGACGGCCGAAGCTGTCGATCACCCGGCCAAGCAGATAGGGCCCCACCGGCACTTCATGCATTCGTCCCGTAGCGACGACTTCTGCGCGGCCGGACACGCCCAGCAAGTCACCGATCGGCGTCAGCAACACGCCATCCGGCAATAAACCGATCACCTCGGCCTCAAGCGAAAATCCGGTGCGCGGATCCTGCACGACACAGAGCTCTCCAATCCGCGCGTCCGGCAAGACTGCATGAAGGAGCGTGCCGATCGCGCGCGTGATCCGTCCGCGTACGGGACGCGTGTCGACATGTCTTACTGTCGATCGCAGACGCGATAGCGCCGCGTGCGCACTCCCCTCGCCATCGCGATGAGCATGGTTTGCCGCCCGCGTTGTCACAGTTCGCCTGCCTGAGGAGGTAGCCCAAGCCCAAGACGCAGCGCGCGGAGCTGTGCGGCAAGTCCGAGATCGACATTGCCGAACTCACTCCGCAGCACGCACTCGTGCTGGGAGAGCGCCGGATCCGGAACAATTCGGACAGTGGGCCGGCCCTCCCGTCCGTCGCACGCAGCAAATTCGCGTGCAAGCGATTCGGCATTCATGGCCGACACATGAAGGGAAAGTTCCGCTCCGCCACATTTTCGCAGGATCGCGTGACGAACCGTTCTCATCAACATCTCGCCGGGATCGAAGGCGCCCAGCAGATCAGTTACGATCTCCATCACGAGCTGTGGCAACTCCTCCTCTAGAGCGGCGTTTCTCCGCGCCACTTCCGAGGTCGCCTGCGCGACAAGCTGCGACATTTCCTCGGCGCCGGCCGTCACCCCCTCGGCGCGGCCGCGCGCTCGCTCCAGCTGATAAGCTCTGCGCGCCCAGCCACGAACGCGCTGCAGATGCCGCTCTGCCGCGGCTCGCGCCGCGACGGCCTCCTGCCAGATTTCGAGATCCTTCGCTTCTATGAGCGGGCCAAGCGGGCGCATATGCGGAGCTAATGGCGGCGCGGAATCGTCGGCTGTCATAGCACCTAGCCTTCCGTCGCCAAATGGGCCAAAACCAAGGAGAACAATCGGCTTGCGGCTTCGCGATATTCGTTTTCTGGATGATCGGCGGCAGTTCCGACCGCTAAGCGTAGAAGCACGCGGCTGCGGTCAGGCGCTGACACTTCGTCGAGCCAGGCGCCGAGACAGGCATGCCCATCGTCATCAATCTCTTGCGCGAGTTGTTGTGGATCGGCAATGACTCTGGTTGAAACCGCGTGCGATGCATGTCGGATACCGAAAGCCTGCACTTCCTCACCGACACGCCCGATCAGCACGGCGACATGCTGTTTTGAGATCAGCTTTATCAGCGAACGGGCATGCCAAATGCTGCCGGCGAGCAGAGCGGCCCGTTTCGGATCATGTCCGAGCAGAAGATCCGGGCCAGATACAGCTCCATTCAAGTCCATTTCGTTGTCAAGCAGCAACCGCGCCATCCTTATCTGCAGCCGGGAGCTTTTCTGCAGCTGTATCAACGTCGCAGCCGATAGGTTCGCATCAAGTCGTGCGGCAAGGCGGGTCGGATGAACCGAGGCAGCGAGCTCGCACGATGGCGATGGACAACGCCGCTCGGCGGACGCCTTCGATGGCTCCATGTCGAACGCTGCCCTAGGCGGCATTTGGGTTAATCGCCTTGCGAACGACCTCGATAGCGGACGCCGCCGAACGTCCGCC
Source organism: Bradyrhizobium manausense (assembly GCF_001440035.1). GTDB lineage: Bacteria > Pseudomonadota > Alphaproteobacteria > Rhizobiales > Xanthobacteraceae > Bradyrhizobium > Bradyrhizobium manausense. Next base: position 13,136 of record NZ_LJYG01000012.1, on the reverse strand, counting down.
AACCGCGGCTACCTTGGGAGATGATTGCCTGCGCTGCCGTACACGAGCGCTCAGCAAGACGTAGGACAGCACACCGAATACCGCGCCACCGAGACCCGTTCCGACCGCAAGCAATGGCGTTGAAATCAATCCAGGCGCTTGGGCGATTGCAGCCGCCGGCGCCGGCCGCTGTTCGAGTGCAGGCCGCTCGACCGACACAAACACCACAGCCACCTTGTCGTAGGATAGGCCCTCGATGCTGTTGGCAACGAGCATCTTAATCTGCGGCAGCAGGATTGAGAGATCGGCCCTGGAGTCATGCCGGATGAAAACCGACGCCGAAGATGGTGTGGCGTCCCGTCGCAGCAGGTCGTTCTTCGGCAGAACAACATGGACGCGCGCTGACAGAACACCGTCGATATCGCTGATCGTACGCGACAATTCCTCGCTCAGGGCATAAACGTAACGGGCGCGCTCCTCGGTCGGCGAAGCAATCAGGCCCGCGGCGTTGAACACTTCCCCGAGACTCTTGAAAGAGTGGTGCGGCAGGCCTTCGGCATTCAGCAGGTCGATCGAAACGGCAATTTGGTTCTGCTCGACCTGGATCGTGCTGGTCCCGTCCTTGGCCGCAACGCGGACCGAATCGACCCCGTTCTTAAGGAGGACCGCAAGCATCTCATTCGCTTCACGTTCCTGAACTTTAGTGTAGAGATCAGCTTTGCAACCAATAAGAGGAAGAAGGAGCGGCAGTAGAGCCAGGGCGCGATGCCGCTTGTGGGATGGGCGCTCGTGGCCGCTTTCGCGACAGATTGAACCAATCATTCGCCCCACTCAGCCCGCCGATATCAGCTTGTTCAGTGATGAACTAATGCTGCCAATGCCATTCGAAATGAGCGTTACCTGAATGACGCTGTCAGAGACATCCTTCAGATTCGTCATCATCGCCTCGAAGTTATCTACGCTGTGAGGGGCGCTCGACAGACGTGTTTCCGCCGCGCCCGGTTGCCGCAAAAGGGGCTGCGACGCCGACCCAGGCTCTACAGCCTTCCCAAGAGTGGCCCCACCGCCCGCCGCGACGTGTGGAACTGCATTGACCCGATACAGCGAGGAAAGATTCTGGAGGATGCGCTCGCCCAGCGGACTAGCCTGCGTTGTTGTTCGCCAAACTTCGGATGCCGGGGGAACAGGCGCTACTTCTGTCACTGGAGGCGTAACGCCCTGAGACGCAGACACCTGCAAAAGGCTCTGTTGGAACTGCACCTGCTCGCTGACCTCTGTTGGCCTGCAGGTCTTGGACAGACTTTCGGTCAGGTTGGGTGAAATCGGCGCAGCGCCTATTATCATCATGGAGGGACCTTGCTCTCTTCGAGACGTGATGAGACCGGCCGTTCAAGACCCATCTACAGCCCAATGTCCTAGAGAGGCGAGCTGACGACAAGCTGACGAATTCGCCCCCTCCCGGCGTCATCTAAAGATCACGTTTGGTCTCCAAGTTTGCGTGACTTCACTCCCGTTGGCTAAGTCAAAGAAAGCGAGAATGCTCATCCGATCCATGATCCCGTGCGTTTTGAACGCAGTTCTGTGTTTCGGGGTTTTCATTTCGACCGGAACACAGAAGGTGCTCGGCGCTCCCCTGTCCCTGCCCTCGGCGACCTATCGCTATTCGGTTTTGGATCAGGAGCTCCCTGCCGCGCTGCAGGAATTCGGCAATAACCTCAATATCAGAGTTAGCATCAGCGGCGAGGTGAAGGGACGGATTCGCGGGCGCATGCCGGATCTGGCACCGCGCGAATTCCTCGACCGTCTGACGAACCTCTACAATCTTCAGTGGTACTACGATGGGCTCGTGCTTTACGTGTCTGCCGCGAAGGAAGCACAAACTCGTCTGCTTCTACTGGGCCCGATCAGCTTCGAGGCGTTCACGGCCGCCCTCGATGCGCTCAATATCTCCGACGAGCGGTATATCATCAGACCTGCGCCCGGAGATGGCCTGGTGTTGGCGTCCGGTCCACCACGCTTCATCGCACTCGTGGATGAGACGCTCAATGGGCTGGTGGCCCAAGCGCAAGCGCGACCACACGCTATCGAAACGCCTCAGCGGGACTCTGTGCTGATGTTATTCCGCGGTTCCTCGGCGACGATCATTCGAGATGGTCGACCGGAAGGCCCCTACTCTTTCGACACCCCCCGCCAGGAGGGCGTGCCTGCGCATGCGGTCGGCCAGAGATGATATAAGAGCAGGTCGGCCGCTATTCGCCCCCATCTTGGCATGGTAACGTGACTCTATGATTGCGAACTTGGGACTCAGGACACTGGAGCAATCGCCCAGCTGAGTGAACCGATTTGGATTGAAATCGAGAACGCCTTCGCCAAGCTCAAGGCACTCTTGCGCAAGACCGCGGAGCGAACAGTCGATGGCCGCTGGAGTGCGATCGGCCGCAGCATTGACCGCTTCACACAACTACTTCAGATAAGCTGCAACATGATGGGCGGGTGTGCCATGCCGATCCAGCGCATTGCGCGAGATAGGCAGATTAACCGCCTCGATCCCGAGCACGCACCTCGCGCAATGGCACCCCTCTATCGCGATCTCAACGAGCGATAGTCCGCTGGCGCGATGTCATGGGCCGGCGCCCACAATGTGCTGGTCTCCCTTGGCTACCGCGACAAGCGCTCAAGATCGAACCGTTCGAATTGGACAAGGCTCGCGCGCACAGAGCACGGTTGATGAGCCTCACTCGACGCGCCTGTTCGCTACTGTCATCACCGGACCAGGTTCCCCGATGCCAATTTAATCGGCGCCAAACTGGCGCCGAGGTCGGTGTCATTACCAAAGCTTCGGAAAGATATCGAAGAGGCTTGGAGCTTGGCCTTAGGTGTGATCTTTTCAATCGAACCTATAGGACGCCTGAAAGAACGTACCCCAGCGCTCCATGCTGAACTTCGAAAACTGAGTATCGCTGATCATTCCCGGGCCACGACAGCCTGTGCATCTCACTTCGCTGTCCTTTCTAGTCCACATTGCCCAATAGCGCCTGCCAACGCCGACGCTGAAGTTCTTGGTGATGAAGTATGACAAGACGCCTTCCACCTGGACCCCGCCACCACCATTGCCGCGTTGCTCAGCGAAGGTGGTCGCGTCCCGCAAGAGATGGTTGTCACGCCCCTTGAAATCGGTCCAAGCCAGGTAAGCGACGTCCGCGCTCAATCGCCAGCGCTCGGTGAGCATGGTTTCGGCGCTTAGGCCGACACGAGCTGCATTCCACTGAGTATTCTGGCTGCCAACGATCCTGTCGTCGCCTCTCGCAAGACATGGCCTTCGGAGGTTAACCGTTTCTACGCATCCGGTCGAGTCGGAGCTCTGGTCGTAATAGGTCCAACCGATAAATCCCCCAACCTTGTAGTTAGCGCCGCGCAGGAAATCGTAACCCGCATCGGCGGTGTAATAGCTGAACCTCCCGTTTGCTTGGTCTGATACCGAGTTGACGTAGGGCAGCGTTAGCGCTCCCCAGCGGAGGCTCCAATCTTCATCGTTATCGTTTCCTTTATCGAAGCGCCCAAGGCCAATGTTGCCCTTCAGGAACACTCCCCACGGGCTGTCGGCCCGACCAAATAGCTCCCCGGAAAGTCCGTCGAGGCCGTGGTAGGTGAGCCTTGATACAAGAATGTTAGGATCTATAGTACCGATCCCGCCGGGCACACCGCGCAAACCGCTGGCGTTCCATTGGAATCGCCCCCGGCTGAGCCAGAGCCGGGAGCCGCCTTCGAACGACCAATCGGCCGTGTAAGCAATCGGCGGCGCACCGGCGGGTTCTTTCGCGTACAGCGGCGCATCGGACCATTGCGCCGTCCACGGGTCGGCGCCAAAGTGGTAGTTCAACCCGATCTTTCCGATGTGATAGTCGCTGGACAGGCTGGTTGTGTTCGCCGGAAGAATCGCGAACGGCGGATCCTGCACCGTCGGAGGCGTTGCGACACTCGGTCCGCCGAAATGCAGATAGTCATACTCAGCTGTAACCGACCATGCAGGCGTAAGCGCTTGCTCCACGCCCAGGCCGATGACGCCACCTAGGCGACCATAGTCGAAATGGGTTTTCGCGTGCGGCAAGCGGTCCCCCTCGTAGTTATTGACGACGTCGCCCTGATTGTTTTGCCAAGCCACGCCTCCCTTGAGATAGGCCAGCGTGCGGCCCAGCGCGCCGAACGCGTAACCGACGCGGCCGGTCGCGGTCGCAAAGACGCTCGGACCTGCCTTGCAGTTTGCACTCACAACAAAGCCGGAGGCGGCGAGGCAGGTATTTGTGCCCTCGGAGACAACGCCGCTGGCGTCGAGTTCGACACCAAACACCCAGCCGTTCTTCTGCCAATTGTAGCCGATCTGGCCGCCTGCAAGGAACGCCGGCGTATCGACGATGCCGCCATAGATCGACGGGCCATAGGAATTGCTGAAGGAGGCGGCCGTACCCGCCGCCGACCTGCCCCCCAATATAGCCTCCGGACCAGTTCCACACCGCCGCGGGCAGTTTCACTTCTGGCTCAAGATCTGCCGCGTTCGCTGCACCGCTTGCGACGAGCGCCATTGTCGTGGCTCCCAAAAAGAAGAACTCCAGATCGCATCCAACACTTCCCTGCATTTTCTCGCGCACGACCGAGCGCCCTTAAGTTATCGCCGCAGCAAACCGCCGGCGCGGACCAGACGCTAACAGCGACGCGCGCCGAGTCCGTCCCGAAGACCATCGCACTGCGATTGATGATGATGCCGCAAAGAGAGCAAGTCGCGTGCCGAAGTGAATTCGCAGGCTTTGCAGGCACTTCCTCGTGGCGGTGTGGCGTCAAGTTGCGGACATTGTCTCAATAGCGACAGTCGCCTAAGGTCGAGCCGCTGATCCCGGCAAGCGCAAACGATATGGCGAGCGCGGCGTTCAGTTGACGGGCGGAAAATGCTTAATTGCAGGTCCAATGACGACCGCGCGCTTGAGTTCGACAACATCGTTGCGGGGCGGCGATTGTGGTGAGGCTCTTTAGCTACAAACCCGTCAGAGGAAAGCGCGAAGGGATTCGACTTTTTTGTGTGCCACGCGTTAAAAACGCAAGAGCAAGATATCTGCGAGGGGCGCCTGCATCTCAACGTCACGGCAAGGGCAGCATAAGGCCGGATGATGTTTGGTTGTTTACACCTGGGGGCGTAGCGCATGCGGGATCGCGGGCCTTGCGGACGTCTGGCACCTTCCGCTTAAGGCTTTCATAGCAGTGTGAACAGCTCAGAAATCGGCCAAAAACTCGCGAAAGTAGCATTGAAATGCACGCCTCGATGATAAAGCCGTCGAGTTGTGGACCATCGGGAGCGCCCGGGCCTTAATCAGTGCAATTCGCCAGAAGTGTTTTCGTCAGCAAGCAAGAGCTAAGGCCGTGCGAGGCACGGACGAAGAGGGGCTAAGACGTGCCCTTGCAACCTTCTAGATGGCCGCCCCTCAAGACTGCGGTAGGGCCCATGAGCCTCTACCGAATCACTAGGTGCCATACAGACGCACTCAGGACAAGCGGAGCATGCATCCTGCGCGGCTCAACGAAATGCGGGCGCGTCAGCTTCTCGACAGCTTGCCCCGGGCTCGGATGATTTTGGACCTAAGGCTACCGTAGACCCGCAGAACTTTGACCAACCATCCGATGTAACGGCTTGGTCGCAGGTGCAACGCGCCGTGTCGGAAGAGCAGCAGGCGGGCCAGGCCGGCAAGAGGGCTTCGAGCAGCATTTGATCGAGGCGAGCCGAGCCGGCCGCGATGCTCGACCGGGGCGCGCGCTAGCCTTTCCGAGTGTGTCTAGCAACGGCCGGCAGTCGCTGGAGCGAGTCGATGGGTACACTTGCCCGGGGGACCTCCTGCCATCATGAAAGGGCCTCTGCAGCGACGAGCATAACACAGCTGAGTTGAGAACCGCGAAAAGGCCGAGGAACTCTAGTCTGGAAAGCGTTGTAATTGACCGGCAGCAGCGAGATCGCAAATTCAGCTGGAGTGTGGAGCAGGGCCGGCGCCTCGGTGCCGCAGCCGGCTAAGTCAAGGGGATTGTCATACGGGCCCAGTGGGGCAAGCGGCCTCTTTATTCCGAGGTTGCTCCGATATCTTGAGGCTTGAGGACGCCCCCGTCGATGACCGCCACCCGGGCGACGCCGTATGTAGCCTCTCTTCTTGGCTTTAACCATTGGCTATTCGCAAACGACAGACCGAGCATTGTTGCTCGGCTGGACAGTAAGTCGCTGAGCGATGGCGGTGACATACACGAGTTCGAAGCGCGTAATAAGAAAAGACCGATTAAGGAACTAGAGGTGCTCTCTTATGTATGCCCCGCTGAAGACCCCAGGTTGCGGCAATGAATCGGGACCGCTGCTTCCTAGCCGCCGCCATGCCTAAAAAACGGCAGAACCTTGCGATCTTCTTCGCTGGCGATCGTTGCAAGTAGCTCAAGCTGTTTGGCCAACTCTGCAAAGCTCTTCGAGATGCTAATCAGAGTGCTCAATCGCTTTGGCGAAATGTCACCTGCTCCTGCCAGAGCCTTATAGTGACTTGAGAAGTCGCGGCATTCGTCGGCTGTCAGCATGGCCGGATCACCTGATGTCTATGGACGCGCCAGTCACCTCGGAAGGCGCCATGTGTTACTTTGCTTTTCGCTCAGCGGCCTCAAAGAATCTCAATCCAAGCTCTGTCAGGTGACCTGTGTCGCGGTCAAAGCACCTGAAAATTTGTGCTGCTTGCTGCTTGATCCAGAAACCAAGTCATCGGCTTTCCACATCTCGGACAAGGCTCGCGCCTGACGTTCATGGCGTCTGCCCGCAATCTTTTCGTAGTGGCGAGGTGGCGTCCATTGCGGCATCGTAAAACAACGAGGCTATCTAGAACTTCTCATTGACGACGCGGATTATTGCAGCATCACGCAAGCGAACCGCCTGAGATTCCCCCGCCAAGCAGACCCGGCAGATCACGGCGATTGCAGCTGCAGTCCGCGACGAGCTCGACGAGAAGTCTGTTCTTGCAAATCAATATGTCGCGGGAACGGGAGCACCCCAGCGATAGTTCACGCGGACCATACCGATGTCGACGTCCTGACCAATACGGGCCGTTCCTGCAAAAGCCCCCACCGGTACACCCACTATTCCGGTTGAAAAGAAATCCACGTCCCGATGGCTCAGGAACAAGTGATCGTACTCAACGCCGACGGACCAGTTCGGAGCGAAGCCAAATTCAAGGCCCGCACCGACCGCTCCGCCCCAGCGGGTTTCGCTACCGTTGTTGAGGGTGAGCCCGGTCCCAAAATCGTAGACACGGTATTTGTCCCGGACAACCGCAGCGCCGCCTTTTACATAGACCAAGACATTATTCCAGGCGTAACCGATTTGGCCCGTCATTAGACCGAATGCATCGAACTTGGCTTCATCCTGGACGCCTGCGAAAGCGAGATTCGCGTTGGAGCCCTTGAAATTGCCCCAGTTGCCCTGGGCCTCCAGGCCGAATACCGAGTTCGCTATCTGCCAGCGGTAGCCGATCTGACCGCCGACGGTACCTCCGGTCGCATTCTGGCATCCCATTGCAAGGGGCGGAGCGATGACGAAACCGCCGGCATTGACCACGTCCCAGCACTGATGGGCCGAGCCACCACCGCCATTGAGGCCGACGTAGAAACCAGTCCAATCGTAGATCGGAATGACCGCAGGGGACGTTTTGGTGTAGGGCCGTGGGGCCAGATCAGCGGCAGCGGCAGGAGCGGCCAGAGCAATGACGACCGTGCCCAGCAGGACTTTTCTCATTCTTCTTCACCAGTTTCGAATTCCCTAACGGTTTTGTCGCGCACGAGTGGCATGCGTCCGTCATCTCCATCAAGTGCAAACGTTGGTAGTTGACTGTGCCCTCCCATAGGCTTGTCGAAGAAGAGTATTGCCGGGCCGGTAGCGATGCTGCATGCCGCCTGCCGACTAAGTGGCCCAAAAGGCCGGTTGGATACCATTTCCGTGTGCAACGCATTTCTCGCGAAGTCCAAGCTCCCTTGCAGGGGAAAATGCACGCTTCAAGGCTTTGAAGCTCTCTCTGTGACCGTCGGATATCTATTATTGGAAGCGCCGCGCTGAAGAAGGGCCACCCAGCATTCGCGCGCATACCGATCGTGTTTATCGCCCCTAGCAGTTTAGCGAGAGACCGGACGCTTCGTTATTGAGGCGGAGTTGCTCATTCAAGGCTCCAGACAGGGTAATGGCGCCAAGTATCGTCAGATTTCGCTGCACTGGCGGGCAAATGGGCATCGGCAGGAACAGCATCGTCTTCACACGTAACACACACGCCGAGTCACGGTTGCGCACTCTTCCGGCCAGCCAATTCTGATAGGTGCCTCTTCCTGGTAGGTACCCCGCGGGTCTTTCGAGGATACGATCCGTCGATTTAGGACCCAACTGCGTGGGGTAAGAGAACTGCGTGGGGTAAGAGAAATGACTGAAAGGCGCATGCTTTGGTTCGGTGTCGGTCTCGTTCTCTGCTTTGGTCTATGGCTGGCTTTGGCGGGTAGACTGGCCGGAAGCAACGATGGCGCTCGTGCCGCCGACAGCGCCACTATCGACAAAGTTAAGTCAACTTGGCGCGCGCAGGATGCTGATACAGCCGAGCAAATCTTCGCCAAGGTCTCGACGGTAGCACACTTCGTTCCCAGGGAATTGGAGCTTGACAGAAAGACCGACACAGGTGAGCCGGTTGCGGTTTTATGGGCCAAACGGGGTGTTAAAATAGAGAAAGATTATACGTTCGCTTTGGAGTGGGCACCGGATGGCACAGGGAGGCTTGTGACGCCGTGTGCAAAACCGATTGAACCAGGCTGGCGGTCGTTCGCACACTCGCTTATCGCTGACGAACTAGCAAACAACGAAAGGGGCGTGAACCGCCGCCGTTTACATGATTTTACGAATGTCAATTTCGTGACGACAGCGCAAAGCAAGCTGGGCGATCATCCGCGGCGTGGTACTTGCAGGATCAGCGCGACTGTTGGAGGGCACTATCTCCTGTTGGAGGGCACTACCTGCCGAAGGTAGACAATCAACCGGCCGCCAAGGGCAGCCTGCGACCGCGTGGAGCTTGTTTCAGGGCCTAGTTATTAGACACGCAACGTCATCATTTTCGAGAAGTACGAAGGGCGGGATTGGGGGCGCAATCGTTCCTTGGCCAAGCGTATCGAGAGCTATGCCCCAGGCTCCCGGTTTGATCCTGCAAACCGAAGGATCAGGAAGCGTTCGATGCTGCACGGAAAGCGTTGACAAGATGACAGCAGAAAACAAACTCGCGGTGCGGGGCCCGATCATGGATAGCGAAGACGAATAAACCCGCGATAGGCTGATACGTGCCATCGCATGCGCAGAGAGACGCAATCGATACAGAACGCGACGCCGACGCTATTTTTGGGCACGATGCCGTTTGCGGCGCGCGGGCAGCGCGGCGATTGCGACACTATCATCCTCTTCAACCGCGACTGCCGGCGCTGCGGTACCATGGACGGGGGAGCCAACGCGTCCATTTAGCCGGTATTGAGCGCGAGCATCGTCCAATTTTTGAGCGGTCAGCCTCGTTGCCGGCCTTCGAAACGAGCGATACTGGGTGCTGGCGATCGAAGGCGTCCTTTGGTATCGCTCGCTCTCGCCAAGAACATTCTTGCCGCACTGACGGGCTCGGCCTTCGGCGGCTTGACGATCGCGCTCGACTTGCTCAGCCAGATCTGTACCGTCATCGTGTCTCGGATAGACATCGATCCCGCTCTCATGCATCGCGTCGCGGTGATCGGCTCGTGTACGCTCGACGTTCTGCGCACAAGCGGTGATAAGCCTGCTTTCAACCTGTGGGATGGCCCACAGCAGAGCTATCTGGATCTCGTCCTGGCGGGCATCGTCACCGAGCTTCTAGGTCTTGTCGCCGTGATCGTGCTGGACGGTCTCCTCGGAGCGTTTCAAACGGCGCGCGCGGTGACTTGAGATCAGAGAATCAGCAATATTTCACAATACTGGTGGTACCAACAAACCACGTCATCGGGTTACAGGGATTGATCACGCGGAATAGGGTCCGGATCAACTCTTGGTCGACATTGACGCTCTAGAATCGCACATTGACCGAAGCCTGGTTTAGTCAGTCGCTACAAATATGCCAGTCGGGGCGCGAACGACTGCTGCATTTTAGTGCGTGCTTCATGTTTTCCAGGGGCGCACGCAATCCGTTTGATCGTTGAGATATTTCAGCATGACATTGCACGCGCGCTCGGCTTCGGCAAGACTTTGGAACGGCGAGCCGATAACTCTGATCGCGCAACGGCGCTGGTCAAACGGGCGCCATGACGCGACGTAGCCGAGCCTTCCGCGAAAGCCGGCACCGGTGGGAGTTTCAAAACTGATCACGAACGAATAACCGTCGCCGTTTGCGCTCCATATCTCCATGTCTTCGACGGCACGATGGAATTGCAGGCTCATCAGGGTCCGCTCGCCGGACGATCGGGCGGTCATCTCCCCCTCACCGCTCCAAGTTTTAACTTGAGGTTCTTGCCGCGGAGTTCCTCGTAGCGGGATTGGCGCCGGGAAACCCGTTCAGCCAGCATGGAAACCGAACCGTGATAACCCCAGCACATCGCATCATCATGCAACCGGGATCATCTCGCTTAGCAAGCAGCATCGAGCGCGGGGTCCCGCGCTTTCGTTTTGCATTTTGCCGGCTTCTCGCCCCTCCAAAAACGATACAGCAACGCCAGTCCGACGTCTCGCGCCGGAATTTCGCACGCGGGGCAATTGCGGGTTGCTCGCGGCGCAATCGGAAGCGAGATGATTTTAGCCAGGTCCCGATTGGTTCAGCCCGCGGGGATCTCAGCCGCAGAGTCCTTCCGGCCTTCGCAACCGCCCTTGAGGTATTCGCCCCTCAGTTCGTCATCATTGACCGCGATCATGGCGTCGGCATCGTCCAGAGCGACTTGCAAAGGCACATCTGCTTCAAATTGTCCTTCGGCATTGGTGGCACTTTTCTTCGATCTGGCGGCACGATCATGCACACGAAGGGCCGTTTCCCCAGCTACAAGAAATGGTGGGTCGAACAATCTTGACGCATGGAGCCTAAATCGCCATTGGGAGCGCAGTTGGAAGAGACGCGCGGCCTCTAAGAGGCCGCATTCTCTGTGATAAGCAGGATTTGAAAGCGTGGGCGTATGGCAGCGCAATCAGAGGCGAGAGGAGGATTTCGATGTTCGAGGCTAAAGACTACCGCGTGTGTTGCCACCACTTCGTCACGCCGACCAACCGCGTTGTCTATCCGGCGCAGGAACCCTTACTAACCTACTCTGAGGCCCTCCGGCACGTGCAGGCCGAGCAGGCCAAGGGCCACATGGTGGCCTGGGTCATCGACCGCGCCGGAGCAAGCGCGACCGAATGAAATTGGTGGTTCGACGGTATTCGTCCGATGTTGATTGACCGCTAGCCAGTGTGCGGCGCTTGTCGACATCAATGTCTCATCCATTCGGTTCCGATCGGGGAAGCTAAAGGTGTCGAAGCTTTAGCAATCCACAAGAGAAATCGAATGGACGTCCATGAGAATGCTCGGCTCGCCGCGAGGTCGAGAGCGCATTGTTCGGCTGGTGCAGAGCGGGCGGATGCCGGAGGCCGCCGCACGAGCCGCAGGCGTCTGTCTGCCCGCGGACCGCTCGGAAGTGGATTGATGGGTATTGCCGCGAGACCGTAAGGGGACTGAGCGATCGTTCATCACGGCCGCATCGTCTGCGCAGCCCGACGCTCCAGCCGTGATCAACCGAATCGAGGCTTCGCATCGTTAGCGCATGACAGGCAAGCAGATTGCCAAGGAGGTCGGTCGGCGGCGACGGTGAGCCGGGTGCTGCGCCTCGGCCTCAACAAGCTCAAGCCACTGGAACGCCGCCCCGGTGCGCCGCTACGAGAGCGAGCATTCCAGCGAGCTCATCCATATCGAGTTAAGAAGCTCGACAGGTCGCGAGGCCCGGCCACCGCATCACCCGGGCTCGCCAGAAAGGCGAAAGCCGCGGCGGCACGAGTTCGTCCATGTCGCGATCCATGATGCCTCGCGCCTATCCTTCTCCCAGATCCGGCGTGATACGAATTTGTTGCTCAGGAAGAGCAAGAGGAATCGGCTTTGGTTTCGAGGGAACAATAAGTGTCGGCGGTTTCGAGGGGCTTGTTGCCGCGATATCTGATCGTAAGCGTCCACACAGGCCACTTTTCGGGTTAGGCCTGGGGTGAGGCTCGTCAGTTTTTCGACAGCTTGCCTGTGTACAATTCGGTTTGAAGCTAGCGGCGCGTGGTAGGGACAGCGCTCCCCATCGTGTGTGGGCCCCCCGGAGCGCCGAGTCACGTCGCCGCTAACTTTACCTGATCGTCTGACGTTAGGCACACAATCGACCTTCCTGAATCAGGATTCTCGCTCAAGCAGGCTTACGAAATATTTTCAAAACACATTTTGGGCTTAGCCCAGCGAAGAGCTGTGCTTGCGTACAGAGGTAGGGAAATTCTAGTTCCGGTTGGTCCACACTTCTGTCCCGGTGCAACTTCGAACGGACTTAACTTCTTCTGGAGGAAATAAACAGTCGTCCGTGAAGAGCGGCTAAGCGATTGAGCTGGGATCGCAATATTCGTTGTGGCCTGTTTTGGGATTGCAGGGTTTTGATGCTTCGGGCATCGGAACCCTGCAATTTCGTTTTGAGGATTCCATCGAATCGCCAGTCATGATTCCGTCCTCGCATCGGAGGTGGCGATGCGACCGAAGAAGCCCAAAGCGACGGGATCGGGCGATCTGTTCCGGGCCAGGCTGGACCAGATCATCAACATGAAGCACGAGCTGGTTCAGCTCGCCGGCAAAGTCGACTGGGACTGGATCGACGGCGAGATCGCGCCGCTCTACAGCGAGAACGGTCGGCCGGGCATCGCGACCCGCTTCATGATCGGGCTGCTGCTGCTCAAGCACATATACGGCCTGTCCGATGAGGGGGTGTGCGAGCGCTGGGTCCACGACCCGTATTTCCAGTACTTCACCGGTGAAGAGTTCTTTCAGCACGCGTTCCCGCATGAGCGCTCGGACCTGAGCCACTGGCGCAAGCGGCTTGGCGACAAGCTGGAGCTGTTGCTGGCCGAGAGC
>NZ_LJYG01000011.1 GCF_001440035.1 Bradyrhizobium manausense | reverse complement strand
AGCTGTTCGAGGAGCTCGACCGACCAGCACTGACCCCATTGCCCGACGAACCCTACGTGTACGCTGAATGGAAGCGCTGTCGGGTGAACCTCGATTATCATGTCGAGCTTGCCAAGCATTACTATAGCGTGCCTCACAACCTCGTGCATGAAGAGGTCGAGGCACGGATCACACTAAAAACCGTCGAGATTTTCCTGCGCGGCAAGCGCGTCGCCTCGCATCTGCGCAGCACTCTGCCGCATCGACCAACGACGATCGCCGAGCATATGCCAAGCTCGCATCGCCGTTACCGCGACTGGACCCCTGAGCGGATTCGTTCTGAAGCCGCCAAGGTGGGGCCCGACGCCGAGACGCTGATCGAGGTCATCCTGCGGTCGCGGCCGCATCCGGAACAGGGCTTCCGCTCGGCCATCGGCATTCTCGGGCTGGTCAAGCGCTACGGCGAGGAACGTGTCGACGCCGCCTGCGCCCGCGCTGCTGCTCAACGCCCGTTCCTACAAGTCGATCGTCGCCATCCTCAAGAACGCCGCCGACAAAACCGCTCCTCCCGCCCAGGAGGCGCCCATCCTCTTCCACGCCAAGATCCGCGGCCGCAGCTACTACAACTAATCAGGAGATCATTGTGCTCATTCATCCGACCGTCGACCGCTTGCGCGCGCTCGGCCTCACCGCCATAGCCGATACCCTCATCGAACTGCAGAACAATCCCGAGGCCGCCGACATGCCGCACCCCGATTGGCTCGGTCTCCTCGTCGATCGCGAGGTCACCGCCCGCGACCCGCCGTCTCTACGGCGCTTGAAGAGTGCCAAGCTCCGGCAGGCCGCTACCATCGAGAATGTCGACTATCGCACAGCTCGTGGTCTCGACCGCTCCCTCTTTCAGAGCCTCGCCACCTGCCAATGGATCCGCGAGCACAACCATCTCGTCATCGTCGGTCCGACCGGACTGGTGGCATGATCCATATCTCCCTACGTCATTGATATTCCAAACATCCTTGTCGTGGATCGGATGGGACTGCACGCCCATTTTTGATCGCGCGCTGCACCGCCAGCAGATCAAGGTCTGCCTCTCGAATAACATACGGTGCACCAATGCAGGCTTGTTTAGCCGGCAGGATGCCGTCTTTGATAAGACGTACAACCGTCATCTTGCTGACCTGCAAGCGACTCGCTGCTTCGTGCAAAATCATCTCGCCGCGCTCTGCACGTTCGCCTTCCCGGTAAACGGCAACGCCATGATCGTTCCGGAAGGTCCGCACCCGTTGTTGGGTCCAGCTATTACCCTTTGCGGTCCGTACCGCAAGTCGATTGAGAACTGACGCGATGTTCCCATCGGACAGCACACGTGCGAGGTCGCAAATCAGGTGTTCGGTCGCGGTATCGGTCTTCCAGCGATGCTGCCCGATCCGTTTCTTTACCACTTGGAGTGCAGTATGGTCGCCGCCCTTCCAATGCAGATTGAGCTCGAGATGGCCACGCTCTGCGGTCACCACGATCTCTTCAAGCACCGCACGCAAAACCCTCTTGCGGATTGCAGCCGAGGCAGCTGGATGGCTCCACAAGCGCTCCAGATCGGTCCCTAGAGCTAAAATCTCCGCACGCTCAGAGTCACTTAAGATGGGCGGCTGCTTATCGCTTGCAACACGGAGTTCATCTTCGAGCCGCGCCACTTCCGCGAGCCGTTCATTCCATCGTCGCTCGAGATCTCTAGCGACCAGACGGTTTTCCGGATCAACCGCATCATATTGCCGGTGTGCGCGGGCCGCTTCATAGCGCGCTTGCTCCAGCGCCAGCTCGATCTGTCGCAGCCGCCCCGTGCCGGCGCGCTCCCGCTCCACGATCGCTTGCAGGGCAGCGTCAAGGCCGAGTGGCGCAATCAGTAACAATACTTCGCTCGATACCGCCGCATCGATCCGCATGTTGCCGAATGCAATACACTTGGCGCGCCGTCCATGATTGACGGCGGCATCGTTGTAGACGTACCGGGCGACACCCCGCAGCCCATTATGCTGTACTCTGAGCTTGCGTCCGCAATGCCCACAGCGCAACAGGCCGACCAGAAAGTCACCGCCATTGCGCACTGATCCCGGCACCATCTCGCCCTTCATGTTGGCGTTCCCGTTGATAGTCAGTTGATTATTCTCGTAGTCTTGCCAGGAGATATAGCCCTCATGGTGATCACGAATCAGAATTTCCCAGTCTTTCTGCGGACGGCGCACTCCTGTGCGATCCGCTTACGGCCAGCCTCGATTCGAACCTGCGAACCAGTTCGACCAAACACATACGCACCGGCGTAAACCGGATTGGTCAGTAACCGATGGATTGTATTGTAGCGAGGTAGCTCGCCATTCCACTATTCGTCCTCGCGGACCATACACGACAATCGGCATCTTGACGCCTTCGTCACACAACCAAATCACAACTTGGCGCACGCTGCCGAACTCCGCAAACTTGCGGAATGCTAGGGTTCAGACTCAATTGATCCAATAGGCGACGATGGCGGCGAGGTGGACTGCGGCCAAGAAGTTCCTGGCGAGTTTGTCATATCGAGTAGCGACACGCCTGAAATCTTTGAGCCGGCAGAAACAGCGCTCGATGACATTGCGCCCTTTGTAGGCACGTTTGCTGAAGCTGTGGAGGGTCACCCTGTTGGATTTGTTTGGAATGACGGGCTTTGCGCCGCGATCGACGATTTCGGCGCGAAAGCCGTCGCCGTCGTAGCCTTTGTCCCCGATGAGGCTAGACATGGGCGGCGCGAGCTTCAAGTGCTGCGGCAATATCTGCGGCTTGCCCCGGAGTGAGATGAAATGCGCAAGGTCTGCAATCAGGGTCGCTCAGCGCGTGGATTTTCGTGGTCCGCCCACCGCGCGAGCGGCCGATCGCCTGTTCATGCTCCCCCCTTTTCCGCCGCTCGCCGAGCGATGCGCTTTGATCGTGGTGGAGTCGATGGACAAAGTCACGCCGTCCTTGCCACAGCGGGCGAGCGCTTCAAAGATCGCCTGCCAATGTCCGCGCTTGGCCCAGCGATTGAAACGATTGTAGATCGTCGTGTACGGGCCATAGTCGGGTGGGCAATCGCGCCAGCGCGCGCCGCACTGAAGCATGTGAATGATACCGCTGATGATGCGTCGATCATCATCGCGCGCCGGGCCGGTCTGGTTCGTTGGCAGATGCGGCTTTATCTGAGCCCATTGCTCGTCGTTGAGCCAGAACAGTCCTTTGCGCATCCAAGGCCCCCCGCACCGAATCAACTCGGTGCCAGGGAATCAAAGTTCGCTAATTAGGTACAGACCCTAGATGGAGCGCTTCACGCACTCGCTTGTCAGGATCCAGCTCCAGGCGATCGTCAGCGCTGCGCAGGTAACCAACGGCTACGGACGTATGGAGGTCCCCGCGCACCGCTTTGAGGCGCAATGCTTCTTGTGACCGCTGTCGCAGGATCGATAGCTCAAGCTCGCTAAACGTCCCCTTCATCCCAAGCAGCAGCCGGTCGTTCGTGAGCTTTGGGTCATAGATGCCATCCTCGTCAATAATCAGAGTGTTCACCAGCGTGCAGAACTCCAGAAGCGTATGCCAATCGCGGCCATTGCGGGCTAGGCGGGAAGCCTCGTTCGCCAGCACGGCGCCGGCGCCACCGGTACAAATTGCGGCCAACAAGCGTTCAAATCCGGGGCGCGCCGTGCCGCCACCCGAGCGGCCAAGGTCATCGTCGATGACGACCACATCTTGCCAACCAAGCGTCCGAGCACGACTTGCGAGAGCGTATTGACGTCGGCGGCTTTCGGGATTGTTGACGAGTTGGTCAGACGTCGATTGTCGCACGTAGAGATAGGCGCTACGCGCCAAGTGATCAGGCGTGATCTTGTTCATCATCATCTGCCTCTTGTACCTTTGCGGCCACGGCGCAGCATTCCTTGAGAAGGAGCTTGAGTAGGCTGGTGACTTCCGAACAAACTATCGGATCGAACTGCGGGTGCCGAATTGCTTCTGCTGCGAGGACCATCAGATCGAATTGTCGCCATCGTTGTTCCATCATCGCCTCCAATCGTCCGACTCGGTCCGGACGACAATGACGATAGGCCCTGTGCATCAACGAGGCAGCGAAGTTCTCGTAGCGCCTCCAAGGAAAGCCGCGGGACCTTGACCAGCGGCAATGTCGCTGCGGAACTCTCGGTCATCCATGCTGGCAGGAGGATGCGAGTACGGTCTGGCTGTTCGATCACGAAGTGAAGACACGCCCCGTGAACGACTTGCCTCAGAACAGTAACGCGTTCGCCGGCGCGCGGATGATACGGATATCGAATGACGACGACTTCAAACGGATGTTCTTGGGTAGTATGTCGCGTGTTCGACCGGCACCGGCAAATCCTGGCTGGCTTGCGCGCTCGGCAACAGGGCCTGCCGCGACGGCTTCTCGGTCCTCTACAAGCGCGTGCCCCGCTTGTTCGCCGATCTCGCCCAGGCGCGTGGCGAAGGTCGTCTCGCCCGTCTGATCGCGGCGCTGGAGCGCGTCAATCTCCTCATCCTTGACGACTGGGGACCCGAACGCTCACTGCCGACCAGCGCCGTGATCTACTCGAGATCGTTGATGATCGCTACGACAAAGGATCATTGTTGATCACAAGTCAGGTCCCCGTTTCGACGTGATTGCCGATCCCACACTCGGCGACGCCATACTGGACCGCATCATTCACAACGCCCACCGCATCGAGCTCAAGGGCGATAGCCTGCGTCGTCGGGCTGACGATAGGACAACAGCGTGACCACAGCGCGCCCGATCGCCCCACCGGCCCACAGGTCCCTCCCGCGCGCGCCGCTGCGTCGCTCGTGGGGGCCACTCCGCGCCGCACGCGGGTCCCTCCTATGGATGACCAGGAAGATCATTTCCAGCACACATAAACACGTCAGTCGTGTTCGCCTCCGCAAGTGATCACCATCGTCTGGAAACCGTGATCACGATTGCCTGGAATCGCTGATCGCCATCCCTGGAATACGCAGGTGAATGAGTAGCGCCTTCGTCCCAATAGTGCGGACTCGACCTTGCCCCATCTTTGGCCGACCTGTTCATCGTCGGGGTGGCTCCCATTGATTACAGCTCGATACTTCTCCTCAAACCCTTCGGATTCCGGACCGCTCGGACGCCCTGTCCTCCGGGATACGCCGAGCAACTGGCTCCAGGTCCGTCTTGGCTGTTTCCGGCTTTCGCCTGCGTGCCCGCTTAGACTTCTCCATACCCTCTTGCTCTCCCGGCCAGCGAGGCATTACCCCCGCTTTTGGATACAGCGCCCCTCATCCGAGCGCCGAGGGGACTTCAACCCCCATGATTCATGCGCTGCCCAGCGCACACTATCAGTCAGTCTGACTTCCACCCGGTCATCAGACCCTTCTCACCTCATCGGCTTGGCAGGTCCTACAAGCTTGCGCTTGAACCGGATGGATCTCCCTTGTTCACGTTGCTTCCTTTGGTTGCATGCTGGCGGTACGAACCCCGGGAGCACCTCAGCCCGCTCGCGATGACGCGGGTTGCGATTTCCGCCTTCCCCCTTTGAGAGACAGGGTCGGCTACTCCGATCACGTTCGATTTCGGGGCTATCCCCGTTCACTTGATTCCGGCCTACAACCTCCCTGTTTACGCTTCGCAGCGGCCGTTACCGGACGCCACGCAAGACTCGGTTCGCGGCTGCTCGCTAGGCTTTGCCACGGCCGTCATCGCAGACGGCAGACTTCAACGCGCTTGCAAGGCGCAACTCCCACACCACCGGGCATACGGGTCCGTACCACGGCGGTTCGATCGAATTAAACCGGCACAGGCATGAAGATTTGAGACCAAGAGAGTCGACCCCCTGATTTCGTAGGGCGTGTTGAACCGCCGGGTGTCCGGACATGCGCCAGAGTCCCGTTGGTGAACCGGCAGCGACCGATGCGGCGAACTTCGCGATGCCGAGGCGGCGAAGCTCCGTGAATCGGTTATGCCCGTTCCGTCATTGCCGCCAGAGTACATTCGCAGTCTCCGACGGATCCAGGTTTGTGAGCACGCGCGGGGTCTGGCAGAAGCCGAAGTACCTGCGCCATCCGATGAGGTATGGTAAGCGCCAAGCTGAGCTTTCAATTACCCATAATTTTAGCCCCGATCGCGGCCCCCAATTCGATGTCGATCAGTCGCGATAGTCCGCGCCAGATCACGGTATTTCCTGGAGGCGGATCGTTGGCTCGGGCCAAGTATCCTCCGAGCCGCGCGATCTTGACGACGTAGTGGGAGATCGTGGTTCGTTGAGAGCGGTTGGCACCCCGATCTTTCACCAAATGATCGAGAAGCTTGATTTCGGTTTCCGTCAGCGCCGTTTGCGGCGGCGCATTCGGCGTGGAGCGATTGAGCATCGTCATCCAGAAGACGCGCCAGCTCACAATGCAGAAGACCGCGATCAGATTGACCAATCGCTCAGCGGTTCGCAATTTCGACTCCTCCGCCTTGCAGCCCGATTTGAGGATCTTATGGAAGACTTCGATCTTCCACCGCAGCGCGTACCACTCGAGCTTCTCGATGGCGTCCTTGCGCGATTGGACCGGGAGATCGGTGAGAAGCTTCCACTCGATTTTCTTTCGCCGCTTCGGCGTTCCGCGCTCTTGAGCATGGATCACGGTCAGAGTGAGTGCAGGATATTTCTTCTGCTTGCCGATCGGCGGCAGAATTCGAAGCTTGCGGAATCGAATTTCAAGAAGCGCTTCATCCGGATCACCTTTGTCATCCTTGACAGCCACCCGGTGCAGACCTTTGACCGCGACCTCGTCCATTTCGTCGGCAATTGTATGATTGCCGTCCCCGGCGAGTCGATCAACGCAGGTTCGCACCAGGAAATGCGTTCCAACCTCTTCGGCCAGACAGAACAGCTCATAGATGTCGCTCTCGCGATCGCCGATATGAACGCATTGTCCAGGGGCAGCGAGAAGGTCGGTCGATTGTCGTAAATTCTCCAGCCAGCGGATGCTCTCCTTCTGCTCGATCGGAACCCGTGTCGGATTGATCTTTCGCTTCAGGGCCGTCGTCCCCTTGAACTTCTTGCGTGTCCAGAACTTGATTGCCGCCAGTCCGAGCGGAAGCCCCTCGGTCGTCACGGCGAGGCTCGAATGCATCAGGATGCCGCACTGCGTGCGCCCTGCCGTCTTACCTGTAAAGCCAATCAGATCCGGCTTCTCTCGCTTGAAGCTGAATTCCGTCGTGTCATGGAGGACAAGGATCGGCCCCTCCGTTGTCGTCGCGCGCCCGTGCGTCGCCTCAAAGTGGCCGCCAAGAATATCCGCCTCGTTGACCCGTTCGTTGGAGAAGAAGCGATACGCGGCCTTCGTGTTCGCCCAGTCCTGACAAACCAGCGGGATGCTCTGACCCATGTCGCTCCCGATCAGCCCGAGCAACTTGCAAAATCGGCGGCCGAGCCGCTCATCCTTAAACTCGCATCCCGCAACTTCCCGATCAACCCACGTCTCGATGCCGGTCGTCAATCGCTGAGCACGCGCTTCCGCAAGATCCTTTAGTACCAAGCCCACCAAGCACCATCAAATTCGAATCAGGTGCTCGACAACGAATCACAAGAGATTCTGCCGATTCAAGTTTTCGCCGCGGACACGTCGTCTAAATCGACCGCAAATTGTGGGTAATTGGAAG
>NZ_LJYG01000010.1 GCF_001440035.1 Bradyrhizobium manausense | reverse complement strand
TGAAGAGTACTTGGGCAGAAGCCGGCTGTACCGGCGTCTCAGAAGCGGGCCGCACGGACGGCTCGTCGAGTGCTACGCCGTTCGTCTCGTCGAAGAGAGGCTCGTTCGGCACGGCGCGTGGCGTTGCCTCAACGTAGTTGGCGGGCTCCTGAGTTGGATCGCAGGCCGTCGCTACAAGCTGGTCGATCTCGATGAGCAGGTCGTTGAGCGGTACCTCCGACATCGAGGCGGGAGGCAGTCTATCCAACCCGGTGACCGAGCTGCGCTCAAGCGATGGCTGTCGGTGCTGCGCGAGGAAGGCGCGATCGCGCCGTTGGTGCTACCGCCTCTCACCCCGCACGAACGGATCTTCAAGGAGTTCGATGCCTACCTGCGATCGGAGCGCGGCTTGGCCCCGAGGTCCATCGTCCGCCATCTCCCAGTCATCCGCAGGTTCCTGCACGAGGTGTGCTCCGGCGGCGCCAGCGCCCTGTGCAAGATCAGCCAAGGACGTGATCCGCTACGTTGAGCGCCATGCCCAGGATTGGAGCCCGGGAACAGGCAAGGCGATGTGCTGGTCGTTGCGTGCCTTTCTCCGTTACCTCCACCATCGGGGGCTGAACGCGCGCCCGTTGGCGGATTGCGTTCCATCGATGCGCCGATGGAAGCTCGCAACTCTACCGACCTTTCTGCCTGCCGCTCAGGTGCGGAAGGCTCTCGACAGTTGCGACCGAGAGACGGTGATGGGACGGCGCGACTACGCCATTCTGTTGTTGCTGGCCAAGCTCGGTCTGCGGGCCGACGAGGTCGCGACGCTCACGCTCGATGATATCGACTGGCGCGCCAGCGAGATACTCGTTCGCGCCAAGGGCCGACAGCGTGCACGGATGTCGATACCGCCAGACGTTGGCGCGGCCATCGTTGCATATCTGCGCAGTGGCCGCCCAAAGTCGTCGTGCCGACGGTTGTTCGTCCGCACACTCGCGCCGCACATCGGGTTTGCTTCCGGATGTGCGATCACCATGATCGCCAAGGCCGCCCTCGATCGCGTTGGAATCGACGGTTGCGCGCACCGCGGCGCCCATATCTTCCGACACAGTCTCGCTACCGAGCTTCTCCGATCTGGCGCGACCTTGTCGGAGATCGGACAGCTGCTGCGGCACGAGAATCACGACACCACCCGGATTTACGCGAAGGTCGACATCGACGCGCTGAGAACATTGAGCCTGCCCTGGCTGGGAGGCGTGCAATGACCAATCTGCGCGCCGTACTCGATAAGTACCTGAGCATGCGCAAGGGGTTGGGGTACAAGTACGCGCACCAGACCCGTCGGCTCGCCGACTTCGTTGCCTTTATGGAGAAGCGCAAAGCCAGGATCATCACGACGAGGCTGGCAATGGAATGGGCAACGCTGCCGCCCGATCGTCATGCATCCTGGGCGCTGCGATTGAGCGACGTGCGAGGGTTCGCGCGCCATGTCGCCAACTTCGATCCTAGAACGGAGGTACCGCCCGTCGGCATGCTGCCCGGATGGAAGCGCGCCAAGCCCTATGTCTACAGCGACGCGGAGATCGATGCGTTGCTGGCGGCAGCGCTGGCTTTGCCGCCAGCGGGCGGGCTGCGCCGATGGACCTACCATACCCTGTTCGGGCTGATCGCGGTGACGGGCATGCGTATATCCGAGGCGATGGGCCTGGGGCGTGATGACGTCGACCTCGACGCCGGCGTGCTGACGGTACGGCTGACCAAGTTCGGCAAGTCGCGGCTCGTTCCATTGCATCCGACGACGAGAACCGCGTTGCGCGACTACGCCCACCGGCGCGACGCGATGCCCGGATCACGCTGCGGCTCGACTTACTTCGTTGCCGAACAGGGAGGCCGCTTGCTGCACCAGTACGTTCATCGCGTCTTCTGGCGATTGTCCAGAGAGATCGGGCTGCGGCGCCCAGGTGATCGTACCGGGCCACGCGTGCATGACTTCCGTCATCGCTTCGCCATCCGGACGCTGCTCGACTGGTATCGCGAAGGCAAGAACGTCGAGCAACGAGTTCCAGTGCTCTCCACTTACCTCGGCCACGCCTGCGTGCGTGATACCTACTGGTATCTCTCGGCTTGCCCCGAGTTGATGGAAGAAGCGGCGCGGCGTCTCGATCGGCGATGGAAGGTGACGCCATGAGGCCCACCTGCAACGTCGCCACATTGATTGAGCGCTTCTTCACCGAGCGCCTCATGCGCCAGCGCAATGTTAGCGGCAACACGATCGCCTCCTACAGAGACACGTTCCGGCTGCTGTTCATGTTTGCACAGGTGCGGCTCCGTAAGTCCCCATCGGCCCTGACGCTCGCCGATCTGGATGCAACGTTCATCGGCGCGTTCCTCACCGATCTTGAGGTTAAGCGCGGCGCCAGCGCGAAGACGCGTAACCTGCGTCTGACCGCCATCAGATCCTTCTTCAGGTTCGTGTCCTTCGAGGAACCGGCACACAGTGCGCTGATCCGACGCGTGCTTGCCATACCGAGCAAGCGCCATGACAAGCGACAGGTGCACTTCCTGACGCGCCCTGAGATCGAGGCCGTTCTCGCAGCGCCCGATCGAACGACGTGGCTTGGTCGCCGCGATCACACCTTGCTGCTGGTCGCGGCCCAGACGGGCTTGCGCCTCTCAGAGCTGACTGGCCTTGACCGGGATGCCGTCCACCTCGGGTCTGGTGCACACGTACGATGCGTCGGCAAAGGGCGGAAGGAGCGGACCACTCCGCTGACCACACTCGCTCGGTGTGCGCTCCAGGCATGGCTCAAGGAACCGTTGCGGAAAGGAGCAACAGCGTTGTTCCCGAACGTGCACGGGGGTCGGCTCAGTGCCGACAGCGTCCAGTCCCTGCTGGGAAAGCATGTTCGTGTCGCTCACAAAAGTTGCCCGTCTTTGAAGGCCAAGAGCGTGTCGCCGCACGTGCTGAGGCACAGCGCTGCGATGGAACTGTTGCAAGCCGGCGTCGACTGTTCCGTGATCGCGCTGTGGCTCGGTCATGAATCGGTCGAGACGACGCAGGCGTACCTGCACGCCCACCTCGCCCTCAAGGAAGCTGCCCTGGCGAAGCTCAAGCCGTACGAGCGCGGCAAGCGAACCCGCTTCCAGCCGAACGACCGCCTACTCGCCTTCCTCGAGACGCTCTGAATGACCAGACTATGCCGAATGGAATGGGGCTGCCCTGCACGCGATCGACGGCGCCAGTGTGACAACGGCGTGCCATACCAAATCCGTTCGGCATAGTTCGGCGGGCGGCATAAACCGCGCTATGCCGCGCTCGGCATAGGGCGGTAGCGATGAGAGTGTAGATCGCAGCCGCACGCCGGCCGCCCTCATCGGAGCCGGCGAAGGTCCAATTTCTTTTACCCACGGCGATCGCCCGAAGCTCACGCTCGGCAGCATTGTTCGACATGCAAAGCCGTCCGTCATCAAGGAAGCGGCTAAATGCGTCCCAGCGGCTGAGGCAGTAATTGATTGCCTTGGTCGTGTCGTTGTTCCTGGAGAGCTTGGCACGCTGCTCGCGCAACCACGACTCCAGCTCGACGATCAGAGGGCGGCTACGCTCCTGGCGCACGCGCAGGCGCTCCTGCGCAGCAAGACCGTTGATCTCGCGTTCGACGGCGAACAGGACATCGATGCGCTTGACCGCCTCGGCCGCCATCGGCGCCTTGCTGAGCCGCGCGAGGTCAAAGAACTTGCGCCTGCCGTGCGCCCAGCACGCGGCCTCGATGATCGGGCCGCCCTTGCGATTGGCCTCGTAGAGCCTGCCAAAGCCGGCGTAGGCGTCGGCCTGCATCAGTCCGGCATAGCCCGCCAGATGCTGCTCCGGATGCGCACCGCCACGGTCGGGTGAGTAGAAGAACACGGCCGCCGGCGGATCTGGGCCGGCAAACGGACGGTCGTCGCGCACGTAAGTCCAGAGCCGGCCGGTGCGGGTCTTGCCCTTGGCCAGGACCGGCACTGTGGTGTCATCCGCATGGATGCGCGCGGCTGCGAAGACGTGGCTGCGGATCGCATCTAACAACGGCATCAGGGTTGCCGCGGAGGCGTCCGCGAGCGTCGATACGTCAAGGTCGATGCCTTCACGCTGGTAGACATCGCTCTGACGATGAAGCGGCAGGTGCAGGCCGTACTTGGCGAACAGGACATGGGCCAGCAGCTTGGGCCCTGCACGACCGCGCGCAATCGGATGCGAGGGAGCCAGCGGCTGGGTGATCGCTTCGCAGGCCCGGCAGACGAGCTTCTCGCGCACGTGCTGGATCACCTTCCACTGGCGCGGAACGAGCTCCAGCGTCTCAGTCACGTCCTCTCCAATCTTGCGCAACCGGCTGTCGCCGCAGCATGGGCAGGTGGCCGGCATGGGATAGACAATGCGCTCCCGCGGCAAATGCTCCGGCAGCGGCCGGCGGGCTGGCTTGCGGCGCTCGAACGATGGCACCGCAATCTTCTCGGCTGCCATCTGCGCCGCGGTCTCAGCTTGCGCCGCGTTCTCCTCCAGGTCGGCGAGCTGTAGCTCGAGCTGGTCCAGCAATGCGCCTCGCTCGGAGGATTGTCCGAACTGCTCGTGCCGGAGCTTCTTGATCGTGAGCTTGAGCTTCTCGATCAGCAAGGCGCTTGGGCCTCCGCTTCTGCGGCCAACCGGGCCGCTCGCTCGGCGCGCAGCATCGCCTGCAGCGTACTCACATCGTCGGGAAGAGAATCATCAGCGCCCATCGCCGACCAGAGAATCACAAGACGCGGTCTCTGTCCGAACCGCTGATCCTGTCACCGATTCAAATCCCAGCGATCAGCCAGCCGCCTGCGGTCGCCAGGTATGTTGCGGCATTCGCCAATCGATGCCCTCCAGCAGGTAGCCAAGTTGGGCTGGGGTGATTGTCACCACGCCATCAGCCGATGACGGCCAGAGGAAGCGGCCTCGCTCCAGCCGCTTGGCGTAGAGCGACATGCCCAGTCCATCGTGCCAAAGGATCTTGATCAGCTTGCCGCTCTTGCCACGGAACACATAGAGGTCGCCGCCGTGCGGGTCTCGCTCGAAGGCTTCCTGCACCAGCAAGGCCAGCGAGTTCATGCCGCGGCGCATGTCTGTATGGCCGGTCGCAATCCACACCCGGACGCCCGACGGAATGGGGATCACCGCGGCCGTCCATCTGCCAGTGCCGCCACCGCGGCCTTCAGCGTCGCCGCATCGACCGTGCCCGTGATCCGCATCCGAGCCCGACCGCAAACTTGATCTCGATGGCGCCGCCGCCGGCCGGCGCGACCGGACCAGGCGTCGGCCCTGATTCCGCGACCACTATCGCCGGTACGAAGCCGGGTTGATCGGCGGCATCCTTCGGCTCGGGCCGAAACGACCGTCGCCATCTCAGCAGCAATGAG
Source organism: Bradyrhizobium manausense (assembly GCF_001440035.1). Lineage (GTDB taxonomy): Bacteria > Pseudomonadota > Alphaproteobacteria > Rhizobiales > Xanthobacteraceae > Bradyrhizobium > Bradyrhizobium manausense. The sequence continues at coordinate 1,769 of NZ_LJYG01000010.1, read as the reverse complement.
CGCGAAACGCCATACCGCCGCGCTGTTGCCGCGACCTGGCGCGGCGCCTGCAAGCTCTCCAGGACGATCTTGAGCTTCTCATCCTCGGACCAGCGCCGTCGCCGGCCCGTGTCCACCACCTCAAGCCGTTCGACTTGGGCACTGCGCCTATCACGGTCCATAAGGACAGTACTCAACAATACGTCTCATTCGGCAAGGCGGCCTTCACCGGCTTTCAATTACCCATAATTTTAGCCCCGATCGCGGCCCCCAATTCGATGTCGATCAGTCGCGATAGTCCGCGCCAGATCACGGTATTTCCTGGAGGCGGATCGTTGGCTCGGGCCAAGTATCCTCCGAGCCGCGCGATCTTGACGACGTAGTGGGAGATCGTGGTTCGTTGAGAGCGGTTGGCACCCCGATCTTTCACCAAATGATCGAGAAGCTTGATTTCGGTTTCCGTCAGCGCCGTTTGCGGCGGCGCATTCGGCGTGGAGCGATTGAGCATCGTCATCCAGAAGACGCGCCAGCTCACAATGCAGAAGACCGCGATCAGATTGACCAATCGCTCAGCGGTTCGCAATTTCGACTCCTCCGCCTTGCAGCCCGATTTGAGGATCTTATGGAAGACTTCGATCTTCCACCGCAGCGCGTACCACTCGAGCTTCTCGATGGCGTCCTTGCGCGATTGGACCGGGAGATCGGTGAGAAGCTTCCACTCGATTTTCTTTCGCCGCTTCGGCGTTCCGCGCTCTTGAGCATGGATCACGGTCAGAGTGAGTGCAGGATATTTCTTCTGCTTGCCGATCGGCGGCAGAATTCGAAGCTTGCGGAATCGAATTTCAAGAAGCGCTTCATCCGGATCACCTTTGTCATCCTTGACAGCCACCCGGTGCAGACCTTTGACCGCGACCTCGTCCATTTCGTCGGCAATTGTATGATTGCCGTCCCCGGCGAGTCGATCAACGCAGGTTCGCACCAGGAAATGCGTTCCAACCTCTTCGGCCAGACAGAACAGCTCATAGATGTCGCTCTCGCGATCGCCGATATGAACGCATTGTCCAGGGGCAGCGAGAAGGTCGGTCGATTGTCGTAAATTCTCCAGCCAGCGGATGCTCTCCTTCTGCTCGATCGGAACCCGTGTCGGATTGATCTTTCGCTTCAGGGCCGTCGTCCCCTTGAACTTCTTGCGTGTCCAGAACTTGATTGCCGCCAGTCCGAGCGGAAGCCCCTCGGTCGTCACGGCGAGGCTCGAATGCATCAGGATGCCGCACTGCGTGCGCCCTGCCGTCTTACCTGTAAAGCCAATCAGATCCGGCTTCTCTCGCTTGAAGCTGAATTCCGTCGTGTCATGGAGGACAAGGATCGGCCCCTCCGTTGTCGTCGCGCGCCCGTGCGTCGCCTCAAAGTGGCCGCCAAGAATATCCGCCTCGTTGACCCGTTCGTTGGAGAAGAAGCGATACGCGGCCTTCGTGTTCGCCCAGTCCTGACAAACCAGCGGGATGCTCTGACCCATGTCGCTCCCGATCAGCCCGAGCAACTTGCAAAATCGGCGGCCGAGCCGCTCATCCTTAAACTCGCATCCCGCAACTTCCCGATCAACCCACGTCTCGATGCCGGTCGTCAATCGCTGAGCACGCGCTTCCGCAAGATCCTTTAGTACCAAGCCCACCAAGCACCATCAAATTCGAATCAGGTGCTCGACAACGAATCACAAGAGATTCTGCCGATTCAAGTTTTCGCCGCGGACACGTCGTCTAAATCGACCGCAAATTGTGGGTAATTGGAAG
>NZ_LJYG01000009.1 GCF_001440035.1 Bradyrhizobium manausense | reverse complement strand
CTTCCTAAGAAACAGCCACCTCAGGGCCGCAGGGAACAGCTTGCAAAACGAAGCCCAGCGATTTGGCGCGCCGCTTCAGATTGGCGAGGACGCGGCTACGATATTGTTCCTCATAGTGGTCGGCACCCGGATCTCTGTAGGATATGCCATGCCGGACGGTGTTGTAGAACAGGACCGCAATTTTGCGAGCGGTCGCCGTCACGGCCTTCGCTTTACCCGCACGAGAGGACAACCGACGATAAAATGCGCCGAGCGCCGTATCGCTCCGTCCGATGGTGGTGGCCGCCAGCCGCAACAGCGCAGCTGCCCGACTGGATGATCTCCGAGTACGCGAAGAGAGCACCTTGCCGCCCGAGATTTTGTTGCCCGGTGCCAGGCACAGCCAGGAGGTGAAGTGCTTGGCGGTCGGCCAAGCCCTCAAATCGGTGCCGCACTCGCCAATGAGCTTCAATGCAAGTGATGGACCTAGCCCATGGATCTCGGTCAGATCGACGCCGAGGACGCCGTATAGAGCGGCCCTCACATCGAACGATGGTGTATTGACCTGCTTGGTCTTTACCCGCGGTCTGGGGAGCTTGCCGACTGGCTTGGCCCCTTTGTCCGTCAGCGCCGTTATCAAGGATTCCAGCTTGCGATCGCAGTCGAGCATCTTGGCCTGGTAGGTGTCATAGAGTTCCAGCGACTGGGTGAGCGCGAAGACGTGTTCATCCCGATCATTGCCCACCAGTGCGGCGCGGATCGTCTCAATCGAGGAATGGCAGCGTACATCACGGTAGGTCGCCAACACGTCGGGATTGCGTTCGCCCGCGACAATCGCTCGGATAATTCGCATCCCGGTCGCACCGGTGATGTCAGAGACAACGTGATGAAGTTGCAGATTCATTTCCATCAGGGCCTTTTGCATGTGCTGGATGTGAGCGGCAGCGTATTCCACTAGCCGCTCGCGCTGACGCAAATAAGCCCGCAGGGTTGCGATCTCGGCATCAGGGCGGAAGCTCCCGCGCAACAGACCATAGGAATGGAGCTGGCGCAGCCATGCGGCATCGCTGACGTCTGTCTTGCGCCCAGGCACGTTCTTGGCGTAACGCGCATTGACCAAAATGACCTCGAACCCGCGCTGCTCGAGAATCTCGTAGGCTGGGATCCAATAGACCCCGGTGGATTCCATCGCGACGCTAGTCACGCCGCAGGCTTTGAACCAGTCTGCCAAATCATGCAGGTCCTGCGTAAATGTGCCGAACGCACGTACCGGAGTGTCGGTGCAGATCGGGTCGACCGCTGCCATGTGTATTTTTGATCCAATGTCGATGGCGGCTGCGCCAACATTGACGGGATTCAATTCCGGGCGGTCACCGGTCGTCCTCTTGGGCATCGCAAATCCTCCATCCGATTGTGGGCAGGAGGGTCTGGGCTATGCCAATCGTCATCTTCCTAATCGGGATCGCCGCAGGAACGGCGTCACCACTCTCAAGTTCGCATGCACCCATGGACCACGTTTTTTAACGGGGACTAGTGCCTCCAATAAGCTGACGGCCGCTACCCTCCGAGATACGAGGATAGCACGGGCTGTTTCTACCGCGCGCAGGCGGGCAACGGCCCGTGACAGTTTTTTAAAATGTCGCGCTCCATGCGCAGCCGCTCGGAGACGGCGCGAACAGGCGGCGGGAAGTAAGCGCCTGAGCTCATTCGATTCCAAATCTTGTAGAGATTGCTCTTCAAGTCGGACTCGAACTGCTCACTCAATCGTCACTCCGTCGACACCGGCTGCGCCACCATTGGATCGCACCTGCAGATATGCTTCGTACACCTCTCTCTTGTCGATGTTGAACGGTTTGCCCGGCTGGTTCACCGTCGTCCTCCTGTTGTCAGTTGCGACGATGGCCAGCCCACCTGATCCGATCCCTTCGCTCAGGCCCCATTACGGGCCTTCGTCGCTAATACGGATCGGTCCGTCCCAGTGCTCCGCGTCGGTAATCTCGCCTCGCGGTCTTCTCCGCTTGTGCTTCTCCCTTTCCATCGGAGCGACTGGTTCCTGCAGTTCCGCGGCAGCGCCTGCATCCGATTCACGCCCCCTCAACGCCGGTCGCCGCTCGCCCGGTCATCAGGCTTCCGGCGGGCTCATCCCAGAGGGACGACACACCTCTGGTTTTGACGACGATTTCCACGTTACGACGGTTCATCGGCGGGTTCATTTTCATTCGTCTCTCGGACGCCTATCCGTTCGGCTATTCCCGACCGTTAGAGCATTTTCCGACCGGAATGAATCGGTTGGGGATTCCCAAAAGGGCGCGAGTCAGATTCAAGCTGCATGCTGGCGAAGGAGGTCAGCATGTATGACCAAGGCGCTTTCGGTTGATCTTCGCCAAAGGGTGGTAGCCGCGATTGAGAGCTATGCGGGATTTTGGGTGACGAGGTGATCAGGCGGCGTGGTTTGCCGGCACGTGGATGACCTCGATGCCGTCGTTGAATCTGACACCTGCGATGACCTTCGGCAACTGATTTGTGCCTTTGAGCCGCCGCCAGGTCCTTGATGCGGCGACCACCAGCTTGAACACCATCAGTTTGGCGGTGGTGGGCGATAACGAGCCCTTCGTGCGCACCGTCCTGTGCCGCACGGTCGCGAACACGCTCTCGATGGGATTGCTGGTGCGCAAGTGATCCCAATGTTCGGCTGGGAAGTCGTAGAAGGCCAGCAGCGCGTCGCGATCCTTGACCAGGCATTCGACCGCCCGGCCGTACTTGGCGCGGTATTTCTCGGCGAAGACATCGATCGCCGCTTCGGCAGATGCCCGGTTCGGCGCCCAATAGACCTCGCGCAGATCCTTCTTCATGGCGGCCTGCACCGAGAGCGGGACCTTGTCCAGGACATTGACCGTCACCCAGCATCGCTGGTGGCGCGTGCCGGGAAAGACCTCGTCGAGCGCCTTCCAGAAGCCGAGCGCGCCGTCGCCGACGGCAATTTCCGGGGCGATCTGCAACCCGCGCTGTTTGACGTCGATCAAGAGTTCGCGCCAGCTCTGGGCGCTCTCGCGCACGCCGACCTGGAAGCCGATCAGTTCCTTCTTGCCTTCCGGGGTCGTGCCGATCAGCACCAGCATGCACTCGCCATGGTCTTCCATGCGGGCCTGCAGGAAGACCCCATCGGCCCACACATACACGTATCGTCGCGCCGACAGATCGCGCCTCTGCCAGCGCTCGTACTCGCCTTGCCACTCGGCCGTCAGCCGGGAAATCACCGCGGGCGACAGGTTCGGCGCGTCCTTGCCCAGCAAGGCCGTCAGCGCCTCCTGGAAGTCGCCGGTCGAGATGCCGCGCAGGTAGAGCACCGGCAACAGCGCATCCAGGCTCCTGCTCCGCCGCGCCCACAGCGGCAGGATCGCCGAGCTGAATCGGATCCGCTCGCCATCGCCGGACGCCCCGCGGTCCCGAATCTTCGCCCGCGCCACCTCGACCGGGCCAATGCCGGTCGCAATCGTTCGCGCCGGGCCGTAACCATGCCGCACGACACGGGCGCGTCCGTCGGCAAGCTTCAAGTCCTTCACCGTGGCGAGAAATGTCTCGACTTCGGCCTCGACGGCCTGCGCCAGAAGCTGCCGCGCACCAGCGCGCAGGATATTCGTCAGTGGATCATCGATCTCGTCGGGCTGACGAAGCGCGACAATGTTGCTAATCTCGTTCATGGCGTATCGCTCTCCTTGAGAGGTTCTGGCAGGCTCGACACCCGCCTCGATACGCCGCCTATCTCACGCCGTCATCACCCACTTTTCCGCATAGCTCCGCGATTGACGGTGGCATGTCCTGCCGACAGGCTGCCGAGCGCTTTGGTGTCAGCGCGGCCAGCGCGATCCGCTGGCGCAGTCGCCTCAAGGAGGTTGGCGACATCGTTCCTAAACGCCAGGGCGGTGACCGCAAATCGCAGCGCATCGAAGCCCATTCGCAGTTGATTGGACGCGGTGACAGCGAAGCCGGATATCACGCTCGCCGAGTTGCAGGAACTGTTGAAACGTCGTGGAATATCGGCCGGCATCGCGTCGCTCTGGCGTTTCTTCCAGCGCAGAACGATCACACTTAAAAAAAGACAGCGCACGCCGCCGAGCAACGGCGCGGTGATATAAATGCTGCGCGTGAGGAGTGGTTCGAAGGACAAATCGATCTTGATCCTGAGCGTCTCGTCTTCGTCGACGAAACCAGCGCCAACACCAAGATGGCACGGCTCTACGGGCGCTCGCCACGCGGCGAGCGATGTCGTGCAGCTGTCCCACACGGGCATTGGAAGACGACGACATTCACCGCTGGATTGCGTTCCGACGGTCTGATCGCGCCGCTTGTTCTGGACGGTCCAATGGATGGCGACGCCTTCCTGGCCTACGTCGAACAATTGCTCGCCCCATCGTTGCGGCCGGGCGATACCGTTATCATGGATAACTTGCCTGCTCACAAGGTCCATGGCGTTCGAGAAGCCATCCAGACCGTCGGAGCAAGCCTGCTCTATCTCCCGCCCTACAGTCCAGACTTTAACCCGATCGAAATGGCCTTCTCTAAATTGAAGGCGCTGTTGCGGGCCGCGGCAGCGCGTACCATGCCCGATCTCTGGCAGGCAATCGCCAACGCTCTCAAACGCTTCTCACCCCAGGAATGTCAAAATTATCTCGTCGCAGCTGGTTACGACGCAACGTGATCGGAAAATGCTCTAGCTTCAACGCTCACGACCGCGCCTCTTAAGCGAAGCCGCTTGAAGTGATTTGAGACCTACTCCTGAAAGTCGATCCCGAGGGGCCTACCCTCATCGCTGCCACAGCTTGTGCACACAGATTTTCAGATCATCTCGATCATCCTTTCTGTGTGCTTCTGCAGCACACTGTCGTCGCCATGAAGGCGCTCGGCCGACAGCACATGCCGCTCGATCAGTTGGAACAGCGGCATGACGGCGAAGGTCCCGTGGCCGACCTGGTCGGCCAGCGTCGACAACGGAAGGTCGATCCTCTCGGCCCTAAAGCGCACACTCTGGCGGTTGAGCGGGATATGCATGCCGAACTTGTCGAACAGGATCGTCGCCAGCAATTGCGGACCGATGAAGCCGCGCGGCGTGGCATGGAACGGTGCCGGCGGCTGGCTGATCTTCTCGCAATCGCGGCAGGTGAACTTTTCCCGCACCGTCTCTATCAGCTTGAACCGGCGCGGGATCTCCTCCAGCGTCTCGGTCACATCCTCGCCCAGCTTCGCCAGGCGCGATCCGCCGCAGCATGCACAGCTCGTCGGGGCCTCGATGACGACGCGCTCGCGTTCGATGTCGTCCGGCCATGGCTTGCGCACCGGCCGCTTGCGCGTAAAGGCGCGCACGCCCTGGGTTTTCGTCGCCGCGCTCTGAGCGGTAAGCTCGTCCTCGCTCGCCGTGGTAACGAGTTCTTCGAGCTCCAATTCCAATTGCTCGATCAGCCGCGCCGTGCGCTCGGAGCGCTGCCCCGTACAGTTCGCGCTTGAGCTTCTCGATCCGCAGCTCAAGGCTCAAGGTGCGCAATCAGCGCCTCGTTGGCCGACAGCTCCGCCCGCGCACTGGCAGCTACCGCCTCGGCTTGCAGCCGCGCCTCACGCTCGGCCTGCAGCGCCGCCAGGGCACTCACGAGGTCCAATGGAAGGTCGTCCGGCTTCGATATCATGAAGCCATTGAATCAGATCACGTTGCAGATTCAAACCGTAAAACGGCTATCCGACCCGCGTCGGTCGCAGCGCTTCTTGAGGGTTTCGCCAATCGATTCCGGACAACAGATAGCTCATCTGCGCCGGTGAGATCGTCACTGCTTCGCCCGCAACCGATCGCCAGATGAACCTTCCTCTCTCGAGTCTTTTGGTGAACAGGCATGCTCCCTGGCCATGGTGAGTCGGCCCCGGGAGTTGCACCCGGAGCCGCTCTCCGAACCGTACGTGACGCTCTCACGTCATACGGCTCTCAACAAGTAACGAAGCAGAACTCAACCTCGACCAATGAGCGAACAGCTTCGGCCTCGCTTGCGGGCGACGCTGAGTGCGATACGACACGACCTGATGAAACGCCGCCATGCGCCTATCGGTGAGACCGGCGTTTGGCTCCGTCGCGTGATGCAGGGATACCTGAACTACCACGCGATCCCGGGAAACCTGAAGCGGCTCGGCATGTTCCGCGCCGAGGTCTGCCGGGCTTGGCTGCGCTCGCTTCGTCGACGCAGCCAGCGCTCTCGCATGACCTGGGAAAGGTTCCGACGATTCATTGGGCGATACATCCCGAAAGTCCGCGCATGTCATCCGCATCCCAACCCAAGGTATACGTCATGACCCAAGGCAGGAGCCGTATGCGGTAGTACCGCACGTACGGATCTGGCGGGGGGGGGCACGGAGAAATCCGTGCCCCTACCGCGACCGGTGCTTGTAGATGTCTAAGAGGCAGACCGTGTAGCGGCACACGCTATATGCAAGTATATCCAAATATATGGAAGTATATGCAAGGAAAATGTGAAGGATGCGTTAATAGAATCGCAGAATCTTTGCATGCGGAACGCGATGCTCAAATCCAGTTACGACCTCCCGAATTTGCCGCATCCCAACGCCTTTCCCGAAGACCCCGGGTCGCTCGCTGCCAAAGAGGTCGCGCGACTGAGCATTCTTGACGGCATGCGGGGAATTGCTGCCATCTGCGTCACCTTTTTACATTTTTATGAGCCCTTTCAGTCCGGTACTCAGAACTGGATTCCTCGCGGTTATCTCGCTGTAGATTTTTTCTTTTGCTTGTCAGGGTATGTAATGGCATTTGCCTACGACCCTTCTCGCGTAGAATTGTCACCCACAGAACTTATCAAACGGCGTCTGATACGACTGCATCCGCTGGTCGTAATTAGCTCCTTGTTGGGCTTCGCTGTGGTTGTAACCGGACGATTCTATTCGCCTATGGCTGCCGGATTATTCAATTTTAGTGTCACAGAGTTTTTTATTCTCCTCACCTGCAGCGCACTTCTATTGCCGCACTTATTTCTCAGCAATGCCAGCTTTCCTATTTTTCCTTTAGCCGCTCCCGCCTGGTCATTGCTTTGCGAGTATGTGGCGAGCCTAACGTTTGCTCTTTTTCTGCGCCAACTATCGCTTCGATGGTTGGTAGCGATGCTCGCCTTCGCCGCGGTTGCAACGGCATACACGTGCTACGATTTCGGAAGCCTAAACGGCGGTTTCGACCGCAGAACCTTCTGGATTGGCTTTGTACGGGTAGGTTTTTCATTTATCGCGGGCGTTGTTGCTTACCGTATTGGCAGGCAACCGCGGTTGCCACGGGCAGAATCTTATCTTCCGCTTATCCTGCTTGCGACCTTCTTTTGGCCCTTCCTTTGGAGGCCCTACGATTTCCTGATCGTCACAATCGTATATCCGCTCCTTGTTTGGCTTGGCGCTAATGCAATCGGGAGTCCGTCGATCAACCGTTTTAGCGAGTTTATCGGAGATCTTTCATACCCGCTTTATATGACCCACTACGTTCTACTCATGCTATTGTTCGGAGCAACTTCGGCAGGTTGGGTTGCGCAGAATCATGCAACGCTAGCGGTACCAACCATGACTCTAGTTGCAATCGCTTTTGCCTTTCTTGTTAAGCGATATCTCGACGAACCGATCCGAGCCTCCGCCAAAGGCCGTCTTGTTTGAGGGACGCGAGCGCTGCAGGTCCTAGGGGTAATCCTAGGAGAAGCGCTATGACGATTTCGCGGGCAGAGGTGATCACATCGGTCGAGCGGCGGCCGCCGGTGGTCGCAGGATGAGAAGGAACGTAAGCGGCAAAGAGACGCAAAGAGACCCCGTCTGGCGGAGTGGGTAAGCGATCGGCTATCGGCTGCTGAGTTTGTGAGCCGATGTGGGCTTCTATGTCTGCGCCTAGTTCTGGAACTAGAACCTTCCATATGATCGAAGCGGTTGCCGAGCGTCTTGAGGGAGCGCCGCGGCAGCTTCGCCGACGCTGGTCGGACGAGTTTAAGGCGCAAGTTGTGACAGAGGCGCTGGAGCCTGGCGCGAGTGTCTCGGCGATCGCCCGCCGGATTGGCATTCACCCGTCGCAGCTGTTCGCCTGGCGCCGTGATGCTCGGGCAGAGCGACATTGTCCCGCGCGGCACTCGAGTTGCGAGGGTGTGGTGGTGTCTGCGGCAGGCGCAGTGATCGAAATTGCCATTGGCGAGGTGATCGTGCGCGCCGGCGTGGACGTCGACGAGGCGCAGTTGCAGCGGGTGATCCGGGCAGTGCGTTCGGCATGATCCCCTCCGGCGTGAAGGTGTTCCTGGCTAGCCATCCAGTCGACTTCCGCAATTATGCGGAGCCCACGATTATGCGGAGTGTGCGGCGGGAAGTTGGTTCCCGCCGCGGTCTTCTCGCCTGTTTCACTCCGCATAATTCGGCTTGCGTCCGGCCACATTCAGCATGGCCAAGAGCTTGTCGGGCGCCCGGAATCGACCGGGCGTCAGCATCGGCGGCGACATGGCGGCGAGCGCTTCGAGCTTCTCTGTCGGATCGGCGCGAAGGTAGACCTCGGTGCTTTGCAGGCTGGCGTGTCCGAGCCATAGCGAGACTTTCCGGACGTCGCGAGTCGCCTGAAGCGTATGCATGGCGCAGGTATGGCGCAGTACGTGCGGACTGACGCCTTTGCCGGCGATCGACGGCGCCTTGCGAGCGGCGGCGGCGACATGCTTGGTCAGGATGTACTCAAAGCCCGAGCGGGTCATCGCCTGAGCACGGGCGTTGAAGAACAGCTCAGGAGCGTCGGTGACTGGGCGCACTTTGAGCCAAGCCTTCACAGCTGCAGCCGTTTGTTTCCAGAGCGGCAAGACACGTTCACGACGGCCCTTACCCATGATGTGCACGCTGGATATGGTCTGGCGGTCGATCTGATCGAGCCGAAGGCCGACCAGCTCCGACACGCGCATGCCTGCGGCGAAGGCCAGATGCAGCATGGCTCGATCACGGATGCCGGACACGGTGCTCGCGTCTGGCGCATCTAACAGAGCCTGCAGCTCGTCACGAGTGAGATAGCCGACGAGCGCCTGATCGGTCTTCTTCATCGGGATCGCATGGATCCGACGTGATTGGTCGAGGCAGGATGGCACCCTGTATTCCAGATAGCGGAAGAACGAGTTGATCGCAGCGAGCCGGGCATTGCGAGTTCGCGCCGAGTTGCCGCGCTGCTTCTCTAGATGCTCCAGGAATGCCAAGATCAGCGGCGCGTCGAGCCGTTCGATCTCGATCTTCGATGGCTTGAGCTTGAGTCGGCCGGCGGCAAATTGGAGCAACAGCTGGAAGCTCTGGGCATACGCCTCGCAGGTATGCTGGCTCGCCCGGCGTTCTTTGGGCAGGTGCTCGCGCAGGAAGCTGCTCAGGTAGGGGGCGAGCGCAGTCATGCGGCGCCTCCAATGAGCAATGCCTCGCCGGCCTCGGCGATCTGGCCCATTAGGGTCGGCGTCGCCTGCAAGTACCAATAGGTGTCGGTCACGTGGGCGTGGCCGAGGTAGGTGCTGAGCGCCACAATATGGCGGGCGATCGCAGCACGATCGTGGCGGCACTGCTCCAGCGAGCGGACCGCGAAGGTGTGGCGCAGATCGTGGATGCGCGGATCTCGCCCCGCGCAGGCGCCCCTGAGATTGGTACTGTCGAGGAGTTGCAGGAAGATGCGTCGCACAGTGTTGTAGGGCAGCGACTGTCCGGCAACCGATACGAAGAGAGCACGATCTGTGGTGGTCAGCGACCGCCGGGTGACCAGATATCTGTCGAGCGCCAGCCGAGCTGTTGCGTGAAGTGGCAACAGCCGGCTCTTCTGGAACTTGGTCTGTCGGACGACGAGCCCATCGGCAGTTACATCGTCGATCCGCAGCGCCAAAGCTTCCGCGATCCGCATGCCGGTAGCGGTGAGCAGGCCGAAGAGCGTTACGTACATGGTCGGTCTGATCGAGCCTACCGGCCGGAGTGCCGCCGCAGCGCGAAGCAATCGTGCGATCTCGTCCGCACTATAGATATAAGGCGGTCGCCGCTTGACGACGGCGTGGCCGAGTGCATCCGCCGCCGGAACCTGATGGCGCGGATTATCGGCGTGCATCGCCAGCGCAAACCGCCGCACGGTAAGCAACCGGTTGCGGCGCTGCTCCGGTGACGGCGCTCGTGCGGCCCATGCCAGGACCCGGGCACTTCTGATGTGCCGGTCGCCGTGCTTCTCGGCGAAGCTGACGTAGCCCCTCAGCAGGATTTGCTGGACACGGAACTTGAACCCCAGCGACTGCTGCTGGTCCACATATTTGGCCAGATATTGACTCAGCATCACGCATCTCCCGGCCATGGCTGCGCGATCTGCAGCAGCATCGTCACGTCGACTTTGGCGTAGTGCGCGGTCATGTCCGGTGAGCGGTGGCGCAGTACGGCGCCAACTGTGTCGAGCGTCGCGCCGCCCCGCAACATGGCCGTCGCGGCCGAATGCCGAAGCAGGTTGGCCCCATTCGACGGAGCGGGGATACCGGCCTTTCGTATTGCACCACGCACAACATCAGAGACTGCGCTCGAACCTGTCAGTGGCCGGATTGGTGCATTCGACATGAAGAAGATTCGACCATCGGCGACGTGCGGCCGGGCCTGATCCAGATAAGCGAGCAAGGCATCGCCGGCGTCTTGCGGCAATGGTAATCTCGTCTCCCGCCGCCCCTTGCCACGAACCGACAGCGTCGCCTGTTGCCAATCAATATCAGTGAGACGAAGAGAGAGAATGTCGCCGGCCCGCAAGCCCAGTCGTGCCAACAGCAGCAGGATCGCCCGATCACGAACGCCAGTCGCCGTGGTCTGGTCGCACGTTGCAATCAACGTCTCGACATCTGACGAGCTGATGTATCGCGGCAGCGACGACAGTCGCCACTGCGGAATGATTGGCACAGCATGATCGAGTCCCGCCCGGCACACCCCCCGCGCGGTGAGGAACCGTAAATATCCTCTCAGCGCCATCGTCATAGTCTTCACATAGGCGAGCGAGACCCGTTTCGTCTCTGCAATGATCACGTCGCGAATGAGTTGGGCATTCCAGTTTCGCGGCTTGCTGCCAAGCAGCCGGGAGCAGCCGCATGATCATGCGACCATGTCGATCTATTGTCAGCTCTGTGACGCCGCGATGCTGTCGCAGCCAGTCCTGGAACTCGACCACCCTGCGGTGGGGCGTCGGTAATGCGGGCTTCGGCTTGCGCTGGACGATTCCGCGCTCGCCGAGAAACTCGACGAACCGGCGCACCCGCCTCACGTACTTCTTGGACACGCCCTTCACGCGACGTATGCCGGGGCATCGACAGCGATGCCGAGCGAACCGATCGGTGACGCCATCATCAATGTCGGTGACTGCGACCTTGGACAGCGTCAGCCATTGCGCGAGGTGACGGGCTGCAGCGTCATAGCCGCTCACCGTCAAGCTCTTATGCCCCAACACCGTCAGGTGTCGTGTGAACTCCGTCACCAGCGGGGCGAGATCGCCTGCGTCCATGCAGCGCAAACCGTGGCAGTGATCCTCACTCGACTTGGCCATTCCTTGTCTCCCTTTCGTTGCCATCAAGGCAGGAAGGGAGGCCTCAGATTATGCTGAGCAAGAAAGAGGGCAGCAGGAACTAAACTGTTGATAACGAAGCGGGTCTCGGATTGAACGGCCGCACACTCCGCATAATCGTGGGCTCCGCATAATTGCGGAAGTCGACTGGATGGCTCGCGAGGAACACCTTCACACCAGAGGGGATCATGCCGAACGGACCGCCCGGATCACCCGCTGCAAGTGCGCCTCGTCGACATCCACGCCGGCGCGCACGATGACTTCGCCAATCGCAATCTCGATCACCGCGCCTGCCACAGACGTTACCACAACCTCGCGACTTGAAGGCCGCGAGAGACAATGCAACTCGGCCCGAGCATCACGGCGCCAGGCGAACAGCTGCGACGGGTGAATGCCGATCCGGCGGGCGATCGCCGATACGCTCGCGCCAGGCTCCAGTGCCTCTGTCACAACTTGCGCCTTGAACTCCTCCGACCAGCGCCGGCGAAGCTGCCGCGGCGCTCCCTCAAGACGCTCGGCGACCGCTTCGATCATATGGAAGGTTCTAGTTCCAGAACTAGGCGCAGACATAGAAGCTCACATCGGCTCACAAACTCAGCACCCGATAGCCGATCGCTCATCCACTCCGCCAGACGGGGTCTCTTTGCTTTCAATTACCCATAATTTTAGCCCCGATCGCGGCCCCCAATTCGATGTCGATCAGTCGCGATAGTCCGCGCCAGATCACGGTATTTCCTGGAGGCGGATCGTTGGCTCGGGCCAAGTATCCTCCGAGCCGCGCGATCTTGACGACGTAGTGGGAGATCGTGGTTCGTTGAGAGCGGTTGGCACCCCGATCTTTCACCAAATGATCGAGAAGCTTGATTTCGGTTTCCGTCAGCGCCGTTTGCGGCGGCGCATTCGGCGTGGAGCGATTGAGCATCGTCATCCAGAAGACGCGCCAGCTCACAATGCAGAAGACCGCGATCAGATTGACCAATCGCTCAGCGGTTCGCAATTTCGACTCCTCCGCCTTGCAGCCCGATTTGAGGATCTTATGGAAGACTTCGATCTTCCACCGCAGCGCGTACCACTCGAGCTTCTCGATGGCGTCCTTGCGCGATTGGACCGGGAGATCGGTGAGAAGCTTCCACTCGATTTTCTTTCGCCGCTTCGGCGTTCCGCGCTCTTGAGCATGGATCACGGTCAGAGTGAGTGCAGGATATTTCTTCTGCTTGCCGATCGGCGGCAGAATTCGAAGCTTGCGGAATCGAATTTCAAGAAGCGCTTCATCCGGATCACCTTTGTCATCCTTGACAGCCACCCGGTGCAGACCTTTGACCGCGACCTCGTCCATTTCGTCGGCAATTGTATGATTGCCGTCCCCGGCGAGTCGATCAACGCAGGTTCGCACCAGGAAATGCGTTCCAACCTCTTCGGCCAGACAGAACAGCTCATAGATGTCGCTCTCGCGATCGCCGATATGAACGCATTGTCCAGGGGCAGCGAGAAGGTCGGTCGATTGTCGTAAATTCTCCAGCCAGCGGATGCTCTCCTTCTGCTCGATCGGAACCCGTGTCGGATTGATCTTTCGCTTCAGGGCCGTCGTCCCCTTGAACTTCTTGCGTGTCCAGAACTTGATTGCCGCCAGTCCGAGCGGAAGCCCCTCGGTCGTCACGGCGAGGCTCGAATGCATCAGGATGCCGCACTGCGTGCGCCCTGCCGTCTTACCTGTAAAGCCAATCAGATCCGGCTTCTCTCGCTTGAAGCTGAATTCCGTCGTGTCATGGAGGACAAGGATCGGCCCCTCCGTTGTCGTCGCGCGCCCGTGCGTCGCCTCAAAGTGGCCGCCAAGAATATCCGCCTCGTTGACCCGTTCGTTGGAGAAGAAGCGATACGCGGCCTTCGTGTTCGCCCAGTCCTGACAAACCAGCGGGATGCTCTGACCCATGTCGCTCCCGATCAGCCCGAGCAACTTGCAAAATCGGCGGCCGAGCCGCTCATCCTTAAACTCGCATCCCGCAACTTCCCGATCAACCCACGTCTCGATGCCGGTCGTCAATCGCTGAGCACGCGCTTCCGCAAGATCCTTTAGTACCAAGCCCACCAAGCACCATCAAATTCGAATCAGGTGCTCGACAACGAATCACAAGAGATTCTGCCGATTCAAGTTTTCGCCGCGGACACGTCGTCTAAATCGACCGCAAATTGTGGGTAATTGGAAG
>NZ_LJYG01000008.1 GCF_001440035.1 Bradyrhizobium manausense | reverse complement strand
TGCCGGTCAGTGGCGATACCTTGCTCCGAATGATTCACTCGGCTCCCTTGCCGGATTTCGTTGCCCCGACCGTTGTCGGCATCGACGATTGGGCTTGGCGTCGTGGCCAGCGATATGGAACGATCATCTGCGATCTGGAGCGCAATTGCGTGCTTGACCTACTTCCCGATCGTAACGCCGACAGTGTTGCGCGCTGGCTGAAGCGCTGGCCCGGAATCAAGGTCGTCGCCCGCGATCGTGCGGGACTTTATGCTGATGGCACACGCTGCGGCGCGCCCGACGCGGTGCAGGTGGCGGACCGCTGGCACCTGCTCAACAGTTTGGGGGACGCCCTGCGCCACGCGGTCGGCCGCCATCGTCACAACGTAGCCGCCGCCGTACAAATCATGGCGTCCGCGCAAAGACCGAAGACCGGCAGTTCCACGGCGCCGCCCGGCCTTGCACAGTTGCGGGCGGATCGAAAGGCTGCGCGACGCGAACGCTGGGATGAAATCTGTCGCCTACGCGAGCAAGGTTGCCCGACATCCAGGATCGCCCACCTGCTCGGTGTCGACAGACGCACTGTACAGCGCTGGCTAGCCGCTGGCGGCGAACCGGAGCATTCGCGTCCTTACAGACCTTCACATCTTATCGGTCCCTTCGAGGCGTGGCTCGAAGCGCGGTGGGCCTCCGGCTGCCAGGTGGGCCAGCAGCTTTGGCGAGAGCTTCAGCAACAGGGGTATACTGGAAGTCGGGTGACCGTCGCGCGATGGGCCGCGGACAGGCGTGCACGTGCGGACGCGGGAGGAACAGTACAACCACACCTGACCTGGAAAGCTCCCACGCGTCGTCGCTGTGCTTGGTACTTGAGCCAGGATCCGGATCAGATCGATGCTGAAGCCAGGCTGTTCCTCGGCCATCTGTTTGCGCAAGCTCCGGAACTCGCCACGGCGGCCGATCTAGCGAAGCGGTTTGTGTCCCTTCTCAGTGGTAGCGACATCGCCGAGCTCGATGAATGGATCACGCAAGCAGCCAACAGCGAGCTCAAGAGCTTCGCCAACGGCATCGCGCGCGACATCGATGCGGTCCGAGCGGCAATAACTACCTCCTGGACAACCAGTCCGGTCGAAGGCCAGATCAGCAGGATCAAAGCCATCAAACGACAAATGTATGGCCGGGCAAGCTACCCGCTATTACGTCGACGCGTCCTTCTGGCTGCCTGAGAACAACCCACACCCTATCCAACCCCAGTCGCTCAAGCTGCACCAAATATGCGGAAGAACCCAATCAGGGTGACAGTGCTTCCATCCTGTTTGCCGCGCGGCAAGCGGCTTCGTTGTGTGCCGGGCATGTTCAATAGCTCGGAAGTGAAAGTCTTATACCAAACCTGATCGAGGTGAAGGGATAGAGAAACGCAAGGGCTGCCGCCGCGAGGCGGGGTCTGAAGGAAGCGTGGATCAAGGGTGAGGGCCTCGATAAGCCGGTTCCTGACCAACCAGCTCCGCTTGAAAGTCAACGAGGCCAAAAGCGCGGTGGCGCGAGGAACGTAAATTTTTCGGATTCAGCATTGCGAATGACGGGAGCGAGCGGCGCATTGCGCCGAAAGCCCTCGACAAATTCAAAGACCGAATCCGGGAAATCACATGCCGGAGGCGAGGGATCAATTTGCAGCAGATGATCGCAGACCTCACGCCATACCTCGTAAGCGCGTAGCTCACCTTCCAATTACCCACAATTTGCGGTCGATTTAGACGACGTGTCCGCGGCGAAAACTTGAATCGGCAGAATCTCTTGTGATTCGTTGTCGAGCACCTGATTCGAATTTGATGGTGCTTGGTGGGCTTGGTACTAAAGGATCTTGCGGAAGCGCGTGCTCAGCGATTGACGACCGGCATCGAGACGTGGGTTGATCGGGAAGTTGCGGGATGCGAGTTTAAGGATGAGCGGCTCGGCCGCCGATTTTGCAAGTTGCTCGGGCTGATCGGGAGCGACATGGGTCAGAGCATCCCGCTGGTTTGTCAGGACTGGGCGAACACGAAGGCCGCGTATCGCTTCTTCTCCAACGAACGGGTCAACGAGGCGGATATTCTTGGCGGCCACTTTGAGGCGACGCACGGGCGCGCGACGACAACGGAGGGGCCGATCCTTGTCCTCCATGACACGACGGAATTCAGCTTCAAGCGAGAGAAGCCGGATCTGATTGGCTTTACAGGTAAGACGGCAGGGCGCACGCAGTGCGGCATCCTGATGCATTCGAGCCTCGCCGTGACGACCGAGGGGCTTCCGCTCGGACTGGCGGCAATCAAGTTCTGGACACGCAAGAAGTTCAAGGGGACGACGGCCCTGAAGCGAAAGATCAATCCGACACGGGTTCCGATCGAGCAGAAGGAGAGCATCCGCTGGCTGGAGAATTTACGACAATCGACCGACCTTCTCGCTGCCCCTGGACAATGCGTTCATATCGGCGATCGCGAGAGCGACATCTATGAGCTGTTCTGTCTGGCCGAAGAGGTTGGAACGCATTTCCTGGTGCGAACCTGCGTTGATCGACTCGCCGGGGACGGCAATCATACAATTGCCGACGAAATGGACGAGGTCGCGGTCAAAGGTCTGCACCGGGTGGCTGTCAAGGATGACAAAGGTGATCCGGATGAAGCGCTTCTTGAAATTCGATTCCGCAAGCTTCGAATTCTGCCGCCGATCGGCAAGCAGAAGAAATATCCTGCACTCACTCTGACCGTGATCCATGCTCAAGAGCGCGGAACGCCGAAGCGGCGAAAGAAAATCGAGTGGAAGCTTCTCACCGATCTCCCGGTCCAATCGCGCAAGGACGCCATCGAGAAGCTCGAGTGGTACGCGCTGCGGTGGAAGATCGAAGTCTTCCATAAGATCCTCAAATCGGGCTGCAAGGCGGAGGAGTCGAAATTGCGAACCGCTGAGCGATTGGTCAATCTGATCGCGGTCTTCTGCATTGTGAGCTGGCGCGTCTTCTGGATGACGATGCTCAATCGCTCCACGCCGAATGCGCCGCCGCAAACGGCGCTGACGGAAACCGAAATCAAGCTTCTCGATCATTTGGTGAAAGATCGGGGTGCCAACCGCTCTCAACGAACCACGATCTCCCACTACGTCGTCAAGATCGCGCGGCTCGGAGGATAC
>NZ_LJYG01000007.1 GCF_001440035.1 Bradyrhizobium manausense | reverse complement strand
TGCCTTCGCACGCTGGAAGCGCTGCCGCGTCGCTCCCGACTATCACGTCGAGGTCAACGGCCACTGGTACTCCGCGCCCTATCGTCTGATCGGCGAGCTGGTCGATGCCCGCATCGACGATCGGACGGTCGAACTCTTTCACAAGGGCGAGCGCATCGCCAGCCATGCCTGCGCCCCCAACCGGCGCGGACACACCACCATCGCCGACCACATGCCCAGCGCCCATCGCCGCTACGGCAAATGGACCCCCGCCGCGGTGATCGCCGCTGGCGAGCGGATCGGCCCTTCGACTGCAGCGTTCTTCCAGGCCGTGATCGAAGCCCGGCCTCATCCAGAACAGGGCTTTCGAACCTGCCTCGGCATTCTGGCGCTGGCCAAAAGCTACGGCGCCGAACGCGTCGACGCGGCCTGCCGGCGCGGCATCCTCATCAAGGCGCGCTCCGTCGCCTCCATCCGATCGATTCTCCAGAACGGTCTCGATCGCACTCTCTTCGACGACGAGCCTTTCGAGCCCCAACCCCTGCGCCACGGCAACATCCGCGGCCGCGACTACTTCCACTGAAGCAAAGGAGACCATGCATGCTCAACCACCCAACCCACGAACGGCTGATCGAGCTCGGCCTCAGCGGAATGGCCAAGGCCTTCGAGGGGCAGCGCCGATTACCCGATCTCGAAGCCTTGCCGTTCGAAGATCGGATAAGTCTGTTGGTCGACCGCGAAGCCGCCGAACGCGACACCAGGCGGCTCGCCATGCGCCTCAAGACCGCCGCGTTGCGTCAGAATGCTTGCGTCGAAGACGTTGATCTGCGTACCCCGCGTGGCATCGATCGCGCCGTTTTCGCCAAGCTCGTCGAAGGCCGCTGGATCGATCGCCACGAGAACTTGCTCGTCACCGGCGCCACCGGCCTGGGCAAAAGTTGGTTGGCCTGTGCCCTCGGCCACAAGGCCTGCCGCGACAACCGCTCCGTCCTCTATCATCGCGTCCCGAGGCTGTTCGAAGCCCTCGCGCTCGCTCGCGGCGACGGGCGTCACCCCCGGCTCCTCAAAAGTCTCGGCCGCGCTCAGCTTTTGATCCTGGACGATTGGGGCTTGTCCGTGCTCACTGCCGCCGAACGCCGCGACCTGCTCGAGATCCTCGAGGACCGCCATGGCCGCGCATCCACAATCGTCACAAGTCAGCTCCCCGTGGACACCTGGCATGGAGCCATCGGGGACCCCACGGTCGCTGACGCCATTCTCGATCGCCTCGTCCATAACGCCCACCGCCTCCAGCTCTCCGGTGAAAGCATGCGAAAACGCAGCGCCAAAACCATCGCCCTTGACGGGCAGCCGTAACCCTGACTCTATCTCCCCATCGGCCGCCGCGGGCTGCTCACGATCGTCTGAATTCAGTGCTCACGATCGCCCGAAATCGATGCTCACAATCCGTGAAATTCGCACAAATATGGACCCAACGGACTTGGCAAAAGTACTTTGGCAAAAGCCATTGTCAGCCAGATTCGCGGAGATGGCACTCTTGGTGACCTCATGCCATTCAAAAGCCGAGGCAAGGCTGATGCACATTCGCCGACTGTGCAGGGCATTGACGGTATGACCTCCGCCCTTGCGTAAACAGCGGTCTGATGTCGGTGGCAAATCCTACCGGCGCCTTGCCAGTTTCGTAAGCGGCAAAGAGACCTTCCAATTACCCACAATTTGCGGTCGATTTAGACGACGTGTCCGCGGCGAAAACTTGAATCGGCAGAATCTCTTGTGATTCGTTGTCGAGCACCTGATTCGAATTTGATGGTGCTTGGTGGGCTTGGTACTAAAGGATCTTGCGGAAGCGCGTGCTCAGCGATTGACGACCGGCATCGAGACGTGGGTTGATCGGGAAGTTGCGGGATGCGAGTTTAAGGATGAGCGGCTCGGCCGCCGATTTTGCAAGTTGCTCGGGCTGATCGGGAGCGACATGGGTCAGAGCATCCCGCTGGTTTGTCAGGACTGGGCGAACACGAAGGCCGCGTATCGCTTCTTCTCCAACGAACGGGTCAACGAGGCGGATATTCTTGGCGGCCACTTTGAGGCGACGCACGGGCGCGCGACGACAACGGAGGGGCCGATCCTTGTCCTCCATGACACGACGGAATTCAGCTTCAAGCGAGAGAAGCCGGATCTGATTGGCTTTACAGGTAAGACGGCAGGGCGCACGCAGTGCGGCATCCTGATGCATTCGAGCCTCGCCGTGACGACCGAGGGGCTTCCGCTCGGACTGGCGGCAATCAAGTTCTGGACACGCAAGAAGTTCAAGGGGACGACGGCCCTGAAGCGAAAGATCAATCCGACACGGGTTCCGATCGAGCAGAAGGAGAGCATCCGCTGGCTGGAGAATTTACGACAATCGACCGACCTTCTCGCTGCCCCTGGACAATGCGTTCATATCGGCGATCGCGAGAGCGACATCTATGAGCTGTTCTGTCTGGCCGAAGAGGTTGGAACGCATTTCCTGGTGCGAACCTGCGTTGATCGACTCGCCGGGGACGGCAATCATACAATTGCCGACGAAATGGACGAGGTCGCGGTCAAAGGTCTGCACCGGGTGGCTGTCAAGGATGACAAAGGTGATCCGGATGAAGCGCTTCTTGAAATTCGATTCCGCAAGCTTCGAATTCTGCCGCCGATCGGCAAGCAGAAGAAATATCCTGCACTCACTCTGACCGTGATCCATGCTCAAGAGCGCGGAACGCCGAAGCGGCGAAAGAAAATCGAGTGGAAGCTTCTCACCGATCTCCCGGTCCAATCGCGCAAGGACGCCATCGAGAAGCTCGAGTGGTACGCGCTGCGGTGGAAGATCGAAGTCTTCCATAAGATCCTCAAATCGGGCTGCAAGGCGGAGGAGTCGAAATTGCGAACCGCTGAGCGATTGGTCAATCTGATCGCGGTCTTCTGCATTGTGAGCTGGCGCGTCTTCTGGATGACGATGCTCAATCGCTCCACGCCGAATGCGCCGCCGCAAACGGCGCTGACGGAAACCGAAATCAAGCTTCTCGATCATTTGGTGAAAGATCGGGGTGCCAACCGCTCTCAACGAACCACGATCTCCCACTACGTCGTCAAGATCGCGCGGCTCGGAGGATAC
>NZ_LJYG01000006.1:35190-50635 GCF_001440035.1 Bradyrhizobium manausense | reverse complement strand
TGTTTAGCCCGGAGACATGACTGACAGGTGTTCGGGGACATGGTTGACACGTCAAAATCGGCTCGATTCGTCAAACAAGGGGGCGAACGATGCCGTGGCGAGAGGTGTCAGTCATGGATCAAAGGCGGGAGTTTGTGGTGCTTGCCAAGCAGGAGGGAGCGAACCTGCGGCAGCTGTGCCGGCAGTTCGGCATCAGCGCTCCGACGGGCTACAAGTGGATCCAGCGGTACGATGCAGGCGATACGACATTGGCGGACCGATCGCGACGACCTCATCACAGTCCGGAGCGTACAGCTGCTGCGATCGAGCAACAGATCGTCGAACTGCGCGATGCTCACCCGGCCTGGGGAGCGCGCAAACTCGCGCATCGTCTCAAGCGCAACCGGCAGGCCGTTCCGGCGATATCGACCGTGCACGAGATTTTGCGACGTTATGATCGGGTGAAGGAGCCTGCGGGCACGCCTGGACAGCCGTATACGCGCTTCGAGAAGGATAAGCCCAATCAACTTTGGCAAATGGACTTCAAGGGACACAGTGCCTTGGAGAACGGCGTGTCCTGCCATCCACTGACGACGCTGGACGATCACTCGCGCTTTGCCTTGTGCCTGGCAGCCTGTGACAACGAACGAGGCTCGACGGTACGAGGCCATCTCGAGACGACGTTCCGCCGCTACGGACTGCCGGATGCGATGTTCGTCGACAATGGCGGCCCCTGGGGCTTCACCCTCGAAGACCCCTGGACCACGCTGACGGTGTGGCTTCTCAAGCTCGGCATCCGCACGATCCACAGCCGGCCCTATCATCCCCAGAGCCGAGGCAAGAACGAACGGTTCCACCGCAGCCTGAAGGCCGAGGTCTTCGCCTTCAAGCGCTACCGCGACCTTGCCGATGTCCAGCGGGCGTTCGACCAATGGCGCAACGTCTACAATCTCGATCGGCCGCACGAGGCATTGGGCTTCGATGTGCCCGCGAGCCGTTATCGACCGAGCCAGCGCCCTATGCCGAACCGCCTTCCAACGGTGGAGTACGACGACGGCGAGATCGTCCGTTCCGTCTCCACCACCAAGGCCTATGTCAGCTTCAAGGGACGGCTCTGGAAAGTCCCGCAAGCCTTCCGTGGTGAGAGGCTCGCCATTCGCCAGCTCAGTGCCGACGGAAAATTCGGAATATTCTTTGCCGCTCATCAGATCGAAACGATCGATCTGCGTAACCCCAAAAGTGTCAACCATGTCTCCGAACAGGTGTAAGCTATGTCTCCGGGCTAAACAGCAGCGAAGCAATCCAGAATCCCTCCGCGGAAAGACTCTGGATTGCTTCGCTGCGCTCGCAATGACGATGTGGAGAAAGCGTGTGCCCCCGAACACCATCAGCGCGTCTACGCGCGTCTTCGACGCGCTATCGCAGCGTCCCTACGACGTTGCGCTGCAGAGCCGGGGCCGGGGACGGGGATAGTGGGACTCGCAGAGAGTCCCCCTCACCTGAAATCCGCGCTGCGCGCGCATTTCGACCCCTCCCCGCATCCGCCTTCGCCCGAAGGCGGGCTTCGGCGGACAAGAGCGGGGCGAGGTGAAGGAACAACGACTATTCCTGGTCGACCAGATCGTCCTCGAGGATCGCCATCTGGAACTGGAACGAGCGATCATCGTCCTCGTCGTCGACGAAGAGGACGCCGATGAACTCTTCGCCGATATAGACCTCGGCGGAATCGTCCTTCTTCGGCCGCGGCACGACGCGGATCTTGGGATTGCCGAATACGCGCTTCAGATACGCGTCCAGCTTTCTGACTTCTTTGACGTCCACGGCAAGTCTCCGATCGAAATTGGTCGGCCGCGTTTTAGGACGAGACGCGGCGAACCGCCAGCATGAATTGCCAAAGAATGTGGGGACGAAAGGGCCGGCGAATCCGACCCTCAGGAAACGCAGGCTTAAAGTCCCATCGCGTTGATCATCTGGTCCATGGTCCGCGACGGCTCGGCGCAGCCGGCCTCGCCGACGATCTTGGCCGGCACGCCGGCGACCGTGACGTTGTGCGGCACGGGCTTGACCACGACGGAGCCTGCCGCAATGCGCGCGCAATGGCCGATCTCGATATTGCCGAGGATCTTTGCGCCGGCGCCGATCAGCACGCCATGACGAATCTTCGGGTGACGGTCCTCGTTCTCCTTGCCGGTGCCGCCGAGCGTGACGCCGTGCAGGATCGAGACGTCGTCCTCGATCACAGCCGTCTCGCCGCAGACGAAGCCGGTGGCATGGTCGAGGAAGATGCCGCGGCCGATGCGCGCGGCTGGATTGATGTCGGTCTGGAACACCGCGGAGGCGCGGCTCTGCAGATAATATGCAAAGTCCTTGCGGCCCTTCAGATAGAGCCAGTGCGCCAGGCGATGGGTCTGGATCGCATGAAAGCCCTTGAAGTAGAGCAAGGGATCGATGAAGCGCGAGGTCGCGGGATCGCGGTCGTAGACGGCGACGAGATCGGCGCGGAAGGCGTTGCCCAAATCAGGGTCCTCGCGCAGGGCCTCGTCATAGGTCTGGCGCACCAGGTCGCCCGACAGCGCCGAATGATCGAGCCGGTCGGCGAGACGGTGGATCACGGAATCTTCGAGGCGGCTGTGATGCAGCACGGTCGAGTAGATGAAGGTCGCAAGCTCGGGCTCGCGGTGGACGATGTCCTCTGCCTCGCCACGGATCCGGTCCCAGATTGGATCGAGCGAAGCGAGCTTTCCTCCCGGATTGACCTGATGCACTGCCATGATTTTCTCTTTGGGATCTGCTGTTCGAATAGGCTGGTTTTGTTGGCCTTATAGCACAGTGTAGGCGACAAAGTCCTGACGGGCTTGCCTGAGAGTGAACTGCGCCTTGCTTCGTGGAAGCACGCCAACGCATTGAAACACAACAGATTCTTCTGGTGCCCCCAAGCCGCAAGGTCGGCTTGAAATGGTCAGAGTCTTGCCAAATTCAAGCCTGACGGCGTCAAACTATTGGTGAATTTCATCCCGACCCTCATCGCGGGCATGGTCCTGACGACCACGGAGCCGTTTTGAGCATCATCACCGAACAATCGCGCGCGCGCGCCGCGGGTACGCTTTGGCTGCGGCTGGCGGCGGTGGCTCTGCCCCTGCTCATGATCGCGCCGGCGTTCTGGAACGGCTATCCCCTGTTGCAATGGGATACCGGCGGCTATCTGGCGCGCTGGTACGAGGGCTATCTCGTCCCCAGCCGCTCGACCGTGTTCGGCCTCTATCTGCACTATGGCGAGAGCTTCGGATTCTGGATCAACCTTGCGATTCAGTCGCTGGTCACATTGTGGCTGTTGCAACTTACCTTGCGCGTCCTCTCGATGATGCAGACGGCCCGCTTCGTCGCCATCAGCCTGCTGCTGATCGTGTCGACGGCGCTGCCCTGGCTCGCCAGCATGCTGCTCACCGACATCTTCGCCGGGCTGTCGGTGCTGTCGCTGTTTCTGCTGATCGTCGGCGGCAGCCGCATCTCGGGGTTCGAGAAGGCCGCGCTGTTCGTCTTCACCGCTTTTGCGGCCGCAACCCATAGCGCCACACTCGGCGTGCTGCTCGGGCTCTGCGCCGTCGGCTGGATGGTGCGGCCGCTTCTTGGGCCCCGTCTGCCGATGTCAGGTCTTGCCCAGGCGAGCCTGACCATCGTCGCGGGCAGCCTGATGCTGATCGCGGCCAACCACGCGCTATCAGGCAAATGGGCCTGGACGCCCGGCGGCACCGGCGTCGCCTTCGGCCGCATGATGCAGGACGGCATCGTTGCGCGCTTCCTCAACGACCATTGCCCGCGCGAACACTTCAAGCTCTGTCCCTATCGCAACGAATTGCCTGATACCGCCGACGAATTCCTGTGGGGCAAGAGCATGTTCAACACGCTCGGCCGCTTCGACGGGCTGGGCGACGAGATGGGCACCATCGTCGAGCGATCGCTCGCCGACTATCCGGCCTGGCAGCTAGGCGCCGCGCTGCGGGCGATGGGCCGGCAATTGCTGCATGTGGCGACCGGCGAAGGCGCCAGTGTGTGGATCCCGCACACCTACGGCATCATCGAGCGCTATATCCCGGCGCAGGTCGCGCCGATGCGGGCGGCGCGCCAGCAGAACTGGGAGCTCGATTTCGACACCATCAACCGGCTGCACGTGCCCGTCGCGCTGGTCTCGATGCTGGGGCTGCTCGCGCTGCTGGGACACGCGCTCGCCTGTCGCCGGCTCGACGACCTGACGCTGCTGGCGGCGACCGTGACGCTGGCCCTGCTCGGCAACGCCTTCATCTGCGGCGTGATCTCGGGGCCGCACGATCGCTACGGCGCCCGCATGGTCTGGCTTGCGACCTTCGTGGTGCTGATGGCGCTGTTTCGCGCATTCGGCGACGAGGAGACGTCACCCTCGGCGTGACAGGAAATCCAGCACGCCCGATTTGTAGACCTTGTCGCCGACCGCGCGCATGTGATCGCGGCCGGGAATATCAAGCACTTCCGATCCCGGGATGATCGCACCTAACGCGCTGGCCGAACCCGCAACGTCATCGGTCGAGCCGACCGCGATCAGCACGGGCACGTCGATCCGTGCGGCCTCTTGCCTCGTCATGAGATCGCGCGTGCCACGCAGGCAGGCGGCCAGCGCCACGCGGTCGGAGCGGGTCTGGTCCGCAAACGCACGAAAGGTGCGGCCGACGGGATCGCTGACGTCGTCGAGCGAGGGCGCCTCCAGCGCCTTGGCGACGTTCTCGCCAGGACCTGTGCCCTCGATCAGGCCGCCGATGCCGATGCCGCCGAGGATCGCCGAGCGCAGGCGCTGCGGCTCATTGAGGCCGAGCCAGGCCGTCATCCGCCCGCCCATCGAATAGCCCATGATGTCGGCCCGCGGGATGGCGAGATGATCCATCAGCGCCAGCACGTCGCCGGCCATGGTCGGAATCGAATATTGCGCGGGATCGTAGAGCTTGGCGCTCTCGCCATGGCCGCGATTGTCCAGCGCAATGACGCGGCGGCCGTTCTTGCGCAGCTCCGAGACCCAGGTCGGATAGACCCAATTCACGTTCTTGCTGGAGGCAAAGCCGTGCACCAGGATGATCGGGTCGCCCTCGCCTTCGTCGAGATAGGCAATTTCAACGGCGCCGTTGTGAAAGCTCGGCATCAGCAGGTCCACAATGTTGCAGGGGAAGTTCGATCTTAGGCGGTCGGGACCGCGCTGGCCAGAGCAGCCTCGGCTGCAATCTGCGCCCGGCGAAGCCGCCGGGCCCTCTTCCGATCGCACCATGCCTGCGTCAGGCGCTCCGTGGTCGCCTTGATCGAGGATATCAGGCCGAACAGCGTCAGCGCCGCACCGAACAGCCACAGCGTCAGATCGAACGCGCCGCCGACGAGCAGCAATGCACCACGCCCCAGCACCTTCATGATCGCGCGCGTCTTGCCGCCCTGCGCTTCCGCCAGCCGCGCCGCGCGCGCGACATCCTTGGGCCCTTCGGCGATGCGCAAGCTCTCCATGGCACCGCGCGTGCCTGATTTCTCGGCGACGCGCGTGACGTCCTTGCCGAGCCGGACCAGCGCACCGGCCTTCTCGACGCGGAATGCGGCCTTGATTGCGCTCACGGTCTCACCCGGGCGGAACACCGAACCCTTGGCGACCGCGTTCTGCAGCATCGGTGCGTCGACCACCTCGCGCGCGGACCGGCCGGCCCATGCGGCGAGACCCTCGCCGAGCCGCCCGACCTTGCGGGCATCCTTCACCAGCGTCAGCCCGGCACGAACGGGCGCGGCGCCGCCGGCGGACACGTAGGTCACGGCGGTGACCGCAAGACCTGCGGTGGCAAGCCCGAGCACCAGGCGATCGGTATCCTCACCCATCGCAAGATGCTTGCCCTCGCGCACGACGTCCCTGATATCGCCGATCACGAAAAGATCGCCCGCGACCGTCCCTGACAGGCTCGCGACATCATCGGCATTGCCGGTGACGAGACCGCTGGCGAAGCGCTTGGCGAAATGCGAGGTGGAATTCTCGATCTTGACCGCGTCGCTGACCCTGCTCAGCACATCGTCGGGCAGCGCGATGTTGCGATCACGCGCGAGCGCGACAAAGCTGTCGGCGAGATCGGCATCACCAGCCCTCAGCGCAGCCTCGATATTGTCCTGAACCAGGCGATCGTTATGCGCGAGGGCCTCATCGAGCTTGAGCTCGGACAGCGCCGCGGGATCATCCTGTGCGGCGAGAATGGCGCCGGCCTGCCGTGCATGCGGTGCTACCTGCGCGAGCACAAGGCTGCATGCAGCAATTCCTGCCAATGCGGAGCTGATTCGCAGCCACTTCATGCTGAAAGCCGGGACATTGGCAGAATCATTTTGCGCCTGACGGTTCGTCTTTCGTCGCAATTTCGCGTGTCCGAGAGAGATAGTATGCCAAAATTGCGACACAACGTCCCCGACGAAAGAAGGGCTTCTCTGAGGCGACAAGATTGTGTCGAATTTGCATGAGCAAATGAGCATGGGGCAATTGCGAACCTTTCGGTTCCGTCGGGCTAGCAATCACTTGCACCCATCAGTATGGTCCGCGGCGTCGATAATATGCCGCGTCACTGCTGATTGTGTCTGCCGCCATTGCCACTCCAGGATGAACTACGATGTCCGACCATGTCGTCCCGCACTTCCATAACGATGCCGGTGTCCCCGTCATCGAGATCGGCTCGCAAGAGTTCATGTGCGTCGGCGCCAACCCTCCGTTCGATCATCCGCACGTGTTCCTGGACCTCGGCAACGACAACGAGATCATCTGCCCGTATTGCTCGACGCTGTACCGCTTCGCCGCCGACCTGAAGGCAGGCGAAGCCCGCCCGCCCGAATGCGTCTTGAAGGACAAGGTGGCCTGACCGCTTCCTTCGGTCAGGGGTGGCCCTCCCGCGAACGATCGTCATTGCCGGTGCCGGGATCGGAGGATTGACGGCTGCGCTTGCGCTCGCTGAGCGCGGGTTTCGCATCGTCGTGCTGGAAAAGGCCGAGCGGCTCGAGGAGGTCGGTGCGGGCCTGCAGCTCTCCCCCAATGCCAGCCGCGTGCTGGTCGAGCTTGGTCTCGCCGACCGGCTCAAGCTGCGCGCCGTGGTTCCGGAAGCGGTCTCGATCATGAGCGCGCGCGCCGGCGGCGAGCTGTTGCGGATGCCACTCGGCGAAGCGGCATCAGCGCGCGCCGGGGCCCCCTATTGGGTGGTGCACCGCGCCGACCTGCAATCGGCGCTCGCGGGTGCTGTCGCCGATCATCCCGATATCGATCTGAAGCTGGGCGCGACCTTCGAGGATGTCGCCCCCCACGCCAAGGGACTGACGGTCGTGCATCGCAGCGGCACCATCAGGCGCAGCGATCTTGCCAGCGCGCTGATCGGCGCCGACGGCATCTGGTCGACGGTGCGCCAGCATCTGTTTCCCGAGGTGCAGCCGCGCTTCGCCGGGCTGATCGCCTGGCGCGGCACGCTGGATGCCACGCAATTGCCGAAGGATTTTACGGCGCGGCGGGTGCAGCTCTGGATGGGCGCGAATGCGCATCTGGTCGCTTACCCCATCGCGGGCGGCCGCCAGCTCAACGTGGTGGCGGTGCTGCCGGGCACCTGGAACAGGCCTGGCTGGAGCACGCCGGGCGATCCCTTCGAGCTGATGGAGGCCTTCGCCGCGCCGCGCTGGCCGGCGACGGCGCGGATGATGCTGGCCACCGTCGACAGCTGGCGCAAATGGGCGCTGTTCGGCGTGCCCGACGGATGCCCCTGGAGCCGGGGCCCGGTCGCGCTGCTCGGCGATGCCGTGCATGCGATGCTGCCGTTTGCCGCGCAGGGTGCCGGCATGGCGATCGAGGATGCGGCCGTGCTCGCCGGGCATCTGAGCCTCGAGGGCGCCGAGGACGCGGGCAGCGTCGCCGCAGCGCTGAAGCAATATGGCGAGGCGCGTCAGGCCCGTGTCAGGAAAGTGCAGCGGACCGCGCGGCAGCAGGGCCGCATCTATCATCTGGGCGGTGCCTTCGCGCTCGCGCGTGATCTCGTGATCCGCGCGCTGGGACCCGAGCGCATGCTGGCGCGGCAGGACTGGATCTACGGCTGGCGTCCGTGATGCGAACGCCGCGGCACGTTAGCGCTTCGGCGCGGGCTTGATGTCCGGCCGCTGAGGTGCGGTGGTCGCCGGCGTCATATTGGGCGGCGTTTCCCGGCACCGGTTGCGGCGCCAGGCGTCTTCGGCCAGCTGCGCCGAGCCGCGGACCGCGACGTAGTCATTGCGATAGGCCAGCTCGGACACCACGGCGCCACCAGTCCCGGTCTCGGCCTTGTCCATCAGCCTCTGCAAATCCGCGGTACGGGTGGCGAGCAACTTGCGCTCCGCCTCGAGCTGCTTGCAGTCGTACAATTCGTATTTGGCGGGATCGGCGAAGGCCGGAGCGATGGTCTCGCTCATGCCGGCACAGCCTGATAGCGCGAAGCCGGCCACGACCAGCGCGGCAACCGCGCAAGGCGCGCGCGAGGAAGAGAAAGGCGAAGCAGGCATGGGTCGCAAAATAGTCCTTCGTGAATCGAGAATGCCTAAAGCAGGGCCAGATGTCCGGATTGAGGCTTTGCCTTGGGCCGCCGGCTCGCTCAAGGAAGCCCCCTGTGCGGCCGAAGCGCCAATTCCAGACGGCTGGACGGGGCTTAAATGTTTGATCTCGTTGGATCAAGCGCCATGGCGGAATTGGTGGACGCAAGGGATTTAAAATTCAGCGCGATCCGAAAACAGCCCGGCACATTGTCGGCGCAGCCGGTACTGATCTAGCCCTAGCACCCCGTCTTTAGAACGTGCCCGATTTCGATTGGTGTGCAGTCCTCTTTGCTCGCAGCCCTGATCTCGATCACCACCAAACACGTAACCAGGGCGAAGAGAGCCACGCCCACAACAAACACTTTCATTGCATTCCAAATCCTGCATTCCGGCGCGGCTTCTGCCACAACCCTTGGGCGAGCGCCATCCTGCCGCTGGTACGGTGGTAAACGAGCCGCATCACGTTGACGTGTATTCGACGCGCAGGCCGTACGCCAAACAGGGGACGACGCTACCTATCGGGACTTCGACGCTCGCCACTCAAACCGGCACAACGACAAGGCGCAGCTCTACGCGTTCGACTGCCTGGCGCTTGATTGCTGGCGCGCAACGTCGGCCTGCGCGGGCAGACCAATTTCGACAGCAGTGCGCTATCGCGCCCGCAAGAACAACAAATGGGTGAACCTGTGTCTAACCGGAGGGTTTTTCCGTCGAACGGGTTGCCCTCCGCGCCGAAACATCGTTATAGATCAATCATGCGGGCATGGCGGAATTGGTAGACGCAAGGGACTTAAAATCCCTCGGCGCGCAAGCGCTGTGCCGGTTCGATTCCGGCTGCCCGCACCACCTGCTCCGGCGCCTGCGACTGCGACTGCGCCTGCAGCATGATCCAGAAGCACACGAGCGCGATTCCCAGCTGATCAAAGCCATCTATGAAGACATAACCCGTGATCGACGCCAGCGCCGGGAGGCCGACCGC
This sequence comes from Bradyrhizobium manausense, assembly GCF_001440035.1. GTDB lineage: Bacteria > Pseudomonadota > Alphaproteobacteria > Rhizobiales > Xanthobacteraceae > Bradyrhizobium > Bradyrhizobium manausense. The sequence goes on along the minus strand of NZ_LJYG01000006.1, from coordinate 41,106 downwards.
GATCGTCAGGACCACGGCAAGCCCGACCGTGGGAAGATCGACAACGAGAATGGCGGCGTAGAGCGCGACATCGAAGAAGGCATATTCCTTCAGCCGCGGCGCGCAGAGGTAGAGCGCATACATCGCCAGCACGACGAGGCGCATGGCCGCGACGGGATGCTCAATCAGCCAGCGGTCGAACCACTTCAAGGCTGATCTTGCGTCGGCCGGCCGGCGCGCAGCAACCATGCGCCAGACCGTAAGGGCGAACGGCGCGATCACGAGCGCCACCGCAGCGAAGCCATAAAGCAAGGCGACGACCAGCTTGCTGCCGACGAGTCCGAGATGGTCCGCGAGAGTGAGCGCGAGGAACAGGAGCGACGGATTGACGTCGTTACCTGGCGAATGTTGCCCCGGGATCTGGCCGGAGATCGCGCTCAGCCAGCTCGGAAACAGGTTCGCGTAAAACACCGCCGAGATCAGAACCGGCAGCGCGAACGCGCCGGCCGCAACCGCAATCAGCAACAGCTTGCGCGAACGCCGCAGCGGCAAGAGATAGAGCGCAGCGAGGATCGGACAGTAGACCAGCTTGAACGAGGTCAAAAGGCCGAGCAGCGCAGCCCCGGCAAATTGCAGCGGCAAGCTCTTGTTCCCCTGCCCTTTGCAGCGAGCCGGACGCAGCAGAAGAGCCAAGGCCACAGAGGTCAGCAGGCCGCTCAGAATCGCAAAATTGCCGGTCGCCAGAATCCATTCCAGCCCGACGAATCCGCCCAGCACGAAGATGACCCGTAACGCGCTATCGCGGAGGCTTCGGCGGCTCCCGCCGAAGCCGGGCAACGCCACCGCGCACAGGATGGCAAGAACGACATAGATGGCCTTGTAGTGGGCAACCAGGACGCCGCCGGCACAGAGCGGACGAAACGCGTCCAGCGTCACGGGCAGATAGGGATAGGAATACTTCGTGTCCTTGAGGTTCTTGATGAAATAGGGATCAAGCCCGGCGATATACGCATCGACGGCGGCGCAGTTCACCCGCGCGTCCCAGCCGAAGGTCTCGTCCATGCCGAGATAGATCGCGGTGGCGGCAGCAACCAGCATGGCCGTGATCACGATGAGGCGGGTCAGCCAGTTCGCGCCTGGCGCGCCTGTCGCATGTGGCCGCCCCGTGGCGGCAATGGATCTCGCACCGCCGCTGTTCATGGCACCAACTCTTCCCGATCGTCGCGCGCCGGCACGCCGTGAAAATCGAACAGCATGGTCCAAAAGCAAACCAGCGCGATGGCGAGCAGAGCGAAGCTGCCCTCGAACGCAATGCCGGCAATCGATGCCAGCGCGGGGATGGCTATGGCGACGGTCAAGACCATGGCGAGCGCCGGCGTCGAAAGATCGACGACGAGGACGGCAAGATAGAGCGCCAGCTCGAAGAAGGCATATTCCTTGATGCGCGGCGAGCACAGATAGAGCGCGAACATCGCAAGCACGGTGACGCGCATGGCCGCTTGCGGGTGATTGATCAGCCAGTGGTCCAGCTCTGCCAGGAATGATGCTCTCACGGCGGCAATTCCAATCCCGAGCGCGCGCAGCAACACCAGGACAAAGGGTGCGATCACGAGCGCGCATGCGGCAAGCGCGTAGATCGCGAACTCGATCGGCCTATCGTCCGCGAGCCCGATATGGTCCATGAGTTTCCGCGCAACCAGAAGCAGCGATGGATTGATCTCCTCCAGATGGACCGAATGCTGGTTCGGAATCTGTCCCTTGATCGCGAGCAGCCAGCTCGCGAACAGCTCCGGATAGAACACCACCGAGATCAGGATCGGTAGCAGGAAACCGAAGCCGGCCACCGCGAGAAGAGCGAGTTTCCGGGCCCGTCGCAGCGGCAGGAAGTAAACTGCAGCCAGGACGGGGCAGAACACCAGCTTGAACGACATGACAAGACCGAGCAGCGCAGCGCCGGCGGCGCGCATCTTGAAGCGCCTGTTGTCACCCACTCCCGCATGGAGCAACAGCGCCAGCGCGACCGCCGTCAAGACGCCGCCCAGAACCGCAAAATTGCCGGAAGCCAGCACCCATTCGAAACCAACGAATGCACCGAGCGCACAGAGGACCTTGAGGCCGACATCGCGCAAACAGGCACGCGAGCTGCGTAGTCCAGGAAGGAGCAAGCCGCAGAGCGCCGCGAGGACCAGATAGAGGCCCCTGTAGTGATCGACCAGAAGGCCGCCTGCGCAAAACGGACGGAACGCGTCGAGGGTCGCCGGGAGATAGGGATAGGAGTAGGAGGTGCCCTTCAGGTTCTTGACGAAATAGGGATCGAGCCCCGCGACATGCGCATCGACTGCCGCACAATTGACGCGGGCGTCCCAGCCGTAGCCCGTACCCAGCGCCGTGTCGTTGGCAAGATTGTAGAGCGCCAGCAGGGTGACGATCGCGATCAGCGAACCAAGCCAGACATTCCGCTTCGCCGCCGTGTCGGCCGACGGTCCGAACCATCGTGTCGCACCTGTGACGTCGGACACCGCAAAACCTGTCTGCTGCTCGAGTTCTCCGGCGCCTGATCCGGCGTCCAGTCAGCACACAGTGGACAGCATAGTGTTTCCGATTCATCTCCCCAGACGGTTGTCGCCGCTGTTATGGTGAATCCCTGGTTTCCAGCTTCTGCAGCGGACGGCAGCTCAACCTGAGGCTGGTCCATCGCGATCTCGATTATGTCGAGACCGCCGGCCTGATGGAGCCGGACCTCGTCGAGCGGGCGCGGCGTCCGCGCTGACGCCGGCCGCAGCCACCCGCGCCGTCTTCACCATTTATTGTCCGTGTGGTTGTCAGTTTCCCTGCCCCGCCGGACAGCCATCCCAAAACATGGGTTGTGCGACGCAGCATGGGCTTTAGATATGGCCTCTGAAATCAGAGGTGAACTGCTTGTCCGACGTCAATGCCGACGAATGGGTGTCCTCGGGACACCGTCCGATGGGTTTTCCCGAATTTGTCATCGTGATCGCGTCCATCATGGCGCTGAATCCGCTCGCGATGGACATGATGCTGCCCGCGCTGCCCAATATCGGGGCCGCCTTCAGCATTCCCAACGCCAACCATCTCCAGCTCGTGCTGTCGACCTTCCTGATCGGCTTCGGCGCCGGCCAGTTCATCATGGGCCCGCTGTCGGACCGGTTCGGACGCCGGCCGGTGCTGCTCGGCGGCATGGCTGTTTATGCGGTCGCGAGCGTGCTGGCGGTGGCCGCACCCACCTTCGAAACACTGTTGCTGGCCCGCGCGCTCCAGGGGCTCGGCACTTCGGCGACACGCGTGATCGCGACCTCGATCGTGCGTGACTGCTATGCCGGCCGCCGCATGGCCAGCGTGATGTCGCTTGCGATGATGATCTTCATCGCCGTGCCCGTGATCGCACCATCGTTCGGACAGGCGGTGCTGCTCATGACGCATTGGCGCGGCATCTTCGTCGTGCTGATGCTGTACGGCGTCATCGCGCTGGCATGGAGCGTGTGGCGGCTTCCGGAGACGCTGCCCGAGACGGAGCGCAGGTCGCTCGCCCCTGCCGACGTGCTCTCGGCGTTCCGCCAGACCGTCACCAACCGCCAGACCATCGGCTATGCGGCGGCGGCCGGCAGCGTCATGGGCGCGCTGTTCGCTTTCGTGTTTTCCGCGCAGCAGGTCTTCACCGGCATCTATCATCTCGGCCATTACTTCCCGCTCGCCTTCGCCACGATCGCGGCCGGCACCGCCGTTGCAGGGTTTCTCAATTCCAAGCTGGTCGGGCGGCTCGGCATGCGCGTGATCTCGCACGGCGCGCTCTCGCTCTATGCTGCGGTCGCGGGCGTCATGCTGCTGACCGAGATTCTCGGCGTGCTGCCGCTGCCCCTGTTCATGGTGCTGTCGGCGCTGATGATGTTCTCGTTCGGCATGATGGTTGCCAATTTCACCGCGCTCGCGATGGAGCCGCAGGGCCACATCGCCGGGACCGCCTCCTCGCTCTACGGCTCGATCACGACGCTGATCGGCATCGCAGTCGGCACCGCGATCGGCCAGAGCTTTGACGGCACGTTGCTGCCGTTCTCGACCGGCTTCTTCCTGTCGACGCTCGCCGCGCTCGCGATCGTGCTCGTCGTGGAGAAGGGACGGCTGTTCAAGCCACACCATCGCCCGATCGTGTGAGGAACTTCGAAGCCGTCTCGATGTTGTCCTGCAGCAATTCGAGAGGCGGCTTCAATGGAACTGGAACAGCACGACAAGCATCGCGAGTCGAACCGGCAGCATACCGAACCCGTGGTGTCGCCCGCCGAACAAGCCGCCGTCGACCCGCCCTTCGCCAGCGAGGGGCTCGAGCAGGTCCGCGACAGCCACTGCTGAGAGGCTTTAGTCCGGACTGCGCTTGCTCGCACCAAACTCCTCTGCGGAAATCTCGGGCGGTGCCTCACCGCTCGCGCGTGGCGGCACCATCAACACGACCACATCCCGAGACAGGCCGGGCCGGCCCCACAGCGAGGCCTGCACGGTGAACTCCCGCCGGACGAAGGTCCCGGCGCGCGAGGAAACCCATTCCATCCAGCGACCGCAATAATCCTGGCCCTTGAAGCAGAGTGCGGCCCAGCCGCGATCCAGCGTCGTCTTGCGCGGCAGCCCCCAATCGTACTGATGCTCGAACGGCCGCGCGTAGTGCGGATGATCGGGACTGTAAAAGGCTGTGGCGAAGGCGAGTGAATCGTCGCCACTGACGGCCCTGAGCGATTCGCCGGTCAGCTCGTGCCATTGCCGGGTGAGCTCGCTTGCGGCTTGCGCGTAAAGATTCCGCGCCTCCTCGTAGCCGTTGACATTGCGATAGGCGGCATGGATGGGAGCCGCGACCAGGACGGCGACCAACGCGACACCTGCAACAATGACCGTGACGTTGACGGTGTAGAAGCGCTCGATCGGGTAGCGGGCGCCGCAGACGATGAGCACGACGAACAGGAACAGCCCCTGCAAAGCCCATAGCGACGGCAGATCGGTGCCCATCGCGAGCGAGGTCAGCACCGGCAGAGCGATGGTGCCGATGGCGACGTAGAACAGCAACCGAAGGCCGGGGCTCATCGCAACGAAGTCGGCCGGAAACTGCTTCAGGCGCGTGCCTGATATCAGCACCCAGATCACGGCCGCAACGCTGATGGCCGCGATCAGCCCAAGCAGGAAATTCTTGACGTCATCGATCGAACTGAGGGCATTGCCGTTGGCATGGGCCAGCGCGTAGTCGAAGGTCGACGCCCCCGTGGTCGCAAGCCAGTAGATGTGCGGCGACAGCACCGCGAACCCTGTCGCGACCGAGATCCAGGGCGAGGCCGAGGTGAGATAGTCGCGACGCGCCGGGTGCGCGAGCGCAGCCAATGCAAAGCTCGCGACCAGGAAGATCGAGTAATACTTGCCGACCATGGCGAGCGCCGTGGCGCATCCGGCCGCGACCGCCCAGAACACGGACCGTGTTTCGAACGCGCGCAGGAAACACCATGTAGCCAGCGGCCAGGTCGCCAGCAGCACGGCGTTGGCGTTGAAGCGCTGGGCGTGGAATTGATAGGCCAGCGTCAGCATCAACAGCAGCAGCACCAGGATGCGCTTGTGCCCGGTGACGAATTGCCGCGCGATACAGTCGACGAAGAACAGCGCGAGCCCGGCATTCACCATCGCCATCAGCTGCAGCGACACGTCGCTGACCGGGAAGATCAAGGTCCAGCTTGCGGCGACCCATCCCATCAACGGCGGATGCTTGTGATAGCCGAAGGCGAAATTCCGCCCCAGCGTCCAGGCCTCGAGCGTATCCGGGTGCAGACCGCCGCCGGCATAGGCGATGGCAAGATAAAGCGTCCAGCTTGCGACGAAGCACGCAATGAGAAGCGGCACGGCCCAACCCGCCTCCACACCATCGAGCCAGCGCAGCAACGGGCGCCGCCA
>NZ_LJYG01000006.1:0-35153 GCF_001440035.1 Bradyrhizobium manausense | reverse complement strand
CGCGATCCGATCGTTCGGCCATCGCCTGGAATGCAAAATCGATCGGCACGAGACTCAAATCAAAAGGAAGCAAGCAGTATTGGGCGGCAAATCACTTACTTCATATTGGAAACAAATAGCAACAATTGGAAATGGGAAGAGTTAAAGGCGCTGCTTTCAGCGATGGCTCTCGCCGAAGGCGCAACGGCAAAAGACGTGTAACGGCAAAAGACAACGGCGCCGCTCATGACAGCGGCGCCGCGTGTTGATGGGATGAAGGTGCAGGACGCGCCTCATCCCTTGCCTACGTTACTCCGACTTGTCGATGTTCCAGAACACCGGCGTTGCCGGACCGTCGAGCACGCCGGACAGCGACTTCCGCCAGGCGCTCGGCGCCAGATACTGGCCGAGCGGAATGTAGATCACCTGGTCATAGGCTTCCTTCTGGATCTCGGTCGCGATCTTCTTCTGATCGTCGAGCGAGGCAGCGTGGACGAAGTCATTTTTGAGCTGCTCGATCTTGGCGTCCTCCGCCCAACCGAACCAGCCGCCCTTCTTGCCCTGGCCGCCGATCGAGAGATTGGAGATCGGGTTGGACACGTCGGCGCTGACCCAGTTGGTGAAGAACATGTTCCAGCCGCCCTCCTTCGGGGGCTTCTGGCTGGCTCGGCGGCTCACCACCGTCTGCCAGTCGGTCGCCTGCGCATCGACCTTGAAGCCGGCTTCGCGGAGCAGCTGCACCGCGACCGTCGGCTGCGCCTTCAGCGTCACGACGTCGCCGGGCACCATGACGACGACGGGTGTGCCGTCATAACCGGATTCGGCGAGCAGCTTCTTGGCTTCCGCCATGCCGTTGCCCTTGACCAGCGATTCCGAGCCGACATCGGTCGCGAACGGCGTGTCGCAGATGAAGAAGGCGCCGCAGATCTTGTAATATTTGGGATTGCCGACGAGCGCGTCGAGCACGTCCTTCTGGTTCATCGCCAGCAGCGCGGCGCGGCGGATCTTCGGATTGTCGAAGGGCGGATAGAGGAAGTTCATGCGGCCGAGCGTCTGATAGCCGAACTTGTTCAGCGTCTCGACCTTGAGGTCGGGATTGCCCTCAAGCACGGGCAAGAGATCCCACGGCGGCACTTCCATGAAATCGATGTCGCCCGATTGCAGCGCGTTCACCGCGGTCTGCGGGTCCGGCATGGTGATCCATTCGACCCGGTCGACCTTCACCACCTTGCCGCCAGCGGTCCAGCTCGCCGGCTCCTTGCGCGGCACGTAATCCGGATTCTTCTCGTAGACGGCCTTTACGCCGGGCTGGAATTCGCCCTGCACGAACTTGAACGGGCCGGAGCCGATCTGCTCGGGGATCTGCTTGTCCGGAGGCGTCTCGGCGAGCCGCTTCGGCATCATGAACGGCACGCGCGAGGACGGCTTGCCGATCGACTCGAGAACGAGACCGTAGGGCTCCTTCAGCTTCAGCGTGATGGTCTTGGCATCGGTCGCCTCGATGCTGGCGGTGAAATCCATCAGCTTCTGGCCCATGCCGTCGACGGCGGCCCAGCGCTTCAGCGAGGCGACGCAGTCTTCTGCCGTCACCGGCGTGCCGTCATGCCACTTCAGGCCGTCGCGCAGCGTGAAGGTGTAGGTGAGCTTGTCGTCGGAGATCTTCCAGTCCGCCATCTGCGGCTGGATCTTGAAGTTCGCATCCGTCGTGATCAGCGTGTCGTAAACCATGTAGCCATGGTCACGCGTGATGTAGGCGGTGGTGAAGATCGGATCGATGATGCGCAGATCCGAATGCATCACCGCGGTGATGGTCTTGCCGGCCGCAAGCACTGGCGAGGCCAGTGCGGTCGAAAGCGCGAGGACCGACAGCGCAAGCTTGGAGGCGAACGCGCGACGCCCCATGCGCATCAAGTGGAACATATAAAGTTTCTCCTGACGTGAAACTGTTCAAAGGCGGATTATTGGTTGAGCATTCGGTGCGTTCTTTAGGCGAACTAACCTCATGCAATGCCTTTGTCTTTTCGAGACTTGCAGACAGTCTTGAGCGCGTCAATCCGGTTTCGGTGCAGGCCCTTGCGGCGCAGCTGCGGGCTCCACAAAGACCGGATTGGCTCTACAACTCAACTCCGCCAGTCCTGCCTGCTCGTCTCGCCTGCACCTTGCAATGAGCGTTCCATCTTTCGAAGCCTGAGAGACATCAAGATGAATCCAGCCAATCTTCCCTTCGATTCCGAGGCCATGCTCGAGGGCCTGCGCACCTGGGTGGAATGCGAGAGCCCGACCTGGGATGCGAGCGCGGTGAACCGCATGCTCGATATCGCGGCGCGCGATATGGCGATCATGGGTGCGACCATCGAACGCATCGCCGGCCGTCAGGGCTTCGGCGGCGCCGTTCGCGCGCGTTTTCCCCATCCGAGGCAGGGCGAGCCGGGCATCCTGATCGCCGGACACATGGATACGGTCCACCCGGTCGGCACCATCGAGAAGTTGAAGTGGCGGCGCGAGGGCAACCGCTGCTACGGCCCCGGCATCTTCGACATGAAGGGCGGCAACTACCTGTCGCTGGAAGCGATCCGGCAGCTGGCGCGCGCGTCGTTCACCACGCCGCTGCCGATCACCATCCTGTTCACGCCGGACGAGGAAGTCGGCACACCCTCGACACGCGACCTCATCGAGGCGGAAGCCGCGCGCAACAAATATGTGCTGGTGCCCGAGCCCGGCCGCGCCGACAACGGCGTCACCACCGGACGTTACGCCATCGCGCGCTTCAATCTGGAAGCGACCGGACGGCCGAGCCATGCCGGCGCGACCTTGTCGGCCGGACGTTCTGCCATCCGCGAGATGGCGCGGCAGATTCTTGCGATCGACGCGATGACGACCGAGGACTGCACCTTCTCGGTCGGCATCGTGCATGGCGGGCAATGGGTGAATTGCGTTGCCACGACCGCCACCGGCGAAGCGCTGTCGATGGCCAAGCGCCAGGCCGATCTCGACCGCGGCGTCGAACGCATGCTGGCGCTGTCGGGCACCACCAATGACGTCACCTTCAAGGTGACGCGCGGCGTGACGCGGCCGGTGTGGGAGCCGGATGCCGGCACCCTCGCGCTGTATGAAAAGGCGCGCGGCATCGCCAAATCTCTCGGCGCGGAGCTACCCCATGCGAGTTCCGGCGGCGGATCCGACGGTAACTTCACCGGCGCGATGGGCATTCCGACGCTCGACGGGCTTGGCGTGCGCGGCGGCAATGCCCACACGCTGGAGGAGTATATCGAGGTCGAGAGCCTGGTTGATCGCGGCCGGTTGATGGCGGGACTGCTGGCGACGCTAGAGTGATCCAGACGCCGTCCTGTAGGGTGGGCAAAGGCGCGCTTGCGCCGTGCCCACCATCGGTCTCCAATCGAAAAAGGTCGTGGGCACGCTCCGCTTTGCCCACCCTACGGGACCAGCGTCAAACACGTGGCCGCACTGCGAAATCTGTGGCCTTGATGGCACGGGAATTGCTGAAATGTTAGGCTGATGGCAGAACGGGCCATGACCGTTGCCGACGATTTGACTCTCATCTGACGGATCCAACTTGCTCGGATATCTCCTTCGCCGAATCTTCGCCGCCGTGCCCGTGATGGGCGTCGTCGCGCTTTTCGTGTTCCTGCTGCTGCGGCTGACGCCCGGCGATCCCGCCGCGATCCTCGCCGGCGACAATGCGACGCCGGAGCGGCTGGAGCGCATCCGCACCTCGCTCGGCCTCAACGAGCCCCTGATCGTGCAGTTCATCACCTGGGTGAACAAGCTGCTGCATGGCGATCTCGGCACCTCGCTGATCTCCAACCTGCCTGTCATGAAGATGATCGGCCAGCGCGTCGAGCCGTCGATCTCGATCGCGCTGTCGACCATCATCCTCGCCGTCATCGTCGCAGTGCCGCTCGGCGCCATCGCAGCCTGGAAGCACGGCACCTGGATCGACCGCTTCGTGATGGGTCTGTCGGTGCTCGGCTTCTCGGTGCCGGTGTTCGTGGTCGGCTATCTCCTGATCGAAGTCTTCGCGATCGACCTGCGCTGGGTGCCGGTGCAGGGCTTCAAGAGCATCAGCGCAGGCTTCGGGCCGTTCTTCGAGCGCATCATCCTGCCGACCTGCGCGCTCTCCTTCATCTACATCGCGCTGATCGCGCGCATGACGCGCGCGGCCATGCTCGATGTGCTGGGCGAAGACTATGTGCGCACGGCGCGCGCCAAGGGCATCAACGAGGTCGCGGTGATGCTGCGGCACGCGTTGCGCAACGCCGCCGTGCCCGTCATCACCGTGATCGGCACCGGCTTTGCGCTGCTGATCTCCGGCGTCGTCGTCACCGAGAGCGTGTTCAACATTCCCGGCATCGGCCGCCTCACCGTCGATGCGGTGCTGGCGCGCGACTATCCGGTGATCCAGGCGATGATCCTGCTGACCTCGCTGATCTACGTCGTCGTCAACCTGCTGATCGACGTCGCCTACACGCTGCTCGATCCTCGCATCCGCTACTAAGGCTAAGGACAAGAACAACGATGACGGTCGATAGCCTTCCGCAGTCCTCGATTCCGATCACGTCGCCGCTGCGGCCGCGCCTCGGATTCCTCACCTCGACGCCGATCATCGCGACGGCCACGATCTGCCTTGCGCTGATCGTGCTGATCTCGATCCTGGCGCCGCTGATCGCGCCGCATGATCCGATCCAGCTTGCGCCCTCGCTGCGCCTCAAGCCGGCGTCGGCGCAATTCCTGCTCGGCACAGATGCCTATGGCCGCGACCTGCTGTCGCGCGTCATCTATGGCGGCCGCATCTCGCTCCTGATCGGGATCGGCTCGGCGATCCTCTCGATCGCCATCGGGCTCGCGATCGGTCTCGTCTCCGGCTTCTTCAAGCTGGTCGATTCCGTGATGATGCGCGTCATGGACGGCCTGATGGCGATGCCGAGCATCCTGCTCGCGATCGCCGTGGTCTCGCTGTCGGGCGCGAGCATCTGGACGGTGCTGGTCGCGATCACCATCCCCGAGATCCCGCGCGTCGCACGCCTGGTGCGCTCGGTCGTGCTGTCCGCGCGCGAGGAGCCCTATGTGGAAGCCGCGATCTCGGTCGGCTCGTCCTTGCCGAAAATCATGTGGCGGCATCTGATGCCGAACACGATCGCGCCGCTGATCGTCCAGGGCACCTATGTCTGCGCCTCCGCCATCCTCACCGAGGCCATCCTCTCTTTCCTCGGTGCCGGCATCTCGCCGGAGACGCCGACCTGGGGCAACATCATGGCCGAGGGCCGGCAGTACTTTCAGCTCAAGCCGACGCTGATCTTCTGGCCGGGCCTTTTGCTCTCGATCGCCATCCTCAGCATCAACCTGATCGGCGACGCCGCCCGCGACGCCCTCGATCCCCGCATGAAGCAGCGGGAGGGGAAGTGATGGGAATGACGCTGTCATCCCGGGGCGCGACGAAGTCGCGAACCCGGAATCCATTTCACCTCTTGAGTTGCGGCCCGATGGATTCTCAGGTGCGCAATTGCGCACCGTAGTTCGCGCTACGCGCGCCCCGGAATGACGGCGGAGAGAAATGACGTGACCAACCCAGTCCTCGACATCAACAATCTCGTCGTCTCCGTCGGCAAGAAAACGGGCGGGCCGAAGATCATCGACGGCATCTCGATAAAGGTCCACGAAGGCGAGACGCTGTGCCTCGTCGGCGAAAGCGGCTCGGGCAAGTCGGTGACCTCGCTCACCACGATGGGCCTGCTGCCGAAGGGCACGCTGGTTCCATCAGGCGGCAGCGTGAAGCTCGTCGGCGAGGAAATCCTCACCGCGACCGATCGCCGCCTGCGTCAGCTGCGCGCCACCAAGATGGCGATGATCTTCCAGGAGCCGATGACCGCGCTCAATCCTGTCGTGCCGGTCGGCCGCCAGATCGACGAGGTGCTGCGCGCCCACACCAGGCTCGACGCCAGGGCACGCAAGCGGCGCATCCTCGACATGATGGAGCAGGTCCACCTGCCCCAGGTCGAGCGCATCTTCGCCTCCTACCCGCACCGGCTCTCCGGCGGCCAGCGCCAGCGCATCATGATCGCGATGGCGCTGGTGCTGGAGCCGAAGCTGCTGATCGCGGACGAGCCGACCACCGCGCTCGACGTCACCACGCAGAAGCAGATCCTGTCGCTGATCCGCGAGCTGCAGCGCGATCACGGCACCGCGGTGCTGTTCATCACCCATGACATGGGCGTGGTCGCCGAGATCGCCGACCGCGTCGCGGTGATGCGGCAGGGCCGGCTGGTCGAGACCGGCCCGCTCGACACCGTGCTGCGCAATCCCACGATGGAATACACCCGCAATTTGCTGGCCTCCGTGCCGAGCCTGGTGCCACGGCCGCCGCGTGAGGACAGCCGTGAGCCCGTCGTGCTCGAGGCCAACGATCTCAGCAAGGTCTACAAGGAGCGCGCCTTCTTCGGCAAAGGCCGCGAGGTCGTCGCCGCCGACAAGGTGACGCTGACGCTGCGCAAGGGTCGCACCCTCGGCATCGTCGGCGAGAGCGGCTCGGGCAAGTCGACGGTGGCGCGCTGCATCGTCCGCCTGATCGACCCGACCTCGGGCGGCGTGCGCCTCGCCGGCCGCGAGATCTCCGACATCTCGCGCCGGCTGCTGCAGCCGCACCGGCAGAAGATCCAGATCGTGTTCCAGGATCCTTATCGCTCGCTCAATCCACGCGTCAGCGTCGGCGAGAGCATCGCGGAAGGCCCGATCAATTACGGCGTCTCGCATGCGAACGCCATGAAGCGTGCCCGCGAGCTGCTCGAGCTGGTCGGCCTCCCCGCCGACGCCGTCTCGCGCTATCCGCACCAATTCTCCGGCGGCCAGCGCCAGCGCATCGCGATTGCGCGGGCGCTTGCGCTCGACCCTGACGTGCTGGTCGCGGATGAAGCGGTCTCCGCGCTCGACGTCTCGGTGCAGGCCCAGGTGCTGGACCTGCTCGACGAGATCCAGAAGCGGCTCGGCATCGCCATCCTGTTCATCACCCATGATTTGCGCGTCGCCGCGCAAATCTGCGACGAGGTCGTGGTGATGCAGCATGGCCGCGTGGTCGAACAGGGTCCTGCCGCAGAGGTGCTGACGCATCCGCAGGAGGCCTACACCAGGGCGCTGCTGGATGCCGCCCCGGGCCGCCACTGGGATTTTGCGAATTTCCGGCCGGTGTCGGAGGGCGTGGGGGCGAGCGCCTAAACTCTCTCCCCGCGTCATTGCGAGCGCAGCGAAGCAATCCAGACGGTTTCCGCAGAGCGATCCTGGATTGCTTCGGTGCGCTCGCAATGACGGTGTGCGCGGCAAGCATTCCCAAAACAGCTTGAGCCCATGCGTGGCGCGATTGTCTCGTTGCTTGCCCTTGCCGCGAAGGCGGGGCTAACGTCGCGCGCTTCCACTCGCTGACGGAAAAGGACCACATGCCCACCATCGACCGCATCGACGGCTATGCCGACGAACTGACCGCTATCAGGCGCGACCTCCACGCCCATCCCGAGATCGGCTTCGAGGAGGTGCGGACGTCCGGCATCGTCGCCGACAAGCTGGCAAGCTGGGGCATCGAGGTGCATCGCGGTCTCGGCGGCACCGGCGTGATCGGCGTCATCAAGGGCAAGGGTTCCGGCAGCAAGCGCATTGGCCTGCGCGCCGACATGGACGCGCTGCCGATGGAAGAGAACACCAATCTGAAATGGAGCTCGAAAATCCCCGGCCGTTTCCACGGCTGCGGCCATGACGGCCATACCACCATGCTGCTCGGCACCGCGCGCTATCTCGCCGAGACACGGAATTTCGACGGCACCGTGCACCTGATCTTCCAGCCGGCCGAGGAAGGCCTCGGCGGCGCCCGCGCCATGATCAAGGACGGCCTGTTCGAGAAGTTTCCGTGCGACGAGCTCTACGGCCTGCACAACGCGCCCGATCTCAACCACGGCGAGATCGCGATCCTGCCGGGCCCGGCCATGGCCAGCGCCGATTTCTTCGATCTCCGCATCACCGGCTATGGCGCGCATGGCGCGATGCCCGAGCGCTCCAAGGACGCGGTGATCATCGCGACCACGCTGGCGCAGGCGATCCAGACCATCGTCAGCCGCAACGTCGAGCCCCTCCAGGCCGCCGTCGTGTCGATCACCCAGATCCATGCCGGCTCCGCCTACAACGTCATTCCCGGCGATGCGCATCTGTGCGGCACCATCCGCACCTTCTCGAAGGAAGTCCGCACTCTCGTCAGCGAACGCATCCGCACCATCTGCGCCGGCATCGCCAGCGCCTATAATTGCGTGATCGACGTCGACATCCGCGACACCTTCAACGTGCTGGTCAACCAGGTCGAGCAGTCCAAGGTGGTCGAGGAGGTCGCGCGCACCGTCGTCGACCCCGCCAAGGTGATCACCCGCAGCCAGCCGAAGATGGGCAGCGAGGATTTTGCCGACATGCTGGAGACCATTCCCGGCGCCTATTTCTGGGTCGGCCATGACGGCTCCGTGCCCGTGCACAATCCCGGCTTCGTGCTCGACGACAAGATCCTGCCGATCGGCGCCAGCATGTTCGCCCGGATCGTCGAAACGCGCATGCCGGTCGGTTAGCAATGCAGAAGAAGAGTGCTGAGGATGCGATCACCTCGCTGCACGATCTCTCCGCGGTCGATCTGATCGCGGGCTATCGGGCAAAACAATTCTCGCCAAGCGAGGTGCTGGAGGATCTGCTCGCGCATGTCGCTGCGTGGGAGCCGCATCTGAAGGCGCTCTATGCGTTCGATCCTGACAGCGCGCGCGAGGCCGCAAAAGCCTCGACCGCGCGCTGGACCGGAGGCGAGCCGTCAGGCCCGCTCGACGGCGTGCCTGTCACGATCAAGGACAACATCGCGACCAAGGGCGTGCCGGTGCCGCTGGGCGCTGCGAGCGTCAAGCTGGTGCCGGCCGAGAAGGACGCGCCGCCCGCCGCGCGCTTGCGTGAGGCAGGCAGCATCATCTTCGCCAAGACCACCATGCCCGATTACGGCATGCTGTCTTCGGGGCTCTCTTCGTTCCATGCGCTGGCGCGCAATCCCTGGGACCTCTCCAAGAATCCCGGCGGCTCCAGCGCGGGCGCAGGCGCGGCCGGCGCAGCGGGCTATGGCCCCCTGCATCTCGGCACCGATATCGGCGGCTCGGTGCGGTTACCCGCCGCTTGGTGTGGCCTTGTCGGGTTGAAGCCGAGCTTTGGCCGCGTGCCGATCGATCCCCCCTATGTCGGCCGCGTCGCCGGCCCGATGACCCGCACGGTCGATGATTGCGCGCTGATGATGAGCGTGATCGCCAAGCCCGATCGGCGCGACGGCATGAGCCTGCCGGCGGAGCCGCTGAACTGGAAGGGACTTGAGAAGTCGCCGCGCAAATTGCGCATCGGCCTGATGCTCGATGCCGGCGTCGGCCTGCCGGCGGAAAGGGCCGTCCGCGAGGTCGCGGTGAAGGCCGCAAAGGCATTCGAATCCGCAGGCAGCGTCGTCACCGAGGTCAACGGCATCTTGACGCGCGAGATGCTCGACGGCCTCGACAATTTCTGGCGCGCGCGGATGTGGGACGATCTGTCGAAACTGACGCCGGCCGACCAGGCAAAGGTGCTGCCCTACATTTTCAAATGGGGCGCTTCAGGCGCAAAGCTTTCGGGCGTCGATGTTATCAGAGGCTTCAACCAGACCATGGCGATCCGCGCGGCGGCGTCAAAACTGTTCTGCGAGCTCGACTATGTGATTTCGCCGTCGGCGCCGAACGTGAACTACCCGGCTGACTGGGCCTCGCCCACCAACGATCCGATGCGGCCGTTCGAACACATCGCCTTTACCGTGCCGTGGAATATGTCGGAGAACCCGGCCGTCACCATCAATGGCGGCTTCGACGCCAGCGGTTTTCCCATCGGCGTGCAGATCATCGGCCGCCGCTTCGACGATATCGGCGTGCTCGGCCTGGCCAAGGCGTTCGAAGGCCTGCGCGGCCCTCAGAGGCCGTGGCCGAGGCCGCCGGCGAAGTAGCGACACGCACGTAGCGTCTCAGCACAACTCCTCATGCGCGGGCTCGACCCGCGCATCCATCGTCATCAAAAAAGATGGATTGCCGGGTCAAGCCCGGCAATGACAGAATTGATTCAAGAACGACAGGAAGGAAACCATCGATGGCGTATCAGACGATCAAATACGAGGTCGCCGAGCAGATCCTCACCATCGCGCTGAACCGGCCCGACAAGCTCAACGCCTTCAACGCACAGATGCAAGGAGAGCTGATCGACGCGTTCGACGCCGCCGACAAGGACGACAATGTCCGTGCCATCATCGTCACAGGCGCCGGTCGCGGCTTTTGCGCGGGTGCGGATCTGTCGTCGGGCGCCGATACATTCGATCGCGACGCGCGGCGCGGACCGGTCAAGCGTTTCGCGGACGGTAGGGTCGATTACAGCGACCCGCAGGTGCGCGACGGCGGCGGCCAGGTGACGTTGCGCATCTTCAAGTGCCTCAAGCCCGTGATCGCCGCGGTGAACGGTCCCGCGGTCGGCATTGGCGTCACCATGCAGCTCGCGATGGACATCCGCATCGCATCCGAGGCCGCGCGCTTCGGCTTCGTGTTCTCCCAGCGCGGCATTGTGCCGGAGGCGGCCTCGAGCTGGTTCCTGCCGCGCATCGTCGGCATCTCGCAGGCGCTGGAATGGTGCTATTCGGGCCGCGTCTTCCCGGCCCAGGAGGCCCTCGCCGGTCGCCTCGTCAGCAAGGTCGTGGCGCCCGACGATCTCCTGCCGACCGCCCGCGCGCTCGCCAAGGAATTTTGCGCCAAGACCGCGCCGGTGTCGGTCGCGCTGATCCGCCAGATGATGTGGCGCATGATGGGTGCGGACGATCCCATGGAAGCGCACAAGATCGACAGCCGCGGCATCTATGCCCGCGGCCGCTCGGACGATGTGAGGGAAGGCGTGGTGTCGTTCCTGGAGAAGCGGCCGGCGCAGTTCAAGAACAAGGTGTCGAGCGACATGCCGGATTATTTCCCGTGGTGGACGGAACGGGAGTACAAGTGACGCGAAGCGTCATCCCGGGCGATGCGAAGCATTGAACCCGGGATCTCGAGATTCCGGGTTCGCCCTTCGGGCGCCCCGGAATGACAGTGATGAAGGTCAATCCATCACCAGCGCCACCCGCCCGATCGCCTTGCGGTCGAGCAACAGCCGCATCGCCTTGGCGCAATCCTCCAGCGGCAGGCGGTGCGAGATGTTGGGGCGCAGCTTGCCCTCCTCCGCCCATTGCAGCAGCGCCCTCAGCCTGATCTCGCCAAGCTCCGGGTTTTTCCGCACGGCTTCACCCGCGCGGACGCCGAGCACGCTGGCGCCCTTGATCAGCAGGAGATTGGTCTTGGCCGAACCGATGCCGCCGGTGAAGCCGATCACCAGGAGCCGTGCGCCCCAGGCCATGCAGCGCATCGAGTCTTCAAAGACCTGACCGCCGACGGGATCGAACACGACATCGGCACCGCGGCCGTCGGTGATGCGCTTGACGGCATCGCGAAACGGCTCGCGGTCGTAGCGGACGAGATGATCGGCGCCGCGCGATTTCGCAATCGCCAGCTTCTCGTCGCTGGACGCCGTCGCGATCACGGTTGCGCCGAGCATCTTGCCGATCTCGACGGCGGCAAGGCCGACGCCGCCGCCGGCGCCATGCACCAGCAGCACCTCGCCCCGCTCGACCCGGCCGCGGTCGATCAGCGCGTGATAGGCGGTGCCATGGCCGGCGAGATAGGTCGCGGCTTCCGCGTAGTCGAACGTCGACGGCATGGGCGTGAGTTGCGAACGCGTCACCACCGCTTCGTCCGTGAAAGCGCCGTAACGCATCTTCACGATAACCTTGTCGCCGACGGAGACGCCCCTCGCCTCCGCGCCGACCTCGGTCACATCGCCGGCAGCTTCCACGCCGGGCGTGAACGGCAGCTCGGGCTTGAGCTGATACTCGCCCGCGGTCATCAGCACATCAGGAAAGTTCAGACCCGCAGCGCGGATCGCGACGCGCACCTCGCCCGGCTTCAGGACGCGCGATGGAAACTCTTCCAGTCGCAACGTTTCGGGCGCGCCGAGCGTGCGGCAGACGACAGCGCGCACCATCAGGCCGCGCTCGCCTTGCTGCGCAGCAGCGCCTCCCGGATCAGCGGCAGGCGGTCGTTGCCGAAGTACATGTCGGTCTTGTTGACAAAAATGGTCGGCGAGCCGAACCCGCCGCGGGCCACGACCTCCTCGGTGTTGGCCTTGAGCTGATCCTTGATCGCCTGCTCGGAGATGCCGGCAAAGAATTTCTGCTCGTCGATGCCGACTTTCCTGCAGATCTCGGCGAGCACCGCGTCCTGTGAGATGTCCTTGTCGCTGCCCCAATAGGCCTCGAACACTGATGTCGCGAACGGCACCATGTCTTTTCCGAGCCAGATGCAGCCCCGCATCGCCTTCACACTGTTTACCGGGAACATCGTCGGCGGCATCTTGATCGAGAGCCCCGCCGAGCGCGCCCAGTCGGCGAGATCCTTCTTCATGTAGCGCGCCTTCAGCGGCACCGGCTTCTCCCGTTGCGCGTAGACGCTGGGGTTGACCGTGTTGAAGATGCCGCCGACCAGGATCGGTCTCCAGGTGATCTCGGCCCCAAGCTCCTCCGCAAGCGGCTGGATGTTATGGAAGGCGAGATAGGTCCAGGGGCTGGAACAGTCGAAGAAGAATTCGATCATGGCGCGTTTCCTTGTGTCTTGTCGCGCTCCATCCTCGTCATTGCGAGCGAAGCGAAGCAATCCAGAATCCTTCCGCGGAACCAGTCTGGATTGCGTCGCAGGGGCTCCTCGCAATGACGGGGAGAGAGCGGTGGAATAGAGGGCGACTTTTGTTGTTCTGTACCTCGACGTTAAGACATGGCAGGAAGAGGCGCAACACAACCCGCCGGGAGGGCCGCCATGCTGTTTCCAACCACGATCGCCGGCTCCTTGCCGAAGCCGGAATGGCTCGCCGAGCCCAACATGCTCTGGGCGCCCTGGAAATCTGGCGGCGACGAGCTGCTACGTGCCAAGCGCGATGCGACGCTGATCTGGCTCAAGGTCCAGGAGGACGCCGGCATCGACATCGTCACCGAGGGCGAGCAGGCCCGGCAGCATTTCGTGCACGGCTTCCTGGAGAAGATCGAAGGCATCGACTTCGCCCACAAGGTCGAGATGGGCATCCGCAAGGATCGCTACAAGGCGATGGTGCCGCAGGTGGTCGCGCCGCTGCGGCTCAAGGGGCGGGTGCACGACTTGGAGGCGCGCGTGGCGCGGACGCACACCCAGAAGAAGCTGAAATTCACCCTGCCCGGTCCGATGACGATCATCGATACCATTGCGGACCGTTACTATGGCGACCGCGTCAAGATGGCCTTCGCTTTTGCCGAGCTCTTGAACGAGGAGGCCAAGGCGCTTGCCGCCGACGGCGTCGATCTGGTGCAGTTCGACGAGCCGGCTTTCAACGTCTACATGGACGAGGTCAACGACTGGGGCATCAAGGCGCTGGAGCGCGCCGCGCAAGGGCTCACCTGCACCACCGCCGTGCACATCTGCTACGGCTACGGCATCAAGGCCAACACGGACTGGAAGCAGACGCTGGGCAGCCAGTGGCGGCAGTACGAGCAGATCTTTCCGGCGATCGACGCCAGCCCGATCCAGCAAGTCGCAATCGAGTGCCGCAATTCCAAAGTGCCGCTCGACCTGCTGGCGCTCCTGAAGAACAAGATCGTGCAGGCCGGCGTCATCGACGTCGCCAGCGATACGGTGGAGACCGCCGAGGACGTCGTACAAGTGATCGACGCTGTCTCGAAATTCGTGCCCAAGAGCAACATCATCGCCACCACCAATTGCGGCATGGCGCCGATGCGGCGCGAGATCGCCGAAGCCAAGCTGATGGCGCTCGGCGCCGGCGCGGCGCTGGCGCGCGAGAAGCTGGGGTGATGACGAGGATTCGACGCTAGAGCATGATCCGGAAAAGTGTGAAGCGGTTTTCCGAAAAGATCATGCTCAAACAAAGAGCTAAAGCGCGAAGACGATTCAACCCAATCTCATCACGCTTTAGGCCTGCGCGGAGGGGTGCAGCACCGGCCGATAGCCGGCGTGCAGCGTGCGGAGTGTCGACGGCGGCGTGAGCAGCATTGCGTCGTCGGCGAAATGCTCCGCCGCAGAGTATCCCGCCGGCGACCACTTTAGCACCCTGCCCTGCGTGACGAGATAGCTGGCCTCGCTTTGCTGAACCATCGCGCCCTCGGGCAATTGGTCGAGCGGCGCCAGCAGGGCGTGCAGCCGCTTCCTGCCGTGATCGAGCCGCTCGTGGTGCAGCACGGCGTCGATGTCGTGCATGCGGACATCGTGCACACGGTTGCCCTTCTCCCATGCGCCGCGGAAGCGATTGGCATCGTCGCGGCGGCAATAGAAGCAGGGGCGATGCCCGGCGGCGAGCGCGGTAGCCTCGTCCAGGAAGAACAGCTCGGTCCAGCTGCGCTGCGCCATCACCTCGCGGCGGCGGCCGCGGAATTCGCAGGTGCAGGTCAGCCAGGCCGGCGACGACCAGCGCTTCTTCAAAAGCGTCTTGGTCGCGGGATCATGGATGATGCCGCGATTGCCGGTGAACATTCCGCGGTGTGGCGTTGCGATGATGTCGCCGGTCGGCGTGACGCGGTTTTGCAGGGGCATGGTCCCACCGCGCGTCATTGCGAGCGAAGCGAAGCAATCCAGAGATGCGTCCACGGAAGCAGTCTGGATTGCTTCGCTTCGCTCGCAATGACGGGGATGGTCACGCAGCACCGTCGCGAAGCGGGGGGTGATAGGACAGCGCGGTGTCCCAGGGGAAGAAGATCCAGGTGTCCTGCGAGACCTCAGTGATGAAGGTGTCGACCAGCGGACGGCCCTTCGGCTTGGCGTAGACGGTGGCAAAATGCGCATCCGGCAGCATTTCGCGAACCAGCTTGCCAGTCTTGCCGGTGTCGACGAGGTCATCGACAATCAACAGCCCCTTGCCGGTGCCGCCGCCAAGCTTCATCGCCTGTTCGGAAATGCCCTTGAGGACCTGGAGATCGCCCTGCTTGTCATGATCGTAGCTGGCGATGCAGACCGTATCGATCACGCGCACGCCTAGCTCGCGCGCCACAATCGCCGCCGGCACCAGGCCACCGCGGGTGATCGCGATCACCGCGTGGAACGGCCCGACCTCGTTGAGCCGCCAGGTCAGTGCCCGGCAATCCCGGTGGAACTGGTCCCACGACACTGGAAAGGGCCTGCCTGCCCGCTCCTGCGCGCTCAGTTCCGGTGCTTCACCAGCCATCGTCGTCTCCTGCTTTGGTCTGCCGGCATTTGCTACCGGGCGGCGTTCAATCCCGCCAGCATTTCCTTCACCGCCGCCATCGCTGCGGCGAGCTTATCCGCATCGCGCGAACGCACCACCAGATTGGTGTTGGGCTTCTGCTCCTCGTCCATGAAGGGATAGCTGCCGATGATGGTGTCGGGGTGGGCGGCGGCGATGGCCCTTAAGGGGCTGCCGATATCGCCCTCCCGCGCGTTGGCGCGGACCGATTCGGACAGCATGCGGACACCGGATTTTAATTTGGGTGAGACGATGTCCATCATCGCCTGCATGATCGAGGGCACCCCGGCCATGACGATGACATTGCCGATCTTGAAGCCGGGCGCGAGGATGGTCGCGCTCTGGATCAGCTCGGCGCCATCGGGGATGCGGGCCATGCGCAGCCGGGCTTCGTTGAGGTCCTGCTCGCTCCAGCGCTCCCTGAAACGGGCGACCACTTCGGGGTGGTGGTCAATGCCGACACCGAACGCCTTGGCGACGCTGTCGGCGGTGATGTCGTCGTGGGTCGGCCCGATGCCGCCGGTGGTGAAGACATAAGTGTAGCGATGCCGCAGTGCATTCAGAGCTGCGATGATGTCGTCCTCGTCGTCGGAGACGATCCGCACTTCCTTCAGGTCGATGCCGATATTGGTCAGGTATTCGGCGATGAAGCCGATATTCTTGTCCTTGGTTCGGCCGGACAGGATTTCATCCCCGATGACCAGAATGCCAGCCGTGACTATCTCGCTCATGCCTTAAGTCCCTCACCTGTAGTCCCGAATTTGCCGGGGTAACGCGTTGAAGTCACGCGCTTTTGCTGCCGAAATAAGCAGTCCTCAGCCATTTTTTCAGGCAGGCCGCCGACTAGCCCCGGCAAATGCCCTCTCTCAATGCTTATCGCGCTGGCCCGCCCCTTGCTACCACCTGAAAGTCATGCACTCTTGCCGCATGGCCAGGACGTTGCGGTCTTCACCAAGGCCAGACGACCTGCCACATGGCGCAACGCCTTGCGGAGACAAGTCGGGATCTATGGCAGTCGCGTTTGATGAAATGAATATTCCCGGCGGGGACCTTCGCCCCGCCTATCAGGAGCTGGCGCGCTGGCTCAAGGAGACGCCTCCCGAGGCGCTCGAATATCGCCGCCAGGAGGCCGAGCTCCTGTTCCGCCGGATCGGCATCACCTTCGCCGTCTACGGGGACTCCGAATCCACCGAGCGCCTGATCCCGTTCGACGTGATCCCGCGCATCATGTCCGGCAGGGAATGGACGGTGCTGGAAAAGGGATTGAAGCAGCGCGTCAAGGCGCTGAACATGTTCCTGCGCGACATCTATCACGGCCGCGACATCCTTCGCGCCGAGGTCGTGCCCGAGGATCTGATCTTCCAGAATCCGGTCTTCCGTCCGGAGATGAACGGCCAGCAGGTGCCGCACGACGTCTACGTGCACATCGCCGGCATCGACATCGTCCGGGTCGACGCCGAAGACTTCATCGTGCTTGAGGACAATGCGCGCACGCCCTCGGGTGTGTCCTACATGCTGGAAAACCGCGAGATCATGATGCGGCTGTTTCCGGATCTGTTCGCCCGCCACAGGGTGGCGCCGGTCGAGCGTTATCCGGATGAGCTGCTCGCCGCGCTGCGCTCGGTCGCACCGCACAGCGCTTCGAGCGAGCCGACGGTCGCGCTGCTCACGCCGGGCGTCTACAACTCCGCCTATTACGAGCACTCCTTCCTTGCCGACAAGCTCGGCGTCGAGCTCGTCGAAGGCCGCGACCTCGTCGTCAGGAACAACGAAGTGTTCATGCGGACGACGGAAGGGCTGAAACGTGTCGACGTGATCTATCGCCGCGTCGACGACGATTTCATCGACCCCCTCACCTTCCGCCCGGACTCCGTTCTCGGCGTACCTGGATTGATGTCGGCCTACGCGGCCGGCAACATCACGCTCGCCAACGCGGTCGGCACCGGCATCGCCGACGACAAGGCGATCTACTCCTACATGCCCGACATCGTGAAATTCTATCTCGGCGAGGAGCCGATCCTGAAGAACGTGCCGACCTGGCGCTGCCGCGAGCCGAAAGATCTGGCCTATGTGCTGGACAATCTCAGCGAGCTCGTCGTCAAGGAGGTGCACGGCTCAGGCGGCTACGGCATGCTGATCGGCCCCGCCGCCACCAAGGCGACGATCGAGGCCTTCCGCGAGAAGCTGAAGCGCGAGCCGGAAGGCTTTATCGCGCAGCCGACGTTGGCGCTCTCGACCTGCCCGACCTGCACGGCCTCCGGCCTTGCCCCGCGCCATGTCGACCTTCGCCCCTTCGTGCTGACCGGCAGCAAGAGCACGACCATCGTGCCGGGCGGGCTGACGCGTGTGGCGCTGAAGGAAGGCTCGCTCGTAGTGAATTCGAGCCAGGGCGGCGGTACCAAAGACACCTGGATTCTGGACGAGTAGAGAGATGCTGTCGCGTACCGCCGAAAACCTCTATTGGCTCGCCCGCTATGTCGAACGGGCCGAATATCTCGCACGCACCATCGATGCGACCCTGCGCGTCACGGCCCTTCCCGCCACCTATATCGGCAAGACCAACGAATGGGATTCCGCGCTGCTCACCGCCGGCGTCGCGGAGAGCTTCTATCAGACCCATGAGGAAGCCAACGAGCACAACGTCGTCGACTACCTCTCGTTCTCGGCCGACAACCCCTCTTCGATCAGGAACTGCATCGAGGCGGCGCGGCTGAATTCGCGCTCGGTGCGCACGGCGCTGACCAGCGAGATGTGGGACACCATCAACTCGGCCTGGATCGAGTTGCAGGAGGTCTGGAGCAAGGGCACCTCGACCCGCGAAGAGCTCGCAAAGTTCCTGCGCTTCGTGCAGGAGACCTCGCTGCGCTTCGACGGCTCGGCCTACCGGACGATGCTGCGCAACGACGCCTACTGGTTCTCCCGCCTCGGCCTGCATCTGGAGCGCGCCGACAACACCGCGCGCATTCTCGACGTGAAGTATCACGTGCTGCTGCCGGAGGAGGAGCATGTCGGCGGTCCGCTCGACTTTTATCAGTGGAGCTCGATCCTGCGCTCGGTCTCGGCGCTAACGGCCTATCACTGGGTCTATCGCGAGACGCTGAAGCCGTGGCTGGTCGCGGACCTGCTCATCCTCAACGGCACGCTGCCGCGCTCGCTGGCGAGCTGCTACGAGAATCTCGTGCGCAATCTCGACCAGATCGGCGTCGCCTATGGCCGCCAGGGCCCGGCCCAGCGCCACGCCCGCGGCATCCGCAACCGGCTCGAACACAGCAACATGAACGACATTTTCCAGCATGGCGTGCATGAATTCATTCAGGAATTCATCGCGGACAATTCCAGGCTGGGCGAAATCATCACGAAGCAGTATTTGATTTGACATACGCCGTCATTCCGGGGCGCCCGAAGGGCGAACCCGGAATCTCGAGATTCCGGGTTCGGTGCTGCGCACCGCCCCGGAATGACGCAAGAAAAGCGGTCCACCATGCGCCTGCGAATCCAGCACACCACGACCTATCGCTACGAGCCGGCGGCGACGAGCGTGATCCAGATCCTGCGCATGACCCCGTGCAGCCATGACGGGCAATATGTGGCGGAATGGCAGATCGACGTCTCCACCGACACCAAGCTCGACATGCACGAGGACGCGTTCGGCAACGTCACCCATGTGCTGTCCTGCGGGCCCGTCAGCGACATCCAGATCACCGCCGAAGGTCTGATCGAAACCCACGATACCGGCGGGGTGCTGCGCGGTGCCGACGAGCGCTTTCCCACCGACATGTTCCTGCGCACCACCGACCTGACGACCGTCAACCCGGCGATGGCGGCGGTCGCGCGTCAGTTGCGCAGCGAGGCCGAGAGCGACACGCTCGGCTTCCTGCACACGCTGATGAGCGAGATCAGCGATCACATGACTTTCGACGAGGATCCGACCAACAGCGGCACCTCGGCCGCCGAAGCATTCACGCTGAAGCGCGGCGTCTGCCAGGATTATGCGCATATCTTCATCGCCTGCGCCCGCACCGGCGGGGTGCCGGCGCGCTTCGTGTCCGGGCATTTCCTGCGCTCCGACGGCACCGTGCATCAGGACGCCGGCCACGCCTGGGCTGAAGCCTATGTTCCTGATCTCGGCTGGGTCGGCTTCGATCCCGCCAACAGCATCTGCACGACCGATGCCCATGTCCGCGTCGCAATCGGGCTCGACTATCTCGGCGCGGCCCCCGTGCGCGGCACCCGTTACGGCGGCGGCGCGGAGACGCTGACCGTCGCAGTCAAGGTCGAGCAGGCCGGCCGCGGCGGGCAGTCGCAATCACAGTCGCAGCGGCAGGGATAGATTGTCATTCCGGGGCGATGCGATGCATCGAACCCGGAATCCATCGGGCCGCGGAGTTAGAGGAGAGATGGATTCCGGATTTCGCGCTTACGTGCGCCCCGGAATGACAGCCATCCCCGGGGAATCGGGGGTTGGAGCGGGCGGCGAAATTGGCTAGTAAGTCCGCGCAAACGCGTTCGGGGACTGGAAATGACCTATTGCTGCGGAATCCTGGTTCGGGACGGTCTGGTGATGATCGCCGACACCCGCACCAATGCCGGCCTCGACAATGTCTCGACCTTCCGCAAGCTGCATATCTTCTCCAAGCCCGGCGACCGCATCATGGCGATCGCCAGTGCCGGCAACCTCGCCATCAGCCAGTCGGTGCTGTCCACGCTGACCGAAGGCCTCGAAGACCCCAACACGGGCGAGATCGAGACGCTGATGAACGCGCCGACCATGTTCCAGGCCGCCCAGCGTATCGGCCGGGCGATCCGGGCCGTGCACGCGACCGAAGGGCCGGCGCTGAAGTCCGAGGACGTCTCGTTCGACGTCTCCTTCCTGTTCGGCGGCCAGATCAAGGGCGCGCGCATGCGCCTGTTCATGGTCTACACCGCCGGCAATTTCATCGAATGCACCACCGACACGCCCTACTTGCAGATCGGCGAGCACAAATACGGCAAGCCGGTGCTTGACCGCGCCATGCATTACGACGTCGAGCTCTACGAGGCGCTGAAGACCGGCCTGATCTCGATGGATTCGACCATGCGCTCGAATCTCGGCGTCGGCCTTCCCATCGACGTGCTGGTGGTGCGCACGGACGCCTGCGAGGCCGATCTCAACCACCGCATCGAGGCGGGCGAGCCCTATTTCCACGACCTGCGCTCGCGCTGGTCGGCGGCCTTGCGCGCCGCGCACCAGAACATTCCGCGGCCGCCTTACAAGAACGAAAAAGAACCCAAAACCTGACAACAGAAACAAAAGGCAGGAAACGATGAGTGAAGCAAAAAAGATCGCCCTGGTGACGGGCGCAGGCACCGGTGTCGGACGCGCGGCGGCACTGGCGCTGATGAACACCGGCTTCACCGTGGTGCTCGCCGGCCGCCGCCTGGAGATGCTCGAGGAGACCGCCAAGCTCGGCCCCGCGGGCAAGAGCCTCTGCGTCACCGCCGACATGACCAAGCCTGACTCCATCGCCGCGCTGTTCGACAAGGTGAAGGCGACCTACGGCCGCCTCGACGTGCTGTTCAACAATGCCGGCATGGGCGCACCCGCCGTCAATTTCGAGGACCTCAGCCTCGAGCAGTGGCAGGCGGTGGTGAACACCAACCTCACCGGTCCGTTCCTGTGCACCCAGCACGCCTTCCGCATCATGAAGGACCAGAGCCCGCGGGGCGGCCGCATCATCAACAACGGCTCTATCTCGGCGCATGCGCCGCGGCCGTTCTCGGCGGCCTACACCTCGACCAAGCACGCCATCACCGGTCTCACCAAGGCCAGCAACCTCGACGGCCGCATGTATGACATCGCGGTCGGCCAGGTCGACATCGGCAATGCCGCGACCCCGATGACCGATCGCATGGTCAACGGCCCCGGCGTGCTGCAGCCGGACGGCACCACCAAGCACGAGCCGCGCATGGACGCGAAGGCGGTCGGCGATGCCGTCGCCTACATGGCCGGCCTGCCGCTCGACGCCAACGTGCTGTTCATGACCGTCATGGCGACCAAGATGCCGTTCGTCGGGCGGGGCTAGCGCCAAACTGCGAAAACAACCCCATGCACAGTAGACGCCGGAAAGCGTCTCCTGCCGGGGTGACGCGACGCAAGTCCGCGCGCTATCTCAACAATCGTCGTTGCGGGCGCTCAAACATCCGCCCGCGCCGCACGGATTGATCGGCCGACCTGCTGCAAGGCCTCGAAGGCTGCGAAGCGCTTCTCGTTCCAGCCTGCCAGGGCTGCGTGGGGCGTATGTATTTCTCCCAGAGCCGACATCGCCTCCATCGCCTCGGCAACGCTCACGTGATCGCCGGACGCAACCGCCCCCAGCATCGCGGAGCCGAGCAACACGGGCTCGGGGGATGCCGAAGCAGCAACGGTCAAGCCGGTCGTATCGGCGAGCACCTGCCGCACGAGGCGGCTCTGGGCCGCGCCTCCGCTGACGACGATCGTATCGATGGCGATGCCTTTGTCGTGCTGGGCGCGCACGATCTGCCTCGCGCCGTAACCAAGGCCGCACAGGCCGGCAAGATAGAGGGCGAGCAAGCTCTCCAGGTCCGCGCGCATATCCAGTCCAGCGATCAGCGCGCGCGCATCGGGATCGGCGAAGGGCGCGCGGTTGCCGAGAAATTCCGGCACGACATGAAGTTCGCCGACCAATTCCTTGATCATCCCCGCACCGCCGCGCACCTCCACTTCCGAAGCGAGCCAGTCGGAGGGCAACCGCTGATCCCGACCTGCCGCCTCTGTGGCCTGCGCGGAATAGGGATGCATCTGGATGAGATGGTCAATGGCTGCACCGGCGACTGACTGTCCGCCCTCATTGAGCCATAGGCGCGGCACCATGGCCGAGAAATAAGGCCCCCAAACGCCGGGAACGAACGTCGGCTCCGTCGTTGTTGTCATGGTGCAGGCGGACGTTCCGAACACGTAGGCCATGCGCGTGAGTACCGTCCCGGCAGCTCCGCGGGCGCCTACCGTGCCGACACCGCCGGCATGGGCGTCGATGAGACCTGCCGCAACTGATGTGCCCGACGTCAGGCCAAGGTCGCTCGCGGCCTCCGCCGTCAGGCCGGCGCCGAGCCGTGTCCCGCCGGGCACGATCTCGGTGCCGATCCGACGAAACTGCTCGTCTGCCAGCGAGCCGAGCCCGACCGCACGAAAGAAGTCGGCGTCCCAGCGGTCTTCGTGGCCGAGATAAGTCCACTTGCACGTGACGGTGCAGGTGGAGCGAGCAAGGCTCCCGGTTGCGCGCCAGGTCAGGAAATCGGTCAGGTCCAGGAACTGCCAGGCGTCCGCAAAGCTGCGCGGCATGTTCTCGGCAAGCCATAGCAGTTTCGGCGTCTCCATCTCGGGTGAGATCGTCCCCCCGACATAGTCCAAAACTTTCGCGCCAGTGCGGTTGATCCGGCGCGCTTGATCGACGGCGCGGTGGTCCATCCATACGATGATATTGCGGGCCGGATCGCCGGACGGACCCACGGCAAGCGGCGCGCCGCCACTGCCTAGCACCACCAGCGAGCAGGTCGCGTCAAAACCAATTCCGGCAATACTGTCAGGCGCGATGCCGGCCTTTCCGACCGCGCCGCGCACGCTGCGGCATACGGCGCGCCAGACGTCCTCGCTCGATTGCTCGACAATATCGCCAGCCTCGCGCCAAAGCGTGATGTCGGCCCTGTCGGTGGCGACAAGCCTGCCGGAGCGATCGAAGATTCCGGCTCGCGCACTGCCCGTGCCGACGTCGATACCCAGAAAATGACGCGTCATCGCGGAGACCCTCACCATGAAGCAACGTTCGGATCGCAGATGCGGAAGCGCTATAGATCGTTGCTCTGCGGCAGGATCACGAGATCGCGGATCGTGACGTTTCTCGGACGGGTCAACATGAAGAGCACCGCCTGCGCTACTTCCGTGGGCTGGATGAGGCCCCCTGCCGCCATCTCTGCGTCGAGCTTCTCCTTCGGCCAGTCGCTGATGAGCGCGGTCACGACCGGGCCCGGCGCCACGGCGCCGACGCGCAGGCCATATTTCGCGACCTGCCGACGCACGGTATGGACAAAGGCCTGCACGGCATGTTTCGAGGCGGTGTAGATCGGCTCCCAGACGACGGGAACGAGACCGGCGATCGAACTGGTGACGATGATGTCACCGCTCTTGCGCTCTACCATGTGCGGCAGCACCGCGTGGATGGAGCGAAACAGCGCGTTGACGTTGAGGTTGAGCATGCGGTCCCACGCCTCGGGGTCGCCGCCAAGCACCTCGCCGCCGACATAGGTACCGGCATTGGCATGGAAGATGTCGAGCCGGCCCGCTTTTTCCAGCACTTGCGGCATCATGCATGCCATGCTCGCATGATCAGTGAGGTCGATACGCAGCGGGATCGCGTTCTCGCCAAGCTCGGAACAGACCTTGTTCAGCGCCTCCTCTGCCCGATCGACCAGCACGACACGCGCACCAGATTCGATCATCGTCCTGGCGCATTCGAGACCGATGCCAGAGGCGGCACCGGTGATGGCGGCAACTTTTCCTGCAAGTTCCTGGCCCACGGTCGGTCCTCTTGTTGGAGTTTGTTTAGGCTCGGCCATGAGAGACACGCGAGCGTCGTGCGAGCGAGTCGACGATGACCGCAACGGCTAGCACGGCGCCGGTGATCATGTACCGGAGCGACGAAGAGAGATCGAGCAGCGTGAGGCCGCTGGCAATCGACTGGATGACGATGATGCCGAGCAGTGCGGAATAGGCGCTGCCGCGCCCCCCAAACAGGCTGGTGCCGCCGATGACCGCGGCTGCGATGGCGTTGAGGTTCACGTCGCCCGTGCCAGCCTGCTGGCTGGACGATGCGAGCCTGGCGGCGGCGAGGATACCGCCGGCGGCCGCGAGCGTGGAGCACAGCATGAAGGCGCTTGCATAGATCCGGCGAACATTGATGCCGGCACGACGGGCGGCCTCGCGATTGCCTCCGACCGCGCTCATCGAGCGGCCCCATTTGGTCCGCTTCAGCGCGTAGTTCATGACCACGCACAAGCCGACGAACAGGCCGAACATCCACGGGACGCCACGCGCGAGATTGAGATAGTAGACGATGAATTCGAGCACGATGATGACAAGCGCAGCCTTGAGCAGGAGGTGGCCGAGCGTGCTTGCAGACAGTCCCGCCGCGCGCCTGCGCGCGGCCATGCGGTAGCCGGCCGCGAACACGACCACGCCGGCAAGTGCCGCCAGCGTGTAGGATACGATCGGCGGCATGACCAGCATCTGCCCAAAATTGACCAGCGGCGATCCATAGGGAAGGTTGATCGAGCCGGACGAGCCGAGCAGATAGAGTTGCAGGCCGAGCCATGCCAACAGGCCTGACAGCGTCGAGACGAAGCTCGGCATACCCAGCCGATTGAACAGGAAGGCATAGAGGGCGCCGATCGAGGCGCCCAGCACCAGCGCCGTGATAACAGCCACCGCCACGGGCCAATCCTGGTTGACCCAGAGCACGCCGATCAACGCAGAGGAGAAGCCGCTCACCGAGCCGACAGAGAGGTCGATCTCGCCGACCATCAGGATACAAACGATGCCGAGCGAGATGACGCCTACGGTCGAGCAATCGAACAGCAGATTGACCAGATTGTCAGGCGCCAGGAAGACCGGGTTGAGGCTCTGGAATGCGGTGCAGATGATCAAGAGGCCGACCACCACCGGCAGAGAGCCGAGGTCGCCCGACCGCACGCGGTTGACAAAGGCGCCGATCGTGCCGCGGAGCGTAGCAGCATGCGCGACGCGCTCGTCGCGACGGTCCAGCAACCGCGCGGTCGAGACCCGTTGCGTGTCGTCGGTCATATCAGCACCTCCCGCGACGGCTCCGCGCCGCGTCGGCTGGCACGCCGGGAGACCGAATTCTCGTCGGCCCCCGTGATGGCCGTGACGAGATCCTGGTTGGACACATCGGGTCCGAACTCGCCGTTGTTGCGGCCGAGGCGCAGCACCACGATGCGGTCGGCAACGGCGCGCACGTCCTCCATGTTGTGACTGATCACGATGACACCGAGGCCGCGGGCGCGCACGCGCTCGATCAGGTCGAGCACCTCTGCGGTCTGCGCGACACCGAGCGCTGCGGTCGGCTCGTCGAGCAGAATGAGCTTCGGCTCGGTCAGCAGCGAGCGCGCGATCGCCACGGTCTGGCGCTGCCCGCCAGACAGCGACGCGACGGGTTCGCGCACGCTCGGAATGCGGGCCGACAATTCGTTGAGCAACGTCCAGGCCCGGATCTCCATGGACACCTCATCGAGCCTGACAGGATTGAGCTCGCGGCCGAGGAAGATATTGGCGACCACGTCGAGGTTCTCGCAGAGCGCCAGATCCTGGAAGACGGTCGCGATGCCCAGGCCGAGCGCCGTGGCCGGATCGGACAGGACGACCTGTTCGCCATCGAAGTCGATCGTCCCAGACGTAGGCTGGTGGACGCCGGCCAGAATCTTCACCAGCGTGGACTTCCCGGCGCCGTTGTCACCGACAAGCGCCACGACCTCGCCGGCATGGACGTCGAGGTCGACATCGGCAAGGGCGGACACCGCGCCGAAATTCTTCGAAATGCCGCGAAGCCTCAGCACCAGTTTGCCTGGCCCCTCCTGCGGGTGGTCGACATCCGGAATCGTGGACATGTCCGCTTACGCTTTCTCTTCGTTCGTCCCGGCCGCATTGAGCGGCCGGGACGCTGCTTCGCTCACTGCGTGATGCCGAGCTTCTTGCATCCGGCTGCATATCGGCCGGTGCAGAGCTGATCGGCGGTCTGGATCTTCTTGTCGATGATCTCCGCCTTCAGGTTCTGCTCGGTCACGACAGCCGGAATGAACAACTTTGATGGCGTATTAAAGAGCGTGGTTTCCGGCTTGGGCGTGCCGCCCGAGAGGAACTCTACCGCCGCCTGGGCCGCGGCGGCTGCAACGATCTCGCTGGGCTTGGAGATCGTGTTGTACTGATCGCCGGCGATGATGAGCTGAAGCGCGGCGATCGTCGCATCGTTGCCGGTCACCGGTGGCACCGGCTCGACACCGGCGGCCTTGAGCGCGGCAATCGCGCCACCGCCCGTACCGTCGTTGGCAGCGACGACGCCAAGGATCTTCTTGCCGAAGCGGGTGACCTGGCCGCTTGCCCATTGCTGCGCCTTGGGCGGCGCCCAGTCGGGCGTGTCGTATTCGGCGAGGATCGGATAGCCGCTGTTGTCCAGGCCCGCGTGGATGCCCTTCTTGATGAGCCCCGCGGCGGCATCGGTAGGCGATCCGTTGATCTGGAGCACGCCCTCACCTTCCTTCGGCGTGACCTTGGCGTCCTTCAGATGCTTGACCAGCGATTCCGAGATGGCCTTGCCGATGCCTTCATTGTCGAAGGAGACGTAGAAGTCGGCCTTGGCGTCCGGGATCGGGCGATCATAGGCGATCACCTTGATGCCCTGGGACTGTGCCATCTTCACCAGCGAAGCGGCGGCGGCCGAGTCGACCGGATCGAGCACGATCACCTTGGCGCCCTGCGAGATCACCGAGTTGAACTGCTGTTGCTGGCGCGCGGCGTCCGCACTGGCATTCTGGTAGACGACCTTGCAGCTGGCGCAGAGCTTCTTCATCTCGGCAGCAAAGCCTGGATAGTCGTGCTGTTCGTAGCGGGTTGAGGCCTGGTCGGGCATCAGGAACGCGACGGTCGCATCCTTCACCTCCGCGGCACGCGAGGACATGGCCGTTGCGCCGAGTAGCGACAGGGCGAGAGCGGCCGAGCAAATAGTCTTGAGCGAGGGCTTTGTCATTCGGACTTCCCTTTCGGAAACTGGGTGTTAAAGTGCTGCTCGTTGATGTCTTGGAGACAAGCCATCCCTGCTTCCGCAGCCGGATGAGAACGGCGGTCAGCGCCGATAGCCTCCGAAGCCACGCGGAATTTTCGGACAGACGATCTCCTTCGCAGGCCGCCATCGGCGCGCCAGCGTCATTCTTCCCGTAATCGTCCTCCTCCCTTGCTCCTCCCGGTTAGGCGGCGCGTGCCGCGTTGATGTTGTCCGCCAGCAACCGCCTGAAGCGCGAAGGCGGCATGCCCTTCTCGGCCAGGAACTGGCGATTGAAATTGGAGAGATTGTTGAAGCCGACCTGGAAGCAGATGTCGGTGATGGACGCGTGTTCGTCGCTCATCAGGATCTGGCAGGCGAGATTGATGCGGAGCCGCTTAACATATTGCACCAGCGACATCCCCGTGTGCCGGCGGAACGAGCGAGAGAACGCGCTTTGCGACTGGCCCGCGATCGCGGCGAGATCGGCTTCGCTGAACGGCTGCGTGAGGTTCTCGCGGATGAAGGCGAGCGCCTTGTTCATCCCCGCCGACATGTAGCCGGACGGATCGGGCAAATAGTTCGGGCTGGACAGCGGCAGTGCACCACGGGCGCGGGAGAGCGTCCCCAGGATCATCATGAAAAGTTCGATCCGGCGCACGCCCTTCGCCGCCACGATCTCCTCCATCAGCGGGGCAAGCTCCTTGCTCGTGCTGCTGGCAAAAAGGACGCCGCGCCGGGAGGATTCCAGCAGCGCGCCGAGACCCGACAGCTCAGGCATCAGCCTCATCGTGTCGCCGATGAATTCTTCGCTGAACTGGATGATGCGTCCGCGCAGCGGGATGGTCATGTCCGCCGGCAGGTCGCTCACCCAATTATGCGGCAAGTTGGGTCCCGTGAGCACGAGGTTGCCCGGCTCGAACTGGCCGATGAAATCGCCAACGAAGTAGCGACCGCTGGTCGCGACGACCTGATGGATTTCGTATTCCGGATGAAAGTGCCACCTGACCGTGTGGAAGGGATACCCGTGCGACCAAGCCTTGAACGACTCGCCGCGCCGAATCTGGACGACTTCCAGGTCTGGTTCCATATCCGTTCCCTCCTGGGCCGGCCCGGTTTGTAAACGTCTGGGCTCGACCCGATGGCTGAATTTGGCTCAGCTCTCTCTATTGCTCGAAACCGTATCGGGTGACCGCCGCTGCCGCCACCACGATTCAGATGCTGAACCGATACTCTTTTGACATTCGTTCGGTGGGCGCTGCAATATGCCTTCAAGCTCCGACGGGCTTCCCTACTCCAGGTTCTCCACCTTCCGCAGGCTCGGAAACAGCTTCATCCAGAGCAGCGCCACGGCAACCGTGCAGACGCCGCCGAGCACGGCCGCCGGCATGGCGCCGAACAGTGCTGCCGTCAGGCCGCTCTCGAACTGGCCGAGCTGGTTCGAGGCGTTGATGAACAGGAAGTTGACGGCGCCGACGCGGCCGCGCATCTCGTCGGGGGTCGCCAGCTGCACCAGCGAGAAGCGGATCACGACGCTGATCGTGTCGGCAGCGCCGAGGATCGCGAGCGACAACACCGACAGCCACATCCAGGACGACAGCGCGAACACGATCGTGGCGATGCCGAACACGATCACCGCCTGGAACATGCGCAGGCCGACATGCCTGGAGATGGCGTGGCGCGCCAGCACCATGGTCATCAGCAGCGCGCCGACCGCGGGCGCAGCCCGGAGCACGCCGAGCCCGACCGGGCCGGTCTGGAGGATGTCGCGGGCATAGATCGGCAACAGCGCGGTGACGCCGCCGAACAGCACGGCGAACAGGTCGAGCGAGATGGTGCCGAGGATCGCCGGATTGCTCCTGATAAAGCGGACGCCGGCAAAGATATTGTCCTCGTCCGTTCCTTGCCTGGCGACGGCCTGCGGACGCGGCTGGATGAAGCCGGTCAGGATCATCCCGAAGATCCAGAACAGCAGCATCATTGTGTAGGCGAGATGCGGTGCGATCGCGTAGGTAAAGCCGCCGAGCGCAGGCCCGGTGATGGTCGCGACCTGAGCCGCCCCGCTCGCGACCGCCGTCGCACGCTGGAGCGAGCCCTGCGGCGCGATCAGCGGCAGCAGCGCCGCGGTGGTCGGGCTCTCGAAGGCGCCGGCAATGCCGAGCACGAAGGTCGCGATGAATATCTGCACTTCGCTGACCGCGCCGAGATAGGTGAGGACAGCGAGATAGAGCGCGGTGGCGGCCTCCACGAGCTGGCAGAGCTGGACCACGCGCTTGCGCTCGAAACGGTCGGCGGCATGGCCGGCGACGAACACCAAAAGCGCGGTGGGCGCGAATTGCACCAGCCCGACCATGCCGAGGTCGAAGGCCGAGCCGGTGAGATCATAGATCTGCCAGCCGATCGCGACCGCCGCGATCTGGCTGGAGAAGCGCGACAGGCTGCGGGCGAGCAGGAAGAACAGGAAGGCGGGATGGCGGAGGAGCTCACCGGCGGTGGCCGGCGGACTGACGGATCCTGACTGCTCTGGCATCGCCTGTTCGGTCACGCGCGGATGATCGGCCCTTGATATCGACGCGCCGGGGGTGGCTGACCGGGACCCGGATGTCAACAGCAGGACGGCCCGCACCATTCCCGGCATTGCGTTTGCAACGCAGGCGCGGCCATAATGATTGAGGGTTTGGGGACATCATGCTGCGGCTGCAATCGACACTCGGCGTTTTCGCATTGCTGCTGATCGCCTTCGCACTCGCGGAGAATCGCCGCGCGGTCTCGTTGCGCCAGGCGCTGATCGGCCTCGTCGTCACCTTCGTCACCGCGATCGTGCTTTTGAAGGTACCTTTGGTGGCGCACGCTTTCGGGGCCATCAACGACGCGGTCGGCGCCATCTCGGCGGCCTCGCGCGCCGGCTCCTCCTTCGTGTTCGGCTATGTCGGCGGCGGCACCCTGCCCTTCGAGCTGAAGGTGCCGGGCGCCGATTTCATCCTGGCGTTCCAGGCGCTGCCGATCGTGCTGGTCATGAGCGTGCTGACGACGCTGCTGTTCTACTGGCGGGTGCTGCCGCCTGTTGTGCGCGGCATGGCCTGGCTGCTGGAGCGCACGCTGGGCGTCGGCGGCGCGGTCGGGCTCTCCACCGCCGCCAACATCTTCCTCGGCATGGTCGAGGCGCCGCTGTTCGTGCGGCCGTATCTTTCGCAGATGTCGCGCAGCGAATTGTTTCTGGTGATGACCGGCGGCATGGCCGGCATCGCCGGCACCGTGCTGGTGCTCTATGCGACGCTGCTTGCGCCTCTCATTCCTGACGCAGCCGCGCATTTCGTCATCGCCTCCGTGCTGGGCGCGCCGGCCGCGATCCTGGTCAGCCTGATCATGATCCCTGAGACGTCGGACAAGCGCACCGGCGGATCGCTCGAGGATCCGGAGATGGCGGTCTCCGGCACCATGGATGCGATCGTGAAGGGCACCAGCGCCGGCATCGAGCTGTTGATCAACATCGTCGCGATGCTGCTGGTGCTGGTGGCGCTGGTCTATCTCGCCAATGCGGTGCTGGGGCTATTGCCTGCCGTGGGGGGCGCCGCGATCTCGCTGCAGCGGGTGCTGGGATTGATCATGGCGCCGGTGTGCTGGCTGATGGGACTGCCCTGGGACCAGGCGATCACCGCCGGCAGCCTGATGGGCACCAAGACCGTGCTCAACGAGCTCGTCGCCTATGTCGACTTCTCGAAGCTGCCGCCCGACACGCTCGATCCGCGCTCGCGCCTGATCATGCTCTATGCGATGTGCGGCTTCGCCAATTTCGCCAGCCTCGGCATCATGATCGGCGGCCTCGGCGTGATGGCGCCGGAACGGCGCGAGGAGATCAACGCGCTGGGGTTGAAGTCGATCGTATCGGGGACGCTGACGACGTGCCTGATGGGGGCGATCGTCGGGGTGTTGACGTGATGCCGTAGCCCGGATGGAGCGGAGCGCAATCCGGGAACGTATCTCCGTTGCAGGCACCCCGGATTTCGCTTCGCTCCATCCGGGCTACGAACCTACGAACTACCCTTTCTCACCGCACAATTTCGACTGCTCCAGGAGCCGTCGCACGTCACCCAGCTTGGCGCGGCACACCTCGGCCGCCTGGCCTTCGCCTCGGTGGTCCGTCCCCGCGCGAGCAGCAATTGCGCCAGCAAGGCCCGCGCCACCGATCGCACCGGACCGCCCGCCACATCCGACGCAGCGAGCGACATCGCGGTTTGCACTTCCGCCTCGGCGGCACTGAGGCTGTTCCGTTCAGCGAAGTAAATCGCACGGAACAGGTGAGCGCGCGGGTCCTTCGGATAGCGGTTGACGAAATCAGCGGAACGGCCGGCCATCTCGCGCGTGCCCGCCGGCATTTCCGAGGCGCGGATATACTGCCCGGCATCGGCCATGTAGGACCGATAGTGAATGGCGGCGAAGCCGGCGCAAATCAGGGATCCCACAAATCCTCCGAGCAACACCATGCCAGCGCTTCGCGGCAGGCTGTCATAGGACCAGAAAGCGATCCACGGCGTGATGGCAAGCGCGCCACCGGCTACCGCACCGCCTGCATGCGCATAATAGTTGACGTTGCCGGAGGCGCCAAAGGCCAGCGGCAGCAGTGCCGGACACCGAAGAAGAGCGACGTCTTCAGTCGCGACATCGTCGTCTCGGCGTCCGCCTCGGGCTCGAAGCTCGCAACGAACAGCGCGGCGATGAGCCCGGTAATGGCGCCTGACGCGCCGACGCCGACCGTGCCCGAGCCATTGCCCAGCAGCGAGCCGGCCTCGCCGGCCAGCGCACTGGCAACAAAGATCAGCGAAAACCAGCCACGGCCGATCAGGCTCTCCAGCCTGACGCCGACGATGAACAGCGCAACGCAATTGCCTATGAGGTGCCACTGGCTGCCATGCAGAAGCGGCGCAAGGCCAATCCGCCACCACTCGTTTTTCCCGACAACCAGATCGTAGCCGGACGCGCCCTGTGCAATCAGCGAGCGGACATCGAGTGAGCCGTCCCGCCCAATGTCGACGGCGAGACTCCGTTGCAGCGCGAAGATCACCATCAGACAGAAAATCAGGCCGATTGTGAGGAAAGGGATATCGGAGAGAAACTTGTTGTCGCGAAAAAGCGAGCTCTCACTCGCGGACTCATCGTCGTCCCGCATGACCGCGGGAGCGGCCGGCGCGGCGACGGATTGAAACGAGGCTCTCGAAGGTGGCGCCACGACGCCGCGCCGGCCAAAGGTGTTGGTCGCCATGAATGCATGTCCCGCATGTTCACAGCTCTGAGTTGACGCCAGGGATATTTGCGATCGGGTTAGCGGCCGCGCTGCGGGTAGGTGAAACCGGCGAACTGGTAACGGCTGGGTTTCGCGGATCGGGGGCTTTTTAGGGATCGCCGCGATGCCGTAGCCCGGATGGAGCGCAGCGCAATCCGGGACCAGCTTCGCCGCGGAGAGGCTTTCCCGGATTTCGCTCCGCTCCATCCGGGCTACGAAGCAAGTTTTCTCCGCCGTCATTGCCGCGTGGAGAGAGAGTGCCTACGCCTTCAGCTCCACCGTCTTGAACTCCGCAGGCAGGATCACTTCCAGCAGCTCCACATCGTCGGAATAATCCAAAATCATGTGCTTGATCTTCGGCGGCTGGGTCCAGGCGCTGCCTTGCTGCATCATCGTCTCGCCTTGCCCATCCATGTAGGTCTTCACCCAGCCCTTGAGCACATAGACCATCTGGAAGTCGACGTCATGGAAGTGCAGTTTCGACACCTCGGCGGGATCGCAGGGGCCTTGCAGGCGGATCACGTGCGCTTGCGCGAGGCCGTGGGTCGCGTTGGCGATGCCGAGATCGCGGTACTTGGCGTAGGCGCGCAGGCCGTCGGCTTTGAAATCTTCCTCGCGGTGATGGCTGATGGCGATGCGCTGCTTGGGGCGGGCGGGTTTTTTCGCAGCGGCCGTGCGGGCTTTTGATTTCACCACCTTGCGCGCGGAAGATCGTGCGGCGGACTTGGCGGCGCTTCGTTTCTTCCCCACAGTCTGGGCTGCGCTGCGCGATTTTGTTGTCTTGGCCATGGGCGGCCTCCCGTTGTTGTTATGACGAGAGGCTAGCATGGAACAAGTTTCGTAGGGTGGGCAAAGCGAAGCGTGCCCACGTTCTGCATGCGATCACGGAGAGAGATGGTGGGCACGGCGCGCGAAGGGCGCGCCTTTGCCCACCCTACAAGAGCGGTGCTCTATCTCAATTCAACCGGAACACGCCGTCCACGGCGCGCAGCTCGGCCGGCTTGATCAGCTTGGAGTGCGCGACGGTCACCGAATGCAGCGGGCCGTCGAGCTTCTCGGTCCAGAACGCCAGGAAATCGACCAGCGCCGGGAATTTCGGGAACATGTCGTAGTTCTGCCAGACGTAAGTCTGGAGCAATGACGGATGATCCGGCATCCGGTAGAGAATTTGGGCCGTTGTCAGCCCGTAGCCCAGCATCTGTTTCCTGAAGTCCTCGGAAACGCCCCCAACGCGCAGTCCCATGCCAAACCTCCTTTGCAGGAGCGCATACAGGGGGTGGCTTGATCCGTGCCCCGGGAGCCACCCGGAAACGATGCGCTCACATGAGAGAAATGTGACGCAAACTGACAATCCATCTCAAGCCCAAAAGTTTAACAAGCTGTTGAAATTCAATGCGTTAGCAGCAGAGCGGGCACCGTGCTAATACGGGGCACCGCGGCACCCTCGAAGGTGCTCCGAAATCGGTTAACGATGGGAAAGGTTTCTGGCACTTGGGCCTTCAGAGTGCCGAATTTTCTGCTAGAAGCCCTTGCCCCCGCAAAATTCCTGTCCTATTTCAGCTGCACCTGTGCTGGCACTCGCTGGCGCAGACTGCTAACATCTTGAAATCCTCAACTCGTGCAAATGCTTAGGAGGACTGCATGAAATTCCGTCCGCTTCACGACCGCGTCGTGGTCAAGCGCATCGACGCAGAAGAGAAGACCGCCGGCGGCATCATCATTCCCGACACTGCCAAGGAAAAGCCCTCCCAGGGTGAAGTCGTCGCTGTCGGCCCGGGTGGCCGCGACGAGGCCGGCAAGCTGGTTCCGATCGACCTGAAGGTCGGCGACCGCGTGCTGTTCGGCAAGTGGTCCGGCACCGAAGTCAAGATCGACGGCCAGGACCTGCTGATCATGAAGGAGAGCGACGTGATGGGCGTTCTCGAAGTCACCGAGTCCAAGAAGAAGGCGGCTTAAGAGCCCCTCTCCTCCCTCCAATCAACATTCCTAAGGAAAATTCCAGATGGCAGCCAAAGAAGTCAAATTCGCGGTTGAAGCGCGCGACAAGATGCTGCGCGGCGTCGACGTTCTCGCCAACGCGGTGAAGGTCACGCTCGGCCCGAAGGGCCGCAACGTCGTGCTCGACAAGTCGTTCGGCGCTCCCCGCATCACCAAGGACGGCGTCACCGTCGCCAAGGAGATCGAGCTCGAGGACAAGTTCGAGAACATGGGCGCGCAGATGGTGCGCGAAGTCGCCTCCAAGTCCGCTGACGCGGCCGGCGACGGCACCACCACCGCCACCGTGCTGGCCCAGGCGATCGTGAAGGAAGGCGCCAAGTCGGTTGCCGCCGGCATGAACCCGATGGACCTCAAGCGCGGTATCGACCTCGCGGTCGAGGCCGTGGTTGCGGACCTGCAGAAGAACTCCAAGAAGGTCACCTCGAACGACGAGATCGCCCAGGTCGGCACCATCTCGGCGAACGGCGACCAGGAGATCGGCAAGTTCCTCTCCGACGCCATGAAGAAGGTCGGCAACGAGGGTGTCATCACCGTCGAGGAAGCCAAGTCGCTCGAGACCGAGCTCGACGTCGTCGAGGGCATGCAGTTCGATCGCGGCTACATCTCGCCCTACTTCGTCACCAACGCCGACAAGATGCGCGTTGAGATGGACGACGCCTACATCCTCATCAACGAGAAGAAGC
>NZ_LJYG01000005.1 GCF_001440035.1 Bradyrhizobium manausense | reverse complement strand
TGCCGGTCAGTGGCGATACCTTGCTCCGAATGATTCACTCGGCTCCCTTGCCGGATTTCGTTGCCCCGACCGTTGTCGGCATCGACGATTGGGCTTGGCGTCGTGGCCAGCGATATGGAACGATCATCTGCGATCTGGAGCGCAATTGCGTGCTTGACCTACTTCCCGATCGTAACGCCGACAGTGTTGCGCGCTGGCTGAAGCGCTGGCCCGGAATCAAGGTCGTCGCCCGCGATCGTGCGGGACTTTATGCTGATGGCACACGCTGCGGCGCGCCCGACGCGGTGCAGGTGGCGGACCGCTGGCACCTGCTCAACAGTTTGGGGGACGCCCTGCGCCACGCGGTCGGCCGCCATCGTCACAACGTAGCCGCCGCCGTACAAATCATGGCGTCCGCGCAAAGACCGAAGACCGGCAGTTCCACGGCGCCGCCCGGCCTTGCACAGTTGCGGGCGGATCGAAAGGCTGCGCGACGCGAACGCTGGGATGAAATCTGTCGCCTACGCGAGCAAGGTTGCCCGACATCCAGGATCGCCCACCTGCTCGGTGTCGACAGACGCACTGTACAGCGCTGGCTAGCCGCTGGCGGCGAACCGGAGCATTCGCGTCCTTACAGACCTTCACATCTTATCGGTCCCTTCGAGGCGTGGCTCGAAGCGCGGTGGGCCTCCGGCTGCCAGGTGGGCCAGCAGCTTTGGCGAGAGCTTCAGCAACAGGGGTATACTGGAAGTCGGGTGACCGTCGCGCGATGGGCCGCGGACAGGCGTGCACGTGCGGACGCGGGAGGAACAGTACAACCACACCTGACCTGGAAAGCTCCCACGCGTCGTCGCTGTGCTTGGTACTTGAGCCAGGATCCGGATCAGATCGATGCTGAAGCCAGGCTGTTCCTCGGCCATCTGTTTGCGCAAGCTCCGGAACTCGCCACGGCGGCCGATCTAGCGAAGCGGTTTGTGTCCCTTCTCAGTGGTAGCGACATCGCCGAGCTCGATGAATGGATCACGCAAGCAGCCAACAGCGAGCTCAAGAGCTTCGCCAACGGCATCGCGCGCGACATCGATGCGGTCCGAGCGGCAATAACTACCTCCTGGACAACCAGTCCGGTCGAAGGCCAGATCAGCAGGATCAAAGCCATCAAACGACAAATGTATGGCCGGGCAAGCTACCCGCTATTACGTCGACGCGTCCTTCTGGCTGCCTGAGAACAACCCACACCCTATCCAACCCCAGTCGCTCAAGCTGCACCAAATATGCGGAAGAACCCAAACAGGATGAGAGCGCGTATTGCCTCACGTATCGATGCTCCCGGGCGCGATCGGTTGCCTCATTTATTTTGCTCCTGGCTTGGGTTGAGGAGGAGGCCGGGTGCGGAGATGGCCGGGGTTTCGGAGCGCCCGGCCTCCTCCGCTGGCAGCCGCTACATCATTGCGTTGTCGTGACCTCTGACCTTGGTGGCATTTTCGCCGTAGGAGCGAACAGCAGCGCATTCGCTTGCTCGCTGCGCCAGGATTTAAGCCGCCGTTGAAGCGTTCGAAGAAGCTTGTTCGGGTAGGCTCCAGGATATTCCACCTGCAGGCGGGAGAGCAGTTCGCTGCCAGTCCGCCTGGGCTCGGCTTCAAACCATATTCGCAAATCTGGCGTTGCGCGAATGAGCGGGTCGGGACGACGCCGGCCTCTTTTCGCCTTCACGATTGGCCGATCCGTCGGTCGCATAGCTCCGTCCTTCCAGGCCGTTCGCAGGCTTGCCAGGAAGCGATCGGTCGATTGCGATGCCGCAGCAGGATGGACGATTGGTTGGGTATCCGCGAGGGCCGCGAGGCGCTCCTGCGCGTCGCGGATGTCGCGCAACAACGCGACCGGATCGAGAGCGGCATAGATTTCTTGGAGATGGTGGCGAACTGCGTCAGGCGTGCGGGCGTCGGCGGCCAGGCGCTGGTGGGAGTGTTGCCGGCGCGCTGTATGTCTTGCGCACACGAGCACCGTCGCGCTGCTTGGCTATCAGCTTGAATGGCGCTCATCGCCAAAAGCTTGGCGCGGATCTCGGGGGCAAGGTCGAGGTGGCCATGCCATTCCATCGCCTCTATCAGCGCAGGCATTAACGCCTTGAGCCGCTTCCCGCAGATCCGGTCTGACGCTTCCCAAAGGAGCACGAGCGCGTTGTGTTTTGCCTCATTATAGATCCGACGTCGCGGCCGTCGGCCTGGGCGTGCGTCTTCCTGGCCTCGAAGTAGTCGCATCGCATGCTTGCGATCAAACCCAGTGATGTCGACGAACTCGTCTAATATTCGTGCCTTCTTCGCGCGATCCGAATGCCGATAACGCACGCCCGCCGCCGCCGTCAGTTCCTTCCGCGTTGCCATGCTCAGCCGCCCCATCTGCGCTCCCGCTCGTCCCCGATTCAGGGGAGCAATTTACGTGAGGCAACGGCTCAGCATCCGGTAACAATTAAGGCGAGGCAATGCGATTGCCAGCGTCAATCGTCGCTTTGTCGCGTTCGTTTGGAGTGGCGTGAGCGGCGGCCGGCCTGGACCGCGCTTTTCGACGGTAGCTCTCGACGTTCATCTCGAGGATCGTGGCGTGGTGGACCAAGCGATCGATCGCTGCCAGCGTCATTGCTTGATCTGGGAAGATACGCCCCGATTCGCCGAATGGCTGATTGGCCGTGATCAGCAGCGAGCGTCGCTCGAGCGGGAGGCGATCAGCTCGAACAGCAC
The DNA here is from genome assembly GCF_001440035.1 of Bradyrhizobium manausense. Taxonomy (GTDB): domain Bacteria; phylum Pseudomonadota; class Alphaproteobacteria; order Rhizobiales; family Xanthobacteraceae; genus Bradyrhizobium; species Bradyrhizobium manausense. The sequence goes on along the minus strand of NZ_LJYG01000005.1, from coordinate 983 downwards.
GCTGGTTTCCGCCTGATCTTTGCTCACATATGTGATGTCGTCGAGGATCAGGAGGTCGTAGCGGTCAAGCTTGGCGATCGCGGACTCCAGCGCCAGCTCGCGCCGCGCCATCTGCAGCCGCTGCACCAGATCGGTGGTGCGTGCAAAGAGAACGCGCCAACCGTCCTCGACGAGAGCCAGGCCGATCGCTGCGCCGAGATGGCTCTTACCGCCGCCGGGCGGACCAGCGTCATAATGCCGGGTGTCTGGGATCTGAGGTGGAGATCCTTTACCCGTTCCATCCGCGATGCGGAGCATCAGTCGTCGTTGTCGCCTGCAAGCGGCTTGGGGGTGAGACGCATTTTGTTATCAGACAACCTGACGCCACGTTAACGCTGCTGCCGGCATGGATGGCGGCTCCCGCCGCCGCTTCCTTCCATCTCAAAGCTGATCCGCGGCTTCCGGTGGATCGTCTACTGGAGGCGCGTCTTCTTGTCGACGCGGTCTTAGCCTCCTCTTCCAGGGAATCGTCCCATTCGCGAGGAGGCGGTCATGGCGGACGCATCACGTCGTCAGGGGGATCTGTTCGAGAGCCCTCCGACATACAGCAGCATTCCAATCGAAGCCCATCAGCAAATGCTGGAGCTCTTAAAGGAGCTTCTGACCGAAGCGCTCACCGACAGCGCAGTCGAGGCACACGACGTGAACCGGGAGGACAGCGGTGAGCAAGATCACGCCTGAGCACCTTGCTCGCCAGGCCGTCGTCTACATTCGTCAGTCGACGGCCGACCAGGTTATCAACAACCGCGAGAGCCAGCGCCGCCAGTACGGCTTGGCCGATCGTGCGCGGCAGTTGGGCTGGAGCGAGGTGGTCGTAATCGACGACGATCTCGGTCGCTCTGGTGGCGGCACTGCGCGTCCCGGGTTCGAGAAGCTGCTCGCCGCCATTTGCGAAGGGCGAGTTGGCGCTGTGGTCTCGATTGAGGCCTCTCGGCTGGCCCGCA
>NZ_LJYG01000004.1:164442-178074 GCF_001440035.1 Bradyrhizobium manausense | reverse complement strand
CGAGCTCGAGGACGCGATCGACGTCGAGGACGACCATGAGCTGGCCGTCGAGACGGTGGACGCCGCCGGCGAGCTTGGCCATGCGGGGGTCGAGGTTGACGGGGTTCTCTTCCTTGCCGTCCTCGGGCAGGCGCAGCACCTCGCCGATCTGGTCGATCAAGAGGCCATAGGATTCGCCGCGCAGATCGACGCCGACCGCCATCGCCGTCTTGCCGTCCTCGTCCCTCGGCAGGCCGAGACGGGCGCGCATGTCGACCACGGTGACGATGCGGCCGCGCAGGTTCAGCACGCCCGAGATCTCGCGCGAGGACAAGGGAACGCGGGTGACGCGCTCGGGCATGAACACGTCCTGGACGCGGGAGATCGGCAGGCCGAACAGCTGGCCGCCGATCATCGCGGTGACGTATTCGACCATGGCGCCTTCGCCAATTTGCGTCTTCTTGCTCATTTCGGTGTCTCCTGGTCCCTGCCCTATGCCGCGGCCCGGCTCAGCTCGGAGGCGCCGGCGGCGCCCGCGGTCTGCTCCTTCAGCGCCGCGATCAGGCCGGGACGGTCGAACTTGGCGACATAGTCGTGGAAGCCGGCCTGACGGCCGCGCTCGATCGCGGCCGGCGACACCAGGGCGGACAGGCCGATGATCGGCATCGAGCCCAGATTGCTGTCGGAGCGGATCACTTCGGCGAACTCGAACCCGTTCATGTCGGGCATCTCGATGTCGGTCAGGACCACGTCGAAGCTCTGCGCACGCAGGGCAGCCAGGCCCTCCTGCGCGGTCGGCGCGGTGCGGACGCGGTAGCCGGCGGCCTTCAGCACCGGGGCCAGCATGTTGCGGAAGAAGGCACTGTCGTCGACCAGCAGCACCGACTGCGAATGCATCGACGGCTTCATCTCCTTGCGGGTGAACCAGTCGGCGAACGCCATGGGCAGGAAGTGGCCGACGTCGATCACCTCGGTGGCCTGGCCCTTGATCACGGCCGAGCCGAGGATGCCGGAAGCCGAGCCGCCGACCTCGATGTTGAGGCGCTCCTCGACGATGTCGATGATCTCGTCGACGACGAGGCCCATGGAGCGGCCGTCATCGGCGAACACCAGGATCGGCTGGGCGCCCTGGGAGGCGATGGTGACGCCGTCCATGGAGACGAGCGGCATCAGCTGCTCGCGGTACTGCACCATGTAGCGGCCGTTACTGAACTCGATCTTGTCGGCCGGGAGCTCTTCCAGGCGGGTGACGAGACCGAGCGGGACCGCCTTGGGCTGCGACGAGCCGGCGCGGAACACCAGCAGCGAGGTGGTCTGCTCGCCCGAGCCGATGTGATGGGCGCTGTTGTCGTCGGCCATGTCATGGGCCGAGGAGCCGGCGGCGCCGAGCGCCTTGGCAATGCCGTTGGGGTCGATGATCATGATGACAGCGCCATCGCCCAAAATGGTGTTGCCGGAGAACATGTCGATGTGACGCAGCTTGGTCGACATCGGCTTGACCACGATTTCTTCGGTGTGGAACACGCCGTCGACGACGATGCCGAAGGTCTGGCTGCCGACTTGCGTGACCACGATGAAGCCGTTCTCGGGATCGCTGGCCGCGCCGTCGTCGATCTTCAAGAGCTTCTTCAGGTGGATCAGCGGCAACAGCTTGTTGCGCAGGCGCAGCACCGCGGTGTCCTTGATGCGCTCGATGCGGTGCTCCGAGTTGGCGCGGGCCCGGACCAGCTCGACCACCGAGAGCTGCGGGATCGCAAAGCGGTCGCCGGCGGCTTCCACGATCAGGGCGGAGACGATCGCCAGCGTCAGCGGGATCTTGATGGTGACGGAGGAGCCTTCACCGGCCACCGACTTGATGTCGATGGTGCCGCCGATCTGGTCGATATTGGTGCGGACCACGTCCATGCCGACGCCGCGGCCCGAGACCGAGGTGATGGCGGCCGCGGTTGAGAAGCCCGGCGCGAAGATGAACTTGTGGATCTGGGCTTCGCTCATCTTCTCCAGCTCGGCCTCGGTGACGAGACCTGAAGAGAGCGCCTTGGCCTTGATCTTCTCGGTGTTGAGGCCACGGCCGTTGTCGGCGATGCAGATGATGATGTGGCCGCCCTCGTGATAGGCGGACAGGCGGATGGTGCCCTGCTCGCCCTTGCCGGCAGCGAGCCGCTCGGCGGGGGTTTCCAGGCCGTGATCGGCGGAGTTGCGCACCATGTGGGTGAGCGGGTCCTTGATCAGATCGAGCACCTGGCGGTCGAGCTCGGTGTCGGCGCCGTGCATCTCCAGCTCGATCTGCTTGCCGAGTTCGCTCGAGAGGTCGCGGACGATGCGGGGCAGCTTCTGCCAGGCATTGCCGATCGGCTGCATGCGCGTCTTCATGACGCCTTCCTGCAGCTCGGCGGTGACGTTGGAGAGGCGCTGCAACGGCACCTTGAACTCGGTGTCCTCGTTGCGGCGGGAGATCTCCAGCAGCTGGTTGCGGGTCAGCACCAGCTCGGAGACCATGGTCATCAGATGCTCCAGCGTATCCACGTTGACGCGGATCGACTGGTTGGCGATGCGCTCGCCCTCGCTCGCACTCTCGTCGGCCATCGACTTCTTCGGCGCGGCCTTCTCCTTGGGCGCCCTGGTGTCCTTCGGCGCTTCGGCGGCAGGAGCTGGCTCGGCCTTCGCTTCGGCCTTCACTTCGGCCTTGGCAACGGGCGCGGGCACCGGCGCTTCGATCGCGGTCTCGCGGAAGGCGCGCTCGAGCTCGTCGAGCGAGACCTCGCCCGGACGGAGCGGACGCTCCAGCGTCTGGTCGACCAGCGAGCCCGTGGTCATCTCCTTGGCGGGTGCGGGCGCAGCAGCAGGCGGCGCTTCCGGCACCAGCGGCGGGGCGTCAGCAACGGGAGCGGAGCCGCCAGCCGGCATCGGCTGCGCCGAGCCTGACATCGCGGCCATGCCCTGCTCGACCATCGCTTCCAGCTTGTCGATGAGATCGCGGTCGTTGCCTTCAGGCTCGGCTTCGGTCGCCTCCAAGCCGGCCAGGATCTCCTTGATGCGGTCGATCGAGGACAGGATCACCGTCACGGCCTGGCCGGTCACCGGCATGCCGTCGCGGAATTTGCCCATCAAGGTCTCGCCGGCATGCGCCAGCGCTTCCAGCCGCGGCAACCCGAGGAAGCCGCACGTGCCCTTGATGGTGTGGACCAGGCGGAAGATGTTATCCAGGATCTTGGCGTTGTTCGGCTCCTGCTCGAACTTCACCAGCTGATTGTCGACGGTGTCCAGACTCTCGCTGGTCTCCGTCAGAAACTCCCGCAACAGATCATCCATGAGCTACGCCTTACTGAGCTGGACCCCGACGTCCGCGCCGCCAGCAATTGGCGGAAATCCGCTCCGAGATCGTTAGACAACCCATTTCACGGTCCCGTTAATTTCATCCTCCGTGCTAATACGGATATTGAAGAGAAGTCTTCGATTCGACGGACGCGCGACTGCGGCTTTCGGCAAGTCCGGCACGGAGCTTCGGCCCGAAACGCGATAGGTAAATGCGAGGATAACAGCGTCACGACGGGCGCGAAAAAATTCCGCCAATGCCGGCGGATACGTAAGGGCCGCGCCAATTGAATCAAATCACCGGCGATTGGCATCGCATGCGCGGCGTTTGGTCGATGTGCCGATGACATCAGCAAGACGCGCACTCGCCGTAAACGGATTCTTGCCCGCCCGGCGTCGCGAACAGTAACGCGGTAACCGAGCCGCGCAGCGGCCGCATGGTGCTCAGCGAAACAGTCTCTGATCGCGGCCAGCAGCGCATCCGGCGTGAACGGCTTGCGCAGGCAGCGCGCCGCGCCGAGTTCGAGCGCCATTCTCAGAAAGTCCGGCGCCGACGAATTCAGATCTGCGAAGGAATAGCCGGACATCGCAATCAGCGGCGTCGCAGGTGCCCTCCAACAGGTATATGGACAGCAACACAACCAATAAAATACAATTTAGCCGCCGCGCAACTGGGTGTCGAGGGCGCGACACATCTCATGGCATGCGTGGGATCGCGCCTGTATGACCGCAAGCGGCCGACCGCCCAACCAGCTGCTGCAAATGCTCGACGCAGCAGATTTCGAGCTGTTGCTCCCTCACCTCGTCACGATTGAACTGGCCAGAGCAACTGTCTTGAGTGAAGCTGATGTGGCGCTGCGACATGTCTACTTTCCACATGACGGAGCCGTATCGATCACCGTAGGCCCTTCCGAAGGGCAGACCATCGAGGTGGCGATGATCGGACGCGATAGCATCGTCGCCGGCGGCGCAGCCCTCGCTGACGGAATCGCGCTGTCAGATGCCGTCGCGCTCTTTCCCGGGACCGCATCCGCCGTTGAAATCTCGGCGTTTCGCAACGCTGCTGCCGCGAGTGCCCGGTTCCGCGGCCTGGTTATCAGGCACGAGCAAGCCCTGTTCGCGCGCGCACAGCAATCCCTGCTCTGCAATACGCTTCATCCTGTCGAAGCGCGGCTGGCATGCTGGCTGCTGCGCGCCTATGATCTGTCCAACAAGAAAGCCCTCCCGCTGACCCAGGATACCCTGGCCCAGATGATGGGCGTACGACGTAACGCCGTTTCACTGGTCGCGCATGAGCTGCAACGCGCCGGAATCATCCGGTACAGCCGGGGCCAGATCGAAATCACTGATCTGTGCGCCCTGGAGGCGACATCCTGCGACTGTTGTTCCGCCGTAAGGGCGCATCACGCGCGGCTGCTGCGACTCCCGCCTTGAGGCCGTCGACAGCTCGACCCGTTGTATTCCGGAGTGCACACAAGCCATCAGAGAAACAAAACATCGCGCTGTCGGTAAGGTCTGTGATTGCCAACTTATCCTGCGGGGAACAAGATGGAACTTGTTATTGAGCGAGGAATCGATTTCGAACCAAGATTGCTTGATTGACGAGACGGGAGGCAGCTTTGGAAACGATGGTGCGCCCCTCCAACGGTCTCCTGTCGGCGCTGTCGACGGACGATTATGAACTGATCCGCCCATATCTGCGCACGGTCGATCTGCCGCATGACGCCGTGCTGGTGGAGACCGGCGAGACGCTCAAGCGCGCCTACTTCCCGCACCGCGGCGTGATCTCGCTGGTCGTGAAGCTCGCCAAGGGCGAGCATGTGCAAGTCGCCATGATCGGCCGCGACAGCCTGCTTGGCGCGCTCTCGACCATGGGCGATGCATGCGCGCTGAACACCGCCATCGTGCTCATTCCCGGCGTCGCATCGGTGATCGAGCTCGACCGGCTGCGCGTGGCGGCTGAGCAAAGCTCCAGCCTGCGAACGCTGGTGTTTCGCCACGGCCTCGCAGTCTACGCCCAGGTCCAGCAAACCGCCGGCTGCAACGCGGCGCATCCGGTGGAGTCGCGACTCTCCCGCTGCCTGCTGCACACCCATGATCTGTCGGGCGACTATCGGCTGCTGCTGACGCAGGAGGCCATGGCGCAAATGATCGGAGCGCGGCGCAACAGCGTGTCGCTGGTCGCCAATACTTTGCAGCAGGCCAATTTCATCCATTACAGCCGCGGACACATCCAGATCCTCAATCTGGACGGGCTGCGCCAGACGGCGTGCGAATGCTATGCCACGGTCAAAGCCCAGTACGATCGACTGCTCGGGCCCTGACGGCGCGCACCGAGCGGCGGATGGTAAAGCAAGTGCTTAACTCAGCCGTCAAACACCGCGCTTCTCGTGACCAGAACTGCAATCGGAATGACGTAAATCTCCCGGACGCCGCCAAACGGGGACCGGGACAACCATGTTCGACACCACATTCGCGCCTGCGCCTGGAACCGCGTCCCAGCGCGAGCTCGAACCGCTGCGCGAGGCCGGCGCGTTCGACGCGCTGGTGCGCGAAATCGGCGAGGACGGCGCCAGCGAGGTGCGGACGGTGTTCTGGCGCGAGACTATCGCGCGGCTCAAACTGTTTCGCACGCTGGCGCTCGACCAGCACCGGGCCAGGATCGGGCGCGAGGCGCATTCACTGAAGAGCACCGCCCGGACGTTTGGCTATGTCAGGCTCGCGTCGCTGGCCTCGCTGCTGGAAAGCACAGCCGATGCACTCGGCGCCGCTGAATTTGATGATCTTCTGCAGCAATTGGACGCGGCCTTTGCCGACGCAAAGGCGCAGGAATCGCGGGATTGACGGCCCCGGATACCTCGCCGTACTTATACGGTTTGCAATTTTCACGGATGACTAATCATAGGTGGCGATAGTCCCCGGAAACCAGGAGGGTTTCCATGTTCACCTATGAGACCGCGGATCAGAAAGAGGTCCGTCGCTTCCGCATCGCCCAGTTCAACGGCCGGATGGCTACGGTGAAGGCGGGCGAGTCCACGGTGACGGGTTTTGTCCGCTCCGTGCTGGAGCAGGAATCGACCATCCCGCCACGCTGGACCATCACCATCATCCCGAATACGCCGAAGGAAGAGCCGAAGATGCTGCGGCCGACTTCGCGTGTGCGCCCCTTCGCCGAAGATTATTTCTAGGCGCAGTGGCGCCGCCGCAGAGGCGGCGCCAGACGACACGCTCAATCGATCGAATGCAGCAGCGCAGCGCGGACGAGGTCGGCGGTGTTTCGTGCGCCGAGCTTGCGCATCGCTTCGGCCCGATGGCTCTCGAACGTCCGTGGGCTGATCTGCATCCGCAGCGCGCCCTGCTTGTTCGAAAAACCCTCGCTGATCAGCCTCAGTACTTCGCGCTCACGCCTGGTCAGCCGCTTGCCCGACAGGCTCGAGAGCTCGGAGCCTGCCTCGCGCGGTACTTGCAACGCGTGGCCGGCCTGCAGCTCGGGAACCTCGGTGATGGACGAAGAGGGCAAGCCGGCCTTGTGCGAGCCGGCGAGCTGCTTGACGACGCCGCAGACGCGCTCGGTCTGGGCCAGCGCATTCGCGACCACCTGCTGCAAATAGGCGCGTTCGTTCGAAGCGGGCGCAAGCTGGTCGCTGTGATGCTTGATTTCGCCCATATAGAGCAGCAACGCGGTCAGGGGGCCGTTGAGCTCGCGCGCGATGGCCGCGGCCATCTCGTCGGCCGCCTTGGCACGGGCGGCATTGAGACGGACGAAATCGAGCTCTTCACGCGCAGAAGCGCTGCTTTCGAACCTTTCCGACGGCCGCGAATCAGCAACCGTATCGTTCTGTGACCCCATGTGATTCGTTTAGCGGAACCCGAGGCCTTCTGTGGTTAACTTTTTGCTCCGTAAGACTACGGTGATTTTGTCGGTTTTGTGCTGGAATGCCGGCACAGGCACAATTTATGCTTGTGTCAGGTCGCTCAAGCCGTCGCAAAAGTTGCTGAGCCTGCCCGTTTCGCGGGCAACCTCCAAAGACATCCTTAACGAGATCAGCACCGGCCGGCCCGGCGTCCCCCATTTTACGGATAAATTAACGGCGGCTTGCTTCTCTTGTCACAATTGAGAGCGCGCGAATGCCTCCATGCATCGGGCCGACAGGCCTGCTGGAAACGTTGCAAGAGACTGCGTGCAATGGACGAGATCGACCAGCTTTCGGAGTTCCTGCAGAAGCTGACGCCGTTGTCGCGCAGCTGTCTGCTGAGCGAACTCGAGCGGCTTGAAGCCTGCGGCATCGACATGCCGGGCTCAGCGGAGATCCAGGCCAAGCTGCGCGCCGAATTCCGCAAGGATGGATCGAACCAGGCGCGCGCCACCAATCCATCGCGCTACTTCTTCGCACCGCTCGAGCTGCTGCTGATCGACGGGGCGCCCGAGCATGCCAATGCGGGACGGATCTCGCGCAACACGCTCACCCCGATCTGGGAATGGATCTGCCGCGACCTGCTGCCGACCATGGCGCGCGACTACGTCAGGGCGATCAACGACCAGGTCACCGCCAACAATCCCAAGGAAGTGCTGAAGATCGCAACGAACTTCCAGGGCAAGGTCGTCAAGGTGCTCGAGAACACGCTCGCCTCGCCGGAGAGCACGGAGTTCGCGCGCGCCAAGCTCGCGCAATACACGGCCTCGCGCACCGCCTTCGACGACGTGAAGAAGATGCTGCAGGTGCTGCGCGCCGGCGAGGCGCTGCCGAAATTCAACGCCAAGCTGCCCGACACCATCACGAAATTCGACGACAGCCAGATCGCGCAAATCACCGCGCAACTCGACGGCTTCAAGAAGTCCTATCCCGATGCGCTGCCGTTTGCGCTCGCATTGGTGGCGAGGCGCCTGAAGACGTTCTGGCGGCTCATATATCTTGCAACCAAGGGGGCCGCGACCAAGAGCGCGGACGAGGTTGCAGCGGCGCCCTATGCCTGCGTCGTTCCCATGGTGCTCGACCGGCTCGACGACAAGCGCCTCGCCTTGAGGATCGCGCTCCGCCATAACCGGTTCCTGGTCGCGCGCGACCTGCTCACCGAAATCTACGACGCCGAACATTCGCTCAAGGTCCGGATCGACGGCATCGAGCGATGCGAATGGGGTGTCCGGCTTCAGCAATTGATGGACGCGATCGCGGCGCTGGTAGCGGCCGAGGTCAGCCGCTTCCCCGCCAATGTCNNNNCGCGGCGGCTGCGCAGCCAGGACACGCTGGGCGGCAAGCTGAGCTATCTGGCCTGGAAGGGCCGCGACGCCGTGCAGGATGGAGCAGCGGCGTTTCGCAAATTGATCGGGGTGACCTGACTCCTCGAGATTCTATTCGGGCGTGTGCGGCAGCGTCAGGAAGCGATCAAGAAATCGCCCCGACATCACGAATCTGAACCACCAGTAGATCATCCGCCGCATCGACATAGCTGCAATCCCTGATAGCCCACCACCGGCCGCGCGCAGCAATAGCGCATGGGCGGCATCAGGCGTGTGAGGTGCTTCACACGCTTCTGCCGTCGGACCGGGCGAGTTGCCGCATTACCGTCACGCGCAGCGTGGGAACTTGCGCGCATCGCGCGAAAATGAATTCATGGACTGGGCGTATCGCTTCTATCCTCCTGTCCATCGCATGCTGCATGGAAGGACATTGGCGATGAAATCGATCCGCCTGACATTGACCGTGATGACGTGGCTCCTGGGCGCGTTCGCGTCAGCGGCGATGGCGCAGACGGCGCCGCCTCCGGGCGTTTCCGCGCCGACCGCCGACAATGCCGTCCTGCTCACAATCTTCTTCAAGCACGACCAGTCGCGTCCACTCAGTGAGCTCAACGCTCAGCTGGACAAGCAGGGCTTTCGCAAAGCCTTTCCACCCGCGGGCGTGGAGGTCGTGAGCTGGAACGTGATGATGGGCATCGGCCAGGTGGTCACGCTGCGCCTGCCGGCTTCGCGCTTACGCGAAGTCAACCGCATCATCGAGGATACAGCGTGGGGTCCGTACCGCACGGAATTCTATCCGACCTATGACTACAAGGCAGTCGGCATGGCCGAACACGACAAAGCCACAGCCAATTGAGGCCGGCGTTATTCAATTGGGCGAAGTGCGCGCCGGCTTCGCCCAATTGCGGGACACCGGCTGCGCGCATCGGCGGTGCGCTCCTCGCAAACTCTCACCGGATTTAGCGCATAGCTGCACGCAGCGCGCAGGCGGATGTAAAAACTTCTCGAAGAGAATTCGGACAATTTTACAAATGTTGCGAGCTTTAACGTTATCAGGATAATTCAAGATTCCTGTGAAGCTCTCCATACTTTGACGCCCCACATTCCGTTAACTCGACTGCAACGAAACGGGAGCGGTCTGCGATGAACGATGGGATGGGTGAGCTCGCCGGGGGGCGGCTGAGGACCTTCGGACGACGGAAAATAATGCCGCGCGCATGCGTGGCCGACAGCAAGCGCCATCTGCGTGCCTTCATGAGCGAGGTGCTCGAGGATCTTGGCTTCGTCACCAGCGAATGCAGCGGTGCGAGCGAGCTGCAGGCGACGCTGGCCACCGATCTGCCGGACCTGATCCTGCTCGGCATCGCCGCCGACGGCATCGAGCCCGGCCAATTCCTAGAGGTTCTGGTGCGCGAAGGCTTCGACGGCAAGGTGCTCGCTGTCGGCGCACGCGACTCGATCATCGTGAAAGCCGTGCAGCAGGTCGGCGAGGAGTACGGGCTCACGATGCTGCCGCCGCTCACCACGCCCTTTGCCGCCGACACGCTGCGCGACCGTGTTGCGATGCTGCTGCCCGAGGAGCCGGCCCCGAGCCCGGCCGTGCATGTCGGCGAGGCCCTGCATGCGGGCTGGCTCGAGCTTTGGTACCAGTCGAAAATCGACGCGCGCTCGCTGGTTCGCCGCGGCGCCGAGGCGCTGGTGCGAATGCGCCACCCAACCTGGGGTGTGGTGCCACCGGCCTATTTCATCCCGGAGGAGCACGATCCGCATTTCCGCGACTTGTCGGAATTCGTGATCGAGCGCGCCGTGCAGGACTGGCACTATCTCCTGGAACAGCAGAGCGCGGTCGATCTGTCGATCAACCTGCCCGCGCCTTATCTCAAGGAGCCGCAGGCCGTGCGCGATCTCTGCCGCCGCATGCCGGTACATCCCGCCTTTGGCGGGCTGACGATCGAGATCGCCAGCAATGAAGCGATCCACGACCTCGCTTTCCTGACCGATATCGCGCGCGAGATGAGCTTCCATAATATCGGCCTGTCGGTCGACAATCTCGGCGCCAATTGGCCGGAGCTGATGGGACTGGACAAAATTCCCTTCATCAAGCTGAAGGCGGACCGGCAATTCGTCACGGGCTGCGGCAATGACCGCCTGAAGCGCACGGTGTGCCGTCACATCGTCGAGCTCGCGCGCGGCTACGGCGCCCGCGCCGTCGCGGAAGGTGTCGAGAGCCGGGCCGACCTGATGGCCGTGAACGAGCTCGGCTTCGACCTCGTGCAAGGCTATCTGTTCGGCAAGCCGATGCCGCTGAAGAAGTTTGCCAGAAGCGCGCAGACTCGGCCGGTGATGGCCCAGGGGTGAGACGAGACCCTCAGGCGTATCGTCGCGCGAAGAAGACGCAGACGACCACGAGCGCGGTCGCGGCGATCATGCTCCATGCGACCGGCTCGTGCAGCAGGAAGCCAGCCAGCGCGAGCCCGAACAACGGCTGGAGCTGTTGCAACTGGCCGACGCGCGCGATGCCCCCGATCGCAAGGCCGCGATACCAGAAGATGAAGCCGACGAACATGCTGAAGATCGAGACATAGGCGAGGCCGATCCAGGCAGGCAGACCGACGCCGTTCCATGCCTGAGGCCAGGTCCAGATCATGACAGGCAGCATGAGCGGCAACGCCAGCAGCAGCGCCCAGGAGATCACCTGCCAGCCGCCGATCCGGCGCGACAGCGCGGCACCTTCGGCGTAGCCGAGCCCGCACAGCACGATCGCCGCGACCATCAGCAAATCGCCGGTGAGCGACGCCGATCCGTCATTCGACAGCGCAAAGCCCGCGACCGTGGCGCTGCCGAGGATGGCGAACAGCCAGAACAGCGGCCGCGGCCGCTCGCCGCCGCGCAGCACGGCGAAGATCGCGGTCGACAGCGGCAAAAGGCCGATGAAGACGATCGAATGCGCCGAGGTGATGTGCTGAAGCGCCAGCGCAGTCAGTAGGGGAAAGCCGACCACGACACCAATCGAGACGATGGCGAGCGAGCCGAGATCCTTCCGCTCGGGCCAAGCCTGACGCAGCAGGCCGAGCACGGCCGCACCGATCAGCGCGGCGATGATCGCGCGCGACGAGGTCAGGAATAGCGCGGAGAAGCCGCCAACCGCCACACGCGTCGCCGGCAGTGAGCCGCTGAAGATGATGACGCCGAGAAGCCCGTTGCCCCAGCCGCTGCCCGCAGATTGCATGTCCATCTTGCCTTTTTGGGCGACGACCTTCGGTCCGGGCCGATGGCAAAACCAGCGACAATCCCATACAATCCCGCAAAACTGTATGGGCATGGAAGGTCATACACCTTGGATGGCGGGGCGCAGACAAAGGGGCGTGGCGGCACGCGGACCGTCGACGTGATGAGCGCGATCCGCGCCAAGGTGGCCGGCCGCGCACTCAGTGCCGGCGACCGGCTGCCATCGATCCGGAGCCTGGCCGCGACGATGGGTGTTTCGCCATCCACGGTGGTCGAAGCCTATGATCGCCTCGCCGCCGAAGGGCTGGTCCGCGCCCGCCGCGGCTCTGGCTTCTATGTCTCGCCGACTGTCACGCCGCCGCTCGCCTTGACCCAGGCCGAGCCGCGCCGCGACCGGGCCGTCGATCCGTTCTGGGTCTCCCGGCAATCGCTCGATACGGATGCGGGCGTGCCGAAGCCCGGCTGCGGCTGGCTGCCGCCGGAGTGTATGCCGGACGCGGCGCTGCGGCGTGCCACCCGCGCGCTCGCCCGCAGCGACGCCAGCGTGCTGACGAACTACGGCTCGACCTCCGGCTCGCTGGCGCTGCGCCGGCTGCTGCTCACGCGCCTCGCCGAAGACGAGATCGAGGCCTCGATCAATCAGCTGATGCTGACGGGCTCCGGCACGCAGGCCACCGATTTGATTTGCCGCTTGCTGCTGCGTCCCGGCGACGCCGTGCTGGTGGACGATCCCTGCTATTTCAATTTCCGTGCGTTGCTGCGCGCGCATCAGGCGAGGATCGTGAGCGTGCCCTATACGCCGTCGGGCCCCGATGTCGTCAGCTTCGAGCAGATCCTCGCCGCCGAACGGCCGCGGCTCTACATCACCAATTCAGCACTGCACAATCCGACCGGCGCGACGCTGTCGCTTCCGACCGCGCACCGGCTTCTGACCCTGGCTGCCGCACACGATCTCACCATCATCGAGGACGACATCTTTAGCGATTTCGAGCCGGAGCGATCGCCGCGCCTGGCCGCGCTCGATGGATTGAACCGTGTGATCCGCATCGGCAGCTTCTCCAAGACACTCTCCGCCTCGGTCCGCTGCGGCTACATCGCCGCGCGGGCCGATTGGGTCGAGCATCTCGTCGATCTCCAGGTCGCAACCAGCTTTGGCGGCCCGAGCCCGGTCGCGACCGAGATCATCGCAAAAGTCCTGGTCGGCGGCAGCTATCGCAAGCACATGGACGAACTCCGGCAAAAGCTCACGCGGGCTCGTCGCGACGTGGCGCGAAAACTCGGGGCGCTCGGCATCGAGCCCTGGCTGATGCCGCGCGGCGGCTTCTTCCTGTGGTGCCGCCTCGCCGACGGACAGGATGCCACGGCGGTTGCGCGCGCTGCGCTCGAAGAGGATGTGGTGCTGGCACCGGGCAATGTGTTCAGCGTGTCGCAGACCGCGCAAAACTTCCTGCGCTTCAACGTCGCGCATATGAATGATCTGCGCATGTGGGATGTGCTGCGGCGGGCGTTGAAGGCGCAAGCTGGTTAATACCACGGCTCCTCATACACGGGCTCGCCGTCGAGCAGCAGCCGCTTGATCGCGGCGCGGCCCGAGGGGAGCACGGCGGCGACGATTCGCAGCTTCTGCTGGTTGCGGGCCTGCTCGAGCTTCCTGCCCTCGCCTTCCGGCACGAAATAGCTTTCCAGGCCGTATCGGATCGTCAGCCTGTCGCAGAAGATGCGGCCGGTTGAGCCGCAGGAATAGCTGACGCGGCCGCGGATCAGCACCTCGGGCGCCGTGACCGCGACAGGAGCCGCATGCACCGAGACGGCCCGATAGAGGCCATCGGCATCAGGCGCCAGCTTGACGAACACGACCGGATTGCGCTCGG
>NZ_LJYG01000004.1:114446-164418 GCF_001440035.1 Bradyrhizobium manausense | reverse complement strand
CCTGCCGGCAGTTGCGTGATGTCGTAACCGAGCGTGACGTAGTCGCCGCGCAGGAGATCGCGGGGATCGACGGGGCGGGTCTGCAAGGTCACCTCACGGCCCTCGCGCAGGATCTGCGTGCGATCGGCGACCATCAGGATCAACAGCGCGCATTGCAGCAGGATCGCGACGCCGAACAGCACGGCTTTCGGGATGCGCTGCCAGAGTGCGGAGAGCCTCGTCATCGCCCGGCCCTCGGCAGCATGCGATTGAGTGCCGACGCGAACACGACGGCGATGACACCGGCCGCCGCCAGGAAAGCCGAGCGGCGCAGCAGCGAGCCCTTCACGGTCCAGGTGGTGCCCGCGATGACGCCGGCGATGCCGAGCCAGCCGGCGACGATGCGCGGGCGCACGTCATCGAGCACGCCTGAGACGACGAGGCACAGCATGGCAGCGAGCAGCGCGGCATAGGCGAACCAGGGCTCGCCGGCCGCGGACGCCGGCCAGAGCGGCGCGGCGACCAGCACGAGGCCGATGGCACAGGCCGCGAGGATTTCACCCGCGCGCCTTGTCACGCCGGCGGAGGCGAGCGCAAGAACCACGCCGGCAATTCCGCACAGGATCGCCCATGGCGGCTGCGCTGGCGCCGTTCCGGTTCGGAAGGGGAAGATGTCGTCGATCGTCGTCACCTCCAGGGAGGCAACGAGGCCAAGCGCAAACGCGCCGTAGATCGACAGCACACTGCCAAGCCGCTGCGCCCGCGGCGAGGCGTGAGATGCGATCGCAAGGCCGGCGCCGAACAGCAGCGCGGCTCCGTTCGCCAGCACGAAGGCCGGCTGCATGCCGTCGAGATCGAAGCGCAGCGCTGTCGCGATCCACCACGGCAGCAGCGCGATCGCAACGAGATGGGCCGCGACGTGCGAATTCCAGGCGAGCGCAACGGCGGCGGCGATCAGCCAGAGCAGCAGGAACGGAAGATGCAGGACATCAGGCGCGTCATAGGCGCGCATGCAGGTCCAGATGGAGGCGGCGACGAGGGCGACCGCAAGCGCGCCGCGCGAGCCGGTCAGCAGCGCCGCTGCGAATGCGCCGATCGCCCACAGCAGCATGCCGCCGGCAAAATCGTCGCCGAGATGATACATCTGGCCGACCAGCGCGATGCCGGCGCCGAAGATGATGGCACCGATGCTGGCGCAGAGATCGGCGAGAATGCTGCGGCCCGTCGAAGCGAACCACGCGCCAAGGCCGCCTGAGACGATCATGCCGGCGAGCAGGATCGCAAACCGCAACAGGCGCGCGATCTCGGTCCAGTGTGCCGCGACGAAGGCGAGGAACGCGGCCGAGATCAGGAGGCCGCCGACGATGGCAACGACGACGGCGATGTTGATGCCTGATGAGAGCGGCGGCAATGCATTGCGGATGGCGCCAGCTGCCGCCGGCGCGATCACGCCATCGGCCTCCCATTGCGCAAGGTCAGCCTCGAGGCGCTGCCGGTAAGCTTTGTCGAACATCGTCGTGGATCACATGGTCGTGGATCAGCTGGCCGACTGCCGGCCGTGGGCTATTGGTCGGAACGCGGCGGCGGCGGGTTCAAACGGCCACGGCGCCTGCGGGCTTCCGTTTGCCGGGCGGAAAGAAAGTCGAAAACAACCCCATGCACAGTAGCCAGCTCCCGTCAGAACAAGGGCTTTTGCCAGCGTCTACGGAATTTCAGAAATTGCGCTTGTTCCGTCGGGCAAAACAGGTGCATGATGGCATCGTGGCGGGAGGTTCGACAGGCGGGGCGCGAAATCCCAGCATCCGCTCAGGCGAATTGAGAATATCGGGACAGCTGAAAGAAGGGTTCGGCTTGGTAGGACGGATCGGTGGCAAGGCGCGCGAGCCTTTGCCCGATGGCGGGCGCGAACTTCGCACCATGGCCTGAACACGCGGAGCAGACGATGAGGCGGGACTCCGGCCAGCGATCGATGATGAATTCATCGCCCGCGTCCAGCCTGATGTCGGCGGGCGCGGTGTTGGTGTAGAGGCAGACGTCGCGATCGACGATGGGCCCGGCCGCGCCGGGGACGAGCGCGGCCAGCGCTTCGCCGATGGGGCGGAGTTCGGCATCGGTGGCGGGCGGACCCCAGTCGTCGGGGCCGACCACGGGCCCGTGGTTGTGAGGCGCAGCTTTGACGCCGCGCCGTTCGAAATCCGGAAAGCCGTAGACGATGTTGTCAGGACCTCGGTCCAGAATGAAGATCGGGAAACGACCGAGCGCTACAGTCTCAGGGCGGGCTGGCTTGAACCAGCCGACCGCCTGTCGGGTGACGTTGAGCAGCGGGGTGAGTTGCGGGAGGGCGCGACCGAGCCATGGGCCCAGCGCCAGGATCGCGCGCTCGGCGAAGAACTCTTCGCTCGCCGTGCGGATCGAGACGCCGTCGTGGCGCGGCGTGAAGCTCGCGCGTTCCGGAATCACGCGATTCGCGGCGCATGATCGCATCAGTTTCATGACTGTAGCGGTGTGCAGGATCGCGCCACCGTCCTGCACCACGACGTCCCAATCGTCAGGCAGGTTGAAAGCCGGAAATTCCTTGTTCGCGACAGCAGCGGTCATCATCGGATCCGGACGCCCTGTCGCGATCGCGGCCGCGCGCGAGGACGCCACCATGGCGGAGCCGGGGCGGCCGGCCTCCAGGATAGGGGTTTCCGTCAGAACCGTTTGACCGCTTTCGGCCTGCAACCGGATCCAGCCGGCATGAGCCTCGTCGCTCAGGCCAGTGTAGTTGGGATTTTCGAAATTGAAGCGACGAAAAATGCGACATGACCCATGCGACGAGCCGCGATCAGAACCTGCTGCGACAGGGTCGAACCCGAGCGCATCGACGCCGGCCTCCAGCAACGCGCCCAGCGCTGCTCCGCCCATCAGCCCCAGACCCAGCACGGCGACTTCGCATTTTCGCATGAAGGCCTCGCGAGCGATGCTACGACGCGCGGATCATCGTGGTGATTTCGCGTGTTGACAAGGTCTACCGGAGGGCGATTACGGCCGGCATCGACAACGCCGTGGCAAGACATAATGTACGCATGGACGTGGGCATCAATTTCACTATCTCAGTTCAGCCCTCGGTACCGCTGAACCCAAAAGCCTTGCAGCGTTCTTTTGCATAATCCCATGCGGAGAATGTTATTGATTTATCAGCCTTATCGATGGGCATGACAAACGGATCGTCGCCAAACATCGTGTACGTTTCGTAGAGCTCTGCTTCAGACATGCCAGGCCGGTATGAATTTTTCAGATCCTCATCCACAATGCGCTTGCAGGCCGCAATGGCTTCTTCAGCGCTCGAAAAGACGCCATGCTCGTTGCGTTCGTCTCCGCGTCCGAAATGAAAATT
The DNA here is from genome assembly GCF_001440035.1 of Bradyrhizobium manausense. GTDB lineage: Bacteria > Pseudomonadota > Alphaproteobacteria > Rhizobiales > Xanthobacteraceae > Bradyrhizobium > Bradyrhizobium manausense. The sequence continues at coordinate 161,060 of NZ_LJYG01000004.1, read as the reverse complement.
GTCGTCGATCATGACTTTGTATGGCACGAAATCCTCCAGTCTCGGCATGCAGCCACGACTGCGACTAAAAGCTGAATACCCGGCGCGGGCAGCTCAAACTGCTCTCCAACGCTAGCGACACGCCAGCTCGCGGAACGAGGTAATCTAAATCCCGGTCGATGTTGCGGGGCGGGCTCAGGGCGGGGGTGACGAATCCTTGGGGCTCTTGCGGGGCGCTTGAGCGATTGAGATTGCCTTATTTGGATGACCGCGGCGAGAACTCATCCGCTTCGTCACGCAACATCATCTCGGTTGTCAGCATGGCGGCATAATGCCTTCGAAGTAGTTCGTCACGAGCAGCACGAACCTCAGCATCGGTTGGCTCACGACCAAGCTGGTTACGAAGTTTCGCTAAAGTCTCCTGCTTCAGCTCAATGCCCATTTTGCCTCCATGTTTCAGTTGCCAGTAGAGTACAGTAGATTCGGCTTAAGTTCTCGCGCCTCGGCTCCGCTCCCTTGGATGCAATGCCGTTTCTACGCCAGTTCCACAGCTGCCACATCGGAGTGAGCCTGCCTGCATCCGGGCTGAGAATACCCGTGGCCCTTTCGGCTTCTGAACATGAACCTGTTGGCTTTTTGTGATTTCGCCTATGCCGCGACCGAAATTAGATTCTTATCCGACAATTGAGTTTCCCCCGACCATCGATAGGCCGTCAGATACCCGCCCTTCGCAATGCTAAAGTCGAGACATGCTGCGTTTGGTGCCGTAAGTCTCGGTGAACCATTCATCCAATAGTGGCCAAAGAACACCGGTTTGCTTCCACGATACCTCAAGTCCCGAGGAAGCTCCGCGTCGGGCAATTCAGCCTCGCGACCATCCATCGAAAGGGTGGCTCTTCGAAAGGTTACGGCTTCCGGGTCCCACCAACGCAACCGGACTTCCTCCCGCTTGTGACCATCTTTGTCAAAGAAATGGATTCCCTCGGGCAGACGTTGCTCCGGGCCTTTCAGGAGTATTTCGACGGCGGCATGGGCGGGTGTTCCGTCACGATAGGCCTCACGGATTCCTGACTCTGTAAGACCGCCTCGTTCGTCCAAGAACGGCCTGAGGACCTTTAGCGATGGTTCATGCCAGCAAGCGTGGGCTACACGAAGATCAGGAAGGTCTAACCAAACTGGGAGGGTTTTGAACCAGCTGACAGCATCCTGATGGGCCGCCGAGTTTTCTTCGAACTGACGAAGAAATTCCGCGTGCTGGCGCGCGGTCTTTGGAGAGTGATTGCGAAGGAAGTCGCCATTCTCACTTCAAGCGGCCCAGCCAATGGCGTTAAACTCATGATGGCCCAAAACTGCGCTGGCTGTCCCAGCTTCACACATCGCGCGGGCAACACGCAAAACTTCGAGCTGCTGCGGACCGCGGTCGATGAAATCGCCGACGAAGATCATTTTCCGTTCTGAATGCCGAAAAGCACCTTCGACTTCGACGTAGTCGAGCTTGCGTAACAATCGATGCAATGCATCCCCATGACCGTGAATATCGCCAACGATATCGTATCCTTGATTGGTCATGCAACTCGGCTCATCTGCACGACTACCCCCTTGGTCTTTTCTTCCCGCGCGCAGCGGCATGCATCTACTTACGATCAGAGTAAAGATATTGCTGAAATCCGACGAAAGCATCGCGTATTGCTGCAGCACTAAAAGATGAATTGTCCTGAGGCCAAGTCAGCACAAGGTGGCAAAGGGATGGTGGCGCTCCTTGGCTCGCTGTCCTGCCCCTATCCACGACCTAACCGGCATGAGGATCTAACCGGGACCGACCCATTGTCTGGCACTGGAACAGTTGATTTGAAATTCGGGCTGGCGGAGAGGGAGGGATTCGAACCCCCGATAGGCTTGCACCTATGCCGCATTTCGAGTGCGGTGCATTCAACCACTCTGCCACCTCTCCTGAAGGTCGCCATAGTGAGGCAGGGCCCCTGTGGTTGGGGGCGTTCATAAGCGAGGATGGCGGGCCAGACAAGGCGCGAGAGGGGAAAATCCGCTGCCTGTTTCAGCCCCGCTGCCGGCGAGTCCCCCAAAAGCGCGCCGAGATTGGGTTGAATCAGGCCGATCCTGGCTCGGTGCACCTCTCCCGCAAAGCAAGCGGGAGAGGCGAAGAAGAAAACGGGATGGGACCGCCAGACGCGGTAAACCACTGGCGGTCCCGTGCCGCTCATCAAAAAGCAGGCCAGGAAGGGCGGCTTCGCAGGCCTGCGTGAGTCGACGGTTCCACCTTAGCGTGCGTTTCGGGAACTGCAACGTAAAGTTGTCCTTAACCTAACCAGTCAAGGTTACCCCGGTTGACGCGTTTTCCTGACGCGAACCGGTGTCCAAACGCTGGTTAGTCCGCCTTGGCAGAGTCCTTGTTGTTTTCCTTGTTGTTTTCTTTGGGCTTTTTCTTCCCCTCCGCAGCATCCCGGTCCTTGCCATTATCTTTACCTTGGCCGCTGTCGCGGCGGCGGTTGGTGAAACGCGCATTGCCAAGGCCGGTGCCGATGGTGAGCACGCCCCAGCGATCGACGTCCTGCATGAACGGCACCTCGGAGAGGCCCTGAACCACGCCGTCATTGTGCATCAGAATCGCGGTGTCGTGCTCGCCGATCATGGGGATGCCCTCGATCAAGCTCGCCGGCAGGTTGAACTTGCTGCTCTCCCAATTGCCCGGCAGGTTCTGCGCGCCTTTTTCGATGGACCCGTCCGCGTTGATCACGCCGGGACAGGCGATGCCGATGAAGGGCGCGAGCTTGAAGCCATCGGTGTCGGCTGCGACGATCAGCCCCTTCAGCATCTTGGTGAGCCGCTTCACCGCGCCCTCGCGCGTCGGCTCGTCGTCGGCATGCCGCCACAGCTCCGATTTCACCACCTTGGCCTTCGAGAGGTCCTTGGCCTTCTTCCAGCCCGTCTCCACCAGGCCGCAACGAATGTTGGTGCCGCCGATATCGACCGCGAGGATGCTGTCATAGGCCTCGAAAATCCACGAGGGCGCCAGATGCAGCGCGCCGATCAGGCCGGCTTCATCGGGGTGATGCCGGATCGGCACCATGTCGATCTTGAAGTCTTCGGCTTTCAGGATGATCTCGGCGCGCGCGATCGCGAGCTCCCCGAGGCGCGAATCGCGAAAGCCGCCGCCGACCACGATGCGCTCGGTCTTGGCCCAGGCCTTTGTCTTCAGGAACCGGCGCGTGACATAAGCGAGCTCCTGGGCGAACTCCTCGATGGCGCTGTGCACCACGGCGGAGGCCTCGACGTCGTCGCTGATCAGGATGGAATCCAGCGTCTTCTTGCTGATGTTCTCCGACGGCTCCTTGCCGAACGGGTCCTCGCCGGTCTTGCGCAGCGGCTTGCGCCAGCGCTCGAGGATCTCGCGGAACGCGCCCTTGCTGGCGCGGTCGCCGAGAAAACCGTCGTCGTCCTTCAGCTCGATATTGAAGCTGTCGACGTCGACCGATGGCAGCCGCTCGCCGCCGTGATTGGCGATGCCCGTGGTCTTGACCAGTTCGTCCGTTGCCATGAAATGCCCTTGCCCGCGTTTTCGGATTTGGAAAGACAACGGCGAGGGAACCGGTTGGTTGCTCGGCTGCGGCAATTCGGGCGGCAGCAATTCGGGCGGTCTGGCCAAATCCTTCAAATCCGGGCCTTTTTCGCCCGCTTTTCCTTGACTCTTGGCGACTTGCGGCTATAAGTCCGCACAACCGGCGCGGGGCGTTTCTCGCGCCGCATGTTTTTGCGTGGGTTTTCAAGGGGATAATCCCCGCCCGCACAAAACGCCTAAACCCATAGCGACTGACAAAAAGCCGGCCCCTGGCAGATAGTCATGAGGCCGGGATTGAACACGAAGGAAAAAAACGATGTTCGCAGTCATCAAAACCGGCGGCAAGCAATACCGCGTCGTGCCGGATGATGTCCTGGAAGTTGGCAAGATCGAAGGCGAAGTCGGCTCGATCGTGCAGTTGAATGAAGTTCTGGTGCTCGGCGGCGACACGCCGGTGCTGGGCGCTCCGACGGTGGCCGGCGCCTCCGTTGCGGTCGAGGTGCTCGACCACAAGCGCGGCCCCAAGGTCATCGCGTTCAAGAAGCGCCGCCGCAAGAATTCGCGCCGCAAGCGCGGCTATCGCGACGAGATCACGGTGCTCCGCATCTCCGAGATCCTGGCCGACGGCGCCAAGCCCACCAAGGGCCCGCGTCCGAAGAAGGAAAAGGTTGCCAAGGCGCCTGCAGCGGAAGCTGCCGAGTAACTTAAGACCGATCACGCCAATTCACGAATTGAGGCGTGCGACGTTTTGAAATGATTCCGTCAAGGAATTGACCTAAGAAGATACGCAGGATTTCGGAGACGAGCCATGGCTCACAAAAAAGCAGGCGGTTCATCGCGCAACGGTCGCGATTCAAAGGGTAAGCGCCTTGGCATCAAGGTGTTCGGCGGGGAGCACGTGATTCCCGGCAACATCATTGCGCGTCAGCGCGGCACCACCTGGCATCCCGGCCTCAACGTCGGCATGGGCACGGACCACACTCTGTTCGCCAAGATCGAGGGTCGTGTTGAATTCCAGGCCAAAGCCAACGGACGCACCTTCGTAGCGGTGCTCCCGCTCGCAGAGGCGGCTGAATAGACGGTGGATCATATGGAGTCCGCCGGGTCCTTGACCGAACCGGCGGAGTCCGAGAGATCGAACAGATCGAAGGCTCCAGGGGAGGCAGGGAAACCGGCCTCCCCTTTTCGTTTGTCGTGTTCACTTTTGATTTTGTGACTTTGACGGAGCCGGACATGTTGCAGGATTTCTCGAGCGTGACCTTGGCCGAGGCGAGACCTGGCGTCGTCGCCACCGAACGGCTGACCTTGCGACGGCCGACCCTTGCCGACGCCCACGCCATCGCCCGCCTCGCCAACGACCGCCGTGTCGCCGAAAACACCCGCCGCCTGCCCCATCCCTATTCGCAGGACGATGCCGTCGCATTCATCAGGCACATTGCCGCGCTCGAAGCCGAGACCGTGTTCCTGATCGAGCACGACAGCGGGCCGATCGGCATGGTCGGCATCGACCGCTCCACGCCCGACAATGCCGAGCTCGGCTATTGGCTCGGCGTCGAGCATTGGGGCCGGGGCTTTGCCACCGAAGCCGCGCGCGGCGCCATCGACTTCTTCTTCGAGGAGTTCGAGGACGACCATCTCTATGCCGGTGCGCGCGTCACCAATCCGGCCTCGCGCAACGTGCTGGAAAAGTGCGGCTTCCAGTGGAGCGGCGTGCAGCTGCATCGCTTCCTGGCGCTGGGCTCGTCGACGCCGGTCGACTGCTTCCGCCTCTCCCGCGGCGTGTGGTCGTCGCTGAAGAGCTGGAGCAGCGCGAGACGGGTGAGGTAGGCCCGGCTGCCTGCTCCATTCACGGTGTCGTCCCGGCCTTCGCCGGGACGACACCGAGGTTGTGGTTACACCGGCGGATTGACCTCTTCGCTTGCGCGGCCGAGATCGCGTTCGCGCAAATAGATGTAGAATCCCGCGCCGATGATGATCGCGGCGCCGATGATGGTGGCGATGGACGGCACGTCGCCGAACACGACGAAGCCGAAGATCACGGCCCAGACGATCATGGAGTACTGATAGGGCACCACGACGCTCGCCGGCGCGAGCTTCAGCGAGCGGTTGACGCAGAACAGCGCCGTCACCGAGATGCATCCCGCCAGCACGAAGAACACCAGGCTGCCCGGCGTCGGCGGCACCCAGTGGAAGGCCGACAGCACGGCCCCCAGCGACAACGTGCCGATGAATTGCGAGGACGCCATCACGATGTCGGGCGTCTTGCGCAGGCTGCGGGTGATCAGCATCAAGGTCGCAAAGGAGAGACTGCCGCCGAGCGCGATCAGCGCCGGCAGGCTCACCGTCTGCACCGAGGGGCGCAGCGCGATCACGACGCCGCAGAAGCCGACCAGAATCGCGGTCCAGCGCCGCCAGCCGACCTTCTCGCCGAGAAAAATCGCCGACATCGCGGTAACGAAAATCGGGCCGGCGAGATAATAGGTGATGACGTCGGCGAGCGGCAGGTAGACCGTCGCCAGGAAGAAGGCGGCGACCTCCAGCGTCGACAGCACGACGCGAAACAGCTGCAGGCCCGGCCGCTCCAGATGCAGGAACTGATGACGCTGCCGCCAGATCATCGGCGACAGCAGCAACAGCGCCGCGCAGGCGCGCAGGAACAGGAGCTGCCCCACCGAATACGTTCCGACCAGGAATTTGCCGATGGCGTCGCCGAACGAGAACATCGAGATCGACAGCACCATGAGAGCGATGCTGGCAAGGCGCGCCGAGCGGTCGTCATAGGCGGAGAGTTTCTTGAAGAAGGGCATCGGCGCGTGTCAGAGGGAGACCGTCATTGCGAGGAGCTCTTGCGACGAAGCAATCCAGACTGCTCCCGCGGAGACAGTCTGGATTGCTTCGCTTCGCTCGCAACGACGAGCGGAGAGAGCGTCGGAAGCCGGCGACTAGAGCCGCTTGCGTTGGTTTTAATGACGTGGACGCGTGGGACAAGCCCGCACAAGCCGAATTGAATGGATTGTCGCACCCGTCGCATCGCGGTAGCGATAAGCACCTCACCGAGACAAGAGCTTGCGTCATGATGGATTTCGACCCGGCCCAGCACCGCATGATGCCAGCGCAACGCTGGTTTGAGGATTTCGTGGTCGGCGAGCGCTTCGTGCTGCCGAGCCGGACCCAGACCAGCGCGGTGTTCGCGGCCTTCCAGACCGCGAGCGGCGACACCCACCCGGTGCACTATGATGTGGAATATTGCCGCGCCCGCGGCATGCCGCACCTGCTCGCCCACGGCTTCCAGACGCTGATCCACACCGCGCCCGGCGCCGGGCTGTTTCCATTCATGGTCGAGGAGTCCCTGGTCGGCTTCCTCGAGCAGTCGAGCCGGTTCCTCAAGCCCGTCTTCGCCGACGACACGATCTATCCCGCGCTCGAGGTCACCGAGCTCATGCCCGGCCGCACGACCGGCACGGTGAATCTTCGCAGCACGGTGTTCAACCAGCGCAAGGAGCTGGTGCTGGAAGGCACGCAGAAATTCCTGATCCGGCGCCGGCCGGCTGGTTAAGCGAGGGGCCTAAATCGCTCAAATTTCGGCCGATTTGCGGGCAAACCCGGGTTGCCCCGGGTGGCAGCCTGGCCTACCTATGGCCCATGAAATTCCTCGACGAAGCAAAGGTCTATATCCGCTCCGGTGACGGCGGCAACGGCTGCGTGGCGTTCCGCCGCGAGAAGTTCATTGAGTTCGGCGGTCCCTCCGGCGGCAATGGCGGCCGCGGCGGCAACGTGATCATCGAGGTCGCCGACGGCCTCAACACACTGATCGACTACCGCTACCAGCAGCACTTCAAGGCCCAGAAGGGCGAGAACGGCATGGGCTCGGACCGCCACGGCGCCAACGGCAAGAACATCGTGCTGAAGGTCCCCCTGGGCACGCAGATCTTCGACGAGGATCGCGAGACGCTGATCCACGACTTCACCAAGGTCGGCGAGAAGTTCGTGCTGGCCGAGGGCGGCAATGGCGGCTTCGGCAACGCGCATTTCAAATCCTCGACCAACCGCGCGCCGCGCAACGCCAATCCCGGCCAGCCGGGCGAAGAGCGCTGGATCTGGCTGCGGCTGAAGCTGATCGCCGACGCCGGCCTCGTCGGCATGCCCAATGCCGGCAAGTCGACCTTCCTCTCCAAGGTCAGCGCCGCGCGGCCGAAGATCGCGGACTATCCCTTCACCACGCTGCATCCGCAGCTCGGTGTCGTGAACGCCGACGGCCGCGAATTCGTGCTCGCCGACATTCCCGGCCTGATCGAAGGCGCGCATGAAGGCACCGGCCTCGGCGACCGCTTTCTCGGTCATGTCGAGCGCTGCCGCGTGCTGCTGCATCTGGTCGACGCGACAAGCGAGCATGCCGGCAAGGCCTACAAGACCGTGCGCAAGGAGCTCGACGCCTATGGCGGGCTGCTGACCGACAAGATCGAAATCGTCGCGCTGAACAAGATCGACGCGGTCGAGCCGGACGAGCTGAAGAAGCAGAAGGACCGGCTGAAGCGCGCCGCAAAGAAGACGCCGCTGCTGATCTCGGGCGCGACGGGCCAGGGCGTCAAGGAAGCGCTGCGCGCGCTGGTCGATGTGATCGGCGAGGCCCCGGTGTCAGCCAAGGCCAAGAGTGCGGCCGAAGCGGAGCCGTGGTCGGCGTAGAGGGCGATGCTCTCTCCACACCTCTCCCCAACGGGGAGAGGTCGATTTGCGCTACGCGCCGACCTCTCCCTGTGGGAGAGGTTGTCTTCGCGCCCTCGATAGAGCAGCATCCAGAAGATCGAGAAGGGGGCGGAGGCAAAGCATGGCGCGCGCGAAGAACGTTCTCTGGATCATGTGCGACCAGCTTCGCTACGATTATCTCGGCTGCACCGGTCATCCGACGCTGAAGACACCGAACATCGACGCCATGGCCAGGCGTGGCGTGCTCTTCACCAAGGCTTACGTGCAGTCGCCGATCTGCGGGCCCTCGCGGATGTCGTTCTACACCGGCCGCTATATGCGCTCGCACGGCTCGCACTGGAACGGCTGGCCGCTCCGCGTCGGCGAGCCCACGCTCGGCGATCACCTCAAGAAGATCGGCGTGCGCAACGTGCTGGTCGGCAAGACCCACATGGCGCCTGACCTCGAAGGCATGAAGGCGCTCGGCATCCCGCCGGAATCCGTCATCGGCGTGCATGTCGCCGAATGCGGCTTCGAACCCTACGAGCGCGACGACGGATTGCATCCGAGCGGCCGGCCACGCCCGAGATACGACGAATATCTGCGAAAGCAAGGTTTTGAGGCCCCCAATCCGTGGGAGCATTGGGCCAATTCAGGCGCAGCCGAAGATGGCTCGTTGCAGAACGGCTGGCTGCTGGTGCATGCCGACAAGGCCGCGCGCGTGCCGGACGAGCATTCCGAGACGCCCTACATGACGCGCCGCGCGATGGATTTCATCAGCGAGGCCGAGACCGATGGCCGGCCATGGTGCCTGCATCTGTCCTACATCAAGCCGCACTGGCCCTACATCGCGCCCGAGCCCTATGCCAGCATGTATTCGACCGAGGACATGATCCCGGTGATCCGCTCGATGCGCGAGCGGCAGAACCCGCATCCGGTGTTCGGGGCCTACATGGACATGCGCTACTCCCGCAACATGGCGCGCGACGAGGCGAGAGAGAAGGTGATCCCGACCTATATGGGCCTGATCACCCAGATCGACGACCAGATGGGCGTGCTGATGAAGTTTCTGCAGGCGCGCGGCCTCCTGGAAACCACCATGATCGTGTTCACCTCCGATCATGGCGACTATCTCGGCGATCACTGGATGGGCGAGAAGGACCTGTTCCACGAGCAGTCCGCAAAGATCCCGTTGATCATCATCGATCCGTCGAAAGAAGCCGACGCGACGCGCGGCACGCACTGCGATGCGCTGGTGGAAGGCATTGATCTCGCGCCGACCTTCGTCGATTATTTCGGCGGCAAGGTGCCGGGCCACATCCTCGAAGGACGCTCGCTGCTGCCGCTGCTGCGCGGCGAGAGGCCAGCCGATTGGCGCAAGGTGGCGTTCTCGGAATACGACTATTCCATGCAGGACGTGCGGCTGAAGCTGAACCAGCCGATCGAGCGCTGCCGCCTGTTCATGGTGTTCGACGGCCGCTGGAAATACATCCACGCCTCCGGCTTCCGCCCGATGCTGTACGACCTCGAAACCGACCCCGACGAATATGTCGATCGCGGCGACGATCCGGAATGCGCTGCGATCATCGCGCGGCTCCAGGCCGAGCTGTTCGACTGGGCCCTGCATCCGAACGATCACATCACCACGCCGCGCGAGAGGATCGCGAACTATGCCGACAACCAGCTCCAGGTGAAGGGCGGGATCTTGATCGGCATCTGGGACGAAGCGGAGCTTGCCGCGATCAAGGACGGCATCGCCCAGCGCGCGAAGATTTGAGACGCGCCGTCATTGCGAGCGCAGCGAAGCAATCCAGAATCTCTCCGCGGAGGGGCGCTGGATTGCTTCGCTGCGCTCGCAATGACGGGAGGAGAGACTCAATTCTCGATCCTGTATCCCGTCGCCTTCACGATCGGCTGCCAGAACGCCGTGTTGGCGGCGAGCTCCTTGGTCAGGCCATCCGCGCTGCTGCCGACTGGAATCAGCCCGATCGCCGTGAGCTTCTCTTTCACCTCAGGCTTGGCAAGCACCGCACTCGCGGCGGCACCGAGCTTGCTGGCGAATTCCGGCGGGCTGCCGGCGGGAAGCCACATGCCGTACCAGGCATCGGCAACGAGATCGATGCCGCTCTCCTTCAGCGTCGGCACCTCGGGCGCAAACGGCGAACGCTCGGCGCTGCTGGTCGCGATGATCTTGACGCCCTTGGCGCGATGCTGCGGCAGCGCATCCGCCAATGTCGTAATGCCGAACGAGATATGACCGCCGATGATGTCATTGAGGATCGGCGCGCTGCCGCGATAGGGCACGCGCGTCAGGGCAATGCCGAGATCCTTCTCCAGCTTCGAGCCGGCGAAGTGCGGAATGGTGCCGTTGCTCGGCACGCCGAACGAGGTCTTGTCGGGATGCGCCTTCAGCCAGGCGACGAATCCCTTGAACTCAGCGACATCCATGGCCGGGCCAACCACCAGCGCAAACTCGAACCGCGCCAGCAGCGACACCGGCATGAAATCCTTCGCCGTATCGAAGCTCGGAATCGTCTCCACCATCGGCAGCAGGTACATGGTCGGCCCCGTGGTCACCAGCACCATGCTGCCGTCGGGGCTCGCGCCCTTCACCGCCTTGATGCCGATCAGGCCGTCGCCGCCGGTGCGGTTCTCGACCACGACGGTCCGCTGCAGCATCGGAGCGATTTCCTGCGCGATCAGCCGGCACAGCGTGTCGCCGCCCGCCCCCGCCGCGAACGGGAAGATAATTTTGGTGAGGCCAGCCTGCGCGTGCGCCTCACCCGCGTGCTGCGCCAGCAGCGGCAGACCGAGACATCCGGCCATGAATTTACGGCGATCCATTCGTTTCCCGTCCAGCCTGTGATTGGTCGGCGGCATTAGAACCGGGCTGGCCGGCAAGACAAGGCCGACCTTCGCCCTTTACCGTTCTGCCCGCCTTGCGCCGGCCATCGTCCTGCTGCAAAAGCGGGGCCTCACCGGAACAATTTCCGTAGCGCCAAAACATCCGCACATGGCCAGTCCCGAACTCAGTCAATTCCGCCGCATCGTCGTCAAGGTCGGCTCCGCGCTGCTGGTCGATTCCGACAGGGGCGAGGTGCGTGCTTCCTGGCTCGCCGCGCTCGCCGACGACATGGCCAGGCTGCACAGGGAGGGCCGCGACGTCCTCGTGGTCTCCTCCGGCTCGATCGCGCTCGGCCGCAGCCGGCTCAAGCTGCCGCGCGGCCCGCTGAAGCTGGAGGAGAGCCAGGCCGCCGCGGCCGTCGGCCAGATCGCGCTGGCGCGGATCTGGTCGGAGGTGCTCGGCGCCCACGGCATCGGCGCCGGACAGATCCTGGTGACGCTCCAGGACACCGAGGAGCGCCGTCGCTATCTCAATGCCCGCTCCACCATCGGCAAGCTCCTGGAGTGGCGCGCCATCCCCGTCATCAACGAGAACGATACGGTCGCCACCACCGAGATCCGCTACGGCGACAATGACCGCCTCGCCGCGCGCGTCGCCACCATGGCAAGCGCCGATCTGCTGGTGCTGCTGTCCGACATCGACGGCCTCTACGACGCGCCGCCGAAGAACAACCCGAACGCAAAGCTGATCCCGGTGGTCGAGAGCATCTCCTCGGAGATCGAGGCGGTGGCTGGCGATGCCGAGTCCGAGCTGTCGCGCGGCGGCATGCGCACCAAGGTCGAGGCCGCCAAGATCGCCACGACTGGCGGCACGCATATGTTGATCGCATCGGGCAAGATCGAGCATCCGCTGCAGGCGATCGCCAATGGCGGCCGCTGCACCTGGTTCCTGACCCCGGCCAATCCCATCACGTCGCGAAAGCGCTGGATCGCAGGCACGCTGGAGCCGAAGGGCACGCTGACCATCGATGCGGGCGCGGTGACCGCGCTGCGCGCCGGCGCCAGCCTGCTGCCGGCCGGCGTGATCAAGGTCGAGGGCCAGTTCGCCCGCGGCGATGCCGTCATCGTCCGCGGCCCCGACACCAGCGAAATCGGCCGCGGCCTGATCGCCTATGACGCCGAGGTCGCCGAGCGGATTAAGGGCCGCTCCTCGCCTGAGGTGATGACTATCCTCGGCATCAGCGGGAGGTCCGAGATGATCCACCGCGATGATCTGGTGGTGGGCGGGTAAGGGCGAACCGGCCGCCAACTATTGCATGTCGTCGGCGCCGATATCCTGCCGGCCGTGCATCACTCGGACAACTTCAACACCGTCAGCTGTGGGTATGTAGAAGATCAAATAGTTGCCGACTTGAAAACTACGCAGCTCGGCGCGCAATTCGCTGCGATCGCGGCCGGCAAATGGTGTGCCTGCCAACATATTGAATGTTGCGTCGATGCGATCAAGCAGCGCGTCGGCCGCTCGCGGATTATCTGCGGCGATATAATCCCAGATCGCCGTAAGGTCGATTTCTGTCTGCGGACTCTTAAGCGGTCTTTTTGCCATTCTTGGCCGCCAGACGCTTCCGACCTTCTGACTTGATCCGCTCGAACATGTCACCGACTTCTTCCATCGGTCCGCTGTCGAACCCCTTCTGGATTTCCTCCCGTAACGCTTCCAGCTTGATCTTGCGCCGCTCTTCGCGCTCCTCGACCAACCGAAGGCCTTCGCGCATCACCTCGCTCGCGGTGGCGTAGCGGCCGCTCTCGACCAGATTGTCGATCAGGTCCTCGAAATGCTTGCCGATGCTGTAGCTGCTTGCCATGGGACCGCTCCGTTATCAGATAATGATATTTATTGATATTTGGTCGCCTGGCAAGCACCTGTCCAGCTTCGGGCCTGACCAGGCCATTGGCCGACTCGGCAGCACCAGCCGGGCCCCAGCCATACCCTCCCCACCCTTCGCAAAAGCGGGATTTCCGTGCTAGGACACCGCCTTAGCAGAAGGTTGAACTCCCATGGCCGCCCCCCTCAAAGCCGTTGACGGCAATGCCGATCTTCAGGCGCTGATGTCCGATCTCGCTAGCCGTGCCCGCGCCGCCGCGCGCGTGCTGGCGCTGGCGCCGCCGGAGCAGAAGAACCGGGCGCTGGAGGCCATGGAACGAGCGATCCGCGCCAACGCAGCTGCGATCCTCGCCGCCAATGCCGAGGATGTTGCGGAAGCCCGTGCCTCGGGCGATGCGACCTCCGCCTTCATAGATCGCCTGACGCTGACGCCGGCGCGAGTCGAGGGCATGGCCGAGGGCATCGCAATCGTGCGCGGCATCACTGACCCCGTCGGCATCGTCACCGAGAGCTGGCAGCGACCCAACGGGATGACCATCGAGCGCGTGCGTGTGCCGCTCGGCGTCGTCGGCGTGATCTTCGAGAGCCGTCCCAACGTTGCGGCAGATGCCGGCGTGCTCTGTTTGAAATCAGGCAATGCCGTGATCCTGCGCGGTGGCTCGGATAGCTTTCGCTCCTGTCGCGCGATCCACGAATGTCTCGTCCAGGGCCTGCGCGAAGCCGGCCTGCCCGAAGCTGCGATCACGCTGGTGCCGACGCGCGACCGCGCAGCGGTCGGCATGATGCTGTCCGGACTGAACGGCTCGATCGACGTGATCGTGCCGCGCGGCGGCAAGAGCCTGGTCGCGCGCGTCGAGCAGGAAGCGCGCGTGCCCGTGTTCGCGCATCTCGAAGGCGTCAACCACGTCTATGTCGATGCCAGCGCCGACCTCGCCATGGCGAAGGAGATCGTGCTCAACGCAAAAATGCGCCGCACCGGCGTCTGTGGCGCCGCTGAAACGCTGCTGGTCGATCGCGCCGCTGCTGGCAAGGCTCTGAAGCCGCTGGTCGAGATGCTGCTCGAGGCCGGCTGCGAAGTGCGCGGTGACGATGCCGTGCAAGGGACGGATGCGCGCGTAAAGCCTGCCAGCGAAGACGATTGGGACACGGAATATCTCGACGCGATCATCGCCGCAAAGGTGGTCGACGGCGTCGACGGCGCGATCGCGCATATCCAGGACCACGGCTCGCACCACACCGATGCGATCGTGAGTTCGGACGAGGCTGCGGCGAGAAAATTTCTCAGCGAAGTCGATTCCGCGATTGTGCTGCACAATGCCTCGACGCAGTTCGCCGACGGCGGCGAGTTCGGCTTTGGCGCCGAGATCGGCATCGCCACCGGCCGCTTCCACGCCCGTGGTCCTGTTGGCGCCGAGCAATTGACGAGCTTCAAATATCGCGTTCACGGCACCGGACAGACGCGGCCGTAAGCGATGTCGCGAGGCGCGGGGCATTGAGTCAAAATTTCGTCGTGCCGCGCTTCGTGGCGCAAGCGGTCCCGCCCCATACCGGGGGCATGCGCATCGGCCTGCTCGGCGGCTCGTTCAATCCGCCGCATCAGGCGCATCGCGCGATCAGCCGCTTCGCACTTACGCGATTGCAACTCGATCGCGTCTGGTGGCTGGTGACCCCAGGCAATCCGCTCAAGGAGAACGGCAATCTGCACGAGCTCGGCGAGCGCATGCAGGCGGCGCGTGACGTCGCTGATGACCCGCGGATCGAGGTGAGCTGTCTCGAATCCGTCATTCGCACCCGCTATACTATCGACACGATCAACACCTTGCGCCGCCGCTTCCCGGGCTTGCGCTTTGTCTGGATCATGGGCGCCGACAACCTCGCTCAATTCCATCGTTGGCAGGACTGGCGGCGCATCGCCGCCCAGGTCCCGATGGCAGTGATCGACCGTCCGCCGCAAAGTTTCCGCGCCCTCGCCTCCCCCGCCGCCCAGGCGCTCGCGCGCTATCGCCTGCCGGAGATTGAAGCCGCCTCGCTTGCGGATCGGCCGGCGCCGGCCTGGGTGTTCCTGACCGGATTGAAGCTCAACCTCTCCTCGACGGGCTTGAGGAACCCGGACGGAAGCTGGAAAGGTACGAAGTGAGACGCAATGTGGGGACTTACGGGCTCTCTGGCATATTGAAACCCTTAACCCCACATGATGTAGTGTAGCCAGTGGACGCCGGATTCGGCGTTCGCGATACAGTGAAAGGAATGGTCCCTGACCACGTCTGTATTGTCCAAGTCTGTTTTACCCAAGGTTGCTAAGCCTACGCGTAAAACATCGACCCAAGCTGCGGCCTTGAAGGCGCAACCCGACGCCGACAAGACGCTGAGCCTGATCCTCTCCCGCCTCGAGGATATGAAGGCGGAAGAGACGGTCACCATCGACCTTCGCGGCAAATCGGCATACTCCGACTACATGATCGTCACCACGGGCCGTGTGAACCGGCACGTTGGCGCGATCGCGGAGAACGTGACGAAGAGCCTCAAGGAAAGCGGCATCAAGAACATCCACGTCGAGGGCTTGCCCAATTGCGACTGGGTGCTGATCGATTCCGGCGATGTGATCGTGCACGTGTTCAGACCCGAGGTCCGTGAGTTCTACAACCTGGAGCGGTTGTACACGCAGGGCCCAGGGGCGGCGAAGGCGATCTAGGCTCGACCGGTCGGCCTGCTTGGCCGATTTCGAATCGGCTGACGCGCATGCTAGCGTCGTGCGCGCGCGGAATGCGCGCGGTCATGAAAACACGACTCTGAAGCCTCATGCGTGTTGCAGTCATTGCGGTGGGCCGGCTGAAGCAGGGCCCCGAACGGGAGCTTGCCGACCGCTATTTCGAGCGGTTCGACGAGGTTGGCCGCAAGCTCGGATTCCGCGAGCTGACCATCCACGAAATCCCCGAGAGCCGCGCGCGCGACACCGCAACCCGCATGGCCGAGGAAGCCGCGGCGATATCGGCGCACATTCCCGAAAAATCGATTCTGGTGGCGATGGACGAGCGCGGCCAGAACCTCGATTCCACCGTATTCGCACGGAATCTCGGACGCTGGCGCGACGAGGGCGTCGGTCATACTATCTTCGTGATCGGAGGGGCGGACGGACTTTCGCCCGAATTGCGCCGTAAGGCCAAGCTCACGATCGCGTTCGGCTCTGCGACCTGGCCGCATCAAATGGTCCGCGTCATGCTTCTGGAACAGCTGTATCGGGCCGCCACCATTCTGGCCGGCCACCCCTACCATCGCGCGTGATTCGCGCCACAACGAGCACCTTGCGCAACAGATGCGAGCGCCGATCCTCAATTTGCTGCTGATGGCGAGCTGCGCCGGCGCAAGCCTCTTCGCTGAAGAAAGCCTCGCGCAAGCTCAGATGCAAGGTCAGGCAATCGCACCGGCGCCGCAGACCGCGGCGATCTCACCCGACGCGATCAAGCAGCGCGAGCAGGAGCTGGAAGCCGCGCGCGCCCGGCAGAAGAGCGCGGAGGAGGCGCAGGCCAAGCTGAAGGCCGAGATCGCCTCGCTCGGCCAGGACCGCACCCAGCTCAATCAGCAATTGATCGACACCGCCGCCAATGTCCGCACCGTCGAGACCAAGATCGACGAGGCCGAGGCGCGGCTGAAGACGCTGAACGGCCGCGAGCAGCAGGCGCGCGCTTCGCTCGATTCGCGCCGCGCCGACATCGTCGAGGTGCTGGCGGCCCTGCAGCGCGCCGGACGGCGTACGCCGCCGGCGCTGCTGGTGCGGCCGGAAGATGCGCTGCAATCGCTGCGCACCGCGATGCTGCTCGGCGCCGTCGTGCCGGAATTGCGCGGCCGCGCCGAGACGATCGCAAGCGAGCTCGGCGAGCTTGTTGCCTTGCGCAAGACCATCGCGAGCGAACGCGACCAGCTCGCCTCCGACCGCGACAGGATCCGCAGCGACCAGACCCGGCTCACCGCCCTGGTCGAGGAGCGGCAGCGCCAGCAGGCCTCGCGCGAAAAGGACCTCGACGCCGAGAATTCGCGCGCCATCACGCTGTCAAAGCAGGTCGGCGACCTCCAGGGGCTGATCGCCAAGATGGAGCAGGACCTGCAAAGTGCCGCCAAGGCGGCCGAGAAGGCCGCCGAGGCCGCCAGGCAGGCCGAGGCCAAAGAGGCGAAAGCTGCGGCTGCAAACGCGGCGGCCAATGCCAAACCGGGCCCGGCCATTTTCAAGGACCGCTCCCGGACCAGCCCGGCGATCCTGTTTGCCTCGGCCAAGGGGCTCCTGCCGCTGCCGGTTAACGGTAACAAGATCAGGGACTTTGGCGGTTCCGACGGGGTCGGCGGGGTCCAGAAGGGCATTTCGCTGGCCACCAAGCCCGGCTCCCAGGTCACGACCCCGTGCGACGGCTGGGTGGTCTATGCCGGCCCGTTCCGCAGCTATGGACAACTCTTGATCCTCAATGCCGGGGGCGGGTATCATGTCCTGATCGCCGGGATGGAGCGCATTTCGGTAAACATCGGACAGTTTGTGCTCACGGGGGAGCCGGTCGCGACCATGGGGTCGACATCTCAAGTCGCCTCCATTCTCGCCACCAACGCGAGTCAACCTGTGCTGTATGTCGAGTTCCGCAAAGACGGCACTCCAATCGATCCAGGCCCATGGTGGGCCGCAAATGAAGGCGAGAAGGTTCGCGGATGATGCGCAAGACTTCAGTTATCCTCCTCAGCGCGGCCACCGGTGCGGCGCTGACGCTGTTCGTGACCCAGCCGCGCGCGGTGTTCATGGGCTCCAGCGCGCGAGCCGCGACAGCGGACACCTATCGCCAGCTCAACCTGTTCGGCGACGTCTTCGAGCGCGTGCGCTCCGACTATGTCGAGAAGCCCGACGACACCAAGCTGATCGAATCCGCGATCAGCGGCATGCTCTCGGGCCTCGATCCGCATTCGAGCTACATGGACGCCAAGAGCTTCCGCGACATGCAGGTGCAGACCCGCGGCGAGTTCGGCGGTCTCGGCATCGAGGTCACGATGGAAGACGGCCTGATCAAGGTGGTCTCGCCGATCGACGATACGCCCGCCTCGCGCGCCGGCGTCATGGCCAACGACATCATTACCAATCTCGACGATGAAGCGGTGCAGGGCCTGACCCTGAACCAGGCGGTCGAGAAGATGCGCGGCCCCGTCAACACCAAGATCAAGCTCAAGATCATCCGCAAGGGCCAGGACAATCCGATCGACGTCACCCTGGTGCGCGACAACATCCGCGTCCGCTCGGTGCGCGCGCGTGTCGAGGCCGACGACATCGCCTATATCCGCATCACCACCTTCAACGAACAGACCACCGAAGGCCTGAAGAAGGAGGTCGCCAACCTCTCGAGCCAGATCGGCGACAAGCTGAAGGGCTACATCATCGACCTGCGTAACAATCCGGGCGGCCTGCTCGAGGAAGCCGTCACCGTGTCCGATTCGTTCCTGGAGAAGGGCGAGATCGTGTCGACCCGCGGCCGCAACGCCGAGGAGACCCAGCGCCGCACCGCGCACGCGGGTGACCTCACCAAGGGCAAGCCTGTCATCGTGCTCGTCAACGGCGGTTCGGCCTCGGCGTCGGAGATCGTCGCCGGCGCGCTGCAGGACCACAAGCGCGCGACCATCGTCGGCACGCGCTCGTTCGGCAAGGGCTCGGTGCAGACCATCATCCCGCTCGGAAGCGGCAACGGCGCGCTGCGCCTCACCACGGCGCGCTACTACACGCCGTCGGGCAAGTCGATCCAGGCCAAGGGCATCGTGCCCGATATCGAAGTGCTGCAGGACGTGCCTGATGAGCTGAAGGCGCGCACCGATACCAAGGGCGAAGCTTCGCTGCGCGGTCACCTCAAGAACGACGGCGACGAGAAGACCGGTTCGCAATCCTACGTCCCGCCGGACGCCAAGGACGACAAGGCGCTCAAGATGGCCGACGATTTGCTCCACGGCATCAAGAACAGCGCCTCCGCAGCGCCGACGCCTGGCAGCGACAACAAGGCCGCACCGGCGGACAAGCCCAAGGCCGCGAACTAAGGCAGCGAACTAAGGCAGCCAACCAAGGCGGCGAGCTAGGCACAACCTATCCGATCTGACGAAAGGGCGGCTTCAGGAGGCCGCCCTTTTTGCTTGGGAACTCCTGGTCTCCCCGGCCTATCCCGGCCTGCCGCCGCTTGACCTCGACGTGGTATCGTCGGGTCGAGTGATTCGGGATCTCGCATGACTGAAACGGCCGATGATCTGAGCGCCCCGCTCGGACAGGACAAGCCGCGCCGGAAACGGCGGCTGCGGCTGCCGTTCACCGCCATGCAACTGATCGCCGTCATGCTCGGCCTGTTCCTGGTCACCTTTGCCGGCTTTGCCATCTTCAACAAGGACCCGCTCGGGGGCGAGCCGATGATGCGGATCGCGATCCGCGATCCCAAGGCCACCGACGAGAAGCCTATCGCCTCCGGTCATGGCCAGGAGATCAAGCAGGAAGGCAAGCAGGAGACCAAGGAGGCGCCGAAGCAGGCGAGCGAGCAGAAGACCGTCACCATGATCGACGGCTCCACCGGCGCACGCCATGACGTGGTGATCGGCGCGGGCGAGGCCGCCGACAAAGGCGAGGCGGCTTCCGCAGCCCCGCCCGTCATGAACGGGGTCGATTCAAAGCTGCTGGAGAAGTCCCGCTACGGCATGATCCCCGCGATCTCGGGCGACCTCAAGCCGTTCAACGTCTATGCCGCCGAGGCCGACCGGGCCAAGGCCGCGAAAATGCCTGTGGTGGCGATCGTGATCGGCGGCCTCGGCGTCGGCGCCGCCAAGACCACCGACGCCATCATGAAGCTGCCGGGCGCGGTGACGCTGGCCTTCACGCCTTATGGGTCCGATCCCGCCAAGCTCGCCGAGCGCGCCCGCGCCCAGCGCCACGAGATCTTCCTGCAGATCCCGATGGAGCCCTACGACTTCCCCGACAACGATCCCGGCCCGCAGACGCTGCTGACCTCGCTGACGGCAGACCAGAACACCGACCGCCTGTACTGGCACCTCAGCCGGATGCAGGGCTATGCCGGCCTCACCAATTTCATGGGCGCCCGCTTCATCGCGACGGACGCGGCGATGCAGCCGATCATCCGCGAGGCCAGCAGGCGTGGCCTCGGCTTCTTCGATGACGGCTCCTCGCCCCGCAGCATCGCCTCACAGGCGGCCGGGAGCCTCGCGGTGCCGTTCGGCAGGGGCGACATCGCGCTCGACGCGGTGCCGACCCCGACCGAGATCGACCGCGCCCTCAACAAGCTGGAATCGACGGCGCGGGAGCGCGGCGTCGCCATCGGCACGGCCTCGGCCCTGCCGGTCTCGATCGAGCGGATCGGGGCCTGGATCAAGACATTGAACGACCGGGGTATTCTATTGGTGCCATTGACATCCGCGATGCTGAAATCAAAATCCAGCTAAATCAAAGAATTGGTACGGCAGGGCTTCCCGATGGCCCGGCCGGCAGCACGCGAGAGGTTTGGCGGAATGGCGCGTTATGAGGATCTGCCCTACCGAACCTGCGTCGGCGTGATGCTGCTCAACAAGGAAGGCCTGGTGTTCATCGGTCGCAGAGCCGGCGGCATCGAGCATGTCGACGACAACCATGTCTGGCAGATGCCGCAGGGCGGGGTCGATCCCGGCGAGGACAATTGGGAAGCCGCCAAGCGCGAGCTCTATGAAGAGACCAGCGTGCGCTCGATCGAGCGGCTCGGCGAGGTGCCGGACTGGCTGATCTACGACATCCCGCGCACGGTCGCGGGGCGCGCCTGGAAGGGCCGCTACCGCGGCCAACGCCAAAAGTGGTTCGCAGTGCGCTTCACCGGCAAGGACAGCGAGATCAATGTCGCCAATCCCGGCGGCGGCGGCCACAAGGCCGAATTCGTCAGCTGGCGCTGGGAGCCGATGAAGAACCTCCCCTCACTGATCATCCCGTTCAAGCGCCCGGTCTATGAGCGCGTGGTGAAGGAATTTTCCGCGCTGGCGGATGGTTGATCCTTATTGTCGTCCCGGGGCGATGCGACAGCATCGAATCCGGGACCTCGAGATTCCGGGTTCGATGCTACGCATCGCCCCGGAATGACGACGAGAGACATTTGCAAGTGACCACCGAAAAACCCTACCGCCCCAATGTCGGGATAGCGCTGTTCAACGCCGATGGCCGCGTGCTGATCGGGCACCGCTTCAAGGGCGACGGCCCCGAGATCATCCTGCCCGGGCTCGACTGGCAGATGCCGCAGGGCGGCGTCGACGAGGGCGAGAACCTGCGCGATGCGGCCATGCGCGAGCTGTGGGAGGAGACCAGTGTCGTCAGCGCCTGCTATCTCGGCGAGACCGACTGGTTCAGTTACGAATTCCCGCCCTATGACGGACCGCAGACGCATCGGCTGGCAAAGTTTCGCGGCCAGCGCCAGAAGTGGTTCGCACTGCGCTTCACCGGCAGGGACGACGAGATCGACCCGCTGACGCCGCGCAATGACCAGCCCGCGGAGTTTGACGCGTGGCGGTGGGAGCAGCTCGACCGCGTCGCCGACCTCGTGGTGCCGTTCCGCCGCGAGGTCTACCGGGCGGTGGCCGAGCAGTTCGCACCCTTCGCCAAATAGCCTCGCGTATCAATTCATCGGCCCGACCGCGAACGGGCCGATCGCGATGACGTGGCAGTCGCTGTCATGCCTGGCGCAGTCGGCGAGCGCGGTGTTGACCGCGGTCTGCTCGTCGGCGGCTTTCAGGCCGAGACCGGGGCGGCCGGCGATGCCGACGGCGACCGCATTCCAGCCCGTGCCGTCGCCGAGCTTGCGCACGACCTCGTCGCGCGCATCGGCCACGATCGAGGGATTGGTCGCGGCGTGGAAGAAGCCGGTGACCCGGAGCAGGGTCGGGATCGGCACGACGAAGACGTCGTCGACCGCCACGATCATGCAGGCCGCGCCTGCGATCGCGCCACAGGACTCCAGCGCGCGCCGCGCCGAATCGTCGACCGTCGTGCCGCCAAGCCCCATGAAATATTGTCCACCCGGGCCGAGCGCTATCGTGCGCGATTTCGCCGCCGTCATGTAGATGTTTTCGAGCCGGGTCTTGAACTGATCACGCAGCATCGGAAAATCTTTCGGCACGAACGCGCGCTCGGTGATGGCGTCGTGCCGATACCAGGGCTTCGGCGGCATCGGCGGCTCCCCATGGCCATAGATCACCTTGTTGCCGACGGCATAGAGCTCGCAGCGCCGCTGCGATTGGGCGGCGTCCGCGCGCTTCTGGCATTGGTCGAGCGCGGCGTTGCGCGCCTCCTCCTCGGTCGGCTTATTGAGCGCGGAGCCGAAGAAGCCGCCGATGTTCAGGGCGTAAGCCTTGTAATCCCCGGCGGCCGCATATTCGTTGCTGAGAAATGCACGCTGGCGCTCGCCGATGAACGGCACCGCGTCCACCGCGATCTTGCCGGTGGAGGCAGCGGGCGGTGACGACATCGGCGTCGGTGTCGCGGCAGCCGCTTGGGTCGGCGTCGATGTCGGCACCGGCGAAGGCGCCTTCGCCGCCATCGTGGGCGTCGGGCTGGGTGACGGCGCAGTGAGCGAACCCGGCGCGGGTGCCGCGGCAGTGGACGTCGCGGGACTGGACGTGACCTGCGCCGTCTCGAGCTTGGTGAAATAGAGGAAGCCGCCGACGCCGATGGCGACAACGGAGACCACGCCGACCACCAGCGGCCACATCCAGTTCGGCGCAGGCGCAGCCTTGATCGTTTTCTTCAGCTGCGGTCTTGCGTAAGTCCCGTCCTCGCGCCGCATCGCGACCATGTAGGCGTGCACCGGCGTCGGGATGTTCTTCACTTCCTGTGCGCCGATATCGGCGAACTGCACCGACAGCTTGTTGGCGACCTGCTCATGCACGGCGCGCGAGATGCAGATGCCGCCGACCTCCGCGAGCCCCTCGAGCCGGGCTGCGATGTTGACGCCGTCGCCGAGCAGATCGCCGTCGCGCTCGACGACGTCGCCGATGGTGATGCCGATGCGGAACGACATCTGCCGGCTCGGCGGATAGGCCATGTTGCGGGTTCGCAAGGACTCCTGGATGTCGATCGCGCAGCGCACCGCGTCGACCGCGCTCGGGAATTCCGCGAGCACGGCATCGCCTGCGGTGTTGAAGATGCGGCCGTTCGCCTTTGCGATGAAATCGTCGATGACGGAGCGATAGGACGCCAGGCGCCGCAGCGTCTCTTCCTCGTCTTCCGCAACGAGCCTCGAGTAGCCGGCAATATCGGCCGCGAAAATCGCCGCGATCTTGCGCTTCATCTGCGACCTGCCCTGGAACCTCTTCGCCGCGGCAGAATGCCGCTATCGCCGGCGCGGTGCAACAAAGTTTCAGCGCCCGCCACGGTCTGTGACGAGCGCTGATTTTGCTGCGGAAATTGAAAGGCCGGCGCCGCGGGGCGTGACCGCGAACGCGGCGCGCGCTATCGCAAGTGCGACGCCGGCGATCGCAAGTGCGACGCCGGCGATCACAAGTGCGACGCCGGCGTTAGTGCATCGCGGTCGTGTTGAGCTCCTGCTGGATGCTCTTGTAGTGGTCGAGCCGCGCAATCGCGAGATCGAGCTCGGAGCCTTCGTGCTCCGACAGCTTCTCATGCATTTCCGCGATCTTGTCGGCGAACTGCGCCCGATCGAGCTCGTCCAGCGAGGTCGCGACGTCAGCGAGCACGGTGAGACGATCGTCGGAAACTTCCGCAAGGCCGCCGAGCACGATGACCTTCTGCTTCTGGCCACCGGCGATGATGGTCAGGATGCCCGGCCGCACCGCAGCCACGAAGGGGGCATGCCCGGCGAGCACGCCGAAATCGCCTTCCCAGCCGGGGACGTCGACCTGGTCGACCTCACCCGAGAAGGCGAGCTTTTCCGGAGAGACGAGATCGAAGTGGAAGGTGGCCATGGTGTTTCCGCTTGCTTTGCTGGTCACCCGCGGGCTCGACCCGCGGGTCCATCCATCAAAATTCTCTTTCGATGGATCGCCGGGACTTCAGTTTGAAGACGCGCTTCGCGCTTTAGCCCGGCGATGACGAGGTGAAGAGCTTAGGCGGCTTCCGCCGCGAGCTTCTTGCCCTTCTCGACCGCCTCTTCGATGGTGCCGACCATGTAGAAGGCGGCTTCCGGCAGGTGATCGTACTTGCCTTCCACCAGGCCCTTGAAGCCCTTGATGGTGTCGGCGAGGTCGACGAACTTGCCCGGCGAGCCGGTGAAGATTTCGGCGACGTGGAACGGCTGCGACATGAAGCGCTCGACCTTGCGGGCGCGGGCCACGGTCAGCTTGTCCTCTTCCGAAAGCTCGTCCATGCCGAGAATGGCGATGATGTCCTGCAGCGCCTTGTAGCGCTGCAGCACCTGCTGGACCTGACGGGCGACCGCGTAGTGCTCCTCGCCGACGACCAGCGGGGAGAGCATGCGCGAGGTCGAGTCGAGCGGGTCCACCGCCGGATAGATGCCCTTTTCAGCAATCGAGCGCGACAGCGTGGTGGTCGCGTCCAGATGCGCGAACGAGGTCGCCGGCGCCGGGTCGGTCAAGTCGTCGGCCGGAACGTAGATGGCCTGCACCGAGGTGATCGAGCCCTTCTGCGTGGTGGTGATGCGCTCCTGCAGCGCGCCCATGTCGGTCGCGAGCGTCGGCTGATAACCCACCGCCGAAGGAATACGGCCGAGCAGCGCCGACACTTCCGAGCCGGCCTGGGTGAAGCGGAAGATGTTGTCGACGAAGAACAGCACGTCCTGGCCCTGGTCGCGGAAGTCTTCCGCGATGGTGAGACCGGTGAGCGCGACGCGGGCGCGGGCGCCCGGGGGCTCGTTCATCTGGCCGAACACCAGCGCGCATTTCGACTTCACGCTCGGATCCGGATTCTTCGGATCGGCGTTGACCTTGGACTCGATGAACTCGTGATAGAGGTCGTTGCCTTCACGGGTGCGCTCGCCGACGCCGGCGAACACGGAGTAACCACCGTGCGCCTTCGCGACGTTGTTGATCAGCTCCTGAATCAGCACGGTCTTGCCGACGCCGGCGCCGCCGAACAGGCCGATCTTGCCGCCCTTGGCATAGGGAGCGAGCAGGTCGACGACCTTGATGCCGGTGACGAGAATTTCAGCCTCGGTGGACTGGTCGGTGTAGGTCGGCGCTTCCTGGTGGATCGCGCGCAGGCCTGCGGTCTTGACGGGACCGGCCTCATCGATCGGCTCGCCGATGACGTTGATGATGCGGCCGAGCGTGCCTTCGCCGACGGGAACGCGGATCGGAGCGCCGGTGTCGGTGACTTCCTGACCGCGGACCAGACCTTCGGTGGTGTCCATCGCGATGGTACGGACGGTGGACTCACCGAGATGCTGGGCGACTTCGAGCACCAGGCGGTTGCCGCCGTTCTTGGTCTCGAGCGAGTTGAGAATGGCCGGGAGGTGGCCTTCGAACTGCACGTCGACGACGGCGCCGATGACCTGGGTGACGCGACCGACCTGGGCTGCCATTGAATGTCTCCTTCGATCCGAACTTCTAAGCCGCGATCAGCCTGACCGCGATGTTGCGTGTGATGGGTGTCGATGCGCCGTGATCAGACGGCCTCGGCGCCCGAGATGATTTCGATCAGTTCCTTGGTGATCTGCGCCTGACGCGTGCGGTTGTAGACCAGCGTCTGCTTGCGGATCATCTCACCGGCGTTGCGCGTCGCGTTGTCCATCGCGCTCATCTGCGCGCCGTAGAACGAGGCGTTGTTCTCGAGCAGCGCGCGGAAGATCTGGACCGCGAGGTTGCGCGGCAGAAGACGGGTGAGAATCTCGTCCTCTTCCGGCTCGTATTCGTAGGACGTCGTGCTGGCGGGAGCGCCTTCCTCGACCACCAGCGGGATGATCTGCTGGGCGGTCGGGATCTGCGCGATCACCGACTTGAAGCGCGAGTAGAACAGCGTGCAGACGTCGAACTCGCCGGCTTCGAAACGCGCCAGCACCTTCTTGGCGATGTCCTCGGCATTGGCGAAGCCGAGCTGGCGTACGCTGCGCAGATCGAGATGCTCGACGATCTGCTTGTCGAACTGGCGGCGGAGCTGCTCGTAACCCTTGCGGCCGACGCAGAAGAATTTCACTTCCTTGCCCTGGTTCATCAGGGCCAGCGCGCGCTCGCGGGCGAGGCGCACGATCGACGAGTTGAAGGCGCCCGACAGGCCGCGCTCGCCGGTGCAGACCAGCAGCAAATGAACCTGGTCGCGGCCGGTGCCGGCCAGCAGCGCAGGGGCGCCGGGCGACCCCGCGGCAGCGCTGGCGATGTTGGCGATCACCGCGCTCATCTTGTCGGCATAGGGACGGGCGGCTTCCGCCGCGGTCTGCGCGCGGCGCAGCTTCGAGGCCGCGACCATCTGCATGGCCTTGGTGATCTTTTGCGTCGCCTTGGTGGAGGCGATGCGGACGCGCATGTCTTTAAGTGACGCCATTCTTCGTTCACCCCGGCGGTTCGACGCGATGTCGGACCGCTAGCCTGTCCCTACCGCGATGCCCGGCCGGGCGCCGGGCACGCTTCTTGTTGTTGTGCCTTTCGCGAAACGATCAAGGCCGGCGAACCGGCCATGACGGCTCGTGATTACGCGAAGCTCTTCGCGAAGCCTTCGACCACAGCCTTCAGCTTCGCGGCAACGTCGTCGGAGAGATCGCGGCTGTCGCGGATCGCGTTGAGAATGTCGACATGCTTGCCGCGCAGCAGCGAGAGCAGGCCGTCCTCGAACGCCTTCACCTTGTTGAGCGGGAGCGGATCGAGATAGCCGTTGGTGCCGGCCCAGATCACGCAGACCTGCTCTTCCATCTTCAGCGGCGAGAACTGCGGCTGCTTCAAGAGCTCGGTGAGGCGCGAGCCGCGGTTGAGCAGGCGCTGGGTCGAGGCGTCGAGGTCGGAGCCGAACTGCGCGAACGCCGCCATTTCGCGGTACTGCGCGAGCTCGCCCTTGATCTTGCCGGCGACCTTCTTGGTGGCCTTGGTCTGCGCCGACGAACCGACGCGCGACACCGACAGACCGACGTTCACCGCGGGACGGATGCCCTGGAAGAAAAGGTCGGTTTCCAGGAAGATCTGGCCGTCGGTGATCGAGATGACGTTGGTCGGGATGTAGGCCGACACGTCGTTGGCCTGGGTTTCGATCACAGGCAGCGCCGTCAGCGAGCCCGAGCCCTGGTCCTTGTTCAGCTTCGCCGCGCGCTCGAGCAGGCGGGAGTGCAGATAGAACACGTCGCCGGGATAGGCTTCGCGGCCCGGCGGGCGGCGCAGCAGCAGCGACATCTGGCGGTAGGCGACGGCCTGCTTGGACAGATCGTCATAGATGATGACCGCGTGCATGCCGTTGTCGCGGAAGTACTCGCCCATGGTGCAGCCGGTGAAGGGCGCGATGTACTGCATCGGCGCCGGATCGGACGCGGTGGCGGCGACGACGATCGAATATTCGAGCGCGCCCTGCTCCTCCAGCACCTTCACGAACTGCGCGACGGTCGAACGCTTCTGGCCGACCGCGACGTAGACGCAGTACAGCTTGATGTTCTCGTCGGGCTGCGCGTTGAGGGGCTTCTGGTTCAGGATGGTGTCGAGCGCGATCGCGGTCTTCCCGGTCTGGCGGTCGCCGATGATCAGCTCGCGCTGGCCGCGACCGATCGGGATCAGGGCGTCGATCGCCTTGAGGCCGGTCGCCATCGGCTCGCTCACCGACTTGCGCGGAATGATGCCGGGCGCCTTGACGTCGACGCGCATGCGCTTCTCGGCCTGGATCGGGCCCTTGCCGTCGATCGGGTTGCCGAGCGCGTCGACGACGCGGCCGAGCAGACCCTTGCCGACCGGCGCGTCCACGATGGCGCGGGTGCGCTTGACGGTCTGGCCTTCCTTGATCTCGCGGTCGGCACCGAAAATAACGACACCGACGTTGTCGGTTTCGAGGTTCAGCGCCATGCCGCGGGTGCCGTTCTCGAACTCGACCATTTCACCGGCCTGGACGTTGTCCAGACCGTAGACGCGGGCGATACCGTCGCCGACGGACAGCACCTGTCCGACTTCGGAGACTTCAGCTTCCTGGCCGAAATTCTTGATCTGGTCCTTGAGGATCGCGGAAATTTCCGCGGCGCGGATGTCCATCAGCCTGCCTCTTTCATCGCGTGCTTGATCGAATTGAGTTTGGTGCGAAGCGAGCTATCGATCATGCGGCTGCCAAGCTTCACGACGAGGCCTCCGATGATCGAGGGATCGATCTTCACGTTGAGCGCGACGTCCTTGCCGGTCACCGACTTCAGGGCAACCTTGAGAGCGTCGAGATTCTTGTCCGACAGCGCTTCCGCGACCGTGACGTCAGCGGTCGCCTCGCCCTTGAACTTGGCGACGAGGGCCCGATAGGCGCGGATGACGTCAGCCACCGCGAACAGGCGGCGGTTGGCGGTCAGCACTTTGAGGAAATTGGCGGTGATGCCGGCGATGCCGGCCTTGTCCAGCACGGCCGAGAGGGCCTTGGACTGGGCGTCAGCCGCGAAGACCGGGCTGCGGACGAGGCGCTTCAGATCGGCGCTTTCGTTCAGCAGAGCCTCGAACTTGTCGAGGTCGGCCTTGACCTCGTCGACCACTTTCTGGTCGCGGGCCAGTTCAAACAAGGCCGTTGCATAACGGCCCGACACACCTGAAACGGACGTATCTTCTGCAGCCACAGACGCGCTCTTTTAGCTGTCAAATTCGCAAGGGAAAAACCGTCGCCACAAAGCGGCGCCTAGCGATCCAAGCCCTTGGAATTCAAGCGGGACTTCGATTTTCGACCAGCACGGGAAGTGCCGGGCTCGTTAAAATCGCGGCTTTGCTAACATAGCAGGCGCGCACGTGCAACATGACGCCAAATTAAAGGCACGACCTTCTGTCGCCAGTTCGTCGCACGTTGCGGCCCACCTCACCGCGATCATTGCGACGACCTGCCATGCCACGGAATTGCCGCGAACCTTTCGTCGGCGGCGTGCCCTTTCGTTCCTGCCGTCAGCGCATAGCGGCCATGAACACGGATCGCTGAGCCGTGTTCAGGTGCGCGCCGTTCCCGCCCGCCGAATACTTACCCAATTCTAAATTCGAAGAGTAACAAACTTGGTTTTACAGTATTCGCAAGTAATCGATCAGTTAATGAATCATTAAAGGGAAAGATCACGGAACTTTGGGTGAATATCGATTCAGATCACGAGATATTTCATGACGACATTGATCGGATTTACTGCCCAATTCACGCCTCATTGCGAATCGAAACGCCAACTCGCTCACAAACTGATGGGGGCTCCACTTGCCACATATGTGGCATTACTAGCGTAGGGACCATTAAATGCTGTCATTGAAGACGCTGGGAACTGTGACCCGGCCGCGTACGGCGATTGCTTTCGTCGCTGCAACTCTCTTCGTCGGTGGAACTGCCACCGAAGCTTCCGCCAAATCCAGGCATCACCACCGGGGTTCTCACCACCACAGCCACCAGGCCCAGGCTGACACCGTCGCGAATTCCGGTTGGTTCAACGCCAATGCGTCGATGACGCCGTCGCAGGGCACCGGCCACAGCTTCTCCGGCATGGCCTCCTATTACGGCAACGAGTCCGGCAGCCGCACCGCCTCCGGCGCGCGCTTCAACCAGAACGCCATGACCGCGGCGCACCGGACCCTGCCGTTCGGCACCAAGGTTCGTGTGACCCATGGCGGCCAGAGCGTCATCGTCACCATCAATGACCGTGGCCCGTTCGTGCGCGGCCGTGTGCTCGACCTCTCCACGGGTGCAGCCCGCGCCATCGGCCTCACCGGTGCCGGCGTCGGCCGCGTCACAGCGGAAGTCGTCTCCTAACGGCGCGAGAAGCGCCTTCGGCCCGCTTGCGCAGTTTTCATCAGTTTTGCTGCGCGAATGAAACAAGCCCGTGGTCTTGGGGGACCACGGGCTTTTTGTTTGACTTCGTCGCCAATATTGACCCGTCATTCCGAGGCGATGCGCAGCATCGAACCCGGAATCCATCGTGCGACAGAGTTGGTGGATGAATGGATTCCGGGTTCACGCTACGCGCGCCCCGGAATGACGACGGATATGGCCGCGGCTTGGCCTTACAAAAAGCTCTGCGGATCGACGTCCACCTCGAGCTTCTGGTTGCCGGTCGGCTTCGGGCACACCGCGAGCCAATTGCGCAAATAGTCCGACAGATCGAAGCCGCGGGCCGATTTGACCAGGATGCGGAAGCGGTAGCGGCCCTTGATGACGGCGAGCGGGGCTTCGGCGGGGCCGAGCACGACGACGCGCTCGTCGCGCGGCGCGAGTGCAACGAGCTTGCGGCCGAGGCCCTCGGCGCTCGGACGATCGCCGGCGGAGATGATCAGGCTGGCAAGGCGCCCGAACGGCGGATAGAGCGTCTTCTCGCGCAGATCGATCTCGCTGTCGTAGAAGGCCTCGCGGTCGCAGGCGATCAGCGCCTTCATGACGGGGTGATCGGGCTGGTGGGTCTGCAGATAGCCGACGCCGCGGCCCTGCTCGCGGCCGGCGCGGCCGATCACCTGGTTGAGCAATTGCCAGGTGCGCTCTGCCGCACGCGGATCGCCGTTGGAAAGGCCGAGATCCGCATCGACCACGCCGACGAGATTGAGCCGCGGAAAATTGTGGCCCTTGGCGACGAGCTGCGTGCCGATGATGATGTCGACGCGGCCTTCCGCGATCTCGGCAAGCTCGCTGCGCATCGTCTCGATCGAGGTGATGAGATCGCTCGACAGCACCATGGTGCGCGCTTCCGGGAACAGCGCCGCCGCTTCCTCCTGCAGGCGTTCGACACCGGGGCCGACGGCCACCAGCGATTCCTCCGCCGCGCAATGTGGACAGGTTGGCGGCCGCGGCATCGAGAAGCCGCAATGATGGCAGACGAGGCGCTGGCGAAAGCGGTGATCGACCAGCCAGGCATCGCAGATGGTGCAGGCGAAGCGATGGCCGCAGGCACGGCACAGCGTCAGCGGCGCATAGCCGCGTCGATTGAGGAACAGCAGCGCCTGCTCGCGCTTCTCGATGGCTTTTCTGATCTCGCCTGCCAGGCGCGGCGAGATGTAGCGGCCACGCGCGGGCGGCTCGCGCCTGAGGTCGATGGCCTCGATTTCAGGCATGTGCTGGCCGCCGAAGCGCGAGGGCAGCGCGATGCGCTGGTAGCGGTTCTTGCGCGCATTGACCTCTGACTCGACCGAGGGCGTGGCGGAGGCCAGCACGATCGGGATTTTGGCGATATGCGCGCGCACCACTGCCATGTCGCGGGCGTGATAATGCACGCCCTCGTCCTGCTTGTAGGCCTGGTCGTGCTCCTCATCGACCACGATGAGGCCGAGATTGGCGTAAGGGAGAAACAGCGCCGAGCGCGCGCCGACCACGACCGGCGCGGTGCCTTCGGAGATTGCAGCCCAATTGCGCGCGCGGGTGCGCGGCGTCAGCTCGGAGTGCCATTCGATCGGGCGCACGCCGAAACGTTGCGCGAAGCGATCGAGGAACTGGCCGGTCAGCGCGATCTCCGGCATCAGGATCAGTGACTGCTTGCCGCGGCGGATGGTTTCCGCCACGGCCTCGAAATAAACCTCGGTCTTGCCGGAGCCCGTGACGCCGTCGAGCAGCGCGACATGGAAGGTGCCGTTGGCCGCGAGCGCGCGCATCGCATCGACGCCGGCGCGCTGCAGCGGCGAGAAATCCGGCCGGCCGAACTCCGGATCGGGCGCGGGCGGCGGGGGCGGCGGCGGCATCGGCTCGACCGTGAGCGTGCCCTCATCGACGAGGCCGTCGATCACGCCGGCGGAGACGCCGGCTTCCTTGGCAGCCTCGGACTTGCCGTGCAGCAGCCGGTCCGACAGCACCTCGATGACGCGCGAGCGCGCCGGCGTCAGCCGCCGTGGGGGATCGCCTGTCAGCCGCACGCCGGCACGGACCCGTTCGGGGCCGAGGCTCTCGCCCATGCGCAGGCACATGCGCAGCACCATGCCGCGCGGGCTCAGCGTATAATTGGCGACCCAGTCGACGACGGCGCGCAGCTCGCCCTTCAGCGGCGGGACGTCGAGCTTCTCGCTGACCTCCTTGAGGCGATTGTGCAGGCGCGGATCGGGATTGGCGTTCTCGCCCCAGACCACGGCGAGCACCTCGCGCGGCCCCAGCGGCACACCGACGAGATCGCCGGCCTTCAGCTCCATGCCCACAGGGACCTTGTAGGAATAGGTCTGGTCGAGCGCGACAGGCACCAGCACGTCGACCATGCGGGTTGCGTTGGCGGGGGCGGTCGAGCTGCGCGAGGTGTGATCCATGAACGGAGAATCGGAACCTAGTGGCGTTCAGGCTAGCGCTGTGGAGCCGCCTTAGCGAACAGTAAACTGGTGGGATGCGATATACTGTGCGGAATCACCACGTCCAGAGCGCATGAGCAAAGCGGCCGCCCCCCACATCGAACTCGCCAGCGCCGATCCCTCGATCGCGCAGGAGATGGCGCGCTGGCTGTCGCATCTCGGCGCCGAGCGGCGGCTGTCGCCGAAGACGCTGGAAGCCTATGGCCGCGACCTCAGGCAATGCCTGGATTTCCTGTGTAGCCATTGGGGCGAGCGCGTGACGCTGGAGCGGTTCGCCTCGCTTGAAGCCACCGACGTGCGCGCCTTCATGGCGATGCGCCGCGCCGATGATATTGCCGGCCGTTCGCTGATGCGCGCGCTGGCGGGCCTGCGCTCGTTCGGCCGCTTCCTTGAGCGCGAGGGCAAGGGCAAGGTCGGCGCGCTCTCCGCGATCCGCGCACCGAAGGTCGCAAAGACCTTGCCGAAGCCGCTGCCGATGGCATCGGCAAAGCGCCTGGCTGACGCCGACGAGCGCGCCGGCGAGGAACGTGAGACCTGGATCCTGGTGCGCGACGCCGCGGTGATGGCGCTGCTCTATGGATCGGGCCTGCGCATCTCCGAGGCGCTGGGGCTGAAGCGCCGCGAGGTGCCGAAGGCCGGCGAAGGCGACGTTCTGGTCGTCACAGGCAAAGGCAACAAGACGCGCATGGTGCCGGTGCTGCAGAACGTGCTGGCGCTGATCGACGAATATGTCGCGATGTGCCCGCATGCGTTGCCGCAGGAGGGACCGATCTTCGTCGGCGCGCGCGGCGGTCCCTTGAGCCCGCGCATCATCCAGCTCGCGATGGAGCGGCTGCGCGGCGCGCTGGGCTTGCCCGACAGCGCCACGCCGCACGCGCTGCGGCACTCCTTCGCCACGCATCTGCTCTCGCGCGGCGGGGACTTGCGCGCCATCCAGGAATTGCTCGGCCATTCCTCGCTGTCGACTACGCAGGTGTATACCGGGATCGATTCCGAGCGGCTGCTGGAAGTCTATGCGAGCGCGCATCCGCGCCGATAATTGCTGACATCAAGCTGTCATGGCTCGCTCCTGGCAAGCATGCCTCTTGCGCGAGCCGCGCGGTTCGGTCAATCGTTGCGGAGCCGCGACAGGAGGGATCATGAGCGCACACGAAAGCATGGAGCACGCCGAGCATGCCGAGCACGCATCGGGCGAGAACAAGAAGATCGCCCTGCTGATCGCGGTGCTGGCACTGTTCCTGGCGATCTCGGAAACGCTCGGCAAGGGCGCCCAGACCGAGTCGATCAGCAAGAACGTCGAGGCTTCCAATCTCTGGGCGTTCTTCCAGGCCAAGAGCATCCGCCGCA
Organism: Bradyrhizobium manausense; assembly: GCF_001440035.1. Classification (GTDB taxonomy): domain Bacteria; phylum Pseudomonadota; class Alphaproteobacteria; order Rhizobiales; family Xanthobacteraceae; genus Bradyrhizobium; species Bradyrhizobium manausense. The sequence goes on along the minus strand of NZ_LJYG01000004.1, from coordinate 127,377 downwards.
CCGTGGTGCAGACCGCCGCCGAGCAGGGCAAGCTGACGCTGGGTGCTGCCACCGACGACGCCATGAAGGCCGCGGTGCAGAAGCAGATCGACGATTGGACCAAGACCGCGGCGCGCTACCGCTCCGAGCCCGAGACCGGCGAAGGTACCGAGCAGCTCGCCGAAAAGGCCAAGCACGCCGAGCACGAGCGCGACGAGGCGACCGCGAAATATCATCATTTCGAGCTGGCCTCGGCCGCGTTCCAGATCGGCATCGTGCTGGCGTCGGCGACGATCATCACCGGCATGCTGCCGCTGGCCTGGATCGCCGGGCTCTTGACGATCGCTGGACTCGGCATGACCATGCTCGGCGCCTGGGCGCCGCATCTCTTGCATCTGCATGGGTAGGGGGAAACACGGCTCTCGCCGCGTCATTGCGAGGAGCTCGCGACAAAATTGCGCAGCAATTTTGCGCGGATGCGACGAAGCAATCCAGACTGCCTCCGCAGAGAGATTCTGGATTGCTTCGCTTCGCTCGCAATGACGGAGGATAGAGCGGTGACCGCCGCTCTACCGCGCTTCGTGCACGCTCTTGCGGAAGCGCTGGATCAAACGGAGCGTGCGCGAGGACCAGCCTTCGCCGTCGCCCTTGATCAGCTCGCGGATGCGCCGCTTGATCGGCTCGACGAGTTCGGTCGCCTTGGCACGCAGCCGCAGCACCAGCTCGTAGAGGCGCTCGAACCAGTGCATCTCCAGCAGCTTGTCGCGCGTGACGTCAAATACGAAGGCGGTGACGCCGACGCCCAGCATTTTTGCGAACAGGAACGTGGAGACGCCGGTCAGCCAGTATTGATGCGTGAGCAGCCACAGGCCGATCAGCTTGAGCGGAAACAGCGGGATGATCGGCACCACGAACACGATCAGCGTCATCGCCGGGGACAGTGCATCGACGCGGTCGGCCAGCCACTCCTTCACGCGGGCGAGCGGGATCAGTGCGACCGCCCGCGCGACGACAGGCTCGAGATGGTCCCACAGCCAGGCTTCGATCAAAAAGATGATCGCAAGCAGGACCCAGACCGGTTGAAGAAGGCGGCGTAGCATGTGATGTCCCGCCCGATTCGGCCCTGAGCGTGACCTACATATGGATGGCCCGCTTGCCGACTGCAAGCGCGGCTTCCTTGACGGCCTCGGAGCGGGTCGGATGCGCGTGGCAGGTGCGGGCGAGATCCTCCGCACTGCCGCCAAATTCCATGAGAACGCAGGCCTCATGGATCATTTCGCCGGCTTCGATGCCGATGATGTGCACGCCGAGCACGCGGTCGGTCTTCGCATCTGCGAGAATCTTCACGAAGCCGTCAGTGGTCTGATTGACCTTGGAGCGGCCGTTGGCGGTAAAAGGAAACTTCCCGACGGTGTAGGCGACGCCGGCCTGCTTGAGTTCTTCCTCGGTCTTGCCGACGGAGGACACTTCCGGGGTGGTATACACCACCCCCGGGATCACGTCGTAGTTCACGTGGCCGGCCTGGCCTGCGATGATCTCCGCAACCGCGACGGCTTCATCCTCGGCCTTGTGCGCGAGCATGGGGCCGGCGACGACGTCGCCGATGGCGTAGACGCCCTTCAGGCTGGTGGCGAAATGCGGATCGATCTGGACGCGGCCGCGCGCATCGAGCGCAACGCCGGCTTCCTTCAGCCCGAGGCCCTCGGTGTAGGGCACGCGGCCGATGCAGACCAGCACGACGTCGGCTTCCAGCGTCTCGGCGGCACCGCCGGCGGCAGGCTCGATGGTCGCCTTCAGCGCCTTGCCTGAGGTGTCGACGGCGGTGACCTTGGCGCCAAGCTTGAAGGCAAAACCCTGCTTCTCGAGGATGCGCTGGAATTGCTTTGCGATCTCGCCGTCCATGCCGGGCAGGATGCGATCCAAAAATTCGACCACGACGACTTCGGCGCCGAGCCGCTTCCACACCGAGCCGAGCTCGAGGCCGATCACGCCGGCACCGACGATCAGGAGCTTGCCGGGCACCTTGTCCAGCGACAGCGCGCCGGTCGACGAGACGATGCGCTTCTCGTCGATCTCGATGCCCTTGAGGCGCGCGATGTCCGAGCCGGTCGCGATCACGATGTTCCTGGTCTCGATCAGCTGCGACTTGCCGTCGGCGGAGACCTCGACCTTGCCGGTGCCGAGGATCTTGCCGGTGCCCTTGAGCACGTCGACCTTGTTCTTCTTCATCAGGAACTCGACGCCCTTGACGTTGCCGTCGATGCCCTGCTGCTTGAAGTTCATCATCGCGGGAAGATCGAGCTTCGGCGACGACACCGACACGCCCATCTTGGCGAAGGAGTGCCCGGCTTCCTCGAACATCTCGGACGCATGCAGCAGCGCCTTCGAGGGCATGCAGCCGACGTTGAGACAGGTGCCGCCTAGCGTCGCGTTCTTTTCGACCACGGCGACTTTCATGCCGAGCTGGCTGGCGCGCACCGCGCAGACATAACCGCCAGGTCCGGTGCCGATGACGACGAGATCGAAGGGTGCCATGAGAGAAAGTCCCGTAAGTTTAGCGTGATGAGGATGTGTCAGCGTCCGCGCGGCGCGTCAGCGTCCGCCGGACACATCGAGAATGGCTGAGGTGACGTAGGAGGCATCGTCCGACAGCAGCCAGACGATGGCATTGGCGATTTCGTCCGCAGTGCCGACGCGCTTCATCGGAACCATATGGGCCAGGCGATGATGTCGGTCGGGCTCGCCGCCGGAGGCGTGAATTTCGGTGTCGATCAGGCCGGGGCGGATCGCGGCAACGCGAATGCCTTCGCTAGCGACCTCATAGCCGAGGCCGATGGTGAAGGAATCGACCGCGCCCTTGGACGCGGCATAATCGACATAGGTGTTGGGCGCGCCGAGCTTGGCGGCGACCGACGACAGATTGACGATGACGCCGCCCTTGCCGCCATGCTTGGTCGACATGCGCTTGACCGCCTCGCGCGCGCAGAGGATGGAGCCGGTGACGTTGACCGCCAGCACGCGCTGGATGCGCTCGGCCGTCATCTCGTCGACGCGCACCCCGCTTCTACCGACAATGCCGCCATTGTTGACGAGCGCGCCAAGCGTGCCGAATTTGTCGGCCTGCTTGAACAGGTCGATGATGTCGCGTTCCTCGGCAACGTCGCACTTCACCGCGATCGCCTTGCCGTTGCTGGCCTCGATCGTAGCTACCACTTCGTCGGCAGCCTTCTTGTTGCTGGCATAGCCGACCACGACGCGATAGCCGCGCGCGGCGGCCGCAAGCGCGGTGGCGCGACCAATGCCGCGGCTGCCGCCGGTGATGACAACGACTTTATCGGTCACGTCCGCCTCCATCATTCGACAAACGCCGTCGCCCATGCAGGCGACGGCGTCTTCAAAGCATCGGGGATCAGAGATCGAGCACCAGGCGTGCCGGATCTTCCAGGCTCTCCTTGACGCGAACCAGGAAGGTGACGGCTTCCTTGCCGTCGATGACGCGGTGGTCGTAGGACAGCGCCAGATACATCATCGGGCGGACCTCGATCTTGCCGCCGACGACCACCGGGCGATCCTGGATCTTGTGCATGCCGAGGATGCCGGACTGCGGCGCGTTCAGGATCGGGGTCGACATCAGCGAGCCGTAGATGCCGCCGTTGGTGATGGTGAAGGTGCCGCCCTGCATCTCGTCGATCTTGAGCTGGCCGTCACGAGCGCGGCGACCGAAATCGGCGATGGCCTTCTCGATGTCGGCGATCGATTTCTGATCGCAGTCGCGCACGACGGGCACGACGAGCCCCTTGTCGGTACCGACGGCGACGCCGATGTGATAGTAATTCTTGTAGATCAAATCGGTGCCGTCGATCTCGGCGTTGACGGCCGGGACGTCCTTCAGCGCCTGCACGACGGCCTTGGTGAAGAAGCCCATGAAGCCGAGCTTGGAGCCGTGCTTCTTCTCGAACGCATCCTTGTAATGCGCACGCAGCGCCATGACGTTGGTCATGTCGACCTCGTTGAAGGTCGTCAGCATGGCCGCGGTGTTCTGCACGTCCTTGAGGCGGCGCGCGATGGTCTGGCGCAGGCGGGTCATCTTGACGCGCTCTTCGCGCGCGGCGTCATCGGCAGGCGACGGCGCGCGGACCTGCACGGCGGCGGCGGGCTGGTTCACCGGGGTCGGCGCGGAGGCCGCACGCTCGATCGCAGCGAGCATGTCGCCCTTGGTGACGCGGCCATCCTTGCCGGAGCCCGGAACGGTCGACGCATCGATGCCGCTCTCGGCCGAAATCTTGCGCACGGACGGAGCGAGCGGCGCATCGGCCGGCGGCGCTTTTGGCGCAGCGGCGGCAACCGGAGCGGCAGCGGCAGGCGCCGGAGCAGCTGCAGCAGGCTTGGCGGGTGCGGCGGCGGACTTGGCAGCACCGGCGCCATCGGTGATCTGGCCGAGCAGCGCACCGACTGCGACGGTCGCGCCATCGGCGGCGATGATCTCGCTCAGCGTGCCGGCCGAGGGCGCCGGGACCTCGATGGTCACCTTGTCGGTCTCGAGCTCCACCAAGGGCTCATCGACGGCGACCGGGTCGCCGGCCTTCTTGAACCAGCGGCCGATGGTGGCCTCGGTGACGGATTCGCCGAGCGTCGGCACACGAATTTCAGTCATGGTCTTTTCCTTAAGGAGATCGCCGGTGCGGTCGAGAATTTTCAGGTGTCATCGCCCGCAAAAAGCAAGCCATCCAGCAGGCCGGACGTTCGCAGTCGCGACCTACTGAATGACCCGCCTTTCGGCGGGACATGACGCAGTTCAAAAAAGTTCAGCTCAGTGCTTCGTCCAGGAACGCCTTCAGCTGCGCCTGATGCTTGGACATCAGACCCGTGGCGGTCGCGGCGGAAGCGGCGCGGCCGACATAACGCGGACGCCGGCTCGCACCGTTCACCTGGTTCAGCACCCATTCCAGATAGGGCTCGATGAAGTGCCAGGCACCCATGTTGCGCGGCTCTTCCTGGCACCAGATCACTTCCGCCTTCTTGAAGCGGGACAGCTCGGCCACCAGCGCCTTCAACGGCACCGGATAGAGCTGCTCGACGCGCATCAGGTAGATGTCGTCGATGCCGCGCTTCTCGCGCTCCTCGTAGAGGTCGTAATAGACCTTGCCCGAGCACAGCACGATGCGGCGGATCTTCTCGTCCGGAACGAGCTTGATCGGCTCGTTCGGCAGCATCTGGGCGTCATCGTAGAGAATGCGGTGGAAGGTCGTTCCCTTCGCCAGCTCCTCGAGACGCGAGACCGCACGCTTGTGACGCAGCAGCGATTTCGGCGTCATCATGATCAGCGGCTTGCGGATCTCGCGATGCAGCTGACGGCGCAGCACGTGGAAGTAGTTCGCCGGCGTGGTCGGGTAGACCACCTGCATGTTGTCTTCCGCGCACATCTGCAGGTAACGCTCGAGGCGCGCCGAGGAATGCTCCGGTCCCTGGCCCTCATAGCCGTGCGGCAACAGGCAGACGAGGCCGGACATGCGCAGCCATTTGCGCTCGCCCGAGGAGATGAACTGGTCGAAAACGACCTGCGCACCATTGGCGAAGTCGCCGAACTGGGCTTCCCACAGGGTCAGCGTGTTCGGCTCGGCGAGCGAATAGCCGTATTCGAAGCCGAGCACCGCTTCTTCCGACAGCAGGGAGTTGATGACCTCGTAATGGCCCTGCTCGTTGCCGAGATGGTTGAACGGCGTGTAGCGGCTCTCGTCCTCCTGGTCGATCAGGACCGAATGGCGCTGCGAGAAGGTGCCGCGCTCCGAATCCTGTCCGGAGAGGCGGACGTGGTGGTTTTCGGAAAGCAGCGAGCAGAACGCGAGCGCCTCGCCGGTCGCCCAGTCGATGCCGTTGCCGCTGTCGATCGCCTTGGCACGATTATCGAGGAAACGCTGGATGGTGCGGTGAACGCGGAAGCCGTCCGGCACCTTGGTGATCTTGCGGCCGATATCCTTCAGCGTCGCGATGTCGACGCCGGTGACGCCGCGCCGCGCATCCTCTTCCTGGTCGGCGATCTTGAAGCCGGCCCATTTGCCGTCGAGCCAGTCGGCCTTGTTCGGCTTGTAGGAGGTGCCGGCCTCGAACTCGGCATCGAGCCGCGCGCGCCAGTCGGCCTTCAGCTTGTCGACCTCGCCCTCGGTGACCACGCCCTCGGCGATCAGGCGCTTGGCATAGAGCGACAGCGTCGACGGATGCGCCGCGATCCGCTTGTACATGACCGGCTGGGTGAACGCCGGCTCGTCGCCCTCGTTGTGGCCGTAGCGGCGATAGCACCACATGTCGATCACGACCGGCTTGTGGAATTTCTGCCGGAACTCGGTCGCGACCTTGGCCGCGAACACCACGGCTTCCGGATCGTCACCGTTGACGTGGAAGATCGGCGCGTCGATCATCTTCGCGACGTCCGACGGGTAAGGCGACGAACGAGAATAACGCGGATAGGTGGTGAAGCCGATCTGGTTGTTGACGATGAAGTGCACGGAGCCGCCGGTGCGGTAGCCCTTCAGGTCCGACAGGCCGAAGCATTCCGCCACCACGCCCTGGCCCGCGAATGCCGCGTCGCCATGCATGAGCAGCGGCATCACCGAGATGCGCTGGTCCGGCGGATCGCCGTGCTGGTCCTGCTTGGCACGCACCTTGCCGAGCACGACGGGATCGACGATCTCGAGATGCGAGGGGTTGGCGGTCAGCGACAGATGGATGCGGTTGCCGTCGAACTCGCGGTCCGAGGAGGCGCCGAGGTGGTACTTGACGTCGCCGGAGCCTTCGACCGCGTCGGGGTTGGCCGAACCGCCCTTGAACTCGTGGAACAGCGCGCGATGAGCCTTGCCCAGCACCTGGGTCAGCACGTTGAGGCGGCCGCGATGCGGCATGCCGAGCACGATTTCCTTCACGCCGAGATTGCCGCCGCGCTTGATGATCTGCTCGAGCGCGGGGATCAGCGCTTCACCGCCGTCGAGGCCGAAGCGCTTGGTGCCGGTGAACTTGGTGTCGCAGAACTTTTCGAAGCCTTCGGCTTCGACCAGCTTGGTGAGGATGGCGCGGCGGCCTTCCCGCGTGAACGAGATTTCCTTGTCCGGCCCCTCGATGCGCTCCTGGATCCACGCCTTCTGCGCGGCATTGCTGATATGCATGAACTCGACGCCGAGCGTCTGGCAGTAAGTGCGCTCGCAGATCGCGGTGATCTCGCGCAAGGTGCCATATTCGAGGCCGAGCACGTGATCGAGGAAAATCTTGCGGTCGAAATCGGCTTCGGTGAAGCCATAGGTGCGCGGGTCGAGCTCTTCGCGGTTGCGCTGGGCTTCGATGCCGAGCGGATCGAGCTTGGCGTGGAAGTGACCGCGCATGCGATAGGAGCGGATCAGCATCAGCGCACGGACGGAGTCGCGCGTGGCCTGGAGCAGGTCGGCGGAGGAGATGTCGGCGCCCTTGGCTTGCGCCTTGGCGGCGATCTTGCTGCCGACCGCCTTCTCGACTTCGGCCCAATTGCCGTCGAGCGCGGAGGTCAGGTCGTCCTTGGGGGTCAGCGGCCAGTTGTCGCGCTCCCAGGACGGACCTTCGGCGTTCTTGAGGACGTCAGCCGGCTGGTCGTTGAGGCTCTTGAAGAATTCCTGCCACTCGGCGTCGACCGAGGACGGGTCCTTCTCGTAGCGGGCGTAGATTTCGTCGATGTAGGTGGCGTTGGTGCCCTGCAAAAATGATGACAGGGCAAAGGCTGCGTTCGCGTCCTGGCGAGACATACTGGGTTCCTGGCGATTTCGGTTCGCGCATAACAAACGGCGCTGGCGCCGAGCTCCCCGACAGGGCTCGACGCGACAGGCACCCTTTACCCCATTTGCTGCGAAACTTCGCCCGGAAAAGCACGAAGGAGTGAATTAGCCTTTCAACTTTTCGGCAAGCGTGTGGCCGAGGCGTGCCGGCGACGGCGACACTGTAATACCTGCGGATTTCATCGCTTCGGTCTTGGAACCGGCGTCGCCCTTGCCGCCCGAAATGATCGCCCCGGCATGGCCCATGCGGCGGCCCGGAGGGGCAGTGACGCCCGCGATGAAACCGACCATCGGCTTCTTGCGCCCGCGCTTGGCCTCGTCCTTGAGGAACTGGGCGGCATCCTCCTCGGCGGAACCGCCGATCTCGCCGATCATGATGATCGACTCGGTCTTGGCGTCGGCCAGCAGCATTTCGAGGACGTCGATGAACTCGGTGCCCTTGACCGGGTCGCCGCCGATGCCGACCGCGGTGGTCTGGCCGAGGCCTTCCTGGGTGGTCTGGAACACGGCTTCGTAGGTCAGCGTGCCGGAACGGGAGACAATGCCGACCGAGCCGGTCTTGAAGATGTTGGCGGGCATGATGCCGATCTTGCACTCGCCGGCGGTCATGACGCCCGGGCAGTTCGGCCCGATCAGGCGCGACTTCGAGCCGGCGAGCGAGCGCTTCACGCGCACCATGTCGATGACGGGAATGCCTTCAGTGATGCAGACAATCAGCGGGATCTCGGCGTCGATGGCCTCGCAGATCGCATCCGCCGCGCCCGGCGGCGGCACGTAGATCACCGACGCGTCGGCACCGGTCTTCTCCCGCGCCTCGCGCACCGTGTCGAACACCGGCAGGCCGAGATGGGTCGAGCCGCCCTTACCCGGCGAAGTGCCGCCGACCATCTTGGTGCCGTAAGCAATCGCAGCCTCGGAATGGAAGGTGCCGTTCTTGCCGGTGAAGCCCTGGCAGATGACCTTGGTGTTCTTGTCGATCAGGATGGACATGAGGTCTGCTTTCGCGAAACTAACGGAGTGAGAGGGTCAATGGATGCGGCGGTAGATGCCGGTGAGCACGTCGGCCCAGCCTTCCGCATCCGGCGAGAACTGAATCTTCAACGAGTAAGAGACGTCGTCGATGATCTCATAGACGTGGCGCGCATTGCCGCGAAGCGAGCCGCGCACCAGCGTCAGGGTGTTGCCGACCCAGCCGCCTGATGCGGGCGAGGGCGGCGTGTAGCCAAGCGAATCGTACCAGAACAATTTGTAGGTCCGGTCGTCGCGGTCGTAGGTGAAGAGGCCGTGGGTGGCGAAGACCTCCTTGCCATCGCGCATCTGCACCGAGTCCTGGATCAGATAGAACCCGTTGAGATCCATGCGCGCGACGGTGCGCGAGGTGGCCGGTCCGCCCGCAGTCCAGCGCGACGGAAAGACCATCTCTTCACCATTCCATTCGCCGGCGAACGCGGCGAGACGCGCATGCTCTGCAAGTGGAGATGATGCGGAGAGATGGTCCTGGGCCATGGCCTTAGCCTCCCTTGACGGCCTTCACGATCTTCTGCGCGGCGTCGTCGAGATTGTCCGCCGGCACCACGTTCAGGCCGGATTCGCGGATGATCTTCTTGCCGAGCTCGACATTGGTGCCTTCGAGGCGAACCACCAGCGGCACGCTGAGGCCGACCTCGCGAACCGCAGCGGTGACGCCTTCGGCGATCACGTCGCACTTCATGATGCCGCCGAAGATGTTGACCAGGATGCCCTTCACGTTGGGGTCGGCGGTGATGATCTTGAACGCGGCCGCGACCTTCTCCTTGCTGGCGCTGCCGCCGACGTCGAGGAAGTTCGCCGGCGCCATGCCGTAGAGCTTGATGATGTCCATCGTCGCCATGGCGAGACCGGCGCCGTTGACCATGCAGCCGATATTGCCGTCGAGGGCGACATAGTTGAGGTCGTATTTCGACGCCTCGATTTCCTTGGCGTCTTCCTCGGTCTCGTCGCGCAGCGCGAGCACCTCGGGATGGCGGAACAGCGCGTTGTCGTCGAACGACACCTTGGCGTCGAGCACGCGGAGCTGACCCTGCTTGGTCACGACCAGCGGGTTGATCTCCAGCATCGACATGTCCTTGGCGACGAAGGCCGCATAGAGCTGCGCGGTGAGCTTTTCCGCCTGCTTGGCGAGATCACCCGAGAGCTTCAGGGCATTCGCGACGGTGCGGCCGTGATGGCCCATGATGCCGGTCGCCGGGTCGACCGAGAAGGTCACGATCTTCTCAGGGGTGTTGTGCGCAACGTCCTCGATGTTGACGCCGCCTTCGGTCGAGACGACGAAGGAAACGCGCGAGGTTTCGCGGTCGACCAGGATCGAGAGATAGAACTCCTTGTCGATATCGGAGCCGTCTTCGACGTAGAGGCGGTTGACCTGCTTGCCGGCCGGGCCGGTCTGCACCGTCACCAGGGTGGCGCCCAGCATCTGCTTGGCGAATTCGGAGACTTCGGCGGCCGACTTGGCGATGCGGACGCCGCCCTTGTCGCCGGCCGAGGCTTCCTTGAACTTGCCCTTGCCGCGGCCGCCGGCGTGGATCTGGCTCTTCACCACCCAGACCGGACCGGGCAGCGCCATGGCTGCGGCAGCTGCGTCCGTGGCACTCAGGACCGGAACGCCCTTGGAGATCGGCACACCGAACTCGCTCAGCAGCGCCTTGGCCTGATATTCATGAATATTCATATGGTCGCTCCCTGAAGCCGCGGGCGGTGACCTCATGGGCCCACCTCAGTCTTGTGGCTGGCATACCATATACCACAGGAACTGCAACCCGGATTCTCTCTCGTCGGATATCCTGGACCCAGACCCCGCCCAGCCTTCAGCAAGGATTGCATCAGGGGTCCGGAAGTGAAACCGCCGAAGACCGGGTGTCGGTCTTCGGCGGGATTGTTGCGCCTTAACGGCCGAGAAGATCGGGGGCGATCTTCTTGCAGGCATCGACCAGGCCCTGCACGGCGCCGACCGACTTGTCGAAGGCCTCGCGGTCCTTGCCGGCGAGCTCGATCTCGACGACGCGCTCGACGCCCTTGGAGCCGATCACGACGGGCACGCCGACATACATGTCCTTCACGCTGTACTCGCCGTTGAGATAGGCGGCGCAGGGCAGCACGCGCTTCTTGTCCTTCAGATAGCTCTCGGCCATCGCGATGGCGGAGGCGGCCGGGGCGTAGAAGGCCGAGCCGGTCTTGAGCAGATTGACGACCTCGGCGCCGCCGTTGCGGGTGCGGTCGACGATCTCGTCAAGGCGCGCCTGCGAGGTCCAGCCCATCTTGACGAGGTCGGGCAGCGGGATGCCGGCGACGGTGGAGTATTTCACCAGCGGCACCATGGTATCGCCATGGCCGCCGAGCACGAAGGCGGTGACGTCTTCGACCGAGACGTTGAACTCGTCGGCCAGGAAGTAGCGGAAGCGCGCGGAGTCGAGCACGCCGGCCATGCCGACGACCTTCTTGTGCGGCAGGCCGGAAGCCTTCTGCAGCGCCCAGACCATGGCGTCGAGCGGATTGGTGATGCAGATGACGAAGGCGTCGGGAGCATACTTCTTGATGCCGGCACCGACCTGCTCCATGACCTTGAGGTTGATGGAGAGGAGGTCGTCGCGGCTCATGCCGGGCTTGCGCGGCACGCCGGCGGTGACGATGCAGACCTTGGCGTTATCGAGAGCCTCGTAGGAGTTGGCGCCGGTGTAATGCGCGTCGAAACCGTCGACCGGGGAGGACTGCGCGATGTCGAGCGCCTTGCCCTGCGGCACGCCCTCGGCGATGTCGAACATCACGACGTCGCCCAGCTCTTTCAGGCCGATGAGGTGAGCCAGCGTTCCGCCGATCTGGCCGGAGCCAATCAAAGCAATCTTGTCGCGCGCCATGTGAACCTGTCCTTTAGACACGTGAGGAGGGGAAAACTGAGAGGGTGGTTATCCCTTTCGCTTCCCCCGTTCAAGTCGGTGGATGCCCATTTGTCGGGCTTGCCGCGTTTCCGGCCAGCACAACCCAGGCCGTCATTCCGGGGCGTCCGCGCCATTGCGCGGGCGAACCCGGAATCTCGAGATTGTCGCGCGAGATTCCGGGTTCGCGCTGACGCGCGCCCCGGAATGACGGAAAGATAGGACTTAAGTCTCGACCAGGCCCTTGGTGGAGCCGCTGGCGGTGGAGTCCTTGCGGCCATGAGGCAGCGCCAGATAGGATTCCGAGCTCATCTCGATCAGGCGCGAGGCGGTCCGCTTGAACTCCATCGCCTCGGTGCCCTCATCGGCGATGTAGAGCGAGATCGGATTGGCGTCGGCCGAGGCCATCAGCTTCACGGCATTGTCATAGAGCGTGTCGATCAGCGTGATGAAGCGCTTGGCGGCGTTGCGCTGGGAGAAGTCCATCACTGGAATATGGTCGACCAGGATGGTGTGATAGTCGTGCGCCAGCCTGAGGTAGTCGGATGCGCCCAGCGGCTTCTCGCAGAGATCGGCGAAGGCAAAGCGCGCGACGCCGTGAGCCGAGCACGGCACGTGCAGGGTGCGGCCCTTGATCTGGATATCGCGCGACTTGCATTTGGCATTGCCCGTCATCTTCGCCCAGGCGCGGTTGAGCGCCGTGTCGGCATCGCCATCCGCCGGCGTCAGCCACATCGGCACGCCCTGGAGCTTTTCCAGCCGGAAGTCGGTGCGCGCGTCGAGCCGTGTCACGTCCATGTGGTCGGTGATCTGCTTGATGAAGGGCAGGAACAGCGCGCGGTTGAGGCCGCCCTTGTAGAGATCGTCGGGCGCGACGTTGGAGGTTGCGACCACGACGGTGCCGAGCTCGAACAGCTTTGCGAACAGGCGTCCGAGGATCATCGCGTCCGCGATGTCGGTGACGTGGAATTCGTCGAAACAGAGCAGCCAGCTCTCCTCGAAGATCGCATGCGCCGTCAGCGCGATGACGTCGCCATCGGGGATCTGTCCGCGCGCGATGCTCTGGCGGTAGTCGTAGATGCGCTCGTGCACGTCGGCCATGAATTCGTGGAAATGCGCGCGGCGCTTGTGCTCGACATTCGAGTGCTGGAAGAACAGGTCCATCAGCATGGTCTTGCCGCGACCGACCTCGCCATGGACGTAGAGCCCGCGCGGCGCCTCGTCCTTGTCGCCGCCGTTGAACAGGCGGGC
>NZ_LJYG01000004.1:107487-114406 GCF_001440035.1 Bradyrhizobium manausense | reverse complement strand
GAGCCGCAGATCCAGCGCGGTATAGGCTTCGGCGACTTCGGCCTGCGCGGCATCGGCCTCGATCGCGCCGGAGGCGATCTGGGCCTGATAGGCTTCGCTGAAGGAGGAATTTGGGGTGGAGAGCATCGCCCTTTACCGCCAGAGACCGGCGGAAATTGCAAGCCGTGAAATGGTGGACGGGCTATGCGGATTCTTCTCCCTCGCCCCGCTCTTGCGGGGCCGCGACGAGCTTCGCTCGCGCTGAGAGGGTTGGGCTGAGGGGCCTCTCTCCACACGTGAGATGGTAGAGAGACCTGTACCCCCTCACCCGGATCGCAAGAGCGATCCGGCCTCTCCCCGCAAGCGGGGAGAGGTGAAGATAGACCTCACGCACATAGCTCGTAGGCGTCCTCGACCACATATGGGCCGCCGCCGGTCGATGCGCGCGAGGAGAACAGCACGAAGCGTTCGGCCATGAAGGCCTTGCTCGGGAAGTAGCCGCGGATCGAGAGATAGTCGGCGACGTCGCGGTCGGTGGCGTCGTGCAGCCGGGCCAGCGTGACATGAGGGATGAATTTGCGCCCTTCCGGATCGAGGCCGATCCGCTGCATCATCCGTTCCAGTTCGGCCCGCAGATCCATCAGCGGCTTGCTCGGTGCGATGGTGGCGACCACGGCGCGCGGCTTGCGGCCACCGAAGCTCTGCAAGCCCTGCACCTTCACTTCGAAGGGCTTGCGATCGATGCGAAACAACATCGATGCGATCTCGTTGGCGGAGGCGCCGTCGATATCGCCGATGAAGCGCAGAGTGACGTGATAATTTTCGGGATCGATCCACCGGGCGCCGGGAAGGCCACCTCTAAGATTGGAAAGCGACTGGCCAATCTCGGCCGGAATTTCCAGACCAGTGAACAAACGCGGCATCGTTTCGCACTCCCGATGCTTGGGTACAGTCCTCAGAGCCAAGGACCCTATCCAAATTAGAGCCGGCGACGAATCACCGGTACCCTGATTCCTATCGCAGTTGTGTGACTCTGCGAAGTGCTGCCAAGGCTACACCCGAAAAACCCTGGGTGTTAGGGTTAGCATTGCCTGCTTTTCAACGGCGTTGCTCGCCGATCGTACGCACGAATGCCTCCACGGTGGGCAGCATCTTGTCGACGATGATGTCGACGCCTGCAGCGGTCGGATGAATGCCGTCGGCCTGGTTGAGTTTCGCGTCGGCCGCGACGCCGTCGAGGAAGAACGGATAGAGCGGCACGTCGAACCGTTTCGCCAGTTCCGGATAAATCGAATTGAAGCGCGCGCCATAGTCCGCGCCGAAATTCGGCGGCGCCAGCATCCCACACAACATCACGGCGATCTTGCGCGCCTTGAGACGCTGAACGATGTCGGCGAGCGCCGCCCGCGTCAAGTCAGGGTCGATGCCGCGCATGGCGTCGTTGGCGCCGAGTTCGACGATCACGCCCTCGGTTCCCTCAGGCACCGACCAGTCGAGCCGGTCGCGGCCGCCGGACGCGGTGTCGCCCGACACGCCGGCATTGGTCATGTCGATCTCTATACCCTTGGTCTGCAAGGCTTTTTTCAGCTTGGCCGGAAACGCATCCGGGGCCGAAAGGCCAAGACCAGCGCTCAAGGAATCGCCGAGGACGACGAGCTTGATCGGCTTTGCCGCGTCCGCCCAGGCGGGACCCGGGAGCGTCATCAAAGCGAGCATCAACACGGCTATGTGCATGAACAATCCGTAACGCCTCTCGACCGCGCTATCGGACTTGCCATATGACCGGACCATGGACATCAGCATCGCTTCCTCGTCGCTCGCCGGCACCACGCCGGACACCATCGCCATCTCCAACGTCAATCTCTCATTGGGGTCGGGGGCCGCACGCGTTCACATCCTCAAGGATATCAGCTTGCGCGTCGGCTCGGGGGAGACGATCGGCCTGATCGGCCCGTCAGGCTCGGGCAAATCCACGCTGCTGATGGTGATGGCGGGGCTGGAGCGTCCTGATAGCGGAGAGGTGGTGGTGGGTGGCACGCCTTTCAATGCCCTCGACGAGGACGCGCTGGCCCGCTTCCGCGGCCGCCAGGTCGGCATCGTCTTCCAGTCCTTCCATCTGATCCCGACCATGACGGCGCTGGAGAATGTCGCGGTGCCACTCGAGCTCGCCGGCAATCCTGATGCCAGCAAGCGCGCGGCAAAGGAGTTGCAATCGGTCGGCCTCGGCGACCGCCTGCATCATTATCCGACGCAGCTCTCCGGCGGCGAACAGCAGCGCGTCGCGCTCGCGCGCGCGCTGGCGCCCGATCCCGCCATCCTCGTCGCCGACGAGCCGACCGGCAATCTCGACGAGGCGACCGGCAAGCAGATCATCGACCTGCTCTTCACCAAGCATGCCGAGCGCGGCATGACCTTGGTGCTGGTCACGCACGATTCCTCGCTGGCGCATCGCTGCGATCGCGTGATCCGCCTGCGCTCGGGCCGCATCGACACGCAGACGACGAACGCATGAGCGTCGCCGCCCAACCGTTTGCGAAGCCGAACGGCGTTGCGCTGTCGCTGCGCTATGCCTTGCGCGAATTGCGCGGTGGCCTGCGCGGCTTCTACGTCTTCATCGCCTGCATCGCGCTCGGCGTGATGGCGATATCAGGCGTCGGCTCGGTGTCGGCGAGCCTGAGCGACGGCCTCGCGCGCGAGGGGCGCACGCTGCTCGGCGGCGACGTCTCGTTCGTGCTGTTTCAGCGCGAGGCCAAGCCCGAGGAAGTCGCCTTCCTGCGCTCGCGCGGCACCGTCTCCGTGGCTTCGACCTTGCGCGGCATGGCGCGCTCGGGCGACGGCAAGCTGGCGCTGGTCGAGATGAAGGCGGTCGATGACACCTATCCGATGCTCGGGCAGCTGACGCTGGCGCCGCAGCTGCCGCTGGCGGATCTGCTCGCGGAGAAGGACGGCGCATTCGGCGCCGCCGCCGACCCGGCGCTGCTGGCGCGGCTCTCTGTCAAAATTGGCGACCGCGTCACCATCGGATCCGCAACCTTCCAGATCCGCAGCGCCGTCGAGGCCGAGCCCGACAAGCTTGCCGGCGGCATCGGCTTTGGTCCGCGCTTCCTGATCAGCGAGGCCGCCTTGCGTGCCACCGGACTGATCCAGCCCGGCAGCCTGGTGCGCTGGGTCTACCGCGTGAAGCTGCCGGATGTCGCCAACAGCGACCGCGCCACCGACGGCTTCATCGCGGATGCGCGCAACGCCGCGCCAGAGGCCGGCTGGGAGGTGCGCAGCCGCTCCAACGCCTCGCCGCAGCTCGAACGCAACATCAGCCGCTTCACGCAATTCCTGACCCTGGTCGGCCTCGCCGCACTGCTGGTCGGCGGCGTCGGCGTCGCCAATGCGGTGAAGAGCCATATCGATCGCCGGCTCGAGGTGATCGCGGCGTTCAAGGCCGTCGGCGCCACGGGCCGCGACGTGTTCGGCATTTACCTCGCGCAGGTCGTTTTGCTCGCCGCGATCGGCTCGGTGATCGGGCTGGCGCTGGGAGCAGCGATGCCGTTCGCCATCGTCGGCCTGTTCGGCAAGCTGCTGCCGCTGCCGGTGGTGCCGGCCGTGCATGAGGGCGAGCTCGCGCTGTCCTTCGTCTACGGCCTGCTCACCGCGCTCGCCTTCGGCCTGTGGCCGCTCGGGCGCGTGCATGACGTGCCGGTCGCGGCGCTGTTCCGCGATACCGTCGCCGCCGAATGGCACCGGCCACGGCTGGGCTATCTCGTGTTCATGGGGGTCGTCATCGCGCTGCTGGTTGCCGTGGTGATCGGCCTGTCCTTCGACAAGCGCATCGCCGCGGTGTTCGTGATCTCCTCCGTCGTCGTCTTCGCTGTCTTGCGCGGCGTCGCCGGCCTGCTGATGGCGATCGCGCGAAAACTGCCGCGCACGCGCTTCACCATGCTGCGGCTGGCGATCGCCAACATTCACCGGCCGGGCGCGCTGACGCCATCGGTCGTGCTGTCGCTCGGGCTGGGTCTCGCCGTGCTCGTCACCATCACCCAGATCGACGGCAATCTGCGCCGGCAGTTCCTGGCCGCGCTGCCCGACCGCGCGCCGTCGTTCTACTTCATCGATATTCCAAGCACGCAGGCCGTTCCCTTCGACGACTATCTGCGCCGGATCGCTCCTGGCGCGAAGGTCGAGGACGTGCCGATGCTGCGCGGGCGCATCGTCGCCGCCCGCGGGGTCCGCGCCGAGGACCTCAAGCCCACGACCGATTCCGAATGGGTGCTGCAAAGCGACCGCGGCCTGACCTATACCGGCGAGCTGCCGAAGGGTTCCAAGGTGGTCGAGGGCGAATGGTGGGGCGCCGATTATTCCGGCCCGCCGCTGGTCTCGATGGAGAAGAAGATCGCCGATGGCCTCGGCCTCAAGCTCGGCGACGAGATCGTGGTCAACGTGCTCGGCCGCGACATCCCGGCGAAGATCAGCAATCTGCGCAACATCGACTGGCAGGGATTGGGTATCAATTTCGTGCTGGTGTTCTCGCCGAACGCCTTCAAGGGCGCCCCGCACACCCACATCGCGACGCTGACCCAAGCCTCGGGCGATGCAACAGGCGACGGCAAGATCATCAAGCAGGTTGCGGATGCTTACCCAATGGTGACGAGCGTGCGCGTACGCGAGGTCATGGAGACGGTCGGCGCGGTCGTGACCAATCTGGCGCTCGCGATCCGCGGCGCCAGCGCCGTGACGCTGATCTCGGCGATCCTGGTGCTGGGCGGCGCGCTCGCCGCCGGCCATCGCCACCGCGTCTATGATGCGGTGATCCTGAAGACCCTGGGCGCGACGCGGCTGCGGCTGCTCGGTGCCTATGCGCTCGAATATCTGCTGATCGGCCTTGCCACCGCAATGTTCGGCGTGATCGCCGGCAGCTTAGCTGCCTGGATGATCGTGACGCGGCTGATGACGCTGACCTTCGTCTGGCAGGGTGCAAGCGCGGCCGCCGTGGTTGCCGCCGCCCTGGTCGTCACCGTCGGGCTCGGCCTCGCCGGGACCCTGCTGGCGTTGAACAAAAAGCCCGCCACGGTGTTGCGGAATTTGTGATAAAAGGTCGCGGCCGGCCGCGCGGGAGCGGAATCGCGCCATTCCCGCGGTTAACCACGTCTGCTTGTCAGGCTCACGTCAGGATTGCACCGCAAGGGCGACATTCGGCCGCGCGTGGACCGTTGCGGTGAATGTGTTAGTTTCCCACATATCGGATGGGTTCGGAGCCCCGATTGTTAGCCAAAATTAATGTCGGCAGGCATCGGTATCCGAGATAGAATTTGACGAACCGGCGGCATGGCAACCCCTGTGCCGGGCCGGGCCAACCAACGGGAATTCGACCATGTCGGACCTAGACCGCAATTACGCTTCTCCTTTCGGCAGGGCCGCCGGGCGTGTTGACGCCGCGACGGTCGACGCCGGACTGCGCGCCTACATGCTGCGCATCTACAATTACATGAGCATTGGCCTCGCCATCACCGGCCTTGCCGCGCTCGGTGTCTACATGGCCGCCGTGACCGATGTTCCGACCCCGGAAGCGGTTCGCGTCGGCAAGCTGTTCCTGACGCCGTTCGGCTACGCGATGTTCGTGAGCCCGCTGAAATATCTGTTCATGCTGGCGCCGCTCGCCATGGTGTTCGTGATCTCCGCGGGCATCAACCGTCTGGCCCCCTCGACCGCCCAGATCCTGTTCTGGGTGTTCTCGGCGCTGATGGGAGTCTCGCTGTCGACCATCTTCCTGGTCTACACGCATGACTCGATCGTGCGGGTGTTCTTCATCACCGCGGCGACCTTCGGCGCGCTGAGCCTCTACGGCTACACCACCAAGCGTGACATGAGCGGCATGGGCTCGTTCCTGTTCATGGGCCTGATCGGCATCATCATCGCGAGCCTGGTGAACCTGTTCCTGGCTAGCTCGGCGCTGCAGTTCATCGTCTCGGTCGTCGGCGTGCTGGTGTTCGCCGGCCTCACCGCCTGGGACACCCAGCGGCTGAAGAACGAGTACATCTACGGCTACGCGTCGGCCGGCGGCGACATCGCCGAACGTGCGGCCATCACCGGCGCGCTGTCGCTGTACTTGAACTTCATCAACCTGTTCACGCTGCTGCTGCAGCTGCTCGGCCAGCGCGACTAAGCGCTAGACCAGAGCGAACGGACACGAACCCCGGCCGAAAGGCCGGGGTTTTTGTTTGGGGCCGACGGCCTCCCCGTCATTGCGAGCGCAGCGAAGCAATCCAGAGTCCCTCCGCGGATGCATTTCTGGATTGCTTCGCTGCGCTCGCAATGACGATGTGGAAACAGCATTGCCCCTTCCAGCCGTCGCGAGGACGCTCTAATCTTCGCCCCATGTCCGCACCCGAAATCAGGCCCACCATCGAGGCCGACCTTCCCGCCATCACCGCCATCTACCAGCAGGCCGTCCGCGAGGGCACCGCGACGTTCGAGCTGGATCCGCCTGACCTCGCCGAAATGACGCGCCGCTATCGCGTCCTGGTCGACGGCGGCTATCCCTATTTCGTCGCTGTGATCGACGGCAGGGTCGCCGGCTACGCCTATGCCGGCGCCTACCGGCCGCGTCCGGCCTATCGCTTCACGGTCGAGAACTCGATCTATCTCGATCCCGCCTTCCACCGCCGCGGCATCGGCTCGATGCTGCTGCAGCGGCTGATCAGCGAATGCGAGGCGCGCGGCTTCCGCCAGATGATCGCCGTGATCGGCGATTCCGCCAATGCCGGCTCGATCGGCGTGCACACCAGAGGCGGCTTCAAGATGATCGGCACGCATCCCAATGTCGGCCTGAAATTCGGCCGCTGGCTGGATACGGTGATGATGCAGCGGGATCTCGGTGAAGGCGCGAGGTCGGTGCCGGGGAAGTAGGTCGGTCTCGTAGCCCGGATGGAGCGAAGCGAAATCCGGGACA
>NZ_LJYG01000004.1:90576-107475 GCF_001440035.1 Bradyrhizobium manausense | reverse complement strand
CCATCCACGGATACAGCGGCCCCGGATTGCGCTGCGCTCCATCCGGGCTACGGGAGCGCCGCTACACCACCGCCAGCTTCCGATCGATCACCAGCAGCACGCGCTCGAGCTCGTGGCCGCGGCGCAGGATCAGGCCGGTCGCCGAGATCACGCTGTACATGCCCTGCTTGCGCGCGAGCCGCGGATCTTTCTCGATCCGGTAGATCGGCACTTCGGAGGCGCGGCGAAAGACCGAGAACACCGCGCGGTCTTTCAGGAAATCGATGGCATAATCGCGCCACTCGCCGTCGGCGACCATGCGGCCATACAGATTGAGAATTCGGTGCAGCTCGAGCCGGTTGAATGTCACCCGGCCGGGTTGGGCATTCGCAGCGGCGGGGCGCGCCACTGCGCGCTGCTCGCTCGGATCGGCATCCTCCGACGTCAAGCTCATGGGGCGCCTCCTCATCGCATCAAGCATGACCGCCTCCGCGAAGACCGTCCCCGGAACCGCGGATCATGACATCTGCATGATCGCGCCAACTGTTCCCGCCCGCAAGGGGCTCTTGAACGGCCGCCGAAGGACCGGGCCAACCTCGCCAACGGCCAGCTCATCATGACACACGGGGCGTGTGGAACTTCTCAGCGGCAAACCGTCACGGCATCGTTAGCAGGAATCACAGGATCGCCGCTTTTCCGCCCACCGCCCGCCGCCCTGCATTGCGAAAAGACTGGTGTGCGTTGACCCGGTCCTTTCGGTTCCGGATTCCTCAGCCCCCAGCCCCCCGGGGTCGAACAGGATCGGGTCTGTACGCGCGACAAGGAGGGCCAACGCAAGTTGGTCCTTTTTTGTTTGTGGCGGGGTGTTTCACACCATTGTCATTCCGGGGCGCGCCACTTGGCGCGAACCCGGAATCCATTGGACGACAGCACGCGCGGTGAAATGGATTCGCGCTACGCGCGCCCCGGAATGACGAAAGACAGATTGTCCTGAGAGAATTCTACGCGCGCTTCAATGCAGCGACGTGTACGCCGCCCCCAACATCGGGCCAGGCCTCTCGCGGCTGCCGTCCTGGACGTAGACCACCGCACCATCGACGCCATCGCGCGACGTCAGATTTTCGATCGGCACGGTCCAGCTTTCCGGATGTCCGTGCCAGTCGCCGACCTTCAGTACATTGCGCACGACGTTGTGGTAGGTGATCTGCTGCCCGCGGTTCTCGCCGCGACTGATCTCGATTGGCACCGATTTCACGATCGAGCAGATCCAGACCTCGCCATGCGAGACCGTCGGCTCGTTGCTCGCAGCAACCGACACATTGATCTGCTTGCCCGCGAGCGACATGGTCACCGGCACGCTCATGACGCCGGTGCCAGCGTCGGTCTTGCCGATCGCGCTTTCGATGCCGGCGCGGTCGCTGCCGATGACATGCGCGGCGCCGTTGACCACGACCTGCGGCGTGTAGACCTCGCGGTCACCACGCATACGCGAATAGGCGCGCTGCCGCGCCGAGAAACGTGAATCCGCCAGCGTATCCTTCCAGCCTAGATAATCCCAGTAATCGATAGGCATGCTCAACGCGATGATCGAGGGGTCCTTGGCGAGATCGCCGATGACCTTGTCGGCAGGCGGGCACGAGGAGCAGCCCTGCGAGGTGAAGAGCTCGACCACGGCGCGGGGATCCGCCTGGGCGGGGCGGATGACGGCGACGATGGCGCAGATGCCGAGTGCTCCTGACCAGAATGCTCCGGACCATCGCGAAACGAAATTGGAAACCATCATGCCAGTCATGTTGAAAGTCACACAGGTCACTCGTTGGGGGAAGATCTTATCGCCTGATGGTCACCGTAGTCTTACGGGCGCGGTCCATTCAACTATCCAAGCAAACGTCCGAGGCAGGATTTTGCGGGACGAACCCATCCGAAACATGCCGCAAAACGTACGAAGGCGGCCTTTTGATAGGCCGCCTTGGTTTAACCTTCTACTCACGTCGCGGTGAGCCACCGTTCACAAATTCGCGCTTAAGCCGCGAGTTTACGCAGCACATAGTGCAGAATGCCGCCGTTCCGGTAGTAATCGAGCTCATCCAGCGTATCGATGCGGCAGAGCAGCGAAACGCGCTGCAGCGAACCGTCGCCCGAGACGATTTCCGCGGTCAGCTTCTGGCGCGGCTTGAGTTCGCCGACCAGGCCACGCAGCGTGACCTTCTCGTCGCCCTTCAGGCCAAGCGACGACCACGAGGTGCCTTCCTCGAAGGTCAGCGGCAGCACGCCCATGCCGACCAGGTTGGAGCGATGGATGCGCTCGAAGCTCTGGCAGATCACGGCGCGAACGCCGAGCAGGCGCGTGCCCTTCGCAGCCCAGTCGCGCGAGGAGCCGTTGCCGTACTCGGCGCCGGCGAACACGACGAGCGGCACCTGCTCCTGCTGGTACTTCATCGCGGCGTCGTAGATCGACATCTGCTCGCCGTCGGGCCAGTGCTTGGTCAGACCGCCTTCGGGGATGTTTCCATCCGCGCCCTTCAGCATGAAGTTCTTGATGCGGATGTTGGCGAAGGTGCCGCGCATCATCACTTCATGATTGCCGCGACGCGTGCCGTATTGGTTGAAGTCGGCCGGGCGCACCTGGTGCTCGCTGAGATATTTGCCCGCAGGCGAGGTGAGCTTGATCGAACCGGCCGGCGAGATGTGGTCGGTGGTGATCTTGTCGCCGAACATGGCGAGGATGCGCGCCTCGACGATATCGGTAACAGGCTCCGGCTCCTTCTTCATGCCTTCGAAATAAGGCGGGTTCTGCACATAGGTCGACGACATGTTCCAGCGATAGGTCTCGCTCTCGACCGTCTTGATCTTGCGCCAGTTGGCGTCGCCCTTGAACACGTCGGCATACTTCTTCTTGAAGATCGTCGAGGTCACGAACTTCTTCATGAAGGCGTTGATCTCCTTCGTCGTCGGCCAGATGTCCTTCAGATACACCGGCTTGCCGTCCTTGCCTTCGCCGATCGGCTCGACGGCGAGGTTCTTGGTGACGCTGCCGGCGAGCGCATGCGCGACCACCAGCGGCGGCGAGGCCAGATAGTTCGCCTGCACGTCGGGCGAGACGCGGCCTTCGAAGTTGCGGTTACCCGAGAGCACCGCGGCGGCAACGATGCCGTTGTCGTTGATCGACTTCGAGATCTCCTCAGGCAGCGGACCGGAATTGCCGATGCAGGTGGTGCAGCCGAAGCCGACCAGGTTGAAGCCGACCTTGTCGAGATCCTTTTGCAGGCCGGAATCGGCGAGATAGCCCGCAACCACCTGGCTGCCCGGAGCGAGCGAGGTCTTCACCCACGGCTTGGCCTTGAGGCCCTTTGCAGCCGCGTTGCGCGCCAAGAGGCCGGCGCCGATCAGCACGCTCGGGTTCGAGGTGTTGGTGCAGGAGGTGATGGCCGCGATGACGACGTCGCCATGGCCAATCTCGAAGTCCTTGCCCTCGACGGGGAAGCGCTTCGTGGGCTCCTCGGCCTTCTTGTACTCGGTGCCGAGCGCGAGCGAAAAACCCTCGGCGACCGACGGCAGCGCGATGCGGCCTTCGGGACGCTTCGGACCCGCCATCGACGGCACGACGTCGGCGAGATCGAGCGTCAGCGTCTCCGTGAACACGGGATCGGCCGACTTGGCGGTGCGGAACAGGCCTTGCGCCTTGGCATAGGCCTGCACCAGCGCAACGCGCGGCGCGGCACGGCCCGAGGTCTTGAGGTAGTCGATTGCGGCGGCGTCGACGGGGAAGAAGCCGCAGGTCGCGCCATATTCAGGCGCCATGTTGGCGATGGTCGCCTTGTCGGCAACGGAGAGGTTGTCGAGGCCGGGACCGAAGAATTCGACGAACTTGCCGACCACGCCGAGCTTGCGCAGCATCTGCGTCACGGTCAGCACGAGGTCGGTCGCGGTGACGCCTTCCTTCAGCGCGCCCTTCAGCTTGAAGCCGACGACGTTGGGCAGCAGCATCGACAGCGGCTGACCGAGCATGCAGGCTTCCGCCTCGATGCCGCCGACGCCCCAGCCGAGCACGGCCAGACCATTGACCATGGTGGTGTGCGAGTCGGTGCCGACCAGCGAGTCAGGGTAGGCAACCTCGAAAGTGCCGGTCTTCTTGCCGACCGTCATCTTCTCCTTCTTGGTCCAGACCGTCTGTGAGAGATATTCGAGATTGACCTGGTGGCAGATGCCGGTGCCGGGCGGCACGACCGAGAAGTTCGAGAACGCCTTCTGGCCCCACTTCAGGAACTCGTAGCGCTCCTGGTTCTGCTTGTATTCTTCCGTGACGTTCTTGGCGAAAGCCTTGTTGTCGCCGAAGAAGTTCACGATCACGGAGTGGTCGATGACGAGATCGACGGGGACCAGCGGGTTGATCTTCTCAGGCTCGCCGCCGAGCTTCTGCATCGCATTGCGCATGGCGGCGAGGTCGACCACAGCCGGAACGCCGGTGAAATCCTGCATCAGCACGCGGGCCGGGCGGAACGCGATCTCGTGCTCCAGCGACTTCTTGCGCAGCCATTTCGAGACGGCGACGATGTCTTCCTTCTTGACCGAGCGGCCGTCTTCGTTGCGGAGCAGGTTCTCGAGCAGGACCTTCATCGAATAGGGAAGTTTCGAAATTCCCTTCAGACCATTCTTCTCGGCCGTGGGCAGGCTGTAATAGACATAGGTCTTGGCGCCGACCTTGAGGGTCTTTTTGCATTTGAAGCTGTCGAGCGAGGTCATGTAGGAAATCCCAATTGTTAGACATACCCGGCAGGGTATTTTAACACCGTCAGCGTAGCAGGCTGGGTCGCTTGCAGGGGCAGGTTAAGTTGCTGCATCAAGTAGTTCCGGGCTTATAGAAGTTTTCTAACCGCGCCGCCACAGCCACAACAGGACCGAGCAAGCCGCGAGCCAAAAATTCTGATGCGCTACCCCAAGATTTCCTGAGGCCCGGCTGTGAACGGGTTGGTCCCAGTCAAGATGCAGCTGGCCGGACGCGGCGTGACTTGCGTGCGCGGCGGCCGCGAGGTGTTTTCCGGGCTCGATTTCGAGGCAGTTGCCGGCGAGGCCGTGGCCGTGGTCGGCCGTAACGGATCGGGCAAGACCTCGCTGCTGCGGCTGATCGCGGGCCTGCTCATTCCGGCTGGCGGCAAGATCGTACTGGGCGGTGGCCACGGCGACCTGACGTTGCCCGAGCAGTGCCACTATCTCGGCCATCGCGATGCCCTGAAGCCGGCGCTGAGCGTGACTGAAAATCTGTCATTTTGGGCTGAATTTCTGGGCGGCGAGCGCGGCGACGCGGCTGAAAGCCTCGCCACTGTCGGCCTCGACCACGCGGCCCATCTGCCCGCCGCCTTCCTGTCGGCCNNGCTGGCCCGGCTGCTGACGGTGCGGCGGCCGATCTGGCTGCTGGACGAGCCGACCAATGCGCTGGATGCGGCCGGGCAGGACATGTTCAGCGGGCTGATGCGGGAGCATCTGGCGCGCGGCGGGATGATCATCGCGGCGACCCATGCGCCGCTGGGGATTGACGCGCGGGAGCTGCGGATCGGGGGGATGGTGTGAAAAGGTCCAACCCTCAGCTTTCCAAGCGGCCGAGTTCGGCTCTCTCCGTTCCCTCTCCCCTAGGGGGAGGGAGCGCAGCGTGCGTGGGGCGCGAGCCGGGCTCTCATGGCCGTCTCGCAACCGCCGGGGGCCCCGCATGACCGCCCTCACCGCCCTGATCCGCCGGGACATCAAGATCGCGCTCCGCGTTGGCGGCGGGGCGTTGATTGGCGTGCTGTTCTTCCTGACCGTCGTCGTCCTGATGCCGTTCGCGGTGGGGCCGGACCTGGCGCTGCTGTCGCGGCTGGGGCCGGCGATCCTGTGGCTCGGGGCGCTGCTGGCCAGCCTGCTGACGCTCGACCGGCTGTTCATGGCCGACCATGAGGACGGCTCGCTCGACCTGATCACGATGAGCCGGACGCCGCTGGAACTGGCCTGCGCCGCCAAGGCGCTGGCGCATTGGCTGGCCGCCGGCCTGCCGCTGATCGTCGCAACCCCCGTACTCGGGCTGCTGCTCAATCTGGACATGGTCGCCACGGCTGCGGTGGCGCTGACGCTGCTGGCGGGCACCCCCGCCCTGACCTTCACAGGCATGATCGGCGCGGCGCTGGCGGTGACGCTGCATCGGGGCGGGCTGCTGATGGCCGTGCTGGTGCTGCCGCTGTCGATTCCCGTGCTGATCTTCGGCGTTGCCGCCTCGCAGGCCGCGATCACGGGACCGCTGTCGTTCGGCGCGCCGTTCTCGATCCTCTGCGCGCTGTCGCTGGTCAGCCTCGTGATCGGCCCGTTCGCGGCGGCGGCGAGCCTGAAACATGGCCTGGATTGAAACGAGCTCGGTTGCCTTGACCCCGATCAACTTTTGCCGCGCGCTTTCATGCTGATTGCGTGAGCAGTCCCGGGTGCTTTATCAGGATACAATGTCGCTGAACGACCTCGCCAACCCCACCAGGTTCCTCGCGCTCTCGGCGCGGGTGCTGCCGTGGCTCGCGGCCGCGACCATCGTCCTGCTCGCGATCGGCCTCTATCAATCCGCATACGCGCCCGACGATTATCAGCAGGGTGCGACCGTGAAGATCATGTTCATCCACGTGCCCAATGCGTGGCTGTCGATGTTCGTCTGGGGCGTGATGAGCGTCGCTTCGCTCGGCACGCTGGTGTGGCGGCATCCGCNCCGATGTCGCGGCGAAAGCCGCAGCGCCGATCGGCGCCAGCTTCACCTTCCTCGCGCTGCTCACCGGCTCGCTGTGGGGCCGGCCGATGTGGGGCACCTATTGGGAGTGGGATGCGCGACTGACCTCGGTGCTGATCCTGTTCCTGATGTATCTCGGGCTGATGGCGCTGTGGCGCGCGGTGGAAGATCCCTCGCGCGCGGCGCGCGCTGCCGCCGTGCTGACGCTGGTCGGCGCGCTCAATCTTCCGATCATCAAATTCTCGGTCGACTGGTGGAATACGCTGCACCAGCCGGCTTCGGTGATGCGCATGGGCGGCTCGACGCTCGACAAGGCGTTCCTGATTCCGCTCCTGGTGATGGCCGTCGCATTCACGTTGCTGTTCGTCACGCTGCACCTGGCCGCGATGCGCAATGAGATTTTGCGCCGGCGCGTGCGCTCCCTGCAGATGATGCAGGCGAGCCGCGTAGCGTTTTCGAGCGGAGTGGGTACCGGTTCGCGTGAAGAAAACGCGTCAAAAGGCGCCGCATGACGATGTCGCTCGGTCCTTACGCGCCCTTCATTGTGACATCCTACGCGGCAGCGGCCCTCGTGGTCGCGCTCCTGATCGGCTGGGTCATCATCGACTATCGCAATCAGACCGAGCGGCTGCGCCAGCTCGAGCGCAGCGGGATCACGCGCCGCTCGGCCCGCAGCGCAGTGGATGCACCATGAGCGATCAAACCACGTCCGCACCACCGCAGCGCCGCACCTTCCTGATGGTGCTGCCGCTGCTCGCCTTCGTCGGACTTGCGGTGCTGTTCTGGTTCCGGCTCGGCAGCGGTGATCCCTCGCGAATTCCCTCCGCGCTGATCGGCCACCCCGCACCGCAGACCACGCTGCCGCCGCTGGAGGGATTGCAGGCCGACAATGTGCAGGTGCCGGGCTTCGATCCCTCCGCATTCAAGGGCAAGGTCAGCCTCGTCAATGTGTGGGCGTCCTGGTGTGTGCCCTGTCATGATGAAGCGCCGCTCCTGAGCGAACTTGCCAAGGACAAGCGCTTCCAGCTCGTCGGCATCAACTACAAGGATACGCCCGAGAACGCCCGCCGTTTCCTCGGCCGCTACGGCAATCCGTTCGGCCGCGTCGGCATCGACGCCAATGGCCGCGCCTCGATCGAGTGGGGCGTCTATGGCGTGCCGGAGACTTTTGTCGTCGGCCCTGAAGGCACCATCGTCTACAAGCTGGTCGGCCCGATCACGCCGGAGAATTTCAGGACGGTGCTGTTGCCGCAGATGGAGAAGGCGTTGAAGGCGGGGTCCTAGCAAAACCCGTCATTGCGAGCGCAGCGAAGCGATCCAGACTGCTTCTGCGGAAAGACTCTGGATTGCTTCGTCGCAAGGGCTCCCCGCAATGACGAGTGGAGAGACTGTCACCCCTTCCTGATATCCCCCGCTTCGGCCTCGCTGGTCTCCAGCGACACCGGCTCGATCCCATAGCGCTTGGTCAGCGGCATCTGGGCGATGGCGAAGATCATCGTGATGGGCGTGACACCGAACACCTTGAAGTTCACCCAGAAGTCCGTGCTCTGGGTACGCCAGACGATCTCGTTCAAGACCGCCATGCCGGCGAAGAACAGCGCCCAGCGCAGCGTGAGGATGCGCCAGCCCTGCGGGGTCAGATTGAACATCTGATCGAACATCACCGCGATGAAGGAGCGGCCGAACAACAGGCCGCCGCCGAGGATCGTGGCGAACAGGCCATAGATGATGGTCGGCTTGAGCTTGATGAAGGTCTCGTCGTGCAGCACCAGGGTCAGCGTGCCGAACACCAGCACGATCACGCCGGTCACGATCGCCATGATCGGAATGTGCCGCGTCACCACATAGGAGGCAGCCATCGCCGCCACGATCGCGACCATGAAGGCGCCGGTTGCGGCAAACAGATTGAACTTCGCATTGACGAAGAAGAACACGAGCAGCGGACCGAGCTCGGTCGCCAGCTTGAACAGCGGATGCGGCTGGGTCTTGTCCATGCTCTAGCTTTCGATTCCGGCGATGGCGCGGGCGAAATCGCGCGCGGTGAACGGCGCGAGATCGTCGACGCCTTCGCCGACACCGATGAAGTGCACCGGCAGTTTGAACTTCTCGGCAAGCGCCACCAGGATGCCGCCGCGCGCGGTGCCGTCGAGCTTGGTCATGACGAGACCGGTGACGCCCGCCGTGCGATGAAAGGCCTCGACCTGCGACAGCGCGTTCTGGCCGACTGTGGCGTCCAGCACGAGCAGCACCGCATGCGGCGCTGTCGCGTCCACCTTGCGGATGACGCGCACGACCTTCTCGAGCTCGTTCATCAGCTCGGCCTTGTTCTGCAGCCGGCCGGCGGTGTCGATCAGCAGCACGTCGATGTTCTGCTGTTTCGCCGCGGTCAGCGCATTGAAGGCGAGGCTCGCCGAATCCGAGCCCTGCGCGCCCGCGATCACAGGCGTCTTGGTGCGCTCCCCCCAGACCTTGAGCTGCTCGATCGCGGCGGCGCGAAAGGTGTCGCCGGCGGCAAGCATCACCTTGCGGCCTTCGGAGGCGAATTTTTGCGAGAGCTTTCCGATGGTCGTGGTCTTGCCGGAGCCGTTGACGCCGACCACGAGGATCACGAACGGCTTCTTGGCCGTGTCGATCTCGAGCGGCTTCGCCACCGGCGCCAGCACCTTCTCGACCTCGGTCGCGACCACGTCCTTGACCTCGTCGGCCGAGATCGCCTTGTCATAGCGCCCGGTGCCGACGGCATCCGCGATCCGCACCGCGACTGACGTGCCGAGATCGGCGCGCAGCAGCACGTCCTCGATGTCGTCGAGCATGGCGCGGTCAAGCTTGCGCTTGGTGACGAGGTCGGCGACCGCGGTCCCGAGCGAGGACGAGGTGCGCTTCAGCCCGTTGGACAGGCGGCGCCACCAGCTCAGCTTGGGGGTGTCAGTGGTATCGTTCATGGTGGCGGTGTGTTAGCCGTTCCGGCTCCCAAACGAAAGCCTTGACCGAAAGACTTGCAATTGCTCGATGTTCCCGAATTGACCGCTGAGGAGATTTTAGCCCGCGTGCTCCACCGCGACGGCTTGATGCTGGTCATCGACAAGCCGGCCGGCCTGCCGGTGCATCGCGGCCCCAAGGGCGGCCCCAATCTGGAAGACTCCTTCGACGCGCTCCGGTTCGGTCTGCCGCGGCCGCCGGTGCTGGCCCACCGGCTGGACAAGGACACCTCCGGCTGCCTGGTGCTCGGCCGCCATCGCAAGGCGACCGCCTCGCTCGGCCTCCTGTTCAAGCACGGCAAGATCGGCAAGACCTACTGGACCGTGGTCGAGGGCGGCCCTGCCGAGGACGAAGGCACCATCGACATGCCGCTCGGCCGGCTCAATGCCGAGCGTGGCTGGTGGCAGAAGCCCGACCCCGAGGGACAGAAGGCGATCACCAACTGGAAGGTGATGGGCCGCGGCGACGGCTTCACCTGGCTGGCCATGGAACCGGTGACCGGCCGGACCCACCAATTGCGGGTGCATTCGTCCGCGACCGGCTGGCCGATCTTCGGCGATAACATTTACGGCAACGGCCCGCGCTTCGGCGAGCCGAAGCTGCATCTGCATTCCCGCGAGATCGTGGTGCCGATCTCCCGGAACAAGGAGCCGATCCGCGTGGTCGCACCCGCCCCGCCCCACATGCACGAAAAACTCCGCGCCTGCGGCTGGAACGGGGAGTAGGAGCCTCTCCCGAGCATGGTTTACGAAACGTTCAGGGCTCGCCTCTAATGATAACGGTCGCTTAGAAAAAGCTTCCGTCATTCCGCTCAGGACGAGCATCGTCATGTCCACGGCCCAGCTATCGATCATCGACGAGGTCGAATCCGCGATCCGGACCGGCTCGGCGGAAAAGGGCATGGAGACCGCCCGGCGCGTCACCGACCTGTTTCTCTCCTCCGCCGGAAGCTTCAACGACGAGCAGATCGCGCTGTTCGACGACGTGCTCGAGCGCCTGATCGGCACCATCGAGCTGCGCGCCATCGCCGACGTCGCAGCGCGCGTGGCGCTGGCCGAGATCAGCGCCCAGCTCGCGCCCATCGCACAGGCACCGCCCTCGGTGATCCGCCGCCTCGCCAACAATGACGAGATCCGCATCGCCGGCCCCGTGCTGCAGGAATCCGCCCGGCTCGACGATGGCGAGCTGACGAAGATCGCCGCCAGCAAGAGCGAGCCGCATCTGCTTGCGGTCGCCGGCCGCTGGTGGCTGAAGGAGATCGTCACCGACGCGCTGCTGGCGCGCCGCTATCCGAGCGTCAGCAAACGTCTCGCCGCCAATCCGGGCGCGCGCGTCTCCGGCAACGGCTTTGCCATCATCGTCGGCCAGGCCGAATCCGATCCCGAGCTTGCCGTCAGCGTCGGCGTCCGCGTCGACCTGCCCTCGGATCTGCGCCGCCAGTTGCTGCGTTCCGCGACGGACGCAGTGCGTACGCGGCTGCTGTCGCGCGCGCCGACGCATCTGTTCGAGGAAATCCAGAACGCGATCGCTGCCGTCACTGTCGGTATCGAGCGCGAGATGTCTGCTGTCCGCGACTTCGAAGGCGCCAAGCGGGCGATCGGAAATCTCAAGGCGACCGGCCAGCTCAACGAGGCGACACTGCTGAACTTCGCGCGACAGCGTCGTTACGAGGAAACCGTGGCCGCGCTGGCGGCACTGTCCGGATCGACAGTCGAGGTGATCCGTCCGCTGATGCAGAGCCTGCGCGAAGACGGCCTGCTGGTGCCGTGCAAGGCGGCGCTGCTGAGCTGGGAGACGACGGTTGCCGTGCTCGAAAGCCGCTTTGCCACCGGTGCGATGAAGCCGGCGGATGTTGCGAGGGCGAAGGGCAATTTCGCGCGGATGACGGCGGAGAATGCCAGGCGCACGCTACGCTTCTGGCAGGTGCGGGCGTCGTAGGGCTTGCGAGTTAATGCACCCCGCGTCCACACCCCAGGTGTCGTCCCNNGGGACGACAGCTGAGTATGTGGTCAGCCGCTCGTCATCACTGCCAGTGATCGTCCGCGGCACGACACTGCCGATGCGCTCGCCCGCGATAGCCACCGGCAGATAGTGCTCAGTCCGCCCCAGGCTCTCGCTCTCGACCAGCACATCGCGCGTCGCACCGATCTCGGCTTGCAGCCGCCGGCGCAACACCGCCTCTCCGGCTGCACGCAACTGCCTCGCCCGCTCCTTGATCACCGGCCTTGCCACTTGCGGCATCCGCGCAGCCGGTGTGCCGGGACGCGGCGAATACGGGAAGACATGCAGGAACGTCAGCCCGCATTCCTCGACGAGATCGAGCGAGCGCGAAAACATGTCTTCAGTTTCGGTCGGGAAGCCCGCGATGATGTCGGCGCCGAAGGCGATATCCGGGCGTAGGCGCCGTACCTGATTGCAGAACACGATCGCATCATGCCGCGAATGCCGCCGCTTCATCCGCTTCAGGATCATGTCGTCGCCCGACTGCAGCGACAGATGCAGATGCGGCATCAGCCTGGCATCGTCGGCGATGGCATCGAGCAGATCAGCATCCGCCTCGATCGAATCGATCGAGGAGATGCGCAACCGCTTCAGCTCCGGCACGTGCCGCAGGATCTGCTTCGTCAGCAGGCCGAGCTTCGGCGCGCCCGGCAGGTCAGCGCCATAGCTGGTGAGATCGACGCCGGTGAGCACGATCTCGGCATGACCGCGCTCGACCAGGGTGCGCACCTGGTCGACCACGGCGCCCATCGGCACCGAGCGTGAATTGCCGCGGCCGTAGGGGATGATGCAGAAGGTGCAGCGATGGTCGCAACCATTCTGCACCTGCACGAACACCCGTGGCAGGCCGCTCGCATAGCCATCGACGAGATGCGGCGCCATCTGCTTCACCGACATGATGTCGCTGACGGCGATTTTCTCGCCGGTGCCGACACCGAAAGCGTCGCGCGCCGCTCGCCAGGCTTCGCTTCGCATCTTGTCGTCATTGCCGACGACGCGATCGACCTCGGCCATGTCGGCGAACATCGCGGCTTGCGTCTGCGCCGCGCAACCGGTGACGACGATGCGCGCACCCGGCCGTTCACGCTTCATCTTGCGGATCGACTGCCGCGCCTGTGCCACCGCCTCATTGGTGACGGCGCAGCTGTTGATGACGATGGTGTCGGACAGGCCCGCGCCTTCCGCTTTGCTGCGGATCACCTCGGCCTCGAAGGCGTTGAGGCGGCAGCCGAAGGTGACGATGTCGACGGCCATCAGCCCACCGGCGCAAACAGCGCCGGATCGAAATGGCCTTCATATTCCAAGGTCGCTGTGCCCGTCATCAGCACGTGAGCGTCGCGCTCGCGCCATTCGATGCCGAGCTTGCCGCCGGGCAGCGTCATCTCGACCTTGCGCTCGGTGCGCTTCAACCGCGCTGCTGCGACCGCGGTCGCGCAGGCCGCCGAGCCGCAGGCCCTCGTCAGGCCGGCGCCGCGCTCCCAGGTGCGCATGGTGATGTGCTCGCGATCGACGATATGGGCGAGCGTGATGTTGGCACGCTCCGGAAAGATCGGATGATTTTCCAGGAGCGGACCGAAGCGCTCGAGATCATAGGCGTTGACGTCGTCGACCCAGAAGATCGCGTGCGGATTGCCCATGCTGACCACGGAGGGCGAATGCAGGATCGGCTTGTCGATCGGCCCGATCTGCAACTCGATGTAGCGGGTGTCGCGAAACTCCTCCGCCAGCGGAATGTCCTGCCAGCCGAACTTCGGCGCGCCCATGTCGACGGTGTAGAGATCCGGCGCCGGGCCCTGCCAGGCATTGAGCAGGCCGGCCGCGGTCTGGAAGGTCGCCGTGGTCTGCCCGCTCTTCTCGAAGATGCGGCGAACCACGCAGCGCATGCCGTTGCCGCAGGCGCCGGCTTCGGAGCCGTCATTATTGTAGATGCTGATGAAGGCTTCGGTGCCGTCGAGCCGCGGCTTCTGCAGCACCATGAGCTGGTCATAGGGCACGCCGCCTTGCGCGGAAGCGACCGCGCGGGCGTCTTCCGGCGTGATGCGGCCCGCAGAATCGCGCATGTCGACAACGACGATCTCGTTGCCGATGCCGTTCATCTTGGCAAATGCGTGGTTGGCGAGCGCGCTCATGAAAATTCCCGAATTTCGCCCGTCTTATATGGTGATCCCAGCCCCCTTGGCCAGTGATTTGCACCCGCGGGGGCCGGGGCGCCTGCCATGACGCAGACGTCATGGGACGAATTTGGCGCTCGCGTGTTAGAACGGCGAAAGCTCGCGCGGAGGGGGATGCGCGACCGGATTTGGCCTTCGTAAGGGCCTTCGTCGTTGAGGCCTTCTGGGTAAAAGACCTTCTTGGTTAAGGCCTTCTTTGTTAAGGCCTTGGGGAGAATAGAATGATTAGGTTTCGTCGTCTCGCTCTGGCCGCGCTGATCCCGGCAGCGGCCTTGTCGCTGAGCCTGTCGATCGCCCGGGCTCAGACACCGAGCCCGGCGCCCGCGGCTTCAGCAAGCTCCTCGCCGGCGCCGGCGGCCTCGCCCTCACCGGACGCCAGCGCCTCGCCCGTGGCAGCGCCGTCGCCGGCAGCCAGCGCCTCACCCGCGCCGGCGGCATCGCCCTCTCCTGCAGCTAGCGCCTCACCGAGCCCGGCGGCACCGCCGCCCGCTGCGGCCGCCACGCCGGCCCCGGTGCAGACCGCCGATCCCTTTGGCCAGGAGACCACGCTCGAGCCGAAGAAGGTCGTGATGATCAAGGGCACGGCCAATTGGGATTCGGCGTTCGACACCCTGGTCGACGCCTTCAAGGCGCTGAACGCGCTGCTCGACAAGCAGGGCATCAAGCACGCCGGCAACGCGATGATCGTCTACACCTCGACCGACGACACCGGCTTCACCTTCTTCGCCGAAATCCCCGTCGACCAGGATCCGAAGAACCTGCCCAAGGACATGAGCATCGGCAAATCGCCTGAAGGCAAGGCGCTGAAGTTCGTCCATCGCGGCTCCTACGACAACATGGACAACACCTATGAGGCGATCACCAATCACCTCGACGACAAGAAGCTGGAAGCCAAGGACACGTTCATCGAGGAATACCTCACCGATCCGCTCAAGACGGCCGAGGACAAGCTCGTGATCAATGTGTTCGTGCCGCTGAAGTGAGACAGATGAAAAAGCCTGCCGCCCTCGCTGCAATCTTCGCAGCCACGATGCTGACAATGCCCGCACGCGCCGACGATTTCCCCTCCGCCATCTCCGTCAGCGGCGAGGCCACGGTCTCGGCGGCGCCTGACCTTGCGCAGATCGACGCCGGCGTCGCCAACGACGCCAAATCGGCCAAGGAAGCGTCCGATGCCAACAACGCGGCGATGGGCAAGGTGCTGCTGGCGCTGAAGGGCGCGGGGATTCCCGAGAAGGACTACCAGACCTCGCGCCTGTCGCTGCAGCCGCAATATGCGCCGAACCGCTCGACCGGCGCTTCGCCCGTGGCCGGCTTCCGCGCCTCCAACCGCGTCACCGTGAAGATTCGCGACGTGACCAAGGTCGCTGGCGTCATCGACATCCTGGTCGGCGCGGGCGCGAACGACATCGGCAACATCTCGTTCGAGGTGACGCAAGCCTCCAAATTGCTCGACGACGCGCGCGAGCAGGCGGTCGCCGATGCCCGCCGCAAGGCCGAGATCTACGCCAAGGCCACCGGCGTCACGCTGGGGGCGCCGCTCAGCGTCTCCGAAGGCGGCGCGCCGGTGCCGCTGTTCAAGGCGCGGATGACCGCCGCTCCAATGGCTGCTCCTGCTGCGGTTGCGCCGGGCGAGGAAACGCTGTCGGTGACGGTGAATGTGAGCTGGGCGATCAAGCCGAAAGAGCAGTAAAGGGCTTCGTAAGAGGCACGCGGCTTGCCGCAACGAAGCTGGCGTCCCGGCCCCCGTGCGCAATTGCGCACGAGGCCGGGACGACAGCGGAGATTGACGCTAAATCTCCACCACCTGCCCCGGCTTCATCGCCACGAACCGCTCCTGCGGAATCTTGGCGGCATCGAGCGCTTCCACGAGCGCTTTCGCCGGCGCGTCGATCGCCTCATCCGTCAATTGAAACGTGCCGTGATGATGCCCGAGCGCTTGCTCGGCGCCGCAATCACCGAGCGCCTTCACCGCATCTTCCGGGTTCATGTGCTGGTCGCGCATGAACCAGCGCGGCTCGTAGGCGCCGATGGGGAGGATCGCCAGACGCAACTTCCCGTGCTTCTCGGCGACGCGGCGGAAATGGCTGCCATCGCCATAGCCGGAATCGCAGACCACGTAGATTTTGCCGGCCGGCGTCTCCAGCACAAAGCTCGCCCACAGCGCCTTGTTGCGGTCGAACATGCCGCGCGCGGTCCAGTGCCGGGTCGGCACCAGCGTCGCGGCGATGCCGCCGCCGAGCTCGACGCGATCGTGCCAGTCGAAGGCCTCCACCTTGATCGTCGAATCGTAGCTCCGCATCGTCACGTCGTTGCCGAACGGGGTCACCACGCGCGGCGCAAAGTTCTTGGCGAGCCGCGACAGCGTCGCGATGTCGAGATGATCGTAATGGCCGTGCGAGACCAGCACGATGTCGACCTTCGGCAGCTTTTCGAAAGCGATGCCGGGATCGTTGTGCCGCTTCGGCCCGGCAAAGCTGACCGGCGAGACCCGCGAGGACCAGACCGGATCGACGAGGATGTTGAGGCCGCCGGCCTGGATCAGCCAGCTGGCATGGCCAACGAAGGAGAGCCGCACCCTGCCGCCATCGACGCGCTCGGGCGGCGTATCGGCATGAGGGCTCGGGGCCCACACAGGCCATTTGGCCCGCTCCCGCCCGCCGCTGAATTGCCAGCGCAGCACCTCGCGGAGCGATTTTGGCGGCGAGCCGTCCGGGTCGAAGAAATGCAGACCGTTGAAATGGTCCGAAACGGGGCCGTCATAGGTTTTCATGCTGGATATCCAGAGGGGCGGGACACCGATCAGCGCGCCGGCGCCGGGAAGCACTCCGAACAGTCGGCGGCGGGTGATCGGCACGGCGGGGGCTCAGGGCTGGTCGCGGCGGCAAGACATCACCGGCTATATGGGCGGGCGCGCGAAAAAAGGAACCCATCGTCGGAAAGCGCCTGCTTTCAAGGCCTTACCCTGGAATCGGCGTCCCGGCGCCTTAACTTTCCTTGACTTTTGGGCGCGAGCGG
This sequence comes from Bradyrhizobium manausense, assembly GCF_001440035.1. Taxonomy (GTDB): domain Bacteria; phylum Pseudomonadota; class Alphaproteobacteria; order Rhizobiales; family Xanthobacteraceae; genus Bradyrhizobium; species Bradyrhizobium manausense. The sequence continues at coordinate 90,591 of NZ_LJYG01000004.1, read as the reverse complement.
CGTTTAACCCCGCCA
>NZ_LJYG01000004.1:89678-90558 GCF_001440035.1 Bradyrhizobium manausense | reverse complement strand
GACCGGCCCTGGAGGCCGGAGGTCAACGCCCGACAGCGCGATGCGCCCTCGGGCGCAAAGGTGTTTGGAAGATCGCCATTCTGGCGAGCAGGACAAGGACAACTTCATTGTTCGACAATCTGTCGGAACGGCTTGGTGGCATTCTCGATCGTCTGACGGGGCGCGGTGCGCTGACCGAAAAAGACGTCGATGCCGCAATGCGCGAGGTGCGCCGCGCGCTGCTCGAGGCCGACGTTGCGCTCGAGGTCGTGCGCAGCTTCACCGAACGCGTGCGCGAGCAGGCGATCGGCGCCACCGTCGTCAAGTCGGTCACGCCAGGCCAGATGGTGGTCAAGATCGTCCATGACGAGCTGATCAACACGCTCGGCGCCGAAGGCCAGACCATCGACGTCAATTCGGTGCCGCCGGTGCCGATCATGATGGTCGGCCTGCAAGGCTCGGGTAAGACCACCACCACCGCCAAGCTCGCCCGCCGCCTGGTCCAGCGCGACAAGCGCAAGGTGCTGATGGCCTCGCTCGACGTCTATCGCCCGGCGGCGATGGAGCAGCTCGCCGTGCTCGGCCGCGATCTCGACATTCCGACCCTGCCGATCGTGNGGGCCAGCAGCCGCCGCAGATCGCAAAGCGCGCGCTGGAGGCCGGCAAGCTCGGCGGCTACGACATCGTGCTGCTCGACACCGCCGGCCGCACCACGCTGGACGAGGAGATGATGGCGGAAGCAGCTGCGATCAAAGCGGCTGCGAACCCGCACGAGGTGCTGCTGGTTGCGGACAGCCTCACCGGCCAGGACGCGGTGAATCTCGCGCGCTCGTTCGACCAGCGCGTCGGCCTCACCGGCATCGTGCTCACACGTGTTGACGGCGACGGCCGCGGCGGCGCC
>NZ_LJYG01000004.1:58423-89647 GCF_001440035.1 Bradyrhizobium manausense | reverse complement strand
AAGCCGATCAAGCTGATCGGCACCGGCGAAAAGACCGACGCGCTGGAAGATTTCCACCCCGACCGTATCGCCGGCCGCATCCTCGGCATGGGCGACGTGGTCTCGCTGGTCGAACGTGCCGCCGCCAATATCGACGCCGAGAAAGCCGCGCGCACCGCCGAGCGCATGCGCAAGGGTCAGTTCGACCTCAACGACATGCGCGAGCAGCTGCTGCAGATGGCCAATATGGGCGGCATCAGCGGCCTGATGGGCATGATGCCCGGCATCTCCAAGATGAAGAACCAGATCGCGGCCGCCGGCATCGACGACAAGATTTTGAAGCGTCAGGTCGCGATCATCGATTCCATGACGCGCGACGAGCGCCGTCATCCGGATCTGCTGAAAGCGAGCCGCAAGAAGCGCATTGCTGCCGGCAGCGGCCAGAGCGTCGAGCACGTCAACAAGCTGCTGAAGATGCACCGGAACATGGCCGACGTGATGAAGGCCATGGGCTCGGGCAAGCGCGGCCCGCTCGCCGGCATCGCGCAGGCGATGGGCTTTGGCGGCGGCATGAAGATGCCTTCGCCGGAAGAGATGAAGGCGCTGCAGGAGAAGATGGGCGGCGGCGGGCAGGGTCTGCCCAGCCTGCCGAAGGATCTGCCGCCCGGACTTCGCCAAGGACTTCCGAATCTGCCGGGGCTCACGGGCCTCAGCGGCAAGCCGACCCTGCCCGGGCTCGGCGGCTTCCCCGGATCGGGGAAGAAGAAGTGACTTCACCCGTCATTGCGAGCGCAGCGAAGCAATCCAGACTTTCTCCGCGGATGCTTTCCTGGATTGCTTCGCTGCGCTCGCAATGACGAACCGCATCAACCTTTGAATTAACCGCTACTCAGGAGAACTAAATGTCCGTCGTTATCCGCCTCGCCCGCGCAGGCACCAAGAAGCGTCCCGTCTATCACGTCGTCGTCGCCGACTCGCGTTTCCCCCGGGATGGCCGCTTCATCGAGCGTCTCGGCTATTTCAACCCGCTGCTGCCGAAGGACAACGAGACCCGCCTCAAGCTCGACATGGACAAGGTGAAGGCCTGGCTCGCCAAGGGCGCACAGCCGTCGGACCGCGTGTCTCGCTTCCTCGATGCCGCCGGTGTCAAGAAGCGCGAAGCGCGCAACAATCCCGAGAAGGCCGTGCCGCGCAAGGAGCGCAAGGCGCAGGCCGAAGCCGCCGCGAAGGCTTAAGGGCCAGGCCATGTCGGCGCTGATCTGCGTCGCGCGGATCGGCGCCGCGCATGGTGTGCGCGGCGCGGTCAAATTGTGGACCTTCACCGAAGATCCCTTTGCCGTGAAGCGCTACGGTCCGCTTCTCTCCAAGGACGGCAAGCGCCAGTTCGAGCTGGCGCAAATCCGCGAGGCCAAGGATCATCTGGTCGCAACCTTCAAGGGCGTCGCGACCCGTGATGAGGCCGAGCGCCTCAACGGCATCGAGCTCTACGTCGCGCGCGAAAAGCTGCCCGCGACCGACGAGGACGAATATTACCACGCCGATCTGATCGGGCTCGCCGCAATCACCACCGACGGCGACGCACTCGGCCGCGTGCTCGCGATCCATAATTTCGGCGCCGGCGACATCATCGAGATCGCCCCGCTTAAAGGCGCGACGATGCTGCTGCCGTTCTCCAACGCCGTGGTGCCTGAGGTCGATCTCAAAGGCGGCCGTGTCGTGATCGCGCTGCCGCAGGAGATCGAGGGCGAGGAGCGAGGCAACGATCCCACCACGAGTCGTCCCGGCGAAGGCCGGGACCCATAAACACAGGCCGTGGTTTTTGGCTAAGCTGATGGCTTCGATCATCGCAAAACCGGCTGCGGTGGCTATGGGTCCCGGCCTTCGCCGGGACGACGGATTTCTTAGAACACTATGACGAACCCCACCCCCTGGCGCGCGACGGTGCTGACGCTGTTTCCGGAAATGTTTCCGGGGCCGCTCGGCGTGAGCCTGGCCGGTCGGGCGCTGGCCTCCGGCCTCTGGCAGATCGAGGCCCGGGATATCAGGGCTTCCGCCACGGACCGTCATCGCAGCGTCGACGACACTCCCGCCGGCGGCGGCCCGGGCATGGTCCTGCGGGCCGACGTTCTGGCGGCGGCTATCGATGCCGCCGACATCGGTCCCGAGCGCCCTCGCCTGCTGATGAGCCCGCGCGGTCGGCCATTGACCCAGGCTCACGTGGTGGAACTCGCCCAGGGCCCCGGCCCCCTCATCGTCTGCGGGCGATTCGAAGGGATCGACCAGCGGGTGATCGATGCGCGTGGCCTGGAGGAGGTCTCGATCGGCGATTACGTGCTCTCAGGGGGCGAACTCGCCGCGATGGCGCTGATTGACGCCTGCGTCCGGCTGCTGCCGGGCGTGATGGGCAAGGAAGCTTCGGGAGCCGAGGAGAGTTTTTCCGACGGCCTGCTTGAATACCCTCAATACACGCGTCCCCAGTTGTTCGAAGGGGTTCCGATCCCGGAGATCCTGACCTCCGGCGATCATGCCAAGGTCGCCGCCTGGCGGCGGGCGCAATCCGAGGCCCTGACGGCGGCCCGGCGGCCTGATTTATGGGCCCAAATCCCGCCCAAAGCCCCGAATCGGCCCGGACGCCAAAAAACGCCAAAAAACAAGACAGACGGGTGACAAACGCTCCGGCTTGCCTTATAGGAGCGGCCACATCCGCAATGGCTGGATAAACGAATTTCGCGCAGCCCCCGTTTGTAAAGGCTGGGCGCGCCGATGGAGATTTACCCATGAACCTGATCAAGCAGCTCGAGCAAGAGCAATTCGACAAGCTGTCCGCCGGCAAGGACATTCCGGAATTCGGTCCCGGCGACACCGTGATCGTCAACGTCAAGGTCGTCGAGGGCGACCGCACCCGCGTGCAGGCCTATGAAGGCGTCTGCATCGGCCGTTCCGGCGGTGGCCTCAACGAGAGCTTCACCGTCCGCAAGATCTCCTACGGCGAAGGCGTCGAGCGGGTGTTCCCGGTGATGTCGCCGATGATCGACTCGATCAAGGTGGTGCGCCGCGGCAAGGTCCGTCGCGCCAAGCTCTATTACCTCCGCAACCTGCGCGGCAAGTCGGCCCGCATCGTCGAGAAGCAGGACCGCCAGGCCGCCGTCGGCGAGTAAGCTTCGCAACCAGACGAATATTCGAAAAGCGCGGGGCTCGGCTCCGCGCTTTTTGTTTTGCAGTAGTCTCTCCCCGACCTCGTCATTGCGAGCCCAGCGAAGCAATCCAGTCTTTCCGCAGAGGCAGTCCTGGATTGCTTCGTCGCAAGAGCTCCTCGCAATGACGAGCTGAAACTCTCGCGCTTTTAGCGCTGCGTGCTATATAGCTTCTAGAATGTTTCCAGATCTGACCAGCTTCGTGAGCCCCCAGCGCATCGTCATCGACGATCGCTCGCGGCTGCCTGGCCGGTTCTTCGGACGCTTCGCGACCTCGGCAACGTCAGAACTTACGCGCGCAGCCTAAAAGCTGCGCTGACGATTTTGTTGCCCTGCGCGGCCCGCCGCGCTCATCGCTACACACATTCCTTCGGAGCTGAAGCTCATGTCCAAGCCGACCACCCTGTACGACAAGATCTGGAACGACCATCTGGTGCACGAAGCCGAGGACGGCACCTGCCTGCTCTATATCGACCGCCATCTGGTGCACGAGGTGACCTCGCCGCAGGCGTTCGAAGGCCTGCGCGCGACAGGGCGCAAGGTGCATGCGCCCGAGAAGACGCTCGCCGTCGTCGACCACAACGTGCCGACCACCGACCGCACCAAGCCGAACCCGGATCCTGAGAGCATCGAGCAGATCAAGGCGCTGGCCGAGAACGCCAAGGAATTCGGCATCGAATATTACAACGAGTTCGACAAGCGCCAGGGCATCGTCCACGTCATCGGCCCCGAGCAGGGTTTCACGTTGCCCGGCACCACCATCGTCTGCGGTGACAGCCACACCTCGACGCATGGCGCGTTCGGCGCGCTCGCGCACGGCATCGGCACCTCCGAGGTCGAGCACGTTCTGGCGACGCAGACGCTGATCCAGAAGAAGGCAAAGAACATGCGCGTCACCGTCGACGGCAAATTGCCTGACGGCGTGACCGGCAAGGATATCATTCTCGCCATCATCGGCGAGATCGGCACCGCAGGCGGCACCGGCTATGTGCTGGAATATGCCGGCGATGCGATCCGCGCGCTCTCCATGGAAGGCCGCATGACGGTCTGCAACATGTCGATCGAAGGCGGTGCGCGCGCCGGTCTGGTTGCGCCCGACCAGAAGGCCTACGACTTCCTGCGCGACCGGCCGAAGTCGCCGAAGGGCGCGGCCTGGGACGCGGCGATGCGTTACTGGGAGGGCTTGCGCTCCGACGACGGCGCGCATTTCGACCACGAGCTGCGGCTCGATGCAGCAAAGCTGCCGCCGATCGTGACCTGGGGCACTTCACCTGAGGACGTCATCTCGGTCACCGGCATCGTGCCAGATCCTGACAAGATCGCTGATGAGGCCAAGCGTCTCTCCAAGCATCGCGCGCTGAAATATATGGGCCTGACGGCGGGGACGAAGATCACCGACATCAAGCTCGACCGCGTCTTCATCGGCTCCTGCACCAACGGCCGCATTGAAGATTTGCGCGCGGCAGCGAAGATTGCCGAAGGCAAGACCGTTTCCGCCAACGTCAACGCCATGGTGGTGCCGGGCTCCGGCATCGTGAAGGAGCAGGCCGAAGCCGAGGGGCTCGACAAGATCTTCATCAAGGCCGGCTTCGAATGGCGCGAGCCCGGCTGCTCGATGTGCCTCGCCATGAATCCGGACAAGCTGAAGCCGGAAGAGCGCTGCGCCTCGACCTCGAACCGCAATTTCGAAGGCCGCCAAGGCTTCAAGGGCCGCACGCATCTGGTGTCGCCGGCGATGGCCGCGGCCGCCGCGATCGCGGGCCACTTCGTCGACGTCAGGGACTGGCGCTGAGCTGCTCCCTCCAATTTGAGCGAACGCGGCAAGCCGTCGTTAAGCCGCAGCGCCGACAGTGTCCTCGCGACGATCTCGCGAGGACACGTCTCATGGCCAACAAGCCTGAATATGTGGATCTGATCGGCGAGGCGACCCGCCAGCACCGGCGGCGCGCGCCGCGGCTGCACATCGTCGCCAAGCCCGAGGTCGAGGAGACCTCGAAGCTCAGCCGCTGGCCACCGGCGATGTTCAAGCAGTGGAAGATCGAGACCTTGATGCGGTGGAAGCCGTCGTCGTGGAATGTGAAGGGCTGGCTCTGAGCCAACGAGTGTCGTCACGATCCGCAGTCATTCCGGGGCGTCCGAAGGACGAACCCGGAATCTCGAGATTCCAGGTCTGGCGCTTATGCGCCATCCCGGAATGACAAATCGCATCACCAATAGCGGTACGGATAGTGCCAGCGATGCCAATGATGCCAGTGGCAGATGCGGCGGGGGCCGTAATAGGTCCAGATGATCCGGCAGCGGCGCGGATAGTGATAATAGGGATAATAGCCGCCGTAATAATAGCGCCGGTGGAAGTGGCGATAGCCATAGTACGGGCGATAGGTGCCGCCCCAGTGGCGATGGTAGCCGCCATGTCCGCCAAAGTGGTGGAAGCCGCCATAGCGATAGCCGCCACCGTGGAAGCCACCGAAGTGCCCTCCCCCACCATGGAAGCCGCCGAAATGTCCGCCGCCGCCGTGGAAATGTCCACCGCCACCGCCACCGCCATGGCGGACCTGGATCATCATGTCGTCGCTTGCAGCCTTCGCCGCGGGCAGCGCGGTCGGATTGATCGGCGTCATCGCTTCAGCGCGGCGCGCAAGTCCTGACGACAACATCAGAGCAGCAACAGCGGCGAGCCCGAGCAGGCGCAGCGAGCTTGTCCCGGGACGCATGATCCTCGGCATGGAATGTCTCCCTGAAATTGGACAGCGTCATCGCGGCATCGTCGTCCCGCGGTCGCTGTTCATTTGCAGTCGCTCACGCGGTTAAGTTAGAGACGGCGACGTGAATGCGCCATGAATGAACGACGCGCCGCGCAAGGCATGCCGCGTCACCAGAACGGCCCGTAGCCGAGCACGAAGGGCGCGGGCACAGCGTAAGGATAGGGACGGTAATAGACGGGCCGCGCATAGTAGTGCGGATCAGGCCGCGGAGCGTAGCGGGCAGCATCGTATCGCACGTGCCGTCGCCCATCGAACACCGCGCGGCCCGCGGAGGCGTCAGGCAGCTTCGTCACCTTCTGCGCGACGGAGGCGTGAGGCAGGCTTGCGGCGAGCCCCGCAGCAACGGTCAATGCGATCCATCTCGTCATGACGACCTCCGCCGGCAACATGAGAGGATCACGCGGCGGCCTGCAAGTCAAAAGCGGCCAATCTGGAACGCTGCACCTGAATCTGCTAGGGATGAACAACCAGCCGTCAGCGACGTACGTATCTTCTGGTCGAGCGAATGCAGGAGATGGTCATGACACAGTTTCGAACATTGCTGATATCCCGCCTCGCCATCGCAGCGAGCATTGCGCTTGGCGCGAGCTCGGCACTGGCCTCGCAGGCGCCGGGCGTCGAGAGCGGCACGGCAAGCCAGACGACGCAGCTGGTGATGGCGATCCTGGTCTATGGCGTGTCCGCGCTGGTCGTCGGCGCCGGCCTGATCGGCGCGCTGCGCGGGCACTGAACCGGTATCAGCCGCGACGCCAGTAGCAGCTCATATGCGGCGTGATCACGGTGCCGCTGGGCCTGTGTTCCTGCACATAGGCAACGTTGCACTCGCGCACCGCGTCGGGGCCCGGGTTGTAACGCGGATAGACGCCGTCAGGGCTGTCATAGGGCGTGACGCGCAGGCGGGTCTGGGGCCGCTTTCGCGGCGGCGGGATGTCGTCGGGCGACACCGCCTGGGCCAGGCGGACGACAGTGCCGGCCGTCTCTGCCTGGGCACTCATGCCGACTTGCGAAAACAACCCCATGCACAGTAGAGCCGCCGCTGCTTTTGCTCGCATTTTATCGCCCACCTGAACCACCCTCGACCGAGGCCCGCTTGGCCTCCACGCTCCCCGTTTTGGCCGCGCCCGTCAACCTCACGCGCTTATAAAGCCGGATGCATCGCTGCGAAACCCGCGCTAAGAGGTGCGCATGTGGATGGACCTGAAAGCGCCCTCGCTGGCCGAGATGGAAGCTGCGGCGCACGACGTTTTCGAGCGCCTGCCGGCGGAGTTTCGCGGGCTCTGCGAGGGCCTGATCATCCGCGTCGACGACTTCCCGACCGAGGAGGTGCTCGACGAGATGGACTGCGAGAGCGAGTTCGACCTGCTCGGCCTGTTCCAGGGCGTCGGCCTGCCGCAGCAGAGTCTTGGCGACGTGGCGCGGCTGCCGAACATGGTCTGGCTCTACCGCCGCCCGATCCTGGACTACTGGGCCGAGCACGACGAGAGCCTCGGCCATATCGTCCGTCACGTCCTGATCCACGAGATCGGCCACCATTTCGGTCTCTCGGACGACGACATGGCAGCGATCGAGGCGCAGGCCGAATAGGAAATCATCGATCGCGCGGCGATGGCGCAGGCAGAAGCATCGTCAGCCGATAGTCGGGCCAGCCCGCGAGCGATAGCGACACCTGCTGATAATGCAGCAGTCCCATGGTCGGATGATTGAACACGCGTTCGCCGCCTTCGCGGGTCAGGACGCCCTGTGTGTCCCAGCAACGTTCGAAGTCCGCGCTTGCCAGTCTCAGCTCCTCCACGAGCCGGCGAATGTCCGGATCATCGGAGTAGGCTGTCACCGCGGCACGGAACTCGGCGACGACGCGCTGCGCACGGGACGCCCAGTCAAGGATCAGGCTTCGCGCCTCCGGCCTGAGGAAGATGTAGCGCAGCAGGTTCTTTTCACCGTCATCATCGAGCCATCCTGCAAACAAGCGCGACGCTTTCGCATTCCAGCGGCGGGCGCTCCATGTGCGATCGAGGATGTAGGCGGGACCATCGATTGCATCGACGCAGGCCAGGATCTCCCCGGGTGGATCGTCTCTGTGGCCCGGCCGCTCGGGATCGCGCTTGCCCGCGACTTCAAACAGATAAGCGCGCTCGGCAGGTGACAGGCGTAATCCGCGGGCGATGCGCGCAAGTGCCGAAGCAGAGACGGACACATCGCGCCCCTGCTCGATCCAGGTGTACCAGGTGACACTCAAGCCGCAGAGCTGGGCGACCTCCTCGCGCCGGAGGCCGGGCGTGCGCCGCCGTGGTCCCGCGGCGAGGCCGAATTCCACCGGAGACTGACGTTCCCGGAGCGCCCGCAAGAATGCGCTGAGCGAGAGCGCCGGAGCGATCGGATCTGCTCGTTTCATGGTGGTTTTTATACCAGCATATCTTATGTTCTTAAACCGGTACCCGAGATGTGTTAGCTTCTTTGCCTCCGAGGCGCTGTCACCGAGCAGAGGACCCGCGGACATGGGCAAGCAATTCACCGGGATCGAACCCGAGCACAGGGCTTTCATCGAGCGGCAGAAGATCTTCTTCGTCGCGAGCGCCCCGCCGAAGGGACGCATCAACGTCTCCCCCAAGGGCCTGTCGTCGTTCCTTGTGCTCGGAGCGAACGACGTCGCCTATCTCGACTGCACCGGCAGCGGCAGCGAGACCCGCGCGCACCTGATCGCATCGGATGACAAGCGCCTCACCATCATGTTCTGCGCTTTCGAAGGCCCGCCGGTGATCCTGCGGCTCTATGGCCAGGGCCGATCGATCATGCGCGGCACGCCTGAATATACCGAGCTCGCCCCAGGGTTCGAGGACATGGCTGGCGCCCGCCAGATCGTGCGCCTCTCGGTCGACCTCGTGCAGACCTCGTGCGGTATGGGCGTGCCGCTGTTCGACTACCGGGAAGAGCGTGGCAGCCTCATCCGTTACTGGACGGCGCAGGGCGTCAACAACTTGCGAAAATACTGGGGCCTGAAGAACATGAAGAGCATCGACGGCCTGCCGACCGGCTTTGCCCCTGATAGCATGGCTCCGCCAAGCTGACTGACAGATCAAGACTGCCGAATCCGGCCTAGGATTTATACGCCAACCGGGCTAAACAGCCTCCCCTGACTTCGAACCGGGAATCCTGAGATGGACAAGTTCACCACGCTGGAAGGCGTCGCGGCGCCGCTGAAGATCATCAATGTCGACACCGACATGATCATTCCGAAGCAGTACCTCAAGACCATCAAGCGCACCGGCCTTGGCAAGGGGCTCTTCTCCGAGCAGCGCTACAAGGACGACGGCAGCGAGAACCCGGATTTCGTCCTCAACCAATCAGCCTATCGCAACGCGAAGGTGCTGGTCGCCGGCGACAATTTCGGCTGCGGCTCNNNGAGCCGCGAGCACGCGCCCTGGGCGCTGCTCGATTTCGGCATCCGCTGCGTGATCTCGACCTCGTTCGGCGACATCTTCTACAACAATTGCTTCAAGAACGGCATTCTGCCGATCCGCGTTTCGCAGGAGGACCTCGACAAGCTGTTCGACGATGCCGAGCGCGGCGCCAACGCGACGCTGACGATCGACCTGCCCAACCAGGAGATCCGCGGCCCCGATGGCGGCAAGGTCAAGTTCGAGATCGACCCGTTCCGCAAGCACTGCCTGATCAACGGCCTCGACGACATCGGGCTGACGATGGAGAAGAAGTCCTCGATCGACAGCTATGAGGAGAAGCTCAAGCGCGAACGCGCCTGGGCCTGAGTTCAAGTCTCATTCGAGCCCCGGCGCTTGTCGCGCCGGGGCTTTTTCTTTGCCCTCGTTTTCCCGTATAGCTCGCCTCATGCTTCCCGAGATCGTCACCTTCTGGCATGGCCCGATGGACGCGCTACGCCAGACCTGCCTGCGCTCGCAGCTGGCGGCCGGCCACAAGGTCACGGTCTATAGTTTCGACACCATCCCGGGCCTCCCCGCGGGCGTCGAGAATGCGGACGCCGAAGCGATCCTGCCGCACGCCTTCTCCGAACGGTTGCGGCCGCCGCAACCTGACGGCAGCTGGCGCGACTGGACCACGCTTCAGTTCAGCGACTTCTTCCGCATCAAGCTGATGGCGAAGCATCTCGGCCTCTGGCTCGACGCCGACGTGCTGCTGCTCAAACCCGTCGAGATCGATCCGGCAGAGCCATACTTTGCCTGGGAGCGATCCCGCCGGCTCGGCAACTCCGTGCTCTATCTGCCGCCCGACCACCAGATCGTCGGCGCCTTCGAGAATCTGATGGCGCAGGAGGAGCTGACGCCGGAATGGCTGTCGCCGAGCCATCGCCTGAGCTTTGCGATACGGAAGCTGAGCGGCGGCTCGCAGCGTCTGTCCGACCTTCGCATCGCCATCTTCGGGCCTCCGGCACTGACCATCCTCGCCAAGCGTTCGGGCGATCTGCAAAAGGCGTTGCCGAAGCGATCGTTCTACGCGGTACATTCCGAGCCAAGACTGTTCTTCGAGCCGTCGAGCTATCTCGGTATCGTCACCGATCCCAACGTGATCGGCCTGCACATCTCAGGCAAGGGCCGCTCGCTGCAGCCGCCGATTCCGGGCAGCCTGTTCGCCTGGGCGGTGGAGCGGTTCGGGTAGCGGCCACGCAGGCAGTGCGCCCCCTCTCCCGCTTGCGCCCGCGAGGGAGGGAGCACACCGCCTTCACGGATGCACCGCGCCCGTCACTGCAGCGGCGGATCGCCGCTGGTGCGTTTCTTGGCAAGGTCCATCTCGGTCACCGCGATCAGGATCTCGGCGCGGGTCTTCAGGTCAGGCGCTTCCAGCATGGCCTGCTTCTCGGCCGGGCCATAGGGCGACATCATCGCCAGCGCATTGACCAGCGCCTCGTTGGGCGCGCTCTCGACGCCCTCCCAGTCGACCTTGAGATTGTTGGCCTTCAGAAACTCCGCCAGCGCCACCAGCAGCGCCTCGCGGTTGACCGCCTCCTCACCCAGCCGAGCCTTGAAATCGTCGGTGAAGGCGAAGAAATCGACCTTGCACTGCCGGTAGGGAGTAAGCACGTCGAGCTCCTCCATCACCCTGAAGCGGGCAACGCCGGTCAGCTCGAGGATGTAGCGGCCGTCGCCGGATTCAGCGAGCTGGGTGATGCGGCCGACGCAGCCGACGCGGAACAGCGCCGGCTTGTCGGAATTCTTCGGCGAATGCGCCACGTCAGGCTGGATCATGCCGATCAGGCGATGACCGTCGCGGAAGCTGTCGTCGACCATCGCCAGATAGCGCGGCTCGAAGATGTTGAGCGGCATCTGGCCGCGCGGCAGCAGCAGCGCGCCCGGCAGCGGAAACACCGGAATGATTTCCGGCAGGTCGGCGGGGCCGCGATATTCGATGTTGATCGGCATCTCAGTCCCCGCCTGAATTGCGACCTGAGCTTATGAGAACAGGATGGTCGACAAGCGCTTGCGGCCCTCGACGGTTGCCTCGTCTGCACCGCCCCAGGCTTCGAAGAACTGCACCAGCTGCTTGCGGGCGCCGTCATCGTTCCATTTGCGGTCGCGCTTGACGATTGCGAGCAGCTGCTCGGTCGCGGCTGCGCGGTCGCCCTTCGCGTTCAGCGCGGTGGCAAGGTCGAAGCGCGCCTGATGATCGAGCGGATTTGCGGCGACTTTCTGTTCCAGCTCGGCAATTGGACCGAGCTGCTTGGCCTGCTCGGCGAGATCGATCGCGGTCTGCACCGCCTTCACGGCCGGGTCGTTGCGCTTGGATTCCGGCACCATGGCCAGCGTCTGCTTGGCCTGCTCCATCGCGCCCGAAATGGCGTAGCATTTGGCGAGGCCGGCAAGCGCGGGGATGTTGGTCGAATCATGCTGCAGCACTTCGGCGTAGATCTGCGCGGCGGCAGCAGTGTCGCCCTCGGCGAGCACGGCCTCGGCCTCCTGCAGGATCTCGGCGATGTTGGGCTCGCCCGGCGCAGTGACGCCCTTGGTCAGCTTCTCGATGAAGGCGTTGACCTGGCTCTCCGGTACCGCGCCCATGAAGCCGTCGGCGGGCTGGCCGTTGACGAAGGCGATCACGGCCGGGATCGACTGGATGCCCATCTGGCCGGGGATCGCCGGATGCTGGTCGATGTTCATCTTGACCAGCTTGACCTTGCCCTTGGCCGCCTTGACGGCCTTTTCGAGCACGGGCGTGAGCTGCTTGCAGGGGCCGCACCATTCCGCCCAGAAGTCGATGAGCACCGGCTGGCGCTTCGATTCCTCGATGACGTCCTTCACGAAGGTTTGGGTGGTGGTGTCCTTGATCAGATCGGCCGCAGCCGGGGCCGCTCCGTTACCCTGGTCGATGATCGTCACGGGATCCCCTCGTCTGGTCTGGAATGGCGGCTCTTTAGCACGTCGCCATCGCCTATGCTTCGTTTCAGGCCCTAAAATTGGGCCGGGCCGGCCGAATTTCAATCCGTCGCAGCCGATTCGGCAGTTCCGGGCCGTTTTGGGTCGATTTGGCCGCTCCAGGGCTCATATCGGGGCTCGGAATGCGCATCTATGCTGCCGGTAGCTGTTGCATTCGCCTCCCGCTTTTGGCATACGACAGCCGTTGCCGGCGCGTCACGCGACCGACACAGGATGCGGGTGTAGCTCAGTGGTAGAGCACGACCTTGCCAAGGTCGGGGTCGAGGGTTCGAGCCCCTTCGCCCGCTCCAATTTTTTCCAGCATCCAGCTTAATCAGGTTGAGCCGTGGTTTTCCACGCTGCTGGCGGCTGGACTGGGGCTGACATGACAATTCTCGTCACCGGCAGTGCGGGTCATTTGGGCGAGGCCATTCTACGCACGCTCCGCGGGCGCAGTTCCGCTGTCCGCGGGATCGACCTCAAACCGTCGCCGTTCACCGATGCTGTCGGCTCCATCGTCGATCCCACCTTCGTCCGGGCGCAGATGGATAGCGTCACGGCCGTGATCCACACCGCGACGCTGCACAAGCCGCATGTGGCGACCCACGGCAAGGAGGCCTTCATCGACACCAACGTCACCGGGACGCTCAATCTGCTCGAGGCGGCGCTGGCTGCCGGCGTGAAGAGCTTTGTCCTCACCAGCACCACCAGCGCGTTCGGCGCGCAGCTGCGGCCCGAGGCGGGACAGGCGGTGTGGGTCACCGAGGAGCTGGCGTCGGTGCCGAAGAACATCTACGGCACCACGAAACTGATGGCGGAAAATCTGTGCGAGCTGTTCTTTCGCGAGAGCAGCCTGCCGGTGGTCATCCTGCGGACCTCGCGGTTCTTTCCTGAAGCTGACGACGATCCTGCGATGCGGTCGGCCTACGCCCTGGACAACGCGCAGGCCAACGAGCTGCTCTATCGACGGCTGGATATAGCGGACGCGGTCAGCGCCCATCTGCTTGCAGTCGCGCGTGCGCCCGCGATCGGCTTCGGCCGTTACATCGTCTCGGCGACCAGTCCGTTCTCGCAACATCAGCTCGCCGCGCTCGCCCGCAATGCTGCCGATGTCGTGGGCGAGCTCTACCCGGATTGCGCCGAGCTCTATGCCGCGCGCGGCTGGCGACTGTTCCCCGGGATCGACCGCGTCTATGTCAACGCGCGCGCGCGGCGCGAGCTCGGATGGCATCCCGAATTCGATTTCGCCCATGTGCTGCGCAGCCTGCGCGCCGGCTCGGATTTCCGCAGCGCCCTGGCGCGCGAGGTGGGATCGAAGGGCTATCACGACACGCCGTTTGACGACGGGCCCTACCCGGTCGTGAAATAGTCGCCGGTTTTGCCAAATCGCACGATGTTTCAGACCTGGGGCTGGCGTCACCGTGCGCGAGCCGGCACCTCGCCGTTCTATTGTGCATGGGGTTTGTTTTCGCAGCCTTGTATCGGTCGCCTTGCTTCGCTGCTCGCAAAAGAGGCGGCGCCATCCCGATTCCGCGTTGCAGCGAGAACGTTGTCGTCGCCGCCTGCGAGGATGTGAGGAACATCCGTCCCAATTTGATTGAGCGCAACTGCCGCGCACGCGACGCGCTTCTCACGGCCCGCAGATGTGCTAACCTTTTTGCGTCTGCCTCGCGGGCAGACTTCGAACTTCGCCTACTCACACAGCAAAACAAGAATGTGCAGCCCCGATGGCTGCCTTAGGGGAGTGACGCGATGAAATCGATCATCCATCGATCCGTGTTGGCGCTTGCAGCGGTTGCCCTTCTTGCCGGGACCAGCGTTGCCAGCGCACAACAACAGCAGGACAAGAACCGGGCGCTGAAGAAGTACGAATCCGGCACCAAGGAATTCTGGACCCATCCGCCGGACGACTGGTTCCTCGGCGACGAAACCGAAGCGCAGAAGGGCCTTGCGCCGCCCTCGGGTCCGCCGACCGGCGCCTCCGACGCCGAGCTCGCCAACATCGTCAAGAAGGTGAAACTGCCGCCCGGCTTCAAGATGGAGGTCTACGCCTCCGGCGTGCTGGCGGCGCGGCAGATGGCCTGGGGTGACAAGGGCACGCTGTTCGTCGGCTCGTTCGGCCTCGGCAACGTCTACGCCATCAAGGACAATGGCGGGAAGAAAGAGGTCAAGACCATCCTCAAGGGCCTGAACATGCCCACGGGTCTCGCCGTCAAGGACGGCGCGCTCTACGTCATCGCGGTCGACAAGCTGATCCGCTACGACGACATCGAGAACAAGCTCGACAATCCCGGCGAGGGCAAGGTTGTCTACGACGACATGCCGTCCTATGCCGCGCATGGCTGGAAGTACATCGCCGTCGACAAGGATGGCTGGTTCTACATTCCGTTCGGACCGCCCTTCAACGTCGGCATTCCGCCGACCAGCGTCTCGCAGATCCGGCGCGTCGATCCCAAGACCGGCAATGCCGAAATCTGGGCGCTCGGCGTTCGCAACTCGGTCGGCGGCGACGTCGATCCGCGCACCGGCAAGTACTGGTTCACCGAGAATGCGCGCGACTGGGTCAGCGATGATCTGCCCTCCGACAAGCTGAACATGATCAACAAGATCGGCGAGCATTTCGGCTATCCCTACTGCCACCAGGGCGACCTTCCCGATCCGAAGTTCGCGATGGGGCACAAGTGCTCCGAGTTCACGCCGCCCGTGCTGAACCTCGGCGCCCACGTCGCTCCGCTCGGCATGAAGTTCTATACCGGCGACCAGTTCCCCGCCGAGTACAAGAACAACATCCTGATCGCCGAGCACGGCTCCTGGAACAGGCATAAGTACCAGGGCGCCCGCATCATGCGCGTGATCGTCGGCCCCGACGGCAAGAACGCCAAGCAGGAGGTGTTCGCCTCCGGCTGGCTCGAGGGTGACCAGGGTTATCTCGGCCGCCCCGATGACATCGTTCTCGCCAAGGATGGTTCGATCCTCGTCGCCGACGACTGGGCCGGCGCGATCTACCGCATCAGCTACAGCAAGAAGTAGCGCGACCTGACCAAGAGGCTGCGGTGGCCTCGAAAGGCGCCGCAGCCTCTTTCGTTTCAGAGTCTCACCCCCGTCGTTCCGGATTGCGCGTCAGCGCCAGTCCGGAACCCATAACCCCGAATCGTGGTTATGGATTCTCAGATGCGCAATTGCGCATCATGGCTCGTGCTCCGCACGCCCCGGAACGACGAACTCGATAGATCGGAATTGTCCCCATGCGCCGTCAGTATTCTTTGTACGCAATCGGCGCGCTCTCGCTCACAGCGATCGCATTCGTCCCCGCAAGCGCCGCCGACAACGCCGCCGTCCAGGAGAAGGCGGCCGTCTGCTCCGGCTGTCACGGCGAGAACGGCATCTCGCAGACCGAGAACATTCCCTCGCTGGCCGGCCAGCCCGATCAGTTCCTGCAATGGCAGCTCGTGTTCTTCCGTGCCGGCTCGCGCAAGAACGAGCAGATGCAGCCGATCGCAGAGGAGATCACCAACGAGGACGTCCGCAGCCTCGGCGCCTATTTCGCGGCGATGACGCCGCCGAAGGCCGCCGAGGACAAGGATCCGGATCTGTCGAAGAAAGGCGCGCAGGTTGCCGTCGGCCGCCGCTGCGCCTCATGTCACACGGACAGCTTTGCCGGCACCAAAGCCGTCGCGCGGCTTGCAGGTCAACGCGAGGAATATCTGGTCAAGGCGCTGCACGACTACAAAGCGGGCCAGCGCGTCGGCGGCGGCGTCGCCGCGATGGCCGACGTCGCCTATCACATGAGCGACGAGGAAATCACGGCGGTGGCGCACTATCTGGCGTATTTCAACTAGCGCAGGGCTGTTGCGGCAAACTCACTCGTCCCGGCGAAGGCCGGGACCCACAGCCACGAAAGTAATTCGGCGAAGGCTCGGAGTTTACCGGCGCATGCCGCGGTAATCTTCGATAGATCACGCGGTCCCGGCCTTCGCCGGGACGACACCGAATGTGCGGCTGCTACCTACCCCGCCCGCTGCTTCTCATACG
This sequence comes from Bradyrhizobium manausense, assembly GCF_001440035.1. Lineage (GTDB taxonomy): Bacteria > Pseudomonadota > Alphaproteobacteria > Rhizobiales > Xanthobacteraceae > Bradyrhizobium > Bradyrhizobium manausense. The sequence continues at coordinate 73,300 of NZ_LJYG01000004.1, read as the reverse complement.
CCTTCAGATGCGTATACGCGATGCGCAGCTTCGGCACCGGCACCTTGGCCGCGTCGGCGCGCGCGATAAGGTCGCCGATCACGTGATCGGCTTCGACCGGCAAGCCCGCCTTGATGTCGCGGAACATCGAGGCGGTCATCGGCGAGCCCTCGGCGGTGAGATTGCCCTTGACGCGCTCGAAGAACGGACCGCCCGGCGGATAGCCTGATGCCGTCGCGATCGCGCTGGTCTCGTCCAGCATGCCGAGCAGAAAATCCCGGCCGCCGGGCGCGGCGAGGATGTTGCCGACGGAGGTGCGCATCAGGCTGGTGCTCGCCGCAAGCGAAGACAGGAATACCCACTTCTCCCACATGTCCTGCAAAATGTTCAGGCTGGCCGTGGCACCCTTGATGCCGCTCTTGAAGGTCTCGTCGATCGCCTTGACGCGATCCGACATCGTGCCGTCGCGCTCGCCGTAATTGATCGACTGCATCGGTTGCAGCTGCACCACTTCGCGCTTCTCGTTCAAGGTTGCGGCGATGGCGCAGAGACCGCCGAGCACGCGCTCCTTGCCGAATTTTGCATCGAGGATGTCGAGATGCTTCATGCCGTTGAGCATCGGGATGATCGCAGTGTTCGAGCCCACCGCCGGCGCAAACGACGTGATGGCATCATCGAGGTCGAACGCCTTGCAGCTGAGCAGCACGACGTCGAACTTGTCCCTGATCGCGCCGGCCTGCACGGTCGGAGGATTTTTCAGCGTCACATCGCCATTCGGGCTCTTGATGACGAGGCCCGCGCTCGCGAGCTCACCGGCGCGCCTGGCGCGGACCAGGAAGGAGACGTCGCGGCCGGCCTGCAACAGCCTGCCACCAAAATAGCCGCCGATGGCGCCGGCGCCGACCACGAGGATGCGCATGGGGTTGTCCTTGTTGTTGTTTCTTGCCGTCGTCCTGGCTTTCGCCAGGACGACGCCAGAGAGTTAGCGCGTTTACACCGGATGCGAAAATCACTTCTCCAGCACCATCTCCTCGACCTCGCGCAGCTGCTCCTTGCCGAAGAACATCTCGTTACCGACGAAAAAGGTCGGCGAGCCGAAGGCGCCGCGGGCGACCGCCTCCTCGGTATTCTTGATCAGCTTGCCCTTCACCTCGGGCTCCTGGGCGCGGGCGAACAGCTTTTGAGCATCAAGGCCCGAAGACGCCAGCGCCTTCGCCGCGATTTCGGGATCATCCATCTTCTTCGGCTCCCGCCACATATGATGGAAGGCGGCGTCGACATATTTCTCGAACACGCCCTCGAGCTGCGCTGCGATCGCGGTGCGCATCAGGTTCAGCGTGTTGACGGGAAAGTGGGGGTTGAAGACGTAAGGCTCGACCTTGAAGCGCTTGATGAAGCGCTCGGTCTCGACGGCCTGAAATTCGCGCTTGTTCTTGATGCCGGCCAGCGTCTCCGCCGGCGATCTGTTGTTGGTCGACTTGAAGATGCCGCCGAGCAGGATCGGCACATATTCGAACTTGACGCCGATCCGCTGCTCGATCGCGGGGATCGCGAGATGGCTGAGATAGGCGTTCGGGCTGCCGAAGTCGAACAGGAATTGCGGGGCTGTGCGGGTCAATCTCGTTCTCCCTGACTTGGCTCTTTGACCTGGCTCTCTGATCTCGCTTTGCTCCATTGTGGCGCAGGGCGCGCCACAGGTCCACCGTTTAATGACGGTCATAATATCTTGCTGATCAGCCCAGACGTCGGATTGCCCGCTTGCGCCACACCAGGAGGTAATAGCCCATCTGCAAGAGGAACATGGTGCAGAACACGATCGGATAGGCGGCCCATACGCCTTTCAGGCCGATCGCGCGGCTGAGGATCACCGCCGACGGCAGCTCGATCGCGACAATGGCAAAGATCGACAGCAGCATCGGCGTCAGCGCCACGCCCGCCGCCCGCATCGCGCCGGAGAACGTGGTCGCAAGTCCGAACGGCACCGAGCTCCACAAGGCGACGAAGAGGAGGCCCTTCGCCAGGTCGAGCACGGCACCGTCGGTGATGAAAATGCCGAGCACGGCGCGCGGCACCATATAGATCAGCGCCACCAGCCCGCCGGTCAGCACGAGATTGAACGCAAGACCGGTGCGGACGATGCCGTCGAGCCGCGCCCGGTCGCCGCCGCCGACCGCCTGCGCGCCGAGGATCGAGACCGCGATCGAAATCGACATGGCCGTGAACTGCGTGTAGCCCATCACCTGGTTGACGGCGCCGTACGCAGCGGTCGCATCGGATCCAAAGCCGTTGACGAGCCCGAGCAAGACCAGCTCGGCGATGGCCATGACCACCATGCCGATGGCGCTCGGCAGGCCGATGCCGAGGATCTGTCCGATCACGGCGCGATTGAGCCTGACATGGCGCAGCAGTGCCGCGTCCGGCGCAAGCGCGTGCTTCTTTCGCGCCAGATAGGCGCCCAGCACGTTCAGCGTCACGGCGTTGGAGATCGCGGCGGCCCAAGCCGGGCTGGTGATGCCGATGTCCAGGTGGATCAGCATCGGTGTCAGGATCAAGCCGATCGCGGTCGACAACGCCAGCGCCAGCAGCGGTGTCACGGCATCACCGACACCGCGGATCATCGCCGTCATCAGCAGGAAGGTGAAGCCGAGGGGCATCGTCAGCAGCATGACCCGCGCATAAGCGCTGGCAGGACCGAGAATGTCCGCAGGCGTTGCGAGCGCCATCATCAATTGCCGGCTGAGCAGACCACCCACCAGTCCCACTGATATCGAGAGCAGCAGGCCGACCGCGAGGGTCGTGCCGGCGACCATCTTGATCCTGTCGTGCTTGCCCGCGCCGAAGGCCTGCCCGATCAGCACGGTGGCGCCGGTGCTGAGGCCCATGACGAAGGCGAACAGGAAGAAGAACACCGGGAAGAACGTCGAGACCGCGGCGAGTGCGTCAACGCCCATCATCTGGCCGAGATAGACGTTGCTGACGGTGCCGAACAGCGATTGCAGCGCGTTGCTCAGCATCAGCGGCGCGAGGAAGCGCAGGAAAGTTTGCCAGAGCGGTTTTGGAATAGACATGGATGGGCCTTTCGTCAGGGCGAGCAAAGCCGTTGCCGCGGGGCGCGCGGCTCGGCCGTCGATGGGGTGGTTGGAGAGCGGCGCGCGGCTTACGCGCGGTCGCTGTAGGCGAGCTTGACGATGTGGTCCCGGATGTCGGCCGGCCAGTCGGCAATCAGTCCGGTGAAGCGGCGCCGGTCATCGGCGAACAGCGCGCGCGAAGCTTCCTCGAACTGCGCGAGGTTGCCGGCCATGGTCGACATGAAGTGGTAGGCCGCTTCGCGCGCCTGCCGCTCGCGGTCCTTGTCACCGCTCGCGCGCCTCGCCTCTTCGACCAGCTTTCGCAGCGCGACCGATGCGCCGCCGGGCTGCGCATTGAGCCATTCCCAATGCCTCGGCAGCAGCGTCACCTCGCGCGCGACCACGCCAAGCTTCGGCCGGCCGCGCCCGCGCGGCTCGGCCGGNGCTCGGTCTCTTCGACCGGCGGCGGAATCTGCTTTGCCAGCCGCGCCAGCACCTCGCGGTCCCCGCCGCGCAGATCGAAGTCGATCGATCGGCCCGTGGCGTCCGAGAAGATGATGATGGCCTCGTCCGGCCGCGGCGCGATCCGCTTGACGACCAGCGCGACTTCTCCAGCCGGCCCGGACACCAGGCGACGCTGCCCCTGGAAGGCGGTGAAAGTCCTCAGCATTGAAATCATTGCCATATTGACTGCGATGGCCGCTTTAATACCCGGGTAAATAACTGCCGTCAATATACCCGGGTGAAAATATCCGGCCGGCCGGCTCGACATTGTGTTCCCGGGCTGGCAGGTACACGGCCGAGACCACCCGGCCCCAAGGATTTCGCGATGCTGACCGTCCACCATCTCAACAATTCGCGTTCGCAGCGGGTGCTGTGGCTGCTCGAGGAGTTGGGCGTGCCCTACGAGATCGTGCGCTATCAACGCCAGCCCGACATGCGCGCGCCCAAGGAGCTGCGCGCGATCCATCCGCTCGGCAAGTCGCCCGTCATCACCGACAACGGCAACACCATCGCCGAGTCGGGTGCGATCATCGAATATCTCGTTGCGACCTACGGCAACGGCCGGCTGATCCCGCCGCCGAACACACCGGAGCGGCTGCGCTTCACCTATTGGCTGCATTATGCGGAAGGGTCCGCGATGTCGCCGCTGCTGCTGAAGCTGCTGTTCACGCTGATGCCGAAGCGCGCACCGGCGCTGCTACGTCCGCTGGTGCGCAAGGTCTCGAACCAGGCGCTGACCACGCTGGTCAATCCGCAGCTCAAGCAGCACATGGATTATTGGGAAGGCGAGCTCGGCAAAAGCGAGTGGTTCGCCGGCAGCGAGTTCACCGCCGCCGATATCCAGATGAGCTTCCCGCTGGAAGCCGCGCAAGCGCGCGGCGGGCTCGAGCAAGGCCATCCCAAGGCGATGGCGTTCCTGGAGCGCATCCATGCGCGGCCGGCCTATGCGCGAGCGCTGGAAAAGGGCGGGCCGTATCAGGTGGGGCGGTAAGTCTCTTTCCCGTCATTTCCGGGCCGGTGCGCAGCACCGAACTATGGTGCGCAATTGCGCACCTGAGAATCTCGAGGTTCCGGGTTCACGCTTCGCGTGCCCCGGAACGACAGCAACTCACTGATCCGCGTGCAACACCCGCCCGCGCGTCTCCGGCAGTGCGAACGCCGCGATGAAGAACACCGCGTAAGCCACCACCGCGAAGATCGCGATCGCATTGGCCAGCGACGTCGTCGCCGAGAGCGCGCCGACGAGGAACGGAAACAGCGCGCCGATGCCCCGGCCGAAATTGTAGCAGAAGCCCTGGCCGGAGCCGCGCAGCCGCGTCGGATAGAGCTCGGTCAAGAACGCGCCAACCCCCGAGAAATAGCCCGAGGCGAAGAAGCCGAGCGGGAAGCCCAGCACCCACAGGATCTCGTTGATGAGCGGCAGCTGGGTGTAGAGCAGCACCACGGCGATCGCGCCGATCGAGAAGATCAGGAACAAATTGCGCCGTCCGATTCGGTCGGCAAGCCAGGCGCCGACCAGATAGCCGACGAACGAGCCGATGATCAGCGTCGAGAGATAGCCGGTCGAGCCGACGATCGACAGATGCCGCTCCTTGGTCAGGAACTGCGGCACCCAGAAAGTGATGGCGTAATAGCCACCCTGGCAGCCCGTCGCCATCAGCGATGCCAGCACCGTTGTCTTCACGATCGGAAAGGTGAAGATCTCCCACAGCTTGGGATGACTGCCCGTTTCCGCGTGCTTGGCGCGTGCGGCGGCTGCGATCTCCGGCTCAGTGACGGAGCGGCGGATATAGAACACCAGCAGCGCCGGCAGCGCGCCGATCACGAACATCCAGCGCCACGCTGTCTCCGCTGGCATCAGCGAGAACAGCACTGCCTGCGACAGCACGGCGAGGCCCCAACCGACGGCCCAGCCCGATTGCACCGAGCCGACGGCGCGTCCGCGATATTGCGGCCGGATCGCCTCGCCCATCAGCACGGCGCCGGCGGCCCATTCGCCGCCGAAGCCGAGGCCGAGCACTGCGCGCGCGATCAGGAGTTGCTCGAAATTCTGCACGATTGCGCAAACCAGCGAGAAGAACGAGAACCAGATGATGGTGATCTGGAGCGTCCTGACCCGGCCGATATGGTCGGACAGATAGCCGCCGAGCCAGCCGCCGATGGCGGAGGCGAGCAGCGTCACCGTGCCGGCAAGGCCGGCTGAGGCCGCATCGACCTTCCACAGCGCGATGATGGTGCCGATCACCAGCGGGTAGATCATGAAGTCCATGCCGTCGAGCGCCCAGCCGGCTGCGCAGGCCCAGAAGGTGCGGCGCTCGGCGACGTTCATGTCGCGATAGAAAGCAAGAAGGCTGGTGTCCTCGATCTCGGCGCGTTCGATGCGCTGGAGCGGATCGGCTGTTGTCATGTGCGTTTCCCCGGCAAATTCTTTTGATTGGCCGGTGGTAGCACGCGCGGCGGCCGGCGCAAGCCAGCGCGCGCCGTTGTGCCATGCGGGAGCGGGTTACTGTCCAGCGGCTTCCGCACCGCGCGTGCGCGGATCGGGCGCCCCGAGGGGGCCGTTCGGCGTCACGGCAATCGAATTGGCCGACGTCTGTCCCATCGGCTCGACAATGGAATGGTCCATCGCCTTCAGCCCGGCCAGCACGTCGTCGGGGAAGCCGCGCTCGATGCGCACTTCATCCGGAAGCCATTGATGGTGCAGCCGCGGCGCCGCCACGGCGGCCGCGACGTCCATCCTGTAGTCGAGCACATTCACGATGACCTGGAGCACGGTCGAGATGATGCGGCTGCCTCCCGGCGAGCCCGTCACCAGCACCGGCTTGCCGTCCTTCAGCACGATGGTCGGCGACATCGAGGACAACGGCCGCTTTCCGGGCCCGGGCAGATTGGCCTCATAGCCGACGAGACCGTAGGCGTTGGAAGCGCCGACGGCGGCAGTGAAATCGTCGAGCTCGTTGTTGAGCAGCACGCCGGTGCCGTCGGCAACGAGGCCGATGCCGTAGCTGAAGTTCAGCGTGTAGGTGTTGCTGACGGCGTTGCCACGGCTGTCGACGACGGAGTAGTGCGTGGTGTTGCTGCCCTCGCGCGGCGAGGCCGCGCTCGCAACAAGGTCCCTGGACGGCGTGGCGTGCTCGGTGGAGATGCCGGTGCGGAGCTTGGCGGCATAGTCCTTCGCAATGAGCGTACCGATCGGCGCGTTGACAAAGGCCGGATCGCCGAGATAGCGCGCGCGATCGGCATAGGCGCGCTTCATGGCCTCGATCAGGAGATGCAGCGATGCTGGCGAGCCCTGCTTGATATCCGCCAGCTGAAAGCCTTCGAGGATGTTGAGCGTCTCGACCAGCACCACGCCGCCGGAGGACGGCAGCGGCATCGAGACGATGTCGTAGCCGCGATAGGTGCCGTGCACGGGGGTGCGGATCGCCGGCTGATAGGCCTTCAGATCGGCCGGCGTCATGATGCCGCCGGCGTCGGAGACGGCCTTGGCGATCTTCTCCGCCACCGGACCCTCGTAGAATCCGCGCACACCTTGGGCCGCGATGCTCGCCAGCGTGTCGGCGAGGTCGCTCTGCACCAGCCTGTCGCCTTCGCCAAGCGGCGTGCCATCAGGCTTTGCGAAAATCCTGGCTGACGCTGGAAAGCGTGCCAGTCGCGGATACCAACCCGGCAGCGTGTCGGCCATGTCGTCGGTGACGACAAATCCATCGCGGGCGAGTGTGATCGCAGGTTGGAGCAATTGCGCGAGCGTGAATTGTCCGGAGCCGTATTTTTCCAGCGCCAGCGCCAGGCCTGCGACGGTGCCGGGCACACCGATGCCGAGCCCGGAATCGCGCGACTTGGCGGCATCAGGCTTGCCGTCAGGTCCGAGGAAAATCTGCGCCGTCGTCGCCGCAGGCGCGGTCTCGCGATAGTCGATCGCGACGTCCTCATTGCGTTCGGCGGAATGGATCACCATGAAGCCGCCACCGCCGATATTGCCGGCGCGCGGATACGTCACCGCCATCGCAAAGCCGGCGGCGACGGCCGCGTCGACGGCATTGCCGCCGCGCCGCAAGATGTCGGCGCCGACCTGCGCCGAGATCTTCTCTTGTGCCACCACCATGCCATGCTCGGCGGGGATGGCGTGCACGGCGTCCAGCGCGGGCGGCACATACGCTCGCCGCGCATCCTGAGCGGTTGCCGCTGCAAGCCCAAACGCCAGAGTGGCGATCAGCGCGAAAAAAGCACGTCGTGTCGAAAATGACGCCATCATCAAATTTCCGCCAAGCCTTCAGGCCAGTTCTAACGCGTCGCAACAATGCTATACGGTTTGCGCCAAGAGCGGCAAAACTGTTTTGTGATGAGGACTGCGTGACGACGACGACCGCCCCCGATGCGCGCCTGGCCGGCGCCCTGCGAACCTATCCGCCGCGCGCCGCCGTCATCAGCTGGATCTTCTTCGATTGGGCCGCGCAGCCCTATTTCACGCTGATCACGACCTTCGTGTTCGCGCCCTATTTCGCCACCAACGTCGCGCCGGATCCTGCCACGGGGCAGTCGTTGTGGGGCTTTGCGATGGCAGCAGCTGGCCTGGCGATTGCGCTGTTGTCCCCGGTGCTTGGCGCCATCGCGGATGCCTCCGGCCGCCGCAAGCCGTGGATCGCCGCGTTCGGCGCAGTTCTGGTGGTGGCTTCGTGCGCGCTGTGGATCGGCAAGCCCGGCGATCACGCCATCATTCCGCCGTTGCTCATTGCGGTTGCGCTTGCCAGCGTCGGCGCGGAATTCGCCACCGTGTTCAACAATGCCATGATGCCGACGCTGGTGCCGCCCGACCGCATCGGCCGACTCTCCGGTACCGGCTGGGCTACCGGTTACATCGGCGGCATCGTCAGCCTGATTATCGTGCTCGGCTTCTTCGCCGCCAACCCCGAGACCGGCCGCACGCTGCTCGGCTTCACGCCGCTGTTCGGACTCGATCCCGTCACCCATGAAGGCGATCGTGCTGCAGGACCATTGACCGGGCTCTGGTTCATCGTTTTCGTAACGCCGATGTTCTTGTTCACGCCGGATTATCCGGCGAAGCGCCCGGTGCGCGAGGCGCTGCACGAAGGACTGGCTGATCTCAAGCAATCGCTGCAGGATCTGCCGCAGCAGAAATCGCTCGCCGCGTTTCTGCTTGCCAACATGATCTACACGGATGGTCTTGTCTCGCTGTTCGCCTTCGGTGGCATCTATGCGGCCGGCACCTTTGGCTGGCACACGATCCAGATCGGCACGTTCGGCATCATCCTCGCCATCGCCGGCACCTTTGGTGCCTGGCTCGGCGGCAAGCTCGATGACTACCTTGGTCCGAAGCGCGTCATCGCCGGCAGCATGTTGATCCTGCTGCTTTCGGTCGCGGCGATCCTGCTGGTGGACAAGGACAGCGTGTTGTTCGTCAGGGTCGCGCCGCCGGCGCCGGGCGGGCCATTGTTCGGCGCCGCCGCCGAGCGTGCCTATATCGTGCTCGGCTGCCTGATCGGCGCGGCCGGCGGTCCGCTTCAGGCGGCCTCGCGCACGCTGCTGATCCGTCTCGCGCCGAAGGATCGTATCGCGCAGTATTTTGGCCTGTTCGCGCTGACCGGGAAGGTAACGTCCTTCATCGGCCCGCTGCTGATCGGCGTGATCACCGCGGCCACCGCCAGCCAGAAGGCCGGCATGGCCGTGCTGGTCGTGTTCTTCGTGACGGGATTCGCGTTGTTGATGCGGGTGCGGGAGTAGCCTCTCCATCGTCATTCCGGGGCATCGCGGAGCGATGAACCCGGAATCCAGAGCTTGTTGCGTGAGATTCCGGGTTCGCGCTGCGCGCGCCCCGGAATGACGGCGGTGAGATCAGTGCCGGAAGTGCCTTGTCCCCGTGAACACCATGGCGATGCCATGCTCGTCGGCGGCCTTGATCACCTCGTCATCGCGCATGGAGCCGCCGGGCTGCACCACCGCGGTGGCGCCGGCCTCGATACAGGCGAGCATGCCGTCGGCGAACGGGAAGAACGCGTCCGACGCCACCACCGAGCCCTTGGTCAGCGGCTCCGCCAGCTTCAGCTCGTTGGCCGCATCCAGCGCCTTGCGTGCCGCGATCCGGGCTGAATCGACGCGGCTCATCTGACCCGCGCCGATGCCGACGGTGGCGAGATCCTTGGCGTAGATGATGGTGTTGGACTTGACGTGCTTTGCCACCCGGAACGCGAACTTCAGGTCGCGCATTTCGGTTTCGGTCGGCGCGCGCTTGGTGACGACCTTGAACGTCATGTCGTCGACCACGGCGTTGTCGCGGCTCTGCACCAGAAGCCCGCCGGCCACCGTCTTCGCCGTGAGGCCCGGCGCGCGGGGATCGGGCAGGCTGCCTGCGAGCAGCAGGCGCAGGTTTTTCTTGCCGCCGATGATGGCGATCGCCTCTTCGCTGGCGTCAGGCGCGATGATGACCTCGGTGAAGATCTTCGTGATCTCGCGCGCGGTGTCGGCATCGAGCGGCCGGTTCATCGCGATGATGCCGCCGAAGGCGGAGGTGGAATCGCAGGCCAGCGCCTTGCGATAGGCCTCGACGAGGTTCGCGCCTTCAGCGACGCCGCAAGGGTTGGCGTGCTTGACGATGACGCAGGCGGCAGTGCGCTTGGTGTCGAACTCGCCGATGCACTCATAGGCCGCGTCGGTGTCGTTGATGTTGTTGTAGGAGAGCTCCTTGCCCTGGAGCTGCCGCGCGGTCGAAACGCCCGGGCGCTTGTCGGGCGTCGCGTAAAACGCCGCGGTCTGGTGCGGGTTCTCGCCGTAGCGCAGCGACTGGATCAGTCTGCCGCCAAAGGCGCGGAAGTCGGGTGCGTCAATCTCGAGCTGCCGGTTGAACCAGTTGGAAATGGCGGCGTCATAGGCCGCGGTGCGGGCATAGGCCTTTGCCGCAAGCCGCCGGCGCAGCTTCAGCGTGGTCGCGCCGTTGTTGGCAGCGAGCTCGTCGAGCACGGCCTTGTAGTCGTCCGCCTCGACCACGACCGCGACGTCGTCATGGTTCTTCGCGGCGGCGCGGATCATCGCGGGGCCGCCGATGTCGATATTCTCGATGCAATCCTCGAAGCCGGCGCCTTTGTCGACGGTGGCCTCGAACGGATAGAGGTTGACGACGAGGAGATCGATCGGCGCGATGCCGTGCGCCTTCATCGCCTCGGCATGTTCCTTGTTGTCGCGAATTGCGAGCAGGCCGCCATGCACCTTCGGATGCAGCGTCTTGACGCGGCCATCCATCATCTCGGGGAAGCCGGTGAGGTCCGAGACATCCTTCACCTTGAGGCCGGCCGCGGCGATCGCCTTTGCGGTGCCGCCAGTCGAGACCAGCTCGACGTCATGCGCGGCAAGCGCCTTGGCGAACTCGGTCAGGCCCGATTTGTCGGAGACGGAGAGCAGGGCGCGGGTGACGCGGCGGGGATGGTCAGTCATGAGCAAGATCCTCTGTTCAGGGAGTGTCTATGCCCAGGCGCGCGGCGGATATGTGTCGCGCTTCCCGATGGTGCTCCATCCAAGGTCGCCAGTCGCGCGAACGAGCGCTCGATAGCAGCTTTTGACCGTTTTCACAACGACGAGATGGGACCGAATCGAGTGCGTCTACAGCGGAAGTTCCGGCTCGCGCCGCGCGTTGCGGCGGGCATTGGTGACCGCGGGCGAGGCGGTGGAGCGCACAAAGCTCCAGCGGATCGTGGGCGCCTGGCGGGCATCCTGGCGGATCACGATCTGGGCGGTGCGACGCGGGCCGTCATTGCCGGCCAGGAACACGCTGTCCTCGAGTTCGACCTTGTCGTCCATGGCCTCGAAGGTCCAGACGTCGCGGTTCGGCAGCACCAGCATGACGCCGCGCGCATCCGACAGCCGGCTCGCTTTCACCGCGGGATGCAGATGAAAGCGCAGCGCGAAATCGGCGTCAGCGCCCTTGAGCCGCGCGCCTTGCGGCGGCGACAGCGTGTCCTCGCCGTCGATCCGCGTGCCGTCATTGGCGACCATCAGCACGCGCCGATGGATCACGCCGAACTTGGCGAGATAGCCATTGTGCGAGGTCGTCAGCAGCGTGCCGCCCTCGACGACCTCGCGATAGCTCTCGACCTCATGAGGGCCGCTGATGACAGGCGCGCCGTGCAGCAGCCGCTTCATCGCCGACATCTCGACGAATTGGCAGGACGAGGTGTCGTGATAAGTCAGCGTCGAATGCGCCGCGGTGCCGCGCGCAAACGGCCGCCAATTGTCGCGGCCTGTGGTCGGCATGCCGCAATTGGTGACGATGCGGCTGATGCCGGAGGACAGTTCGAACGACAGGCAACCGGCATGCGCGTCGTGGCTGACGCCGGGCGGCGGCGGCGCGCCGGTGTCGATGATGACAGTGGTGGGGCCGGCATCGAGGCGCTGGAAACCGGTGTGCGGCATGTTCGCCATCGGCGCGCCATGGGTATCATCATAGGCGAGCAACGTCGCGAGCAGATCCGATGGCGTCGCGCTCATGCCGTTGAACAAAGCGAAATTGCCGTCGCCGTGCCGGAAGAAGCGCAGCATCGGCATCATGCGGTCGATCGCATTGAGCAGCGCCGGCGGCGGCGCGATGTTGCGCGCGGCAAAGGTCTGCCGCAGCGGCAACAGATCGATCAGGAGCTCGATCAGCGCACCCGGATTGCGCGAGATGTGGCCGCCGTCGGGGAGGATCTGCCGCTGCAACTCGTCGGAGAGCTTTTTCGATGCGCTGCGGATATGGCGGGCCTGATTGGCGAGACAAAGCGTGGTGTAGCACAGCGCGATCTGCACCTGGAGTTTCGGCACCCCGTCGGGGATGTTGACCATGGTGTAACGCAGGAAGCGGATCTCGCGCGCCAGCGCGCGCAAGTAACGGCGGTAGAATTTGTTGTCGGTGTCGTTGAGCACCAGCGGCGCCTGCGACAGCAGCGAGATCACGCGCCGCGCCAGCACGTCGGCGCGGCGCGCTAAGGGCCGGCGCTTATTGGCGGGGTTGCTGATCCAGTCCTCGACCAGCGCGCGAGCATTGGCGCGGGTCAGCGCGGTATCGGCGGCGCGCAGATGCCGCAGCCAGCCGAAACCGAGCAGCGCGACCTCCCAATCCTCCGACGGCGGATCGAGGTCGAAGATCGAGCGGCCATGGCAATTGACGATCTTGCCGGCGAAGACGAAGCGGCCGGCATAGATCTCGGCCGCGCGCGTCGCATCCGCAGTGCGCAAATCATGCGGCGCGATGATCAGCCGATCGGTCCGGCCCGGCCAGACCCGCGACAGCGCAACGGAACCGCCGCTCGCGCGCGCGAGCATGTGCCGCGCGAAGCGGTTCATGACCAGCGTCGAGATACGTCTGCGTTGAGCGACCGACACGCCTTGCCTTGAAGGGGGAGAGAATTCCGACGAATCCTTATTAATCCCAAAATCGAACGGCCGACACCACCTTGAAAGGCCCCGAATCAGGGTGGTGGTAGCAAAATCCGGTGCAAAATCAGGATTTAACCAGCCGGGCCGCGAAAAATCCGTCGAGCCCGCCGAGCTTCGGGTCGGCATGCGGCAGGTGGCTCGGCAAGGTCCGGAGATCGCCCTCGGCCGTGATGGTCTCGCTGAGGCCGGAGACCTCGCTGGCTTCGATCGGCACACGGCGCAGCGCAGGCTCCGCAGCCAGCAGGGTGGCGATGGCCTGCTCGCCTTCCTCGGGTTCCAGCGAACAGGTGCAATAGACCAGCGTCCCGCCTGATTTGAGCAACGAGACCGATTTCCTCAGCAGCCGCTGCTGGAGAACGGTCATTGCGGCGACGTCGGACTCCTGCCGCAGCCACGCAACGTCGGGATGCCGGCGGATCGTTCCGGTCGAGGTGCAGGGCGCATCGATCAGGATTCCATCGAAGCCGTCCGCTGGCCCCGTCCATTCTACGGCGTCAGCAACGACAGTCTCGGCCTGAAGCGACAGGCGGTTCAGATTTTCGCGCAGGCGCGCCACCCGGGCGGGCGAACGGTCGAGCGCGGTGACTTTCGCGCCTGCCAAAACCAGCTGCGCGGTCTTGCCGCCGGGCGCGGCGCAGAGGTCGGCGATGGATTTGCCCTTGATGTCGCCGAACAGCCGGACCGGCAGCGCGGCAGCGGCGTCCTGCACCCACCATTGTCCTTCGGCGAAGCCGGGCAGCATGGTCACCGAGCCGTGCAGCAGCGTGCGCACCGAGCCGGTCGGCAGCACTTCGCCATGCAGCCGGCTCGCCCATTGCGCGGCATCGGACTTCACCGTCAGGTCGAGCGACGGTTCGTGGCCGAGCGCCAGCGCCATGTCCCGCGCGGTCGCCTCGCCGTAATGCGCGCTCCAGCGGGCCAGCAACCAGGGCGGCAGGTCGAGCGATTGCGATGCGACCTCGTCGACCAGCGCCTGACCCTCACGCGCGCAGCGGCGCAGCACGGCGTTGACGAGACCGGCATAGCGCGCGGCGCGCCGATCGGATTGCACCAGGCGAACCGAGAGATCGACCGCGGCGTGGTCGGGCACGTCCATCCAGAGAATCTGGGCGGCGCCGATCAAGAGCGCGCTCTGCGCCCGCGGCGCGTCGGACGGAATGCCTTTGTCGAGCAGGCGCGACAGCACATGGCCGAGCGTGCCGAGACGGCGCAGAATAGTTGCGACCAGGCGCCGCATCAGCGCGCGGTCGCGGTCGGCGAGCGTCTTCAGTCCGGGATGGGCACCGGAGCCATCGAGCTGGTCATCAAGCGTGCGGTGCTTGTGCAGGACGCCGTCGACGATATCGGCAGCGATCCGTCGCGCCGCAAGACCGGGCACTTCGGACGGAGGGGCAAAACGTTGAGATGGCATGCGGACGTAAGGTTCTGAACGAGGCGGCAGTTCCGCCTTATGGCGCATGCCTTGAGAACACCTTCTGTGGCATGCGAATATGCCAAATGTAAGAATGGTCTCTGGCGATTTCAGCCCGCCGGAGCCATTTCAGCAATGCGTTATTGGACGTCGCGCAGGTCGAGATCCTGCGCTAGGACCCATGGATCATGAACGACCAACCTCCCGCTCCTGATCGCAAGCCCTTGTCCCCCGCCGCGCAGCGCGCGCTGGCCGAAGCCGAGGAACGTCGGCGGGCCGCGGCGGCGCGTGCCAAGACCGTGCCGAAGGAGTTACAGGGTCCGAAGGGACCCGAGCCCACGCGCTACGGCGATTGGGAGCGCAAGGGCATCGCCTCGGATTTTTGAGACGCAGCTCTTTTGCGGTCGCTTGTCTGTGCAGCCGACTCAGCCTTAGCGTGCGCGGATGTCGCGCTTCGATCCGGATCGTTCCTATCGACCTTCTTACGGCGGC
>NZ_LJYG01000004.1:57591-58400 GCF_001440035.1 Bradyrhizobium manausense | reverse complement strand
CCGCCGCTTCTCCGGACTTGTGCCGTGGATGTTCGTGGTCGGCGTCGTGGTGGCGGTCGTGCTGGCTTTTCGGCATGGCACCGAGTGGCGACTTCCGCTTCCGGCCGATGAACGCGCGCAGGATGCCGGGATCATTCTTCAGCAGTCCGGCAATCCCGACAGCCGTTTGCCGATCGATGTCATCCGCACGATCGACGGCGACACGTTTCTCGCGCGCGTGCATCAAGGCGACGGACGCGATCTCGTGGCGCGGGTTCGCCTGCGCGGCATCGATGCGCCCGAGATGAAGGCGTCCTGCCGGGACGAGTTGGACAAGGCGGAAGCGGCCACCGATGCTTTGCACAACCTGCTCGCCCAGGGCGGCGTCACCATCTACAATCTCGGCTCGGAAAAATACGGACGCGTGCTCGCCGATGTTGCGACCAGACGAACCGCAAACGTTTCGGCGGCGATGCTCGCGGGCGGGTACGCACGCAGCTACAATGGCGGTCATCGCGACGGCTGGTGCAGACGCGGCTGGCGCTTCTGGTAGTGAAAAAGCCGCGTCGGACGACGCGGCTTTTCAAATCCCGGCTTGATCGCAATGATCAGCGCGTCACGACCACCGTCGTTCCGACCGAGACGCGGCTGTAGAGATCGGTGATGTCGTCGTTGAGCATGCGGATGCAGCCATAGGAGACGAAGCCGCCGACCGAGCCCGGCACATTGGTGCCGTGGATGGCATATTCGCCGCCGGCCAGCGTCATTGCCGCGACGCCCATCGGGTTGCGCGGCGAGCCGCCGGGGATCACGTCGGGAAGCTGCGGCTT
>NZ_LJYG01000004.1:21899-57537 GCF_001440035.1 Bradyrhizobium manausense | reverse complement strand
GCCCAGGCCGGGTTGCGATACTTGCCGTCGATGCGGGTGGTGCCGGCCCATTGCTTGCCTGATTTACCGACGCCGACGGGATATCGCACGGCGTGGCCGTCATCGAGGATCAGATAGAGCCGGCGTTCGTTGGTTTTGACCACGATGGTGCCGGGCGAATAGTTTTCCAGGTGGGTTCCAACGATCTCCGGCCGCGCCTCGGCCGCCGTCGACATCAAGGCCGCTGCCCCGATGGTGGCAGCCAGCGCCAATACAATCTTCATCGACATCGATTTTCCCCTCAGCCCGAAAAGGATCGTCCAAATTCACGCAGAACCGGCAATTGCCCGCCTGCCCAGACATTCTTAACCGCGCTTGTTAATCGGACGGTTTCCACGCGCGGCCGCCAGGGGCGAGCCAGGACGGGAAAGAAAGGAAATGTTCGAAATAAAGTAAATGACCTGAAAACAACACTCGGCCGGAAAGATGCGGGTGAGGGCGCCCGCGCGCTGACAAGCGCGTGAGGGTGCGACAGGCAGTCATTCCGGGGCGATGCGAAGCATCGAACTATGGTGCGCAATTGCGCACCTGAGAATCTCGAGATTCCGGGTCGCGCTGTCGCGCGCCCGGAATGACGGTGCCTGGCCTACGCCGACTTCTTGTTCTGCCGGTTCTTGACGAGATCGTCGACCACGGCGGGATCGGCCAAGGTCGAGGTGTCCCCCAGGCTGCCTGGCTCGTCCTCGGCGATCTTGCGCAGGATGCGGCGCATAATCTTGCCGGAGCGGGTTTTTGGCAGGCTAGGGGCGAACTGGATCTGGTCGGGCGATGCAATCGGTCCGATCTCCTTGCGCACCCAGGTGACGAGTTCCTTGCGCAGATCCTCGGTCGGCTCGATGCCGGCCATCAGCGTCACATAGGCGTAGATGCCCTGGCCCTTGATGTCGTGAGGGAAGCCGACGACGGCGGCTTCCGACACCTTCTCATGCGCCACCAGCGCGCTTTCGACCTCGGCGGTGCCCATGCGGTGGCCGGAGACGTTGATGACGTCGTCGACGCGGCCGGTGATCCAGTAATAGCCGTCGGCGTCTCGGCGGCAGCCGTCGCCGGTGAAGTACTTGCCCTTGTAGGTCGAGAAATAAGTCTGCTCGAAACGCGCATGATCGCCGTAGACGGTGCGCATCTGGCCCGGCCAGGAGCGCGTCAGGCAGAGATTGCCTGTTGTCTCACCCTCCAGCACCTTGCCGTCGGCGTCGACGATTTCGGGCGCGACGCCGAAGAACGGTTGCGTGGCTGACCCCGGCTTCAGCTTGGTCGCGCCCGGCAACGGTGTGATCAGGATGCCGCCGGTCTCGGTCTGCCACCAGGTGTCGACGATCGGGCAGCGGTCCTCGCCGACGACGCGGTGATACCATTCCCAGGCTTCCGGATTGATGGGCTCGCCGACCGAGCCGAGCAGGCGCAGCGAGGCGCGTGATGTCTTCTTCACCGGCTCGTCGCCCGACTGCATCAAGGCGCGGATCGCGGTCGGCGCGGTGTAGAAGATGTTGACCTTGTGCTTGTCGATGACGTTCCAGAAACGGGAATTGTCCGGGTAATTCGGCACGCCTTCGAACATCAGCGTGGTCGCGCCATTGGCGAGCGGTCCGTAGAGAATGTAGCTGTGGCCGGTGACCCAGCCGACGTCGGCGGTGCACCAGTAGATGTCGCCGTCGTGATAGTCGAACACGTATTGATGCGTCATCGAGGCGAACACGAGATAGCCGCCCGAGGTGTGCAGCACGCCCTTGGGCTGGCCGGTCGAGCCCGACGTGTAGAGGATGAACAGCGGATCCTCGGCATGCATATGCTCGACCGGGCATTCCGTCGTCACCATCTTGGCGGCGTCGTGATACCAGAGATCGCGCGACGGATTCATCTCGACCTGACCGCCGGTGCGCTTGACCACGACGACCCAGTCGACGCCATCGGCCTTGGCGAGCGCCGCGTCGACATTGGCCTTCAGCGGCACCTTCTTGCCGCCGCGCAGGCCTTCATCCGCGGTGATGATGACCTTGGACTGGCAGTCGTTGATGCGTTGCGCGAGGCTGTCGGGCGAGAAGCCGGCGAACACCACCGAATGGATCGCGCCGATCCGCGCGCAGGCCAGCATCGCGTAGGCCGCTTCCGGAATCATTGGCAGATAGATGGTGACGCGATCGCCCTTCTTGACGTTGCGGGTGCGCAGGATGTTGGCCATCCGGCACACCTCGTCGTGCAGCTGCCTGTAGGTGATATGCTTCGATTGCGAGGGATCGTCGCCTTCCCAGATGATCGCGGTCTGGTTGCCGCGCTTGGCGAGATGGCGGTCGATGCAATTATAGGCGACGTTGAGGATGCCGTCCTCGAACCATTTGATCGAGATGTTGCCGGGCGCGAAGGAGACGTTCTCGATTCTGGTCGGCGCGTGCATCCAGTCGATGCGCTTGGCCTGCTCGGCCCAGAAGCCGTTCGGGTCCGCGATCGAGCGGGCGTACATGTCCTTGTACTTGGCCTGGTCGACCCAGGCGCGCTTGGCCCATTCCGCGGGGACGTCGTAGATCTTCTCGGACATGCTTCCCTCCACATACGGCAAGCCGAGCACAGCTGACTGGCGAGCCGACTTCATCATCGTTTAGCGATTATGCGTCGGGCTAACCGCCCCCGACAAGGATCACAAGCTGGACCTTCGGTGAGCGGCGGGCCATGCGGAAGATCAAGCGGGACAGGCCTGATGTCGCAAATCTGAAACAGGCTGGAGCGCGGCTTTCGGGCTCTTTACCCAAATCGCCGAAAAAGGGGCCGCGCAGGGCGCCCATGCGTCGCACGAGGTATTTAGAAACCTCTTTTCACTGATTCGGGACTCGCAATGCCGTTCGGAACACCCTAAGTGGCTAACCCGGGTCCCAAGAGACCCTCCGGCTCAGGCTTGGAACAAAAATCAGAACAGCGGCATTGAACGGCAGCACACAGGGCCAAGGCGTAACACTATGATGGATCAGCAGAATCTCGGGACGATGCGGCCTGCCTCGGCCGATCCTGCTGCCATTGCGCTGGCCAAAGCCCTGGGACAGTGGCCGAAACCATCGGGTTCCACCCGTCCCAGCCCCAAGAAAGTGTTCGATTCGGCCTCCCCGGCGACGGTTGAGGCCCTTGCCAAGGAGCTGGGCCTGCGGCTCGGCGACCAGAACGAGCTGACCATCCGCCGCATCAAGCGCGGCAAAGGCTATGCCTTCGTTCGCCCCAACGGCGCCCATATCCGCGACGCCCGCACCATTCGCCGGCTGCACGCCATGGCGGTACCGCCGGCCTATCGCGAGGTGCGCTACTCCGCCGATCCGAGCTCGCATCTTCAGGCGGTGGGTCGCGATGCCGCCGGCCGGCTGCAATATCGCTATCACGCCGACTGGGAGAAGGTCCGCGAGCACCGCAAGGCGCATCGCCTGGAAAAGCTGGTCGGTGCCCTGCCCAAGATCCGGCGCAAGGTGTCGGCGTTCCTGTCGGGCGACGAGCCGACGCGCGAGTTTGCACTTTCCGCGGTGATCGAGCTGATCGCGCGCACCGCGATCCGTCCTGGCAATGAATCCTATGCCCGTCTCAACGGCACTCGCGGCGCCACCACGCTGCTGAAGTCCAACGTGACGCTGGAGGACGATTGCTTCGTGCTGACCTTCAAGGCGAAGGGCGGCAAGGCGGTGCGCAAGGAGTGCGATGCGGCCAAGCTGGTGCGCGCCATCGGCATTTTGCAGGGCGTCCCCGGCAAGCGCATGTTCCAGTATCGCGATGCCCAAGGCATCGTGCGCGCGGTCAGCACCACGCAGGTGAACGCGTTCCTGCGCGAGATCGCCGGCATCAAGATTTCGCTGAAGGATTTCCGCACGCTGATGGCCTCCGCCGTCGTCGTGGAATCGCTGTCGCGGATCACGCCGGCGACCAGCCAGCGCGGCCGTAAAAAGCAGGTGCTGAACGCGATCCGCGCCGCCGCCGACAAGCTCTCCAACACCCCGGCGATCTGCCGCAAGAGCTACGTCCACGACACCATCGTCACCGCGTTTGAAGAGGGCATCCTCGAGCGCTTCGCTGCGACCATGAAGGGCCAGCGCTCGCAAGCAAGGCGCGAGCAGCTCTTGGCGCAGGTGGTGGCGACCGCAGCCGTCTAATGCCGTGCTGCAGGGTGGGCACAGCGAAGCGTGCCCACGAATTGCTGGTGGTGAAAGGTGGCGGGCGCGGCGCGAAGAGCGCGCCTTTGCCCACCCTACAAGATCTACATATTGTCTGAGACGCCTTTGTCCGGACCGGGATCGCGGCCGGCGGCGACGCTGGTGAGCCGCTCCAGATAATGCGCCCAGCCCTTGGCGTGCGCGGCCACCTGTTCCTCGGTCGGCAGCCCGCTATGCGTCATGCGCAGCAACGTGCCGCCATCGCGCTCGATCAGGTCGATCTCGATCAGGCTCGAGCCGGGCGGCACTTCCTGACCGCCCTCCCAGCCGAACGTGTAGGCGAGACGATGCACCGGCACGACCTCGCGGAAGGCGCCGCGGGCGACGCTGGCACGCGGGCCAATGCCCTTGAGCAGGTAAAGCCCGCCGGGATGCGGCTCGGTGGTCGCATCGGAGCCCATCCAGCTCAGGATTTTCTCGGGATCGGTCAAATAGGCGAAGACGGTGGCGCGCGCGGCGGCGATCTGGGTCTCGCGTCGCAAGACGAACGGCTCGGTCATCGGCGATCATCCCTGAGGTGATACTGGCACATGGCGGCGCCAAAGCAGCCCGTCAAGGATTGCCCGTGACAAAGGCGGTCCTCCTTCGCCATCATCGGGTCATGCAGCTCTCCCCGACCCTCGCATGGCTTGTCGATTTCGCTTCCGAGTGTCCCGGCGCCGATCGCCTGCTTGCGGAACTCGGCGCGCATCTGCTCGCCGATGGCGTGCCGCTTGCGGCAGGCGCCCTGACGCTGGAGGTGCCGCATCCTCTGATCGCGAAGCGGACATGGCTGTGGCGGGCGGACAATGGCCGGGTGATCGAGGCCCTCGGCTTTGCGCCGGGCGGGCTCGCGCCCGATTTGCCTGACGATGCCGGCCGCCGCTGGCTGCGCGGCATCGCTGATGGCGAGGTGCACGAAGATGTTGTCGGGCGTGATGGGCCGTTGCTCGGCTGGATCGGGCCGCGTCCGTTCACATCAGACGACACCGAGCAGCTGCGCCAGGCCGCACGCTTTGCCGCAACGCCGCTCGCGGCGCTCGCAGCGCGCGCCACGTTGCGGGCGACGCTGGAAGCCTATCTCGGCAAGCGCAGCGCCGAGCGGGTGCTGGCGGCACCCCTGCGGCGCGACCTCGGCGAGACCATCCAGGCCGCGCTGCTCTATGCCGATCTGCGCGGCTTCACCACCTTGTCGGAAACCAGTCCGCCCGTTGAAATCGTCGCCGCGCTTGATGCCTGGTTCGATCGCATTGCCGGTGCCGTCCATGCCTTCGGCGGCGAGGTGCTGAAATTCATCGGTGACGGCGTGCTGGCGATCTTTCCGGTGGTCGAGGCGTCGCCACGCAGAGCCTGCGAGGCCGCTCTGCGCGCCGCAGGCGCCGCCGAGGCCGGGATGGCGTATCTCAACGCCGAGCGCGGCGCGCAAGGTCTGCCGCCGCTTGCGTTCGGCGCTGCCCTTCATCTCGGCGAGATGCTCTGGGGCAATATCGGTGCCGCCAATCGGCTGGACTTCACGGCGATCGGCCCCGCCGTGAATCTCGCCAGTCGACTCGAGGGCCTGTGCAAGCCGCTCGGCCGGACCGTGCTGGTGTCGGGCGCGCTCGCGGCCGAGACGGACATGCCCCTGATTGCGCTCGGCCTGCACAAGCTGCGCGGCATTGCCTCGCCCTGCGAGGTCCTCGCGCTGCCGGAAGAGCAGTCTTCGACGTCGCGGCCTGCATGAGCGCAGCCAACCGCCGCCCATCCTGCAAACCAGCCTTCCATGCCTCGGCTTGCGCGAACTGCGTCTGGCGCAGGTGCGGCGACCACGGTGGTCAGGTCGGGGGCGGTTCGGCAGGACGGCTCTTCGCAGGAGCATCATCCTTTACTTGTTCGCGAAGACGGTCGCGTTCCGACCTGGCGAAATCGCTGTCGGGCGCCAGCGTGACCGCGGCGTCCAGTGCCGTCAGGGCCTCGCGCGGCCGTCCCGTGGTTTCGAAGATCGCGGCACGCGCCAGCAGACCGCGCGGATCCTTCGGCGCGCGCTTGCTGAACTCGTCGAAGTCGCCCAAGGCGGCGTCATAGCTTTCCTGACCCTGCAGGGCCTCGCCGCGCGCCAGATAATAGTCGGCATTGTTGGGCAGCCGCCTGATCGCTTCGTTCAGATCGGCGACCGCCTTCGCGTAGTCTTTCAGCCGTAAATAGGCGAAACCGCGGTAATAGTAAGCGACGGCTGCAATTGCCCAGGGCGTGCTCTGGCTGGCCGTCTTGTTGAGGTCCTGGAGAGCGGTGTCGTAATCTCCGCGCGTCATGTAGATCCAGGCGCGGTCGTTGAGGGCTGCCGGATAGTCGGGCTGTATCTTCAGCGCGGCGTTGAAATCTGCCATCGCGCTATCGGGGTCCCTGTCGCGTCGCATAAATCCTCGTTGCGTATAGACAGATGCCAGCCTCGAGCCGGATATCTTGCCGCCCTCGATCAGCTTGGTGCAAACCGCCTCCGAGCCGACGGTGCTGTTGGCAAAGCAGCTGAGGACCTCGAGGTCCAGCGCATTGGCCGTGGTCGTCTTGATGGGGGTTGCGGTCGATGTAGCCGCCTTCTGCACGATCGGCTTGGCCCAGCTCCCGGTGTTGCCCCAAGCGTCGCCGTTGACCGGCTTGCTGAGGAGAATCCAGCCCGCGATCAGCACGGCCATCGCGGCGGGCCATGCGTACCACGACCACCGATACCAGGGATCGATGTTCCACAATGCTCCGTGGAAGGCGACGATACGCACTGCGGGCGTCATGATCAGCTGTCCCGGATGGCCGATTGAATATCACTGAGCTCGAACTCGGCGACGCTCGCATTGGGATCTCGCGACGTGCGCAGGGCATGCGCCTCGCGGGTCTTTTCCAGCAAGGTCCGCATTGAGCGCGCATTGCCCCATTGCGGATCATCGCGTTGCGATTCGATCCAT
Source organism: Bradyrhizobium manausense (assembly GCF_001440035.1). Lineage (GTDB taxonomy): Bacteria > Pseudomonadota > Alphaproteobacteria > Rhizobiales > Xanthobacteraceae > Bradyrhizobium > Bradyrhizobium manausense. The sequence continues at coordinate 50,405 of NZ_LJYG01000004.1, read as the reverse complement.
GGCGCCAGCGCGGCCTCGAAGCCGATCGGCAGCAGATATTGCTGCTCGGAAGCCATGGCACGGAAGATTTCGCAAAGCTCAACTGCGTCGTAGGCCGGGAAGTCGATCGTCTTTGTGAAGCGGCTGGCAAGCCCTGGATTGCTGGCGATGAAGCGGTGCATCTCGGCGGGATAGCCGGCGACGATCACGACCAGGCGATCGCGATGGTCTTCCATGTATTTCAGCAGTGCCTCGATGGCCTCGCGACCGAAATCGCCCTTCCACTCCGCAGCGCTCAGGCTGTAGGCCTCGTCGATGAACAGGACGCCGTCGAGCGCGGTGCGGCAGACGTCGAGCGTCTTCGGCGCGGTCTGACCGACATAGCTCGCGACGAGCTGGCTGCGGTCGGCTTCGATCAAATGGCCTTTCCGCAGCACGCCGAGGGAGCGATAGATGTCGCCGATAGCACGTGCCACCACGGTCTTGCCGACTCCCGGAGGTCCGGTGAACACCATGTGCCGGCTCGTTGCGAACACCGGCAAGCCCTGCTCGCGCCGCCGATGCTCGACCTCCAGGCTCGCGAGCAGCTTGTTGATCTCTGTTTTGACCGAGGCGAGCCCGACCATCATGTCGAGGTCGTCGAGTGCATCGTCCGCGGTGCGCGTCACCATCCGGGTCTCGCCGGTCCCGGGATCGGTGGTCAGCCTGCGGCCATAGGTATAGCCGCTTCCGATCGGGACGAAGCCCGATGCCGTGGGGTCGGCCCCGAGACGAGAGGCGATGTAGCCGACGCTGGTCGCAGCGACGGTCGTCAGCGCGATGCCGACGAATCGCAGCGCCGTCATCTCCGAGAACAGCGACCCGATCCAGCCGAAAAAGCCGATCTGCGGATTGAACAGCAAGGCGCTAACCCCTGCCGTCACCACGCCGATCAGGATAAAGGCGAGGATGAAGCGCGCGTTCAGAAAATTCTGCATTCAAGTCTCACTTGGAAAAGGTCACTTGCAACACTCACTTGCGCGCAAATCTCACTTGCAGGGAGGACGCGCAGGCCATCGCACCGTGACGGTGGTGGAGCCCGTGGCCGGCTCCATCCGTGCCGTTGGATAAAGCGATACGAGCAAGCCCTTGGCGTTGCCCTCTGCGGTCAGCGGGTCCAGCCCGCCGCTGTCAGGTAGTGGGTTTGGCAGAGCAATTCTCTGCGGCTGGTCGGTGACGTGGAACGAAGGCGATCGATATTTGCTGGTGCGAAACGTGACGGTCCCTCCGGCAGGATTGCCGGGAGTCGACACCGTGATGAACGCGACGGGATAGCGGCACTGCCGGCTGTCGGATTGCGCGATCCGCTGGTTATCCGGCGTCAGGGTCGGGATGGCATCGGCAATTTGCTCCTGGGGCACCAGCGCGATGATCGGCGCGTCGGGCTCCGCGCGCATTGTCAGAAACCATCCGATGAAGGCTCCCAGGATGGCGACGCCGGCCAGCAGCATCGCCGAAATCGATGAGGCATCTTTTCCAGGACGGAATGGAAAGGCCCCCAGGCCATCGGTGGACCCTGGCGATTGCTCGCCGCCGTCCCTTTCCTGCATCGCCATGACGCGAGAAGACCCGTTGAACGTCCATTCCTGTGCCGAATCTAGGAACTCTGTCGGCAGATATCAATGGTTGTAACGGCGCCCTCCCACTATCACAAACTTGTCACAGGTCGGCCTTCAATTGGGGCGAATTATACCCCGCCCATCTTGCAGACGAGCTTCCACTCCTCCGCGGTCACCGGCTGCACCGAGAGGCGCGAATATTTCACCAGCGCCATGTCTGCGAGTTTCTTCTCGGCCTTGATCGCGGCCATCGTCACCGGCGTCTTCAGCGGCTTGTCGGCCTTGATGTCGACGCAGACGAATTTTTCGGTCTTGTCGGTCGGATCGGGGTAGGCCTCCTTGATGACCTCAGCGATGCCGACGATCTCCTTGCCTTCGTTGGAATGATAGAAGAACGCCTTGTCGCCCTTCTTCATGTTCACGAGGTTCTGGCGCGCAGTAAAGTTGCGCACGCCGGTCCAGGCTTCGCCCTTGGCGCCTTTCGCGACCTGCTGGTCCCAGGACCACACCGACGGTTCGGATTTCACCAGCCAGTACGCCATGCTTATTCCTCTGCCTTGAAGGGTCGGGTCAAGAGCCCTGATATCGCTGCGTCGATCGTGCTTCGGCCGCCCAGGATCGACGCGACCGCTTCCGATACCGGCATCTCGATGCCCTGCGAAGCTGCAAGTTCGATCAGGACCGGTGCGGTGAACTCGCCCTCGGCCAGCTTGCCGGCGGGTGGCTGCTCACCTCGGCCCAGCGCGAGCCCGAGCGCGAAATTGCGTGATTGCGGGCTCGCGCAGGTCAGGATCAAATCGCCAAGACCGGACAGGCCGGTGAGCGTTTCGCTGCGCGCGCCGAGAGCGCGGCCGAGGCGCGTCAGCTCGGCGAAGCCGCGGGTCGTGAGCGCAGCCTGCGCGGACGCGCCGAGCTTGCGCCCGACCGCAATCCCGACCGCAATCGCCAGCACGTTCTTGGCCGCGCCGCCGATCTCGACGCCGCGGATGTCGGTGGAATGATAGGGACGGAATGTCGGTGAGCCCAGCGCCTGCACCAGGCTGCTTGCGAGCGCATCGTCCCTGGCCGCGAGCGTCACGGCCGTCGGCAAGCCGCGCGCGACGTCGTCGGCAAAGCTCGGGCCGGACAGGATCGCAGGCTGCGCATGGGGCGCGGCTTCCGCGATCACGTCGGTCATGAATTTATGGGTGCCGTGCTCGATGCCCTTGGCGCAGGCGATGATCGGCACAGGTTTTGTGAGATACGAGGCCAGCATGTTGACCGCGCCGCGCAGATGCTGCGCCGGCGTCGCGATCAGCAGCATCTCCGCGCGCGATGCCGCCGCAAGATCGCTTGTCACCACGATGTCTGGTGCCAGCCGCACGCCCGGCAGCCGCGGATTGTCGCGGCTCGATTGGATGCGCGCGGCATGCTCGGCGTTGCGCGCCCACAGCGTCACGTTCCGTCCGGCCCGCGCGGCCATTGTCGCCAGCGCCGTGCCCCAGGCCCCGGCACCGATCACCGCGACGGAGCGGAATGCGGTCATGGCTAGTATCCCGCCCGCGTCTTGCCGTAGCCATCAGGCGCCGTGGCGTTGGCGTCGAGCAGCCAGCGCGCGCGCGGCTGGGCTTCCATCGTGTCGGTGATGCCGAGGGCAAGGCGCTCGGCGCCCGCCCAGGCGATCATCGCGCCATTGTCGGTGCAGAGCGCCGGCGGCGGCATGATCAGCTGCGTCCCCGCTTGCCGTGCGACATCATCAAGCGCGCCCCGGATCGCCTGATTGGCGGCGACACCGCCGGCGGCGACCAGGGCGCGCGGCGCGCCGAACCGCTCCCGGAACAGTTTCAGGCCAACGCTCAAGCGGTCGGCCGTTGAGTCCAGCACTGCAGCCTGGAAACTGGCGCAGAGATCGCTGATGTCCTGCGGCGTGATTTCAGTGAGCCGGCTCGCTTCGGTACGCACCGCCGTCTTCAATCCCGACAGCGAGAAATTGGCATCGGGACGATGCTGCATCGGCCTTGGAAACGCAAAGCGCGTGGCATCGCCATTCGCGGCCGCGCGCTCGACCTCGGGGCCGCCGGGATAGGGCAGGCCCAGCATCTTTGCGACCTTGTCGAAAGCCTCGCCGATGGCGTCATCCACGGTGGTGCCGAGCCGCACGTATTGACCGACGCCGGTGACCGCGACGATCTGGGTGTGGCCGCCGGAGGCGAGAAACAGGCAATACGGAAATTCGATGCCGTCGGTGAGACGAGGCGTCAGCGCGTGCGCCTCGAGATGATTGACCGCGACCAGCGGCGTGTCATGGACCATCGCGATTGCCTTCGCGGTGGTGAGCCCGACGATGACGCCGCCGATCAGGCCCGGCCCTGCAGCGGCCGCGACACCGTCGAGCTGGGGGAAGCCGATCCCGGCATCGCTCATGGCGCGATCGATGATGCCGTCGAGCAGGTCGACATGGGCGCGCGCAGCGATCTCCGGCACGACGCCGCCGAAGCGGGCATGCTCCTCGACTTGCGATCGCACGACATTGGACAGAATCCTGCCGCTGCCGTCGGGCGCGCGCTCGATCACGGCCGCCGCGGTCTCATCGCAGGTGGTCTCGATGCCCAGTACCAGCATTGGCGAATTGTTATCCAATTTGCGCCCTTGCGCTCATCCGTAAAGCAGAGTTCTGCTAACGCGGTAGCATTCCGGGGTTGGCTTAGGCAATCGTCACGCGCCGCCATCCCGCGCGAATGCTCCACCGCCACGTGTTTCGGGAACAGCGCGATGTCCATTCTTGTCACACGGCCGCATCCCGACAACGCGGCAACGGCGGAAAATCTGCGCGCGCGTGGACATGTGGTGCTGCTCGCGCCGGTGCTCAAGTTCGAGCCGGTCGCTTTCCATGACGAGAGCGAGGCCGGTTACGGCGCCATCATCGTCACATCGGCCAATGCAATCCGCGCCGTCGCGCCGCAATTGCAAGATCCTGGCCTAAAGAACCTTGGCCTCGTGGGCTTGCCGCTGTTCGCGGTCGGCGAGCACACGGCTTCCGTGGCGCGCGAATTCGGCTTTACGGACGTGGTCGTCGCCGGCGGCGATGCCGCATCCTTGCGCGACAGGGTGATGCAGGCTGTGCGTGACAAGCGCGTCAGCAAGAAAAGCACGCTGCTCTATCTTGCGGGGGCGGATCTGTCGCGGGATCTCGGCGGCGAGCTCGGCGCCGAGGGGTTTAGCGTGATCACGCAGACGACCTATCGCATGGCCCCGGTCAAGATTCTGCCGCGCGAGGTCTGCAAAGGCTTCGCCGCCCATGGCATCGAGGCGGTGCTGCATTACTCCAGGCGCAGCGCGCGGGCCTTCCTGGACGCGGCCCGGGACGAGGGTGTCGAAATCTCGGCACTGGCAGTCCCGCAATGCTGCCTGTCCGAGACGGTCGCAAGCGTGCTGCGCGATGCCGGTGCATCGCAGGTCCTGGTCGCCGCGACCCCGGACGAAAATGCCCTGTTCGACGCCTTGGAGCGTGCTTTGCGGACCCGTTTGGCGTAAGAGGACGGGCCGAATCCGACGCAATCGGGCTCGTCTCTGGTAATGCAAGTGTGAGGAACCGTCACGATGGCCGACGACAAGCCTGAAGACGCAGGCAAGCCTGAAGACGCCGGAATGCCCCCTGAGTCCGGCCGTGCCAAGCGCATCCCACCGACCATCGACCTCGAGGCGACCGAAGTCACCACCCAGCCCCAGGACGCGGTGGTCGAGCCGGAGGCCGGGCCGTCGGCCGAGCAGGCCAATGCCGGGCAGGCCAGTGCCGAGGACGCCGAGGTCGAAACCGCCAAGGCCGAAACCGCCAAGGCCGAAACCGCCAAGGCGGAGCCGGAGCGCGATGAGGCTCAGGCCGCCGCTGCGCCTACAGCCATTTCACCCTGGGTCATCGCGCCATTTTCAGGCGCCGTTGCAGCTGCGGTTGTGATTGCGGTCGGCTGGATGCTGGGCTGGCCCACGGTGCAGGCGCCGCCGGCCGCGCCACAGGTGACGAGTGCAGCCGTCGATGCGCTGAGCGGGCGTGTCGCCGCAGTCGAAGCCAAAGCGGGCAAGCCCGCCGCCGATCCGGCTGTTGTCGCGCGGCTCGATGCGCTGGAGAAATCCGTCGGCACCTTGCGCGGCGATATCGCCAATCTGCGCGCGCAGTCCGACAAGACGGCGAGCGCATTGAACGATGCCAGATCCACGCCGCCCGACACCGTGGCTTCGTCCAGCCTCGCCGCCCTCGACGCGCGTATCTCCCAGCTCGAGCGCGCCAGCACGACCGCCCGCGCCGAGCTCGCGCAGCAGGGCGAAAAGATCGCCGACGCGAAAGCGATGGACGACAGGCCGTTGCGCCATGTGGTTGCCGCCACGCTACTCGACGTCGCCGTTCGCCATAACGATCCCTATGAGGCACAGCTCGCCGCCGCCCGTTCGTTTGCAGCGAAGCCCGAGGTCTTGAAACCGCTCGATGCGTTCGCCGCATCAGGCATTCCGACGCCGGTTGCCCTGACCCGCGAGCTCCTCAACATCGTTCCGAAACTGTCGCCGCCGCCGGAAGCGCCGAGCAGCAATGCCGGCATCGTCGAGCGGCTTCAGGCCGGGGCATCGAAGCTTGTCCGCATCGAGCGCACCGACGGGGCGGGCAACGACCGCGGCGCCGTCGTCGCGCGGGTCACGGCGGCGGCGCTGCGCAATGATTTCGCCGAGGCGCGCCGCGAACTGAAGGCGCTGCCCGAAGCTGATCGCGCGCCGGCGCAGGCCTGGCTCGACAAGGCCGATGCCCGCGACGCCGCGCTCGCGGCCTCCCGCAAATTCGCCGACGACGCTCTGGCTGGTCTCACCAAGCCTGCTCAATAAGACTCGCGCAACACTCCGCGCGTATGGGGATCACCATGCTTCGCATCGTCCTCTTCCTCGTTCTGATTGCGCTTGCAGGCGCCGGCGCGGCCTGGGTCGCCGATCAGCCCGGCAATGTGGTGCTGACCTGGGGCGGCTGGCGCGCTTCGCCGAGCATCCCGGTGTTCGTGCTCTGCCTCGGTATCTTCGCGGTGCTGGTGGTGTTGCTGTGGACCATCCTGACCGTCATCTGGAGAATGCCGGGACGGGTGCGCCGACGCCGACGCGAGAAGCGTCATGCGCGGGGGCGCCACGCCATCACCCACGGTCTGCTCGCGATCGGTCATGGCGATACCGCGCTCGCCCGGCGTCATGCTGACGCGGCGCGGCGGCACACGCCGGACGATCCGCTCGCGCTGCTCCTGCACGCGCAATCGGCCCAGCTCGACGGCAATCGCGACGAGGCCCAGCGCGCCTTCCGCGCCATGGCCGAGCGTGAGGATACGCGGCTGCTCGGCCTGCGCGGCCTGTTCATCGAGGCGCAGCGCGCCGACGATGCGGTCGGTGCCGTGATGATCGCGGAGGAAGCGCTCAAGCTGTCACCATCATCGACCTGGGCCTCGCATGCCGTGCTCGGCTTCCGCTGCGCGCGCGGCGACTGGGGCGGCGCGCTCGCGATCCTCGATTCGAATTTGTCCGCCGGGCTGATCGACAAGCAAGCCTACCGCCGCCAGCGCGGCGTGCTGCTCACGGCGCGCGCGCTGGAACTGGAGACCATGGACCGCGACGTCGCGCGCGAGAGCGTGATGGAGGCGGTCAAGCTCGCGCCGACGCTGGTGCCGGCCGCGGTGCTTGCCGCGAAATTCGAGAGCGAGGCGCATCAGGTGCGCCGCGCCATGAAGCTGGTCGAGGCCGCCTGGCTTGCCAATCCGCATCCCGATCTCGCCGATGCCTACGCGCATGTGAAGCTCGGCGATTCCGCGCGGCAGCGCCTGCAGCGGGTCGAGACGCTCGCGGCCAAGACGCCCGCCGACAAGCCCGGCCATGTCGAGGGCCAGCTCGCGATCGCGCGCGCCGCGATCGACGCCTCCGAATTCGCCCGTGCGCGCGAGGTGTTGTCGCCTTATGTCAACAATCCGACCCAGCGCGTGGCGCTGCTGATGGCTGAGCTCGAGCGCGCCGAACACGGCGACAGCGGCCGTGCCCGCGTCTGGACCTTGCGCGCGGTCCGCGCCCGTCACGACCCGGCCTGGACCGCGGACGGCTATGTCAGCGACCGCTGGCGTCCGGTCTCCCCCGTCACCGGCCGCCTCGACGCCTTCCAGTGGCAGACGCCGGTGGCGAGCCTGCCCTCGGACAAGGGGACGACGATCGAATCCTCGGCCTTCGAGGAAGCCATGCTTGCCGCCCCGCCACCGAAGCGGGTGACGATGGCCAATGAGGCGCCTACGGAACCGGTCGTGATCGCGTCGGCGTCGGCTGCAGCCCCCGAGCCGGCCGCACAGGACAACGCGCCGCCGGTGGCCAAGGAAACCGCCAAGGAAGAGCCGGCGGAGGTGCCTCCCGAGCCGGTCAAGCCGGCCCCTGAAGCCGCCGAATCATCGCCGGTGGCGGAGACCCCGGTGTTCCGCACCCGCGCCGACCTCGGCAAGCCGGCACAGGGGCCGATCCAGACGGTGATTCCGATCGTCCGTGCGCCTGACGATCCCGGCATCGATGACGATGGTCCGAGCGATGAATTTACGGAACAAATCGGCACGCCCAGGGACCATGCGAAGGCCCAGGCCGGCGGCTGGCGCGGATTCTGGTCCCGCTGGGGCGCTTGAGCCGCATTTCGCCTACCGCTTGTCCTTGCCAATTCGGGCCATGCCCGATATCAGGAGCGCGCGTATCGGGGCCGGCTTTGTTCAGGCTCCGGCAGGGTTCGCCGCAATAGCTCAGTCGGTAGAGCACGTCATTCGTAATGACGGGGTCGGGGGTTCGAATCCCTCTTGCGGCACCAGCCTTCGCAGGCTGCGCCTGCTTCGGCTCGGCAAGCCGCTGCCTGCGCTTGCGTGATTTATTTCACATAAGCTCGCGCGTCTCTTCCCTAGTGTCCGCCTCACGCAAACACGGGGAGATTTCACATGCGCAAGATCATTCTGGTTGCCGCCATGGTTCTGGTCTCTGCATCGGCCCAGGCCGGCGGCTCACGCAGCCTCTCGCTGGCCGCGGCCAACGACCAGGCTCCGGCACCGCAAGCCACAGTGGCGCCGACCGCCACCGCCACGCAGGTGAGCGAAGCCGCTCCGGCGGCTGCGGCTCCTGCTTATGTCGATCGTCCGCCAGCGGTTACGACCACCGCGCCAGCCGCGACCCCATCAGCGACCGCACCGGTGTCAGCGCCTGCTGCGGCTCAGCCTGCGCCCAAGACGACGGCGAAGGCGGACAAGCCCAGGCATCACAGGACCTGGACCGAAGGCCGGATCATCAGCGAACTGCATCGCCACGGCATCTACTGGTGAGGCCGCTCTTCTTCCAAAACAAAATGGCCGGGCTGAGCCCGGCCATCGCATTCTTGTCGAACCGCAAAACGCCTAGCGCTGCGAGACCGTCTGCACCACGCTCGAGACTGGACGCCCGTTCGTCGCACTCGACGCCGGCACCTTCAACTCCCTGAGCACCGCTTCATCATACTCGGGCAGCGAGTCGAATGTCGTCTTCGCCTTGATCTGCACCACCTTGTAGCCGCCGGCCTTGAGGCGCGCGAGCAGCGTCGGCAGCGCTTCGCCGGTGCGCTTCTGGAAGTCGTGCATCAGGATGATGCCCTTGCCGAGCTTGTCGAGCTTGGTCATCACGTTGCTGACGATCTTGTCCGGCGTGCTCTCCTTGCGGAAGTCGAAGGAGTCGAGGTCGGTCGAGAAGATCCCGAGGTTGCGGCTGCCGAGATAGCTCACGAGCGCCGGGCTCTGCGACAGTTGCGGGAAGCGGAAGAACGGCGACGGATTGGTGCCGAGCGCCCATTTCACGGCACTGAAGCCCTTCTCGATCTCGTCCTTGGCCTGCTGCTCCGTCATCTTCTTGCCGGCGAGGTTGACATGCGACCAGGTGTGCGCGCCGACCGTATGGCCCTGCGCGAGCACCTGGCGCAGGATTTCCGGATGGTAGGTCGCATGCTTGCCGACCGAGAAGAACAGGCCCTTGGTGCACTCATCCGCGAGTGCCTTGAGCACCGCCGGGGTGTTGACCGGCCACGGACCGTCGTCGAAGGTCAGCACGACCTCCTTGTCGGTGAGGAAATCGAACTGCTTGTACTGCTCGAAGCCGAAGCCCGGACCGCCGGTCGTGTCGATCTCGACCACACGCGAGACGCCAAGGGCATTCGGATTGCTGCAGTTCGCCGGCTGAACCGGTGCCACTGCGGGCGCGGGTGCGGAGCTGGCTGCCGCAGCGGGAGCGGCCGGCTTGCCCGCGATCGTCGCGGTGGTCTCGACGTCATCCTTGGCGGCGAGCTTGGCCTGCGCCGGCAGAGCATCGGCGGCACGGGCGGCTGTTGTCTTGGGGGCGCCCTGGTCGGCGCGGGCGGAATAAAAATACCAACCTCCGGCGATCACGATCGCCGCAACCACACTGGCCAGCATCAGGCCCAACGCATTACGCATCGCTACTCTTTCCAATCACGCAACCAAACCAGCGGAATTTCCCGCGTCGCAAGCCATTAATGCGAAGGAACAGTTAACGTGACACCAACGCGGCAGCGGTTCTGGAGGAATTTCAGGTGGGTGCGCCAAAGTGACCGAAGTCACAGAGGCGCGCTCGCCCGTGACCGTCATCACAGTGGAAACTGTTTTGCTGGAGCATCGTAGTTCCCATCAACAACGGGCCCCGCTGCGGCGGTGCCAATGGGAGCTGCAAATGACCAAGTCGTTCACTGCCAAATTCACTGCCAAGATCCGCGACACCAGCCTGGCCCTGGGCTTTGCCGCCATCGTCTCGATCGTCTCGACGACCTCGAGCTTCGCCTTCACCGCCGAGGCCCAGCAGATGTGCACCGGCGACGCCTTCCGCCTGTGCTCGTCAGAGATCCCCAACATTCCGAAGATCACCGCGTGCATGATCAAGCATCGCTCGGACTTAAGCGCCGGCTGCCGCGCGGTGATGGACAAGGACCTCGCCAAGGGCGCGTCACGCAAGGTTGCTGACGCTCAGGACGGCCAGTAAGGGCCCGAGCCGTTCGGTCGCTTCGAGCTCCCCTCGCGATGCGCTTCGGCTCAACGCCGGAGCCATCCCGCCGTGTCAGCCTGTCTGGCAACAAAGCCGTTGCGGGTGCGGCATCACCGCTCTAGCTTCGCCCGCATAGCTTTCCGGGTACGAGGCATTATGCGATGAGCCGACTTTTTTTCATTGTCCCTTTGATCCTGTGCGCCTCAGGCGCCCTCGCGCAGCAGCAGCCCGGCCATGATGCCTGCGCGCGCGACGTCACGCGTCATTGCCGCGCCGTGATGAGCAACGGCGATAGCGCCGTGCTCGCCTGCCTGAAGGAGCATCGCGCGCGCCTCAGCAAGGCCTGCGACAAGGTGCTGACCGAACACGGGCAGTGACCATTTTACCGTAGCTAGCGACTGATGCTGCTCCCCGCCGCAGTCGCCACCACCGGCAGCACCTCGGCGCTCGCGCGATCCGGCGTCTCTTCCTTCCAGCGTACCGAGCCGAACGGCCGCTCCAGCATGCGGCGGATCCGCACCGGATCGGGGCCGATGTGGAAATCGATCGCCTGCTGATGCAGCGCACGTTCGGACTGGGTCGAACGGTTGCGCTGGCGCAAGTAGTCGAACCAGGTCGGGCAGTGATAGCGCTCGGTCCACAATTCCGGATCGGCAATGTCGCGCGCGATCGACCAGCCATAGGCGCCGTTGCGCTGCCGGGAGAGCTGCACGTCCTGCATCACATTGTGGAAGGCGCGCGCATTCTCCTGGGCGACGCGATATTCGATCTCGACCACCAGCGGTCCGCTGCGCCCCGTCAGCGGCAGCTTGACTTCAGGATCGGCCAGCACCTCGGCATCCTCGTTGCGGGCGCCGACGCGCGGCATTGCAAGCCAGATCCCCAGCAGCGGTGAGATCAGCATCAGGCCGGCGGCCGTGAGCAGCGCGACCTCGACGCCGGCGTAGTCGGTGAGATGGCCCCAGCCCCAGGCGCCGATCGCAATCCCGCCGGAAATCGAGGCCTGGAACGCGGCGAGCGATCGACCGGCGACCCAGCGCGGCGCGGAGAGCTGCACGCCGATGTTGAACAGCGCCACCGCCGCCATCCAGACCGCGCCGGCCAGCACCAGCGCGGCCGCGGTCAGCACCGGCTCGGTGCTCAGGGCGATCGCGGCCATCGCAAACGCCATTGAGATGGTGCAGGCGCGGATCGCAGCTTCGCCGCTCATGCGCTTGCGCAGCTCGTGGATGTTCAGTGCGCCGACCACCGCGCCCATGCCGAACGCACCCAGCATGATGCCGTAGGTCTGCGCACCACCATGCAGCAAGTCGCGGGCGACCAGCGGCATCAGCGCCATGATCGCGCCGCCGATCAGGCCCATCACCAGCGTGCGCAACAGCACGATCTTGATCGGCGGCGAGTTGGTGATGTAGCGGAAGCCCGAGACCATGGCGCGGTTGAGCTTCTCCCGCGGCAGGCGCGAGGGCTCGACCACGCGCCGCCAGAGCAGCAGCACCACCAGCAACGGCAGATAGAGGATCGCGTTGCAGGCGAATGCCGCGACCGCGCCGGCGGCGGCAACGATGACGCCGCCGACCGCGGGGCCGAAGCTGCGCGCGATGTTGTAGCTGATGCCGTTCAGCGCCACTGCCGACGGCAGTGCGTCCGGCGGCACCTGCTCGCTGACCGAGGACTGCCAGGCCGGACCGAACAGCGCATTGCCGCTGCCGACCACGAAGCAGAAGGCGAGCAGCGATTCCGGGGCGATGAGCTTGAGCCCGGCCAGGATCGTGAGGGCCGACGCGCCGGTCAGGGCGATCATGAGGGCCACCAGCGTCACGATGCGGCGGTCGTACATGTCGGCGATGGCGCCGGCCGGCATCGAGATCAGCATGATCGGCAGCATCAGGGCGGTCTGCACCAGCGCCACCTTGTCGGCGGAGGCCGCCATCTGCGTCATTGCCCAGGCCGCACCCACGCCCTGGATCAGGAGGCCGAGATTGGAGAGCAGGCTGGCGAGCCAGATGCGCCGGAACACGGTGTACCGCAGCGGCGCGGTGATGCCGTCGGCGGAACGTCTCTGACGGTTCGTCTGCTCGGTCATATACCCTTCCAAGAGGTATGGCAGGAATGGCCTGAATAATTCCGGCAGACCCAGTGATGCCCGCGAAAGTCCTTCGCTGTCCAGTGGTTGGGCCGCTATAAGCAGTGCAAAGATATAAGCGGTGCAAAGATATGGGTTTTACCGGGGAGGATGGAATGAAGCTGTCACGACGGACAATCCTGCAAGGCGCAGCCAGCCTGCCTTTCGCGGTTGCGAGCTTGCGGATGGAGGCGCTGGCGCAGACATCGTTGACGGCCAGCAGTTCCGAGGTGCCGCCGATCCTGTTCGTCCATGGCAATGGCGATTACGACGCCCTCTGGATCACGACGCTGTGGCGGATGGAATCCAACGGCATCGCGCGCGACCGTATGATGGCCATCAATTTCACCAATCCCAGGGCGCGTGACGACGATGCGGTCGAGCAGCCCAACCGGTCCTCGACCGAAGAGCAGCGCCGCGAGCTTGCCGCGGCCATCGCTGAACTGAAACGTCGTACCGGCGCGGCGCGCGTGGCGCTGGTCGGCAATTCGCGCGGCGGCAACTCGATCCGCAACGTCATCAAGAATGGCGGCGCCGGCGATGTCAGCCACGCGGTGCTGTGCGGCACGCCCAATCATGGCGTGTTTGCGCTCGACGCTTTGCTCGGCAGCGAGTTCAACGGACGCGGGGCCTTCCTGCGCGGTCTGAACGAAGGCGAGAGCGAGGTGACGCCTGATGTCGCCTTCCTTACCCTGCGCAGCGACGGCATGGACAAATATGCGCAGCCCGACGGCCGCTTCATGGGCAAGCCGGGCGTGCCGACCAATGTCACCGCCGAAGGGCCGGAGTTGAAGGGCGCGACCAATCTCGTGCTCGGCGCGATCGATCATCGCGAGACGGCGTATCATCCGCGGGCGTTCCGCGAGATCTACAAATTCATCGCCGGTCGCGAGCCCGCGCGCATCGCGATCACGCCGGAGCGGACGGTCCATATCGGTGGACTGGTCACGGGCGCCGCGGATGGCGCGCCGACCAATCGCCCCGTGGCCGGCGCAACTGTCGAGATCTACCATGTCGACCGCGAGAGCGGGGAGCTCAAAGGCGAATTGGTTTACCGCTTGACCACGGGCGCCGATGGACGCTGGGGGCCGGCCGAGGTCGATCCCGCCTCGCCGCTCGAGATCGTCCTGACCTCGCCGGACGCCCCGATCACGCACTTCTACCGCTCGCCCTTCCCGCGTTCCTCCGATGTCGTGCATCTGCGCGCCGCGCGGCCCTTCCTTCCGCAAGAGAAGGATGCCGGCGCGGTCGTGATCATGTCGCGCCCGCGCGGTTATTTCGGGCTGCCGCGCGATACCGTTCTGCTCGATGGCCGCGAGCCCGCGGACGTCACGCCGGGCGTGCCTACGGATGCGACAGCAACCCTGCGCCTTCCGGCCAGCGAGGTCGGGCGTAACATCGTGGCCCAGTTCAACGAAGAACGAATTGTGGCGCGCGCCTGGCCGGCCTCCGAGAACAGGATTGCGGTTGCGGAGCTGACTTACTAGCTATTTGCTTGCGTCAGGTCTGCGGGAGGGAGCCATGAACATCGCCAGCATGCGCCGGCCTATCATCCCGCCGACGCCACCGCGTGCGCCCGACAACATGTCGTTCTTCGGCCGTATCGCGGTGATCAAGCGGAACATGATCGCGACCTGGGGGCAGCGCGCCTATGAGGAAGAGGTCATCCAGGGCCGCTTCTTCCTGCACAAGAGCTTCATCCTGAACCAGCCGGATGCGATCCGGCACGTCCTGCTCAGCAACTACCAGAATTACACGCGGACGCCGGCGGGCATCCGCATGCTGCGTCCGGTGCTCGGCGAGGGTCTCCTGCTCGCCGAGGGCCACGCCTGGACATTTCAACGGCGCACCCTGTCGCCGGCGTTCACGCCCCGCGCTACCGCCAATCTCGTCCCGCACATGACGGCGGTGCTCGACGAGACCATTGCCAAGCTCGAGACCCGAACCAACGAGCCGGTCGATCTGCGCGAGATCATGCAGCGCATGACGCTCGAGATTGCCGGACGCACGATGTTCTCGTTCGGGATGGACCAGCACGGTCCGACCCTGCGCAACTTCGTCATGGAATATGGCGAGCGGCTCGGGCGGGCCCATTTCCTCGACATGGCGCTACCGGTGTCGTGGCCGACCCCGATGGACCGGGCCCGCGCCCGCTTCCGCAAGCGCTGGACCCAATTTGTCGCGATGCTGATCGCCGAACGGCGTGCGGTGGGAAAGAAGCACGGCGCGCCTCCGCGCGATCTGTTCGATCTCATGGACGAGGCGCGCGACCCCGAGACGGGCAAGGGCTTTTCCGACGAGCAGCTCGTTGACGAGGTCGCGACCATGATCCTGGCGGGCCATGAGACCACCGCGACCGCACTGTTCTGGGCGCTCTATCTGCTGGCGCTCGACCCCGACACGCAGGAAGAGGTCGCTTCCGAGACGCGCGGCGAGCATCTCGACAGCATGGTCGATATCGACCGGCAGAAATTCACCCGCGCGGTGATCGACGAGACCATGCGGCTCTATCCGCCGGCCTTCCTTGTTGCGCGCGCCGCGCGCGGCAAGGACATCGTGGCCGGAGCCGAGGTCAACAAGGGGGACATCATCATGATCGCCCCCTGGCTGCTGCACCGGCACGAGAAGCTATGGGATCAGCCCAACGCGTTCATCCCGAAACGCTTCATGTCGAAGGAGCCGCCCGATCGCTTCGCCTATCTGCCGTTCGGTGCCGGCCCGCGCGTCTGCATCGGTGCGCCGTTCGCGCAAGCCGAATCCGTGCTGGCGCTGGCACGACTGATCGGCGCGTTCCGCGTCGAACTGGTGGACGCAGCGCCGGTCATTCCGTTTGGCGTCGTCACGACCCAGCCGGACCACTCACCCATGTTCCGCATCACGCGGCGGTGATAGACCGTCGTCTGGCCGCCGGCGTGATCCACCCCAGATAGAGTTGCACCATGACCGACATCCAGGCCCAGATTTCCGTTCTGAAGCAGACCGCGGATCGCGCCGTCGTCGAGGCCATCGCGCAGCTGATCGCCAATGGTCACGACCGCGAGCTCAACCGCATCAACGCATTGGATTTTGCCGATCGGACCGGGCTCGATCAGGAGAAGGTCATTTCCGGATTCCTGCATGCCTCGCGTCTCGGCCTGTTCGACATCGGCTGGAACGTGCTGTGTCCCGGTTGCGGAGGGGTTCTGGGCGCGCACACGACGTTGAAATCACTGAAGCACGATGATTACAATTGTGCGCTCTGCGCGGCCGGATACGAGGCGTCGGTCGACGAGATGGTCGAGGTGGCCTTCACCGTCAGCCCGCAGGTCCGCCGCATCGCCGCTCACGATCCCGATACGCTGCCGATCTGGGAATATGTGCGGCAGATGTTCTGGAGCTCGGGCGTCGACATCAACGAAGAATCCTTTTCGCGCCTGATCAACGAAGTGACACTGGAAGCGTTGGAATTGCCTGCCGGCGAAAAGGCGATCCTCTCGCTGAATCTGCCGAGCCAGTTCATCATCGTGTTCGAGCCGGTCACCCATTCCGCGCATTTCCTGGACGTCCAGGGCGAGCCGACCAGCGAACGCCAGCAGCTTTCGATCATGTTCAACAAGCTGGAGGCGCCGACGGGGACTACCGTGATGCGTCCCGGGCCGCTGCGCCTCACGCTCGAAAATCAATCGGGCGGTCGCGTTCTGCCCTCGGTCTGGATTGCCGCCGACGCGATGCACGAGATGATCGGCAAGCGCAAGCCGATCCTGACCGCCAAGAGGATGCTGTCGAACCAGACGTTCCGCGACGTCTTCAAGGCCGACAATCTCAATGTCGATCAGCGATTGAAGATCACCTCGCTGACATTCCTGTTCACCGACCTGAAGGGCTCGACGGCGCTGTACGAGCGCGTCGGCGACCTCAGCGCCTTCGATCTCGTGCGCGCGCATTTCCGGGCGCTGCTGGAGATCATCGCCGCCGAGAAGGGCGCCGTCGTGAAGACGATCGGCGATGCCGTCATGGCGACCTTCGTCAGGCCCGAGCACGCGATCACGGCGGGGCTGCGCATGCGCGCGGCGATGGATGATCTGAACAAGCAGCGCGGCGCCAACGATCTCATTCTCAAGATCGGCATCCATGAAGGCCCGTGCCTTGCGGTGATGCTCAACGAGCGGCAGGATTATTTCGGCCAGACCGTCAACATCGCCGCGCGCGTGCAGAGCCTGTCGACAGCGCAGGAGATCCACATCACCGGTCCGGTGCTCGACGCGCCGGCGGTGGCCGAGATCCTGCAGCGGCGCGAGATCAAGCCGATCCAGAAGCAGGCGGCCCTGCGCGGCATCGCCGACAAGATGGTGGTGTACGAGATACCGTGAGGGACGGGGGTCATCGCCACATTCTCCGTCGTCATGCCCGGGCTTGACCCGGGCATCCNNNNCCACGTCTTTCGTTGCGGACATGGCCGGGACAAGCCCGGCCATGACGGAGAGAACAGATTGCCGAAACGTAATGCAGCGCGCGGAACTGACGCACGTTGCGCCGGTTGAGTTTCCCGCTCATATAAGGCTTGTAGCGGCCGCGCTTGCTGCGGCGTCATCGATTTCGGTAGGACCTTATGCTCGACGGCTTGCGCCAATTCATCGCCG
This sequence comes from Bradyrhizobium manausense, assembly GCF_001440035.1. Lineage (GTDB taxonomy): Bacteria > Pseudomonadota > Alphaproteobacteria > Rhizobiales > Xanthobacteraceae > Bradyrhizobium > Bradyrhizobium manausense. The sequence goes on along the minus strand of NZ_LJYG01000004.1, from coordinate 33,054 downwards.
ACATTGTTGCCCCCCATGGTCAGGACCGCGCCTTTGGCGACAGCGACTACCGCCTGGCGGCAACCGCGCTGCTGGTCCACGTGGTTTCCCTGGACGGCCAGCCGACGCCGGCCGAGCAGCGCAAGCTGCACAATCTGATCGAAAGCCATTTCAAGCTGGACCGCGGCACCGCCGACCGGCTGATCGCGGATGCGACAGAGGTCGAGGGCGAGGCGGTCGATCTCTATCACTTCACCAGCGTCATCATGCGCTCGCTCGATGAAGAGGGGCGCAAGCGCATCGTCCAGATGATGTGGGAGCTGGTCTATGCCGACGGTCAGGTCACCGAGTTCGAGGACAACGTCGTCTGGCGCGCCTCGGACCTGCTCGGGGTTTCCCAGCGCGACCGGATCGATCTCAAGCACGCCGTCGCCGGGCGTGCCGGCGGGCAGGTCACGGACCGCGCTCTCGGAAGCTGAGCGACCGCAAGCCCGGCGTGATTGCTAGTTGTATCGATCACATGACGAAACTTTAATGTAGCCGCCGGAACGTCCCGGTTCCGTATGTCACTGTAAATTCGGGCTTTTTCTCGCATTCCCGACGGTCGCTCAGACCGCCATGCCGCCAGCACCGCTTGCCTGTCGCGCGTGGCCTATGCTCCAGTTCCCGCTGTTTCGGGGCCCAAAAAATTACATCAAGAGACTGCGATCGTGACTGAGCGGGTAACGTTGATCACCGGTGCGTCGGCGGGCATCGGCGCGGAGCTGGCGCGCGTGTTTGCCGCGAATGGACATCGTCTCGCGCTGACGGCGCGGCGCGCGGACCGGCTCGAAGCGCTCGCGAACGAGCTCGCTGCGACATGCGGCAAGAGGCCGATCGTGATCGCCTGCGATCTCCAGCAAGCCGACGCCGGCGAGCGGATCGCCGCTGCGCTCGCTGCCGAAGAGGTCGAGCTCGACAATCTCGTCAACAATGCCGGTTTCGGCGTGTTCGGTGATGCGATCGAGCGCGACCGCGACGAGCAGGTCGGCATCGTCGATGTCAACGTCCGGGCGCTGACCGATCTGTCGCTGCGCTTTGCCGATCAGCTCGTCAGGAACAAGGGCGGCCTTCTCAATGTCGGCTCGGTCGCGGGCTTCCTGCCCGGTCCCGGCATGGCCGTGTATTACGCCTCGAAGGCCTATGTGATTTCGCTGACCGAGGCGTTGCGAGCGGAGCTCGCGCCGCGCGGCGTGCGCGTCACCGTGCTGTGTCCGGGACCGGTGCAAACCGAATTCCAGGGGCGTGCCGGGGTCGGGTCCGGGCATGATACGGCGATTCTCAACGTTCCCGCCGCGGACGTTGCGCGGCAGGCCTATCGTGGCTTGATGGCGAACAAACGGGCCGTGCTGCCGGGTCTCGGCATCAAGATTGTGCCGTTCGCGCTGCGCTTCTTCCCGCGCGGCTTCATCCTGTCCGCCACCAGCCGGTTTCAACGGCAGCGGAGCTGAAGCAGCCCGAAGCACCCGTGGTGGCCCGGAGCTTGCTTCTACATCAAGCAGGACTGCATCGAGCAGGAGTATGGGCTGCGTGTGTGCGCAAACTCACGCGATGTTAACCTTCGCTTAGCTATGCTGACGACTTGAACCGATAGCACTCGCAAAAGGCCATGTCGTTTCGGACGGACAGGTTTGATGGCGCAGAAGTGGTGTCCTTCCGAGGGAGGACGCCGAGCGCGGCCGCCGCCGATCCCTGCCTGCCGGTCCTGATCGTTCTCCATCAGGAATCCTCCACGCCTGGCCGCGTCGGCAATGTGCTGCGCGCGCTCGGCCATCGCCTCGACATCCGCCGTCCGCGATTCGGCGATCCCCTCCCCGATACGCTCGATCAGCATGCCGGAGCGGTGGTGTTCGGCGGGCCGATGAGCGCGAATGATTCGGATGATTACATCCGCCGCGAGATCGACTGGATCGAGATTCCGCTCCGCGAACAGCGGCCGTTCCTCGGCATCTGCCTGGGCGCGCAGATGCTGGCGATGCAGCTTGGCGCGCGCGTCGCACCGCATGCAGAGGCGCTGACCCAGATCGGCTATTACCCGATCCGCCCGACCGCGGCAGGTCGCGCGCTCTGTCCGGATTGGCCGGCGCAGGTCTATCATTGGCATCGCGAAGGCTTCGAGCTGCCTGATGGCACCGAGCTGCTTGCGGAGGGTGATGACTTTCCCAACCAGGCATTCCGTGCCGGCAACGCCTTCGGCGTGCAGTTTCATCCTGACGTGACCTACGCCATGATGCATTGCTGGACCACGCGTGGCTATGACGGTCTCGGCGCGCCCGGCGCCCGCGAGCGGCATCATCATTTCGCGGACCGCGCGGTCTACGATGCCGCGGAACGCGCCTGGCTCGATCATTTCATCGATGGCTGGCTGGCGCGCCGGCCGGTGCTGGCGCAAGCCGCCGAGTGATCGCGCCTTCACGCAAGCCCTCGCCTCATTCCTGACTATGCTAGGCTCGCTGCCGTTGAGCGCGCGCGAACGCGCGCCGGCCGACAAAGGGAGAGCGCCATGGCCTATGAGCACATTCTCTACGAGGTGAGCGATCGAATCGCGACCATCACGCTCAATCGCCCTGATCGCATGAATGCGTGGACTCCGACCATGGAGCGCGACGTCCGCCATGCGATGGAGGCATCGAGCGCCGATGACAATATCCGCGTCATCGTGCTGACCGGCGCTGGCCGCGCCTTCTGCGCCGGCGCCGACATGGATGCGCTGAAAGGGCTCGACCCCAACGATGTCAGGCGCGCTTCGAGCCTGCCGCCGTTCGACATGAACCGCCGGCCGGATTGGCAGACGCGCTACGGCTTCTATCCCTCGATCGGCAAGCCTGTCATCGCGATGCTCAATGGCGCGACCGCCGGAATCGGCCTCGTCCATGCGCTCTATTGCGACCTGCGCTTTGCCGCGGACAATACGGTGTTCACGACGGCCTTTGCGCGGCGCGGCCTGATTGCCGAGCACGGCATCAGCTGGATGCTGCCGCGCATCGTCGGCCACGCCAATGCGATGGATCTCTTGCTCTCGGCGCGCCGCGTCTCGAGCGACGAGGCGCTGCGAATCGGTTTGGTCAACCGGCTCTGCGCGCCTGACAGGCTGCGCGAAGAAACCTACGCCTATGCCCGCGATCTCGCCGATTTCGTCTCGCCGAGCGCGATGGCCGTGATCAAGCGGCAGCTCTACGAGGTGCCGTTCCAGACGCTGGCCGAGGCCACGATCGAGGCCAACAGGGAGATGATGGTGGCGCTGAACGGCAGCGATTTCCGGGAGGGGGTGGCGAGCTTCATGGAGAAGCGGCCGCCAAGGTTTACGGGGAAGTAGGGGGGGCTGAACTCGGAGGATCAAGTCCGTCTTCGTCCTTCGGGCTCCGCCGGACACCACGCTTCGTCCTTCGGGCTCCGCGCGGCTGCGCCACGNNNGAAGGGCGAAGCGTGGTGGAGCCAGGCGGGATCGAACCGCCGACCTCGTCATTGCGAACGACGCGCTCTCCCAGCTGAGCTATGGCCCCTTTGCTGGCCGCTCTGGTGAACGCGGCCGACAACCGGGCGCCATTTAAGTCCCCGCCAAGGTCAAGTCAAGGACAGGTGTAAGGGGGTTTTAGCCATCCGGATGCCGACTTCCCTTGTTTGGGTCGGGGGGAACCGATATTTAGCCAAGATCACCCCGCGGCAGGCCCAGAGAGTGTTTCGCTGATGCGTCCGATAGTCTTCATTCTGATCCAGATCATCAATCTCTACATCTATCTACTGATCGCATCGGCAATCCTGTCCTGGTTGATCGCGTTCAACGTCGTGAATACTCGCAACCAGTTCGTTGGCGCGATCGCGGAATTTCTCTATCGGATTACCGAACCGGTCCTGGGGCCTATCAGGCGCCGGCTGCCCAGCATGGGCGGGCTCGATATCTCTCCGATCGTCGCCTTCTTCATCCTCTGGTTGATCCAGCTCTATCTCGCCGAATACGTTTACCCGAACGTACCCTAGGCGGTGGAACCGTGATGGAGCCCTGAGCGCCTTGACGGAACCATGGCGCATCTCCACCACGGGCGTCAGCATCGCGCTGCGGGTGACGCCGCGCGGCGGACGTGATGGCGTCGACGGGATCGAGCAGCTTACCGACGGCCGCAGCGTGCTGAAGGTGCGCGTGCGGGCCGTCGCCGATGGCGGCGAGGCCAATCGCGCCGTTCTGGCGCTGCTGGCGAAATCGCTTCGTGTGCCCAAGGCCAGCGTCAGTCTCGTGTCGGGAGCGACGGCGCGGCTGAAGCAAGTCGCCATCGAAGGCGATCCGGCACGGCTTGTCCAAGCGTTGCGCGAGCTCGCGCCAGTCAAATCGACAGACAAGGGGAACTGACATGACCGCCAAGATCATCGATGGAAAGATCATCGCCGCGGACCTTCGCGCCCGCGTCGCCGACGAGGTCGCCCGCGTCAGGCGCGAGCACAATCTGGTGCCTGGCCTTGCCGTGGTCCTGGTCGGCAACGATCCCGCCAGCGAAGTCTATGTCCGCTCCAAGCATACGCAGACTCAAGCCGCGGGCATGGCCTCATTCGAGCACAAGCTGCCGGCAGATGTTTCGCAGGCGGACCTGCTGACCGTCGTCGCAAAGCTCAATCGCGATCCCGCCGTGCATGGCATCCTCGTGCAATTGCCGCTGCCCAAGGGCCTCGACACCGAGGCCGTGATCAATGCCATCGATCCCGCCAAGGATGTCGACGGCCTGCATCCGAACAATGCGGGTCGGCTCGCCGGCGGATTCCAGGCCCTGTCGCCCTGCACGCCGCTCGGCTGCATCATCCTGACCAAGAGCGTGCACGCCTCGCTCGAAGGCCTGAACGCCGTCGTGATCGGCCGCTCCAATCTGGTCGGCCGCCCGCTAGTGCAATTGCTGCTGAACGAGAACGCCACCGTGACGATCGCGCATTCGCGCTCGCGCGATCTGCCCGGCATCGTGAAGCGGGCCGACCTCGTCTATGCCGCGGTCGGCCGGCCCGAGATGGTGCGCGGCGATTGGCTGAAGCCGGGCGCGACCGTGATCGACATCGGCATCAACCGCATTCCGAAAGACGACGGCAAAACCCGTCTCGTCGGCGATGTCGCCTATCAGGAAGCGCTTGGCGTTGCCGGTGCGGTGACGCCGGTGCCGGGAGGCGTCGGCCAGATGACCGTCGCCTGCCTGCTCGTGAACACGCTGCGCGCAGCTTGCGCGATCGCAGGTTTGCCGAAGCCGGCGGTGTAGGAAACGCCGTCATTCCGGGGCGCACGAAGTGCGAACTATGGTGCGCAATTGCGCACCTGAGAATCTCGAGATTCCGGGCTCGATGCTGCGCATCGCCCCGGAATGACGATCAGCCCTTCTTCTTCTCGCGCTCGATGCCTTCGAGGATCAGCTTCGCGGCTTCTTCCGGGCCGCCCCAGCGCAGGATCTTCACCCACTTGCCCTTCTCGAGATCCTTGTAGTGCTCGAAGAAGTGCTGGATCTGCTGCAGCGTGATGTCGGGCAGGTCGGAATACGACTTCACCTTGTCGTAGCGCTGCGTCAGCTTCGACGACGGCACCGCCAGAATCTTCTCATCGCCGCCGGCCTCGTCTTCCATGAACAGCACGCCGACCGGGCGCACGCTCATGACGGCGCCGGGAATGATGGCGCGGGTGTTGATGATCAAGACGTCGCAGGGGTCGCCGTCGTCGGACAGTGTGTGCGGGATGAAGCCGTAGTTACCGGGGTAACGCATCGGCGTGTACAGGAAGCGATCGACCACGAGCGTACCGGCTTCCTTGTCCATCTCGTATTTGATCGGTTCGCCGCCCACCGGGACTTCGATGACGACGTTGACGTCGTGGGGTACGTTTTTTCCGATCGAGATAGCATCGATACGCATAAGGCAGGCTCCGTTGTCGCCGAGGTTAGATCGCGCCCGGCAGCGATTTTGGCGCTGTCATACGCGGGCTTGGCCCCTCGATCCATCGTGTTTTTGCGAAATAATGAATCCCGCGATCACCTGCGCAAACGCGGGCGGTATCGGCGGGTGGAAAGGCTGCCGGCCAAGATCTCAGCAGCTCAATTGGTCCAAACCTTGATTGGTCCGGATCTTAATTGGTCCAGGCGAAGGCGACCTTGTCGAGCGACTTCGGCCCGAACCGCTCCGAGGAGCGTGCCACCATGCGGCCGCCCAGGGCCCGGTAGAACTCGGTCGCCGGATCATTGTCCGACAACGCCCACACCACCATGCTCTTCAGATTGCTCTGCATGAGATCGCGCCGGGCGGCGGCGAACAAACGGCGGCCGAAGCCGAGGCCCTGAAACTCCGGACGCAGGTACAGCTCATAGATCTCGCCGTCGAAATGCAGGCTGCGGGCGCGGTTACGGCCGTAGTTCGCATAGCCCGCGATCTTGTCGCCGAACACCAGCACGCTGACACGGCTGCCCTTGCGGATTGCGCTGTCCCACCATTGCGGACCGCGGCGGTTGATCAGCTTCTCGAGCTCGGCACCGGGAATGATGCCCTGATAGGCGGAACGCCAGGCTTCGTCATGGGTGGACGCCACCGCAGTCGCATCTGCAGCTTTGGCCGGCCGAACCTCGATCAGGGTTGTGCTCATGAACGCAATCAAACCAAGTCGCCGCGCCGGCGGCAAGGCCTATCGTTAATTATCGGTTAACCTGTGGACTTTCTGCATCAGTATTTTAACCATGTTGTGCCGAAAAAAGACAAGACGCCACTTCGAACGGCACCGGCGTGCCATCAGTCGGTGCAAAACTGCCTTGCGGCAACGAATGAACGGCAACGGCAACGGCAGCGCAGAAAGTCCGCCCCAAATGATTCGTTCCTACTAGTGTGGCGGTCGCCGTCCGTGCTCGCTCCCGGCAACCCATGCGACTGTTCAACATCCTTGCGCGCCTGCCTCTGCTGGTTCTGCTGACTGCGTCGCCTGTGTGCGCGCAGGTCACGTTCGGGGCGTCGGGCCCGGAGGGCGGGCCGCTTCGCCGACAAGAATGGCGCGTGCCGTCACCGGATACCGATTTTGCCGCGCGCGCGCTGCTGTTTCGCCCCGCGGGCGCCGGCCCGTTCCGGCTTGCCGTGATCGCACATGCGTCAACGCAGAACGTGCTCCGTCGTGCGCAAACGCCGCAGCCGGAATATCGCGCCCTGGCAGCGTTTCTCGTCGCGCGCGGCTTTGCCGTGCTGGTGCCGGAGCGCCTCGGGCATGGCGCGACCGGTGGCCGCTATGTGGAAGATCAAGGCGGCTGCGACGAAGCGGATTACGCGCGCGCCGGCCGCGCCACCGCGGCGGAAATTTCGCTCGCGCTGGACTATCTGCAAAAGCAGGATTTTATTCGTAAGGATGCCGCGGTCGTGATCGGGCATTCCGCCGGCGGCTGGGGCGCGCTGGCAATTGCGCATGCCGATCCGAAAGCGATTGCCGCGATCATCGCCTTTGCACCCGGGCGCGGCGGTCATGCCAATGACGAACCCAACAAGATCTGTGCGCCGCATACGCTGCTCGCTGCTGCGGCGGAATTCGGCAAGACGGCGCGCATTCCCGTGGTATCGCTGGTTGCAGCCAATGACAGCTATTTTGCGCCGGCATTTTCGAAGGCACTGGCGGATGCGTTTCGCAGCGGCGGCGGCAAGGATGATGTTCGCACGCTGCCATCCGTGGGTAGCGAAGGCCATTGGATGATCGAGACCGAGGCCGGCGTCAAAGCTGCAAGTGGCGAGCTCGATCGCGTGCTAAGGCCGGTGGCGAGGAAGCCATGATGCTGTATTTCCTGGTCAAATATCTGCACGTGATCGGCGCCATCATCATCCTCGGCACCGGAACCGGCATCGCCTTCTTCATGCTGATGGCCCATCGCACCGACAATGCCGAGTTCATTGCACGCACGGCATCCGTGGTGGTGATTGCGGATGCGATCTTCACGCTATCGGCGGTGATGCTGCAGCCGGTCACCGGCGGCCTGCTGATGATGCTCTCGTCCACGTCGATCATGGAGCGTTGGATCCTCGGCTCGCTCGTGCTCTATGCCGTTGCAGGCCTGTTCTGGATTCCTGTCGTTTTCATGCAGATCGAGATGCGCGATCTCGCGCGCAAGGCCGCCGAGCAGAAAGCCGCGCTGCCGGAGCGTTACTTCGTCCTGTTTCGCCGCTGGTTCGCGTTCGGCTTTCCCGGCTTCGGCGCGACGATGGCCATCCTCTGGCTGATGATCGCAAAGCCGTTCTGAGGAATCCGATGAACCAGGGAACCATTTTGGTGCTCGGCGCCTCCGGCCTCATCGGCCGTTTCGTCACCGACGATCTGCGCGCGAGAGGTTTTCGCGTTGTCGGCGTCGCACGCAAGCTGTCGCCGGCGCAGAAGATGGGCGCGCTCGATATCGAGCTGCCGATCCTGTCGCTCGATCCGCCCGCGCTGACACGCCTGCTGAGCGAGCACGAGGTCGACGTCGTCGTGAACTGCCTCGGCGTGCTTCAGGACGGCCCCGGCAGCGACACCAATGCCGTGCATCGCGATTTTGTCGGGCGTCTGCTTCAAGCCATTGCCGATAGCGGTCGTGCGATCCGGCTGGTGCACATCTCGATTCCCGGCAACGCGGATGCCGATCGCACCGCCTTCGCCATGACCAAGCGCGAGGCCGAGCGGCTGATCGCAGCATCCGGCATTCCCCGCGCCATCCTGCGGCCCGGCTTCGTCGTGGCGCCTTCAGCCTATGGCGGCAGCGCCATGCTGCGCGCGCTCGCCGCGTTTCCGCTGGATCTTCCGGCCAAGGAGATGGCGACGCCCTTTCAGCCCGTTGCGGTCGAGGATATCTCCGCGACCATCGCCTGGCTCGCCGCGCGTGAGATCGATGATGCCGCCGTGAAGGCCGTGAGCTGGGATCTCATGCAATCCGAGCCTGTTACGATGGCCGGCGTCGTCAAGCAGTTCCGCCGCGTATTCGGCACGGCCGGCTGGCCTGACATCACGATGCCGCCCTTCATGCTCGATCTCGGCGCGAGACTGGGCGATCTCGCCAGCGCGCTCGGCTGGATGCCGCCGCTGCGCTCCACCGCGATCGCCGAGCTTCGCCGCGGCGTGCGAGGCGATCCCTCGGCATGGATCGCCGCGACCGGCATCGCGCCGAAGACGTTGGCGGATGCGATCGGGCGCCATCCCGCCACCATCCAGGACGTCTGGTTCGCGCGGCTGTTCCCGATCAAGGCGCTGATCATTGCGAGCCTGGTCGGGTTCTGGCTCGTCTCCGGCTTCATCGCGCTGTTCGTCTCCTACCGCGCCGCGGCCGGCATCCTGACCGCGCACAACTTCCCGCCCGCGCTGGTCGATCCCGTCACGACAGGCACCAGCCTGATGGACATGAGCATCGGCGCGCTGATCGCCTTCCGCCGCACCGCTGCGATCGGCCTGGTTGCAGGCATCGCCGCCTCGCTCGGCTACATGTTCGGCGCCGCGATCCTGACGCCCGATCTCTGGATCGAGCCGCTCGGCGCGCTGGTGAAGACCGGGCCGGCGATCGTGCTGATGCTGGTCGCGCTGCTCATGCTGGATGATCGCTAATGTCAAAATGGCCCGATGACGACGTGATCCTGTATGACGGCGTCTGCATCTTCTGCTCGCGCTGGGTGCGCTTCGTCGCGCAGCGCGACACAGCGAAACGATTTCGCTTCACGCCGATCCAATCGGTGTATGGCGCCGGGCTCGCCCGCACCTTCGGCATCGATCCTGAAGATCCCGATACGAACGCCGTCGTTCACGGCGGCAAAGCGTTCTTGAAGTCCGACGCCGCGCTGACTGTGCTGTCGCATCTGCCGGGCTGGAGCTGGGTGCGCGCACTCTTCGCCGTGCCAAAGCCGCTACGCGACCTCGTCTACAGCCTCATCGCGCGCAATCGCTATCGCATCTTCGGCAAGTATGATGCGTGCTTCGTGCCGGATGCTGATTTGCGCACGCGGGTGATCGAGTGACTCGTCATTGCGAGCGCAGCGAAGCAATCCAGAATCTTGTCGCGGCGGCAGTCTGGATTGCTTCGCTGCGCTCGCAATGACGGCGTGTGAGGCTATCGTTTGCTCCGAGCCGCCAGCACCTCCTTCGCCGCCCGCTCCCCGCTATCCCGCGCCCCATGCGCCGTCGTGAAGAAATTCGGCGACGTTGCTTCGCCCGCAAAGAACAGCCGCCCATCCACTGGCGCAGCCAACACAGCACGATCGCCGGCATGCCCGGGCAGCGCGTGCGAATACGACCCCCGCGCAAACGGGTCTCGCCCCCAGCGCGACTCATACAGCGGCTTCAGCTTGCGGCGGATGTCGTTGCCGAGAAAACCTGCGATCTCGTCGATGCTGTGCGCGGCGACAGCGCCGTCGCCGGCATCTTCCAGCGCGCGGGCAAAGCTGCCGCCGAAAAAGCCTTCGATGCAGGGTTGGCCGAACGGGCGGATGTGATAGGTGCCCATCTCGGTGCGCATGGTGGCGCCGCGCAAGTTTCCTTCTTTCGGAAAGGCTTCGGCGCCGTCGAGCGCGAGCGTGACCTTGTCATCGACGCCGAGCGGCAGGCCGGCTGCGGCATCGACCTTGGCGGGCAGAGGTGGCGAGAAGCGGATCGCCTCGTCAGCGATCAAATTGGTCGGCACGGTGACGATCACCTTGTCGGCGGTCAGCGTGCCCTGTGATGTCTCGATGCGGACGCGCCTGTTCGAGTGATCGATCAGCGTGACATTGCAGTTCAGCGCCACCGGGCAGGGCGCGCCATAGGCCGCGATCAGCGCGCCATAGCCGCGGCGGACGCGCCAGTTGAGTTCGCTGTCCTCATAGGCGTCCCAGTCGAGCGTCGACATGTCCTTGAGTTCGCAGCCGTTGATATAGGTCGAGATCGCATCGATCATCGGGTTCCAGCGATTGCCGGGCTCGAGGCTCAGGCTCGCCGGCTCGTCCTTGCCCTTTTGCGCGGCCTGCCAGAGCCGGTCGTAGAACGCGTCCATCGCGCGCATGAAATCGTCCCGCAGGCTTTGCGGAAACGCATTGCCATAGGCGCGCTCGCGCCAGGGCGGCAGGTCCTTGTTGAGCTCGAAACCGAGCGTTCGCGCAATCGGCACGAAGGAGTTCTTGTCGGCCGAATGCAGCCAGCCGCAGCCGACGTCGAAGGTCACGTCAG
>NZ_LJYG01000004.1:21629-21845 GCF_001440035.1 Bradyrhizobium manausense | reverse complement strand
GGTTGCGCGCCTCCAGCACGATCACGGAGAGGCCGGAGCCACCGAGCGCATGCGCCGCGCCGAGGCCGGCTGCACCGGCTCCGATGATGGCGACATCGACGGAGGAGGGGAAGGACATGGGTGGGCTCTAGCACGTCTCTAATACGCACTAAAGGCACCACAAAGTGAGTGAGGTCGGGTGGGCAAAGGCGCTCTTGCGCCGTGCCCACGTTCTTA
>NZ_LJYG01000004.1:14396-21615 GCF_001440035.1 Bradyrhizobium manausense | reverse complement strand
CGTGCGGCGGCCTTACGCCACCGCTTCCTTGGCCTTTTCCGCGCGCTTGCGCTCGTTCGGGTCGAGATGCTTCTTGCGCAGGCGGATCGACTTCGGGGTGACCTCGACGAGCTCGTCGTCCTCGATATAGGCGAGTGCCTTTTCCAGGGTCATGCGGATCGGCGGGGTCAGGCGCACGGCTTCGTCCTTCGAGGTCGTGCGGATATTGGTGAGCTGCTTGCCCTTGAGCACGTTGATCTCGAGATCGTTGTCGCGGGTGTGCTCGCCGACGATCATGCCCTTGTAGACCTTCCAGCCCGGCTCGATCATCATCGGGCCGCGGTCTTCCAGCTTGAACATGGCATAGGCCACCGCCTCGCCCTGGTCGTTGGAGATCAGGACGCCGTTGCGGCGGCCCTGGATCTCGCCCTTGTACGGGGCATAGCCGTGGAACAGGCGGTTCATGATCGCGGTGCCGCGGGTGTCGGTGAGCAGTTCGCCCTGGTAGCCGATCAGGCCGCGGGTCGGCGCGTAGAACACCAGGCGCTGACGGTTGCCGCCTGATGGCTTCATCTCGATCAGCTCGGATTTGCGCTCGCTCATCTTCTGCACGACGACGCCGGAATGCTCCTCGTCGACGTCGATCACGACTTCCTCGATCGGCTCCAGGGCGCCGCCGGTGGCTTCGTCCTTCTGGAACACGACGCGCGGACGCGACACCGAGAGCTCAAAGCCCTCGCGGCGCATGGTCTCGATCAGGATCGCGAGCTGCAATTCGCCGCGGCCCGAGACTTCCATCGCATCCTTGTCGGCGGATTCGACGACGCGGAGTGCGACATTGCCTTCGGCTTCACGCAGCAGACGGTCGCGGATCATGCGGCTCGTCACCTTGTCGCCCTCGGTGCCGGCGAGCGGGGAGTTGTTGACGATGAACGACATCGACACGGTCGGAGGATCGATCGGCTGGGCCGGCAGCGGCACCTCGACGGTGGGATCGCAGAAGGTGTCGGCGACGGTGCCCTTGGTCAGGCCCGCAATCGCGACGATGTCGCCGGCTTCGGCTTCCTCGAGCGGGGTGCGCTCGAGGCCGCGGAACGCCAGGATCTTGGTGATGCGCCCGGTCTCGACCAGCTTGCCGTCGGCGTGAAGCACCTTGACCTGCTGGTTCGGCTTGAGCACGCCCGACGAGATGCGGCCGGTGATGATGCGGCCGAGATAGGGGTTGGCCTCGAGGATGGTGCCGATCATGCGGAACGGGCCCTCCTCGACCTTCGGCGGCGCGACATGGCGCAGCACCAGGTCGAACAGCGGCTCCATGCCCTTGTCCTGCGGACCCTCGGGGCTCTCGGCCATCCAGCCCTGCTTGGCCGATCCATAAAGGATCGGGAAGTCGAGCTGCTCCTCGCTGGCGTCGAGCGCCGCGAACAGGTCGAACACCTCGTTGATGACCTCGGTCGGGCGCGCGTCGGGACGGTCGACCTTGTTGATGACGACGATCGGCTTGAGGCCGACCTTGAGCGCCTTGGAGACCACGAACTTGGTCTGCGGCAGCGGACCTTCGGCGGCGTCGACCAGCACCAGGGCGCCGTCCACCATGTTCAGGATGCGCTCGACTTCACCGCCGAAATCGGCGTGGCCGGGCGTGTCGACGATGTTGATGCGGGTGTCCTTCCACTGCACCGAGGCGGCCTTGGCCAGAATGGTGATGCCGCGCTCGCGCTCCAGATCGTTGGAGTCCATGGCGCGATCCGTCACCTTCTGGTTCTCGCGGAACGTGCCGGACTGCTGGAGGAGCTTGTCGACCAGGGTCGTCTTGCCGTGGTCGACGTGGGCGATGATGGCGACGTTACGAAGATTCATGAGTGAGCTTCTTTGCGGTCGGACAATGGGTTAAGCGCGATCTCGCCGGTCAGACCGGGACCTCTTCGCGGGAACAACGCTGGAAACGTGGAAAACGGGGCCTGCTTCGCCCAAAAAAGGAAACCCGGCCATGTCGATCGGGCGCCCCGTGCGTTTGCGGCGCAATATATGCAAAAACCGCCAAAAAACAATGCGTTCTTTGCCGGTTGGTTGACTGAATTTTGTCCGGGAATTCCCGGGACTTAAGGTCGGGTTGCGGGATCGGTGGGGGCTTTTCGCCCCTTGATGGCCAGCCCGATCAGCGCGGCTCCTCCGATGGCGATGAGTAGTCCCAAAGAGACCAGCGGTGCGACGTCCGAGTCGATCTTTCCGCCTTCCACCAGGGACATCCCGCCGAACAGCAGCGCGCAGAGCCCCGGTAGCAGCATGATGACGCCGAGGACCGCCATGAACGCGGTCAGGCAGCCGCTGCGCTGCGGCGGGGCGGCCGGAGGAGGCGGGGACGGGGGGTCGATGGTGCTCATCGTGCCACGCTACTGACGGGGCTTCGGTGGGGTCGCCACGCGAATGAAGAGGAAGATCGCAGTTCCGATCAGGACCAATCCAATCAGGACAAATGCGCCGCCTTGGCCGGCGAATGCGATGAAGCATAGGCCAGGGAAAAGCAGCACGATGCCGGTGACCACCATGAAAGCGGTCAGGCAACCGTCGCGCCGTGGCGGCGCCGTCGCAGGCGCGTCGTCTTGGGGCGGCGGCGTCGGAGGAGTCGTGCCGGTATCGCTCATCGCGGCACCTCCTCGCCTTGGCTTGCCTCGCGATAGGTCTGGCCGGCCAGCGCGGCGCGGATGCCCTCGATCTTGCCGTTCCGGTAGAACAGGTTGTAGGTGTCGAACGGGACAATCGCGCCGCTTTCAGTGACGAAATGGATGCAACTGCGCTTGACGTTGCCGACGCAGAAATTGAAGCGATCGAGAAACTGCACGATGGTGACGCGGAATACGTTCTCGTAGGTCAGCCCTTGCGGCACCTCGAAGCTGGGCAGACAGCACAGCAATTCGCAGACGCGCTCGGAGGTGTTGAGCGGACCTGATGACAGCGAGAACAGATCGACGAACTTCTCCCGCAGCATCGGATATTTTTCCGGGCTGATGGTGTTGGGCATCACCGCAACGAGCTGCTCCTGCGGAATCAGCGACGTCAGGGGAAGCACCTTCTCGCCGTTGCGCAAGCCGTAGCCGATCGAGATGCTTTCGGGGTTGCAGGGCAGCGGGATCATATCGCTGTCGCCGAACACGCCGGTCTCGATGACGCGCTGGCGTATCTCCGACAGCATGATGCGGTCGGCCTTCTTGTCGAAATTTTCGTTGCGACCGGCATCCTGCACCGGCTGCAGCGTGACACCCCGAACGCACTTCCAGCTCAGCGCATGGCGAACGATATCGCCGATCTCGGCATCGTTGATGCCGCGTTTGATGGTCGCGACCAGCGTGGTCGAAACACCGAAATGCTCGAGATTTTCCAGGGCCTGCTGGCGGATCTTGCGCAAATCCGCGCCACGCAGATTGACCAGCGCATCGCGTTGAAGCGAATCGAACTGGAGATAGACCTCCAGCCCGCGCTTGTTCTCGGCGAGCCGTGCCACGAAATCCTTTTCGCGGGCGATGCGCAGGCCATTGGTGTTGATCATGACATGGCGGATCGGGTGGTCGCGCACGGCGTCGAGGATCTCGAAGAAATCCGGGTGCAATGTCGGTTCGCCGCCGGAAATCTGCACGAGGTCGGGTTCGCCCTCGCTGGCAACCAGCGCGTCGAGCATCTTCTCGACCGTCGCAAGCGGGGTGAATCTGGTTCGCGTGGGCGCCGATTCGGCGAAGCAGACCGGACAGGTGAGATTGCAATGCTCGGTGATCTCGATCAGCGCCAGGCAGGAATGCTGCTCGTGGTCGGAGCAGAGGCCGCAATCATAGGGACAGCCGAATTCGGTGCGGTGCTGGAATTGCAGTGGCCGGTCGCCCGGCTTGATGAAATCCTTGCACAGGCGCCAGTAGGTTGCGTCGGTGGAAACGAGCGTCGACTGGACGCCATGCTCCCTGCAGCGCTTTTCGTACCAGACCTCGTTGTCCTGGATCTGGATCTTGGTCGGCACCAGCTTCAGGCAGACCTCGCAAAGGGACTGGGTCTGGCCCCAGAAGATATAGGGGCGCGACTTACGCAACGGCGCGTTCATGTACAGGTCTCGCTTGGGGCGCCGTCGCCAGCATGATTGCGGCGTAGAGCAGGATGGACAGCGACAGCAGGTGAAACAGTGTGAGGGGGCCGATCAGCGTGCCATAGGGCTTGAGGAATTCCCAGAGAAAGCGCTGCGCTCCATAGAAGAGCAGAACCAGGTAGAAACCATTGGTGATCGCGTACGCGTTCCGGTTCAAGACCGCCAGCACATAGACCAGCGCGAACACGCCCATCGCGGCGCTCTCATAGAGCTGCACGGGATGGCGGAGAATGCCGTCGCCGAAATCGTGGCCCCAGGGCAATGCCGTCGGCGTGCCGTAGGTGAAATCGTCGAGGCCTGCAAAATAGCAGCCGAGCCGCCCGATTGCGATGCCGAGAGCCAGCGGCAGTGCAAACCGTGCGCCGGTGCGCACGCCGATCCCCGTGGACCATTTGTAGAGCTCGACGGCCGCGATGCCGCCGGCGAGCGCGCCCTCGACGGATCGCGCAATGCCGCTCACGCCCGACAGCCACAGATTAGCGGACCCGAACAGATAGGCGCCGAGGCCGGCGCCGAACATCAGCGCGGCGATATAAGGCAGCGCGAAGGATTGCGCCGGAAACCGCAAGCCTTGTCGCGACAGCCAGTAGACTGCTGCGCCCGCCGCCAACCACGCCGCAACATCGAAGACAGTGTGAAGAAGGGCCCCGCTCATGCAGGGTTAGTATAACACGGCGAACGTACAGCGTCGCGCACCAGCATCCTCGCCCGGAGCAGGAGAGGCAAGGAGGCGAGCGTCACCCCGTGCTGCTCGCTTCCTCGGTCGGATAAACCCCGCGCAGCACCTCCTCGAAATGCAGCTTCACGGCGTCGTTGCAGAGGCAGGCGCGCAGCCGCAAGCCGTCATGATTGCGGACCAGGATCGCGCCGCGCCTGGTGTCGAGCACGCCTTCCGCCTTGAACGATTGCAGCACGCGGCTGGCATAGCTTCGCCCCACGCCGAGCAAGGTGGCGAGCTGCTCATGCGTCAAGGGCACGCTGTGTTCGTCCCCGGTCCGCTCCATCGCCGCGACGATCCATTTCGCCGTGCGCTGCTCGATCGAATGGATCGCGTTGCAGGCGGTCGACTGGAAGATCTGCGCCAGCATGCAGTCGGCATAGCGGGCGAAGATGTTGCGCAGCGACGGCGAGTGCGCCTTGGCCGCGTCCAGCTTGCCGACGTGAATATGCGCGAACGGTCCGCCGAATTTCACGCAGATGCGGGTATAGGCCGGCAGAAATCCCTCGCTGACGATGCCGCCCACCGCGCCTTCGCGGCCGACCAGGATGGTCTCGACGTCGCGGCCGTCTTCGTTCGGGACGAGAAACGTCGCGAGCGACGGCCCGCAGGGAAAGTGCACGATCTGGACATCGTCGCCGGGATTGTAGAGCAGCTGGCTCGCACCGACGTCGCCAACGGTGATATGCGGTGCGAGCAGCGCATAGTCCGCCGCATTCAATCGCCGCAGCAGATTGTTGGCCGGGCGGCTGTCGATCTCGCTCGTCTTGCTGATACGCGCATCCATCGCAAACTCCCCCATCCTCCTCTCCACATTAGCGAGTTCCGGCCACGGCTTGTGTGCACATGTGGACAGACGTCAAAACTGTTCTGTGGTGAGTTTCGTTCCGGGAACCCTCCGATGCGCTGGGCGCAGGTATCGCATGAGGTTGTCCTGACGGTGACAACATGCAGCCCTCGATAGCCAACATCATGATACCTGCCTCCCCGGCCGACATCCCTGCCGATGTGCTGATCGTCGAGGACGATCCGATCATCGCGATCGATTTCGAGGATCGCCTGCTCGGCTTTGGCGTGAGCAGCGTGCGCACCGTGGGGTCGGTGGCGCAGGCGCTGGATGCGATCGCAAGGCGTGCGCCCGACTTCGCGCTGCTCGATGTCGAGCTGATCCGCGAGAAGAGCTTTGCGATCGCCGAGCGGCTGGCAGCGCTGGAGATTCCCTTCGTCTTCGTCACCGGCTATGGCGCGGAGACCAGCATTCCCGCGCAGTTCGCCGCGCGTCCGCGGCTGCAAAAGCCGTGCTCCAGCGATGCGCTGGAGGCGGCTTTGCAGGCGCACGGCGGCTGAATCAGCTTCAGGCGGGCTTCGGATCGAGCGTGGTCGACCACAACGCGACGTCGGCGCGATCGCGCAAGGTCACCGTCATCTGGCCGGAGGCGCCGTCGATCTTGACGTGGCCGAAGAACTGCATGCCCGCGGACGGCGGCAGGTTCTGCTTGTCGAGGCCGGGCGCCTTGACGAAACGCACCTCGGGGCCAAACGTGTTGTCCATCTCGCCGGGCCCGAACGTTCCCGCATGCAGCGGACCCGACACGAACTCCCAGAACGGCTCGAACTCCTGGAATTGCGCCTTGTCCGGATTGTAATAGTGCGCGGCGGTGTAATGCACGTCTGCGGTCAGCCACACCGTATTTTTGACCGGCGCCAGCTTGATGAAGCGTAGCAGGTCGGCGATCTCGAACTCCCTCCCGCGCACCGGGCCGTCGCCCTGCGCGAAGGCTTCCGACCCCTTCTTGTTCGGCGCATCGTCGTAAACCAGGATGCTGAGCGGCATGTCGGAGGCGATCACCTTCCATGTCGCGCGCGAATTGAGCAGGCCGCGCTTCAGCCAGGCCATCTGCTCGGGCCCGAGGAAGTAGCTGGCCGGGCCGTATTCGGTCTCGAGATTGGCGCCGTTAGGGCCGCGATAGCTGCGTTCGTCGAGCACGAACACGTCGAGATGCGGGCCGTAGGAGATCTGGCGATAGACCCGGCCCGGCTCAATGATGCTCTCGCGCATCGGATACATTTCGTGGAAGGCGCGTCCGGCGCGCGCGGCGAGCAGGGAGATGTCGCGCACCTTGTAGCTCGCCGGCAGATCCTTCGACAGCGACCAATTGTTGGTCACCTCGTGATCGTCCCATTGCACGAAGATCGGCACCTCGGCATTGAAGGCGCGGACATTGTCGTCGGTGAAATTGTATTTGTGCGCGGCACGAAACTCGTCCAGCGTCTCCGCAACCTTGGCCTTCTCGGGGATGGTGACGTTCTTCCAGGTCTTGCCGTCGGCAAGCTTGACCTCGGAGGGGATCAGGCCGTCGGCATAGATCGTGTCGCCGGAATGCAGGAAGAAG
>NZ_LJYG01000004.1:11682-14388 GCF_001440035.1 Bradyrhizobium manausense | reverse complement strand
CCGAGAAGGTGAACATGCCGCCGTCATCTGGGTTGATGCCCCAGCCTTGGCCGGCAACGTCGCCGCCCCAGACGAAGCTGACGTCGCGACGGTCGGCCGGCGCGGTGCGGAAGCGGCCGACCACCGGCTCGCCTTCGATCGCGGTGTGGGAGAGGTCGCGGAAGCGGACGCGATAGAAGATGTCCTGTCCGCCGGGCAGATTGTCCACCAGCATCTTGGCGGTGAAGTCGCTCTCCGGCAGCGCCGCGATCGGCGGCAGCGCCCGGGCGCCCTTGAAGGTATCAGTCGTCGCCACCTCGACCAGCATCTGCGCCGGCCGGTCGGTGCGGGCCCAGACCACGCCGCCGTCGACGGTGACGTCGCCGGACTGCACGCCATGGGTGACCGCGGGCCGGTCGGCCGCGCGCGACAGATGCGGCATCGCGATCGCGCCGAGTGCGCCGGCGCTGGTGGTGAGGAATTTGCGGCGGGAGAATTTGATCTTCATGGGATGGCTCGCGGGCTGGCGCATCTTAGGCTGTCATTCCGGAGCGCGCGAAGCGCGAATCCGGAATCTCGAGATTCCCCGGTGCGCAATTGCGCACCTGAGGTCTGGTCCTTCGGACCATGACGGCGGAACCTATATTGAGCCAATGTGACGCTGCAATTACGCGCGCAAACGTCTATGCGTTGCCGGCGGCCCGGAATTGCGCGCCGGCGCGTTGCAGGTTTTGCGGCAGGCTTGATAGCACCGCCTTGCGGTCGGCGACCGCGGCGTGGAATTGGTCGAGCGCGATGTTGAAGGCGGTCAGCGCGCCTTCCTCGATGGCGCCGTGGTCGTAGCAGCGCAGCGTGTCGCGCAGGATATCGTCGGCTTCGGTCTGCATCTGGTCGAGCTCGTCGGCCGTCTCGCTCTTGCGGGCGGCGGTGAGCATGTCGAGCAGGCGTTCGCGCAAGTGGCTGTTATTGTCGCGCTCGTCCTTCTTCAGATAGCCCGCGAACCAGGCGCCCAGCGAGCCCATGGCCGAAAGCGCCATCAGGCTCCACCAGATATAGTCGCTGTATTTGTCGAGGAAGGTCTTCTCCTCGCCGTCGACGAAGGCGGCGGCGCCCGGATGCGCGGGGATCACCGCGTCCTTGTCGGTGTCGGGCGTCTCGATCTTGGCGGCCTGCGGGAAGTCGGTCAGCAATTGCTGGCGCACGGCGAAGAGCTGCCGGGTGAAGGCCGCAACCGTGGTCTCGGACAGGCCTTTGCGCGCCACGATGTGGTGCGAGAAGCTGATGGTCTTGACCTCGTCCTCCGGGCGATCGGGCGAGCCGCCATAGGTCCCGGCGGGAATTTCCGAGGCTTCATAGACCGGATGGTTCTGCGCGATGGCATCGGCCGAATCGATCGCGAGAAAGATCGGCGTGCCGCCATCCTTGGCGGAGGCGGCGATCGCCTCCGCAGTGATCTTGCTGTTGACGGGGCCGGCCGCGAGATAGACGTCGGCCTTCTGCGCCTTGATCGCCTCGGCGACCTCGCTCGCAGGAAATTGCACGATATCGACCTTGGCCGGATCGACGCCGTATTGCTGCAGGATCACCTTGAGCAGATTGACGTTGGCCTGCGTCTTGCCGACCACGCCGACGCGATGGCCGGCGAGCTGCGCGATCTTGGTGATCTTCGCGCCCTTCTTCTTGCCCTTGCCGGGCACCGACCACAGCACCACGACGTTCTTGCGCAGCGTTGCGACGGCTTGCGCGTTCTTGGGCACCTCGAGATCACCGCGAACGATGGCAAGATCAGCCTTGCCTTCGGCGAGCTGCTCGGCGCTGGCGGAGGCACCGTCGGTCTGGATCGGGCGCAGCCGCACAAAGCCTTTGCTCTGCGCAAAGGCCTGCGTCAGCGTCTGGACCACCTTGACGTCGTCGCTGTTGGCGGGACCGACCGCGATCTTCAAGGTCACCGGCCGCATTGCGAAATAGTAGCCGCCGGCGAGCGCGCCGATGATGGCGAGCACCAGCGCCAGAGACACGAGCGCGGTCTTCCGCGCCGCGGATCGCGGCGAAGGCGGAGAGGGCGCTTCAGCCAGGTTTGAATCCCCGGTCATCGATCTCCCAAACAGGCGCTTCAGGCTCAGTTTCATCTTGGCCGGCGATTTACGCCCGCAATTGTAGCAAATTTCTTGTCCGCCGGGGTTACATCTCCGTCATGGTTAGCGGATCGGCCAAATCCCAAGCGAATCTCCCAACTGAACCCGGACCGGAAGCACGGTGTTAGGGTAAAGTTCCCCTGAAACGGAGGTCATCATGGCAGAACGTCTATCGGCGGACGCCCGCAAGCAGGCGCTGGGCACCCTCCCCGGCTGGGCCGAGGTCCAGGACGGCAAAGGGATCGGGAAGACCTTTGTCTTCAGGGATTTCAACGAGGCCTTCGGCTTCATGACCCGGGCGGCGCTAACAGCCGAAAAAATGGATCACCACCCGGAATGGCGCAATGTCTACAAGACGGTAGAGGTGGTGCTGTCCACCCATGATGCCGGCGGTCTCACCAAGCTCGACATCGAGCTTGCCACGGCGATGAACGCGATTGCCAAGCTGACGCAGGGCTGACGTCTTGCGGGTCCGGGCCGCATCCCCATCTTGTGATCGTCACCGGATGCGGCCTTCGGTCGCGCCGCCTTAAGCGGGAGTTTTGGGAAAGATGGCTGCCGAACACAGCGTCGGCTTCGAGCCGGCGGATCG
>NZ_LJYG01000004.1:0-11659 GCF_001440035.1 Bradyrhizobium manausense | reverse complement strand
TCGCGGAAGATCGTGACAGCGTGCGCCGCCGCTTCTGGCGCAAGCTGAAGCGCGTCGCCGCGCATCTGCCGTTCACTGAAGATCTGCTCGCGGCCTATTACTGCGCGTTCGACCGGCAGACGCCACGCCACGTCCAGGCGTCGCTCCTGGGTGCGATCGCCTATTTCATCCTGCCGTTCGACTTCATCCCCGACGTGATGCCGGTGCTCGGCTTCACCGATGACGCCGCCATTCTCGCCGCCGCCATTCGCATGGTCGCGAGCCACATCACGCCAGAGCACCGCGAAGCGGCGCGCGCTGCATTGAAGCGTGGGGTGGATGAGGGGGAGGCCGCCTAGCCGTCCCTATGTCGTCCTGGCGATAGCCAGGACGACTCTGAAAGAGATTCCACCGCGCCCCACCGCTACTTCTTCTCCGCCCGCGCCTTCTCCGCGTCCCACGCCTGGAATTGCCTGAACAGCGTTTCCCTCTCTGCGTCGGTCACTTTCGCGGCCGCGGGGGTTTGCTTCAGGAATGCCTCGAAGCGCTGCCGCGTCACCGGCTCGATGCCATGTTTGTCGAGCCATTGCTGTGCCACCGGCAATCTGTTCCAGCCGGACAGGGGGGCCGCCAGCGAGACCTCCTTCCACTTCGGATGGAAGGGCGGGTTCTGGAGCGCGGGGAATTTCGTGAAGAAGGCGTCCACGAACAGCGCGAGCTTGCGATAGCGCTCGGTGTTCGGGGCCCAATTATACGCGGCAAGCACCGCGGGCACCGCGATCGTGTCCACGGTCTCGCCCTCCTTGATCAGGTTCGGATAGTCCTTGGCGTTCAGCGTCGCCGGCAGATAGTCGCTCTGGAGCGGCTTTGCATAATCGACCCCCGCAAGATGGAAGCGTCCGTCATTGGCGAAGTTCGAGACCGATTTGTAAGGCTTGCCCCCGACCACGATGACGGCGTCGATCTCGCCGGCTTTCAGCTTCTCCATCGCGATGCGCTGCTCGACATAGACGAACTTGGCCTTGATCCCGAGCCGCTCGAACACGGTCAGCGCGGTGACGAAGGTGCCGCCGTTCGGCAGGTCCACGCTGACGGTCTTGCCCTCGAGATCCTTGAGCGTCGCGACTGACTTCGGCGCGATCACCTGCATCTCTTCATTGTAGAGCTTGGTCACATAGGTGAACTGCTTCTTGATATCCTTGGCAAAGCCCCTGCGTTCGAGATAGTCGAGCGTGTCGGCACGCACGACGCCGAGATCGACGCCCTGCAGGAACAGAATGTCGGCGACGCTCTGCACCGAGCCGCGGCCGACGATCGGCAGCACGCGGATCTTGTTGCCGTCGTCGAGCACGGAGGCGAGGTCGGCGCCGAACTGCACATAGGTGCCGCCGATCGTGCCGGTGATCAGTGTGACAGTGTTGGCGTTCAACGACTGCTTGGTCGAGGTCGAGCCGAACTGGAAGATGGCCTTCAGTCCGTCCGAGACCTTGGCCGGATCGTATTCGGTCTGCTCGGCGCGTGCCGCGAAGGCACAGATGGCCATGATGGCGGCAACCGCCATTTTCAAAGCGTTACGCATGATGTCCTCTAAAAAGCTCTAGTTGCGAAGCTGGGCGAGGCGCTGACCCGCCTCCGCCGACCCGAGTGCCGCGGCCTTCTGGTACCAGTCGCGCGCGGCGGCCGCGTCGCCGGCGATGCTCCGCGCGTCGCTGGTGCCCAGCACGGCCGGATCATAGGTCTGTCCCAGCAGGAACGCGGCCGTTGCATCCTGCGCATTGGCCGCGCGTTCGAGCAGCAGACGGGCTGCAACGATATCGCCGATGCTCAACAGGCTCTTCGCGCGCGTCATCAGCCCGGCCAGCGTGTCGGCGTCGAGCGTCTTGACGGGCGCAGGCGGCGCAGCGACGGGTGCGGGTGCCTGGGCTTGCAGCGCCGACTGATAGGCGGTCGCGATCGCTTCGCGGCTCGGCGTTGACGGTGGAGGGAGGTCTTGGGTGTCGGCGCTCGCCAGCTTGGTGTCGGTCACGCGGACCGGATCTTTGAGCGGGATCTGCCGTACGGCCGGCGGGCTGGTCGACGCCATGGCCTGCTCCGCGATGCCCACCCAGCGACCGGCATTGGCGGCCAAGAGGCCGCGAAAGTCGGACTGAAACAGTGTGACCAGAGCCGCCAGGGTGGATGCCGCCAGAACGGCCGCGAGAACACGCGGGACAAATCTGGAGCGCAACTCCACCGGCGCATATTCGCGTGGGTCCGGCACACCGAGCGGATCGGACAAGAAGAGTGGAATTGGATCGTCTTGTGAAAGATCAGCCCGCGCGGCGCGAGCACGGATAAAGGACGCGGTTGGCGGATGTGATGCGACTCGATTGGAGTCGAGCGCCCTCGACTCCTTCGACGGGCGATGCGCCGTCGTCTCCATGGTGATGCTCCCCATTACTACGCAACGCAGGGGCATTCCCGGCTTCAGTCTTCTTGCTTTTGTCCAGAAGTGTCCCGCAAATGGAACCGGTAAAACGCAGCTTGAATCAGCCCAAAAAACGACGGCGGTTTGCGCGAATCGGGAAAAAGTTGGGTTTGATTGGGGCGGCGCGGGGGAATGCACCGCAATTTCGGCGGTGATGGTTGAAGGAGGTTCAACCACACGGCGCCGCGCTCGAGCACAGCGTAGAGAGAGAGAGAGAGAGAGAGAGAGGACGCGCGATAACACACGCCAATGTCATCCCGGCTTTCGCCAGGACGACTTGGGGGCAGTCTTCGCTATTGCGTCACCTCACGGATGCAAGATCACCTTGCCCATGGCCTGGCGTCCCGCCAGCACCTTCAGTGCGTCGGCGGTCTGCGCCAGCGGGAAGGTGCGGTCGACATGCGATGAGATCTTTCCTTCCGCCGTCCATTTCACCAGCTTCTCGAGATTGGCGCGGTTCTTTTCCGGATTCTGCCGGGTCCAGGCGCCCCAGAACACGCCTCTGATATCGCAGCCCTTCAAGAGCGCGAGGTTCAGCGGCATCTTCGGAATGTCGCCGGCGGCAAAGCCGATGACGAGGAAGCGGCCTTCCCAGGCGATCGAGCGCAACGCCTGTTCGGCATACGCACCGCCCACCGGATCGAAGATGATGTCGACGCCCTTGCCGCCGGTGAGCTTGCGCAGGCCTTCCTTCAGATCTTCCTTGGCGTAGTTCAGCGTCAGCTCGGCGCCGTGCGCTTTGGCGAATTCGAGCTTCTCTTCGGACGAGGCGCAGGCGATCACCTTCAGGCCCATCAGCTTGCCGAGCTCGCACGCGGCAAGGCCGGTGCCACCGGCAGCGCCGAGCACGGCAAGCGTCTCGCCCGGCTTCGGGCTGGCGCGATCCTCCAGCGCATGCAGTGCGGTGCCGTAGATGATGATGATGCCGGCCGCGCGGTCGTAATCGAGATTGTCGGGGATCTTCACGATCCCGGCTGCCGGCAGCGCGATCTTTTCGCGCGCGCCGTTGTGACCACACGAGGCGACCACGCGATCGCCGACTTTGAGATCAGTCACGCCGGATCCCACGCTCTCGATCACGCCGGCGACCTCGGCGGCGGGCGAGAACGGGAACGGCGGCTTGATCTGGTACTTGCCCTGGATCATCAGGATGTCGAAGAAATTCAGCGCCGCCGCCTTGATCGCGATCACGGCCTCGCCGGGACCAGCCACCGGATCCGGCACATCGGCGAGCACGAGATCGTCGGGCTGGCAATATTGCGAGCAGAGGATGGCTTTCATGGCGGCACCTTCTTGAGAAGTAAGTTCTGGAGCGTTTCGCGTGGAATTATAGTTGGGCCGGTTTTGCCGGATTTGGCGCGACCGGACAATCCGGATTCTTTGTCTGAGGCTATGTTCAGCCTATCCTCGTCATTGCGAGCGCAGCGAAGCAATCCAGAGTCCGTCCGGCGGAAATAGTCTGGATTGCTTCGCTACCGCTCGCAATGACGGAGCAAGCAGAAACAGCGAGGATTCAAACGATGTTTGAAACAGGTCTGCTTAGGGACAAGCGCATCCTCGTCACCGGCGGCGGCTCGGGCCTCGGTGCTGCGATGGGGCGCCGCTTCCTCAGCCTCGGCGCCGAGCTCGTGATCTGCGGCCGCAAGCTCGACCGTCTCGAAGCGACCGCGAGCGAGATGCGCGCAGAGACCGGCGGCAAGGTCACGACCATCGCATGCGACGTTCGCGATGGTGCCGCGGTCGACGCGATGATGGACGCGATCTGGCGCGAGGCGCCACTCGACATCCTCGTCAACAACGCCGCCGCGACCTTCATCGCGCAGAGCGAGCATCTGTCGTTCCGCGCGGCCGATGCGATCCTGGCACCGACGCTGCATGGTGCGATGTACTGCACGCTCGCTGCCGGCAAGCGCTGGATCGATGGTGCGCACAATGGTGTCGTGCTCTCGATCCTCTCGACCTCGACCATCACCGGCCGTGCCTTCACGGTCCCGTCCGCGATGGCGAAGTCGGCGGTGCTGGCGATGACCAAGAGCCTCGCGGTGGAATGGGGCCCGAAGGGCGTCCGCACCGTCGCGATCGCGCCGGGGCCATTCCCGACGCCGGGCGCATCGGGGCAGCTCCGCCCCGAGGGCCGCGACGAGGGGTGGACCACCCGCAACCCGCTGGGACGCGTCGGCCAGCATAGCGAGCTTGCCGACCTCGCCAGCTTCCTGGTCTCGGATCGCGCCGGATACATCAACGGTGAGATGGTGGTGATCGACGGCGGCGCGCATTTGCGCAGTTCCGGGGCCGAGGACCTGTTGCGATGGACTGAGGCGCAATGGGCGGAACAGCGCGCCGCGCGGTCCAAAAGCTAACCGTGGTTTCCCGCTAACTGCCTTCCCAAACTGGACTTTCCCGGTTATCCCTGCGCGGGGACAAATCGCCGCCGGGCCATCTTCCAGTCACAATATTGAGGGAACCACTCCAGCATGTGGCGGGCGCTCTTTTTTGCTTTGATGACCGGCGTGGCGGCGTGGGGGTTGGGTGAATCCGCGCGCGCCCAAACCGCGCAACCGGCGCCGAAGGCGGCGGCCAAGCCAGCGGCACCAGCCGCCAAGACTGAAGCCAAGTCCGAAGCCAAGACTGAAGCAAAGACGGCCGCCAAGCCCGAGAGCAAGCCGGCCGGCCCTGCCGCGGCAGTCGCGGGTGGCGCTGAGCCGACGCTGATCGGCCAATTCGGCACCTGGGGTGCCTATGCGGCGACACCCAACGGCAAGAAGGTCTGCTTTGCGTTGGCAAAGCCTTCTTCGTCGAAGACAAATCCGCCGAACCGACCGCGCGACCCCGCCTATGCCTTCGTCTCGACCCGGCCGGCCGAGAAGGTGAACAACGAAGTTTCCGTAATGATCGGCTACGCGCTGAAGCCGGGCTCGGAATCGACCGTCGAGGTCGGCGGCGCCTCCTTCGCGATGTACACGCAGGGCGACGGCCTCTGGATCAAGAACGCGGCCGAGGAGGAGCGGATGGTGGAGGCCATGCGCAAATCCGCCGATCTCGTGGTCAAGGGCGTCTCGGCCAAGGGAACGGAGACGACCGATACGTTCTCGCTGAAGGGTCTCGCCCAGGCCCTCGACAAGATCGCGCAGGATTGCCGGCGGTAAGGCTAAGTAATTGCCACGGTCGCAATCGGCGGTTCCGGTTGCTATATAAAGCCAGTTCCAGATCTCTTCCGTCATTCCGGGGCGATGCGCAGCATCGAACCCCGAATCTCGAGGTTCCAGGTTCAGCTCTTCGAGCTGCCCCGGAACGACCAACCCATTAGGCCCATCAATGCAACCGACGACCGAGCCGCACAACGCAATCCTGGTGGAGAAGACTCCGCTCGAAACCTATGTGCCGCCGGCAAAGCCGTCGCTGATCGGCCTGTCGCGCACTGAACTTGCCGACCGTCTCGGCGAGATCGGCGTCGCGCCGGCACAGCGCAAGATGCGCGTGCAGCAGCTCTGGCACTGGCTCTATTTCCGCGGCGCCCAGAGCTTCGACGATATGACCTCGATCTCGAAGGGCATTCGCGCCGAGCTGGCGCAGCATTTCACCGTCGACCGGCCCGAAGTCGTGGCCGAGCAGATCTCCAACGACGGCACCCGCAAATGGCTGCTGCGCCTGCCGAGCGGCGACGTCGTTCAGAAGGCGCATGAAGTCGAATGCGTCTACATCCCCGAGACCGATCGCGGCACGCTCTGCGTCTCCTCGCAGGTCGGCTGCACGCTGAATTGCTCGTTCTGCCACACCGGCACGCAGCGCCTGGTGCGCAACCTCACCGCCGGCGAGATCGTCGGCCAGATCATGGTCGCGCGCGACCGTCTGAATGATTGGGCTGACCGCGAGGACGGCACGCGCCGCGTCACCAATATCGTGATGATGGGCATGGGCGAGCCGCTCTACAATTTCGACGCGGTGCGCGACGCGCTTTTGATCGTCGGCGACAATGAAGGCATCGGCATCTCTCGCCGCCGCATCACGCTGTCGACCTCGGGCGTGGTGCCGAACATCGTGCGCGCGGGCGAGGAGATCGGCGTCATGCTCGCGATCTCCTTGCATGCGGTGCGCGACGAGCTGCGCAACGAGCTGGTGCCGCTCAACCGCAAATATCCGATCAAGGAGCTCTTGCAGGCCTGCCGCGATTATCCCGGAGCCTCGAACGCCCGCCGCATCACCTTCGAATATGTGATGCTCAAGGGCGTCAACGATTCGCTCGACGATGCAAAGCTGCTGGTGAAGCTGCTCAAGGGCATTCACGCCAAAATCAACCTGATCCCGTTCAATCCCTGGCCTGGCACCGCCTATGAATGCTCGGACTGGGACCAGATCGAAAAATTCTCCGAATACATCTTCAACGCCGGCTATTCCTCGCCGGTGCGCACCCCGCGCGGCCGCGACATCCTCGCCGCCTGCGGCCAGCTCAAGTCGGAGACGGAAAAGCTCTCGGCCCGCGAGCGCCAGGCGCTGCGCGCCATGGCGATGACGGATTGAGGATGACGGCGCTCTCAACGCTCGTCATGGCCGGGCTTGATCCGGCCATTTATGTTTTGAGCCCGTCATTCCGGGGCGCGCGAAGCGCGAACCCGGAATGACGGTGATACTCAAGGGGGCTCTCAGATGTCCCTGATCGGCCGCCTCATCGTCATCTTCATCGGCTTTCTCGCCGCCTGCTTCGTCGGCGGCATGATCGTCGTCGGCGCGCTGCTGTTTCCTGAGTTCTCCGATCTCGGCGCCGGTCCCGTCGATCAGGGCGCGATCGACATCCTGCTCGGCTTCGGCTTCATCTTCGTCTCCGGTTTTGCACTGGTGCCGGCGGCGGTGATCGTGGCGATCACGGAAGCGCTTTATATCCGCAGCGCGCTCGCCTATGCCGTCGGCGGCGGTCTCGTCGGCCTCGCCTGCTATCTCGGCCTCATCCCGTTCCATCCCGATACGTTTCAGTTCGAAGGCATCGTGCGCCGGCATCTGGAGATCATGACCGGCGCGGGCATCGTCGCCGGCGTCGTCTACTGGCTGATCGCCGGTCGCAATGCCGGCGCCTGGCGCATCCCGCCGGCCCCGCGCCGGCCGCCTCCGCCGCTGCCGTCGAATTCGCGGCTGGATGGGCGGTAGTTCATTCCGTCATTCCGGGGCGATGCGAAGCATCGAGCCCGGAATCTCGGGATTCCGGGTCTGGTCCTTCGGACCATCCCGGAATGACCATGGCAAGGGTTTCCATCCCGGCCCCACTCCGCTAAACCGCGCGCCATGAACCGGACTGGACTCTTCATCGCCCTGGCGCTGTGGCTCGTGATCGGCGTCGTTTTCGGCCTTTATCCCGAGCTCGATCTCAAGCTCGCCGCGCTGTTCTTCGATCCCCAAACCAAATCCTTTCCGCTCAAGCTGAATGAATGGGCCGCCATCGCGCGCGATGCTGCGATGTGGGTCTCCTGGGTGTTCGTGCTGCCGTCGCTGGTCGCGCTCGTGGTCAAGATGATCAGGCCCGACCGCCCCCTGATGGTATCGGGACGCGCGATCGTGTTCCTGCTGGTCACGATCATCATGTCGGCCGTGATTCTCTCCAACCTCACCTTCAAGACCTATTGGGGCCGGCCGCGGCCGGTGGTGGTGACCGAGTTCGCCGGCGATCAGCAATTCGTGGCGTGGTGGGATCCGCGCGGCGATTGCGAACGCAATTGCTCTTTTTTCTCGGGCGAGGGTGCGACGGCATTCTGGACGCTGGCCCCCGCCGCGCTGGCGCCTCCGGTCTGGCGGCCGCTCGCCTATGCCGGCGCGGTGGTGTTCGGCGCCGTAACCAGCGCCCTCCGCATGGCCTTTGGCGGCCACTTCTTCACCGATGTCGCAACCGCCGGCCTCGTGACTTTCATCGTGATCTGGTTCGCTTTCGCGTTGATCTACCGCTGGCCGCGGACCCGGTTCTCGGACAAGGCCGTCGATGCCGCCCTGACCCGGCTGAACATGCCCGCTTACCGGCTCCGCAAGCGCCTGTGCGGCCGCAAGACGGGTCCCGCACCCTCGATCTGAGGCCATTAAATGGGTGCCGAGACGTGCGAAATTTGATATTCGCGCGGTCACGTTCACCCTCACGTCAGCCCCTTGAAACCCCGAATTGGAAGCCCCATGACCACGATCCTGAAAAGCCTGCCCAAGGGTGAGAAAGTCGGCATCGCTTTTTCGGGCGGCCTCGACACCTCTGCGGCGCTGCTCTGGATGAAGCAGAAGGGCGCGCGCTGTTACGCCTATACCGCCAATCTCGGCCAGCCCGACGAAGCCGACTACAACGAGATCCCGCGCAAGGCGGAAGCGTTCGGTGCCGAGAAGGCCGTGCTGGTCGATTGCCGCACGCAGCTGGTACACGAGGGCATCGCCGCGATTCAATCAGGCGCCTTCCACATCTCGACCGGCGGCATCACCTATTTCAACACCACGCCGCTCGGCCGCGCCGTGACCGGCACGATGCTGGTCGCGGCGATGAAGGAGGACGGCGTCAACATCTGGGGCGACGGCTCGACCTTCAAGGGCAACGACATCGAGCGCTTCTATCGCTACGGCCTGCTGACCAATCCATCCTTGCGCATCTACAAGCCCTGGCTCGACCAGCAATTCATCGACGAGCTTGGCGGCCGCGCCGAGATGTCGGCATTCATGACCGCGCAGGGCTTTGCCTACAAGATGAGCGCCGAGAAAGCGTACTCCACCGACAGCAATCTGCTCGGCGCCACGCACGAAGCGAAAGATCTCGAAAGCCTCGACCGCGGCATCAAGATCGTCAACCCGATCATGGGCGTGCCGTTCTGGCGCGACGATTGCGTCGTCAAGGCCGAGAAGGTCGTGGTGCGTTTCGAGGAAGGCCAGCCGACCGCGCTGAACGGCAAGACCTTCTCTGATCCGGTCGCGCTGTTCCTCGAAGCCAATGCCATCGGCGGCCGCCACGGCCTCGGCATGAGCGACCAGATCGAGAACCGCATCATCGAAGCCAAGAGCCGCGGCATCTACGAGGCGCCCGGCATGGCGCTCTTGCATATTGCTTATGAGCGCCTCGTCACCGGCATCCACAACGAGGACACGATCGAGCAGTACCGCATCAGCGGCATGCGCCTCGGACGTCTGCTCTATCAGGGCCGCTGGTTCGATTCGCAGGCGTTGATGCTGCGCGAGACCGCGCAGCGCTGGGTTGCCCGCGCCGTCACCGGCGAGGTCACGCTCGAGCTGCGCCGCGGCAACGACTATTCGATCCTCAACACCGAGAGTCCCAACCTGACCTATGCGCCTGAAAGGCTCAGCATGGAGAAGGTCGAGGACGCCGCGTTTACGCCGGCCGATCGCATCGGTCAGCTCACCATGCGTAACCTCGACATCGCCGACACGCGCACCAAGCTCGGTCTCTATTCGAAGACCGGCCTGCTGTCCGGCAGCGAAGGCTCGCAGATTTTCCGGCTCGAGAGCGACAAGGGCTGACAGTCTCGTAGGCTGTTGTAGGGTGGGTTAGCTCCCGGCTGCGCGAAGCGCAGTCCGAGGGCGTAACCCACCTCTTCTGTTGCCGCGGATACCGACAGCGGTGGGTTACGCCAAGGGACTGCGCTTCGCGCAGCCCCGGGGCGAACCCACCCTACCAGAAAAACAAAAATGGCCGGGATCGCTCCCGGCCATTTTGCTTTGTGGCGATCGTCTCAGCGCGGCGGCGTGACGCCGGGCGGGGGCGGCGGCAGCGAGGCCGTGCCGCCATTGAGCAGCGGCGTGATGCGACGGATGGTGACGCGCCGGTTGATGCGGCTCGGACCGTCGGTCTGCTCCTTCAGGTACTGCTTGCCGTAACCCTGCGACGTCAGATTCTCGGCGGGCACGCCGAACTGCTGCGTCAGCAATTCGGCCGCGGCCTGCGCGCGGCGATCCGACAGCGACAGATTGTCGACGTCGTTGCCGACCGCATCGGTGTGTCCCTCGATCAGGAACACCTCGCGCGGGTTGCGCTGGATCGCACGATTGAGGCCGTCGGCGATCACCTGCAGCCGCGCCGCCTGATCCGGCGGAATGGTCCACGATCCGGTCTCGAAATTGATCGTGTTGACATCGATGCTCGGCATCGCCATGCGGACGTTCGGCGAGTAGCGGATCTCGTCGAGCGAATAACGCCGCTCGATCCGCTGCACCGGCGGCGCTTCCATGGTCTCGTAGATCACATCGGGCGTAGCCTCCTGAGCGTCGACGATGTAGCGATCGTAGGGAATGTTGACGACCGGCGGCGGCACGTCGACATAGAAGCCGCCCACCGACCGCGGATCGCGGTAGCTGTTGTCGATGATGACGAGCTCGCGCCCGCCGGGGTCCCTGCGGATCCGGCGCAGCAGCGAACCATCAGGGCCGACCACGGTGATCACCTCGCTGCCATCGGGACGGATCACGACGGTGCGGGTTTCGCCGCCGACGGTCTCGGTGCGGATGTCACGGGCACCGTAGCGGAAGCGGTAGAGATCGTTGCCGCGAACATATTCCTGACCGCTGGGATCGCGGATGATGATGCGATCCGGTTCGGTGTAGACGGTGCGGCCGCCTTCGACGACCTCCTGCCGCTGGTTGCGGTAGTCGGCGATGGTGGCGCCGATCACGGCACCGGCGACGACGCCCGCGCCGAAGGCGAGCGGCGTCAGGTCACGCTGCGGCGGGCGCGGCGGCGGCGGCAGCGGAGCGGCCACTGCCGGCGCTGCACGGAACGCCGGCGTTACCGTCGGCGGTGCGTATTGAGCCTTGTCGGGCGGCGGAGCCGCGGCCGGCGAAGCAGGGACGACTGTCGGAGCTGCGACGCCGGGCGGAGGAGCCGGGGGACGCGGCGCCGCGCCGGCCTGCGGTGCCGCAGGCGGTGCTCCGGCAGCGGGCGCCGTTCCAGCAGCGGGCGGCGTTCCACCTTGGCGTCCTGGCGTTGCGCCACCGGGCGCCGGCGTTGCCGTTGGAGCCGGAGTTGGAGTCGTTCCTGCGGCCGGCGGAGCGCCGGGGCGTCCCGGCGGCGTCGCGCCAGGCGCTGGCGTTGCTGACGGCGTCGGTGTGGCTGTCGGGGTTGGAGTCGGCGTCGGCCGGCCTGCCGGCGCTGCGGGCGTCGGTGTGGCCGTCGGGGTTGGAGTCGGCGTCGGCCGGCCTGCCGGCGCTGCGGGCGTCGGTGTGGCCGTCGGGGTTGGGGTCGGCGCCGGCCGG
>NZ_LJYG01000003.1 GCF_001440035.1 Bradyrhizobium manausense | reverse complement strand
TCATGTGCACATGCGGGTGGTGGGTCATGGCCGAGCCCCAGGTGTGCAGCACGGACGTGATGCCGATCCTGGCGCCGAGGTGCTTCGGATCTGCGGCGATCGTCAGCATGGTCTCGGCCGAGGCCTTGAACAGCAGATCGTAGACGATGGCCCTGTTGTGATAGGCGATGTCGGCGATCCGAGCCGGCACCGTGAACACAATGTGATAATACGGCACCGGCAGCAGTTCGGCCTCGCGGTCGGCGAGCCACTGCTTCGCCGCGGCGCCCTGGCACTTCGGACAGTGCCGGTTGCGGCAGGAATTGTAGGCGATGGTGGTAAAGGCACAGTCCTCGCAGCGCGCGACATGGCCGCCGAGGGCTGCCGTGCGGCAGCTCTCGATCGCCGACATCAACTTCAACTGGTCGAGGCTGACATGGCCGGCATGGGCGTGACGCCATGCCGGGCCATGGCTGCGGAAGATATCCGCAACCTCCAGAGCCGGGCGCGACACAGGTGCCCGGCGTCAGCCGGGCGGCCGCGCCTCCTTGAGCTTGAGAGCGATGTGCTCCAACGGGCTCATGACCTCGCTGATGGTCTTGGTAGCGACGCGGGTGTAGAGCGCGGTGGTGTCGAGCTT
This sequence comes from Bradyrhizobium manausense, assembly GCF_001440035.1. GTDB lineage: Bacteria > Pseudomonadota > Alphaproteobacteria > Rhizobiales > Xanthobacteraceae > Bradyrhizobium > Bradyrhizobium manausense. The sequence continues at coordinate 2,173 of NZ_LJYG01000003.1, read as the reverse complement.
GGCGTGGCCGAGGAGCACCTGAATGACGCGCACGTCGACGTTCTGCTCCAGAAGGTGAGTAGCGAAGCTGTGGCGCAATGTGTGCAGCGACACGCGCTTGTTGATCTCCGCCATCTGCGCGGCGGCATGACAGGCACGATTGAGCTGGCGCGTGGTCATTGGCTGGGCCGGATCGCGGCCCGGGAACAGCCAGCCTAGCGGCCGAGCCATCTTCCACCAGGCCCGTAGCAGCGCGAGCAGGCTGGGCGACAGCATGACATTGCGGTCCTTGCCGCCCTTGCCCTGCTCGACGCGGATGATCATCCGCTTGCTGTCGATATCGGAGACCTTGAGCGAGACGACCTCGTTGGCACGCAGCCCGGCACCGTAGGCCACGCTGAGAGCCGCCTTGTACTTCAGCCCCGGCGCGGCATCGAGCAGCCGCGCTACCTCCTCCACGCTCAGCACCACCGGCAGCTTGCGCGGCTCGTGAATGAACTGGGTGTGCTCGACGATATCGTGGCGCTTCAAGGTGACTTTGAAAAAGAACCGCAACGTCGAGATGGCTTGGTTGATGGTCGGCACGCCAGCGCCGCCCGTCGCCAGATGCAGCTGATAACGACGCACGTCCTCGAAGGTCGCCAGATCGGGCGATTGCCCGAGAAACAAAGCGAAATGCTTGACCCGTTGAATGTAGTCATGTTGGGTCTTGGCTGCGAACTTGCGGATCGTCATGTCTTCGATCATGCGCCGGCGTAGCGGGCTTACTGCCTCGTCGGTCATGGGGATGCTCCTGTCTTGGGTGAGATTGTTGCAACACCTCAATCTCAAGACAGGACGCCCCGTTGCGCTATCGTCTTAGCCGTGCCGCCAGCCGCGGAAAGCTACCGCGCGAGCGGTTTAGTCCTGTGGCCCGTTTGAGAACCTTCGATGAGCACCAAAGATGTCCGCTCCTCGGGTCTGACCGGAAGCAATCGCGGCAGGACTAAACCGACGTGATTGGCCCATCTGCGAAGTTACGCCGCGCCTGACGGAGGTCCGCTTATTGTGACGGAGCGGACCAGATTTGCTCAAACTGAGTTCTTCGCATTTTGTGAAGGGTTTCGGATGCCGGCCGCGTGACTGACGGCGCGGCATATTCGGGCGGCCGGCGTCCGAAAGCCTCCAAGGGAGGAAACCGCGCATGATGGGCAGGAAAGGTGCGGCGGGCTCTATGGGGATTTGAGCTCTGCAGGCGAGCTGGCCGATGGAGTTCGAGTCCATGCAGCGAGCTGCGCGACGGCGGCGGGGCAAGCGAATGACGGGTAGATGGGTTCGAACGTGATCAATCGTCGGCGGATTGGCAACGACAGCTGACAGTTGGAGCGTATGCCGCCGTGGCCGGTCGATGAGCGGCGGGCATGGCGAGCAACTTTGCAGCATGACGGTTGCGCGCTCATGACGTATCGATCCTGATGGCGCTGGTTGGCGGGCTCGCTTGATGGCGAGGCGTTGCGCCTCGCTCAAAAACCTCGATGACGATCATGCGACCGCCGCAGCATGGACACGGCGGCGTGCCGCTGTCGATGGTCTCGGTCGGCTCATCCTTACGATCCTTGACGAGGAGCAGTTTGCGCGCGCGTGCGACGTTGTCGGCGCAGGCGCTCCGCGCGAGCAGGCCGTAGTGGCGGATGCGGTGGAAGCCTTTTGGCAGCACGTGGATGAGGAAGCGGCGGATGAACTCGTCTGTGGCGATCGTCATCCGCTTTTGACGGTCGTGGCCTTCGACCCGGTAATCCTTCCAGCTGAAGGTGACGCCGCGCTGGTCGCAGGCAATCAGGCGGCTGTTGGCGATGGCGACGCGGTGGGTATAGCGCGACAGATAGGCCAGCACGGCCTCGGGACCGCCAAACGGGCGCTTGGCATAGACGACCCATTCCGTCTTGCGCGAGGCTGCAAGCAATGCGGCGAATGATTGTGCTCCGGCGAGATCAGCGTCGTTGCCGAAGAAGCTCAGGCGCCCGGCCTGGTGGAGGATCGCGAGGCGCTCCAGGAACAATCGCCGGAACAGGCGTGAGAGCACGCGCACTGGCAGGAAGAAGCCCGGCCGGCACGACACCCAGCGCCGGCCGTCGGGCGAGATGCCGCCGCCCGGCACGATCATGTGCACATGCGGGTGGTGGGTCATGGCCGAGCCCCAGGTGTGCAGCACGGA
>NZ_LJYG01000002.1:65801-117387 GCF_001440035.1 Bradyrhizobium manausense | reverse complement strand
GGCGATCGAGACGACGACTGGCTATTGCGCTTGCAGCACCGAGCGAGCTTACAGGAGCGAGTGATGAGCTATTATACGCCCAATGATCCCAATGCATCGTTCGGAATGGCAGCGCAAGCTCGCATCGAAGCCGGGCTGCGGCAACACATGCAGCGCGTTTATGGCTATATGGCAGGTGGATTGATATTGACCGGCCTCGTCGCCTATGCCGCCGCTTTCTCGGGCTTCTATCAGGCCATCGAGGGCACGCCGCTGCTCTGGATCGTGATGCTGGCGCCGCTTGGATTCGTGCTGGTTTTGAGCTTCAGGATCGAACGCATCAGCGTCGGCGCCGCGGTCCTGCTGTTCTGGATCTACGCTGCGGTGATGGGCCTGTCGCTGGGCGGAATCTTCCTGGTCTTCACCGGAAGCTCGATCGCGCGCGTCTTCTTCATAACGGCGGCAACCTATGGCGTCACGAGCCTGTACGGGTTTACAACGGGTGCCGATCTCTCGCGGTTCGGTTCCTTTCTGTTCATGGGCCTGATCGGCATTGTGATCGCCTCGCTGGTGAACATCTTCACAAGATCGGATGCCGTCCAGTTCGTGATCTCAATCGTCGGCGTGATACTGTTTGGGGGCCCACCGCCTACGATACCCAGCGCATTAAGGCTATGTACCTGGAATCCGACACGGAGGAGTCGGCCGGCAAGAAGGCCGTGATGGGAGCGCTTGCACTCTATCTCGATTTCGTCAATCTATTCATGCTGCTGCTGCAACTGTTCGGTCAGCGGCGCCAGAGTTGATGAAGTAGTCGGCATAAATGGCGCGCGTTCTCATCGTGCTCGGCGTACTCTTGCTGCTGGCGGGGCTGCTGTGGCCGCATTTCAGCCAGATCGGCCTCGGTCGTCTGCCTGGCGACATAGTCATCGAGCGCAAGAATATGACGCTCTATTTCCCTCTGATGACATGCCTGCTTCTGAGTGTCCTGCTCAGCCTGGTGCTGTGGGCTGTCAACCGGTGACGGGAAAACGTCGCTGCGCTCCGCCATTTATGGGTCGTTCAAAATAGTCGCGTCCTTCGTTGACGGACGCCAATGCTGGACAGGCGTCGGGTTGCTAGGGTTGGTGCTGCGACGGTTGGGCGTCCATTTGGGCGCGCGGTCAATCGCAGCTTATACAGTGGAGATCTGTGATGAAGAAGAACCTGATCACGATCGCGGTGGCCGCCGCAGGGGTGTCGGTTGCTGCCATCTCTCCAACGGCCGCGCAGGCGCGATGGCATCGCGGCTTTCCCGTCGCTCCCGTTGTAGGCGGCCTCGCGGCCGGGGCCTTGCTTGGGGCCGCACTCGCTGCGCCTCATTACTACGACGGCTACGAGCCCATCTACTACGGACCGCGCTGTGTCTACCGCCATGAACGTTTCTGGGATGGCTGGGGCTGGCACGTTCGCCGCGTCGAGGATTGCTACTGACGCCGCAACACGGTTTGCCTCTCCTACAGGAAACGTTCGATGATCAAGGACATCGTCGTAAATCTGGCGCATGATGCTTCGCGGGACCCGGCGCGCGATTTTGCAATCACAGTCGCGGAAGCCTTCGAGGCGCATATTGCAGGCGTGGCCTTTGCCTATATGCCGGAAGTTCCGGGTTATGCGGTGGTGGAGATTCCGCCGGATGTGGTTGCAAGCATGGTGGATGTGAGCAAGAAAGCCGCCGAGGCGGCTATCGGGCGATTTGACGAGGCCGCAAAACGCAGCCTGTTGTCGGCGGAACATCGCCTCGTCAGCACTGTAGGCGTGGAGGGGTCCGAGCTCTTCGCGACGCTCGCCCGGCGCTTTGATCTCAGCATACTTCTTCAGGCGGACCCAGGCGGGCTAGCCAATGACGACATGATCGAGACCTCGCTCTTCGATTCGGGGCGTCCGGTCATCGTCGTGCCGTACATCCAGAAGGACGGACTGAAGCTCGATCACCTGGTGTGCTGCTGGGATGGCGGCCGGGCGGCAGCGCGGGCGATTAACGACGCGTTGCCGCTGCTGACCAAGGCGGACAAGGTCGATCTGCTGATTATCGAGAACGACAAGACGAAGAACGAAACAACGGAGATTCGCGGGGTCGAAATGGCTGGCCACTTGGCGCGCCATCAGGTCAATGTCGACATCGAGATCATTCCCGCGCCGGACATCAGCGTCGCAGACGCGATTCTGTCTTACGTCGCAGATGAATCCGGAACATTGATCGTGATGGGCGGCTACGGTCGTCCCAAGCTGCGCGAGATCATTCTCGGCGGCGTTACCCGCGCAATGCTGAAGTCGGCGACAGTTCCGCTCTTCATGTCGCACTGAATGGAGCACCAGAGATCCGCCATTTGCGAGGTTTCATGCACACCGGTCTGTATGCGTTCGCGGCCGCTGCGGCCTTCCTCGGCGCGGAGTCGCTCAAACAACTCACGATTGCTTCATTGAGGAACTGCGGGGCGCGTCCAAATGGTGCTCAGGGGTTTCGCAGTCCACGCAAGCCACATCCTCTACCGACTTGTGTGGATCGGCGTGGGTTCCCGCGGCGAAAGAGGGCGCGCCTCACCGGCCTTCTCGGGTTGCAGCCACAGGAGATTCAAATGCCAAAGCTAAAGACCAAGTCAGGCGCAAAAAAGCGCTTCAAGGTGACTGCTACCGGCAAAGTGATGGCCGCCCACGCCGGCAAGCGCCATGGTATGATCAAGCGGACCAAGAAGCAGATTCGTCAACTTCGCGGCACCCGCGTGCTTTTCAAGACCGACGGCGACAACATCAAGAAATATTTCTTGCCGAATACTTGATCGAGACCCGACGCAGCCGGTCGACGCCTTGCCTGCACTGATGATGGTTGTCGATTGGCACCCGGTGATACGATGACCGCACACACGAGCGAGCGCCTGCATGGAAGCCTCTCACATTGACGGCGATCATGGTCGTAAACGGATGCGAGCGACACAGTCCCACAGAAACAGCTTGGTTCGTCTCGGACTTCTGACACGAAGCCCGGCCGACGATGACGAAGGAAACACGGCCATGAACAATTTTTCAGCCGAGACTCTCGATGAGCATCTGGTCGACATTCCGCTCGGTCCCGCAACGCTTTATGGCAATTTAGCGTTGCCGCTGGAGCCCACTGGTGTGGTACTTTTTGCGCAGGGCAGCGTCGGCGGCCGTCACGGTCCGCGCAGCCGCTACGTTGCACGTCAGCTGAACGAGGCGAAACTGGCAACCTTGCTTCTTGATTTGCTGACGCCGGAAGAAGAAGAGATCGATCTTCGCACGCGGTTGCTACAACTCAATATACGCCTGCTTGCCGAACGAATTGTAGGAGCGACCGATTGGCTGGCGCAAAACCCGGCCATCAATGGGCTGCGGATCGGTTACTTCGGAACGAGCACCGGCGCAGCGGCAGCGTTTGAGGCGGCTACCATGCGCCCCGATCCGATAAGCGCGATCATCTCGCGGGGAGGCCGGCCCGACCTCGCAGGCACCGCTCTGACACTCGTGCGCTCGCCGACGCTGCTCATCGTCGGAGGAAACGATTTTGAGACCATGGAGCTGAACCGGGAAGCATTTAAGCACCTGAGATGCGAAAAGAAGCTGGCCGTGGTGCCTGGCGCAACACACTTGTTCGAAGAACCGGGCGCGTTGGACGATGTCGTAAGCTGGGCGCGCATGTGGTTCATGCGCTTCTTGCCGAGCTAGCCTACAGCTTCCCCGCGTTGGACCTTAGCGAGTAGCGCGCCCTGAATATCTGGGCTAGTCGGCCTCTCCGCCTCTGTGTTCACTCTTTTGGCGATCGGCAATTGCACTGGCTGTGATCCTGGGCTTGGCCGGGCCACTAAGCCAAATTCGAGCTTCCTTCAGCTCGCCATGGCTGTGTGTCTGCTTCCAGGAAGCCAAACTCGATTTCATGATAAATGTGAAATACCGGTGTAACCGCTAGAAGGCGAATTCGCTTGGATCCGCCAGGCTGGTTTTGCCGTGACGGACAGGATGAATCACGCCCATACGGACGATTATCTTGCGCAATGGAACGAGCCGCTGCTGATCGATTACCTCGACGAAGCCACCCTGAAGCACCCCGACCGCGATGCGATCATCGACTTCGAATACGGTACCTCGCGTGAGCTCTGGCTAAGTTTTCGGGAGCTCCGGCATCGCGTCGACCAAATCGCCTCGAACCTGATCGGGCTCGGCGTCAAGCGCGGCGATGTCGTTTCGTGCAGTTGCCGAACTGGTGGCATTTCGCGCGGCGCATCTGGCCTGCCTGCGGGTGGGGGCGACGACCAATCCGTTGATGCCGATTTTCCGCGAGCGAGACCTGTCGTTCATGCTCGGTTTGGCCGAATCCAAAATCATCATCCGCTGCTCGACAGACACGCTGCACCTCCAGGGCCATCACGCCCTTTCCGGGGGTGAGGTAGGCGCTGGGGCCTTTTTGTCTTCCCGGCCGCCGGCGTGAAACCGGGAGCTTCTCCTTCCAGATCGCGTGCTGTCCGTACAGGCGGACGGCATCGGCCTTCTGGATCTCAACAATGCGCTCGCACCTGCGGCAGGAAACGCGCAGGACGTGCTGCGGGAGCTCGGATAGCTGGAGCCCGGCGGCCCGTCCCACCGGTTCGGCGTCGGCCGGGAGATCGTCGAGGATGGAGCGCCAATATTCCTCCGGAATAGCGTCCTGCGGGCCAGGGGCGTTTTCCCTCGTGGGCCGGTTACCCGTTGACCTAGCTAGCTTTTCCATTTGCTTCGGGGTGGCATCCGCCGCTCGCTCATGCCGCAATTAGAACATAAGTAGAACAAATGTCGAGTTCGACCAAGGAGGTCCGCTAAATTTGAGGGCGGAGATGTCGCCGGATTTGTGATCTCGTTCGATCCGAGTCTGCCTGTCGGAACAGGGCGGACATTTGAAACGGCGATTTCCGGTTCCAGCGGAGTCAATGCTGGTTCCACCGGAGTCGATTGGCGATTACGTTTCCATTAGGGTCCCTTGGCGCGGATGCTTCGTCCGCGGTTGTGTATTATAGTTGACAATTCGGGCGGGTTGTGTACTACAATACACATGCTCGAAGTCCGCCAGACAGACATCTTTGCAAGTTGGCTCCGGGCGCTCAAAGACGCGAACGCCGTTGCGCGGATTGCCGCCCGCATTCGCCGCCTCGAACTGGGCAACCTGGGCGATGTGAAACCGGTTGGCGAAGGCGTCAGCGAGCTGCGGATCGACTACGGGCCAGGGTATCGCATTTACTTCATTCAGCAGGGCAATACCGCGGTGATCCTGCTTTGCGGCGGCGACAAGCGGACCCAGAACAAGGACATCAGGACCGCCAAGCGGATGGCGAAGGAGGTTTGATATGCCACTTAAGACAACCAAGTTCGACGTTCAGGACTATCTGAAGACGCCGGATGAGCAGGTAGCCTATCTAGAGGCAGCGCTTGATAGCGATGATCCTTCGTTCATTGCAGTCGCTATCGGAGATCTAGCTAAGGCTCGGGGAGTTTCAAAATTCTCTCGCGAAACTGGACTGAGTCGCGAAGCGATCTACAAGACGTTTCGCGTGGGCGGCAATCCAACGCTCGATACGCTGAGCAAGGCGACGGTCGTTCTTGGCTACAAGCTAGCTCTTGTACCGAGAAGTCGGACCGTTGGCTCGTCGGCAAATAGCCGCCCGAGCGATAAGCGCGCTACTGGCGCCAAGGCAAAAAAGCTTGCTTGAGGCGCGGTCCCGACCTAGCGGGATGCGGCTGATGGTCCTAAGTCAGCCTGGCCGCCAGGAAGCGCTCCAGTCATCTGCAGGAGCTTGCTGAGTCGGCGCGGGGCGCGGCGGGGGGACCGCCTTGTGTGCCCGCGACCACCGCAGGTGCGATAGACTCCGATTGAAGCAGAAGGACTCAGATCGAACGGCAAACGACAGGATTACCGTATCCGCTTATCCTGTTGCTGGTCTGCCGCAGCATGGGCCTGTTCCTCGGAAGTACCCCGGGGATCGAGGCGCCGCTCCTTCTAAAGGGAGACACCAATTGGTTCCCTCTGAGGTCGGTGGACGCGATGCTGGTGGCAGCGCAAAATCGGACCGCAACTGGGAGCCGGCCAGTTCCTTTCGAAAAGGCGCTACGTAGCCGAAGAGGCGATCTAGCTACTTCAGACAATCGCCACAAAGATCGCTGACACGCTCTTTACCAGTCATCTTTCCCGAAGGCCGTTATGTCTCAGTACTCACTCGATGTGTTGCGTCAGCGCTATGTCGTCGAGAAAAGGCCGCTTGAGGCCAGGATCGAGCAGATCTTGCGGGCCGACACCCGCGCCGGAGCGCGTGCCATCCTGGCTTCAATCGATAAACGCCGCTTCGAAAACAGGTCCGAAGGGCAGCGCCTCCGCAAGATGCTCCACTTCGAGACCTGTCTCTGGGAAAGCGGCCAATATGCCGTGGCAGGCGTTGACGAGGCCGGAATGAGCCCTCTCGCGGGTCCAGTCTCGGCTGGCGCCGTGATCCTGAAGCCCGGCACGCGAATAGTCGGGATCGACGATTCGAAAAAACTCGACGCTGCAGCTCGCGAAGAACTCGCGAAGGAGATCAAGGAAAAGGCAGAGAGTTGGTGTGTGGCATTCGTCGAGGTCGAGGAGATCGACGCGATCAATATCTATTGGGCGGGCATCCAAGCTATGAAGCGTGCGGTCCGGGGGCTCGGATTGCCGCCGCAGCATTTGCTGATCGATGCGAAGCCGCTAAAGGAAATCGACATCCCTCAGCAGGCCATCATCAAGGGCGACGCCAAGTCCGCCAGCATCGCTGCCGCCTCCATCCTCGCGAAAGTCGAGCGCGACAAAATGATGCGGACGCTCGACGTGCGTCACCCCGGCTACGGATTCGCGGATCACAAGGGCTACCCGGTTCCGGCTCATTATGAGGCGCTCGCCCGGCTGGGTGCATGCGCAGCTCACCGCAGGTCTTTCGGCCCAGTACGCAAGGCTCTCGGGTTACCGCCCCTGCCGCCCTGGCCTTCGGCATCAGAGCGGGCCGCCGGCTGACTGGCATCATTTTCGCGACCAATTCTTTTCGCGAACGACGTCCTTCGCGTTCTTGTCGGAGCGTAGGCCGAGATAGACCGGCTGGCGCAGCTCGCCCTTGCTGGTCCACTCCGCAAACTTCACTTCTGCGACCAACACAGGACGCACCCAGGTCGTGACCTGCTCATCCTTCACCTTGGCAGGGAACGGCGACTTTGCGGTTTTGAGCTTGATGAGCTTGCCGTGAAGCTCTTTGAGGACTTGGTGGCTGAATCCGGTGCCGACGTGGCCGATGTACTGCCATGCGGTGCGCCCCGACGGCGCGTATTACCAGTGGAGGAAGGATCCACCCAGAGAGTTGTCGATTGATCTGGTAGCTGACGAGCGGTTTGGACGAGCAATCGGACGGATCGAAGCCTCGTGACAAAGGTCGCTTTAGGCGGCCGAGCAATCCAGCGGGGCGCGCAGCCATGTGTCGGCAGCGGCAAGAGCAGAGGGTAGGTCGGGGCATCGAATTCATGAAAGTCGACGGTCACGTGAAGATCGAGGGCGTTTCGTTCTAAGGCTTCGACGCGATATAGGGGCCATGACGTACGCTGTATTGGCAGAATGACACCCGTCTGATCGTATCAAATCGAGAGACACAAGCCTATCCGTATTCGCGATGGCGCCTTGATCCATGTAAGTCAAAGGCGCGATCGTCGGCAGCAGCCTGCAACACAGAATCGACTAACGCTCGGCAGTGCCAATCGTCTTGGCAACTTCATCATTGAATGTTGACAGCCGTCAAGGAAGCCCGACGACGGTCAAGTTCTATTCCATTCGGAGTAGCAGCAGGGTGGCAACTGAGGAGCGACAGATTGGCGAGACTCCAGATAAATGGGGCGACGCACGAGGTGGATGTACCCGAAGACATGCCTCTGTTGTGGGTTCTTCGTGATGTCATTGGACTGACCGGAACCAAATTCGGTTGCGGGATCGCGCAGTGCGGGGCCTGTACGGCGCATGTTGACGGCAAGGCCGTGCGGTCTTGTGTGACGCGCGTCGGCACGGTGGCAGATCGCGGTATAACGACAATCGAGGGGATCGGCGCGACACCGCATGGGCGCGCGCTGCAAAATGCCTGGCTCTCGCTCCAAGTCCCGCAATGCGGCTATTGCCAACCCGGGCAGATCATGTCGGCCGCCGCCCTGCTGTCGGAAGTTGGAAGCCCGAGCGATGCGCAGATCGACGCCGCAATGGCCGGCAACCTATGTCGCTGCTGCACTTATGTGCGCATTCGCAAAGCCATCAAACAGGCCGCTGCCAGCCAAGCTACTGCCCAGAGGACATGAGATGAATGCGCGCGTGTCCAGGCGACATTTTTTGCGAACCGGAGCGGTTGGGGCCGCCCTGGTACTCGGGTTCCGGCTGTATGCGGCGAGGCCAGCATCTGCCGAGACGAGCACTGCCGGCCTCGCGCAATTCACGCCGAACGCTTTCATTCGGATCGACTCCGAAGGCGGCATTGTCCTCGTCGTTGACAAATGCGAGGTCGGCCAAGGCGTCTACACTTCTTTGCCGATGCTGCTCGCCGAAGAGCTCGACGCGGATCTGGATCAAGTCGCGATCGTGCCCTCGCCTCCAAACGAACAACTCTACGCCGATCCGATCCTGCACCTGCAGGCGACCGGCAACTCCACCTCGGTGCGCAGCTCATGGACGGAGTTGAGGCGCGCCGGCGCCGCAGCGCGACAGATGCTGATTGCGGCGGCGGCAGCCGAATGGCGCGTTGATCCTTCGCAATGCCGCACCGAGCGCGCCACCGTGATTCATGATGGTACACGCCGCCAGCTCGGCTATGGAGCGCTTGCTGCGGCCGCGACGCAACAGCCAGTGCCTCAAGATCCACAACTCAAGCAGGCGGAGCAGTTCAAACAGATCGGGAAGTCGCCACTTCGAGTGGATCTCCCGGGCAAGGTCGACGGCGCCGCCCAGTATGGCTTCGATGTCCGGCTTCCGGGCATGTTGTTCGCGACGATCGCTTCAAGTCCCACATTTGGCGGCAAGCTTAACTCTCTTGACGATAATCCCGCGCGATCCATCAAGGGAGTGCGCAACGTGGTGAGGATCGGCGGGCAGGGATTCGATGTCGGCGGATACAAGCTCCACCTCGACGACGCGGTCGCAGTCGTCGCCGAAAATACCTGGGCCGCACAGCAGGGTCTAGCGGCGTTGGAGCCCGCCTGGGATCGAGGCCCGAACGCACATCTCGGAATGGATGATGTCGTGCGCGCGCTCGAGGCCGCGAGTGATCGCGGTGGCCTTGTCGCGCGACATAACGGGGACGTTGACAAGGCGTTGTCGACCGCAGCGACGCGCCTGGAAGCCAGAAACTACATGCCGTTCCTCGCCCACGCGGCGATGGAGCCGTTAAGCTGCGTTGCGGATGCGCGCGAAGACAGTTGCGAGATCTGGACGGCGACGCAAGTTCAGGCACGCGCGCAGGGAATCGCCGCGCAGGTCGCGGGGCTGCCGCCGGAGAAGGTGACGTTACACAATCTCATTTCGGGAGGTGCCTTCGGCCGCCGCCTCGAACTCGACGGAATTGCGCTGGCGGTCGCGATCTCCAAGCAGTCTGGGGCGCCAGTCAAGCTGGTGTTCACCCGCGAGCAGGACATTCGCCACGACCTTTACCGGCCATTCTATCACGACCGCCTCCGAGCCGGCCTTGACGCCAGCGGAAAGCTCGTCGCGTGGCATCACCGGATCGTCGGCCCGTCGATCTTTGCACGGTGGGCCCCGCAGGCTTTGCGGAGCGACGGGCTCGACCCCGATGCCGTCGACGGGGCCATCCAGATGCCATATGCCTTTCCCAACTTGCTGGTCGAATACGTACGTGAGGAGCCGCCGGCAATTCCGACGGCGTTCTGGCGGGGCGTCGGCAGTACGCACAATGCCTGGGTGATCGAGAGTTTTGTGGACGAAATTGCCGCTGTCGCCAAGCAGGATCCGGTCCAGTTCCGGCGCGACCTGCTCGGTCACGCGCCGCGTGCCTTGGCGGTGCTCAATCTCGCCGCTGAGAAGAGCCGCTGGGACAAGGCTCTTCCGCCGCGCAGCGGACGGGGCATTGCACTCGCTTATGCGTTCGACACCTATCTTGCGACGGTGGTCGAGGTAACCCTGTCGGGCGCCGGACTGGTAACTCTGCAACGTGTCGTCTGCGCCGTGGACTGCGGCTCCATCGTGCATCCCGACTCTGCGATCGCTCAGATCGAAGGTGGAACGCTGTTCGGCCTTTCCGCTGCCCTGTGGAACGAAGTGACGGTGCGTAACGGACGCGTCGAACAGGGTAACTTTAATGACTATCGGACGATCCGGATCGACGAGACGCCAGAAGTCGAAGTGCATCTGGTGTCAAGCCGCGAAGCGCCCGGCGGGCTTGGTGAGACGGGAACTGTTGCCGCCGCGCCCGCTCTAGCAAATGCGATCTTTTCCGCGACCGGCTACCGGGTTCGCCAGTTGCCGATCATCAAGAGCATCGAGGAGCTGAAGCGTCGTGCGTAGGATAAAGCGAAGTCTGCCTCTCATAGCGGCCTTCGCGCTCTCTGTCGGTCCGGTCCGTTCGGCCGCGGCAGCGGATGTCCGGTCGGAACTCCTGCAGCGTGGCGAGTATCTCACCCGCGCCGCCGATTGCGTGTCGTGCCACACCGCACCGGACGGCGAGCAATTTGCCGGGGCTCGCGCATTCAAGCTGCCGTTCGGGACGCTCTATTCTCCGAATATCACGCCGGATGCGAGCACCGGAATCGGTCGATGGAGCGATGATGATTTCCTACGCGCCATGTACGAGGGAATCGGCAAGGATGGGCAGAGACTCTATCCGGCGTTTCCTTATCCAGCCTACACCCTGCTCAGCAGGGACGATGTGCTCGCGATCAAGGCCTATCTGTTCAGTCTAAAGCCGGTCGCCAAGGTGCCACCACGTAATCATCTGACGTTCCCGTTCAACATGCGGTGGCTGATGGTCTTCTGGGATTGGCTCTATAATCCCGGCCAACGGTTCGAGGTCGATGCCTCGAGATCGCCTGAGTGGAATCGGGGAGCCTACCTCGTGGAAGCGCTCGGACATTGCGGCGAGTGTCACACGCCGCGGAATCTCCTTTATGGGTTGGATTCTCACAAAAAATTCGCTGGTGCCGTTACGGCGGGCTGGCACGCCTACAACATTACCCCGGACCGGACGACCGGGATCGGAGGCTGGAGCGAGGTTGAGCTCGCTCGATACCTTTCTACGGGAGACAGTCCTCATGGGGTTGCCGCCGGGCCGATGGGCGAGGCGGTGGACAACAGTCTGCGCTATCTTTCTCGTGAGGACGTCGCAGCGATGGTCACATATCTGCGCACGATTTCTCCGCAAACATCGAACGTGCCGGCCGCGCATTTGGAGGGTGCCCGTAACGGACCGGTAAGCGCCTCTCGTCTCCCCCCAGCCGACGAGTTGAACCGCCTGCATGCGAGCGCTGGCGTGCGGATGTTTGCCGCCGCGTGTACGGGCTGCCACGGCTGGGATGGGCGCGGTCTGGCGGGCACACGCGCAGTGAATGACCCAGAGGCGACAAACTTGGTACAGGTCGTGCTCAAGGGCTTCCATCTTTCCGCGGCGGGCGGCCGACCGAACATGCCGGGCTTCGCCGCGGGTTACGCCGATCGCGAGCTGGCAGACCTCGCCAATTACGTTACCGGTCGCTTTGGCGCCAAGACTTCGACGTTGAAGGCAGATGACTTGGCGAAGCGCCGCAGCGAGGGAGATTAGCCATGATTGCAAAGCCCGGCGTGCTCCTCACCGTCTTCGCGTTGGTGCTTCCCTCTGCATGGGCCCAGGCACCCCTCAATCCGCAGATCGAAGTCGAAAACCGCGCCGAGACCGCAGTCAAGGAGCTCGAGATCAAGCCGAGCGGCACTGCCGAATGGGGCGAAAACAAGCTCGGGCACGGTCCGCTTCCGCCCGGAAAGTCGACTTCGATCCGGGAGTTTACCGAGACGAATTGCAACTATCAAATGCGGGCAGTGTTTCAGGATGGACGAACCGAACAGCAACCGGTCGACGTCTGTCATCATTCCCGGATCGTGCTGGGCGCGAAACGCCAGTGAAGTCGGGCAGGATCCGGCGAGGGCCGGTAACCACCGGCTCGAACAGAAATCTATAGGTCTCTTGATGGCCGAATCAGCCTTACTGCTTTCACGCGCGCAGTTCGCCTTCACGATCGGATTTCACATTCTGTGGCCGGCCTACACAATTGGGGTCTCCGGGTTCATCGTCATCATCAGCGTACTCTGGCTGCGGACCGGGCGGCCGGTTTATCGCGCTCTGCTGCGCTTTTGGGTTCGCCTGTTTGCCCTCGGGTTCGCTATGGGTGTGGTGACCGGGCTGGTCATGTCTTATCAGATCGGCACCAACTGGAGCGTCTTTGCTGAGCGCACGGCAAATGTCATCGGGCCGTTCTTTACCTACGAAGTGCTCATGGCCTTTTTTCTAGAAGCCGGCTTTGTGGGAGTGATGCTGTTCGGCATGGATCGGGTAAGCCCTCGGCTTCATTTCTTCTCATGCTTGGCTGTTGCCCTCGGCGCGGTCATCAGCGCATTCTGGATACTGGCTGCCAACAGCTGGATGCAGACTCCCGCCGGATTCCGAGTCGAAGCTGACGGGAAGTTCGCGCTGGTGAGCTGGATAGGTGCAATCTTCACCCCGTCCTTGCCCTATCGTTACTTGCACATGGTGACGGCCGCCTACCTCGCGGGCACATTTGTCGTCATCGGTGTGTGCGGGTTCTATTTGTGGCGGCGGTGCCATCAAGAATTTGCCCGCACGGGGCTTTCCGTTGCGCTGCCGATGGCACTGGTCCTGGTCCCGGTTCAGGGCGTCCTGGGCGACCTGCACGGGCGAAACTCTTTCCAATATCAGCCAATCAAGGTTGCGGCCATGGAAGGCGATTGGCAGACGCGCCGAGGCCAACACCTCGTTCTGTTCGCCTGGCCGGACGTTGCTAACGAGCGCAACGACTACGAACTCGCGGTTCCGAAGCTCGGTAGCCTGATCCTGACGCACCACTGGGACGGGCTGGTGCCCGGCTTGACCTCGGTATCGCCGCAGGAGCGTCCACCGGTACCTTACGTGTTCTTCGCGTTCCGAATAATGGTCGGGCTGTGGCTGTTGATGCTGATGCTGGTTCTCGCCGGTGGCTGGCTGATGTTGCGCAGGCGCCTCAGCGAGGCGCGCTGGTTTCATCTTGCCTGCGTCTGTTCGAGCCCCTTGCCGTTCCTTGCGGTGCTTTGTGGTTGGACCGTAACGGAAGTCGGGCGGCAGCCCTACGTCGTCTATGGTCACTTGCGTACCGCGGATGCGCTCTCGCCGGTCGCGGCATCGGCCGTGGCGGGATCATTTGCGCTGTTCATCCTGGTCTATACAGCATTGCTGATTGCCTTCTTCTTTTACGCCATTCGGACCGTGCTGCGGGGTCCAATCGACGAAGCGACGGAGCGACCGGCGGGGGTGCAGCCCGGCCTGGTATCCGCCCCGGCCGGTCAGGCTGCGGAGTAGGCCATGGACTGGCTCCCTGTTCTGCTTGGGCTCGCGGTCGTGTTCAGCGTCATCATGTACGTCGTGATGGATGGGTTTGATCTGGGTATCGGCATCCTGGTTGTCTTTGCGCCTGGCGAGGCGGAACGCGCCACGATGATCAACTCGATCGCCCCGTTCTGGGACGGGAACGAAACCTGGCTGATTCTCGGCGGCACGCTATTACTCGCAGCCTTTCCTCTCGCATACGCGACCTTGCTGCCGGCATTTTACCTGCCGCTGATGGCGATGCTGTTCGCGCTGGTCTTCCGCGGCATCGCCTTCGAATTCCGTTTTCGCTCAACGCGCTTCCGCTGGCTTTGGGACCTGGCATTCACCGGCGGGTCGACGCTCGCAACGTTCTGCCAAGGCATCGTGCTCGGCGCCTTCATCGAGGGGATTCCTGTCACAGATGGATCCTTTCGCGGCAGCTCCGTCGGTTTCTTGAGTGTTTTCGCGGTGATCTGTGGGGTGGGCCTGCTTGCGGGTTATGCAATGCTTGGAGCCACCTGGCTCATCTTCAAGAGCAGTGGCACGACCGCGAATTATGGCCGTCGCGCCGCTCGTATCACCTTGCCTTTGGCGCTCGCGTTCATCGTAATCGTCAGCATTTGGACGCCGCTCGCCTTCCCTAGGATCGCGACGCGCTGGTTTAGCTGGCCGAACATCGCCTTTCTTTCACCGATCCCGATGGTGACAGCGGGTGTCGCGTTCTGCGCTTGGCGCGCGATTTCCGACACTCGCGACTGGCGAGCTTTTCTGCTGGCGATCTCGGTCTTTCTTCTGGCGTTCCTCGGGCTCGGCATCAGTCTATGGCCCTACGCGGTGCCTTACACCGCGACGTTGTGGCAGGCGGCGTCGTCCCGGCCAACGCTCGCCTTCGTCGGAGCCGGCACGGCAGTGATCGTGCCGCTCGTCCTGGCGTATTTCGCCTTCGCCTACTGGGTATTTCGCGGCAAGACGACCGATCAGAGCGGTTACGGTCGCTAAGAAGGGAGCGCGAGTCGCGCAATGTTCCAAGCATTGGAAACGCCGCTAACTGCGGCGGCCTTCTCAACAAGCGTCTTCTCCTGACGATGTAGAGGATGCGCCTTCGTTCTTTACCTCTGGTCGTGAGTCGGTATTTACGATCTTTTTGCAAGGACACTAGCCAGTAATCGAAGTTATCGCGGTGGTGAATCGGCTGGGTCGCGAAGATACACGGGACATCCTTGTGCTCGAAGCCGTTCCTGCCAGCGCGGATCGTCACCGCCGTTTCAATCTCCTTAGCAGCGGTACGTCGCCCGCACGGAGACCGCCCCGCCAATCTGTGCCAGATGACTAGCGGCCGCGAAGCAGGGCTTGGCACTGGTCAACGTAAAGCCGGAGGTGACGCCGGTACCCAGCAATTGACGGTTATCAAGGGCAGGCGAGGGCGAATGAAATAGATCTCGCCGGAATAGGCCGGCTACCGAGCGAACACTCCGGTTTAGACGGTGCGCGGGAGACTTCGATGCCGACCATGCGGGAATGGCGGGAGGCAGGGAACAAGTTCGGGTTGCTCTCGCTTTATCAGCGGTTCGAGCATCTTGTCCTCATCATTCTCACCGCGCTGATCGCTATCATCGTCGCGGCCGCTGTGTGGAGTCTCAGCCTGAAGGTTCTCTTCGGGCTGGTTCTGAGCGGAACCCTCGATCCTTCGGACTACGCTGTCTTCCAGGCGGTGTTCGGAATGATCTTCACCGTGATCATTGCGCTCGAGTTCAAGAAGTCGCTCCTGGTAGGGGCCGAACGGCTCGACACCGTGGTGCAGATCCGTTCGGTCGTGATGATCGCGCTACTCGCCATTTGCCGAAAGGTCATTATCCTGGACCTGAACGAGACGGATGCCCCGCACCTTGTCGCGTTCGCCGCAATCATTATGGCGCTCGGCGTGGTATATTGGTTGGTGCGCGATCGCGATCGGCGGCAAGAACCCGTCTAGAAAGCTTGGGTCACCGACCCCTGAACAAGAATCGGTGTGCGAAGGCTGTGGCGATTGCCTCTAGGCGACCAAACTGCCTGTCCAACGTGATGCTCGAGATCGGGCGCCGCCTGACGGGTACGCGTTGATCGTCAATTTTGCTCTTTTGCGCTATCCGAGTTAGTAACGCCGGAAAATGCAATATCCGCGATGACCGGCAGATGATCCGAATAAGCCTTCGCGTCCTTATCGGTCCACGCCTCCAGGATCCTGCCGTTCGCCGTGGTGTAAATGCGATCGAGGCGTAGGATTGGCAGCCATGACGGAAACGTTCGCAGCTGAGTACGCACCGGGCAAGGGGCAGCCAATGCGCGCCGTACGGACTTAACCCAAAGCCAGTCGTTGAAATCGCCGACCACCACTGTACAGGGACTATCGACCAGGCTGGCGATCGCGCGGGCCTGCGCTTGGCGCTCATGGATCGAAAGACCGAGGTGGGTGGCGACGACGGTGACCTCGCGGAGGGTTGTCCGGATGCGGACCGTAATCGCGCGGCGCGGTTCCCGTTCCTGATAGGAGACATCTGTAATCACGGGCGGGGCTGCGAACGGAAGTCTGCTAAGCAGGATCTGGCCGTAGTCGCCATCCGCGGTAATGATCGAGCGGGCTTCTGCGCGATGTTCTCCCACTACATCTGCAAGCTTTGTGAAGGGGTCTTCGGTGCGCCCGCGCGAATCGACCTCCTGCAACGCGACCACATCCGGCGACCATTTCTTTATGATGGCGCTGATACCTTCCAGATCGAACCCGGGATTGAGGTTGAACGTGCCATGCACGTTCCATGTCATGACGCGAAGAAAGCCCGTCACCGATTGCGCCCGGCAAGCCAGGTGACCACGAACTGCGCGCCCAGACAAACGCCGATCCAGGCCGCGATGGTAGCGCCGAGCAGCACCGCGCTGGACCAGGATGCGTTGCGGGCAAAGTCCGCGATCTGCGCACCGAGGGCCGCCATGGTGGCAATGCCCGGTGCCATTCCCAATAGAGTACCGATCAGAAAATCGCGTAGGGTCAACTGACTGGCCCCGGCAAGTAGATTGACAAGCGAAAACGGCGCGATCGGCACCATGCGGACAAGGGCGACCGCAACCACCCCCTTGCCGACGATGCGATCCTGAATTCGCAGAGCGCGCATGCCCATAAGTGATTGCAGCCGCTTGTGTCCCATGAAGCGGCCGATCATGAAGAGAAGAGATGCACTCAGCAGCACGCCGGTGAGCGAACTGGCAAAGCCGAGCCATGGGCCAAGCGCGGCCGCTGTCGCGGCGATGAGAACGAGGACCGGAAACACGACGAGTCCGCCCAGTACGAACGCCGCGATCGCAAACAGCGGAGCGAATTTCGACTGTGTATTCTGCGAAATGACGTCGGTAACGTAACCGACCTCCGTCAAGGCATTGAGCGGCGTGTATTGCCATGCAAACATCAGTCCGACGAGCGACAGCGCAATGCCCGCGACCCCGATCATTGTTCGTGCCGTCCAAATTCGGCGCGCGGTGCGCCGCAGGTCGAGCGGCCTCCTGGGATCGGCGATCGGCTGCACAAACTCCGTCATGGCGCGCACGGAGATGTTTTGGTCTTCAATCGGCACCAGCTTCTTGCCGGCCCCTGACGATCGGTGACGGTCGATGAACCCCAGAAGGTCCTGCTCATTGGACGCGATCTCACGCGCCTCGAGCCCGAGGAAGTGGCCGATTAGGCGGTGCCGTACGCTGCGGATGAACGCCTCGTGCTCATCGCAGGTTGCCTCAAAGGCGAGGTCGCATTCGGAATCGGCGCCCAGCGAACGGTTATTGAGGTTGGCCGAGCCAACACGAAGAAAGTCGTCGTCGACGGTCATGACCTTGCTGTGAACCATGATGGCGGCGGCATCAGATTGCGGTTGCGCTGAAGTGGGATAAAGAATGCGCAGCCGCTCGGTTACGCCGGCGGCGACGAACGGAGACATGAAACTGCGCCGGCCGCCCTGCATAGCCTGCGATTCGAACCAGGACGAGTGCCCCCGTGGAGCGACGATCAGCACTCTCAGCGAAGGCACGCTTGTCATGCGACGCGCCAGAGCAAGCGCGATTTCGTTGGCGCTGGTGAATTGGTTCTCGATGTAGATCAGCCGGTTGGCTGTTGCTATCGAGGCTTCGAACAACCGCGACACTTCCGTAATTCCTGGTTGATCGGCGGTTTGCGGTGCGGTCCTGGCGATGCCGACCATGAGATCGCGTCCGTCGATGGTGACGAAGTCTGGCCATCGATTGCCGCTCCGCCGCTGGGCGTGCGACACAGCGCAACCGGCGGCGCCCCATCTCGCCCGGGCAACTTCGCCCAGCGCTGCTGCGGCATCGCTATCGACCATGCATTGAATGTCGTGAAATGGTGGATAGGGCCTTCCCTCGTGATCGACACGAAGCGGATTGCTGGCAGCGTGCTGGCTCGTGTCCCAGCGCCGCACCGTGAGATCTAGTCCTCCGACAAAGGCGACGAGATCGTCTATCACGACGATCTTTTGATGCTGCGCCGATCCAAGGGGCAGGCTGTCATCAAGGCAAAAGCGAATGCGGCCACCGATGCCGGAGTTGAATTGTTCCGCTGAATTCCATTCACGCTCGGCGGCATACAGAGCGGCAAAGTCCCAATCCAAAATGTTGACAACGAGCTCTGGCTTCTTCTCGCTCAACGCTCTCAGGAATGGTCCGAGCATTGGCGGAAGGCCATCATCCACGCAACCGGTGGGACCCACGAGAAGTGTCTCGCTGTGGATGTCCCACCCGATTATGTATACCTCGCGGTCGGCGAGGAGCAGCGCGGCCCGTAGTGCCGCAAAATATTCGGCCCCATCGTTCAGGACCGCGACGCGGTCTGCTCTGCATCGTCGCCAAACGGTTTCGCCGGGGATGAGAATGGAAGATGTTCTGAGCAGAGGCGACCTGCGTCTCGGTTGGCTGACGGCTAGCTGAAACGCGTGCACATCCAATCGGTTCCGAATTTGGCGAGCCGCTTTGGTGGCGGCCAGTGCTGGTTGGCGGCGTCTTCGCGTTGTCCGAGCATTTATTCTTCGCGCGCGATGAGGATGGGCAGGGCTTCCAGCCAGCAAAGTGCGCATTCTCGGCGTCCGCTATCTAAGGGTCGGCATCGTGACCGTGCAGCTCTTGTTACCGGTCCACTGGCTGTTCACGATTTCGTTCAAGACACCGGACGAGATCTATCACGTCCCGCTCTTGTGAGATGCCGCGCACGATACAGCGCCGCGCCACTGAGATCGCGACAAAGATCTGCAACGGCTCCAGGACTGACACGTGGGCGGGATTGATCGTCCACAGGATTCGCACCTGGTTCCGCGACGATCGGAGAGATCACCGTTTAGGTAGCCCTCCAAGGACTCGAACCCCCGATGCTGAGTTCTCGTACATCGCCGAGTTCCCAAGCGGAAAGCTCTATGGCAGTTGTCCATCGCATCCACCATCAGTGTGCTGCTCCTTTCGGCTCAGGTGATGCGCGCGGAACATCGCCGACGCCGTCAAGATCAGGCGCTTGGCCGTATCTCATGCGTTTCATCTGCTCATGTACCTGCGCCATTTCAGCGTCGCTGAGGCGCGGCGGCTCGCCGATAGCCAACGCATGGACATACATCTTTGCCAGCGTCTCTACTTCCATGGCGAGCCAGAGAGCCTTTTCAAACGTCTGGGCCGTCACCAGCAAGCCGTGATGGCCAAGCAGGCAGGCGTTCCGATCTTCGAGCGCCTTGAGGGCGTAGTCCGATAGTGCTTGCGTACCAAAACAGGCATAGGGCGCGCAGCGGATATCGTTGCCACCCGCAACTGCGACCATATAGTGAAAGCAGGGGATGCCACGCTCGTGAATGGCGAGCGTTGTACTGAAGGTGGAATGCGTATGGAGCACGACGTTGACGTCATCACGTGCTCGCAGAATATCGCGGTGAAAGCGCCACTCGGAGGAAGGCCGATGGTTGCCCTGGTAGTTCGCGGCAAAATCCATCGCAACAATATCCTCCGGCTGCATCCGATCATAGGGCAGACTGGTAGGCGTGATCAGCATCCCGTTTGGAATACGGTGCGAAAGATTGCCCGATGTACCCTGATTGAGACCGTTCCGGTTCATCTGCCTGCAGGTATCGACGATGCCTTGACGGAGATCGAAATGGTTAGGGTCTGTCATGAAGCAGCCTCCGAGAAAGCGATCCAGGATTGATAGGCAGCGGAAAGGTCACGCGGGTCGACCCCATCGCTGCTGAGCGATGCGACGGCGTTAAGTACCACGCTCTTAACCGGAAGAGTACGCGAGAATCTGCGCCACAGCAGCGCGGCGCCAAGCGCCGTTCCATGCGGGGATTGACTCACCCAGACGCTCTGCGAGGGACGCAAGGTCGCAAGGCAGCGGGCGAAGGGCCAGTTTGCGGCAAAGCCCCCATCGATGATGATGCGTCTCGAGCTCTCAAGCGCATCAAGGCAGCGGTTTGCGCTGAACGCCGCATAGAGCACGGCCAAGGCCTGCCGTTCGGCAGGCGTTTCGGGAGGTGGGCCGATGACCTGTCCGCGGTTAGCGGCACCCGGAAACAATCCGTCATCGTCGATGAAGGAGGGGAGCGCGAGGGTGCCCCTCGACAGCAGGGTGGGCAACGCGGCGAGAACGGCTGCGTCGACAGCACAGTCTTTTCCGCGGATCAGGTCGTATTCACGGCCAGTCGCGATCAATGTCGAAGGTGCGTTCTCACCATCGACATCTATATTGAGAACCATCGCGCGCGCGCCATCGAGCTTGTCCAAGGGGAGGCCGCGCTGAAACCCGATCATCCAGGTCCCGGTCGATAGGATCGAGGCATCGGCCATTCCGGCGGCCTTGTAGCGAAACAGGTTGGCATTGGAATCATGCACGCCGCAGAGGATTTCGGTCGATCGAGCCAAGCCGGTGCGCTTGGCTACGGACTCCGAAACCGTCCCTAGCACAGCACCGGCGGGTATGAGTTCTGGCAGCAAGTGGCTCCAGCCGCGGCTGCGCATCAGAGAAGAAGGCTGATGGTGGACGAGGTCCCAGATATGACTCTGAGCCGCGAGCTGCGAGATTTCACTGGCCGCGCGTCCGCCAAGTCGCAAGGCGAAAAACTGAGCGGTGGTCAGATAGTGTTTTGCGCAGGCGAATTCGGCCGGAAATGCGCTTTCCTGCCACAGCAGCTGCTTTCCGAGCCGCATTGCGCCTCTGATTCCGCAAAACACCTCATTGTAGCCGGGCGCGATCCGAGCATAGGCTTGATCGATTTCCGGCGGAGAGACGGCATCATAGTCCATCATCGGCAGCACTGGCATATCACCGTCGACGAGAACCGCGCCGCATCCATGCGCTGCTACGATCACGGCGCCGATAGCATGGCGTTGCGAGACGACGGCAAGAGTATCAAGAAGCCAATCTTCCAGCCCAGTCAGATCATAGGCGAGGTACGAACCCTGAGTCATCGGCACATTAGGGATCGCATGTGCCTCGAGCGGCCACCCCTCCTCACTGGCCACTAGCAGCTTGAGACTGGTCTTGCCAATGTCGAGAACCGCGATGTTGGTCGAGACGACAGGGCCCATCATCGTTCGCTATCGCAGCATTTTTCCGGCGAAATGAGGAACCGCCGCGACGACAATCAAAATACCCCCCCAGATCGCTAGCGTGAGGAATTGGCTGAGGTTCAGAAGGTTGAATGCCGAGGAGATCACCTGAAGGATGATCAGCGCGAGCATTAGCCCACCGACTTTTCCGAAGCCACCAAACGGATCGATCCCACCGAGGACAGCCGCAAGTATGGTGACCAGAAGATAGCTCTCGCCGTATGCTGCGTTGGCCGAGTTGAAGCGTGCCAACATGACCACCGCTGCCACGCCCGCGAGTAGGCTGGACAAGACATAGAGTTTGAGAAGGACGGCGCGGGTGTTGACGCCGGAGTAGCGAGTCGCTTGCTCGTTCGAGCCAATCATGTAGACCTTTGCCCCGAACGGGGTCGCGTTCAGCATGAGCGCGATGGGGAAGGCACAGAACGCAAGTATGATCAGAGCAAAGGGCA
This sequence comes from Bradyrhizobium manausense, assembly GCF_001440035.1. Taxonomy (GTDB): domain Bacteria; phylum Pseudomonadota; class Alphaproteobacteria; order Rhizobiales; family Xanthobacteraceae; genus Bradyrhizobium; species Bradyrhizobium manausense. The sequence goes on along the minus strand of NZ_LJYG01000002.1, from coordinate 95,726 downwards.
CCCCGAAAACCGTTCCATTTCCGATAAATACGATCGGATCCGGAAATCCGGAGACGACGTTACCACGCGACAGGCCGATCGCGACGCCCTTGCAGAGCGTCATCGTGCCGAGCGTGGCCAGGATCGGCGAAACGCCGAGATACGCGATGACAAAACCATTAAGAAGGCCGACCAATGCGGCCACCGCAAATCCTGCGGCGATCGCCAGTGCCTGAATGCCGACCCAGGCAATACCCTGACTCCCAGGGATGTAGCGCGTCAGCAGGAAGGCAATGGTCAGTCCGGACAGATTGGCCGTTGCGATGATGGAAAGGTTGAGTCCTCCCGACAGCAAGGCCAGCATCATTGCAAGTGAAAGGATGCCGAGTTCCGGCATCTGGAAAGCCATGGATTGCAGCGTGTTGGCCGAGAAGAACCGGTCGCCAATCGTGATCGCGAACACCACCCACAGCGCGAGTAACAGCAAGAGGAGGGTGCCGACCGTACCGCTACCAGCGAGGCCGACCATACGCCGGCGAAGTGACGCGTTGCTCATGCGCGCGCACTCCGGGTTCGCCGCTCTCGCTGCGACCAGGCGGTCGCTGAGACCGAAATAAGAATCACCAAGCCGACGAAAAACGGTGACCAGTACGACGAAACGCCCAGCAAGATGATTCCATTTTGCAGCACTGCGAGCAGCGTCAGGCCCAAGAACGTGCCAAGAACGGTGCCAACGCCGCCCATCAAGCTGGCACCGCCGAGCACCACGGCGGCGACGACATCGAGTTCCTTGCCGACCAGCACTGTCGGGGCAACGGACTGAGCGAGTTGTGCCTGGATCAGAGAGGCGATTCCGGCCATGACACCCATGTAGCCATAGACCAGTATGTTGAGGCCGAAAACGTGGAAGCCGAGCCGCTGCGCGGCATCGGCATTGCCTCCCATGGCATAGATCTGCCGGCCGATATTGGTTCGGTTCAGCAGGAGCCATGTGACGAGAAATGCCAGTGCCAGCGCGAGAATCTGCAGGTTGACACCGTAGGAGCTATCCTTGCCCCATTCGAATTCGAACCAGAATATTCCGGTCGCGAACCAGTCGGGCAGCGAATAGATATATTTGCCGCCGGTAAAAAAGATCAGAAGCCCGTAAAAAATGTTCAGCGTTGCGATCGAAACGATGATCGATGGAATGCGAAGCTTCTGGATGAAGACCGCGTTGAGGGCGCCGAGCGCACCTCCGATCCCAATCGCGATGGCGAAGACGCTGATCCAGTTCGCTCCGTACGCATTGGCGAGCGAGAGGGTAACATATTGCGCGACCGACGCGGTCGCGGTGAATGAGATGTCAATTCCGCCGGCGATCAGCACGACCAGCAGCCCCAGCGCCAGGATGCCGACGAATGCGTAGGAGGTCAGCAGATCAAAGAGATTTTGAAGGGTCAGGAATTGTGCATTCGCAAAGCCCAAGCCGGCGCAGAGCCCGAGGATTACCAGCAGCAGCCAGAATTCGTGGCTGCGACGAAACCTGCCGAATGATGCAACGTGCGCTTTAGGCATTGACGGCCTGCCGAAGCGCATCTTCGGAAGTGGCTGCGGCAGCCACGTCAGTTGTCAAACGACCTTCCCGCATCACCAGAACGCGATGACTATGATAAAGGACCTCGGGAATTTCGTCCGATATCATCAGCACCGCTACGCCGTCGCGGGCTAACCGCCGGATGATTTCGTAAATTCCGTCCTTCGCGCTGATGTCGACGCCCACGGTGGGGCTATCGAGGATAAGCACTCGCGGGTTGGTTGCCATCCATTTGGCGAGCACGACCCGCTGCTGATTGCCTCCGGAGAGCGTCTTCACCGCGTTGGCCGGGTTGGAGACCTTGATCCCGAGTTCAGCGACCCACCGAGCGACGTGGGTCCGTCGCGCGCGCGCGGCAATCAGGCCGAATGCGCCGGCCAGACGTTCCAGTACCGTGAGCGTGACGTTGGCCGTGACGGATTGATTCAGGATGAGACCAAGGGCGAGCCTATCCTCGGATACATAGGCGATCCCTCGATCGATCGCATCTGCATTTGTACGGAGCGCGACCGGACGGCCATCGAGCGCGATGGTGCCGCGATCGGGCGGTTTCATGCCAAACAGCGACAGTGCGAGTTCGGTGCGGCCGGAGCCGAGGAGACCGGTCAGACCCACCACTTCCCCTGCGCGCAACTGCAAGCTGACGTCCTCGTACTCACCTTCGCGTCCCAGGCCCTTGACTTCCAGAACAATCGGGCCGGCGGCAAGCTCAGGCGCCTGTACCTGATACTCGAATGACTTACCGGTCATCAGCTGGCTGAGTTTCCGCCCGTTAATTGTGTCTGCTGCAAAAGTACCGACTTTGGCGCCGTCCCGCAGTACGGTCACGCGTTCGGCGATTTCAAGTACCTCATCAAGACGGTGGCTGACGAAAACGACGCAAATGCCAGCACGCTTCAACTCGCTCACAAGCTTGATGAGGGTGTTCACCTCGTGGCGGGTCAACGACGCCGTCGGCTCGTCCATGATCAGGAGTTTGGCGTCCGCAGCCAATGCTCGGCATATCGCTACCAGCTGGCGTCCGGCAATGCTGAGCTCAGCGACTTTTGCGTCCGGATCGAACTCAACGCCGATCTTTGCCATTGTCGCCTTCGCGGTAGCGCGAATTGAGACCCAGTCGACCGAATGAAGGCCGCCAAGATGATGCGCCATCGCAATATTCTCGGCGACGGTGAGGTTGGGAAACAGCGAAAGATCCTGGTAGATGACCTGAATGCCGCAATGCGTAGAGTAGACCGGGTTTAGATTGGGATATTCCTTCCCACAAATTGCAATTCGGCCGCCAGGCTCCGCTGCCTCGACGCCCGAAATAATCTTGATCAGAGTGGACTTGCCCGAGCCGTTTTCACCGACCAGGCAATGCACCTCGCCAGCCTCCAGAGTCAAATCGACGTTGCGGAGCGCGTGAACGCCGCCAAAACGTTTCGATATGCCGGACATTTCCAGAAAGGTCGACAAGATTCGCCTGCAAGGACTTCGATCGTGCGATCACCCGACAAGGACCGCATTCCCAGCCGGAAGGCCGGGAATGCAGCGCGATGAGGAGGCTGAGCCGGTTTACTAGAGCCCGCCCGCAATCAGCCCGTCGATGGTCTCCTTGTTAATCCGCATGATCTTGTCGACCTTGATCTGTTTTCCGGCGACGTCGACTGCTGCCTTGCCAAGGCCGGGCACCTCGACGCCATCCGTGATTGGCTTGCCATCGAGCACGAGTTTGGCCACCGCGACCATGGCGTAACCCGCATCGGTGGGATTCCAAAGGAAACCTTCGCGGATCGTATCATCCGCGATGAGCGACTTCGCCTGGCTCGGCAGCACGGTGCCGACCACAGCGATCTTCTTGGCGAGGCGTTGCTGACGCACGGCATTTCCGGCTCCGATCGGTCCATTCGAACCAAAGCCGAGAATGCCGCGCAGGTTCGGATAAGCCTTGATCACGTCGAGCGTCGTGCGTTGGCTCGTGTCGATCTCGTCGGCGCCGGGAAAGCGGTCAGCGACGAGCTTCATCTTCGGAAAATTCTTTTGCTGGTAGGCAATCGCTGCATCGGCCCATTTATTGTGAAGCGGCGTCGTAAGAGTTCCGACATAGACGACATAGTCGCCTTCGCCGCCCATGTCCTTGGCGAGACGTTCCATCTGCACCTCGCCAAAACGAACCGAGTCGATCAATTCCACATTCCAGTCGCGGCCTTCCTGCTCCGGGCCCTCATGCGTGATGACCTTGATTCCGGCGGCCTGAGCGCGCTTTAGCACCGGTTCGCAGACCTTGACATCAAGCGGCACCAAGCCGATCACGTTGACCTTCTTGGCAATCAGATCCTCAAGGAGCTTTACTTGCTGTGCCGGATCGACGTTCGCTGGGCCAACCATCGTGGCATTGATGCTGAAGTCCTTCGCGCCCTTCTGGATTCCCTTTTCAAGTGCATTGAACCAAGGAATTCCCGCAATCTTTACGACCGTGACCATTTCCTGTTGGGCTTGCGCAAAGGCAAAGCCTGGAAAACCGGCACCGGCCAATGCGGCCGTACCACCGATCAGCTTGAGAGTTTGGCGTCTGTCCATTGTTCCCTCCCAGGAAATTATCTGATTCCACACCCTGGCCCTCGCCGGGGGGAAGCAGTCGAGCCTGCTGTTATTGCTTGCCTGACAGAAAGTTCTGCCAGTCCAGCCGCAGGACCTTGAGGGAGATTAGAAACCAGCGCTCCAGAGCGTGTCAAGCAAGTGACATGTTCGCAGCCACCATCGCAGTGCGGTACCTGATATTGCCTTCGAGACGCGGGCAAGGTGCGGATCATGCGTGGCCTAGAGGCATCATTCCTCCTCTTTGCTATAAGTCGCGGCCGCAAGGTCGTTTACGACATTATTTGAACAACGATCGTGCCGGCTGAGCCGCTTTGCGCAGCGGGCTAATCCTCCGCGTTGACACGTCGCGGCAAATACATAGGCTGCGCATCACCACTTACGGGACCAGCGCGTCATTGAGACCGCGGAGAAGGCAGCAATCCATCATGGTTTCGCAATCGGCTTTACCGCATCGCACTCTTGGCCGGACCGGACTTGAAGTTTCCATCCTCGGATTCGGGACCGCGCCACTGGGCGACCTCTTTCTTGAGCTCGACGACCAGACCGCGATTGCTGCGGCAAGCCGCGCCTTCGAGCTCGGCATCAATTTGCTCGATACATCGCCCCACTATGGCAATGGCCTGTCGGAACATCGCTGTGGAACGGCGCTCCGGCGTGTGCAACGCAACGACGTGGTGCTTTGCACCAAGACCGGTCGGTGGATGGATCCTTTTCACCAGCCGGAGACTAGGTCCGGGTTTGTCGGCGGACAGCCGCACCGCGCCGTCGTCGACTATTCCTACGACGGCACCATGCGCTCGGTCGAGCAATCGCTGTTGCGGCTTGGCACCGACCGTATCGACCTGTTGCTGATCCATGATGTCGATGTGTGGACCCACGGTAAGAACGCGATCGAAGACCGCTTTCGTGAAGCGATGTCCGGGGCCTATGTGGCGCTCGACAAGCTTCGTTCCGAGGGCGTGGTCGCGGGCATCGGGATCGGTGTCAATGAAGCCGAAATGTGCGTGCGCTTTGCGAAAGCCGGGTCCTTCGAGGTGATGCTGCTCGCCGGACGCTATTCGCTGCTCGAGCAGCCCGCACTCGAGGAGTTCATGCCGCTGGCGCTAAAGCAGGGCATCGCGGTGCTGCTCGGCGGAGTGTTCAATTCGGGAATTTTGGCGACGGGCGCCACCAAGGGCGCCAAGTACAATTATCAGGATGCGCCGCCGCACATTCTTGCGAAGGTCGTTGAAATCCAGCGTATCTGCACGGCTCATGGGGTGCCGTTGCCGACGGCCGCTCTACATTTCGCCCTTGGTCATCCGGCTGTCGCGAGCGTGGTGCTCGGGGCGCATGATGCACAGGAGGTCGAGCGCAATGTAGCTGCGCTGACCGCCTCAGTGCCAACCGCACTCTGGGGCGATCTCAAGGCGGCCCGCTTGCTGGACGCAGAAGCGCCCGTTCCGGGATAGAGCGGGCGACCTGAGAGAGGCGGCTCGGGAACTCGCCTATATATATTTGGATCTATTGCCTGGGATTCAGCGCACTGTTGAGACCATCGCCGATCAAGTTGAAGCCGACCACGAGCGCGATGATCGCGAGACCGGGCCAGAATGCCATCCAGGGCGCCTCGCTGAGGAACTGTCTAGCAACATCCAGCATGGCTCCCCAGGAGGGAGCAGGAGGCAATTGACCTAGTCCAAGAAAGGCTAGGCTCGCCTCGGCCAAAACTGCGATGGCCATCGTGAGCGTCGCCTGCACGATGGTCGGTGCAAGCACGTTCGGCAGGACCTGCCCCGTCAGAATGGCGAAATGACCCAGCCCCTGAGCGCGCGCTGCAGCGATGTAATCCTCGGTGCGGACAACCAATGTCTCGGCGCGTGAAACGCGGACGAAGACTGGAATCGCGGAGATGCCGATCGCGATCATCGCATTCTGGAGGCTGGGACCCAGGAATGCGGCCAGCGCAATCGCGAGGACGAGAAAGGGGCAGGCGAGGAGAGCATCCGCAACACGAGAGATCACCATGTCGGCGGCCCCACCGAAATAGCCAGCAATAAGACCGAACGGTAGGCCGATCAGCACCGCAACAGTCACGGACACCAGGCCCGCCGCGAGCGATGCTTGTGTTCCGAAGATGACCCGAGACAGCACATCGCGGCCGAGATCGTCCGTGCCAAACCAATGCGCTGCATTGGGCGCAGCACGAATTGCCATCCAATCCGGCGTATTCGGATCATAAGGCCCTATCCATGGCGCGAACACCGCCAGCACCACGAAGAACATGATGATGGTGCCGCCTATCACGGCGGACGGCTCGCGCAACAGGCGACGAATTTCGGAGCGCCTGCCTGCGCGCATCGGAGCGGGCACCGGCGTGGCCTCGATGGTGCTCATGTCCTGAGCCTGGGATTGAGCAGCACATAGGCGATGTCCGCAATCAGGCTCATCAGCAGAAAGATTGCCGCGGTGCAGAGCACGACTGCCTGAACCACGGCATAGTCGCGGCTGAACACGCCATCGACGACCATCTTGCCGAAGCCCGGAATCGAGAAGACCTGTTCGGTCAACACCGCGCCCGCCAGTAATTCGCCGAATTGCAATGTGCCCAACGTGACCACCGGGATGAGCGCATTCGGCAGCGCATGGCGCAGCACGATGGAACGCTCGCGGACGCCCTTGGCGCGGGCGGTGCGGACATAGTCCTGCTTCATCGCCTCAATCATCGCACCGCGGACATGGCGCATCATGATCGCAGCTGTGCCGGTGCCCAGCACCAAAGCAGGCATCAGCATGGAGATCAGGTTGCGGCCGATACTTTCAGTTGGCGGCACGAAGCCACCGGCCGGCAGCCAGCCGAGGTTCACTGAAAACAGAAGGATCAACATGATCCCCAGCCAGAAATGCGGAATGGAAAGTCCAGCAAGTCCGAAAAGACTTGCACCATAGTCGAGTGGTGTCCCACGCCCCAGGGCCGCGAGGATTCCGATCGGCAACCCTACAAGCAGCGCGACCAGCATCGATAGGCTCGCGAGCTCAATCGTCACCGGAAGTTTTTCTGCCAGCATGGTGCCGATCGGCAGCCTGGTGCGGACCGAGGTGCCGAAATCACCATGCACCAGGGCCTTGAGCCAGATGCCGTATTGCACCGGAATCGGCTCATTGAAGCGATATTTCTGCCGAAGATACTCGATGACCTCGGGATTGCGCTCCTCGCCGGCGAGAGCCAGCGCCGGATCCCCGGGCAGCAGCTTCTGCAGACCGAACACCATCATCGACACCAGCAACAGGGTCGGGAGCAGGACGGCAAGACGGCGCAGAAGCAGGGTCTTCATTGCAACAGACGGGTCCTCACCTGAGGAGAGCGCGACACGTTGCGCCTCAATTCGCTGGTTTGACACCCACGAGGCGTAGCAGCCCGTCCGGCACCATAACGATGCCGCCGACGGATTTGCGAGCGGCAAAGAACCAGTTGGGGTGATAGAGCGGAATCGACGAGAGCGCGGTCAGGTAAGTATCGGTCGCTTTCGCGTAGAGGGCCTTGCGCTTGGCTTCGTCGGCCTCGCCGCGCGCCTGAGTCAGGATCGCATCGAGATCCTTGTTGCAATATTTGTTGACGTTCTGGGAACCTGCGCAACTGAAGAATGCAACCAGTGTGGGGTCCGGATCGGCACGGCCGCTCCAGTTGCCGATATAGGCTTCGAAATTGCCGTTCAGATACCGCTCGATGGCAGTGGTCGTTTCCATCGGCAGCAGCTTCACGTCGAAGCCGGCCTCGGCCGCCATCGACTGGATGATCTGTGCAACCCGGGCGTCGCCGGCTGAGTTTTCGTACGAAAGTTCGACCGGGACACGAGTCATTCCCGCTGCTGCAATCAGCGCCTTGGCTTTGGCAACGTCGCGGGTCGGTGCCTTGTGAGCCGAATCGTAGAACGGAGACGACGGCGGAATCATCTGGTTGTCCGCCAGGAACTCGCCGTTGAAGGCAACGCGATTGATGACATTGCGATCGATCGCGAGTTCAAACGCCTGCCGCAGCGCCGCGTTCTTGCCGAGTGGCGTATCGGCTTTCGCGCCTGCGCCGACATTGAACATCAAATGCGAGACCGCAAGTCCCTGGCCGGAATGGAGCGTGAGGTTGGGGTCGTCGCGCACGGTCTTGAGATCGGTGGGCGCTACGCGTTCCGCGAGTTCGAGATCGCCCGCACGTACGCGGGACAAGCGCACAGTCGAGTCGGGCACGTAATAGTAGACGACCTCGTCGTAGCCGACGGTCCCGGCGTTCCAGTAGCCCGGGTACTTCTTGAGGCGAATGAGGTCGCGTGACTTGCGCTCGACAAATTGATAGGGACCAGCACAGACCGGTGCAGCTGCAAAGTCGCCGGCTTTCTCCGTGGCGGCCTTCGGCGATACCATCATGCCCGCGCGATCGCTGAGATTGGCAAGCAGCGGCACGAACGGTTCAGACAGGTTGAACTTCACCTTGTCCGCCGCGAGGGCTTCGACGCTCACGATCGGCGCGAGTTCGGCCTTGCGCTTCGAATCCGGCATCGTTTTCATGCGTTCGATATTGAACTTGACCGCCGCCGCATCAAACGCGGTGCCGTCGTGGAACGTGACGTTCTTGCGCAGGGTAAAGGTGACCGACTTGCCGTCCGCGGCCCAATCCCAGGCCTCTGCCAGCTGTGGCACGATCTTGAGGTCGGGGGAGATATCGACAAGCTTGTCGCACAGTGCCGCAAACACGAACCGGCCGGTATAGGTACCGCTGAGTGCGGGGTCGAGCGCATCGGGATCGTCCTGAATGCCGACCCGCAGTGTTGCCGCACTGGCCGACACAAGGCCGGATCCGATCATCAGAATTGCCGCCAATGCTGTGCCGATCCGCTTCATGCGAATTCCTTTCTTCCCGGGGCTTCTCTGCCAAGGCTCCGCCGTCGAGGGGCAAGACAAGCACGCCCTATCAAATTTGTAAACGTCTAGAACAAATCGACTTATGGCGTAGAAGTTAGATATATTATAATACCGTTGTTGAGCAAAACGACGTCGCGTCGCGCCCCTTGACGACTGACATAAGTCAGCATTAGTTCGGTGGCCTGACGAAATGGATTGAGCCTTCATGCCAGACGCCCCCACGTCGCCCATCGCGCGGCAGCAATCCGTGCGGCTCGTTGTCGAGCGCCTGTTGCGTGATCGAGCGGTCTCGCGCGCCGAACTCGCTCGCAGCACGGGCCTGTCCAAGCAGACGATTTCCGAAGTTATGCGCGACCTCGAACGCGACGGCTGGGTCCGTGAGGACGGACAAATCCAGGGCAGCGTGGGCAGGAGCGCGGTCACCTATGCGTTGCGGCCGGACGCAGCTTTCGTGCTGGGCGTCGATCTGGGCGGCACGAAACTGCACGTCGCGCTTGCCGATTTGCAGGGGGAGATCGTCGCCGAGAGCATCGAGCCGACAACCGGCGACGGTGGTGCTGCCGTGGTCGCTCAGATCGGACGCATGCAGGAGGCTTTGCTTCTGCAAGCGTCTGTACCAGTCCAACGTCTGCGCGGCGGCGTGATGGGAAGCCCTGGTATCATCGATCCGGCGTCGGGCAGCATCGTCATCGCGCCCAACATTCCCGGATTGGATAGTCTGGATGTGCGGGCCGAACTGCGCGAGCGCCTCGGGATCGAGGTCGCGATCGAGAACGACGTCAATCTTGCCGCGATCGGCGAGCACTGGCGAGGCAACAGCCGCAAGGCCCGCAGCTTCGCCTTTATCGCTGTCGGCACCGGTATCGGCATGGGCATCTTTTCGGACGGCTATCTCGTGCGCGGCGCGCGTGGCGCAGCCGGTGAGATCGCCTATTTGCCACTTGGCGGCGATCCCTACGATACGCGCGGTCTTCGTTTGGGGACGCTGGAAACCGCCGTCGGCAGCGTGGGGATTGTCGAGCGCTATCTCGCACTTGGTGGAATTTCTGGCAGCACGGTGCGTGATGTCTTCGATCGGCTGGATAGCGATGAGGCGGCAAGAATAGCAATCGACGAAGTCAGCCGGATCCTTGCGAGTGCGATTCTGGCCGTGCACAGCGTCCTCGATTCAGAGATCATCATCATGGGCGGCAGCATCGGCGCGCGCCCCGAACTGAAGCTGCGGGTCGACGAGTATCTCGGGCGATGCATGCGCCAGCCTGTTAGGATCGAGCGCAGCGCGCTCGGCAATCGCGCCACGCTGATCGGTGCGGTCGGTAGCGCGATTGATCTTGTGCATCGCTCCCTGTTCGGCATCGGCAGGGGGGCGGGCCCGCTGGCCCTTCCCGCCGTGGCGGCGGATGTTGCGGCATGAAAATCCACCGGCTTCACACCAACGATCGGAGAAGGGCATGAGCTGGGGACAGCGCGATTTCATGCTGCCAGGACGCTCGCTGGCGGTCGGCGAACGGGGCATGGTCGCAGCCTCTCACCCCGCCGTCACGCTGGCTGCGGTCGAAATCCTTCGCAGCGGCGGCAACGCCGTCGACGCCGCGATTGCTGCCATCGCGCTTCAGGGTGTCATCGATCCGCACATGACCGGCGTCGGTGGCGACTGCTTTGCGATTTATGCTCCCGCTTCAGGCAATCCCGTCGCCATAAATGGCTCGGGTCGCGCGCCGGCGAAGGCAGAACCGGGCTGGTTTCGGCGGTGCGGATTGACGTCGATCCCGGATGACTCGCCCCATGCCGTTACAATTCCGGGGGCGGTCGATGCCTGGTGCCGGCTCTCCGCTGATTATGGTTCAAAGGGCCTGGACGAAGTTTTGGCGCCTGCGATCAAGGCGGCCGAGAACGGCTTCGTCGTGACCCCGCGCGCCGCCCTGGACTGGGCACGCTATGGCCATCGGATCGAACGGCATCAGACCGGGGTGGCGGTGTACCTGCCCGGTGGCACTGCGCCCGTTGTCGGCGGCAAGCTCAGCCATCCGGCGCTCGGCGCCACGTTACGCCGCATTGCACGTGAGGGCCGCGCTGCGTTCTACGAGGGGGCCGTCGCCGATGAAATCGTCGCGATCTTGAAAGCGCTGGGCGGCCTCATGGAGGCCGATGACCTTGCGACTGCGCGATCGGACTACGTGACGCCAATCAGTGCCGACTACCGGGATCATCAAATCTGGCAATGTCCGCCGAACGGACAGGGCGTGGCAGCGCTGCTGATCGCGCGAATCCTTTCCGGCTTCGACATGGCCGATCCAGCGCTCGGCGAGGCAGAGCGCATCCATCTTCTGGCCGAGGCGACCAAGGCGGCTTACCGGCAGCGCGATGCGCTCGTTGCGGATCCCTCATTCAGCCCCTTCGATATCGACGCATTGCTCTCGGAGGGATCAGTCGCGACATTGCGCTCTCGCATCAGGCGCGAGCGTGCGAGCGCGCCGACGGATTTCGACATGCCCGTTCATCGTGACACTGCCTATGTCGCGGTCGCCGATCGCGACGGCAACATGGTGTCTCTCATCAATTCGCTGTTCTTCGCTTTCGGAAGTGGCATCTACGCGCCTCGCTCGGGCGTGTTGCTTCAGAATCGGGGTTCGGGATTCTCGCTCATTGACGGGCACCCCAATGTGGTCGCGCCTGGAAAGCGTCCATTCCACACCATCATTCCGGGCCTGCTGGCCAGGCGCGGCAAACCGGTCATGGCCTTTGGCGTGATGGGTGGACAGTATCAGGCGACAGGACATATGCAGATCCTGAGCGGCATGCTCGACCGCGGTTGGGACATTCAGCAGTCCTCGGATGCGCCACGCAGCTTTGCATTCGACGGCGTGTTGACCCTCGAGCCTACGATAGCCTCCTCGATCGCCGATGACTTGACCGGTCGCGGCCATCGCGTGGTCCGGGCGGACGAGCCGTTGGGAGGTTTCCAGGCCGTGCATGTCGATGTGTCACGGGGCGTCATGTTTGGAGCATCGGATCATCGCAAGGACGGCATCGCGTTGGCGGCGTGACCGAGGTGAGGGAGAAAAGCGATGTTGGATCGGGCGAAATGAACGACATCGTCGAACCGATCCTGTCGATTGAGCAACTGACGCTGGCACTTCCCGCCGGCGCCGATCGGACCTTCGCGGTCGAAGATGTCTCGCTTGCCTTGCATGCGCGAGAGATCCTCTGTGTTGTCGGCGAATCCGGCTCTGGCAAATCGCTCTGCGCCTCCGCTGCGATGGGCCTGCTGCCACACGCTATTCGTCCAGTTGCTGGAGCCATTCGGTTCGAAGGGCGCGATTTGCTGAGGCTGGCGCCGGCCGAATGGCGGACATTGCGGGGGCGGCGTATCGCAATGATCTTCCAGGAGCCGATGACGGCGCTCAATCCTGTGATCCGGATCGGCGATCAAATCATGGAGGCGTTCGAGGCGCACGAGCAACTGACGCCGCCCGAACGGCAGGAACGCGTGCGCGCGCTGCTTGAGGAAGTGGGCTTGCGTGATCTGGAGCGGATCATTCGCAGCTATCCGCATCAGATGTCGGGCGGCCAACGTCAGCGTGTCATGATCGCCATGGCACTGGCGCTCGAGCCGTCGGTTCTGGTGGCAGACGAGCCGACCACGGCGCTTGACGTCACCACGCAAGCGCAAATCCTTCGGCTCATCCGCGACATCCAGCAGCGGCGCGGCATGGCGGTGCTTTTCATTACTCATGATTTCGGCGTCGTCGCCGATATCGCGGACCGCGTCGCGGTCATGGAGAAAGGGCGGGTTGTCGAACAAGGGTCTGTCGAAGATGTTCTGAGACGCCCGAATGATCCTTATACCCGCCGGCTGCTCGCCGCCGTACCGGGCGGAGTTCCGCCGGAGCGGACGCAAATCAAGGACGAACCGATTGCCTGTGCCACGATAGGACTTGCAAAGACGTACCGGGCGAGCGGATGGTTTGGAGCGCGGACCGAGGTGGCGGCCGTCAGGGATGTGAGCTTCGAGATCCGGCGCGGCGAGACGCTCGGCCTTGTCGGAGAGTCGGGCTCGGGCAAGAGCACGATCGGGCGATTGGTGATGCGTCTCACCGACGCCGATGCAGGCGTGGTCCGCATCGGCGAACTTGATTTTTCCAAAGCGCACGGACCGCGTCTGCGGGCCGCGCGAAAGCACATCCAAATGGTTTTCCAAGATCCCTTTGCCTCGCTCAACCCGCGCCGTCGCGTCGGACGAATCATCGCCGACGGTCCAATTGCGCATGGGGTTCCGCCGGCGCAGGCTTTCACTCGCGCCGAGGAGCTTTTGGCTCTCGTCGGCCTCGATCCAGCCGCCGCGCGACGTTTTCCGCACGAATTTTCCGGTGGTCAGCGCCAGCGGATCGGCATTGCGCGTGCGCTGGCGCTCGATCCTGAGGTCTTGGTCGCAGACGAACCAGTATCTGCGCTCGACGTATCGGTTCAGGCACAGGTGCTGGCCCTGCTCGAGACACTTAAAGAGAAGCTGCGGCTGGCGGTGCTGTTCATCACCCACGATCTCAACGTTGCGGCCCAGGTCTGCGACCGGATTGCCGTGATGCGCCTCGGCGAAATCGTGGAGATCAGGCCGACCGCAGATTTGCTCAATCGGCCGGAGCATCCTTATACGCAGGCATTGCTGGCCGCGGTACCGGGGCGGCAACGCAAAGCCACGGACCGACCTAAGCCCATACCATCATCGAAGGAGGTCTGATATGCAGAAGCTCACCGAACTTCCGATACTGCGTGTCGGGCTCATTGGCAGCGGCTTTATCGCCGCATTCCATCTGCAGTCCATGCTCGGCGTGCGCAATGTCAGCGTCGGCGGCGTGTACAGCCGCTCCGCGCAGCGGCGTGCGCGTATCGCCGACAAGGCGCGCAGTCTTGGCCTTGGACAGGCGCGTGTGTTCGACAGTATCGAAGCGATGGCCATTTCCGGCGAGGTCGATGCGCTCTGGCTGCTGACACCGAACGACACGCGTCTCAACATCATGCGTGAGATTCACCGGGTGACCAAGGCTGGAGCCCCATTGCGCGCCGTCGCATGTGAAAAGCCGTTGGCCCGCACGCTTGCGGAGGCGCGGGAAATGCGCAGGCTTGCCGAAGATGCAGGCCTGCTCCATGGCTATCTGGAGAACCAGATATTTTCGACTGCGGTGATTCGTGGCAAGGACATCATTTGGCGACGGGCCGTCCCTGGGAGCGGCCGCCCTTATCTTGCTCGCGCGGCGGAGGAGCATTCGGGACCGCACGAGCCATGGTTCTGGCAGGGCGACAAGCAGGGTGGCGGAGTTCTTTCCGACATGATGTGTCATTCGGTCGAGGTCGCACGCTTCATGCTGACTGCGCCCGGTGCGAACCGCCAATCCCTGCGGCTGGTCAGCGCCAGCGCCACTACGGCCAACCTAAAATGGACACGGCCCCATTATGCCGCCGACCTCAAGAAACGAATGGGAATCGATTTTGCAAAGCGTCCCGTCGAGGATTTCGCGCGCGGCATCCTTACGATGGAAGATGCGGACGGACACCAATTGATGATCGAGGCGACGACCTCGTGGGCTTACGTTGGCGCCGGGCTGCGTATCCAGCTCGAGCTGCTCGGCCCCGAATATTCGATGGAGTTCTCGTCGCTTTCAACTGGGCTCAAGGTCTTTCTTTCGCGCACGCTCACCGGGTCCGAAGGCGAGGATCTCGTCGAGAAGCAGAATGCCGAACAAGGCTTGATGCCCGTGGTCGAGGACGAAGCCGGTATCTATGGTTACACAGACGAAAACCGTCATATGGTCGAAGCATTCAGGCTTGGTACGAGCCCTGCCGAGACCTTCGATGACGGAGTCGGAGTAATGGAAATGCTCATGGGGCTCTATCGCTCTGCTGAACTCGGACAGACCGTGCATTTCCCGGACCCTGAGCTCGAACACTACGTTCCGCCCGTGGCTCGGTGAGGGCGTGAAAATACGCGAAAGCTCGGTAGTCAAGGTCTCGGTTACACCGTCCACGAAGTAGTCTTGTTCACGGTCATCACATAGATTGGTGAATGGCAGCACTACGAGCGAAAGATGAGGTGGTGAATTCGCCTTTGCGCTCCCTCATCGTTCTCCACGGCCCAGTTAGGCGCTCGCGCAGGCTCCTGTAGTTCCTGCACCTGCCGAGCTATTGTCGACATTGCAGTTCATTAGATCAAAAAAGCGATGTAAGCTAGTAGATCGAGGCCGCCATTCGGCAGGCCAAGGTCTCGCGAATGACGCCATAGCGATCCTCGTGGGTTGCAGACGTCGATAATACAGGTGACCTCTACCTGCGACTTCGATATGTTGCAGTTGCTGCCAGGTTGAGGGGAGTCCAGCCATGGCGATGTCTACTCGCCGGCTATTCGAGCAGAGTGAACGAGTACGTCTCTGGGCGTCCCGAATATCCGGTGGCCTTGCTCTCTGACCTGCCGCAGTCCGACACGATCATCGATCATCGCGTTGACAGGTTCAGTACTCGGAATAGGCCATCGAAGACCCCGACGAACACGGTTTGACCTCCGCGACCGGTCTGACGCGATTGAGTTTCGCAGTTGCCTTTGCGTGCTCGACCCGAGATTTGGGCTGCTCGACGGCGGAGTTTCGTCCGCGTGTGCTCCGCTTCTGCTCGATGATCTTCGAAGTCCCTTGCACAACAATCGCGGTTTGATCCGGCAGATGCACCACTTCGCTCGAGGAAATTGGCTGTGGCTACGCTTGAAGCATGTGCGGGATTTCGAGTCGGTCTGCTGTCGTCAGCGTATCATGCGGGCCAAAGGTGGCATGAGCGGGCGGCGCGTCCACAGGCTTCATCGTGCGCGGCGGCATATCGAGCTCCATCACCGCGAGCGTACCGAGGCCAGCAAGGATGAGAGCCACTCTCATCTGTCACGCGCACCGAAGGAGAAGCCTCGCTCAAAGCCTGCCGGAGATGAGCGTCGGAAGTTCGGAGGAGATCCAATGAGGCGGCTTGGCGGCAGAATTGAACCAGTCGGCGCGCTTACGGGAGCAGAGGCAGGGTTAACGCAGGTCGGGCCCGGATGGATGGCGGGCGGGACTGCGAAGGGCCTTTCGCGATCTAAACGTGCCTTCGCGATTGCGTCGGGCTGAGTGGTGGCCGAACCGTGATGTGGTGTTCACTGCAGGAGCGCGCTGGCGGCCGCCGGCTTTGTTCAGACCTTAGTAGCTGGTCCCGGGTTGCCACCGAGGCCGGTGAAAGGTGTCCGTATGATTGAGTGTCTCAAGATCGCCGTATCGACCGGCACTGCAGCAAGGGCAAATGGGCTGGGGCAGCTGAATAGCTGTAGGCCATTTTTTTTTGATCAGCGATGCCGCGCTGAGGGGCGCCACTACAAGAGCATGTCCACAATTGTCGCGGGGCGGTCGCATCGACTGCGTCGACGACCGCCAGACCCCGACCGCCAGACCCCGCCAAACACTTAATGTAGTTTTGATCAAAGCATGGCCACGCGATGGTGAATGGAGGGCCGCTTGGCAACTTTCGGAACTCGGGCCGCTCGGGAGCAAATGTTTCCCTCTGCGAGGGGGGCCGCCAGATGCGGCGTGCGAGTCACCTCGGACGTTCCGCCTTATCTGCCACCATGTCGGATCGCGCCGGCGCGACTTTCATATCGTTCAACCGGGCGCGGACCTCCGGTGTCAGGCCCGGGAAAGATGCTACCGGCGTGAAGTCCGGGGTCTGGTCGTTGCCGACCCGTATGCCGGAATAGGCGACGAGTCCATCGGCGGTGGCGAGCACGTCCCCTGTGCGCAAGGAGCCGTCCATCGCGAGATCGACTGACGCTAGGCCGCCGGGATCGTGGCCGTTGCAGGTACAATCGGCCCGCAGTGCCTTCCGATAGGCAAAGGCGTTTTCGCTATCGGCGTAGCGTTCGCCGGTTGCGGCATAGGCGCTGTCGATGCTGGCCCCGACAAAAACCTTGGTCGGGCTTGCCGGACAGAAGGCTTGGCACATCTGCGCCGGTGAGGCAGCACCGCGCATCAGCGGAAAATACTTGCCGTCGCAACTGCGCACGCAGAAGGCAGGTCCCGCGCTTGCGACTGCCGGCCGAGGCGACGATGATTGCGGATTATTGTTGAAAAGATTGCCGAAGAACTGGTGCTGTTGCTTCTGGCTGCCGCCGAAAACGAAATCAAGCAAGCCTTCGGCCGAACTCATTTCGGGCGTCAGTGCCACCGGGGCAACGATGGCGGCAACAAGAGTGCAGCGCAGCTTGCTCTGAAAGGACAATTCGACACGCAATCCTTGCTCCACCCGACGCTTGAGCACCAAAAGATGGATGAGAAACGCGCTCTAAACGGGGCGAAGAAGGGGAAAGAACTAGGCGAGCGGGTACGGCAAGCGCCACATTTCGGTTGCGTTTCTTAAAATCTGCCGTCTCGATCTCGTGCTGCTCGCCGCGATCAACGTTCAAGGTTGTCGCCGAGGAGCCCGACGCATCGACGTCGCTTCCGCATTGTGGTGTGTACACTACATGCGCATCTGATCGCAGACAAGATGAGTGGGCCTCGCCGGATGCGACGGACGGGCCGATCGCCAAGGTCCGACGTCATTTCATCCCGTGGAAGGTCAAGATCGTCCGCATGCGATCGGCCGCACGGTCCGGATCCGCAAGCAACCCGACCGAAGCGGCAAGCCGGAAGACACGACAAAGGTGCAGGATGGAGCGGGCTCCTTGCTGAGCTCCGAGCATCGTGAAGTGATCCTGGTGGCCGTTCAGATAGGCTAGGAACACGATGCCTGTTTTGTAGTATTGGGTCGGCGCCCGAAACAGCTCGCGCGAGAGCGTAACGGTTGGATCAATGATCTCACGGAAAGCCTTGGTGCCGGCCGCTCCATCCTCGTTTCTTAGCGCGAGCAGGGCAGCGGACGCGATCGGCGCGATCGCGTCGAAGATGCCCAGCAAGGCATGGCTGTACCCCTGATCGTCTCCAGCAATGAGCTCGGGATAATTGAAGTCATCGCCAGTATACATTTTGACCCCAGGAGGCAGTTGTCTGCGCATGGCAATCTCGTGCTCCGCGTTGAGAAGCGAGATCTTGATGCCGTCAACCTTCTTGACGTTGTCCGCGATTATTCCAAGGCAGACCTCCATTGCCGCGGCAACGTCGTGATGCCCCCAATAGCCGGCGAGCGCCGGATCGAACATGTCGCCGAGCCAGTGTAGGATCACGGGCCGGTCCGCTTCGGCGAGCATTCGCCTGTAGACTTCCACATAGTCGGCGGGCCCGCGTGCTGCGCGTACCAAGGCCCGGCTGGCCATGATGATCACGCGGCCGCCAACGCCCTGAACGAATGAGAGTTGATCCGAATAGGCCCTCAGCACCGCATTGAGATCCGCTCCTACAGGATCGATGTGATCCGTGCCGACGCCAGAGAAGACGATGGCCCCAGGTCGCCTCTTGGCGCTTTCGACCGTGTTTCGGATCAATATCTGTGCGGACGGCCAATCGAGGCCCATGCCGCGCTGTGCCGTGTCCATCGCCTCGGCAACGCCCAACCCGAGATCCCAGAGGTAATCTCGGAAGCGCTGGGTGGCTTCGAAATCGATGGCGATATCGCGCATCGGAGAGATGTCGGCCCACGGGTCGGAAACGACATGTCCCGCAGAGAGGGCGACGCGCCCCAGAGGCTGGCTCGGTTTGGCCGTTCGCCATGATGCGGGCGCGGGCATCGCGAATTCTTCGAAGCGGCCGTTATCACCTGGCAGTCGAATGACAGTCATTTTGCGCTACCTCCATCGTCCAAATGTTCTGCAGCGGGCGAGCAGGGTCGTTCCGCCTTCCTGCACGACCGGTCCATCCTGCTTCCTGACTCGGAATGCGGGAGCGGCGAGATCCTCGAACCAATATTCACCGGCCGGGAGAGGGCACCGGGGCTCGGCCATCACAGGCTCCTGAGTGCAAGGCCGCCATCGACGCGAACGACTTCGCCGGTCGAATAACCAAGCTGGCCGCTCGCCAACATGGCCGCTGCCCTTCCGATGTCGTCGGGCTCACCCCAGCGCTTGATCGGGGTCAGTCCTTCGGCGATGAGGCGATCATATTTCTCTCTTGCGACCGCAGTCATCTGGGTGCGTATAATTCCGGGCCGAATCTCGTACGATCCGATGCCATGCTCGGCGAGTCGGATCGCGAAGAGCTGGGCCATCATGGAAAGCCCCGTTTTGGAGATGCAGTACTCTCCGCGGTCGATCGACGCGAACTCCGCATTGATCGACGAGACGGTGATGATGCTGCGGAATGACGATGAATTCGCTTCGATCATTCGCCGTGCGATCTCCTGAGTTAGAAAGAACGGGCCACGCAGGTTGATATTCATGACGCGGTCATAGCTCTCCGGCGTCATCTTCAAGAGATCATCGCGGACGCTCACGGACACACCAGCATTGTTGACGAGGCAGTCGATACCGCCAAAGGCATTCCAGGCTTCATGCACGAATTGAGGGTGCTGCTCGATCTGAGAAATATCCAACGCGACAGGCTTTGCTTCCCTGCCTGTTTCGCGGATGGCTGCCACCGTCTCGACGAGACCTTCCGAGCCGGGTAGGTCATTCGCAATGATAGTGAAGCCGGCTCTTGATAGCGCCAGCGCGATGGCGCGCCCAATACCGCGCCCTGCTCCCGTCACCAAAGCGCTAGGTCGTGGCTGATTGTCCATACCGGTTCCCTTCCACGCGCTCGAGCCGAAGCGAGCATCGTCGCCAATTTGGAACGTTCTATAATACTAAATTCGGAGATTCGAGCTTTGAATTCCGGATTCACCGATTTTATAGCCCTTGCGCAATGTCGAGAATAGGAGTATTGGAACGTTCCAAATTTCGGGAGGCTCGCGAAGGGCATGGCGCGTGAGGGGCGCAAGAGTCGTGCGGTGACGATCCTCGACATTGCCAAGTCGGCGGGCGTGTCGAAGTCGACGGTGTCGCTTGTGCTCAAGAGAAGTCCTCTCGTCAAAGAGGAGACGCGCCAGCGCGTGGCAGGGGCCATGGACGCTCTCGGCTATGTCTACAACCGCGGTGCCGCGAGCTTGCGGCGCGCAAGGGCCGACATCGTTGGAATGGTCATTAATGACCTGTCGAACCCGTTTTTCGCAGAGCTTGCCATTGGCATCGAGCGCGCCCTGCAAAACTCCGGCTTTGTTCCGTTCATCGCCAATACCGCTGAAAGCGTCGTCCGGCAGGCTGAGGTGGTGCGCTCAATGCGGGAGCATGGCGCCGCCGGCCTGATCCTCTGTCCGGCGCTCGACACTGACGTGGCGGAAATCTCACGGCTCGAGGCGCGTCTACCCATCGTGCTTGCGATCCGGCGGATCATCGGAACCCGGGCGTCACTGGTGGTTTCCGACAATCTGGCCGGTGCAGCGCGAGCGACCGAGCATCTGATCGAGCTCGGCCATCGCGATATTGCTTTCGTCGGCGGCGTCGGCCGGATGGTCGTTTTCCAGGACCGTGTTGCAGGGTTTGCCGGCGCGATGGAGAAGGCGCGACTTGCCGTCGAGCCCGCGCGGACCATTGAGAGCATGCCAACGAAGGATGGCGGCTTCGACGCCATGAAGCGTTTGCTGTCTTTGGACAGGCGACCAACAGCGGTGGTTTGCTTCAACGACGTCGTGGCCATCGGCGCGATGTTGGCGATCGCACGACAGGGGCTGACCGTCGGGCGCGATGTTGCCGTCGTCGGTTTCGATGATACCGCCGAGGCCCGTCATGTCTCTCCCGCTCTGACCACTGTGTCGGTTGATGCTGGCAGTCTCGGAGAGCGCGCCGCGCAGATGCTGCTGAGGCAGATCAACGAGGGCGAGCGTCGTCTCGAGAGTTATGTGGGCGAAGCGCGGTTGGTCGTTCGGGAGAGTTGTGGGGCGGATTTCAAACGGAGGATTGCATCTTGAGTGACCTGCGTTGGGGATTGATCGGTGCAAGTACGATTGCGCGCGAGTGGATGATCGAGGCCATCCGCGGAGCTGGCGGCGAGGTGGTGGCTGTGATGAGCAGCGATCCGGAGCGCGGGCAGCGATTTGCCAGCGAGAACGGGATCGCGACAGCAACAACCAGCCTCGACGCGTTGCTCGGAAGCGGTATCGATGCGGTCTACATCTCGACAACAAATGAGCATCATTGTTCGCAAACGCTGGCCGCAGCCGCGGCCGGGAAGCACGTGCTGTGCGAGAAGCCGCTCGCGTTGAGCTTGGCGGACGCAAGGCGAATGGTCGCGGCCTGCAAGGCGGCGGGCGTCCAGATGGGGACAAACCATCATCTGCGCAACGCGGCCACCCATCGCGCAATTCATGCCGCGATCAAGGCGGGCCACATCGGCAAGCCTCTGTTCGCCCGCGTGTTTCATGCGGTCTATCTTCCGCCGCACCTGCAGGGCTGGCGGATTGAGAGGCCGGGAGCGGGCGGCGGCGTCGTGCTCGACATTACCGTTCATGATGCCGATACCATGCGTTTCGTGCTCGACGACAATCCTGTCGCCGTGACGGCGATGACGTCGCGGGGTGGTTTGGGACGGGCGGGACTCGAAGACGGCGTCATGGGGGTGGTGCGCTTCGAAAGCGGGCTGATTGCTCAGTTCCACGACGCCTTCACGACCAGATACGCGGTGACCGGCTTCGAGGTCCACGGCGAAGAGGGATCGCTGATCGGGACAGACTGCATGACCCAGCAGCCCAAAGGCGAAGTCCTGCTGCGCACCAAAGACGGCGAGAGGCAGCTCACGATCGCGCACGAGAATCTCTATCTGCGGGCGGTACGCCTGTTCGGCGACGCTGTTGCTGGTCGTGGCGCGCCGTCGGCTACGGGCGAGGATGGTATCAAGTCCTTGAGCGTCGCGTTGTCGACGCGCGAGGCAGCACGAACGGGACGCGAGACTTCCATCGATCTGACGATCTGAGGCGGATATGGCACGAACGAAGGTCTTGAGCGCTTCGGAGGCGGCCCGTCTAATCCCCGATGGCGCCGTGGTGACGGTCTCTTCGTCGTCAGGGCTGGGCTGCCCGGACGCGGTGCTCGCCGCGATCGGCGCAAGATTTGATGCCGAAGGCCGCCCGCGCAACCTGACGACGCTGCATCCGATCGCTGCCGGTGACATGTGGGGCGTCAAAGGCATCGATCACGTCGCAAAGCCTGGATGCCTCAGGAGGGTCCTGGCCGGCTCTTATCCGTCCGGCCCTTCCTCAGCGGCTCCCCCTGCGATCTGGGAGATGATCTCGGGGAACACCATTCCCGCCTACAACGTGCCGTCGGGAATCCTTTTCGACATGCATCGTGAAGCCGCAGCGAAGCGCCCGGGCGTTCTGACCAAGGTCGGTATGGACACCTTCGTCGACCCGACGCGCGAGGGCTGCGCGATGAACGCCAAGGCCGTCGCCGAACCGATCGTCAGTCGTGTGAACTTCGCCGGCGAGGATTGGCTGTTCTTCCCGAGCATCGTTCCGCAGGTAGCGATCATTCGCGCCACCACTGCGGACGAGCGCGGCAACCTCTCCTATGAGCACGAGGGCGGCATTCTCGGGCCGCTCGATCAGGCGCTGAGCGTGCGCAACAATGGCGGTCTCGTGATCGCCCAGGTCAAGCGCCTCGCGGCTGCCGGCACCTTGCGTCCTCACGACGTCGTCGTGCCAGGGGTACTCGTCGACGTCATCGTCGTGGCCCCGGACCAACTGCAGACCACGAACACGCCCTATGAGCCCGCGATTTCCGGCGAGATATTTCGGCCGATCGCCTCGTTCGAGACGCCGAAATTCGACGTCGGCAAAGCCATCGCACGCCGCGTCGCGATGGAGCTGCGCGAGGGCGACGCGGTCAACATCGGGTTCGGCATTTCGGCCAACGTCCCGCGTATTCTGATCGAGGAAGGCCGGCACGGCGCGGTCACTTGGGTGATCGAGCAGGGCGCCATCGGCGGCATTCCGCTGCTCGATTTCCAGTTCGGCTGTGCGTCCAATGCCGAGGCCATCGTCCAGTCGCCACATCAATTCACTTATTTCCAGGGCGGCGGTTTCGACATGTCGCTGCTCTCGTTTCTGCAGATCGATCGCTCGGGTTCGGTCAACGTTTCGAAGCTCGGCCTCCGTCCCCATGTGACGGCCGGGGCTGGCGGCTTTGTCGACATCACGGCGCGAGCCAAGCGCATCGTGTTCTCGGGTTATTTCACCGCGGGCGCAGGGCTCGAGATCGCGGACGGCTCATTGCGGATTGCCAGGGAAGGCAAGGTCAGGAAGCTCGTCAACGAGGTCGAGCAAGTGTCCTTCTCGGGCAGGCGGGCGGTCGCGCAGGGGCAGGAGATTGTCTACGTCACCGAACGGTGCGTCCTAAGGCTCGAGCCAGAGGGCGTCACCGTCGTCGAGATCGCGCCCGGTGTTGACTTGCAGCGCGATGTGCTTGCACAATCAGAGTTCGATCTGCGAGTTAACGGCAATCTGAAGTTGATGCCGGCCGCGCTGTTCCATCCCGAACCGATTGGCCTTGAATTGCGGAGGGCAGCTTGAGCCCATTTGTCGAATTGACCTTCCAGGGATCGATCGCCCGCCTCGGCCTCAAGCGCCCCGACAAGCTCAATGCGCTTGATCGCGACATGGTCGAGGCGCTCGGCGAGGCGGCGCGGGCCATCGAGGCCTCGCGCGAGACCCGCGTGGCGATCCTGTTCGGCGAAGGCAAGGCGTTTTGCGCCGGCGGTGATATCGCGGGTTGGGGCGGCCTGCCGGCGCTCGACATGTGGCGCGATTGGACGCGCGCGGGTCATCGCGCGTTCGAGGCGCTGGCCCGCCTGCGCGTGCCGCTCATTGCAGCGCTCACCGGCCACGCCTTCGGCGGCGGACTGGAACTCGCCGCGGTGGCGGACGTGCGCATCGCCGAGCGCGGCATCAAGCTGGGGCTTCCGGAGACGGGACTGGGCATGGCGCCGGGCTGGTCGGGAACGCAGCGCCTGGTTCGCCGCTTCGGTGCCTCCGTCGTGCGGCGCATGGCGCTCACGGGTTGTCTGTTCACGGCCGAAGAAGGCTGCGAGCTCGGCCTGGTCGACGAAGTGACCGACGGTGGTCAGGCGCTGAAACGTGCCGAGAGTCTGGCGTCTGATGTTGCTGCGCGCGGCCCGCTCGCCGTGCAGATCGTCAAGGCCATGATCAATGCGGCCGAAGGGGAGGACAGGGACGCCCCTATTGAAGGGCTTGCCGGCGCGTTCACCGCCACCACCGATGATCTCGCCGAGGGCATTGCCGCCTTCAGGGGCAAGCGTGCCGCTCGTTTTGTTGGACACTAGGAAAGGAGCTTTGAAGGCGGGCCGCTTCTGGTGGCGGCGGCAACCGGAGACGACAACGATAAAGAGATTCAAGAGCCGAACAGGCCTCTCGAAACGGTGCCGGACCGCTTCCGGCAGGAAACGACCAAAAAGGGAAGGGACACGCGTATGAAGTTCCGCGCATTTCTGATCTCGACGGCCTTGACTGCCGTCACCATCAGCTATGGGACGCTGGCGCACGCGGCGGATGTCAAGGAAGTGCAGATGCTGCATTGGTGGACGTCAGGCGGCGAGGCGGCTGCGCTCGACGTCATCAAGCAGGCCGTGGCCAAGCAGGGATATGCCTGGAAGGACGTGCCGGTCGCCGGCGGCGGCGGTGGCGCGGCAATGACCACGCTGAAGGCCAATGTCGCCGCGGGCAACCCGCCGACGGCGTCACAAATCCTCGGCTACTACGCGCTCGAATACGCCGAACAGGGCTCGCTCGCCGATATTTCGTCGCTTGCGGACAAGGACGGCTGGGACAAGGTCGTGCCGGCTGCACTGCAGAAGTTTGCCAAGACCAATGGCAAATGGGGTGCCGTTCCGATCAACATCCATTCCGTCAACTGGATCTGGCTGAATAAGGCCGTGATGGAGAAGATCGGCGGTACGGAGCCGAAGAGCTTCGATGAGTTTGTCGCGCTGCTCGACAAGGCAAAGAAGGCAGGCGTCATTCCGCTCGCACTCGGCGGCCAACCCTGGCAGGNAGGCGACGATGTTCGATTCGATCGTCGCCTCGACCGGTGGCACCGATTTCTACAAGAAGGCGTTCGTAGACCTCGACGAAGGCGCGCTCAAGTCCGATACGATGAAGAAGGCGTTCGACAACCTGGCCAAGCTGCGAGACTACGTCGACCCGAACTACACCGGACGCGATTGGAATCTCGCTACGGCCATGGTGATCAAGGGCGACGCGCTCGTGCAGGTGATGGGCGACTGGGCTAAGGGTGAGTTCGCGGCAGCGCACAAAGAGGCGGGAAAGGACTACCTCTGCTACCGCTTCCCGGGCACCGACGGCTCCGTCTTCTACAACTCCGACATGTTCGCATTCTTCAAGGTCCCGGCGGATCGCCAGGCCGCGCAACTTGCGCTCGCGCAGGTGACGATGAATCCCGACGTCCAGTCGGCGTTCAACGTCATTAAGGGCTCCGTCCCGGCGAGAACGGACGTTTCCGACGCTGCCTTTGACGTCTGCGGCAAGAAGGGCATCGCGGACGTCAAGGCGGCCAACGCAAAGGGTACGTTCTTCGGCTCGCTCGCCCAGAACTACGCCCAGCCGCCGGCCATCGCCACGGCCTACTACGATGTCGTGACGAAGTTCATGCACGGCGGAATCAAGACGTCGGACATTGCCGTGACTGAACTCGTGAAGGCGATCAACGCCGCAAAGTAGTGGTTCGGCGGCTCCTCTCCCGTTTGCGCTGATCTGCAACCGGGAGGGGCTGTCGAGATCGAAGTCATCGCTAGGCCTGCGTCGCTGTCTATGGCTCATCGCGGCGAGGGGCGTGGCTTTCGGAGGATCATCATGACCGCGATGACCGAACGCGAGGCAGCAACCGCGATGACCAAGCGTCAGCCCGGCCCGTCTCTACGCGGCTGGTTTCAGGACTGGTTGCCGCGGCTTGTGCTGGCGCCGTCGTTCCTGCTCGTGCTGGTCTTCGTCTACGGCTTCAATCTCTGGACCCTGTTCCTGTCGTTCACGAGCTCGAAGGCGTTTCCGACCACGAACCTGATCGGCTTCACCAACTATTTGAGGCTGTGGAACTGGACCTTCGAGACCGACCCGCCATCGAACTGGTACACCGCGCTCGTCAACATGGGTCTGTTCGGCGGCCTCTACATCTTCTTCTGCCTGTTCCTCGGCCTGCTGCTGGCGATCCTGCTCGATCAGAAGATTCGCGGCGAAGGCATTTTGCGGCCGATCTATCTCTATCCGCTGGCGCTGTCGTTCATCGTCACCGGCACGGCCTGGAAGCTGTTCCTAGATCCGCGCATCGGGCTCGAGAACGCCTTGCACGACTGGGGATGGACCAGCTTCCATTTCGACTGGGTCGTCGATCCCAAGATGATGATCTATTGCGTCGCGATCGCTGGGATCTGGCAGAGCTCGGGCTTCGTCATGGCGATGTTTCTTGCGGGCCTGCGCGGTGTCGACGGCGAAATCCTCAAGGCTGCGCAGATCGACGGTGCCTCGACCTACCAGACTTATCGCCGCATCGTCATTCCGATGATACGTCCCGTTTTCTTCTCGGCCCTGATCGTGCTGGCCCACATGGCGATAAAGTCCTACGACCTCGTGCTGTCGGTGACCGGCAAGAACCCCGGCGGCGCCGCGGAGCTGCCGTCAACCTTCATGTACTCCTATACGTTCACCCGCAACCAGATGGCGATCGGATCGGCCAGCGCGGTGATCATGCTGATGACGATCGCGGCGATCATGGTTCCCTACATCTATTCGGAAACCAGGGAGCAGAACCGATGAGCGCCGCCGATCTGGTCACGTCAACGCCGTCGCGCCGCGGTCCCGGCCATTCGCGGACGACCCGCATCGTCATCTATGGCCTGCTGTTTCTGTTTGCGCTCGTCTATCTCGTGCCGCTTCTGGTCATGGTGATGACGTCACTCAAGCCGCTGGACGAGGTCACCGGCGGCAACATGTTCGCGCTCCCGCGGCACCTGACTTTCGCGCCCTGGTCGATGGCGTGGGGCGAGGCCCGCATCGGGGTGTCGGACACGCGCGGGATCAGCGGCTATTTCTTCAACTCGGTGAAGATGGTCGTGCCGGCCGTCCTGATCTCGACCCTGCTCGGCGCATTGAACGGCTACGTCCTGACCAAGTGGAGCTTTTCCGGCCACAAGCTTGTGTTCGGGATGATGCTGTTTGCCTGCTTCATCCCGTTCCAGTCGGTCATCATCCCGATGGCCGTGATCCTCGGCGCGCTGGGCCGCATCGGAGTCGGCCTCGCCGACTTGACCGGCTGGTCGTTCGGTCTCGGCAACGCGACGGTCAATTTGGTGATCGTGCACGTCATCTATGGGCTGGGATTCACCACCCTGTTCTTCCGCAACTATTACGCGGCGTTTCCGTCCGAGCTGGTCAAGGCCGCCATGATCGACGGTGCAAGCTTCTTCCAGATCTTTCGCCGGATCCTGCTGCCGAACTCCACGCCGATCATCATCGTCACCGTGATCTATCAGTTCACGAACATCTGGAACGACTTCCTGTTCGGCTCGACCTTTGCGGCCGGCGACACCGCGCCGATGACGGTCGCGCTGAACAATCTCGTCAACACCTCGACGGGGGTGGTCGAATACAACGTCAACATGGCGGCCGCGATCATCGCCGCCGCACCGACGCTGCTCGTCTATGTCATTGCCGGTCGATATTTTGTCCGCGGCCTGATGGCTGGCGCCGTAAAGGGATGAAGAGATGGCCACGCTCGAGATCAACTCACTTCGCAAGCGCTTCGGGACGATCGAGGTTCTGAAGGGGATCGACATATCGCTCGAGAAGGGAGGCTTTCTGGTTCTGGTCGGCCCGTCCGGCTGCGGAAAGTCGACCCTGCTCAACACCATTGCGGGCCTGGAGGGGATCTCTTCGGGTGAGATCCGCATCGGCGGTGCTGTTGTCAACGACCTGCACCCATCAAAACGGGACATCGCGATGGTGTTCCAGTCCTATGCGCTCTACCCGAACATGTCGGTGGCCGAGAACATCGGGTTCGGCATGGAGATGCGTGGTGTTCCTCGAGCGGAGCGCGACCAGGCGGTCGCTTCTGTCGCGAGGACGTTGCAGATCGAACATCTCCTATCGCGCCGACCGAGCCAGCTCTCCGGCGGACAGCGACAGCGGGTCGCGATGGGACGGGCGCTCGTCAGGCGGCCCAGTGTCTTCCTGTTCGACGAGCCGTTGTCGAACCTCGATGCCAAGCTCCGCGTCGACATGCGGGTCGAGATCAAGCGTCTGCATCAGACGACCGGCACGACGATCGTTTATGTCACGCACGATCAGATCGAGGCCATGACGCTGGCGACCAAGATCGCAGTGCTCAAGAATGGCGAACTGCAGCAAGTGGGAAGCCCGAGCGAAATCTATAATCGTCCCGCCAACATGTTCGTCGCGGACTTCATGGGATCGCCGGCGATGAACCTGCTCGAAGGCGCGGTCATGCAAGCGGACGGCCAGCGGCGGATCGCGCTCGCGCGCAAGGATGGGTCATCGATCATGCTGCCCGTGCCCGCGAGTGCCGATGCTGCCGGGCTCAAGGACGGTGCCAGGGTGATCTTCGGCATTCGCCCCGAGGCCGTGAACGATGACGAAAGCATGGACCGTAACGCCAAATCGGTTGTCAGGTTCGATGCCAACGTGGAAGTCATCGAGCCTGCCGGATCGGACACCTACGTCGTGGTCCGGGTCGCTGGCAAGGAGGTGACCGCCCGCATGCGTGCCGATGCTGACGTCCGGCTCGGACAGCCGCACACTTTCGCGTTCAATCTCGACAAGGCGGTGCTGTTCGACCCAACCACGACGCGCCGTATCTGACTGGCGAACGAGCGCTGCGAGACCTGCATGAAGACCACGGAGACAGCCGATGTCCTCGTCATCGGATCGGGAATGGGCGGTGCGACCTTTGCCGCAGGTCTGGCGCCGACGGGCGCAAAGATCGTGATCCTCGAGCGCGGCCAGCGTCTGCGCGACTGCGAGGCTGCGCGAGACGCGAGGGCGATCTTTCAGCGCGGGGTGTTCCGGCCGCAGGAGTCCTGGCTCGATGGGGCTGGGCAGGCCTTCAATCCCGGCAATTACTATTACGTCGGCGGCAATACCAAGCTCTACGGGGCGGTGCTGATCCGCTATCGCGCGGAAGACTTCGCTCCTATCGCGCACCGGGATGGAACGACGCCGGGCTGGCCGTTCAGCTATGGCGAGCTGGAGCCGTGGTATAGCCGCGCGGAGCAGCTCTATAACGTGCGCGGCGCGCTCGGGGATGATTCCTCCGAACCTTTTCACTCCGCGCCTTATCCGTTCGGTCCGGTGCCGGATGAGCCGGCGATCGCCGTGGTGCGACAGCGCCTGAAGAAGATCGGGCTCAACCCGTTTTCGTTGCCGCTCGGCATCGACATCGAGACATGGCTCAAACGCGCCAAGACTCCCTGGGATGCATTCCCCGACGCGGGACACGGCAAGATGGATGCGGAGTCCTGTGGGCTGGCTTGTGCGCTCGCCCACGACAATGTCGAGTTGCGCGAGGAGGCGCAGGTCGAGCGGCTCGTCGCCGAGCCGGACGGCAAACGAATCGCCGGCGTCGAGGTCATCCAAGCCGGCGAGCGGAGGATGATCTGTGCTGGGATCATCGTGCTGGCGGCGGGCGCCGTCAATTCGGCCGCGCTGCTTCTGCGCTCGTCACAGGCCGGCATCGCGAACCGCTCCGATGCGGTCGGCCGTTATTTCATGAACCACAATTCCTCGGCCGTGCTGGCGATCGACCCGCGCGTCGTGAACGACTCGGTCTACCAGAAGACGATCGGCATCAACGATTACTATCTCGATGATGGGCGCGGCGGCCC
>NZ_LJYG01000002.1:38735-65765 GCF_001440035.1 Bradyrhizobium manausense | reverse complement strand
CCGCCGCTCGGCAACGTCCAGTTGCTTGGACGTGTCAACGCGCCGATTCTGAAGGCCAATATGCCGTTCGCACCGGAACGGGCGCTTGGGTTGATGAGCCGGCATGCGGTCGACTGGTATGCGATGAGTGAAGACCTGCCGAGCGCCGAGAGCCGTGTGACGGTCGATGGTGCGAACATCCGGCTCGACTGGCAGCGTTCGAACTGGACGACCCATCTGGCGCTGGTGGCGACGTTGAAGGAACGGCTGCGTGCCGCGGGTTACCCGATCGTACTCTCAAAGGCATTCGATCGGCGAACGCCCTCGCATCAATGTGGGACGGTGCGCATCGGTCTCGATCTCGCGACGTCACCGCTCGATCCGTTCTGCCGCGCCTTTGATCACCCCAATCTGTTCGTTGTCGATGCGTCGTTCCTGCCGACTTCGGCGGCGGTGAACCCGTCACTGACGATCGCCGCCCAAGCGTTGCGCGTCGCAGATCACGTTGCGAGGACCGATCTTCGAACTCATAGAGACATGAGATGACGGTTTACGATTATATCATCGTCGGCGCCGGCTCTGCCGGCTGCGTTCTTGCCAACCGCCTGAGCGTCGATCCGTCGACCAGGGTGCTCCTGCTCGAGGCAGGCGGCAGCGACAACAACCCGCTGTTCAGCATGCCGGCGGGGTTTGCCAAGATGACCAAAGGCATCGCCTCCTGGGGATACTCGACGGTGCCCCAGCGCCACCTCGGCGGGCGGGTGCTGCGCTATACCCAGGCGAAGGTGCTCGGCGGCGGCTCCAGCATCAACGCGCAGGTCTACACCCGCGGAAATGCCCGCGACTATGATGGCTGGGCGGCGGATGGCGCGACAGGCTGGAGCTACGCGGACGTCCTGCCGTATTTCAAGCGTGCCGAAGACAACCAGCGTTTCGTCGACGTCTACCATGCGCGCGGTGGTCCGCTCGGCGTCTCGGTGCCTGTCAACCCGCTGCCGATCAGCGAAGCTTTTCTGCGAGCCGGGCAGGAATATGGAATGCCCTACAATCCCGATTTCAACGGTGCCCGGCAGGAGGGTGTCGGGCACTATCAGGTGACGGTGCGAGATGCGCGGCGGTGCTCGACCGCCGCCGCCTACCTGAAGCCGATCCGTGGCCGACCGAATCTCACCGTTCTCACAGGCGCCTACAGCACGCGGATCGTGGTCGAGAATGGGCGTGCAGTAGGAATCGAGTCGGTGCGTGGAGGGCAGGGGGAGATCGTTCGCGCCGAGCGGGAGGTCATCCTTGCGTCCGGCGCGATCGGATCGCCTCGTCTTCTGCTGCTATCGGGGATCGGTCCGGCCGACCATCTGAATGCAGTCGGCGTCAAGCCAATCCACGATTTGCCTGGTGTAGGGGAGGATCTTCAGGACCACCTCGACCTCTATGCGATTGCGGAGTGCAAGGGTGACTTTACCTACGACGGCTATGCGAAGCTGCACCGCACGATCTGGGCGGGACTGGAATATCTCCTGTTCAAGCGCGGACCGGTCGCGTCCACCCTGTTTGAGACCGGAGGCTTCTGGTACGCCGACCCGGCGGCTCGAGCGCTGGAATGGCCCGACGTGCAATTCCACCTCGGGCTCGGCTCGGGAATCGAGGCGGGCGTGGAAAAGCTCCGCAACGCCGGCGTCACGCTCAATTCGGCATTCCTGCGGCCCCGCTCGCGTGGCACCGTGCGGCTCGCAAGCGGCGATCCTACCGCGGTGCCCTTGATTGACCCGAACTACTGGTCTGATGCGTGTGATCGCTCGGCAGCGATCGAGGCGCTGAAGATGGCCCGTGAAATTCTCCGGCAACCCGCGCTCGAGCCATTCGTCATGGTCGAGCGGATGCCCGGTGTTGCCGCCACAAGCGAAGCTGCTCTCGCCGACTATGCGTATCGGACCTGCAAGACCGATCATCACCCTGTAGGCACGTGCCGGATGGGCACCGACCAGCTGGCGGTGGTCGATCCGTCGCTGAGACTTCGTGGGATCGATGGTCTGCGGATTTGCGACGCTTCCGTGATGCCGCGCGTCACGTCATCCAACACGAACGCGCCCACCATCATGATAGCGGAGAAGGCGGCCGATCTGATTCTCGGAAAGACGACGCTCTGCGCGCCACAGTCGGTGAACACGGAACGTAACGTGTTGAATATCCTAGAGAGTAAGAGCTGAGATCGTTGCACTACGACGCGAGACCGAGAAGCTGACGAAGCTGAAGGAGAAGATGGGCAAGCTTGAAACGAAAGCGCCCGACTGCTGGGCAAACAGGAGCTTCCGACCCACCTCAGACATCAAGTGGAGATGGTGTAGTGCTCGGAGGCAGCTCTTAATGTTCGGCTGCGAATATGCGCCACTCTCCCGGGATACCCTTGAGGGATCGGGTGCCACGGTCCTTGAAGCGCAATCCTGAACCGGCCACCAGATCCTTGACGGTGCTCGACACCAGAACCTCGCTTGCGCCGGCAAGTGCCGCAATCCGCGCTCCTATGTGGACAGCGATACCGCTGACGTCATCGCCGATCATTTCGCACTCGCCTGTGTGCAGCCCAGCACGAACCTCTATGCCGAGCGGCCTGATTTCCTCCGCAATGGCCGAGGCGCAGCGAACGCCGCGGGCTGGACCGTCAAAAGTAGCGAGAAAACCGTCTCCAGTTGTTTTCACTTCCTGGCCTCGAAACCGCTGGAGATTGCGCCGGATCGTTGCGTGAT
This sequence comes from Bradyrhizobium manausense, assembly GCF_001440035.1. GTDB lineage: Bacteria > Pseudomonadota > Alphaproteobacteria > Rhizobiales > Xanthobacteraceae > Bradyrhizobium > Bradyrhizobium manausense. The sequence continues at coordinate 63,045 of NZ_LJYG01000002.1, read as the reverse complement.
GATTGTGGAGAAGATCACGCCAGCGTTGATCCCCAAGTTCAGCGGCCTTCTCTGTTGAGCCCACGATATCGGTGAAGAGAACCGTCGCAAGGACACGGTCGACCGGGACTGACGTCCTTGAACCAGTCAAAAATTCCTCGATAGCATCAGAAATTTCGCCTGCGTTTTCTCCGACGTAGAAAATGTGGTCGCTACCCGAAAGCTCAAAAAGCCGGGCGCCGGGAATGTGGGCCGCCACGTCGCGCCCGCCCTCAACACTGACAGTTTTATCCCCGGTCCGATGGATCACGAGGGTTGGCACCCGAACCGCCGGTAGGATACCGCTGATTTCGATCTGGCTGTTCATGCTCATGAGAGCTTTTACGGCGGCTGGGCTGGCACCGAGCCGCTCGTTGCGCCCCCACCAGCGTTGGAAAGCCGCGTCATTCGCGCGAGAAGGCGCGAATTTCTGTACGCTGCCGCCTGTGCCCCATGCCTGCTCAACGTAACCGAAAAACGCCTCGAGCGCTTCGTTGGTTGGAAACCAGTAGGAAAACCGTGAAAAGCTGCCATAGAGCACCAGCGCGCGGCAACGGTCGGGGTAGGTTGCCGCAAATAAGACGGACAGCGGAGCGCCTTCAGAAATCCCAAGGAGTGCCGCCTGTTCCATGCCGGCGGCATCCATGACCGCTCGGAGATCGTCCATACGTTGGTCCAGGCTGGGAAGCTCCACGCCCCGATCTGACATGCCGGTCCCGCGCTTGTCGAAGGTTACTACTCGGGCATAGGTGCCCAAACGATTTAGAAAGCGAGCGAGATCGGGCTCTTCCCAATAGTTCTCTACGTTCGATACAAACCCCGGAACCATAACTAGATTGATCGGACCACTGCCGAACGACTGGTAGGCGATGTGAACATCGCCGCTCTTGGCGTATTGCGTGACCGGCTGCATGGGCGTTCCTACAGGTTCACCGGGCCTTACCCGGCCGAATTCTGAAACCTGACCTGACGATGGAAAAACAGCAAGCCTCACAATGTCGTCTTCTGGCCCCATCGCTCCGCCAGGGGAGTGCAGCGATTTGTCCGGAGTCAAGGGTCCACCAGAAATGCCCGGCCGTTGGTCAAAACGACGATTTTTCCGCCAGAGCAGTGGTGGACGTCCTTGGTCAGATCATATCGAAAGTCGCTGCGTCAGAAGGTACAGTCATCTCGCTTCGACTTGTCGAACACAGGGATATGTGGCGCGATGGTCTTCTCCTCGACCAGCCAGTTCAGCATCGGAGCAGCGCCACAGGAGACATCTCTGACTACCCGCTGACCGCCCTTCGAGTGGTTGATGCTTCCCTGCGGCCCAGATGTCTGAGGCGCGTTGCATCTCGGTTTTATCTAGCCGGCGGTCACACCGGCCTCCTGCAGGCCCGCAACATAACGATCCAAAAAACACGGGTCCTTGCAAAAGAAGAGTTGCTGCTTTGCGGTATCGGTGCTGTAGCCCGGCTTGCTCTGAAGCAACCCGGCAGCAGCCTCCCTTGCCTGTGCCGTCTCTCCCAAGAGACCCAAGGTCGCCGCCAGCGTAGCGAATGCCTGATAATTCACATTCCTCTGCCGGACTGCTCGGCGGGCGAACTCTGCCGCGATGTCGTACTCTCCCAGAGAGAAATGCGTCAAGGAGCGAACGTGGTGGAAACTCCAGAGATCACTGTCCCGAGGGCTGAGGATCGTTGCTCGATCGAGCAGGACTTCTGCTTCGATCTCACGGCCATGCCAGAGCAAGTTGAAGCCTTGAGCAAAATGCGCTTGTGCGAAGCTCGGGTTGAGCTCCAAAGCCAGATCGATCGCCGCGAACGCTTCATCGTTCTGATGCGTAAGGCATAGGGCTCGCCCGAGTACGCAATGGCAGAAGCAATCCAGATCGTCGAGCACGACGGAAGCGCGCGCTTGATGAAGGGCCTTCTTCAATCGTGGCAACCGATCGCTGGGATTGTCCAGGAACGCCCGCTGAACGTTTACATAGGCCAACGCACCGTGAGCGCGTGCGAAGTTCTGATCCGCTTCTATTGCACGTTGAAAGTACGTCTCGGCCTCGTCAAAGCCCGGAGTGGTGAACCGCCATAGATTCCACAACCCGCGCTGATAGCAATCCCATGCATCCAGGCTGCTCGGCGCCTTGCGGGTAGCCAACTTCTGCTCAACCCTCGACAATTCGGGCTCGATCGTTGCCGAAATCTGCGTAGCCATTTCTTCCTGAATCTCGAAAATGGATGCCAGCTGGAGGTCGTAGGTTTCGGACCACAACTGCTCGCCATCGCAGGTTCGAACCAGTTCCGTGGCAATCCTGACGGCGTCGCGCGACCTCCGAACGCTGCCCAACACCAGGTATTTGACCGACAATTGCTGCCCCGCCTCGCGAGGATCGATCTGCCTGTTTTTGAATGCCACCGTCGAGTGACGTGAAATGACTGAAAGCCAGCGGTTGCGCGCCAGCAGTCGAATGATGTCTTCCACCAGTCCGTAACTGAAGTAATCGTTCTCAGGATCGCCCGAGATGTTTTCGAATGGCATCACGGCGATCGAGGCTCGCAGAGCGGCGTCCGCTCGGATGGACTCCGAAACGACATCACCCAGTGCGCCGACTTCAGCAGAAGCTGAGACCTTGGCTGGAACGCTGGACGTCGAAACGGCAACAGGAGCAAGCGGAATCTCCTGATTTGTTATTTCCTGCACATCCCCGACGAAACGAAAGCCGCGCTTATGCAGCGTCTTTATGAAGAGCTGGTCGTTTCCAGTATCGCCCAACGCCCGGCGCGCGCCGTTAATGCGGCTACTGAGTGCTGCCTCCGAAATAACGCGACCATTCCAGATTTCATCTATGAGCTCATCCTTGCTCACAATCCGATCTCGGTTGCGCACCAGGTGAACGATCAAGTCAAACACTTGAGGTTCGATGTGCACGGACTCACCCGCGCGCCGAACCTCCTGCCGGCCGGGGTCAATCTCAAACTGCGAGAAGCGGTATCTCACCGTCACCTTGATTGCGCCTCTTGGTAGGACGGATCGGGAAACTGACGGCCGAAAAATGAATAGTGGCGAGAGCAACCAGCCGTCCGCCAAAGCTGAAACAGCGTGCAGCTGCGCAGGCCGCTCCCGCAGTCTACAGATTGGCCTTTGGGCCTTCAACCGGCATGAACGGCCCTTTTCCGCGGGATCGGACGCCCGTGAGGGCCTCCGGGTGCTGACGAGCACCTGCGTCGCTTTCGCGCATGCCCATCAATTCGCCGCGACGTATCAGGCGCAGCCAAGTAGAATATGGGCTTTAGCCCGGCTTTTTGTCCGGCTCACCAGCCGCGGACACCCGGATTACCCGGAATTTGGGCCCTATCCTGAGCCAGAGGTCGCCTTCGAAGCAGCGGCAACCGATCGCAGCCTGGGAGCGAGAGCGGCACACAGTGCTGCCAGATCAGAAAAACAAGGTTCTCTGAAGGTTCTCTCAATCTGGGTTGAAAGGCACCAAGTCTCGGCTGGGACATACTCCAGTCCATGAGGCGAAGAGATTTCATGGCACTGCTTGCTGGAGCACTTGCGTGGCCCTTAGCTGCTCGGGCGCAAGAGGCTGCGCGCAAGCGCCGCATTCTGTGGCTCTCAACGGCCTCCAGTCCGGATCCGTTCCTGGATGGATTTATCGAAGGACTGCGGGCGCAAGGGTATGTCGAAGGCAAGAACGTGATCGTGCAATCCCGCTATTCTCCCGGCGACCCGCAGGGTCTTCGGGCGATCGCATCCGAACTGAAGGCCGGCGACGTGGACCTCATCGTCTCGAGCGGACCTGCTACGCGCGCGATGATCGCCGTCAGGGATATTCCCGTGCTGTTTGCGCAGAGCGGCGATCCGGTGGCACTCGGCATCGTCAAGAGCCTGGCTCAGCCCGGCACCAATTTTACCGGCACCACGTTCCTGTCGCTGGCGCTTGCCGGCAAGCGCGTCGAACTGCTTAAGGATATCTTTCCGAAACTGCGTCGGCTCGCGGTGCTCTCAAACCGCGATCATCCAGGCGAGCCGTCCGAATGGAAGGCGACCCAGCAGGCTGCCTCGGCTTTGGGTATCGACGCGCTCTACATTCCATTTTCGGGTCAAGGGGAATTCGAAGCGGCGCTGAAGTCGGTGGCCGAGACTCCAGCAGATGCGCTGCTGGTCTTTCCAGAGCCCGTCACCATGGTCAACCGCGGGACCATTGCGCGATTCGCCGCGAAGCAGCGGCTGCCTTCGATGTTCGGCTGGAGCGAATACTGTGAGGCCGGAGGACTGCTCAGCTACGGTGCCAATCAGCGAGCGACCTATTTCCTGCTCGCCAAATACGCCGATCGAATTCTGCGCGGCGAGCGGCCAGCCGATTTACCCGTCGTGCAGCCCGAAAAGTTCGAACTCGTCGTTAATCTGAAAACGGCAAGGCTGTTCGGCGAGGACCTGGATCTGTCGTCCATCCTCTTCCGTGCAAGCAGAGTGCTGGAATGAGCCTTTCAGAGCGCAAGGCACTCCGTTCCCCGCCGCGCCGAGCCTACATGTGGTGGCTGGGGCTCCGCCGATCGCTCGGTTTCAAATATCTTGTGACGTTGTTCACAGCCGTCGTGCTGCCGCTTACCATGGGCGCAGCAGGCGAAGCATGGTTCGGCTACCGCGATCAGAGCCGGCATACCAGCGACGTTCTTCAGCTTCAGTCGCGTTCCGCCGCTGAACGGATCGATGCCTTCGCGGATGAGATCAGCGATCAACTCGGCTGGGCGGTGCAGTTCCCATGGAGTGATGGCAGTGAAGGTACACACAAGATGGATGCCCTTCGTCTGCTGCAACAAGTGCCTGCGATCCTCTCCCTGGTCCTGGTCGACCAGAACGGGATCGAACGCGTCTTCGTGTCCAGGACACGGCTGAACGTGGTCGGCCGTGGTAGCGATATGTCGAACGATGCCGCCGTCCTCGGAGCGCATGCAAACAGGGTCTGGTACGGTCCCGTTCGGTACGAGCAGGATTCCGAGCCATATATGCGGATCGCAGTGGCGCGAGAACTCGCCACAACCGGGGTCGCTGTGGCAGACATCAATCTGAAGCTGATCTGGGAAGTCATTGCCGCCATTCGGATCGGGAAGACAGGCTATGCTATTGTCGTTGATGATGCAGGCCGGCTGATTGCTCATCCCGAGATCAGCCTGGTTCTGCGCGGCACAGCAGGTTCGGAGGATTATCAGCGGCTGAAGCAGACACTCAGTGGGAGGGGCGCTGCCACGGTGACAACTGTTGTCGCTGGCGAAGCCAGCATTGCTGCGGCAACCTCGGTTTCCAAGCTGGGCTGGACTGTCATCGCCCTGCAGCCCACCGGAGAGGCCTATGCAGCCCTCCGCGCGGGGCTGTGGCGCTCACTGGTTCTAATATGCATCGGCACACTCATTGCCGTCGCGTTGTCCTATGTGCTCGCGATGCGCATGGCGAGCCCCATTCGCGAGTTGGAAGACGGAGCAAGGCGAATCGGGAGAGGACAGTTTGATCATCGTATCACTCTTTCCAGCGGTGATGAACTGGAGAAACTCGCCGCGCGCTTCAACGAAATGGCCGGTGAACTCGCGGCCTCGAAGCAGAAATCCGAGCGCATCAACCTCCTGAAGCGCTTCCTCGCACCCCAGGTCGCCGAACTCATCGAAACGCCCCAAGGACTGCTCGAAGGGAAGCAGCATGAGGTGGTCGTGGTTTTCGCCGATTTGCGGGGCTTCACGGCGTTTTCGTCGCGCGCCGACCCCGAGGCCATTATCGCTGCGTTGCGGGAATATTATGAAGCCGTGGGCGTCGTGATCACCGCGCATGAGGCAACGCTCATCCAGTTTGCTGGCGACGGAGTCATGATCCTGCTGAACGCGCCGCTTGCCTGCACGGATCCTGCCCGCAAGGCGGTGCAGCTTGCCGTGGACTTGCAGGCTGCGGTCCAGCTTCTTGCAAGAGGTTGGTCCGCGAAGGGGTACGCCATGGGGTTCGGCGTGGGTATCGCGATGGGACCGGCCACTGTTGGAACGATCGGCTACGAAGGCCGGCTCGACTACACCGCGGTCGGGAGCACCGTCAACCTTGCCTCACGGCTCTGCGATCTGGCCCGCGACGGACAAATCCTTGTGGATTTCATCGTGGCAGAGCGCGTCGCTGGCAGCATATCGACGGATTTCCTGGGTGAGCGGGCCATCAAGGGATTCAATGGCTCTACCAGGATCTTCGCCGTGACGGCTGGCTTGCAGGGCCCCGGCAGCATTGGAGCATCCGGAAGAGGGGCCGGGGAGAGTGCCTTGCTACCGCTTTAACTTGCAATGGGAAAACAGGACCTGCGAGACGAACGCCTCGCGGGTGTTGCTGTCGATCAAGGCCTGGAGCGCTAACGAGATGTCGCTCCAGGGCTCTGGACCTTTAGTCCGGGCTTCGATCTATTTGATCGCATCGTCATGGGTAGCAATCCAGTCGAGCTTCCCGTCCAACGCCCCATTGAGTTTCGAAAAATGGCGGTGAGCATCAAGACGCTGAGTGATAACTTGAGACTGCCTGCAGCCCTGCTCGATCGGCTGATCGAGTCGTGTTGCTCACTTCTGCGATTGGCCCATCGGTGCCGGCGGGATGCTCGTCTAGCGTCGGCTCTCGGGTGTAGACCGGAAGCCGACCGCGGCGGTCTGCACCGCCGATTGTGCCCCTTTCGCAAGTCGCAGCTTTGTCAAAGATATTGGCGAGCCGTCGATAGCCAATATCCAGTAGTAACGATGGCGCCGCGCGTCCTATGGTGACGTCAGCACAGAGCGTCGAAACCGAATCCTATTTAGTCCTGCATACCACGGCACCGACTGAAGCAGCTGAGGCTCGCAGCAGAGCGTTGCCGCATAAGTTAGCGGAAATCTGGCGCGCAAGTCTCATGGCGCGCGAGCCGCTAGGCTCAACGGGTGCACTGTATATAATCTGAAAGCTGGCATCGGGACCCATGCGCCTGCGATCCAGGGCGCCGACATGTTCGCCGATTTTACGCCAATGGGTCCGGAAGATTCGGGAGGAGTGATGCCGCAGGCGAAGGTCCGAGATCGACGATACAACCTCAGCTGAGGAGCTTGTCCAACGTGATCGGAAAGCGCCGCACGCGTCTGCCGGTTGCATGATAAACTGCGTTTGCGATTGCCGCGGGGACGCCGACGATCCCGATCTCGCCCAAGCCCTTGATGCCGAGCTTGTTAATGTGCTCGTCCTGCTCGTCCACGAAGATAACGTCGATGTCGTGGATGTCGGCATTCACCGGGATATGATACTCGGCGATGTTGGCGTTCATGATCCGCCCGAAGCGGTGATCCATCACCGCTTCTTCGTGCAGGGCCATTCCTATACCCCAGACCACGCTGCCCATCACCTGGCTGCGGCCGGTCTTCGTGTTAAGGATACGACCGGCAGCGACGGCGTTCACCACCCGCGTGACGCGGATGACGCCGAGCTCCTCGTCGATCTTCACCTCTGCGAAAACCGCGGAATGGGTGTTTCGCGCGTGTGACTTGTCCTCGGCGAAATGGTTGAGCTTTTCCTTCTCGATCCGCTCCAGTGAGCCGGATCGCATCGCGTCGGCGATGGAGACCGACCGGCTCTTGTCACTTCCCACAGCGATCATGCCCTCGCTGAGGATCACATCGGCAGGGTCCGTGCCGGCGAGCGGGGAACCGGCCATCGCGACGGCAAGACGTGCGAGCTCCTGGCGAATGTCCTCGGCCGCTGCAAGAACCGCATGGGCGCTCGATGCGGCCATCCAGGATCCGCCCTCAACGGGAGCTTGCGGCAGGCTCGAGTCGGCGAGCTTCACCGTGATGTTGTCCATCGGAAGCCCTAGCGCATCTGCCGCCACTTGCGCCACGATGGTGTACGTGCCGGTGCCGATGTCGGAGGCCGCGGAGGACACTTCCGCATGACCGTTTGCGGTCAGCACGATGCGGGCGGCGACCGGCATCTGCAGGGCTTCCCAGATCCCTGTTGCCATGCCCCAGCCGACTAGTTCCTTGCCATCGCGCATTGACCGTGGTGCAGGATTGCGATTGCTCCAGCCAAAGGCCGCGGCAGCCTGGCGGTAGCATGCGCGCAACTGCTTGCTGGTGTAGGGCAGGTCCTCGCTCTGGTCGCGATCGGAGTAGCACTTCAGGCGCAGTTCGACCGGGTCCAGCTTGAGGGCGTTAGCGAGCTCGTCCATGGCGCATTCTAACGCCCATACGCCGGAGGCCGCGCCGGGTGCGCGCATGTCACAGGGCGTGGCGACGTCGAGACGGACGAGCTGGTGGGAATAGCGGCTGTTCGCACTCTTGTAGAGCTGCTCCGCCCAGCCGGTGTCATTGCGCGAAAACTCCTCGTAGCGCGAGGTAACTGCAATGGCCTCGTGCACGACTGCATCGAGCGTGCCGTCGGGCCTTGCCCCTAATCCGACATGCTCAATCGTCTCCGGCCGGTAGCCGAGCCCATACATTTGGTGCCGGGTTAGCACGATGCGAACGGACCGCTTCAGCTGAAGTGCGGCGAGAGTGGCCAGCACCACCTGGTATTGCGGACGAAGGCCGGAGCCGAAGGCCCCGCCGACATAGGGGGAGATCACTCGGATCTCGTCCGGTGTCTTGCCGAAGACGCTGCAGAGGAATTTCTGGACGTTCTGAACGCCTTGGGTTTTGTCGTAGACGGTAAGTCTGTCGACCTCCCATACGGCCGTCGTCGCATAGAGCTCCATCGGGTTGTGATGCTCAGTCGGGACCAGATAATCCGCCTCGTGGCGAATCGCCGCGCCGGCAAGCGCTGCCGCGGCATCGCCCCGAGGCTCGTGGGGCTTCTGTACCTCGGTCGCGCTGCCACGTTCGGCTTCGAGATCGGTCGCAAACGGCTCTTCCTGATAGGCGACATCCAGCAGCGTTGCGGCGAATTTGGCGGTTTCCCAGTCCTCGGCTACGACCAGCGCGATCGGCTGGTCGTTGAACTTGATGCTGTCGTCATAGAGCGGCCGGAACGGCGAGCCTTTTTCCGGCGCCACCTCGTCTTTCCAGGCCTCGTCCTTGTCGGCCAGCGGGTGCCGGTGCGCATGCGTGAGCACGTCGACGACGCCCTTCACCTTCAGCGCCCCGCTGGCATCGAGGCGCGTAATGCGCCCGCGTGGGATAGTGGCCGTCACGACAAAGCCGTGTAATAGCCCGTCGGCTGCGAATTCGCCGGCATATTTGGCGGCGCCTGTGACCTTCGCCCGGCCGTCAACCCGGGATGTTGCCGTTCCGACGTAGCCGTTCATCGATAACCTCACGCGATCTTCTTGTGCGCCTGCGATTGCGGGCTGGCGTTTGCAGCCTGCGTGAGCGTGCGCATGACGGCGCGGCGCGCCAGTTCGACCTTGAAGCCGTTATGGGCGTAAGTCCTGGCTCCTTGCAGCAGGAGATCGGCGGCGCGGGCGAAATGATCCGTCGTTGCCGGTTGCCCTTGCAACGCGGCTTCGGCCTCGACGCTGCACCAGGGCTTGTGGGCCACACCGCCCAGAGCCAGCCGTGCCTTGCGGATGGCGTGGCCATCGAATTCAAGTGCGGCGGCCACGGAGACGATTGCGAAAGCATAGGAGACCCGGTCGCGGATCTTGAGATAGCTGTAATTGCCGGCAAAGCCGCGCGGCGGCAGCTCGATCGCGGTGATGATCTCGCTGCGCTCAAGGTTAGTGTCGACGTGGGGCGTATCGCCGGGGAGTCGATGGAACTCGCGCATGCCCATCGTGCGCTCGCCGGACGGGCCCGCAATGTGGACGACCGCATCCAATGCGGCGAGCGCTACGCTCATGTCGGACGGATTGGTCGCGATGCAGAAGGCACTGGTGCCGAGGATCGCGTGATTGCGATTGAGGCCGTCGACCGCCGAGCAGCCGCTCCCCGGAGTTCGCTTGTTGCAGGGTGTCGCGGTGTCGTAGAAATAGGCGCAGCGGGTTCGCTGCATCAGATTGCCGCCGACAGAGGCCATGTTGCGCAATTGTGCCGAAGCGCCTGCCAGGATCGCGCTGGCGAGCAGCGGATAGCGCTCCTCGATCAGCGGGTGATAGGCAAGATCGGAGTTCGGGACCAGCGCGCCGATGTGCAGGCCTCCGTCACCTGTTTCCTCGATCTGGCGGAGCGGCAGACGCGAGATGTCGATAAGCCGGGTGGGCTTTTCGACGCTCTCCTTCATAAGATCGATCAGGTTGGTGCCGCCTGCGATGAGTTTTGCGCCGGAATGGGCGGCGAGCAGGCCGATGGCTTCAGTGACGTCGCTCGCGCACGAATACTGGAAGTTGATCATGGCCAGCTCATAGTCTGCTGGATGGCGGCGACGATGTTGGGGTAGGCGCCACACCGGCAGAGATTGCCGCTCATCAACTCTCGGATTTCGTCGGCATCCTTGGCCCGGCCTTCGGACAGGAGACCGGCGGCTGAACAAAGTTGTCCCGGCGTGCAATAGCCGCACTGGAAAGCGTCGTGGTCGATGAAAGCCTGTTGCAGTGGATGCAGGGTGCCGTCCTGAGCCAGTCCCTCTACCGTAGTGATCTCGGCGCCATCTTTCATGACGGCGAGTGTCAGACAGGAGTTGATGCGCCGGCCGTCGACCAGCACGGTGCACGCGCCGCATTGTCCGTGATCGCAACCCTTCTTGGTCCCGGTCAGCCCGAGGTGGTCGCGCAACGCATCAAGCAGCGTGGTCCAAGGCACGAGATCAAGCGTGCGCTTGGTGCCGTTGACGACGAAACTGAGCCGAATGCGATCGGGAATCTGATTCGTGGAATCCGTCATGTCGGTTTCCCTTGTGCGTGCGGCCGACGAAGCATGCTCCGCGCGCCGGACGATAGCGCCCAACGGGCCACCGTAGGCTTGGTTCCATCGGCGCGCGCCGGACTCGCAACAGTTCAAAGGAAACCTCCGGAACAGCAGCCCGGAGGCTGACCTTACTCGGTTTTCATCAATCGTGACCCGGCCATGGAGCCGTTTCGCGCGATCGCTCTTCCTTTGTTCCAACGAATGACCGAGCCCGAACCATCGGCTTTCCCGCTCTCACGGCGTGTCGCCCAGCCTGAGCGCACTCGAAGACGAACTGCGTGCGCCACACCGGATCCCGCGTCGCCATGGGCAAGCGGCCCAGTCGCCCTCTCTTACCATGGAGATCGGAACTCAAACGACAGCCCGCAAGATTGACGTTTGCCAAGGCGCCGTTCGTCTGGGGCACCCATCTTCGTGACCAAGAGTCGCGCCACCGTTTTAAGCGATCATCTGAGGAGCGAGCCATGGCCGCAACCAACCGCGCAGTAACTTTTCTGGGGCCTTACAAACTAGAGATCCAGGACAGAGGATATCCGAAGCTTGCGGACCCCAAAGGGAAGAAGATTGAACACGCTGTTATTTTGAAGCTGATCACAACGAATATCTGCGGCAGCGACTTGCACATTTATCATGGCCGCTTCGCTGCACCCTCAGGAATGCAACTAGGTCATGAGAATACGGGCGAAGTCGTCGAGGTGGGCTCGCATGTTGAGCGCATCAAAGTTGGTGATATCGTCTCTGTGCCTTTCAACGTTGCGTGTGGCACGTGCCGGAACTGCAAGGAACGTCATACTGATGTCTGTCTCAACGCCAATGAAGAGCTCGGATTTTGCGGAGCGTACGGCTTCAATCTGGGCGGATGGCAGGGCGGTCAAGCCGAATACATGATGGTGCCTTGGGCGGACTTCCAGCTCTTGAAATTTCCCGACAAGGAGCAGGCGATCGAGAAAATCAGGGATCTCACTCTGCTATCGGACATCCTGCCAACCGGATATCACGGTTGTGTCGAGGCGCGCGTCGGCACCGGTTCAACCGTCTACATTGCCGGCGCCGGCCCGGTCGGACGTTGTGCAGCAGCCAGCGCGCACCTGCTCGGAGCCTCCTGCATTATCGTAGGCGACCACAACAAGGCGCGGCGCGATCTCGTCAAGAACGCCGGGTACGAGGTCGTGGATCCCTCGAGCTCTACGCCCATTCCGGATCAAATCGAGAAGATCCTCGGCAACGGCTCGCGTTGGGTCGACGCCGCTGTAGATTGTGTCGGACTGGAATGCCACGGTTATGGACCGGATGGCAGCGGGAAGAACGAGGAGGAGGCTGTCCTCAACACCTTGATGGAGGTGATCAAGCCCGCGGGCGCCATGGGCATTCCAGGCGTCTATACCAATCTCGATCCAGGTGCACCGAACGAACTCAACAAGAAGGGATTCATGGCCTTGGGTTTTCCCGCGGCTTGGGTCAAATCGCCATCCTTCACCGCAGGTCAGTGCCCGGTCATGCATTACAATCGCGAGCTGATGATGGCCATTCTTTGGGACCGGCTGCCCTATCTCACAGGACTTCTGAACACAGAGGTCATACCGCTCGAAAGAGCGGTGGAAGCCTATCAGAGCTTCCATGACGGATCGGCCAAGAAATACGTGATCGATCCACACAATACGACCAGGCTCGCGTCGTCGAGCGGGACCCGTTAACGCGAACATGCGCGAGCTTCCGCTTGAACTGCGCTTAAACGAGGGAGGCCAACCATGGCCGGATCAATTCAAGACTACAAGATTGCCATTCTTGCCACCGATGGGTTCGAGTACGTCGAACTGGTCAGGCCGCGGAAGGCGCTTGACGACGCTGGCGCCAAGACTAGCCTCGTTTCTCCGAAGACGGATCGCGTTCGCGGCTGGAACTTCACCGATTGGGGCGATGAGCTGTCCGTCGACGTGCACCTCGACCAAGCATGTTCGGCGGATTTCGACGCATTGCTACTGCCCGGCGGCGTCATCAATCCTGATTCCTTGCGGATGCAGCCCAAGGCGGTCGCTTTTGTGAAAAGCTTCTTCGATGCAGGCAAACCTGTGGCGTCGATCTGTCACGGTCCATGGACCATCATCAATGCCGGTGCAGCGCGCGGCCGGCGCATGACATCCTGGCCATCTCTCGAGATCGACCTTCGAAACGCCGGGGCGCAGTGGGTGGATGAGGAAGCGGTAATCGATCAAGGCCTAGTGACCAGCCGAAAGCCTGACGACATCCCGGCTTTCAATCGCGCAATGATCGATCTTTTCAGTCGGGCGCGGCAGCCTGCCGCGGCTGATTGAAGCGAAGGCCCAATCTCGCAAGCCAATCTTCGAGCAGGTCGCCGCACCCGCGGCACATTTTATTCAGTTGGTGGTATCACGCGCCGGGCTCGCGTTTTACCTCATAATTCCAGGCGCGTGTCTGCTTTGGCATCGCGGCCGTCGGCGTCGTGATCTTCGTGGCGGGCCTGTTTATGAGTGTCTTTGCGAAATAGGGCCGGTGGCCTTCTCCCATTGAGGGGGAGCAACTTGTCTGACGAGAGAAGAAGCGGAATTGCCTAAGCACGCGGTCGAGTATGGACCGCGATGTCCAACGTGCGCGGCCCTTACCAGGCTCGCTGCGAATATGCTGGACCCAGTCACAGCGCGCACCGTCCATCTTTATCACTGCCGTCAATGCGGTGAGCGAATTTGAGACGATCGGGAACCGGAGGCAGGCTCTTCCCCAATATGCCGCGATATTTTTTCCATCGACAACGTAGCGCCGACCGTTGACTGCGAAGGTGAAGAACTTCCTGATGATGAATCAGCTCGGCGAGAGGCTACCAGCTACGCTGGGGCGCTATCTTCTGGCCCGAAGGCGAAGGTCGGCCCCGCTGTTCCGCACGTCAGCAGTCGGGGCTAGACCGGCCATCCTAGATGCGCTGCCAAATCGACGAATGACCCAAGGCGGACTTTCATTAGCCGGTCCGGCGCCGCCTGCTCCGACATTGTCGAGCTTTTGCTGCTTGGCAATTCGAATGCCTTCCCTACCGCTCGAAACGGTCGCCGCTTCTACCGGCCGGTGAGGTCGGCCAGCATCATTCGCCGCGCGCAGACCTTGCTCCGTGGGCTCATAGCGAAACCCGTGCTTCATGTGTCAGCCAAGTGGCTGGACCGGCAGTCGTTCCCAAATATTCGTACATGGCAGGCGTTGGCGGCCCCACCTGACCGAAGCAGCGAGCCTTGCCGACAGGTCTGCGTAAGATCAACACGTCTTGCCCGCCTCGTCATAGTTTCGTCCCGTCAGAGAGGGCAAGGCTCGCCGGGGGCACCGCACGGGCACGGGCCGGCTCTCGCTGCCGCAGAACGACCGGTCGGGGTGTGCCTCGCAGACCCACCGGCTGTTATCGCATCTGGGACACAACTTCATCGCCAGGCAATTTCGCGCAGCGGCAACGCGAGCTGCATGGCGAAAGGTCTGGTCGCGTTGGCGTTGATGAAGGCTTGGAGCGCCGGAGAGACCGCGTCGGCGTAGTCGGCCGCCCGCTCCGCCAGTTCGTCCGCGATCTCCGCTGTCGCGTCTCGCGACCAACCCTCGACAGCGTTGAACACCACGATCCGCAATGGATAGGTGTACTGTCCGGACAGGATGTCGCGGAGCACGGTGTCTCGATCCGTGTCCGCCTCGTCGGTCTCCCGCCAAGCGCAGCCGGCGCGGGCGCCGAAGTCCTCCAAGACCAGATAGATATCTCGATCGAAACGGTCGAACGGCACGATCGACGGCGTGCTACGCATGACGCAACTCCGGAACTGTTGACGATCAACCAAGACAGGTCGTCCTAAGTTCCCGTCAACGCCGTCCGGCGTCAAGCTCATCCCGAGCCGCCGGGCAATGCTTCGCGCCGCCTCCAACGCTACATCGGCGTCAGCACCTCCGGCCGCAGGCGCCGGCTCGGCAGGTCGTCCCAATAAAAATGCCGGCTCGGCCGACCATCGTCGTACCGCACCTCGAAGCTGCCGCAGTCGGGCGCAGCCTCGTGTTTTATGAGGCGGATCGAAGTGATCTTCGAGGCTTGCATGCCGCTCATCAAAGCAGCGATGCAAGTAGCTCGCAAATTATCGATCCATAGTGGGTCGCATCATCGGCTACTGGCGGTCGTGGGTCTTGAAACGAGCAGCCGTGCATTCTCTCGACCACCGATCTACTCGCCTTCGATCATCCTGTCCTTTGGCGATCGCAAGCTGCGAACGTAATAGCCACGCCGCTGAACAGCTGATTTGATCTCATCGCTCACCTTCAGAATTCTTCTTCTGCTCTTGCGCCACCTGTTGCCGGAGTAAGCTGCCGGGATCGGCGAGCCCAATTGCAAAACGAGCAAGTCACGCGTCCCGTTGCGATAGACATCATACACGTTCCGCCCCCGCTGTTCTTATGACGTAAACATGAAATATGTCTCGGTCGTCTCAATGGACGAGCTTAGTATCTGGACTGGCCGTGTGGGTTGTAAATCTGCAACGCCCGCGACTTTTGCTTCACCGCGTTCCGGTTTTGGAACGAACTGATGCAAGCCCGACCATCGTCAAACCAGGCGCGCCTAGCCTTATTTTTAACCCTCTGGCAGACCGGCCATGCGCATGCCTTGCGGCGCGTTCGAAAAAGCTTCGCGCTTGCACCATATTTTCCAAAGTCCAGCGTTTATTCCAACGAGCCATTCCTTGAAAATACAAATCCAATGCGGTGGGATGCAACGAGCGTTCGGCTCGCTTCGCCTCGGCTGCAATAAGTTGAGCATTCAATGTATTGGCGAGCCGTGATACGATTTCATCCTGCATATTGAGGAGGTCGGCAAGAGGCTTGTCGAAGCGTTCGGCCCAAAGGTGGTTACCGGTTTGTGCGTCAACAAGCTGGACGTTCACCCGAAAGCGGTTGCCGCCCCGCTGCACGGACCCTTCAAGCACGTAGCGGACGTTCAGTTCGCGGCCCACCTGCCGGATGTCATTAGATTTGCCTTTGTAAGAAAAAGCAGTGTTGCGGGCAACGACGAATGAACCACGGATGCGTGACAAATCCGTGGTCAGGCTCTCGGTCACGCCGTCTACGAAATAATCTTGACCGGGATCGCCGCTTAGGTTCGCAAGCGGCAAAACCACAATCGAAAGATGAGGCGCTAAAATCGAGTGCGGCCTTGAACGCGCGCCAACCGTCGCAATCGATAATTCATGCGGAACGACAGCGTAAGCCCTCACTGGGCGATCGATGTTCTTGAGGCTCAGCTCGCCCATATCGATAATGCCAGAGCCGATCTTGTCTTGAGATTGGTCCATCGCTTTCATTAGGGCGTTGCGGCGAGATGTCCGGGATCGGAGGTAAAGCGGAAACGCCCGACCGCTAGGTCAAACGGCGCTGTTGACCTATCTCGGACATGGTCCGACCGGAGCTCAGGAATTCCGTTACTGGTGCCCAGGGAGGACATCCACATGTCGACTACGTGACACTCATCACATCCTGTAATCTCGGCGTCGGGTATCCCATCGGCTATGGGCTGAGGTTGGTCCTCACCGAGAGATTAAAGGGAACGACGATGCGCGATATTCGTGATCGGAATTCAATCAAACTGAATGACGAGAAGCGCGAGCTTACAATTGCAGAGCTCGACAGGATCGCTGGTGCTGGCGGCTACAGCGAGGCCGACCAAGCGCTGTCCTCCCTGATAAAGAGCCTTCACGACGCCAGAAACTCCAATATCGGAAAGATCTGAGAAGAAGGGATTTCCGCGTTGAGACCGGCTCAGTTGGCGGCCTGTCTCATTTCGAAATGTCGCTTATTGGCCGGCGAAGGTTGCGGCGGGCGCGTCAGCGGCCGAGGCCAGACCGGGCATGGTGCCAACACGGCCAAATAGATGTGAATGACCTGAACGGGCCTCGTCGCTCGATTGGCCTAACCCCGCGGCGCCACTAACTTCAAGCCCAACGGTGTCGTCAACCCGACGGAACCATGCACCGCAGCGCAATTTAACCCCCAGCGGCCCCGGGGGCCGTAGGCTTTGGTGTATTCGGGTTTGATCACATCGATGCGCCTCTTGATTTGCGAATGCAAAGATGAGGAGGACAACATGCCGAACGGGTATTGGATCGAGCGCCCTCGCGGCGCTGCTCCGCACATACCACGCGAAATTCCTGGTACGCGGCGGCACCTTCGAGGCGGTGGAGGGCAAGGCGCGCGACCGCAACATCGTGATCGAGTTCAAGGACTACGAAACTGCGCTCGCCTGCTACCGCTCACCTGAATACACCAAGGCGAGCGCACCGCGCGCGGGCGCCGTGGACATCGATATCATCGTGATCGAGGGCTACGAGGGCCCGCAGCCCACGGATTGAGCCCCGTTTGGCGGCGCGCACCACGCAGTTTGAACTTTGCCTGTAGGTCGCTCGCACCGCCGAACGTCTCCTTCGGCCCATCAGCGACGTAACGACACCGCTCATTGGGGAAGGCTTAGCCGGGCGGAGCGGACTGGATTTGCTCGCGCTGAGTTTTTTCGCATTCTGACGCGGAGCAGTCCTTCAAAGCACCTCACGGCCCCCTGACAAAGTGTTAGGCTCCTCCTCCCACAAGGTGGCCTTGGAGGAGAACATGCGACGGCGGGAGATCATCTTCATGGTCGGCGCGGCGCTCCTGCCGCTCACGTCCCGAGCGCAATCGCGCGGCACGATGCGGCGAATTGTGATGTACAGTGCGACCGAGCCTTTAGACTCGATGCATGAGAACAGTTACAATCGCTACATTCGCGCTCTCTTTGCCGAAATGCGGCGTCTCGGGCTTGTCGAGGGCAAGACTATCAAAATCGAGCGCTACGGCAGGGAGACAGGCGAAGTCACATCGAAAGCTACAATCGCGGCGATTGTCGACAGCAAGCCGGACATCATTTTTTGCGTCGGGGCAGGCGCGGTATTTACGCGGGCGACTAACACGATACCAATTGTGGCGTTAGCCATCGATCCCGTTCGGGAGGGCTTGGTCAAGTCGCTCGCGCATCCAGGTGGCAATATCACCGGCGTTTCTTTCAGTCCCGAGGTCCCGATCCATGCGAAGCGGATTGCATTATTGCGCGAAATGTTTCCCGCTTTGCACAAGCTCGCCTTTCTGGGCACGCGACCGGTACTTGATGACCAGTTTTCCGCGGTTCGTGAGGCGGCCGATGCGCAGCGCATCCAGTCGACAAGCTGTCTCATCGACGAGCCAACCAGCGAGGCTATCTATCAAAGCGCTATCGCCAAAGCCAAAGATGAAGGTGCAAACGGCGTTATGGTCGCTCTCGACGGACCGCCCTTTGTCGATCACGTAGTCGTCGCAAAACAGATCGCGGCTGCCGGGCTGCCTGCGATTTACCCCTTTGCAGAATTCGTTGCGGCCGGGGGCCTGATGAGTTACGCGACAGATTTGGTCGAATTAAACAGGCGCATGGCAAGCGATATGCAGGTGATTCTGAGCGGCACAAATCCTGGCGATATACCGTTTTATCAAGCCACAAGATTTGAACTCTTTATCAATCTGAAGACTGCAAAAGCACTCTCACTGGCCGTGCCCGCAACACTCACCGCTGCGGCCGACGAGTTGATCGAATGACGGTTCACCTTGCGGCGGCGCATGAGTCCGAAACGGGCCCATCGCTGCCGCATCCAACGGACGAGAATATGTCGGCTGTCGGCGGTAGGCCGGACCTAACTTGAACCGGGCCAAAATGATTGACCCGGAGCGCCTGTATTCGGCCATCGGTGCTTCGTTCTGGTGGCCGAAGGTGATTTGCCGCGCTTGGCAGAATGCCTTCAAGCCGTCCTTTGCGAATGCGCCAGACTGCGCGGTCATAGGGCCGTCGCTTCCCTGACCTAAGTCTGCCAGCTATTCTTAGAGCGTTTTAAATACGGCTTGCCGTGTCGGCTCCATTAGGCAACACTCGCCCCATTTCAGATAGGTATTTTTGAGGTCATTCATGCCTGATTGGAGGTGCTGCTGTGGTGTGCCGCGCTTGCGACGTGGCTGTTGCTTCTCTTCGCCTTCTTGAGCGAGGCCCTGAAACCGCCCTCAAAGAGCGTCCGCCGAGTGATCGCGGAAGCTTTCAAGCCCAACTTGAAATGATGTCGGCTACGATGAGGTTGGCCATGTCGCGATCTTATCTTTGGAGGCAAAATGGCTGAACTCATCGAGGTTGGCGCAATGCAGTTACGGTTTTTGCGTACCAAGTATGATACGAGCGGGGCGCTTGATATGTTTGAGGTGGTGATCCCGCCAAACTCCCGTATGCCGGTCCCGCACCATCATCGTGACTGGGAGGAAACAATCTACGGCCTTGAGGGCGTCGTCAGTTGGACGGTCGCCGGCAAGCGCATCGAGATCAGGCCGGGAGATGATCTTTTCATCCCGCGCGGTGTTGTCCATGGATTCCTCAACGAGACGCAGGCGATTGCGAAAATGCTTTGCGTTCTCACGCCAGGCGTTCTCGGGCCGGAATTCTTCCGGGAAATGGCTGTTGCCCTCGGCGGCCCTGCGCCTCCTGATCCTGCCCGGATGGGCGAGATCATGAAACGTCATGGCCTAATACCTGCGCCATCTCAATGAAGGGGCATTCGCGTTCGCGCTCTGCTCGCGAACCGCGCTACTTCTGGATGTCGGCCCGTGGCGGACCTTAGCCCAAGGCGCCGTGAGGTCTGCTTCTGATGGTGATCCGAACAAGACCATGGAAGGCGGCCAAGGCAGCCCTTGACCCATCTCTAGTACTGTTGGGGCGCCCGCTCGGGGACCCCGAAGGAGAGAAACAGGCTCAGGCACTTGAGCAAGGGCTTTCGCAGCTTAGTTGGAAGCGGGACCGTACTGTCCAGATTGAATACCGCTGGGCTGGTGGCCATCCTGAACGCACCCGGATGTTCGCGAAAGAGCTGGTCAGTCAGCGGCCCGATGCCATCGTCGCCCAGAACACTGCCATAGTGACGGCATTACTGGCTGAGAGACGCACCATTCCCATCGTTTTCGTGCAGGTTACTGATCCGATCAAAAGCGGTTTTGTTGCCAGCTTGGCTAGGCCCGGTGGCAACGCGAGTGGCCTCGTCGATCTGGAGCCCTCACTCGCGGGAAAGTGGGTTGATCTGCTGAAGCAAATCGCGCCCGGACTCGCGCGGGTCCATTGCATTTTCAACCCGGAGACCGCGCCGGGGGCGGGTTGTATTACTTGCGTCCGCTTGAGGCAGCTGCAACATCCCTGGGTGTCGAACCGATAGCCGTGCCGGTGCGCGACGCTGCCGGGATCGAACAAGCGATTGCCGCGATTGCCGGCGAACCCGGTGGTGGGCTCGTGGTTATGCCAGATATTTTCAATGGCATTCATCGTGAGCTGATAGTCTCGACAGCCGCCGGAGACCGTGTTCCCGCAATCTATGCCTTTCGCTTCTTTGCTTCAGGCGGCGGATTGATGTCTTACGGCGTCGATATCCTTGATTTGTACCGGCGAGCCGCATTTTACGTCGACCACGTCCTGAGAGGCTCGCAAATTGCTGATCTTCCCGTGCAGCTGCCGGTCAAATTTGAACTCGTCGTTAACTTGAGAGCTGCGAGAGCGCTTGGCGTCAATATCTCTTCATCGCTGCTAGCTCAAGCCGACGAAGTGATCGAATAGGACCTCATTACAACGTATGAAGTCCGGAACGATTTCGGATTCAGGACCTCGGAAGAGATCGAGTTAGGGAACCTTGCCACGGCAGGCCCATGCGACGTTCGCAAAGGATCGCGGCCCATCGGGCCGGCCGGCCTCGTAGGCATCGCGCACGGCGGCATCGGTGCGCGCTCGCTCCGCAGCGTCGAGCGCAGCCACATACTTGCCGAGCGGCCCTTCGCCGGCGGCAATCGGAGCCCAATAGTCGGCAAAGTCTTGGTAGTCCATGCGGATCATCAGCTCCATTTCCGCAATGTCCACGAGACCCTGTTCGGCAAATGTCCGTCTCAGTTCGCCTGGCTGCATCATCGGTTGAAAGCAAAAGCGACGGCGCAGCTCGCGTCCGCTTTCTCCGAGTGCCGCCACCGTGTCGACCATCATGCGCATGCCGGGCATGCCGCCGAGATGATCCCACACCGTTGCCGCGACCGCGCCGCCCGGCCGAACGACGCGGCGCATCTCGGCCACTGCCTTGCCGGCTTCGGGAACGAAGTGGAGCACGAGAAGCGCCAAAGCGCGGTCGAACGCGCCCCGCTCGAAGGGCAGGGCGCAGGCGTCCGCCTGTCGGACTTTTATTCGCGGGTTCGTGTTGCGCCGGATCACCTCCTCGACAAAGACTGGTGAATAGTCGACCGCGTCAATCTCGACGACGTCGGCGGCTTTGACGAGCGCGAAGGTCAAGCTCCCGCTGCCGCAGCCGAGGTCGAGAATCCTTTCCCCGTCGGCAACCCCTGTGAAGTCGATGAATAGCGGCGCGAGTCTTCGGCTCCAGCGGCCCATGAGTTGCTCATAGCCCGCAGCGCTGTGTACGTTGAATTCCGAGGTCATCGAAGTCTCCGTGCGCTCGCCAAATTCCTGGACCTCGACAGGGTGGTTACCAAGCCGCTAAAGCAATCGCATTGCAATCGTGGCGAGCACGCCGC
This sequence comes from Bradyrhizobium manausense, assembly GCF_001440035.1. GTDB lineage: Bacteria > Pseudomonadota > Alphaproteobacteria > Rhizobiales > Xanthobacteraceae > Bradyrhizobium > Bradyrhizobium manausense. Next base: position 41,605 of record NZ_LJYG01000002.1, on the reverse strand, counting down.
GCGGCTATGACGCGTATGAGAAGATCTGCCACGGCGGGATCCATTTGACGGCTACCACGCGTCCTCAAGGCCGAGATGCTCGAACACCTCGCGACGAAGCTTAACGAAATGCGGATTGCCCCGGTGGCGAGGATAGGGCTGGCTGTTGACGACTTCGGCCTTGATCCGTGCAGGTCGGTCGCTCAGCACGATGACGCGGCCGGCGAGCAGGAGCGCCTCCTCGACATCGTGCGTGACCAACAGCGCTGTGAAGCTCGAGCGCTGCCAAAGTGATACAAGTTCTGTCTGCATCGCAATGCGAGTGAGCGAGTCGAGCTGGCCCAAAGGTTCGTCCAGGATGAGCAGTGTCGGGTCGTTGACAAGCGCACGCGCCAGAGCCGCGCGCTGTGCCATGCCGCCGGAAAGCTGGTGCGGGTAGGCGTTGGCGAAGCCCGTGAGCCCCACCAGACGCAAGGCGTCTTCGATACGTTCGCGATGGGTGCGCAGCAAGCCGCGGGCTTCCAGACCGAGCGCAACGTTGCTCCACACTGTCCGCCATGGATAAAGCGTGGGGTCTTGAAAAACGACGACGCGCGACGGATCGGGTGCTTCGATCTCCCTTCCCTCCGTTAGCAGGGCGCCGGCTGTTGGAGTGTCGAGCCCCGCGACCAGGCGGAGCAAGGTCGATTTTCCGCATCCACTCGGTCCAAGGATAGCGACAAATTCGCCGCGGCCGACCTGCAGGCTGATGCGGTCCAACACCGGTAGGGGCTGCCCTTCAAAATTGAAGCGATGGCTCACTTCGCGGAGTGTTAGCGTCGATCCACGGACCGAGTGATCGCCTGCCATCGCTGCTACCATCGCACCAGACCTTTCTGCCAGGATAGCAGGCGATCCCGGAAGCGGAACAACAGCGTGATCAGCCCTGAGCACAAGAACGCCATGAGCAGCAGCGCGGCGTACATATTGGCATAGGCCGCCCAACCCTGCGCCCATTGCAGATACCAGCCGAGCCCGGCCTTCACGCCCAGCATCTCGGCTACGACAAGAACCGCAAACGAGTTGCCGAGCCCCATGAACAGGCCAACAAAGACATGCGGCATTGCCGCCGGAATGGCAACCTTGAGCACGAGGAAGCGCTGGGTTGCTCCCAATGTCCGCGCAATATCGTAATAGGCACTCTTCACGCAGGCAACGCCTGACCAGGTGAGCACGGTGACCGGAAACCCGGTGGCGAGCGCGATCAGGAAAATGCTGGCGCTGAAGCTCGACGGGAAAACGAAAAATGCAAGTGGCAGCCAAGCTGTCGCGGGCAGCGGCCCGATGAACCGCAAAACTGGGTGGATCCAATAACCGGCCAGCCGCGACCAGCCGATCGCGACGCCGGTTACGAACCCCAGCGCCGCACCGAGAAAATAACCGGTCGCGAGCAGACGCGCTGAGGCAAAGATGCCTTCAGCCAGCCGCCCCCAATCATCGATGACGACTTCGACAATGGCCTGCGGCGGCGGAAAAAATGGCAACGGCAGCAAACCAAGCTTTGCTGTGACGGCCTCCCAAGCTGCCAAAAACAGCCCGAGCGCGAACAGCCACGGAGCAACCCGCTGGAGACGCTGAAAAGCAACGAATCGAACGCCGGCAAAGGCCGCCAAGGCAAGGGCAAGGGCCAATGCGCCGCAGGCAATGGCGAAGCCGCCCGTATAGACCCAATCGCTCTCGGGCTTATCCGGCCAGAATGCAGTGAGCGCGGCGACTATAGACCATGCGACCGCAACAGACAGCCCGCCAATCAACGACCGAGTGGCCGAACTTTCAAAAAAGCCGAAACCCGATTTCTCTGATGGCCTCGGCACTTCATCGATGACCGAGCTCACTGCGGATCTTCCCAATCGGGTCAGCTTAGAACGTCAAGATAAATCCGGTCCGCGAACTTGGCGGGGTCAGTGCTTCGCTTGATGACGTTCACTGCCCTGAGTTCATCGGTATAGAGCAGAAGCTGCTTCTTGAGCTCCGCCCCGACGGGATGCCTGTGGTGAGTATGGCTACGATACATCGTGGCGAGATCCTCTAAGGACCCTCTCCCGCCATAGCCCGAATAGATTGCAGCGGCATCGGCGGGATCGCTGGCAACTCGATCTGCCGCTTCCAGTATCGATCGTGTCAGAGCGGCCGCCACCGCCATTTCGCCTCGGGTGAGGCTGCCACGTATCGCGAGAACGCAGCAGGTGCGGTCGGCGAATTCACCCGTTAAGTTCGTCGCGATCTCGTTCAGTTTGCCTTCCTTGAGCCAGAGGTAGGGCAGCGGATCTATCTCCGCTAGCGCCTGCACTTCGCCCTTGTCGACGGCAAGCGCGAGCAGATTGGCCGGGTACTGGCGCCACTCTACTTCTTGGGCCGGATCGATGCCCTTCTTGGCGAGGTAGATCGAAAAGAAGTTCTTCGCGGGGCTCGCTTGATCGCTGATCGCGATAGCCTTGCCCCGCAGGGATTCCAGGCTGTCAATATTCGCAGCCTTGGAGCCGAGGAGCCGGATGCAGCCGCCGTGCACACCCGCGGTGATCCGAACGTCAAAACCTTGCTCGAGCGGTTTGAGCCAACGCAGGGCCAACCCCAAACCGGCATCTGCCTTGCCAGTTGCAATCGCCTCCAACAACTGGTCGGTCGAACCGCCGAAATTGACGAAATCTACATCGAGGTTGTGCTTGGCAAAGATACCCCGTTCTTTTGCGACTGGCGCAGCGACCGTGCATGCCGCGTTCGCGTTCCAGGCGAGTTTTAGTTGACGGGGTGGGCCCTGCAGCTCTTCACTGTTCGCTGCGGTGCGGCAAATGAAGGCCTCGCCAGGAACATAAGACAGCGATCCAGTCCCAGAAGCCGTCAGCGCGCGAGCC
>NZ_LJYG01000002.1:24136-38678 GCF_001440035.1 Bradyrhizobium manausense | reverse complement strand
CAGCACCGAGCGGCGGGACAAGGTGCCCCGCTTCGCTTCGGTCAGATCTTTCGTTAAGCTGTTGCCAATTTCGCGCTTTTCCATTTGTCGCTCCCAAACTCGCGTGTGAATGGAATAGAACCGGGCGGCGCTTTGCGGGGCTTTAGCTCACCTCTCCATGGGCATCATCCGAGCCCGTCTGCTACACAGGTGTGAAGACGTTCACATTAACGCAAAAAATTGGAAGGCGATAGCGGCGAGGCGACTAAGGCTCTTGTCAATCGTGTTGACCTACTCACGGCAGCCCTGTCGCATTTAATCGCGATCGGGGGGGTAGATGATCGAAATTTCGATCGTGCGTACGCACCAGCATGGAGCCAGCGTTGCGTGAATTCAGCGACGCGATCTAACGCTAGTCGGCATGATCTGGGATAGTCGGCTGGCCGCAGCAGAACGGAAACTACTGGTTAGGCTTTGTACTTTTGATCCATGTCGGCTTCCCGCTTCACTTGCTTTCGCGGGAATGTCAATCGAGTGAGGGCATCCTTACAAGGAGGTCGCATGATTACCGCCGTTGTACGATACAAACTGCCGTCGCAGATCGACCACGCCACGTGTCGCGAGCACTTTCATAAGATCGCACCCAACTTCCGCGAGGTGACGGGACTGATCAGTAAGCACTTCGTCTGGTCCCAAAGCGGCTGGGCAGGCGGCGTGTACCAGTGGGAGGGCATTGAGGACGCCAAGGCATTCTACACCGGGCCCTGGCTCGACGGCATCATCCAACGCTACGGCATGAAGCCGCAGATTGATTTATACGAGGTTTTTGCGGTGACAGACAACACGAGCGGCAAGGTTGAGCTGTTCAAGGAGACCGTTGCCTCCAAGTGACCCCTGAGCAGATCTCGCTGATCTGCCGTGCGAGAGGTGGCGGTCCGTCGCGTAGGCGAATGCCGGCGCTCGCTTCCCCCTGTGGGACGAGCTCTTGACGCAATCCGGCGCGCCGCAGGCTGCACCGCGACGCGCAGTGTCGCCTAGGCGAGGCTCATAAAGTCGCGGACGCCAGCTTTCGACGACCAAGCGGGAAATCCTACGATCAGTCAGAAGCATTGCCGCTCGTGACCCAACTCCCACACGGCGACGTCGTCCGTGGGGGCGCTAGCCATAGCCAAATGCCGATGACTGGGAGTGCCAATCGGCACATGCTCTTGCATCCAAGGCGCGAGTGCAAAGGAGGAGGCGAGACGGTAGGCAAGATTATTTTTTCAGAATGAGCCCCATCACGCGCGCCATTCGCCTCACGGATCCGGCGTGCCGACCCAGCGCCATCGCGATCTCCGAGACGACACGACGACGCGCCAGCCACGCAAGCCGCTTCCGCTCAGCCTCAGTCCATTCCTTTGGCTTCGACGATCTCATTTCGAAATGATCGAATGAGCTCGACGCGTGCGATATTGGGAAATTTACGGGTGGCGGCGAGCGACTGAAGTACCCCGTAGCCCCTCACGACGAGGATGGATGGAAATCAGTTCGGGCGAGCGTCAATGGGGTCTCTGGTTGTTCTCAGCCAGCCGGACCTTCTCTCTCAGCCTCTCTAGGTCCTCCATTGCTTTAAGCAATCTCACCAAATCGGAGACCATGTGTGCCAGAGTGGGCCTGCGCGGCTTTGGGACTCGAGATTTCTGTTTCATCGCGAAACGGCTCCCTTCCAGGACCGACGGAGATTGGCTGGCTCCGCAAAGAGCATGCCAGCTTGGGTGCAACCGGGGAGCCACGCCAGAGAGCGCGTGGGCGGGTGCAAGGACACTCCGCGTGTCCCCAAAGCTTATGCGGGGAGCGCAAGTAGCCAGGGTTGCAGTGCGAGGGGAAAGCGTCCTGCAGGCAGAGCCTTGAGGTGAATTTCGAGGCGAGCCTGCCCGGACGCCACTTGCCGGTGTTGATCCGAAGGCGTTCGGATGAAGGCTCAATCGCGAAGAGCTAAGGGGTGATCGACCTCGGTTTCAAGCTGTTTCCTGCTGGCGCCCGCGGCTTGATTATTCTCCTGAACATCACCTCTTAGCAGCCCGATCTGCCGCCCTCGACGCGGGTGGTGCAAGTGGTCGCCAGCATCTGGTTATGAATCGATGGAGTCGTTCGTCGACCAGGACGTCGAGAAGACGCTTAAAGGCTCACTCAAGGAACGTTTTTCCACGTGCCGGCGCGACTCGAGGCGTGAATCGTCTCAACGAGCGTTTGGATGCGCAGGCCAGCGCGGAAGTTGAATGGCTCCGGCTGACGTCCGGCGATAGCGTCAAGGTACCCTGCAGCTTCGATCGCTTTCAGGTCATTGAAGCCAAGCTGATGGCCCGGTGCAACGCAGAACAAGCCGTATGGCCGATGGTCCGGGCTCGCCTCGATCCGGCGGAATCCCTGACGGCCGCGGCGGTCATCGGTCGAGAAGAAATGCAACTCGTTGAATCGTTCCTGGCTGAAGGCGAGGGCGCCTCTGGTTCCATAGACTTCGAAATCGTGTTGCATCTTCCGCCCGGTCGCAATCCAATTCCCCTCGATCGAGCCGGAGGCGCCGTTCGCGAAACGGAGGAAGGCTCGCCCGACATCGTCGACTTCGACGCGCCTGCGACCGCCTTTGCCGTCGGGACGTTCCTTGATCATCGTCACGCAATCTCCCATGACCCCGGTGATCGGTCCGGCGGCCGGACCCACTAAGAACTCGGCCGTTGCCAACGCGTGGCTGCCAATGTCGGCCAGCGCGCCGCCACCAGCCGGATCATGCCGGAAGGTGAAGGGTCCGGCGCTGTCTGCCATGTAATCTTCGGCGTGGACTCCGCGGTAGCCGCGTAATTCGCCGAGTTCTCCGGCGGCGATCATGTCGCGCGCGAGTTGCAGCATCGGGTTACAAAGGTAATTGAAACCGACTTGTGTCTTTACACTGGCGGCTTCAGCGGCCTCGGCCATCTCGCGGGAGTCTGTCGCAAGCGGAGCCAGTGGCTTCTCGCAGTAGACATGTTTGCCACCGGCAATCGCGGCCAGGGCCATTTCCTTGTGGAGCGCGTTGGGCGTGGTGATGTTCACAACGTCGATGGCTGGGTCCACGACGAGCGAGCGCCAGTCCGAGGTCGCGCGCGCGAAGCCCAGGGCTGAGGCTGCTTTCGCTGCCGCCTCGTCGCTGATGTCCGCGATCGTATGCAGTTCCAGTTCGAAAGGCAGATCGAACACACGCGCGGCTATGGAGTAAGCGAAAGCGTGCGCTTTGCCCATGAAGCCACTACCGATGAGACCGATGCGAAGCTTCGGTTTGGTCATGTTGCAAATCCCTGATCACGACGAGGTAGGAGTTGAGGCGACTAGCGAAAAAGTCCAGGGCGGATGTCGTCGACGTTGCCGTCATTGGCAATAGTTGTTGCTAAAAAATATTATTGTCAATATTTAATGCAGGAGGTTATGTTTCTCTCAAACTGTCGAGGGAGGACATCACATGACAGGCGCCACAATCCGACTCACCATGGCCCAGGCCGTGGTGCGATGGCGGAGTCAGCAGTTCACCGAGATCGAAGGTGTTCGCGTGCCACTGTTCGCCGGCGTGTTCGGTATTTTTGGTCATGGGAACGTAACCTGCCTGTCCGACGCGCTGGAGGCTGTGCAGGATCGTCTGCCCACATGGCGCGGGCAGAACGAGCAGTCGATGGCGTTGGCAGCCGTCGGTTTTGCCAAGGGCAAGCTTCGGCGGCAAATCATGGTCGCGACGTCGTCCATTGGCCCCGGCGCGCTGAATATGGTGACGGCAGCGGGGACAGCTCACGCAAATCGCTTGCCGCTTCTTCTCATAGCTGGCGATACGTTCACCAACCGGCTGCCCGATCCGGTTCTTCAGCAGGTTGAGCATTTTGGCGACCCGACCGTTACCGTAAACGACGCCTTCAAGGCGGTCACACGCTACTGGGATCGGATCACCCATCCCGCCCAGATCATTTCTTCGCTTCCACAGGCGGTGGCCGCGATGCTCGATCCGGCCGATTGTGGTCCGGCCTTTCTCGCTCTGCCCCAGGACACACAGGAGGTGGCATTCGACTACCCCGAGGCATTCTTCGAATCTCGAACCTGGACCATTCCGCGGGCGCGTCCCGACCGTCAGAAACTCGCGGAGGCAGCCGCGCTGCTCAAGGCCGCGAAGAAGCCGATCCTCATCTCCGGCGGCGGCGTGCGCTACTCGCTGGCGGGAGAGGTCGTCGCGGATTTCGCGGTCAAGCGTGGAATTCCTATTTTGGAGACGATCGCCGGCAAGGGCGCCGTGACCCACTATCACCCGGCCCATGCGGGCCCGATCGGAATTATCGGCTCAACCTCAGCGAACACGCTAGCAGCCGAAGCCGACGTGATCCTTGCGATCGGAACGCGTCTTCAGGATTTCACGACGGGTTCGTGGACCGCTTTCAGCCCGGACGCGCGCTTCATCTCGATCAACGCGGCCAGGTTCGATGCGGTGAAGCATCGTGCGCTAGCGGTGGTAGGCGATGCGCGGGAGACGGTTGCAGAGCTGGATGCGGAGCTCGGTGCGTGGCGAGTCGACCCCGCCCACATGACGCGTGCCCAGATGCTCTTCAGAGAATGGGACGCACTGCTCGAGTCATTGCAGGCCGCCAGCAATGCTCCCGTACCGACCTACGCGCAGATAGTCCAGGCGGTGAACGCGTCCGCCGGCGAGAGAGATACCTTGATTTCGGCTGCCGGCGGTCTCCCGGGAGAAGTGACAAAGGGCTGGCGCATCAAGGCGCCGAATACATTTGATCTCGAGTTCGGCTTCTCTTGCATGGGCTACGAGATCGCCGCCGGTTGGGGCCATGCAATGGCCAATTCCGGGCCAGGCGGGCTCGGCGGCACGCCCATCGTGATCGTCGGCGACGGCACCTACTTGATGATGAACTCGGACATCTACTCGACGGTTCTGAGCGGCCACAAGATGATCGTTGTGGTTTGTGACAATGGCGGATTCGCAGTGATCAACCGGCTGCAACAATTCAAGGGCGTGCCAGGCTTCAACAATCTGTTGACCGATTGTCGAGTTCAGAATCGCGACAATCCTCCTCACGTTGATTTTGCCAAGCACGCCGAGTCCATGGGCGCGGCTGCACGGCGTTGCGAGAGCCTTGCCGACCTTGTCGCAGCGCTCGAATGGGCCAAAAGCAACGATCGCACCACGGTGCTTACGATCGCCTCGGATGCGTATTCGTGGGTTCCTGGCGACGCCGACTGGGACGTCGGCGTCCCCGAAGTATCCTCGCGCGAGGCGGTTCGAAGTGCGCGCAAGCAACAAGAAGCTATCCGCGCGAAGCAGCGCATCGGAGTGTGATGAGCCATGAAAGCGAAACTTGGAATTGCCCCCATTGCCTGGTGGAACGACGATCTTGCGGAGCTATCCGATGACGTGAGTCTGGAGGAGTGCTTGCGTCAGGCCAGTGTCGCCGGTTTCACGGGAATGGAAACCGGTCGGCGTTTCCCAATGAACATGACGGAACTCGGGCCGATACTCGCCCGGTTTGGGATTTCCGTGTGCGGCGGCTGGTTCTCCGGCCTTCTGCTTGACGGCGACATCGAGCGAGAGAAGGACCGCATTCGCGCCCAGATGGACTTCTTCATTGCGGCCAAGGCGCCCTGCATCGTCTACGGCGAAACTGCGCGTTCGATTCAGGGCAATCGCTCCGCGCCGCTCGCTACCAAACCGAGGCTCTCGGACGAGGAGATGAAGGCCTATGGACGCAAGATGACGGCGTTCGCCGAGTGGTGCGCGGGGCAGGGAATGCCGATCGCCTACCATCACCACATGGCTGCAGCGATCGAGACCGAACCTGAACTCGACCTGCTCATGGCGAATTCGGGAGAGGCGTTACCGCTGCTGTTCGATGCAGGCCACATGGCTTTTGCCGGCGGCAACGTCTTGCGTGTGATCGACAAGCATCATTCCCGCATCAGTCATGTGCATACCAAAGACGTCCGCAGCGGCGTCATTGAGAAACTCGACCGGATGCGGGATAGTTTCCTCGACGCGGTGGTGAAAGGGGCGTTCACCGTGCCAGGCGATGGCTCGCTCGACTTTGTCGCGATCATCGCCCGCCTCGCGTCCTATGGCTACGAGGGGTGGTTCGTCGTCGAAGCGGAGCAGGACCCGAGGATCAGTCCGCCGTTGGAAATGGCCAGGAAAGGGCACGCGGAACTGATCCGCTTGATGGCGTCGGCCGGTTATGAGGTCGTACCATGAGCCGCACGGATCCGGTGTCGCCGCATTCCAGGAACCGCTCCGGTCTTGCCCTGGATTGGCGGGACAATATTGGCACGAGACTGGGTGTGGAGGTGAAATGAGCATCGGGATAGGAGTCATCGGAACAGGTGTGATGGGCGCCGAGCATGCTCGGATACTCCGACATGAGACCCCCGGCGCTCATCTTGCGGGGATTTTTGATGCGGACGTGGCTCGGGCGCAGGCAGTTGCCTCTGGAGCAACCGTCTTTTCGAATCCTCAATCGCTAATCGCGTCGGATCAGATCGACGCGATCGTGATTGCATCTCCCGATTCGACACACGCGTCGCTAACACGCGCATGCATCGCGGCGGGCAAGCCGGTTCTCTGCGAAAAGCCGTTGGCGTCTTCAGCAGCTGATGCCCTGGACGTGGTGCAGGCAGAAGTCGGTTTGGGACGTAGGCTCATTCAGGTCGGATACATGCGCCGGTTTGACCCTGGCTATCGGGAGATCAAGCGGGTCAAAGACGCCGGTCACTTGGGTAGGGCCGTGCTATTGCACAACGTGCACCGCAATGCTCGCGCGCCGGATTGGTTCAACGGCCCGATGGCCATCACGAATTCGTTCGTTCACGAGATCGACGTTAGTCGTTGGCTCCTGGGATCGGAGATGGTTTCTGCGCACGTAGAAGCGGGGCCGGGCGGCGAACCCCTCATGATCATGATGAAAACCGACAAGGACGAGATTGTTTCGACTGAGGTTTTCGTAAACGCCAGCTACGGCTATCACGTCCATGTCGAGTTGGTAGGTCGGCAAGGCACGATATCGCTGGCTCCGGCATCGCTGACGTTGCTGAACAGGGACCGAGCTGGTGGTCTTTCGTATCCGAACAATTGGGTGCCTAGGTTCGAAGAGGCATACCGCAGGCAGATGGCCGATTGGGTCAGCGCAGTGAAAACCGGTGCCTCAGTCGGAGCGAGCGCATGGGATGGCTATGTCGCCTCGGCCATTGCGGAGCAAGTCGCTGAGGCACTCGCCGGAGGGGGTGTGGCAACCCTGAAATATGGACCGCGTCCTCCGCTGTATGATTGATAGCGAGCGAACGCCGTTACCCGCTGGACCCGGGAGAGGGAACGATGATCAAGTATGCAGTTGTCGGCGCGGGCTGGATTTCGCAGCAAGCCTTTCTGCCAGGGGTTGCGCAGTCCGCAAACTCAAAGGTCAGCGCGATCGTGACGGGCGATCGGGACAAGGCCGCCCGTTTGGCGGATTTCTATGGTGTCGGCCGGATCGCCGACTATGACGGATACGATGCGCTTCTAAGAAGCTCTGAGATCGATGCAGTGTATATTGCTCTGCCCAACGACTTGCATGCAGACTACGCAATTCGCGCAGCTCGAGCCGGCAAGCACGTTTTGGTCGAGAAGCCGCTGGCCACAAGTGAAAAGGATGCTCTCGCCATGATCGCCGCCGCGCGTGAAGCCGGCGTATTTCTGATGACGGCGTACAGGCTCCACCACGAACCCGGAACCGTCGCGGTTCTCGAGCACATTCGCAGCGGCGCGATCGGCCAACCGCTTTTCTTTCAATCGATTTTCAGCTTCCAGGCAGCGGCAGGCAACCACAGACTTAAAGCTGCGAGTTGGGGTGGCCCGCTCCAGGACGTAGGCGTCTACTGCGTCAATGCGGCTCGTCACATCTTTGCCGAGGAGCCGATCGAGGCAATGGCGATGGTCAACCGACCGATCGATGACCCGCGCTTTCGCGAAGTGGAAGCATCCGTCGCAGCCTTACTGCGTTTTCCTTCTGGCGGTCTGGCGCAATTCATCGCCAGCTTCGGGGCCAATGCCGTAGACACTTATCGGGTCGTCGGAACGTCGGGCGATCTCGAACTCGACCCCGGCTTCAGGTTCGAGACTGCAACAAAACTGCGCTTGCGCCGCGACGGCGATGTCCGAGAAATCACCTTTCCGCAGACCGACCACTTTGGTGCACAGGCGGAATACTTTTCAGATTGCATCGAGCGTGGAACGCCGCCGGAGGCTGATGGCGAGGAGGGCCTGGCGGACTTGCGTGCGCTGGTCGCAGTTGAAAAAGCGGCCCTGACCGGACGGCCACAATCCATTGCATCTCCTCCACGTGGCCGCCATCCAACGCCCGACATGGTGCGGATGATCCCAGCAACCGATCGGCGACTTGTTTTGTGAGGCGCTGCGTGCCGTTCGGGCCTTGCCGGATGACGAAAGTCGAGAACGTGACAAGCCACCGCAAGCCAGCTCGAGTTGTTTTATTAACTAGTAACTGTTGGGATCCGCGGGTTGATGTCCTTCTGTAGTCTTGCTGCCAGCGCCACCGTCAAGGCCTGGGCAAGGCACATCGGAGCGGCAAGGGAACGCGAAAACGTGTATTCATGCTCTGGGACGGCGAACAGAACGCGGGCACTCTTTGCCAGCGGAGACAGTGTGCTGTCCGATATCGCGATGATGGGAATCCCATTGCGCCCGGCTTCGTCCACGATATTGACGACCTCGTTGGCGTAGAACCGGAACGATACCGCCAAGAGCACGTCCTTCTTGCGGATTGTGCGCCCGATGTGTGTCGCGAGTCCGCCGCCTGCGTCGAGCAAAACGCAGCGCTTTCCCAGCATGGTCAATATGTAACGAAGGAATTCGACGACAGGTGCCGAACGCAATTGCCCGATCAGAAAAACGGAATCGGCCTTTTCAAGGAGGGTGACCGCGTCCGAGAGAGCTTTCGGCGAAATGTCCGCGAGCATGTCCTGAAGGGAGGCAATGTCCCGAACCACCAAGTCGCGCAGGAAACCAACTTCGCTACGATCGGTGCGGGCACCCAACTCGATGTCCAGAGCTTTGATGCGGGCCTCGAAACCCGGGGCGGCGGTTGACAGGCGCCGTTGAAATAAGGCCTGCAGCTCCTTGAAACCTTCATAGCCAAGTGACTGGGCGAAGCGCACGAAGCTTGAGGCGTGGATGCCGCAGCGATCGGCGATTGCGTTTACCGACAGGACCGCGACATCATTCGGGTTCTGGGTCAGATAAACGGCGATCTTTTGATAAGACTTGCTCATGTCATCATGGCGATCGTGGATGACACGGATCAATTCCTCATAGTCTTCCGGTGTCTTCACGCCCTGCATTTAAGGTGCTCTCGTCACTGGTTTCATCGTGTGCGGATACTGACAACTTCACTCTCGTTCGGAACGTTGTCCTCTCCAAAAAGTCGGCAAGCGCCAGGGCGTCGGCATTTGGTCGAGTATCCAGCTGCACAGCCTGGCCGTTGACCGGACGGGTCAAGGACCAAAGAGACTCGCGCGCCCTCGCATCACCATCCCTGGCGGCGGAGCACATCATCGACAGCGCCGGCGAACAGTTATTGACACTTATGCATATCCGCAATAACTCTTGCAAGCAAATCGAACATTCGTCGGCGTTCATTGCCGGCGTTCGCGACGCTGCGCCGTCCCAAGCGACATTCGACGACGGATACCGCGCGCTCATGCTCGCGGAGGCAGCCGTCGAGTCCGGCAGGACCGGAAAGAAGGCCGGAGTTCGCAATATCGCGTGAACCTTGAGGGGGCCTTTGGTGTCCAGCAGCAGCGACACGCCGAGCAGCGCTCAGACCGACTCTTGGAGAATCCAAATGACTTCGATGCATGGAAAGATCGCGATTGTCACGGGCGGGACCCAGGGTCTCGGTGCCGCCATCGCCAAACTCTTCGCCGAGCGCGGCGCGCAGGGCATCGTCACGTGCGGTCGTGACGAGGCGAAGGGGCGAGCAAAGGCCGATGCAATCGCCACAGCCACGGGCGCAGCCGTGGTATTTGTGCGCGCTGACCTGACGAAGACCGAGGATTGCGCCAGAGTCGTTGCGGAGGCGGACAGGGCCTTCGGGCGCGTCGACGCCTTGGTGAATGCTGCGGGCGATACGAGCCGCGGCACCATCATCGATACAAGCCCAGAATTATTTGACAAGATCTTCGCCGTCAACGCGCGTGCCCCGTTCTTTCTGATGCAGGACGCGATCAAGCTGATGCGCCGCGATAAAGTGCAGGGCACGATCGTCAACGTCTCTTCAATGTCGGCGATGGGTGGCCAGTCCTTCATTGCGGCCTATTGCGCATCGAAAGGCGCGCTCGACACGCTGACGCGAAATACTGCCCATGCGCTGCTGCGCAACCGCATCCGTGTGAACGGTCTCAACATTGGTTGGATGGCCTCAGAAGGCGAGCTCAACACGCAGGAGGTCTACCATGGCCGGTCCGCGAGTTGGCTCGAAGAAGCCGCCGCGCGGCAGCCTTTCGGCCGATTGCTCGATCCCACCGAGGTGGCGCGCGCCGTTGCGTTCCTGTCTTGCGATGAGTCTGGAATGATGACGGGGGCCACGATCAACTTCGATCAAAGCATCTGGGGCGCCTATGACGCGTCACCGCACCCGGAAGCGCCGCTCTGAGACGATTCGAGGCCAATGGCTTTTCTCTGCTACAAGCGGGCGACGGCGTGGACGGAATCGTGCCAGGCAAGCTGGACGTGGTCTTCCTACACTTGCGATGTCCACGCATTCCGGCCAAGCCGCCATGAGCGTCCATGCAAGAGCCCTCGCCAGCATGTGAAATAGGTGTTGCAGGATTGCAGGGTATGCAATATTGGTTGCAAAAAGAGCGATGTGAAGCGGCCGGATAGAGCCGCCACCGCATGGAGGGAACGCGTGGCTTTGCTCGATGTGCGAAGCATCTCGAAGAGCTTCGGTGCTATTCGGGCGCTGTCCGATGTCAGCTTTTCGGTTGATGCGGGGGAAGTGGTCGGGCTGATGGGCGACAACGGCGCCGGCAAGTCGACTATGGTGAAGCTGATTGCCGGAAACTTCCCGCCGACCGAGGGCGCCATCGTCGTCGATGGCAAGACATGCCATTTCCACAGGCCGGTCGAGGCCCGGGCCGAGGGCATCGAAGTTGTATATCAGGAGCTCGCGCTCGCCGACAACCTCACGGCCGCGGAGAACGTCTTCCTCGGACGCGAAATCAAGAAGGGTTTCTGGCCGTTCCGCATCCTCGACAAGCAGTCGATGATCGAGCGCGCCGGCGAGCTCTTCGCGGAGCTCAAATCGGAAACGCGTCCCCGGGACCTCGTGAAGAAGATGTCGGGGGGGCAGCGCCAGGCTGTTGCGATTGCCCGGGCCCGGCTGTCTAATGCCAAGCTCGTCCTGATGGACGAGCCGACAGCCGCCATTTCTGTGCGACAGGTCGCCGAGGTGCTCGAACTTATCCGCCGGCTCAAGTCTCGCGGAGTATCGGTGATGCTGATCAGCCATCGCATGCCTGACGTGTTTTCCGTCTGCGACCGTATCATTGTGCTCCGGCGTGGCTCAAAGGTGGCCGACAAGGAAACCGCGACGACCTCGCCGGAGCAGATCACCGGCCTGATTACGGGGGCGATCCGTGAAGCCTAGTTCTGCCAAAGTGATAGAAGAGACACACGCCGCAATCAGTGATGTCGTCAGCATTCGCGAGCAGACCACCTTCCAGCGCCTAGTGGCCAATCAGGCAATCTGGGTCGCAGCCGCACTCCTGGCTCTGGTGATCTTCATGACCTGGCTGGAGCCGAGCTTCGGCACAACCGACAACGTCACGAACATCACGCGCAACTTCGCTCCGCTTGCGATCATGAGCCTTGGCATGACTGTTGTCATCATCACGGGGGGCATCGATCTGTCTGTCGGCTCGGTGATGGGGCTCGTTGCCATTGTCACCGGGTTGCTGCTGACCTGGCATCATTCCTGGTATGTCGCCTTTGCAGCCGGACTCCTCGCGGGACTGGCGTGTGGAGCCTTCAACGGCTTCTTCGTTGCCTATGTTGGCATGCCGTCCTTCGTCGTGACGCTCGGCATGCTGTCGATCGCGCGCTCGCTGGCCGTGGTACTGTCCGGCAACCAGATGCTCTACCAGTTTGGTCCGGACGCGCCGATCGTCAGGGCAATCGGCCAGGCGAAGTGGCCGCTCCATGCGCCAGCTGGCTGGGCTCCACGCTGGATTCCCGAGCTCTCATCCCATTTTTGGGTGATGCTGATCCTTGCCTTCATTCTTGGCGCCGTTTTCATATTCACGGCCTGGGCGCGCCACCTCTATGCGCTCGGCTCCAACGAAAACGCCGCGCGCCTGACCGGCGTGTCGGTCGACTGGATCAAGTTTCAAGCCTACCTGTTTTCGTCATTCACGGCTTCCATTGCTTCGCTGCTGCTCCTCGGCTACAGCGGCTCGGCCATCAACGCGATGGGCACCGGCTACGAGCTTCGCGTGATCGCCGGCACGGTCATCGGCGGCGCCAACCTGATGGGCGGCTATGGGACCGCCTTCGGCGCCGTGATCGGCTCGGCGTTCCTCGAGGTCATTCGCAACGCGCTTCTGATGGCCGGCATCGATTCGAACTGGCAAGGCGCGTTCGTTGGCATGTTCATCGTCATTGCCGTGCTGCTCGGCATGCAGACGAGCGGGACGTCGCTTCTTGCTGCGATCCGCGAGTGGATTGTTTGGAAGCGTAGTTAGAAATCCGATGGCAATAAGGTCGGAGACTTGGAGTTAACAAAAAGGGAGGAGAACGTGCATAAGCATTTATTGATGGCCGCCGTGGCGTTTTCAGCGCTCTTGGGAGGACAGGCCAGCGCGCAGCAGAAGTTCACCTTTGCGCTCGTTCCCAAGAACATGAACAATCCGTTCTTCGATCAGGCGCGGGACGGCTGCAAGAAGGCGGAAGCCGAGTCCAAGGGCGCGTTCCAGTGCATGTATATCGGCCCCGGAGAGCATGGCGGCGGCGAGGAGCAGGTGCAGATCGTGCAGGACCTTGTGGCCAAGAAGGTGGACGGCATTGCCGTGGCACCGGCCAACGCGGCGGCGATGGCCGTTGCGCTGCAGGCCGCCAAGGGCGCGGGCATTCCCGTGTTGACCTGGGACTCCGACGTTCTCCCCGAGAACAAGGATCTGCGCCTTGCCTATATTGGCACCCACAACTACGAGATCGGCGTCAACATCGCCAAGATCGTGCAGACCATCAAGCCGAAGGGGGGCACGATCTGTATCCAGTCCGGCGGCGCAGCTGCAGCCAACCACAACGAGCGCATGAAGGGTATCCGTGACACGCTCTCAGGCAAGGAATCCGCCCAATCGCCCGGGGAGCGGCTGACCGGACAGAATGGCTGGAAGGAGATCGAGGGCTGCCCGCTCTACACCAACGACGATTTCCCTCTGTCGGTGCAGCAATTCCAGGACATTATGGCAAAGAACCCGAGCCTGGACGCGTTCACGCCGACGGGCGGTTTCCCGCAATTCGTGCCGGACGCTAATCGCGCTGCGGTTGCGCCCTTCAAGGACAAGATCGGCAAGAAGGACTTGGCGTTGGTGGTTGCCGATACGCTGCCGGTTCAGATCGATCAGATGAAGGAGGGGCTGTCGCTCGGCCAAGTCGGGCAGCGTCCGTTCGAGATGGGCTACAAGACCATGTTCGCTTTGAAGGACGTCAAGGAAGGCAAGGCTCCTCCTAAAGATCCGACCTATACGGGTCTTGACGTTTGCACTTCCAAGAACGTCGATACCTGCATCGCAAAGTAGTTTCGATGGACGGCAGCGGGCTGGGGAGCTGGCCCGCCGCCAGCCTGAGCGGGCCTAGCGATGTCGTTCGCGCAAGCAGGCGATGTTGCTGATCTCTCGGGAGCTGGCGAAGGAAACGGGGTTGCGGACATTGAGAGCCTGATGTCGCTCCCGGGGGAGCGCTAGGCCATGCAGTGTTCCGACTGACGTTTTAGCCGTCAGCTTGCATTGCGCCAGCGGGTTCGACGCGAGGCGACGGAGACCGCGTCGAGAAAGCGGTCGATATCCTCCTCGCTGGTGTAGGCGTGAGGTGCGACGCGATTGACGGCCTCGAGGCCTCGTGCCTCGAGATCCGCCCGCGCATAGTCGCGATCGACCACCGCCGCCGCGATGTTAGCTTCGGCGAGATAGTCGTTCAGCTCGGCCGGCACGAGAGCGTCGGTCGTGAATGTGAGGAACGCGGATTCGGCCGCATCGTCTTCGAACACGGTCACGCCCGGAATGGCCGTTAGACCGGCATGGATACGGACAAGGCGCGCGCGGATCAGGTCACGAATATTCTCGATCCCGTGCTGCAGCGCGTGCGTGATGGCCGAACCCAGCCCGAGCCTGCCGGCGACCGAAAATTCGTAGGTTTCGAAGCGTCGCGCATCGGCGCGCGTGGCGTAGCTGTCGATCCCTGTCCAGCTCGAACCGACTTGGCTCAAAACGGGAGGATCGCCGAGCCGCTCCA
>NZ_LJYG01000002.1:0-24097 GCF_001440035.1 Bradyrhizobium manausense | reverse complement strand
GCGAGGACCGCGCAGCCATTTGCGGCTTGGCGCGACCAGCAGGTCGGCGCCCGTATTCGCCATCCCGACGGGAAATTGTCCAACTGCCTGGGCGCCGTCGACAAGGACTAAGCATCCCTCCGGCCGCGGCAGCGCGGCGAGGAGTTCCACGGGTTGCCTCACGCCAAATCCGCTCGCCGCCACCGGAAGGCAGATCGCGACAGTCCGCTCATCGATCAGATCGGCAACACGCTTCACGTCAATTCGGCCGGTCCGCTCGTCGACCGGCATGACGTCGATCGTGACGGCGTCGGCCAGACGCCGCTTCATCAGATTGAGGACATTGCCGGCCCATTCCGATCGCGCGACCAGGACGCGCGAACGCCGCTTCACCGGCATGGCCAGGAACGCCATGGCCCACATCGTGCCGGCGCTGCCGCCGAATGCAACATTGTGCGGGCGGCATTGCAGGAGTTCGGCGGCGGCGGCACGGACGCCATGGAGGTCATCCCGTGCCCGCGCGGCTGCCCAGTGCGGGCCGACGCTGGCTTCCTCGGCGAGGTGACGCATGACCGTCTCGGTCACGATGCGCGGTGGCAGTCCGGCGCCGGCCGCGTTCAGATGAACAACCGTCGCAGTGCCGGGCGTGTCGGCGCGAAACGCGGCTGCGTCGAAATGGTTGCGGGAAGGGGCGATGCGCATGGGTGTTTCTCTCCTTGGTGTCGTTCCGGCGAGTCATTTGCGGCCGCCGCCGGAGTGATGAGATCGAAATCGTCATCGGCTCCGGATTATTGTTCGAGCATGGTCACCGCCCAGACGCCCGTAGCGCCTGTTGCGAGGGAAAACCGCCGCGTGCGTCTCCGGATCATGATGGGAATCTCATTGGCGCAATATCTTGGACAGGAAAATGCGTGCGCGCTCGGTCGAAGGCTGTGCGAAGAAGACGGAGCTCGGCGCATCCTCGAGGATGCGTCCGTCGTCCATGAACACGACACGATCGGCAACATGGCGCGCAAACCCCATCTCGTGGGTCACGACCATCATGGTCATGCCGTCGCGCGCGAGCTCGGTCATGACCTCGAGCACATCCTTGATCATTTCGGGGTCGAGCGCCGATGTCGGTTCGTCGAACAACATCGCGATCGGATCCATGGCCAGTGCGCGCGCGATGGCGACCCGCTGCTGCTGGCCGCCCGAGAGCTGGGCCGGATGGCAACCGGCCTTGTCGCCCAGGCCGACACGGCGAAGCAGCGTCATGCCCTTTTCGCTGGCCTCGGTCTTCGACCGGCGCAGCACCTTGACCTGAGCCAGCGTGATGTTCTCGAGCACCGACAAATGCGGATAGAGCTCGAAGTGCTGGAAGACCATGCCGATCCGGCTTCTGAGCCGGGTGAGGTCCGTGTTGCGGTCGCCGACGGACACGCCATCGACCACGATCGACCCGCTCTGGAAGGTCTCGAGACCGTTGACGCATTTCAGCAGGGTTGACTTGCCCGACCCCGACGGTCCGCAGACGACGACGGCTTCGCCTTTCCGAATGCTCATGGAGCAGTCGTTCAGGACTTCCAGCGCTCCATAGCTCTTCGAAATCCTCGTAATCTCGATGGTTGCGGGCCGCTCGACGGATGCGGGTGCGATCGGGGACGCCTTACGGAGGGCGGAGATGGTCATGGACTTACCGACTGCCTGTTGAGGAGCTGGACCGATTGGGAGGCGGCGAAGCAGAGCGTGAAGTAGATGGCAACGGCGAACAGATAGAACTCGACCAGATGTCCTTCCCGGTTCGCCGTCACGGAGACCGCCGTCATGAAGTCGTGCAGGCCGACGACATAGACGAGCGAGGTGTCCTGAAACAACGCGATGCTCTGCGACAACAGGATGGGCAGCATCTTCCGGACCGCCTGCGGCAGGATCACAAAGCGATAGGCTTGCAGCGGGCCCAGCCCGGATGCGAGGGCGGCCGCGAGCTGCTGCTTCGGCACGCTCTGGATGCCGGCGCGTATGATCTCGGCATAATAGGCGGCCTCGAAAATGACGAAAGCGACCAGCGCCGATGTGAACGCGCCGATCGCACGGCCGATCACCAGCGGCACCAGGAGATAAAACCAGAAGATCACCATGATCAGGGGCACGGAGCGCAACCCGTTGACATAGCCGGCCGCCAGGGCGGCGATCGGTCGTGGTCCGGCGATGCGCATCACGGCGAGGAGGGAGCCGAGCAGCCCGCCGCCGGCCATCGCCAACAGCAACAGGCCGAAGCTCGTCAGCAGGCCGTCCCAGAGAAACGGCGCCACGGCCTTGAGGAGATCGGGATCGAAATCGCTCATGGATCAGGCCCGCGCCATCAAACCGGGAATCGCAACCAGCCGCTCGACGGCGCGCAGCACGAGGATCACCGCCGTCGTCAGGACGACATAGGTCAGCGTCGCGGCGGTGAACGCCTCGATGCCGTGAAACGTCGCGCTTTCGATCTGGCGGCTCTGACCGGTGAGCTCGAGCAGGCCGATCGTCAGCGCGAGCGAGGAATTCTTGACCACGTTGAGAAATTCGGACGTCAGCGGCGGCAGGACGTTGCGCGCAGCGATCGGCAGCAGGATATAACGATAGCTCTGCGCAAGGGTCAGGCCGCTGGCCGCCGCGGCCAGCGTCTGGCCGCGCCCGATCGCCTGGATGCCGGCGCGAGTCTGCTCGGCAACCCGCGCCGCCGTGAACAGGCCGAGGCCGATGACGGCGGTCCAGTATTCCGGCAGCGGCAGCTCGCGCTTGATCCAGTTGCCGATCGGAGCCGGCAGCAGTTCCGGGAGCACGAAATACCAGACGAACAATTGCAGCAGCAGCGGAATGTTGCGGAAGGTTTCGACATAGGCCGTGCCGAGCGTTCGCGCAGCACGGTTGGGCAAAGTCCGGAGCACACCGACCGTGACCCCGACGGCGAGGGCCAGCACCCAGGCCGCGCCCGCAACCAGCAGGGTCCATCCCAGCCCCGCCAGCAGCCAGCCAAGATAGGGCTCCGAGACCAGCACGCTCCAGTCCCAGCGATAGCTCATTGCGGCAGAGCCTGGATCGCGAAGGCCGTCTTGAGCTCGGGCTCGATCTCGATGCCGAGCGGGCCGAACCATTTCGCGTAGAGCTTCTCGGCCTCGGCCGAGCGGAACGCATCGGCGAAGGCGCGCTTCACCAGCAGGGCGAATTCCAGGTCTCCGCGCTGCATCATGGCCGAATAGGGGTCGTAAGTAAGCAGGCGCCCGATCACCTTGAGCGCTCCCTTCGGCTGCGCCTTTGTCGCGGCGTAGACCTTGATCTGACCGCCATCGGCCGCAAAACCGTCCACCCGGCCGCTGGCCACGAGCAGCGCACCTTCGCCGAGATCCTTGGCATAGACGAGCTCGATGCCGAGCTTCTCGGTATCGTTCAGCATCCGCAGGGACTGCTCGTTGCTCGATCCTTGAAGCACGGCAACCCGCTTGCCCTTGAGATCTTCGACCTCCTTGGCGCCGTTGTCGGTCTTGACCAGGACCTGCGTGCCCGTGATGTAGAAGATCGGCGAGAATTCCACCTGCTCCTGCCGCGACAGGGTGTTGGTGGTCGTCCCGCATTCCAGGTCGATGGTGCCGTTGGCGACCAGCGCAATGCGGTTCGTGGTATTGATCGGCACATATTTGAGCTCGAGGCTCGGCATCTCGAGCCGGGCCTTCACGGCCTCGACCACCTTCATGCAGAGATCGATCGAGTAGCCCTCGACCTTCTGGTCACGGTCGATGAACGAGTAGGGCGCGGACGCTTCGCGATGCCCGATGGTGATTGCATTGCGTGCAGCGATCCGTTTCAGGATCGGACTGTCGCCGGGACCGGCGGCCCGGGCCGGGGCCGCCAAGGCGATCGCGCCCAACAGGCCGGCAATAGAGCAGCACCAAAAGCTTCGCCTTTGCATGAAGGTCTCCTCAAGATGATGGTCGCACGTCGCCGCTCACCGCGGCGGCGGCACGGCCGGCGGCTATCGGGAAGTCCCAAGAGATGTCCCAGATGAGGTCAACACCCGGTCCGGTCGAAATCGACAGCACCGGGATCAAGGGAAGACTAACCGTGGCATTGCGGCTCGGCCAATGCCGATCGCTCGGTCTGCGATGCGAAATTCGCATGATGCGAGGCGAGCGCGCCGTGTCATCATCATGCCAAGGCGGTCAGCGGCCGCCTTGGCATGAGGGTGCGATGCTCGACATACGCTGGCTTGAAGACTTCATCGTCGTCGCCGAGACGCGCAACATCACCAAGGCCGCCGAATTGCGCAACGTCACGCAGTCCGGCCTAAGCCGCCGCATCCAGTCGCTGGAGAATTGGGCCGGCGCCCCCCTGATCGATCGCCGCCATGCACCGCTCGAACTTACCGAGGCCGGTCACAAGCTGCTGGATGTCGCCAACGAGGCGCTCGGTCGCCTGAACGGCATTCGCCGCACGATTCGTGAGGACCAGAACGAACGCTTGCGAAGCATCCGCTTTGCGGCCCCGCATATTCTGTCCGTCACGTTCTTTCCGCGCTGGCTGCTCGCCATCCAGGCGAAGCTCGGCTCCACCCGACTGTCAGTCACCTCGGACAATCTGCCGGGCTGCGCCAGCCTGTTTGAAGATGGCGGGGTCGATTTCGTCGTGTGTCTTGTCGATGCGAACGGAGCGATTCTGCGCGGCGCGGGTCGACCATTGGTCATCGAGCGCTGCGCATCGATCTCGATCGGCAAGGAGCGGCTCATTCCGCTCTCCGCCCCCGCCGCCGACGGCAAGCCTCTGCATTGGCTCGACCTCAACCCGCGGCTCTCCACATCCTATCTCGCCTATAGCCGGGAATGCTCGCTCGGCTGGGCGGTCGAAGACCTCATCGCGCGCCGGCCCGATCTGGTGCAGCTCCATAGTCTCTACGACAACTCTCTGGCCGATGGCCTGCGGACCATGGCGCTTGCAGGCCTGGGTGTTGCGTGGCTGCCGCTGACGACCACGCATAACGACATCATTCGCGGCAAGTTGGTGCGAACCGGCGATCCGCAACTCGCCATCGATCTCGATGTTCGGCTCTATCGTCCTGCGCAGCGGCTGGCGAAGAAGGCCGAGGAACTCTGGTCCCGGTTGACGACAGAAGGACTGGGAGCTCTGCTGGGGCCCGCTGCTTTCCCTCCCGACATTGCCACGACGATTCACGCCGAGGACGTGCAGACGCTTCGTCGGTAAGTCCGCGAGGCTGCTCCAGTACTCTCAATCGAAGGCTTGGCTAACGCTTTGTTGTTTTCGGCAGGTGGCGATGGCTTACGGCTGCATCATTCGTTTCAACGTCTGCTTGTTATGATGGCAGATTGCACCGGCTGGTGCCGCCGATATGAGCGGATATCGTCATGATGCGAAGTTGTCATGGTCGAATTCGTCTTCGGAATTGGACAAAACATTTCGCGCCGCAATAATTCGACCGTCGCAATCGCAGCAAAGGGGCTGACGCGATGCTCGACCGACGTGGCTTCATCGCATCAGGTGGTGTTCTTGCGCTCACACGCGGCGAAGCGGCCGCCGCGACGGCGGCGGAGGCCGCCACGAAGGACAGCCCCGCTGCGACATCCGATGCGACAGCAGGGCCGCTTTATGCGCTGACGCCGAGCGAGGCGGAATTCCTGGTGGCTGTCGTCGATGCCTTTATTCCGGCCGATGACCTGTCGCCGTCAGGTTCTGACTGTGGCGTGGTCGCCTTCATCGATCAGCAGCTCGCTGGTGCCTACGGCGCGGGGGCGCGGCTCTATCAGGACGGGCCGTTCCAGCCGGACAACGGTCAGCTGGGGTTCGGGTCGCAGTCGCCGCTCACGCCATTGGCTTTCATCCGACTCGGCATTGCCGAACTCGACGCATGGGTGGTGGCGCAGCGCGGCGCCCAGGTCAGCCAGCTGCCGATGCCCGCTCTGGAGGCGCTGCTGCTGGAGGTCGAAGGCGGTAAAGTCGCTCTTCCGCGCATCGATGCGCGCGCATTCTTGGCCGCGCTGCTGCAGCTTTCGATGGAGGGCTTCTTCTCGGATCCGATCTATGGCGGAAACCGCGGCAAGGCGTCCTGGCGGATGATCGGCTATCCCGGGCTGCCGGCGACCTACGCAAAGGCAATCAAGGAGCATCGGGGGCGACGCTACATAGCCGAACCTCGCTCGATTGCCGATTTCCTCTGATCGGTTGGTGAAGCGGAGCGCATCATGGCAAAGGTCTTGAAGGCGACGGATGCCGTGATTGTTGGCCTCGGATGGACGGGCGCGATCATGGCGCGCGAGCTGACCCGCGCCGGCCTCGAGGTAGTAGCGCTGGAGCGCGGACCGGATCGTGACCCCGCTGCTGACTTCGCATTGCCGGCGATCCGCGACGAGCTGCGCTACTCCGTTCGCCAGGAGCTGATGCAGGATCCGAAGATGGAGACAGTCACGTTGCGCCATCGCCTCGACGACGAGGCGAGGCCGGTTCGGCGGTTCGGCGCCTTTCTGCCTGGTGACGGCGTCGGCGGCATGGGCACGCACTGGAACGGCAATACGTTCCGCTTCCTTCCCTCGGACCACAATCTCAGAACGCATCTCACCGAGCGTTATGGCCGCGGGCGCATTCCCGACGACATGACGATCCAGGACTGGGGCGTCACCTATGATGAGCTGGAGCCGCATTATGCGCGGTTCGAAGCCCTCTGCGGCGTATCAGGCAAGGCCGGCAATAATCGGGGGCAGGATTCAGGCGGGCGGCAATCCTTTCGAAGGGCCCCGCAGCGGCGAATATCCGAATGCGCCGCTGGTATCGTCTCACGCCAACGAGCTGTTCCGGCGCGCGGCGACCGAGCTTGGTTTGCATCCGTTTCCGGCACCGGCCTCGAACTCCAGCGCGCCCTACCGCAATCCGGAAGGGACCCAGCTCGGGGCCTGCCAGTACTGCGGCCATTGCGATCGCTTTGGATGTGAAGCGAATGCCAAGGCCACGCCGCTGAGCACGCTCGCGCCTGCGCTCGGCAAGGCACCCGGCTTTCGCAAGGTGACCAACGCCTACGCGACGCGCGTGCTTTACGATCCGCAGGCCCGACGCGCGACGGGGGTCCGCTACATCGACCTGAGGTCCGGCGAGACTTACGATCTGCCGGCGGAGATCGTCATTCTCTCAGCCTGGGTGTTCGGCAATACCCGCCTGATGCTGCTATCGGGGATCGGCCAGCCCTACGATCCCCGCGCCGGCACCGGCGTCGTCGGCAAGAACTACTGCTACCAGATCCAGCCGACGGTGCAGCTGTTCTTCAAGGACGAGGAGCTGAACCCGTTCATGGGCGCCGGCGGTCTCGGCATGGTGGTAGACGACTTCAACGGTGACAATTTCGATCACAGCAATCTCGGCTTCCTCGGCGGTGGTTACATCTCGTTGAACAGCACCAATGGCCGACCGATTTCGTTCCGCCCAACTCCACCCGGAACGCCCGCATGGGGCGCGGCGTGGAAGCGGGAAACCGCGAAATGGTACCGCAAGACCGCGATGGTGCTGTGCGAGGGCATGAACTATGCATCGCGCGCCAACTCGATCGATCTCGATCCGACCTATCGCGACATGTTCGGCCAGCCGCTGCTGCGGATGACGTTCAATTTCACGCAGAACGATCGCACGATGGCCGATTATCTGCTCGGAAAGGCGGCGGACATCGGTCGCGCGATGAATGCGACCATCGTCGCGCCGCAGCCGCGCAAAGGCGATTTCAACGTCGTCTCCTACCAATCGAGCCACAACACCGGCGGCACGATCATGGGGCGCACGCCCGCGGGCAGTGTGGTGAACCGCTATCTGCAGAGCTGGGACGCGCACAATCTGTTTGTACTGGGATCATCGGTGTTCCCGCAGAACGCCGGCTACAATCCGACCGCCGCGGCTGCGGCGACGGCCTATTGGTGTGCGGATGCGCTGGTCAAGACCTACCTGAAATCTCCTTCTCCCATGGTGCAATTGTGACGACACGCTGGATGCTTCGACTTGATCTTGGGCTCGGTCTTGCCGCGCTGCTGTTCGGAGTGACAGCAAGCGTCACGAAGGCCGTAGCCGATATCGTTGCCGGCAAGGCGTTGTTCGAACAATGCGCGGCCTGCCACGGCGCGACCGGCGATGGCACCGAACAGGGCCCGTCGCTGCATGGCGTTGTGGGTCGTAAAGCCGGCCAGATGCAGAATTTCCGCTACTCGCGCGCGATGCAGCGTAGCGGGATCGTGTGGAGCGAGGAGACGCTGACGCGATACCTGTCCGATCCTCAGGATGTCGTTCCCGGCAATCGCATGCCTTTCGGGGGGCTCGCCACGCCCGAGGAGAGCAAGGACGTCGTGAGCTACTTGGAAAGCCTGAAGTAACCCATCGCGAAAGACCGATCGAATGCACATCCGGCGCAGATCTTTGCGCCGGAGACACCACCCCTTTGCCTGAAGCCGGACCAAGCAATGACCAGATTCCCTTCTCAACAGACAAGAGGACGAGAATGCCGAAGACCCTGATACTTGGATGCTGCTCGACCGGTGCGAAATATACGCCCCTCAATCATCATCCGTCGGGCGATGCCGTGCTCGATCGCATCTGCACCGGCGTCGACATCGCCATCACTGAGGAGGAGATCGCGCGAGAGGTGGAGGAGCTGACCAATCTCGGCTGCCGCTATTATCATTATCATGGCCGCAATCCGTTGACTCGCGAACAGACCACGGACAACGACATTTATCGCAGGATCAGCCTGCTGGTGCAGCGCCTGTCGCCTGACATGTTGATCAGCTTCGGGGCCAGCCGGAACGGCCGGGAGGTGATCCAGCGGATCAGCGCGAATGGCGAGTGGGAGCGGGTCAGCCACGCCGGCTTGTCCCTCGGCGCGGGCGGCGCACATTTCATCACAATGCAGGCGGCCATCGAGCTGCAGATCGTCTGCGACCTCGAGGATCGCATCGGTCCGCTGACCCGCGAGCTTGTCGACAGCGATCTATTCCTGCGCGAGGTCGAGCGTTATCAGCCGTCGGCCCGTCAGGAGGAGGTGAAGATGAACACCAACTCGACGGCGAATGGCAACAATTACGGCCGGTCATCGCCCGCGGTGCAGCTGACCGCCTATGGACAGGCGGTGGCAGCACGCCGGCGGCTGCATCTTCTCGACGAGATCGAATGGGTCCAGACCATCCGCAGCTATGCGATGTCGCGCATGGCGATCGCGCGCCACGACATCAGGCTGGCCGGAGCCGACCAGCTCAATGTCACCCTGCTGTTCGGCTTCTCGCCGAAGCTGCCGTTTCCGGAGACCTACGATCAATTCCGGTCCGTCGTCTCCATGGCCAAATCGCTCGAGCGTGATACCCCGGAGGGGGTGCGCAAACGAAAGGTATCGATCACGGTCGGAGCTGCGATCCTGCCGCATCACGCCGCGCGCGAGGTTCGGGTGATGGATGTGGGGCCGTTGGCAGGCCATCCGCTCGACGCCATGCTCAGGGTTATCGGCTATGCCGCACAGGATGAGAGCGAGGTGGATGTCGTGCGCGTCGGCATGGAAGACACACCGTTCCTGCTCGGCCATGACGGCAAGATCAGGCCGACCACCAATGTCGAGCTGTGCACCGTCGCTGCCGACATGCTGGATCGTCACGGAGTGACCGTGCGGACCGATCCATCCGACATCACCGAGCGGCGGGCTCCCCTGATGCGCGCGGCCGCATGATCGGCATTGCGCCGGGCCGGGCCGGCGCAATGCCGACATGTAAATCCGTTGAGAGTCATGATGACCTTGACCGTCCTCGTGCCGATTTTCGCGATGCTCGCTCTGGGCTTTGCCGCCGCCCGCAGCGGGCTGCTCACGGCCGAGGCCAATGGCGGGCTTCTCAAGCTGGTCGCCTGCTTCGCAATTCCGGCGCTCCTGTTTCGATCGCTCGCGGGCGGCGCGCAGGCGGCTGGCGACGGCGAGATAGCGTTGATCTATCTACTCGGCTGTGCGGCACTGCTCGTCATCGCGTTCATTTACGGGCGTCTTGCGCTCGGCTTGAGTCTGGCCGAATGCGTCGTGTTCGGGATGGGCGTGATCTATTCGAACTCTTCGCTGATCGGTGTCCCGATTGCCCAGGCTTTGCTCGGGAACCAGGGTGTCGCGCTGCTGAGCCAGATCATCGCCATTCACACGATCGTCCTGATTCCGCTCGCTACGCTGTTGCTGGCATTCGGCAACAGCGCAAGGGGAGGCTCGA
Organism: Bradyrhizobium manausense; assembly: GCF_001440035.1. Classification (GTDB taxonomy): domain Bacteria; phylum Pseudomonadota; class Alphaproteobacteria; order Rhizobiales; family Xanthobacteraceae; genus Bradyrhizobium; species Bradyrhizobium manausense. The sequence goes on along the minus strand of NZ_LJYG01000002.1, from coordinate 13,886 downwards.
AAGCGCTGATTTCCGCGATCAGCAACCCGATGACAATCGCTCTGGCCGCCGGCCTTGTCTGGCGCCGAACCGGGCTCGCTGTTCCGGAGCCGATCGATCACGTCATCGGCATGCTGGCGGCCGCAGCGCCGGCATTGTCGTTGATCGCACTGGGGGCGACCGTCGCGCGCGTGCCGCTGCCGACCAATTTCGCGGCGCCGGTCGCGGCGGTCGTGCTCAAGCTCGTCATTCACCCGCTGCTGATCTGGTCGATTACGCGTGCGATGGGGTTGCCCAAGGAGCAGATCCTGATCGCAACGATGACCGCGGCGCTGCCACCTGGCATCAACGTCTATGTCCTGGCGTCGCATTTTGGTCGCCATACCGAGGACGCCGCGCGCTCGTTCGCGCTGGCGACGACGCTGTCGGTCGTCAGCATTTCCATTGTCATCCAGGCGATCGCCTGGCGCTGAGTCCTGTCACGAAGGGAGAGTACGCATGACACCGACAATTGCGATCATCGCACCTGGTGCAATGGGAAGCGCCATTGCGGCGCGCCTGACCCGGCAGGGCGTGAAGGTCCTTACGTCCCTCGAGGGACGCGGTCCCAGGAGCCGGGAGCGGGCGGAGGCGGCCGGCATGCAGCATGCCGACGATCAGCGGCTCGTGGACGAGGCCGGCGTGATCCTGTCGATCGTGCCGCCGGGGCAGGCGAATGCGCTTGCGGAGCGCTTCGCTTCACGACTTGGACGCGCCGGCCATGCGCCGCTCTTCGTCGATTGCAACGCCGTCGGGGTCTCGACCATGGCAGGCATCGAACGCGTTTTCCGGCGCACCGGCGCACGCCTCGTCGATGGCGCGATCATCGGCTTTCCGCCAAAAGGCGACGATCCGGGACCCGCCTTGTATTTTTCGGGCGATGCGGCGTCCGACCTCAAGGGATTGGCCGAATATGGTCTTGACGTCCGTATCGTCGACGGTCCAATCGGCGCGGCCTCGGCTTTGAAACTATCCTACGCTGGAATTACCAAGGGGCTGGTGGCGATCGCGACCGCGATGGTGCTTGCAGCCGAACGCGCGGGAGCGGGGGCAGCGCTGAAGACGGAACTGGCCTTGAGCCAGCCGGAATTATTGGCCCGCTTCGCCAAGACCTTGCCGGACATGTATCCGAAAGCCTATCGCTGGGTCGAAGAGATGCATGCGATCTCCGAGTTCATCGGCGCGGAGTTTCCGGAAGCGCTGATGTACAAGGGCGCCGCCGGCCTCTATGAGCGGATCGCCGCCGACGTCGCGGGCGATCGTGAAACCTGCAAGCGCATCGACGCGTTCCTCGCGTCGTAGCGGTCCTGACGGCGGGCCTTTTGTCCCTCCTAGAGATGGTGGTCTGGTGGTCGCTGCGGGGGCAAATTTCTCTGGACGATTCCTCGCGGGTGCTTGCGGGACGTCTTCCGCCAACGGTGATTCTAGGAGGGAGGTGATGGGCTAGTCGCCGTTCTCGGCCTTACCGCCAAGAGCGCGAGTGGCGCGGGACGCGCTGGCGAGCAACGATTTCACCTGCGCACTTGTCGGCTCGGTCTGCATGGACGCCCGTGTGCCGGCCAAGCTTAAGGTGAACCGGAGATCGCCGTTCCAGTCCAGTACGGGTGCCGCAAGAGAGACATAGCCGGCGAGATCGGAGCGAACGATGGCCGTAAAGCCTTTGCGCTTGAGTTCTCGGCTTGCGTCTTCCCTGAACTTGCAGGCATCGGGTTTGCCGCCGAAGGCTGCATCCCATTGTTGTTCGATCAGGGGCGTCGTCAAGTTCGATGGCATTCGTGCCGCATAGATCTTTCCTGCAGCAGTCGTCAGCATCGGGATCAGGCCGGTACGAAATTCGAAGGCGCCTCGCTGGTCTCCGTCCTGCTTGAACAGACTGATCGGACCGTCGTCGGTCCATGTGGTGACGGCAGCGCTTCGCCGCGTTGTGTCGCGCAGAATGGTCACCTCGCGGCGGACGACTTCAAAGCCGTCGATCTGCTGTATCGCGCTGACACCAAGGGAAAGTGCCGCAGGCCCCAGTCGGTAGAAGCCGGGTTTCTCATCAGCGGCAGCGAGCCCGATCCTCACCAGGCTCACCAGATAGTTGTTCGCAGCGCTGGTCGTGAGTTCCGCCAGCGGCGCGATATCCTTGAGAGCCATCGCCTGCTGGCTCTTTTGCAGAGCGTTGAGGATACGAAAGGCAACTTCAACCGACTGAATGCCTCGGCGGGGCTTCTTTTCCTGCATCTGCTTCTTTCACCGGTCCGGGATTGAAAATTCCGGATTGACACAAACGCACGGGCTGCATTTTACAACAATAAAGAATATCTTCAATAGCATTGAAGGTGGGAGGTAGGGACAAAGTGTCTCTCGGTGCTATCCGGAGCGGCTACACGGTCGCCAGCTAGTGACATGGATCTCATGCAGCGCTCCTATGAAGGAGCGCTGGGGCGTCCGCTGGCATTCGGGATCGCAACAACTGGTGTCAGTTCAAGGCCGGACAGGTTTCATTTGCCTGACCTCGCGGCCTGAGGCGGCCGGAGGTGCGCGCGGCAGCGTGATCGTTTTTGACGCGCGCGACCTTCGCTGACGCCGTATGGAGCGCATCCTGAGGCGTGCCGGTTGGCCGTTGGAGCGGCTCTGTGAGCCGCAGCCGCTAGGGTCTACCATGGCGCTTGCAGGATTTCTTCGCGATTCAGATCAAGTGCTCTCGGCCATGTACCGGCAGGCCGAGGTCGATGGACCGGTTCTGATTTCGTCCGCTTCGGAACGCAAGACGGACTGATCTCTGGTCGGCGATGTCTCGTCTCATGTTGGCAGATCCGGCACGTCTACGACATCCGGTTACTCTGAACCGCTGGCGATCGACCGGACAATCGCAGAGGTCGGGCCCTGATCGAGCGTTCGTGCTCGTGCCCTGGCGGCCGGTGCTGGAGCAAGCACGCGGGCAACGGGTCACCGGTCAGGTCGGCGGGGAGGGCATATGCTGGTCGATCGGCATCAAGCACGGGATTGGACGATGACGAAGAAACTTACTTCCGTTTGGGCGCTCGTCGGGCTGAAAAGCTATCGACGTCGGATGTCTTGACCAAAACGCCGCCGGGCTCGTCGACCGGTGCGGAGAGGTACTTGGCGCGAGCGATCTCCTCGATCCTCGACCTGTGCTTGAGGAACGCTTGCAGGCGGCCGTCCTGCCCGAGGCCGTCGGCGCCGAAATGGTCGTCCAGTGCCTCGCGACTGACTGCGCAATTGACCGCGCCGCCGGGCGCCTGGCCCTGGAACGTCACGACATCGCGGCTGAAGTCATAGCGAGCAGGAGGATTGTCGAAGGAAAGATCCATGTCCGGAATGATCGAGCGAGGCGCGCCAATGGTCTTGAGCAGTTTGTCGCGAACCGAGGCCGCAAGGAGAGCAAGCCCTTCGAGCATCAATTGGCGCCATTTGGGACCGCGACCATGGGCCTCCGCCCAGGCCGATTTCAGCTCATGGGGTCGCTTTTCTGCCAGAGCCGCGAGCAAAGCCTCGGACTGCTGCAGGTCCTTGTCGCGTTTGGCAAGCCCCTCCGGGCGCCTGCGGGCGATGATGAGCTTGTGGACGGCATAGCGCGCCGGCGCAGGCACGTGCACATAGATTCCGGCGCCATGCAGGATGACCGCGGGCTCGGGATCGCGGATCAGGAAGTCAAGGAAGCGCAGCGGCTGCGCGTCTGTGTTCAGGGCGGGCAGCTTTTGGGGACGGGCGGTCTCCTTGCCCTCGTGGGGCGTGAGAAAGTCGACGCGCAAGCCGCCCTTGGCGGCATAGCTCGTCACGCGCCGGCCATCAGATACGTGAGGGACGGCACGAAAGGATCTATCGACTTCCTTCAGCACGTCCAGAACAGGCGGTGTGGAATCCTCAACCGCCACCGAGACGTTCTTGAACTGCGCGATGTCCACGTCGCCGGTCTGCAGCGAGCCGGCTGAGAGGCGAACGCCGAGCATCGCGGCATAGGTTTGGTAGGCAATCGTCCCGACGAGCACGCCGCGAAGGCGAAACACACCTACCTTGGCGAGCGCTGCGATGACGTCGCCGATCTCTGGAATGGGACGAGGGAAGCTGAATGAGCGGACCAGCGTAGAGACAAGCGCCCGGCGTTCACGCTCGTCTTCGCGAACCTCCTTGTGGCGGGCAATGCGCTCCAGAAGCTCTGGCGTCTCGGGCCCGACATAGCGCTGGGACCGGTCGGCGCCGGTGCCGGTCTGGAAGTACCAATACTTGCGGCCATTGATGCTCTTGGCCGTAAATGAGCCGTTGTCTGCGAAGGCGTCCTGGAAGGCGTCGTTCGCGGCGCGCTCCAGGAGCTCGGCGTAGGTCGTCTGGGCAACCAGGGAGGGGGCCGGCATGGTCGTTTTCCCGGTTATACTCATTCCGCGCATTGAGTATAAACGGGGTTGAACCCGGCGTCCAGTACGTTATACGCGTTTCGCGAAATGAGTATAACCCCGATCAACCCTCCGTTACACTGCTTCGTGGGGAGATCCGCGAGCGGATCGCGCGTGCGATCGCGGTCGCCCATGGCGGCGAGCTGTCGCTACCCGACCGCTCGCTGCCCGGGCTGATCGTCCGCAGACAATTGCCGGCGTAGATCGGCACCAATTTCCGGGCTCTGCTAACGCAATCGCCGCGGGGGAGGGGGCGCCGCGCGCCGCCTGGGGGAATATGTGCTTCACCGGAACGAACATTGCCGGGACGAAGAAGACGCCGAGCGCGGGGAGATGCAAGGTCAAGCGGAGCAACCTGGGAGTTGCTTCTCAAAAATCCCCCGAATGTGGTCACTGACGTGATGGCTGAGATGAGCAAGTCGCAAGACGGCGCAATTTCGCTTTCCGTGCCATCCGATGAGATCCGGCGTCTTGCGAGTTTGTTGACGATGCTCGAGCGATTCGCATAACCTTCATTATGGAATATCCGAAGCCAAGCCGTGTCAGAGTCGCAGCTGCCGAAAGGACTGTCCAGTCAAATTCCTGTCGTCCGGTTTGCGAGCATCGCTATCGAATCGGCTAGAGCAATTCAATATGTGACCTTAGCAGGTCAACTGGCTCGATCAACCCCGCAGCCTCCATGGTGAGCGATCCGTGAGAGGCGCTTCCGCAAGACCGGCCCCATTCGAACTCGACGGCCTCAAAACTGCAACCCGCGCCAATGCATGGGATTTCAGCCGGAGACGTCCAGCGACTTTCAGGGCGAGCTCGTGGAGGGTTGGAAGCGGATCGTGGCTTCGGACTTTTACTTCACGACGAAGCCGTGAGCGTAGGGATCGCGATCGTCGATAAAGATCGTATTGATGCCGGTCATGCGGGCCCAGCCGGCAATCGAGGGCACGATCGCATCCCGGTTGGCGACCCTGGCGGCAGCCTCGACTCGTCCCTTGAACAGCGAGCCGATGATCGATTCATGTACAAATTCGTCGCCAACCCGTAGCCTGCCTTTGGCGGCGAGCTGCGCCATGCGCGCTGAGGTGCCGGTACCGCATGGCGAGCGGTCGATGGCTTTCTCGCCGTAAAAGACGGCGTTGCGCCCATGCGCCTCCAGCTTCGTCGGCTTGCCCGTCCACTGAATGTGGCTGAGACCTTTGATCTCCGGATGCTCGGGATGGACGAACTCATACTTCTCATTGAGCGCGGCGCGTAGACGCCGCGACCACGCCACCAGTTGGTCGGCGGTATGGTCGGCCATGTCGCGAAAATACTTTTGGGGTTCGACGATGGCGTAGAAATTTCCACCATAGGCGACGTCGACGACGATTTCGCCAAGACCATCGACCTCGGCCGTCAGCCCCTCCTCGTAGAGAAAGCCCGGGACATTAGTGAGACGCACCTCCTCCACGAAACGGCCTTCTTGGCGGTAGGTGATATCGACCTTGCCGGCCGGTGCGTCGATCGACAATTGTTCGGGTTTGCGCGGCGTTATCAGGCCATTCTCAATGCCCATCGTGACGGTTCCAATGGTGCCGTGGCCGCACATCGGCAGGCAGCCGGATGTTTCGATGAACAACACTGCCACATCGCAATCCGGACGTGTCGGTGGATAGAGGATGGAGCCCGACATCATGTCGTGTCCGCGCGGCTCGAACATCAGGCCGGTGCGGATCCAATCATAGTCGCGCAGGAAGTGGGCGCGCTTTTCAAGCATGTTCGCGCCCTCCAGATGCGGCCCCCCGCCGGAGACGAGACGCACCGGATTGCCGCAGGTGTGACCATCGATGCAGGAAAATGTGTGGGTGGCCATGGTCAGAGTCTCCGAAGCGAGAAAGGAGAGAGGTCGCTGGCGGGCATTCGCCCCTGGCACGTGGCCGGCGCGCTTTCTGCGCCATCTTGTCACGTTCGCGAGAAAGTGACCGACAAAGCGTCGCACCTAAGAGTAATTCTAAGAGACAACAACCTAGAGTTTCAACAATAAATCCCGCAATGACGCGGGCAAAGGGAGTTACCTGCCGACGGCAATGACCGGATATTCGCCGGCGGCGCGTTGAACGCAGAGCATGAACGATTTCGGCCTCTATGGCGAGCGGCTCGCCACACTTTTCCCAATGATCCAGCAGCCCCGCTCGGGACTCGTCAAATCGCTGCAGAAGGGAACGTTCGCCGCTGTACGCATGGCCCCAAGCTCGGCGCAGAGGAGTGGGGACGACGGGCACTGGTCGCTGCACGCAGAATCGTCGCGCGCGCGGCGGAGGGAAAGGCGAGCGCATGAGTGGTCTGCATTTCACAGGTCGCGTCACCGTCATTCGGGTGGCTGCGGCGGCGTCGGCCGGGCGGTTTCCGAACGGCTTGTAGCCGGCGGCGCCAAAGTGCTCGTCTGGGACGTCGCGGATGACGCCGATGAACGGATCGATCTCACCGACGAGACCGCCGTCGACGAGACCATCACTGACACAAGGACTGAAGAAGGGCGATAGCACGCCGTTCGACCATTGACGACATTGGCGAATTGCCTCCTGTCGGTCGGCCGTGTCAAGTTGGCTCAGATAGCGGGCGACGCTCTCCTCCAACTGAGCGCGCCGCCGTTCCACCTTCGCGCGCGTGAAGTTCCTGTCCCGGTTGTTCACGGCCTTGAACTTGCTCCCATCGATGGCGACGCTGGACGTCGTGAGAAGACCCATCCCGCGGCAGAGCTCGACAAAGCGCGCACATACCTTGCGCAGCGCCAGGCCGTTATCCTTGCGGAAGTCCGCGATCGTCTTGTGATCGGGAGCAAGCCGCCCCAGCAGCCACATCACCTCGACATTGCGCCCGGCCTCTCGTTCCAGCCGCCGGCTCGACTGCACTCGGTTCAGATAGCCGTAAATGTAAAGCTTAAGGAGAACTGAGGGATGGTACGACGGCCGACCAGTGGCCGCCGGCTCCGCACCCTCAAACCCCATCTCAGCCAAATCGAGCGCATCGACAAATACGTCGATCACGCGAACCGGGTTACTCTCGTCAATGAAGTCATCGAGGCATTCGGGCAACAGCGTCCGCTGCCCACGATCCGCCTCTTCAACGAAGCGCCTCATCGATTCCCCCAAAAGAATCACAGGAGAATCATAACAGCAGCCCGCCGTTTTCACACAGCCAGGGTCAAACTCGACCCCATCGAGACCCGCATTCGACGGACCCATGCCCGCAATGCCCTGAGAGCAGACGCAACCGACCAAGACCGGCTCATGATCGATGCCCCTCTAACTAATCGAGGAGTACGAGCATGTCTGATGAAAGCCGCGAATCTATCCGCCATGCACCCTGGAATAAAGGGAAACTGATCGGTGCCAAGCCTCCGCTGCGCCCAAACCAAGTCTGGTCGATCCGAACAAGGTTGCTGATCGAGAGGCGCGCTCGCGATCTTGCCCTGTTCAACTTGGCGATTGATAGCGAGCTTCGTGGCTGCGACGTCGTGGCCCTCCGGGTCGAAGACGTTGCTCCGAGTGGCTACGCGCTTGATCGCGCAACTGTCCGGCAGAGGAAGACCGGCAGGCCGGTCAAATTCGAGTTGACCGATCAAACTCGTCAGGCCGTCGACGACTTTCTGAAAGCTGCTGGCAAAAGACCTGGCGAATACCTCTTCAACGGCCGACGCGGTCCGGACCGCCCTATGACGACTCGCCAATATTCCCGTCTCCTCAGGGCTTGGATGGCAAGCATCGGTCTAGACCCAAAGGTACTCGGAACGCACTCCCTGCGTCGGACCAAGGCAACACTAATCTACCGACGCACGGGAAACTTGCGAGCCGTACAGCTCTTGCTCGGTCATACGAAGATCGAAAGCACCGTTAGGTATCTAGGCATCGAGGTGGACGATGCGCTCGCTATCGCCGAGCAAGTCGAGGTCTGAAATACCCGGGCAGAGCAGAGATGGCCCTGCCCGATCAATCCCTTCGCCTTTCGGGCCACTTTGAGACATTCCGGTCGGTGGCAGATATCATTGCGGTCGGGGTTACAGCCGACATTCACTGACCGAAGTGTCCGAGCGGGAGTGGCGCATCAGCCTTGAGCGATTGAATGGCGATGCTGCTGCGCACGTCGCGCACAATTGGCAGCTCCAGAAGCTTGCCGACTAGAAATTGCTGATAGTGCTCCATATCGGGCACTACGACCTCCAAGAAATAGTCGGCCTCGCCGGCCACGAGATGGCATCCGACCACTTCGGGCAAAGCAATTACGGTGCTCTCGAAGTCGATCGCACGATCATTGGCATGGCGATCGATCTTCACGGCCAAAAAGATCGTGAGGCCAAGACCGACGCGGCTGCGATGTAGAACTGCGCGATACCCGGCGATGACTCCTTCGTCAGCCAATCGCCGCACGCGCCGCAAGCACGGGGATGCGGAAAGCCCAACACGCTCCGCCAATTCGATGTTGGTCAGTCGCGCGTCGGCCTGGAGTTCCGCGATGATCCGACGATCGATGTCGTCAAGTTCTGGTATTGGCATAACTGCTCACATTTTCAGCCCGCATCGGCCAATTGTTGCGTTTGATCGCCCTTCTGCAAGTCAAATCGCAGAGACATGCCCTTGAAGCATGAGGCATGGTGCATGTCACCAACCCATGGAGCCGTCTCATGCCAAACGACACTGCTGTCGCCCGTTACCTAAACCCACCGTCCCTCGAACGGCCGCCCGGCTACTCCCACGTTGTCGATGTACGTGGAAGCCGCCTGATCTTCACCGCCGGGCAAGCCGGAGTTGACGCTACCGGCACGGTTGTTGGCGGGGATGATGTAGAGGCACAGGCCGAGCAAGCATTCCGCAATCTTTCGGCGGCGCTGGAAAGCGTGGGATGCACCGCCTCGAATTTGGTGAAGCTGACGGTCTTCGTCCGCGACATGGCTAGGTTGGCAGACTATCGACGGGCGCGCGATCGGTTCTTCAACTCAGTGACACCTGCCATCGCTCCGGCGGTCACACTGGTTGAAGTTTCGCGCCTCTACTCTGAGAGCCTATTGATTGAGATCGAAGCAGTGGCTGCAGCATAGGTTCAAGGAAAGTCGGGCGCGAACGGAACAACTGCGGACGACGTCATCGCGTTACCGAACTTCGGCAATGTGTCAATCGCGTCGGTTTGGCAGCGCCTCCGCGACCTCCGGTGTTGCCTCAACCGCGGCAGAGCCGGGCGTCACCGCCACCTTCGTGCCAGGAGCGGACTTCCACGTTTAGGCGCGCGCGTCGCCCCTGGCCTACTTCTTCGCTTGTTCAATCCTGGTGGCAAAACGTTTGCCGGCGCGCGTCACCGCAATCACGCCAGGCTTTGCCCGATCGATCAAATGCGGAAAGACGATATCCGCGCCGTCTCCACGTTGAGGAACCAACGAGACGGGTGTCCATGCGGCGGGAGCGTCAAGAGTGTTGTTGAAGCGGCCGCCGACGGACTCCCCAAGACGTATACCGTCTCCGGTGTTTGTGCGTGGGGCCGCAGACCAATGGTCAAGCCCAGACGGGGTATAGGCGAACGTCCCCGCCCTTCTTTCTACGTCATGTGGATAGCCACCGCAGGCGAGCACAACACCGCGCCTCGCATGCACCTCATACTCGCTACCGGCGACGACTACGGTTGCTCCGGTCACGCGGCGGCCATCCCTCAGCAGGGCAACACCGCGGGCATGCGTGCGCAGGTCGACCCCGCGATTATCCGCCGATTTCAGCAGGCGGGCCACCAATGCATTGCCGTTGACGAGGTGCATCGAACGTCCGTACCGAAGCTTGTGCCAGGCAAATGCAAGCAGTCGACGGCCTACGTAGAGGGCAGAGCTCGGCGAGCGCGTCGCTCGGTAAAAGTGCGCGATGTCTTGCCCCGCCGCAAGCCCCATGCCCTTGATCGTAATGACCGAGAGTGGCTCACGCAGCTTGTCGATCAATGGGCCAAGTTCACGCGCATCGAACGGCATGGCACAGACCGAACGCCCCCCTGTGGCCGCACCAGGGGTGGTATGGAAATCCGGAATACGGTTGCCACTTCACCGCCTGCTGTGCGAGCGCAGGCAGCGCCACGCCGCGTGGGGCTACTTGCCGCTTTTGAGAACTTCCAGATTTTCAAAGTCTGGCGTGAAGGCCTGAGCGATCACGACTGGATCGAGGGGAAGAACCTAATTGTAGACTATCGTTATTTCGGAGACGATTCGGAACGCGCACCGGCTCTAGCAGCTGAACTTGTCACCCTCAAGCCCGATCTGCTCTTTGCTACCAACCCGCAAGCAGCCGTGGCCTTGAAGTCCGCAACTGCCAATCTTCCGATTGTATTCGTGTCTGTAGCCGATCCCGTGGGGCTCGGTCTTGTTCAAAGCCTTTCGCGCCCAGGTGGCAACATAACCGGGCTGACGGAGCTTGTACCAGGAGATTGGATCGCGAAACGAATACAAGTCCTGAAGGAGCTGGTCCCAAGCGCCTCGAAAATTGCGCTCCTGATCAACCCGCACAACCCTCAGCACAAGCTGCGATTAACTGACGAGGTACCCCGAGCCGCCGAGGCCGTTGGCGTGACTCTGCTGATAGTTGAGGCAACTACGCCCGAGGAACTTGATATGGCGTTCGCTTCAGCCGTTGCCCAACACGCTGATGCAATCGTTATCTTTGGCGATCCCGTGACGGCTCAGAATGCCCCAAGGGTTGTCGCGCTTGCGGCGAAGCATCATCTGCCCGCGAGCTATCTTTTTCGACAATTCGCCAATGGTGGGCTGATCGTCTACGGCCCCGATCTAGCCGATGTATTCCGCCGTGCAGGCGGCTACATTGATAAAATTCTCAAAGGCACCAAGCCTGCCGATCTGCCGGTCGAGCAGCCCACCAAGTTCGAATTAGTGTTCAATATGACGACTGCTAAAACGCTGGGGCTTACCGTTCCCACCTCGCTACTCGTTCGCGCTGATAAGGTGATCGAATAATCCTGGCTTTGCAGCGATGCATGAATCCGAATCTGGCCCATTCCGGTCGAGCGAGAAGCTAAGGTTGAGGTCGGCTTCCGGGATGGACCGGAAGCGGAGCGGCACTGTGGTTCAGGATAGAGTTTGGCGACGCATGGACGTACCGCAATCGAACGCGCGAGACCTTGCGGATGCTGTTGTGCGGCTCCATCCGCGAGCACGGCGAGCAATCGGCTCCGGTGCGGCTGCTAAATTCCCAACTCAGGCAACTCTCACTCCGACGCGCAGGAAAGTTGCAGGAATAGACGTGGCCTCCTTGCTTCTGTTCTGAGCAGTGAAAAGGGTCTCCATTTCCTTTTGCAGATCCGCCCTGCGTCCGTTCTTGTCCGCCGCCTCGAATGCGTTCATCGTAGGTCCGTAATAGTCCCGGAACACATTGACGAACTGTGCGGGTGTGCCCGGGAAGTTGAACGTGTAAGTATCCCGGACGAAGGAAATGTTTTCCTTTTGGATGCCGGCGGCTCCAAATCTCTCGATAACGTTGCTCTCGACCCCCCAAGTCATGGGGCTGACAAAGCCTTCCGGAGGAGGCGGAGTATATGACGCGGCAATCTTCAATATTTGTGCAACGAGGGTCGGATCGCCCGGAATCCAGTTTCCCATGATGATTTGCCCGCCCGGGCGGGTAACACGCACCATTTCCTTGGCGACGTCAAACGGTCGTGGGGCGAACATTGCGCCGAAAATGCTTACCACTCGATCGAAGCTTTGGTTGGCGAGGTCATCAAGGTGAGAGGCATCACCTTCCTGGAAGCGGCAGTTGGAAAGACCCATTTCCTGCGCGCGTTTGTTTCCGGCTTGCACGAGGTTGCTGGCAATATCCACGCCCGTCACGTCCGCACCGAGCTGAGCCTGGGGGATAGCCGTCGTCCCGTCACCGCATCCAAGGTCAAGAACCTTGATGCCGCTGGCGGGACCGAGCGACCTTGCAAGTGCGTCGCCACTCTCCCGCATGGTCGACGCGAGCCTGGTGAAGTCTCCCTTTTCCCAGAGTGCCTTGTTGGGATTCGTGCTCATTATTGTTCTCCAGCTCAAGTAGGCCGCACAGGGTCATCGTCATCGGAACCGCCACTGCACATCGTTGCGAATGCGCCGCCGACCGTCGCAATGTGACGACAGAACTAGAAAATGGAAGCCTGACTGCAAACATCCTATGGATAAGCGCGGCTCCAGCGAGTTGCGGCGGTCCACTGTTGGTCTCGCAAATTGCTTCAAGGTTCAAATTCCAAGCTCTGTTGAGGAGTTTGTCCCGCAGAGCGGAGCAGATCGCTCCACTGCCGCGCGGCATCGGCAAACCACTTAAGGACGCGATGATCCAATAAGCTGCCTTCCGCTTGCGGGCTACAATTGCCGTTCTTGTGAAGGGTTTCGGATGCCGGCCGCGTGACTGACGGCGCGGCATATTCGGGCGGCCGGCGTCCGAAAGCCTCCAAGGGAGGAAACCGCGCATGATGGGCAGGAAAGGTGCGGCGGGCTCTATGGGGATTTGAGCTCTGCAGGCGAGCTGGCCGATGGAGTTCGAGTCCATGCAGCGAGCTGCGCGACGGCGGCGGGGCAAGCGAATGACGGGTAGATGGGTTCGAACGTGATCAATCGTCGGCGGATTGGCAACGACAGCTGACAGTTGGAGCGTATGCCGCCGTGGCCGGTCGATGAGCGGCGGGCATGGCGAGCAACTTTGCAGCATGACGGTTGCGCGCTCATGACGTATCGATCCTGATGGCGCTGGTTGGCGGGCTCGCTTGATGGCGAGGCGTTGCGCCTCGCTCAAAAACCTCGATGACGATCATGCGACCGCCGCAGCATGGACACGGCGGCGTGCCGCTGTCGATGGTCTCGGTCGGCTCATCCTTACGATCCTTGACGAGGAGCAGTTTGCGCGCGCGTGCGACGTTGTCGGCGCAGGCGCTCCGCGCGAGCAGGCCGTAGTGGCGGATGCGGTGGAAGCCTTTTGGCAGCACGTGGATGAGGAAGCGGCGGATGAACTCGTCTGTGGCGATCGTCATCCGCTTTTGACGGTCGTGGCCTTCGACCCGGTAATCCTTCCAGCTGAAGGTGACGCCGCGCTGGTCGCAGGCAATCAGGCGGCTGTTGGCGATGGCGACGCGGTGGGTATAGCGCGACAGATAGGCCAGCACGGCCTCGGGACCGCCAAACGGGCGCTTGGCATAGACGACCCATTCCGTCTTGCGCGAGGCTGCAAGCAATGCGGCGAATGATTGTGCTCCGGCGAGATCAGCGTCGTTGCCGAAGAAGCTCAGGCGCCCGGCCTGGTGGAGGATCGCGAGGCGCTCCAGGAACAATCGCCGGAACAGGCGTGAGAGCACGCGCACTGGCAGGAAGAAGCCCGGCCGGCACGACACCCAGCGCCGGCCGTCGGGCGAGATGCCGCCGCCCGGCACGATCATGTGCACATGCGGGTGGTGGGTCATGGCCGAGCCCCAGGTGTGCAGCACGGA
>NZ_LJYG01000001.1 GCF_001440035.1 Bradyrhizobium manausense | reverse complement strand
AGCTCGTCGGCGGCGTCCTTACCTGTAGGTTCGACATGACGAGTAAGTTGTAAATCGTAATAAGACTTCTTAGAAAAGACGAACTTATAAATCATTTCTAGATAAGGTAAATCAGAATCATCTGGTAAATCATCAATTAATGATTCAGGAATTTTCACGCCCCAAAGAGATCCAAAAGCACCACTTAATCGCTTACCTTTTAAAACTTTGAAAGCTTCCCAAGTCTTTTCTACAGAAAGATCACCAAATTTGAGAGCATATTTACAGACTTCAGCAGCAGCACCTGAATAGCCTAAGTCTTTTTGTTTTTTGGCTCTACGGATATCAACGACCATAGAGTCCCCAGTAATAGATTGCCAATATTGAGACAATTCATCCTGATCTATCCAATCATCCAAAAGTGCAAACACATGAATATGGGGATGCCACTCATTAGTTTTTTCATTGTAAGTATTCTCATATGAATACATTGCACCGTTAATTTTGCAAAATTCATTAAAGCCACGCCCTTTTTTAATATAGTCCCTACGACGCTCTATAAGCGTTCTAAACGATTTTATAAGATGAGTGAACCGTTCCCTTAGATCTACCCCATTTTTAACCGTAAACGTGATCATAACGGGCTTTAAACGAGGATTTTCAGATAAGACTTGATCAACACGCTCAGAGTATTTTTGAATTGCCTTAGAAGCTCTAATACCTGCACAAAACGGGCATAACAAATGCTCACTACAAGCTTGGAACTTGGCGAGTTTAATTTGGTCAATGGTGTAAAAATTTTTGAATAGAAGAAAATTACCGCACCCATTTAATTTTTGGGCAGTTTTCATGGCGCGAATAGATTCATCGTTTTTTACATCGGCATGATAATTTTCTTTAATCTTAGCTAACGAAAATAAATAGTTTTCTTGTTGCTTCGATCTATGTTTCAAAATGCCAAAACGTGTTATTCTATCCCTATGTTGATCTCCTTTGGGAGATGCAAAACCCTTGTTATCACCGGTCGCCAAACTGTCCGATAACAGGGGTTTTTTCTTATCTAAATTCTGCAAATTTTGTCCCCGCTTTAATCAATAGTATCAAGTAAAAGAAAAAACATCGAGACGCTTCGCTAACTCGATGTTTTTTAGGGAAAATCATAGGTGATCTGCTAAAACAGGTTTCGCACCTTTTCGAACATAAAAAATAACGTTACGACCAACAGCCATAGCGCCACAACTGATGCTAATAAGCTTATTTTTGAAATCATCATAAATACGAGAATCTTCAACAGTAAGGTCGATTAATTCATTTTTAATTTGTCCGTTGGGAAGCTCCAACGAACCTAGAAGCTGGACCTTATCTCGAGCTTCATATTCTTCGCCCTTTTTATTAGTCCCACCATCTAAGTGGTATGTATTTAAAACTGTACCTTCAAGCTTAATCATTCTGGTATCCCCTCAATTAACTTCAAACGACCATCGACCATAGCAATGGTAAAAAATGTAATTTGTCTCTTTTTATCTAAATGTTCCTGGAGAACCTGTCTAAAGTAAGTACATGCTTCATCCAGGCTTTCCATAGAGGTGTTACTTATAATTCGTGGTTTTCTAATCATCTGAAAGTTCTCCAGAATCATATTGAGAAAGCTCTTCATAATATTGAGCTTCTAAATGTCCCAGAGCTTCCAAAGTTTCCTCATCTAATTTAAACATAACTTGATCCATGGCGATTTCAAGTAAGTCATTCAACAACGCATTACGCGGAGTTTTATTATGGGAATTTTGAATGGTATGAAGTGCTGATAAACGTGCAAAAAGGGGAAGTCTTACACGAAAAGGAATCTGCTTATAAAGACCAATATATTCAGATTCAGCAGTACCACTAATTTCTGCAACAAGTGTATCTAATTTTGATGGATTGCTCATAAATCTTACCTTATATATAAAAGGAATCATTTTGTGATTCTATTTATATATCAAAATTAAAATCTATTCAATATCACGGCGAGCAAAGCTCGGTAACTCCCGTTCTTAGGCTAAAGGGAGCTTGTAATCAGAGAGGGAAGGTTTGAAATCGTTTTATGTCAGTTCGTGGGTAGACACCCACTCTAAGATTTAGGTGCTTTTTCAGTAATGCACGCTTACGCGTTTCTCAAGAAACTATAAAAAAAACACGCCTGAAACCCTTGAGTTTCAAGCGTGGCATGAGATTTCGTAAATATACTAAATATACCAAGAGCCCCTTATTCAGACTTGATAGAGAAATCCTTTAAATCCGAATAAATATAAAAATCCCCATTATCAACAGAGAGCTGTAGTTCAGAGTTAAGACTAATAATTACATCAGTCACAACACCAGAACAGGTGAAAGAATATTCATCTGAATCAGACTTAAGAACATAAACAAAAGAAACTTGTTTGCCTAAAAGTTCTAAAACAGTAGTATTCGCGTTAGCCATGATAAGTACTCCTTGACAGTACGTTGTGGTTAGGTGAAATCGGGGATGGCACTCCCTGATTTCACCGACTTACTAGTATTGTTAACTAGTTAAAAACTATAAATGT